>CAWGJX010000001.1:0-1571344 GCA_963823065.1 uncultured Bacteroidales bacterium
GACAAATCTAATACATCTGATCTTCCTAACCAAAAATAATTGAGATATTTTTCCGATACTTAATCCTCCCCTTCTACCCTTTCTCACCGGTGCCGGAATCCTATCTTTTCAACCTTTCAATAAACTCTTTGTCGTAAAGCGGGTGCAAAGATATAAATTGCTTTTTTCCCTGCAAGCAAACGAATAGAAAAAACTCAATTTTTTCTCAAAATAATTAAAGTTGAATTTATTGGACTGGTAATCTGTGCTTTACGCGATCTAATCTTTTAGTGAGTTAAGATTGACCATTAATTTAAGCATCTGCTCATGGTACATACGATTCTCCATAAACGTAAGAGAATATGTAAGATCCAAAGAAACGGTGTTGCTACGGAGAAAACTTATATAGAAATCGGCTCGATCAGATGTCCCCGCCCTGTAAGTCGGATCACCCCAATATAGCTTATTTCCCAGTTGTTTGTAATAATGCATCATGTCATCACCCCTGAAGAATGTGTTGAAAAGCCCTAACCATCTGTATTCAATCCTTTGTTCCGTTAGAAACCCGTTTGATGAAATCCAACCCGAATTGTCAGCACGTGAACGTTCTAATCTTACAACCCACCCTGCGTTTGCTTCAAGCTTACTGAAAACAGTATTTTTTGAAAGGTCAATCCCTGCGGCAGTATGAAACAAGAGATTATCATGCAGGGGCTCTTCAACAACCGGATTCATCTTTCCGGCATAATGAAACATTGCACCAAAATGCTCCAGATAGAAAATACCGGTCTTATATCTTCCGCTAAAACCAATAAAAAATTCTTCATTTACAGTTTTCGACTGGCGCCCTGTCCAATCGAGCCATATATTAAAATAATTATCGTTTTTCCGGTATTCACAGAAAATGCCATTTATATTAGGACGATAATAATATATAGAGTCCTGAAAGAACAGACGCGGATAATTTCCTATTACCCTGGCGCGAGGAAATGCACCCATGAGGAATTTCATAGGCCCCCTGTCAGATTCGTAATATAATGTGGGATAAAATCTGTCAATAACATATGGACTGCCGTATTCATGCAACAGGTTGACACCGGCGTTCACTTTATTTAAAGTATCCCATACAACTCCGGCTTCAGGAGCAATCATAGCACCCGCCATCGTTTGCGGAATCTTAACTGCAGATCTTCCAAACTCAGTATTGTCAAAAAAATTAAAGAAATCAAGCCGCCAGTCGAGTTTCTGAGAAAATGCGTCTGAACTAATTAAGAGAACTGAAAAAAGAACCCAAATACGTGTTTTCATATAAAATAATTACCAGCTTTCCCTATCTTTTATTATATTAACAGAATTGAATACCTTGTATTAACCTAATTTACATCATTTCGTCCCGATAAAACTAAGATAAATTCAAATAATCTTATTGATTTAATTTCTGTTTAACGAATTTCCTTATTTTCGCACTATTATGAATGAAGTTCCAAATATAGTTATAATACCTACATATAAGGAGAGGGAAAACATTGAAGCAATTATTAAATCGATTTCTTCACTGCCAATAATATTTGATATTCTTATTATTGATGACAATTCTCCTGACGGCACGGCAACGATCGTTAAAGATCTTCAGAAATTGTATCAGAATCTCTTTCTGATCGAAAGGCCTGGGAAGCTCGGGCTGGGAACAGCTTATATAGCCGGATTTAAATGGGCCCTCGAAAAAGGTTATAGTTTTATTTATGAAATGGATGCCGATTTCTCGCATGATCCGCACGATCTGATTAAACTTCATAAAGCCTGTATAGAAAATGGCGCTGATCTGGCAATAGGATCAAGGTATATTAGCGGTGTTAATGTTGTTAACTGGCCACTGTCAAGGGTTTTAATGTCATACGTTGCCTCAATTTACGTGAGAGGCATCACCGGCATGAAAATTATGGACACTACCGCAGGATTCAAATGTTATAGAAGGGAAGTTCTTGAAAGAATCAGACTGGATAAGATCAAATCAAAAGGATATGGTTTCCAGATTGAAATGAAGTTTAAAACCTGGAAACTGGGATATAAGATAGTGGAGGTTCCAATCATTTTTACTGATAGAAAATTAGGTGCTTCAAAAATGACAGGAGGAATATTTAATGAAGCATTGTGGGGAGTGCTTAGAATGAAGATAAGAAGCATGTTCATCAAAGACTAAGAGCCCCCTGCCGCTGCACGGCTGTCCCCCTATAGGGGGACTTATTCGGTTTCATCAATGAATTAATTAACAACCAGAGAATTTACCCCCCTTTAGGGGGGCAGGGGGGCCAAAAAGGGGAAAAACTATCATGAGCAGCATCTTAATTAAAAACGCAACAATAATAAATGAAGGAAGAACATTCCGGGGGGATCTTCTCATTAAGGATGAAATTATTGATTCAATAGGGTCGGCTGAGGAGTTTAAGATCCCAAACGAGTCAAAAATCATCGATGCTGCAGGCTTGTTGCTGCTTCCTGGCATAATTGATGATCAGGTACATTTCAGAGAGCCAGGATTTACCTACAAAGGAGATATCTATAGCGAATCGCGAGCTGCTGTGGCAGGCGGTGTTACTTCGTTCATGGATATGCCTAACACAAATCCACAAACTGTTACTATTGATCTGCTTAATGAAAAATACGTGATAGGCTCAGAAAACTCATTCACCAATTTTTCCTTTTTCTGGGGCAACAAATACGAACATCGATGAAGTCATGAAGATAGATAAGTCTGCTGTTTGCGGAATAAAACTATTTATGGGATCATCGACAGGTAATATGCTCGTTGACAATGAAACTGCACTGAAAGAACTTTTTGCCAGAACTACCCTCCCGGTTGCTGCTCATTGTGAAGATGAACCCACTATCAGAAAAAACAGTGAAATATACAGGGAAAAGTACGGAGAAGAGGTTCCAATCAGTATGCATCCCATGATACGCAGTCGTGAAGCCTGTTTTAAATCTTCATCTCATGCTGTCAATCTTGCAAGAGAATATAATACAAGATTGCATATCCTTCATCTCTCAACAGCGGATGAGCTGAAGCTTTTCGATAATAGTTTACCTCTGAAAGAAAAACGAATTACCGGAGAGGTTTGTGTTCATCATTTATGGTTTGACGATACTTCATATAATGACCTTGGAACCCTTATAAAATGGAATCCAGCTATAAAAACAAGGTTTGACAGAGACGCTTTGATAAATGGTGTAAATAATAACCTCATCGATATTATTGCCACTGACCACGCACCTCACACTCTCGCTGAAAAAAGAAACAGCTATTTTAAAGCACCATCGGGAGGACCGCTGATTCAACATACCCTTGTTCTGATGCTTGAACTATGGCACAGAAAGATTTTCAGTCTCGAAAAAATTGTTGAGATGATGTGCAACAATCCTGCTATTCTATTTAATATCAGGAAAAGAGGTTTTATACGCTTAGGATATCAGGCTGACCTTTGTCTTGTTGATCCTTCCGCCCAGTGGACTGTTTCAAAAGATAATCTTCTCTATAAGTGCGGATGGTCCCCATTTGAAGGTGTTACATTTCAATCAAAAGTGGTTAAGACAATTGTCAACGGAACCATTGTTTATGATAATGGCCTGATAAATGAAGATTACCGGGGACAGAGACTGATGTTTGACAGATAAGACCCCCTCAGCTTTCCAGAGACTACCCCCAGGGGTGTTTATTTAGGGGAGATGTCGCGCAGCGACAGAGGGGTCTTCTCTAACCACAAACCGCACTGTACTCCTCGTCCTCTGTTCAAGCAGGATTTCACGCCCACCCGTTACTAAATCAATAGCCTCAGGTGTGTAGTGTCGTATTGTGAGCATCTCGATTTTCTCGTTATATATGGCTGAATATTCAGTTTTGAGATCGCTGATCAGTTTATTGACCTTTACCCTGTCGTCATCCACACAAACATCAATATTAACGGCACTTGCTTCCACAAGATTCACTTTTATTCCATGTTTAATAAAAGAATTAAAAATCCTGCTCAGGTTATCGCCCATTACAAACGAAAAATCAATTGGCGTAATTGAAATAAGTATCTGGCTTTCTTTTTTAATGAAAACCGGCATAACCTCCTTCAAGGTAGCATCAGCCCATATAACTGTACCGTCCTCATCAGGAGTGAGAAAGGATTTTACAATAAGAGGAATATTCTTATTATGCAGCGGTTTAATTGTTTTTGGGTGAATTACTTTTGCACCAGAGAAAGACATTTCAACAGCTTCCTTATAAGATATCTCGTCCATCTTCCGTGCTCCGGGGAGCCATTTTGGATCTGCATTCAGTATCCCGGGGACATCTTTCCAGACGACAACACACCCGGCATCAAACACATTAGCAAGTATAGCAGCAGTATAATCTGATCCTTCCCTTCCAAGTGTTGTACTATCGCCAGCCACTGTACTTCCAATGAAACCCTGGGTAACATAGATCTTCTTTTTACTGAAATCAAAAGTACTGTGCAATTTTGTATTGCTTTCGTCCCACAGTATATTAGCGTCGCGGTAGGTCTCGTCAGTAAGCAGGTTTTCTCTGATATCACACCACTCAGCATCAAGACTATTCTCTTTCAGAAATTCTGCAACAATTATTGTTGACCATATTTCACCATATGATACCACCTGATCGTAATTGTAATCGTATATGCCAGTATTCGATGTCAGTAAATAATTCCGAAGCAGTGCAAATGAAGCATCTAATTTTCTTTTGACAGCTGAACCGGGAGAGAAAAGATCTGCTATTACAGACAAATGGTAAGCATAGACCTCATCCAACAGGGAAATGAAGGTTTTATCTCCGGCAAGCCATACTTCCAGCACTTTCTCAAGAGAATTCGTTGTTTTCCCAAAAGCAGAAACGACAACTATAAGATTATCAGGTTCTTTTGATACTATTTTTGCGAGATTTCTTAACCCACTTGCATCTTTCACTGATGCTCCTCCGAACTTATAAACCTTCATGTTTTGATAATTTGGCTCTAAATTATAAAAGATTCTTTGTCACCAAGTCACAAAGGCACAAAGTTGCACCATTTATTTCCGGGAGACCCCCCCTGCCTCTGCGCGGCTGTCCCCCTAAAGGGTGACCAATCCGGTGTTCCTGATGAAATTATTGATAGACTGAGATTTTACCCCCCTTTAGGGGGGCTACTCTTTGTACACATCTTTTATTTTAAAATATTTCATTGCAACCCTAAATCCATCTAATAATTCATTGAACCTGTCCAGACCTGTCTTTATAGTGATGTAACCGGGTGGACCTTGCGACATATAACCACCCCAATGACCTATTCTACCCATTGCCCATGCAACCCATGGCAGTGTCCCTTCTGTAAATGGATTGCTAAGTTTCTGTGTCTTTCCTTCTATTTCCGGCATATAGATCTTGAGAAAGTTTAATTGTTCTTCGGAAAAGATCAAAGTGGCTTTGATCTCATGGATGTTTGTTAAGGATAGCTTAAGGATCATGGTTGTCAATGCTACCTGCAAAGCCATTACAGCAAGTTTTTTAAGACCCTCACCTGTTTCAAGTTGAGCTGATTCAATCATCAGGCCCTTACTCTTTATGACCCTGAAGAGTTCTTCAATGAACCACCGTTGACTATACCAATCCACACATCTTAATGCATCTTCCGGAGAACTTATAATATGTGTTGTTAAAAGTCTCCATAAGATGGGTGTTTCATTGGCGGGAATGGTTTCTGGAAGTTCTTTTGCTTCGATAGCCCACATTTCAACATATGCAGGTTTATTCCCAATTTCTTTGTTTACAGGATGCTGTATCTTTACTCTTTCGTATTTAAGAGACATCCTGGCTTTTCGTTTTTTCCTTTTGCGATTATGTCTAATTTCCAGATCATAACTTGCTCGTTGATTTGAAGATTCAAGCTTTTCAAAAAGTTTCTGATCCTCACCAAACAATCTCCGGTTGATACTTGATCTTATCAGCAGATGGGTTCTCTTATCCGGAACATGGGCAAACTCATCGTATATATCAGATTCCCTGTCTCCAATGAATGTCAGGCATGAAGCTTTTGTAAGCAAATCTTTGGTTCTTTTTGTACTGCTAATCCATCTATAGGACTCTTTCTCTTTTATATCCTGGTGCTTATAATCACGTTCATGCCTAGAAAGTTTTTCCCAACTTCTGTTCCATATGTTAACATCGGATATCCCTATCGGAAGTTGGTGTGATGGATTTATAACAAGCACAGGATGGCAGAAAAAGCCTGCATTATCATTCTTCGTAACAGGACCTATGTCCTTATCCTCTTCTCTCATCCTGTCTATATGATCAGTAAAATTCAACTCTGTAGTATCTTGAATACAAAGTAGATGCACCGGTTCGTCATTGTTCTTACAAACCCTGTAGAGTCCCTCTGCAAGATATTTATGGTCAAAACTGTTGTTGTTTAGCATTCTGTAAGCACCTTTTCTTTTAGTATTAGTGGTACAAAACTTATTAACTACAACATTACCAAAATTCAACATATCAGCCATAACTTTTTCTGCTCGTTTTTCAATTCTTGAATCGGGTAGAATACCTTGGTAAAAACCGTCAAACTGTCTGTTAATCATGCACTTAATGTACGAAAAACTAATCAGTTTTACAAATGTAATACATTGATATTCAGATATTTATATTAACACGACCAAAGTAGTTATTAACAATCAAAATTACGATATTTGTGTACAAAGAGTAGTTTAGGGGGGAAGGGGGGCAATTTACCGTTTCAATGAGAATATCCAACTTACTCATGAACATTATAAAACATTGATTGTCATTATGTCGATAACGATATCATGGGAAATTACAATATTACCACTCTCAACGATTTTATTATCCGGAAGCAGAAGGATTTTCCGTATGCTAAGGGTGAGTTATCTACCCTTCTGCATCATATCGGCACTGCTGCAAAAATGGTAAATAAAAAGATAAACAAAGCCGGATTGGTTGACATTATCGGAAATACAGGAGAAGTAAATATTCAAGGTGAGAATCAGCAGAAACTTGATGTATATGCCGATGAAGTGTTTATTGGTTCACTGCTTTCAAGTGGGGAATGCTGCGGTATTGCGACTGAGGAAAATGAGAATGAAATCATCTTTTCAGATCCTCTGGCTTCCAATGCAAAATATATTGTATGTATTGATCCTCTCGATGGATCTTCAAATATTGATTTTAATGTTTCGGTTGGCACAATTTTTTCAATATATACCAGAATTACCGGACGTGGTGAAAAAGTAAAAAATGCAGATTTTCTTCAGCCAGGATCCAAACAGGTCGCCGCAGGATATATTATCTATGGCTCCTCTACCATGTTAGTATTTTCAACAGGAAAAGGGGTCAACGGTTTTACTCTTGATCCGTCTCTCGGGGAATTTTGTTTATCTCACCCTGATATAAAAACACCAATTGACGGACATATTTACTCGATTAATGAAGGAAATTACATTCATTTTCCTGAGGGAATAAAAAAGTACATTAAATATTGCCAGGAAATTGATAAAGAATCCGGAAGACCATACACATCCCGCTATATTGGGTCCCTTATATCTGATTTCCACCGGAATCTGCTAAAGGGAGGTGTTTTTCTTTATCCGGAGAATGACAAAGTACCAAATGGAAAATTAAGAATTGTTTATGAATGCAATCCTATTGCATTCATTGCAATACAGGCAGGAGGCATGGCCAGTGATGGAAAAGTCAATATACTGAATACGGGTCCAAAATCTCTCCATCAGAGGTCTCCTTTTTATGTCGGGTCAAAAAACATGATAACGAAGATCGAAGAATTTCTTGCCCGACAGGTGTGATGATTGTTTCTGTTCTTCACTCAGGATCATTATCTTTGCGAAATTATTCTGATTATATAAATTTCGCTGCCAGTTCATGAAAGAGAACCAGATAACAGACCATTATAATAACCATCCGGTACTAAATAAGCTGATAGATGCAATAAATAATGATAAGTCTGAAAACTTCCATCTGGAAGGCCTTTCAGGATCCTCCCGATCAACGGTTCTATCATTGGCGTTTCATAAAACTCAGACAACCCATTTGGTGATCATTCCTGAAAAAGAAGATGCTGCATATTTTTACAACGATCTTATTTCGTTGCTTGGGGAGGAGTCGGTGTTTTTTTTCCCGTCGACATATAAAAGATCAGTTCAGTATGAGCAAACCGAACCTGCTAATATCGTCCTTCGTACTGAAGTCCTCAATCATCTTGCCTCCGGGAAACGAAAGGGTATAGTTGTTACCTATCCTGAGTCGGTTATGGAAAAGGTTGTAAGCAGGAAAAATCTGAAAAAAAACACCTTTAATATTAATAAAGGGGATAAAATCTCTCTCGAATTTCTTGAAGAGATGCTCCATGAATATAATTTTACCCGGACAGATTTTGTTTATGAGCCCGGCCAATATTCTATCAGGGGGAGTATTGCTGATGTATTTTCTTATTCAGCTGATCTGCCTTACAGGATTGATTTTTTTGGGGAAGAAGTCGAGACTATAAGATCCTTCAATACAGATGATCAGTTGTCGGTTAGCTTTCATAAACAAATTTCAATAATTCCTAATATACAGGATATTTCAATTGAAGAAATAAATGATTCTTTTACTGATTTCCTGCCGCCATCTTCACTCATATGGATTGAGGACTCAGAATACATAAGGGAAAAGATAAACAATATATATTTTCAGACAAGCCAAAGAGAAGATTCGGGTCAGATATCAGATAAGAAAGAGATCATTATGACCGGAAACCGCTTTCTGGAAAATTGCGAAAAATTCAGGATGATTGAATTTGGGAGGCATGGCCGGGTTGAGCCCGGGACCAGGTTTGAATTTCATACAGAACCTCAGCCGGTTTTTAATAAAAATTTTGAACTCCTTGCTGAAAAGCTATTATCAAATAATGCTGAAGGATATACAACTTATATTATCTCAGAGAGTGAATCACAAATAGAGAGGCTCAGAGAAATTTTTTCGGAGATCAATCCTGAAACTCACTTTACCTCCCTTCTTGTCAACCTCCATGGCGGCTTCACAGATCATGATCTGAAAATAGCCGTATTTACCGATCACCAGATCTTCGACAGATATCATAAATTCAGAATCAGAGGATACTTTACCAGGAAAGAAAGCATATCAGTTAAAGAGCTTACCGGACTTAACCCTGGAGATTATGTTGTTCATATCGATCATGGTATAGGTAAATTCGGGGGTCTGGAGAAAATAGAGGTGAATGGGAAGATCCAGGAGGCAATAAAACTGGTGTACCGTGATAATGATATTCTTTATGTTGGTATTCATTCTTTATACAGGATATCTAAATACAAAGGAAAAGATAATTCTGAACCAAAAATTTACAAACTGGGATCCGGGGCCTGGCAAAAACTGAAACAGGCTACTAAATCGAGAGTTAAAGACATTGCAAAAGATCTGATATTACTTTATGCGAAGAGAATGGCGTCACCCGGCTATTCATTTTCTCCCGATTCATACCTTCAGCGTGAACTTGAAGCCTCATTCATATACGAAGATACACCTGATCAACTAAGCGCTTCCAATGCAGTTAAGGTAGATATGGAGGCCGGGCACCCCATGGACAGGTTGGTTTGCGGAGATGTAGGTTTTGGTAAAACCGAGATAGCCATCAGAGCTGCCTTCAAATCTGCTGGCGATAGTAAGCAGACTGCTGTACTGGTTCCTACCACTATCCTTGCTCTTCAGCATTATAAGACATTCTCTTCACGATTGAAAGGATTCCCCTGTAATATTGAATATATCAGTCGTCACAAAAAACCCGCCGAACAAAAAAAGATCCTCTCACAGTTGTCAGAAGGGAAAATCGATATAATAATTGGTACGCATAAACTTGTTGGTCAGGACGTTAAATTTAAAGATCTTGGACTTCTCGTTATAGATGAAGAACAGCGTTTTGGCGTTTCAGTAAAAGATAAACTGAAGAAAATAAAATCAAATGTTGATACACTTACATTAACTGCAACACCAATACCCCGGACTCTGCAATTTTCACTTATGGGAGCCAGGGACCTTTCTATCATCAATACTCCTCCTCCAAACAGGATGCCGATAGTTACCGAATTACACGGATTTAATGAAGAAATTATTAAGGAAGGAATCGAATATGAGGTATCAAGGAATGGACAGGTATTTTTTATTCATAACAGAGTAGAGAATATTAAGCTGATTGAAGCACAGATAAATCGTATCTGCCCGAATGTTAAAACCGCGATTGTACACGGGCAGATGGATGGCAAGCATGTTGAGAATGTGATGTATGATTTTATACAGGGCGACTACGATGTTTTACTTGCAACGACAATTATTGAGTCGGGACTTGATATCCCAAACGCGAATACAATTTTCATTAATGATGCTCATCATTTTGGATTGTCAGAATTGCATCAGCTCAGAGGCCGCGTAGGGCGGTCAAATAAGAAAGCTTTCTGTTACCTGCTGGCTCCTCCCCTGAGCACTCTCACCCATGAAGCCCGACGAAGGCTCAAGGCAATTGAGGAATTTTCGGAGCTGGGGAGCGGATTTAATATTGCCATGCAGGATCTGGATATAAGAGGATCAGGAAACCTGCTCGGAGGTGAACAGAGCGGATTTATTGCAGATGTAGGATTTGAAACCTATCAGCGCATCCTAAATGAAGCAATGACTGAACTGAAAGAAGCTGATTTAGATGATCATGCTGCGTCTGAGGAAAAGGTTTCATTACAGAAAAGACCGGAGGACCGGAAGTTATTTATATCTGATTTCCAAATTGATACAGATTTAGAAATTATGTTCCCCGATGAATATATCTCAAATATTTCAGAGAGAATCCGTCTATATAAAGAGCTTAACGAGATTAACTCTGAAGAGGCACTCAGTTCCTTTGAGAAGCGGCTTATTGACAGATTCGGAGCCATACCCCAACCGGCGCAGGCACTTCTTGATATCGTCAGAATCAAATGGATAGCTATAAAAATCGGAATTGAAAAGATACTTCTTAAAAACAATCTTCTTATTGCTTATTTCATTTCTGATGCCAATTCATCGTTTTACAGAAGCGCTCTTTTTGTTTCAATAATGAATTATGTAAACAAAAAACAAAGACAAATGAACATGAAACAGAAGGCGTCAAAACTGAGTCTTACCGTCAATGATATTAAGTCAGTAAAGAGTGCGATCAGGGTGCTGAATGAGATATTTGATGCACACCAGGATGGCCGCCCAACCACTTGACCCCTAAGCGCGGATTTGTAATCCGTGCTTAGCGTTCCAGAAGAGGCACGGATTGCAAATCCGCGCCATCTTCTACGAAACGGCCAAGGAAGGTAGTGGGCAAAAATTTATTATTTTTACACTATGAATCTTATAGTTGACATAGGGAATACAAGTACAAAACTGGCAGTTTTTGAAGGTAATACCCTGATTTCTCAGACCCGGATAAATGGATTGAGCTGTGAGGACCTGGAAAAGGAATTAACGGCAATTAAGGTACAACAGGCTATTGTCTCTTCAGTGAAAGAGATACCCCCATTCATATACGAGCTTTTCTTGTCTAACATTCCATTTGTACATATATTATCTCATAAATCAAAACTTCCGTTTAATATTGAATATGACACACCTGAGACACTTGGATCCGACAGGATCGCTGCTGTTGCCGGCGCATTCAGCATTTTTGCAGAAAAGGAAGTCCTGGTTATTGATGCCGGTACTGCATTAACTTTTGATTTTCTATCAGGCGGAGTATATAAGGGAGGCAACATATCACCCGGACTAACTATGAGATTCAAAGCTTTAAACAAATTTACTGACAGACTACCACTTATATCTGTGACTGAAAATTTCACGAATCCGGGGAGAAATACTACCGATGCAATTCTTGCCGGAGTGATAACAGGGATCATTTATGAAATAAATGAGTATATTCGCACGTTTGAAAATAAACATATTGAATTCAAATTAGTGCTTACAGGCGGAGACGGTGAACTACTTAAAGACAAAATCAATTATCAAATCGCATATATGCCTGATATTGTGACTGATGGTTTAAATTATATTCTGGAATACAATGCAAAATAAACTAATAATTATCATCTTTATTTCACTATTCTGTGCTGGCTACACTGCATCCGGACAAAAAAATATCAACACACCCTATTCCAGGTTTAATCTAGGCAGTTTACAACCCGAAGGACCTTTCAGAAGTCTTGGAATGGGAGGTGTTGGAACTGCGATGAGGGATAACTCTGCTATATACTATACAAATCCTGCATCTTACAGCAGCCTTGATACTTTGTCATTTGTTTTTGATTTTGGCGTGGATTACGGCAGAAATTCTATAGCAAATGGCGGATCTACTTATTCTTCAAGCGATTTAAATTTTAATCACCTCATAATGGGATTCCCAATCTCAAAAAGATGGGGTTTTGCAGTCGGAATAGTTCCATGGAGTTCCGGGTATTACAAAATTTCAGATGTAGTTACATCTTCCAGCCCCGGGTATGACCCCAACGTAGGTGCTTATGCAACAGATCATATAGGTTCGGGAGGCATTTCTAAACTTTTTCTCGGTACTGGAATTCAGATAATCAAAAATTTATCACTTGGCGTCAATATGACATTTCTGACGGGAGAGTTAACGAGAACAAATCAATTTACTTTTGGAGATTATACGACTGTTTTTAATAATAAGAATGATGAGACACTCAATCTTAATGGAATTAATTTCGACTATGGATTTCAATATACAGCTTCGCTTAAAAACAATTATTTTATAAATATTGGTGCATCTCTTACTTCGGGGAAAAATTATAATACTAAATATAATCAGATGTCTTCAGCGTTTAGCGCTTATGGAATGATTGACACTATTAGCTACACAGCTAATAACAATGCCAAAACATTTATTCCTGAGAACCTTAAATTTGGTGTCTCATTTGGCAAGAAAGATAAGTTTACGGCCGAATTTGATTATACAACTTCAAAATGGTCAGCTTCAAAAATTCCGGGCTCCACAGGTTATGCTGCGGATACCAAATCTCTTCTTTTCGGGGCTGAGTATATACCTGACAAATATTCAAATTATAGTTTAATGAAAAGATTTGAATACCGTATTGGTGCTCACATGGATAATAACTATCTGATTGTCAATGGTGAACAACTAAAAGAATATGGAGCAAGCATTGGAATAGGTATACCTATGAGACATATACCGGCAACAATGCCATCAATAATAAATCTTTTTCTCGATTTTACCCGGAAAACAGGGTCGTTGGCCAACAGTCTTCACAATGAAGACTATCTCACGATGGGAATCAGTTTGAATCTTTATGACAACTGGTTTCTAAAGAAGAAGTATGAATAGATATCTTCAACAGGGCTAAGGTTCGTATCAAAAAATCAATTGAACCATCAAATGTTAAAATTCAGAGCATTTTTACTCTTTTCATTTACCCTGAGCATTTTTTTATCCTCTTGTCAAAATAAGATTCCCGTCATTCCAAAGTCTGATCTTCTCACGCTTCCTTCACTGACTGTTAAAGATTTCAAGACCACAGTAACTGACTCCGGACGGGTTCAGTTTGTATTGTCTGCGCCTTTGGTTGAAAAATATGATAAAGCTGATCCTCCTTATGCAGAATTCAGAAATGGTTTAAAAGTTGTTTTTTATAACGGAAAAGATTCTGCTCAGGCAAAAATAACAGCAAGGTATGCGAAATACACAAATAATAATCTTTGGGAACTCAGAGACAGCGTGGTTGTGGTTAATGATAAAGATGAACGACTTGAAACTGAGTTACTGTTCTGGAATCAGGAAAAAGATCTCATTTATACTGACAGATTCGTTAAGATTACAAGTGAAGATCAATTGACTCAGGGAATAGGCTTCCAATCAGATTCCCATCTGAACAACAGGAAAATTATGAAAGCCACTGGGACATATATCTTAAATAATGAAGAGTAGCTCCCTTCTTATAATGGAAATTATCTGGATTGTTACAGGAGCTCTTTGTATACTTGGAGGTATCAGACTCTTTTTAACCGGAGGATCAGGTAAAATACTTATCTTTGCATTTATGTCCCTGATCTGCTTCTTATTCGCCTGGATAAGACACAGACAGAGGAAGAAGAGCAAACTTTAATGTATGAATTTAATTCTGATAATTCTTCTCGCAATAATCCTGTCAGCGTTCTTCTCGGGTATGGAGATTGCATTTATTGCTTCCAACAAGCTGCGTATTGAGCTTGACCGAAAACAAGGGGTGTTTGGATCGAGAATAATTAAACATTTTACAGATAATCCCGGTCAGTATATTGCTACAATGCTGATTGGCAATAATTTCTCACTGGTCATATATGGTTTGGTTTTCTCCAAAATCCTTGGAAGCTTACTTACTCCTGTACTTGGATCTGAAGTTTTGGTACTCCTTATAAATACATTGTTATCAACTGCGATAATTCTCCTGTTAGCTGAGTTTCTTCCGAAAACTATCTTTATAATTTCGCCGAATTTCTTTCTTAAGTTTTTAAGTATCCCGACTTTTATATTTTACCTGCTTTTTTACCCCATAAGCAAATTTACTGTCGCTGCATCAAACATGCTTATTAAGATATTTTTTGGTATCAGTCGTGAAAATAAAAAACAGGAAGATATAATTTTCAGTAAAGTCGACCTTGATCATTTTGTGAACCATAGCAATCAGATTAAAGAGGAATCGGAACCCGATCATCATGATATCAGGATCTTCCAGAATGCACTCGATTTTTCAAACGTAAAACTCAGGGAATGCATGGTGCCCAGGACAGAGATTGAGGCAATAGAATCAAAGAGTTCAGTCGCTCAGCTCAGGGAAAAATTTGTGGAAACCAGACTATCGAGGATACTGGTTTACCAGGATACCATTGATAATATCATCGGCTATTTTGAATTGAAAGATATATTTAAAGATCCTTCAGAGATTAGCTCAATGATCAGAAAACTGGCTATAGTTCCTGAAACGATGCCGGCCAATAAGCTCTTGAAGATATTTGTTGAAGAGAAAAAGAACATTGCGGTTGTTGTAGACGAATTCGGAGGAACTTCTGGTATGGTTACTATTGAGGATGTTCTTGAAGAGATTGTTGGTGACATTGAAGATGAACATGATACTACGGATCTCATTGAAAAGAGTATTGGGACAAAAGAATACGTGTTTTCAGGACGTCTTGAAATTGACTACCTGAATGAAAAGTATAATCTCAATCTGCCCGAACAGGATGATTATGAAACACTTGCCGGAATGATACTTTTCCATCATGGAAGCATTCCTGTGAATAATGATGTTATAAGGATAAGGAACATTATAATCAAAGTGCTCAAGGCCTCATCTACAAGGCTTGAACTGGTAAATCTGAAGATAGAATAATCAGAAGATTTGGGAATATTTACACTAGAAATTTTAAGCCCTGAAAGTGGCTTAATTTGATAGATTTCGTGAAACATTTTGGGGATCCTTCACTTCGTTCGGGATGACAATTCATGGGGTGTCATGATAATGTGAGGATTTATATAGCTATCGGGAGTAAACAGACAAAACTGTTAAAACAGGTCTATCGGATTGATTTTTAAAAACTCTTGCCAAGTGAGACCTCTGTTGCTGACAAAGTACGATTTGTCAGGATTAAACTTATTTCTAAATACTTCAAGCCCCTTTTTGTTTTCCGAATCATTACTTTTTACTTCAATTGCAATAATCTTTCCGCGGCTTTCCAGTATAAAATCTACCTCGTCATTCCTCTCCCGCCAGTAATAAACAGTATAATTTTGCGATATTGAATGATTAATCAGATGTGCTCCCACCGAAGACTCAACGATACGACCCCATTTGTTTGGCTTTTGGATAATTTCATTAAAATATTCACTCATTTGTGCACTCAAAAGCGCATTATTATGAACCTGAAACCTGGGGCTCGATGAACGCTTCCTGATAACGTTTGCTGCATATTTTTCTATACCTGCTAACAAGCCGGCCGTATCAAGCAAATTCAGATAATGAGATAAAGTTGTTGTATTGCCAGCATCCTGGAGTTGTCCCTGAATTTTGGTAAACGAAAGAATTTGTCCTGAGTAATGGCAACCCAATTCAAACAAACGCTTTAGCAAAGCCGGTTTATCAACTCTGGTCAGCATCAAAATATCTTTTGAAACACTGGTTTCGATCAGGGAATTATTGATATAATTTTTCCATCTGACTTCATCTTCAATTAATCCGGCTCCTCCGGGATAACCACCAAACCAGGCATATTGGTCAGCATTCCAGTTAAAAGCCTCCTCCATCTCTGTTAATGACCAATGACCCAAATACATCGTTTCGAAGCGCCCGGCTAAGGATTCTGTCAATCCTTTTTGTACCAGTAATCGTGACGATCCTAACAGAACCAGTTTAAGGTTCGTTTCATTAAGAGAATCTCTATCCCATAAACTCTTAATCGATTCGCTCCAATTCTGTACTTTTTGAATTTCGTCAATTACTAAAATAAATTCTTTAGCTGCCTGAGCTTTCATTTTTAACAAGGCAGTTTGCCATATTTGTTCTATCCAACCGGCATTAACAGCAGCAACTGCGTCCGCCGATTCAAAAAGACCGGCAATATTAACCTTTCTCAACATTTGAGATGCCATAATGGTTTTTCCTACCTGCCGAGGGCCAAGAATTACCTGAATAAACTTTCTTGGCTCTAAAATCCTTTTTGTAATAACCTGTAATTGTGATCGCTCTATCATGCATTACATTTTACTCAATATAATGAGCAAATTTACTCATTATATTTATTAATAACAATTCCCTAATTATTAAATCAACTCCATCTAAGTGAACAGGATGACTATGAAACCCTTGCCGGAATAATCCTTTTCTATCATGGAAGCATTCCGGTGAATAATGATGTTATACGGATAAGAAACCTTATTATTAAAGTCCTTAAAGCTTCTGCTACAAGGCTTGAACTGGTAAATCTGAAAACAGATTGACGAAATACTGCTTTAAGATTGTATACTGAGAAATCACAAAACAGGTTAAGGTTGAGGTTGAGATGATCCTGTACGAAAACACGGATGTTGTTTTATACATATTATTTTAAATCTACCCAGAAATCTGGTTTTATTGAAGTTCCGGTCAATTCACAATTTGCACATTCTGGTTTAGCAAAGACCATCTTTGAAATATTACTCCCGGAAGAATATTGAGGTTCAACAAAATAATAATCCGAAGTCACACACCACATTGAGTATATTTCGGCCCAGGTAGTTGGAGGTAACCCCGGCCCTTTTGGATAATCGCTGGGATCTTTTACAAATCGTTCGCAGGAATAGTGAAAAAAAGGAAGATTCAGTCCTGCAATGTCACTTAGTGTTATGTTTTTTCTTCTTTGTTTTACAGCCGAAACCTGAAAAAATCCTAATACCCTTTCTTTAGGGTTATTCACATTTTTAATATTGCTTACAACTGTAAATGGTAATTTTGAAAAGATGTCTGCACCACTTTCGTTTACCTGATTAAGGTTATTCCAGAAATCATATTCATTTTTAGAGATAGAATATTGGTTTACAAGAATGCTGTATTGAATCAGTAGCCTGTCAGATTGATCGGCGGCAATGAAAAATATTGGTTCTTTTCTAATTGGAAGGGTTTGTCCTGAAGAGTTGGAATAAATAAGTATATCACCAGATTTTCTGGTTTTCCAGCAAAACTCTTTAACATTGTCAACCGCGGTAATTGAACTATCGGCCATATTAAAATTAAACCTTTTCGGGTAGGGTACTTTAAATTTCCATGTTTCATCAAAAGACCAGCGATAATATTGGTTCTTATCACCTCCTTTAGAGTCAAGATATATTCTAATTCCTTTCTGTGATTGGGTTTCATTGTTGATCAGCTCCTCCTCTTTTTCGAAATATATGCTGTCAATATCGGGAACGCTCTGCATTATGCATGGATCCGATTCATATTCCGCCTCCGCAGTTTTAATGTGCAAAACGTAAGTCCTTCCCGGGCTACCCCTGAAACCGACACTGTCGGTCTTATAAATTCCATTACCCTTGTTTATCAGATAAGTACTATTTTCATTATCATCTGTAATATACACAGTCGCATCAGAAATCAGCAGGGAACCGGTATTAGCATCCTGAAAAGTTCTTGACAGCCTTATTGTATTTGAATTATTTGAATCAGTGATAAGTCCATCAACTACCAGGAGAGACACATATCCTCCAAGTTTTGGATTATATGGGTCAACACAAGTGCACAATGATAAAGCGAACAGAATAAAAAAAGATTTGAAACCCGACCTCCTCATAAAGCCGGTTTTTATGTAATAATTCATATTATTTATTAGTAAGAATCGGGTAGCAAAAATAATATTAATTCTGCACCATATAAGAATCATTAATTATATTCTGACATAAAAAATATGTTCCTTCCATATCTTTCAGGAAGGTCATTCAGTCAAAAATTATCAACCATATAAAAAATCATTTCAGATCAACCCAGAATGCAGGTTTTGCAGAAGTGCCTGTTAATTCACAGTTAGCGCATTCAGGGGAAGTAAATACTAATTTTCCACGAATAGGTTCAGTAAATGTAAAATTTGTACCATTGGATGTCATATACCACATAACATCATCCCATGTCTTCGGAGGCGGTCCCATCCCAAAATCATCCGGACTATACTCTTCCGTGCTGCATGGGTAAGAATAAAAATGCAGACCCATCAATGCAACATCTCCGTAACGAATATATTTCCTTTTTTGTGATACTGCAGACACCTGGAAATAACCCAGTACCCGCTCATTAGGATTTTTTATATTATGGATATTACTGATAACAGAATATGGTTGTCGCGCAAATATATCGCCTCCGGTTTCATTTACCTGTTTCAGATTATTCCAAAAATCAAATTCCTGTTTTGATACCGAATACTGCTTCACAAGGATACTATATTGAATCAGTAACCTGTCAGTTTGACCAGTTGCTATAAAAGAAACCGGTTGCTTTACTATTTTCCCGCCATTTACTTCACTTATTGATCTTATTAATACTTCACCAGAATGGCTGTTCTTCCAACAGAATTCTTTAACATCTTTAACCGGACGAAAGACAGGAGCATTTGGTTGGCCAGGGGTTTTTATGTAATCATACCTCTTCGGATAGGGAACTTTAAATTTCCATGTCTCGTCAAAAGTCCACCTATAATACATATTACCTGTTCCCTCCCTTGAATCGAGATAAATCATTATTCCATCCTCAGCCTGAGTTCCATTGTTGAACAGTTGCTGATTCTTTTCGAAATATATACTGTCAATTCCGGGAACAGAAAGCATAACACTAGGATCTGATTCATATTCTTCCCCTTCACTGGTCTGTACATGCAAAACATACGTTCGTCCTGGAATACCTTTAAATTCAAGACTGTCTGTTTTGTAAATTCCGTCACCCATATTAGTCAGAGAAAAACTATTATCTGTATCATCAGTGATGTATACAATTGCATCAGAAACCATGGAAGGGCTGGAATTTTGTTGTTGAAATGTTCTTGACAACCTGACAGTATTTGAATTATCTGAATCTGTAATAAGACCATCAACTACAAGGAGCGAGGCATATTTACCAAGTTTTGGATAATATGGGTCAATACAAGTACAGAGTAAGAAGACCGAGATTAGGGTAATAGCAGATTTATAGCCTGCTCTTAACATTTGGAAGAGTTGATATCCATTTCGAATTAACCTAAAATATAACAAGTAAAAATAATATTTATGAAGTTACGATTCATTTAATATATTCTATTAATTGAAATCACAATTTACTATATAAATCGATTTAAAAAATCATGATCTTTTTATCGGTTTAGAAATTAAAAAAAGAACCGTCTCAATTTCTTGAGACGGTTCTTTATTAATTAACTCATCATAAACTATTTAGTAACATGAGGTTTAGCTAACAATCCTTTCATCACTGATCTGGGTGCAACTTCTAAACTTTTTGCAGCTGCCGGATCCAAAGTGATAACAGCTTTGAAACTTGTCACTCCAAATCCAGCTGAGGCAATTGATGTCCCTCCCTGTATGAAGTCATAATTCAAAGTCATTGTTGGGAACGTACCACTTAAATTATAAGTACCATTTCCTTGGATATAGTATGCAGTCTGAATAACTCCTTTATACTTCGTAACCATAAATTTCTGATTTGGTATTGTCACTGTACCAGTACATGTATTAATTATGACCTGAGCTGGGATAGTTGACTGAGGAACTTCACCCCAACCCGTTTTAGACATATCTGATATCCAGCCTATTCCAACGCCATCAATGAGTAGGTTACCATCAACAATTGTAGTTACAATTGTGCTGGTGTAACCAAAATCACTTCCGTGCCATACTCCTGCAAGAGCAGCAGGCGGAGCTGGTGTTACATTTGACACACTCTGTTCAGTTGTAAAGGTATTTCCTGTTTTTGTAACTTTCACAAGAAATGTTCTATAATCAGAGCAGGGAAAATCGTTGGTAATAACATTTGTAAAAGGTATTATCTCGCTTATAAAACCACGTTGTTTGAATGTTAGGTCAATGCTTATATCAAATACTTTATTTAAATCACCTGCGTTAACAGTTGAAGCAATGTCAGCAGCGATATAATAAACACCATCAGGAAGTGTACTGAAATTTGGAAAGTCTTCAAAACCTGCAGTATTAATAGCAGGAACTGCCAGGGTTACCTTATCACTTTTATAAATCAACATTCGCAAGTTTACGGCTTTTTCTGGTGCAAGGTCTATCCCAATAACTGTCTTAATATCTGTTGTCCACGCCATGCCTACATCCAATGTAGCAGCAGGATCAACAGTTTCAAAACTCCAGACAGGACCTGCAGTAGTAATTCCATTAGCATCTGTTCCGATAACCTTCCAGTTATATTTTTTTCCTGGAAGTACAGTTACTGTTACAGTTTCAGTGGTAACACCTGATTGAAACAGAGCCGGGTCATCACCTGTTCCAAAATAGACAACCCAATTGTTTGGCGCTCCTCCGGCGTTTGTAGATTGCCATTTCAGGTCAACTGTTGTACCCGTGAGATCTAAGAAACCCTGGGTCGGAGCCACTAGAGTCGGAATTGTAAAGGCTTGCTCTTCGGTAAATCCAACCGGGGATTCCTTCTTACAACTCTGAATTGTAAGCAGGGCGGAAAGGACGAGCAACATTACAAAAATCAAATTTTTCCTTTTCATATTTTATAATATTTTTTTCGCGTTAAATTTCTTTTGCAGTAATGTTTATGCAGCTCAATTAAAATGGCCCTGAATAAACAAGTGTATCGGTAGTTTCCCTTTGACCCAGACCTGCAGCCCAGGATGCTCTAAAATAAAATGTTCTTGTTGCCGGATCGTATCTGTTTGGATAAGTTGGGTCAACTTTAACACTAGCAAGTGTTGGGTCTGAAACTGTTATGGTATTTGCAGGTTCACTTATAGTAATAACCCAGGGAACAATACCACCTATATAATCTGTTTCGCTGTCACCCCAAGCCATAGCTTTATTCATTATGATACTATTTGGACCATTGGTGGCCATTTTATAAGTTCTGCCCTTGTAAAATCCGGAAAGAAGATTATCGCCAGCTCTTAAAACATATCCTTTCATCTTATAAGTTCCTTCCCACTTATTTGCAACCGGGAGTCCCCACAAAACAGTTTTCATGTTATCAGCAATCATTACTCCACCACCGGTAGCTGAAGTAATTGTAAGTGGAATCATGTATTTAGCCGACAATCTTATTGTGTCCGCCCTGCTTACTTTTACATGTACATAAGCGTTCCTTGTTCCAGCTTTGATTGTCAGAGTCGGATCAAGAATTGTATAAGACGGATATAACTCATAACTCCAGTGAATTGAAGTATCAGCAGCTTGAACCTCAGCGGTATAAGCTGTCATAGCAGCCGGATCAACCGCAAATGTCAGCGTGATGTCGGTCGTGGGTAAAGCATCGGTTGCAATATTAACCAGGAATTTAAAAACCTGATCATTTGCAGTAGGAGCAATTGTAAAAGACTGAGCGCCATTATTGGGAATCTGAGCATACATTTTCCCTTTAAGGCTAGCCGTCCAATCTTCTCCAATATTGTCTTTCAGGCACGAACTCATGATAAAAATTGCGACCAGAAAGGATATTGTCATGAATATTTTGTTTCTCATATTCTATTTTTTTAGTTGTTTTTAATTTATGGCTATTCTTAAACTATCGGTTCTGCCAGAAAATTTTTGATTTAAACAAACTGATTTCTCCCTGAGCTGCTACGTTGTCAGCGTTACTGCCTAGTTCAGTCTGAGGATAGAGCAATCTTACCGGAGGAGTAGCATTTAGTTTTGCAGGGTCCGCGGTGAAGTGAATAAAATTTGGGAAACCTGTTCTTCTGTAATCTGTCCAGATCGGCATTGCATCTACACCATTTAATGCAATCCATTTTTGTGTGATTATTGTCTGTATCTTATTTGTAGCTGCATCAAAAGTTACCAGAGGTGCACCCTGGCCCAGATAATTACCTGCATCGGCAGCAGAACCTCCGAAATAAACAACGGATTGAGTGACACCACCTTCATAAAGGGATTTAGCGTCGCCACCTGTCATATAACCTCTCGTTGCAGCCTCAGCCTGGATGAAAAGACTTTCAAAGTCTGTCAATAATGGAGCTGACATATTATATGCCTTTACCATGCCGTGTCCAAGAGATGATGTACTGGCAACATTTTGCAATACCAGGGTTCCGAAATAATTTCCTTTGATGTTGCTGGTAGTGCCTATAGGATTAAAAATCAAAAGTCTGCGCGGGTCATTATAAGTGTCCATAAAATCGCATGCATCCTGACCAGCCATATAATAAGTGAGACCATCAGATTGCTGTGAACCATCCTGCTTATAGAATGTCTCCCAGAAAGGGTTCATTTTGTCAGTTGACTGAAGATAGCCAGGGTTGGATAACGCGCCTTCACCTGCTCCGATATAACTGTCCGGAGTATTCGGTGATGTAGCCAAAGCGGTTTTGATATAACCATCTCTGCCAGTCATACCAGATTGATTTATAAGAATTCTTAACTTCAGTGTATTGGCAAATTTCAGCCATAACGACATATCTCCCTGATAAACAATATCAGCTTTCCCCAATTCAACAGCATCAGCCGGGGCTGTACTGATCAGAGCCATAGCTGCATCGAGCTGTAAAACCAAATCTTCATAAACGCTCTGAGCGTCATCATATGTAGGTTTCAGAAGTCCCTGATCTGCCTTTAGAGCACTTGTATATGGAATATTGCCATAAATGTCAACAAGGTTTTGGTAAATATAAGCCTTCATTATTTTGGCAATTGCCTGAATTGGCTTACTCTGATCAGTGGTTGAAATTTTTTCTATATAATCATAATTCCCCAGGTTCAGATAATAGTTATCCCAGATGGCCTGGTATGAACTGTTAAGCAGGTTATACTGCGTTAAGTTCAGAGGTTGCGAATAGCCTCCGCTAATACACCAGCTCCCATACCATAAATAGATAAAGGAAAAATTGGAAGGCAGAGTGGTAATTCTTGCTGTATTATTCAAAGCTGCGGATAAAACAAGATTCGCAGGGACAGCAGAAGGTGTATTGGGATTGGTTTCATCAACTTTAAGAAAATCCTTTTTGCATGATGTTACCAATACGAGCAATACAGTTAATAATATTAATATTTTCTTCATATCTTATATTTTTTTTCTTAGAAAGTAAGTTTAACACTAAAGCCGTAAACTCTCGTAGGAGGCGTCTGATATACAGTCGTATAACCGACAGCGTTGCTTGAGCCAGATTGCGTTGCTGCTGAACCGTTAAACTCCGGATCTGTCCAGATGTTTGTTTTTGGACGGAACATCAACAGGTTTCTTCCAATAAGTCCTATCTGAGCTCCCTGGATAGTACCACCAAGAATGTTTTTTACAGGAATATCATAGGTGAGAGATACCTCTCTCAATTTCCAGAATGCAGCGCTTTGAGTATAAGTACTCTGAACAGCAGCATAATCAGAACCAGTCCAGAAAGCACGTCCTGCGTTTTTAATTACAATATCTGTATTAGGAGTAAATGTTCCGTCGGCATTTGCAATTACTGAATTCGGAATTACAAAACTCTGTCTTCCGTTTTGAGCTGAATGCCAGGTATTACCTGTAAAATCAAGACCGCCACCTGCTCCGGCGCCAGTTCCAACCCAGTTAACAATATTATTGCCGGTTCTGTACTCAGCAACTATATTCAGGTTGAAATTTTTATAAGAAAAAGTGTTATTTATACCCAGGATCGAGTTAGGGGTTCCATGTCCAAGTTGTTTAAGATTAGGGTCTTTTATCGGGTACCCGGTAAGAGGATCGACGATTATATGTCCGGCAGGATCTCTTTTTACATCTGAAACTTTAAGTGCGGGAAACTGTTGTCCGACAATTGCATAAGAAACGTCACCAATTAATAATTCATTCAACCCCGGAAGGATAGATATTACTTTAGATGTCTGAGCTGTATAGTTGATTGTAAGATTCCAGTCGAAGTCACCGAGATTAATTACAGGAGTAATTCTAAACTGAGTCTCTAGCCCTTCTGTCTGAAGTTCACCAGCATTTATATATGCGCTTGAATAACCAGTTGCATAAGATATCGTTGCCGGAATAGTCTGATCTTTTGTATTTGACTTGTATGCACTCACCTCTAAATGTAACCTGTTTCTGATGAAGCTCAATTCAATACCGGTTTCTATTTCCTGGGTTATTTCGGGTTTCAATAATGGGTTGCTCAACGTTCTGGAAAGCTCAAAGCCTCCAAGGTTGCCATAAGGGAAACCGGTATAGGCTTGTGCTGTATTTCCATCACCCGGATTGAAGGATGGTATAGTTGCATAAAAGTTAGCCAGAGAGATCTGACCTGTCTTTGACCAGCCGCCTCTTACTTTTAGAAAACTCAGAATTGCATTATCTTTTAGCGCAGCAATTGCATCGCTAAGAACTACACTGGCATCAACGCCAGGATAGAAGAAAGAGCGATTTGCTTTAGCTAATCTGGAGTCCCAGTCATTACGGGCTGAAGCATGAAGGAAAGCAAAATCTTTGTAACCAAGAGTAAAATCACCAAATACTCCGATTGAATTCCTTGCGAGAACCTGTTCCCCAACTCCCGGTTCACCAAGCCTGTTGGAGATATTGTACAACAAAGGAACAACCAGTGAATTGTTAGTGACACCGACCTGTCTGTATTTATTGGAATACATAGAGTTACCAAGTATCAATTTACCGCTGAAATCTCCAACTTTCTTATTCAACTGAACTAAAAAGTCTCCTGTAAGAATAAAAGTGTTATAAATCTCGTCTGAAGAAAGACCGGCAAATGGAGATGATGTTCCCAATGCACCTGCCTGCCATGGGTCACCTTTCATATAATCATTGTAAGTAACCCCATCCTGATATGTGTTATGTGCTGTTGATGCATATGTGAGACCAGCGCGGTAAGATATATTTATCCACTCTTTTGGTGCAATAGATATTAATGCTGAACCAAGAAGATTCTCAGTTCTGGAAATATCCCTCGAGTAATCGAGCTGCCAGTAAGGGTTTGGATAATAGGCGTTATAGTAACCATTATTATTAGCAAACTTATTATTTACAACATCTTTATAATTTGTAAGATCTACCTCACCTGGTGTGTTCAAGATGTTCCAGTATACAGGTCGCCCCTGATAATAATCATTACCAGAAATGTTTGTATTTGTCTGGGTGAAGCCAAGAGAGTAATCTGCGTGGAAAATGCCAGTTGTTCTTGATCCTGACATACGAACACCTGTTCTTCTGTTTTTATCATTCGGAATTATACCTGTTGTATTAACATCCTGTGCCGACAGGTAAAAACTGTTTTTGTCATCTCCAACTGAATAGGAGGCGTCGTTTTGTGTAGTAATACCGGTATTGAAGAATTTTTTCTTACCGTCTTTAACTGAACTGTAAGGGATCGTCTGATAAGAACCGTCTATCAACTTTCCTCCTAAGATAACCTGTTGTCCATTAAATTCCGGACCATAAGCCTGGTTCTCAAAGGATGTATAGGGATCTGTATTCCGATCGGCACCAATCCAGAATGTATAATTTGGGCTATAATTAACCGTATCTTCGCCTGATCCAGAACCAAAACGAGTCTGCAGTTTAGGCATATATGATACAGTTTCAAAAGTAGTGGTATTACTTAACTTAATAACAGGTTTTCCTCCTATGGAACCTCTTTTGGTTGTAATTACCAACACTCCGTTTGATGCATCGTTACCATATAGAGCAGCGGCACTAGCACCTTTAAGAACGTTAACTTCACCAATGTCGTTTGGGTTAATTGAATTAAGATAATCAGCACTTACAGGTATTCCATCAAGAACTATCAAAGCCTGGTTACTTGCCAGAAAGTGACGGTTTCCTCTAAGGGTAATTCTTGTATCAGGGTTGACACCATTATTAACAGTGTTAATCTGCAAGCCTGAAACTTTACCAGCTAATCCGTTTACAACGTTGCTGACACCTGCCTGGGTAAGCTCTTTATCAGACACCTGAGCAGTAGCAACACCGAGTTCTTTAGCCTGTCTTTTAATACCAAAGGCTGTTACAACAACTTCATTCAAACCCAGAAGATCGGGTTCCATAATAACATCAATTACTTTACGGCCTCCGATTTCAAGTTCCTGTTTTTTCATCCCGATATAGGAGAAAATAAGGGTAGTGGCACTCTGGGGAGCTGTAACTGAATATTTTCCATTCACATCTGTTATAGCACCAACAGTGGTACCCTTAACAGTTACAGTTACACCAGGAATTGCACCTTCCCCTTGAACTGAAGAGGTAACCGTACCTGTAATGACTATTGTTTGTGCCAATAAAGTGTAGCCACTTATAAACACAAACAAAACAATCAGCAGAAATAGTTTCTTCATACGATATTAGTTTTAGGTTTTAATTTAACAACCAAATATAGGTCTTCTATATTTAATCTCCAAACTAAAAAAAAAAATTATCGTTTAAGCTCTTTTAAAAGAGAAATTAAAGGATTGTAAGCTGTTTAATAATTTTAAATAAGACTTTATGTATATTTTGAATATCTTATTATAGGATATATTATAGACCTGTATAATTTTGATTCACTGCAATTTATCAGGTATGTTAATGCGATTATTGAGTAATTACATTTTCATTTGTCGCTCAATGCGTGAATTTTTAGCGGATGATAAATTATATGTAAAAAATCATAATTTTTTAATAAAACTGATTTTGAATTATATGATATTTATGATATAAAATGCTTTTTTACATGCAATAAACTGATGATTTTTTTGTTTAATGACTGATAAACATTAATAATTGGCTTCTATTCTGTGTTTAGTCATTTCAACAAAATCAACATATACCTATATAATATAGGTGTAAAAAAAACCTTTCTAACGTAACTCTCTTTGTACACATCTATCCTGAAAAAACGAATTAATTGAGAGAATTAGAATAAAATGAAATCCATTACCCATGCCAACCGAAACTCAAGAATGTAAAGTATTGAAATTAACCCTGATACACTTCTCCCCTCTTTGAGGCTAATCTTTAGACACATCTCACGATCGGTAATTTGGCTTCGCCGTGCTCACTTCGGTTCATTTGGCTTTACATACTCACCCCCTTCCCCTCTCTACTTCGTAAAGAGGGGAGATCTCCTTACACAAAATTAGAGTATAATGAGAAGGGAAATTGAGAATTTTTACTAAAACATTACTCAGTGGGCAAAACAAAAAAACTTGATTTCGAGATAGTGAAAGAAAGGGCAAATGGTAGAATCTTAATAATAATAGTTGGAATTTTATTACGTGTAAGCCCCTCTTTACGAAGTAGAGAGGGGATGGGGTGAGTTCATCAAGTGCAACAAATGTAAGGGATTATAGAAGAAATATATAAAGGGTAGTAACCAATACTCGAAGGAATGCAATACCCTGAATCACAATGATCTGTGCCTTCACTTTATTTGTTTAAGGGAAGGGTGCTCAACGAAACATTACTTTTTAATAGTATTATTCTTCCTTAGTTCAACGGCGGCAGCACATAAATCATTATACAGATCGTTCCCTAAAGCCCTTATCAATGGTTCTTTAAGGAATTCATAGATGTATATCTTCTCATGCTCACCACATTTACGGGCCGGTGAGCAAATTGCAAGTTCTTCATAATTTATCGCCCTGAAATCGGAATATTGTTTTATCCTGACAGGGAACAGATGGCAGGATAGCGGTTTACGAAATGAAATTTTGCCGTCTGTCCATGCCTGCTCAATGCCGCAAAGAAAAATATTACCACTTTTTGTTGTATAAGCACATTCTTCATTGCCTATAAGAGGAGTTACCTGATCATTTTCAAAATCTGTAACACTCGTACCTTTTTCTTGAATCACTGATATTCCTTCAGGACGCAGGAATGGTTTTATTTTGTCAAATATCTTCTCTAGAATCTGAGCTTCCTCGCTGGTCACAGGAGCACCGGAGTCACCATAACGGCAACAATTTCCCAGACAAACAGGAAGGTCGCATCTGAATTTTTTTTCGAGGATATCGAAACTGAATATGGTATCGTTTATACGTAACAATCTGAATTGATTTAAATTTCAAATTCTTTTTAGAGGCCTCTCCCTAAATCCATCCCCCAAGGGGGAGGGACTTAAGTTATTGATTAATACTGTACTACTCCCCTTCTCCCCTGGGAGAAGGGGCAGGGGGATGAGGTAAAACTAGACAAGCGCCTTCCCTGTCATTTCTTTTGGTATCTCTATGCCCATTATTTTGAGCAATGTGGGTGCAACATCAGCAAGAATACCTTCATTTATCTTCTTATAATCATCAGTTATCAGTATACTTGGAACGGGATTCAGTGAGTGAGCAGTATTAGGAGAACCGTCTTCATTTAAGGCTTTATCGGCATTACCGTGATCGGCAATAACCAGAACATCGTATTCCGCATTGCGTGCAGCTTTAATGACTTTACCGGCACATTCGTCCACTGTTTTGACAGCTTTCTTAATTGCTTCATAAACGCCGGTATGACCAACCATATCTCCATTGGCAAAATTCAGAACAATAAAATCAAACTTCTTTGTTTCTATCGCCTCAACCACGGCATCTGTAACTTCATAAGCACTCATCCCGGGCTGAAGATCATATGTAGCCACCTTTGGAGAAGGAATCATTATCCTTTCTTCGTTTTTGAACTTCTCTTCCCTCCCTCCTGAGAAAAAGAAAGTAACATGAGCATACTTCTCTGTCTCGGCAATTCTCAGCTGGTGTTTGCCGGCAGCGGCAATTATCTCTCCTATCGTATTTTCAGCATTATCTTTCGGGTAAATGATATGCAATCCTTTAAAAGTTGCATCATATGGTGTCATTGTACAGTAGAATAAGGGCATCGTCTTCATTCCGAACTCAGGCATATCTTTCTGGGTAAGTACAATTGTCAGTTCTTTTGCCCTGTCGTTCCTGAAATTAAAAAAGACAATAACATCACCTTCTTTTACCAGACCCAGAGGTTTTCCACTATTATCAGTAACGACGATTGGTTTCATAAATTCGTCAGTCACACCGGCGTCGTAAGATTCCTTCATTAAATCCAGGATATTAGTTGTAGGTGTGCCTTTTCCATAAACCAGAAGATCGTACGCATCTTTAATCCTTTCCCATCTTTTATCACGATCCATTGCATAAAATCTGCCAATGAAAGAAGCGACCTTTCCATTAGATTTATCGAGGTGATCCAAAAGGTTTTTTACATATCCGATACCACTCCGGGGATCGGTATCCCGACCATCTCCAAAACCATGAATAAAGACATTTTTCAAACCGTAATCCTTAGTCATATCACACAGATAGTAAAGGTGTTTATCGAGAGAATGGACACCTCCATCTGAAACTAACCCCATAAAATGAACCTGTTTATTTTTATCCCTTGCATAAGAAAATGCATCTACCAGTACTTTGTTCTTTTTGATGTCGCCTGTCTTACATTCCTTATTAATCTTTACAAGGTCCTGATAGATCACTCTTCCTGCACCTATGTTCAGATGTCCAACCTCAGAATTGCCCATCTGACCATCGGGCAATCCAACATCTTCACCAGATGCGTGAAGCCTGGAATTCGGATAATTATTTTTATAATATGTGAGATTCGGAGAAGGTACCTGACTTATCACATCGGCTTTAGTCCCATCGCCGATACCCCAGCCATCCAGTATCATGAGAAAAGTTTTTCTGTTCTTCATTATCATTATTCTTATTAAATACTAAACAAAGATTAAGTATCCTGTGCAGGCTACAAAACCGGGACAAAATTAGTATAAATCGGGAGAATTTGGATAGGTTGGGAAAATACTCAGTTCTTAAATAGACCCCCTCGTCCTGCGGGCACTCCCCCTTTTCAGGGGGAGAAAATTCTACAAGTAAGTGAAATCTTACTAAATTGGTGAGTATTATCGCCCCTTTAGGGGAGATGTCGCGAAGCGACAGAGGGGTTTCTATTATTTTACCAGAATTTTCTGCTCAACTTTGATATTTACACTTTTCTCCGGGCAGGTCTTTTCTATAGGAATATCCTTTCCGACATAAGTGTTCCATTCTTCCTGGGTCATATTCCTTGAAACCAGATTGCATATATCACGAACAAAGCCATCAACATGAGCTGGTCTGCTCATAAGATTTCCGCCATCGCCTGATTCACCCGAGACAATCATCTGACCATCAGGGCTGAACTGCATTACGAGCACAAAACCCTTATTATCTATTATAACAGGTGGTTCAGTAAGATCAGACAGCTCTTTGACATTGAAAATTTTGATTTTCTTATCCATACCTGAAGTAGCCATTTGTTTCAGATTTGCATTAAACTGAATATTATTGATCATAGATTCATGAGCTTTGACCTCAGAAATCTTTTTATGAAGATCTATATCCCATAATTCTACATTACCATCCCCATACCCAATGGCAAGAAGGTTGTTTTCAGGACTGAAACGGATTACTTTTATACTTTTACCGGCTGTTTCAAGACGGAATTTTTCCGCATCGTTATCTTTATTCCAGACAATAACTTTTCCATCGGTGCTTAATCCGGCAAGATAATTTCCATTTGAGGAAATATCAAGGGATACAATATCTATCACACCTGTATTCACATTTACACTTGTTCTTGCGGCTATATCCCATTTCAGTACCTTACCGTCAACAGCTGCAGAATAGAGATATTTCCCATCAAATGAGAAGATAAGCGACTTGACTTCCCCTTTGTGTCCGGTCAATTCGTAACTGATATTATTCCCCTTCAGAGGGATCATTCTTATGGAGGAATTTGAGCTCCCGCACGCGAGCCACGAAGCATCAGGACTCACAGCCAGAACATTGATAATGTCACTCCCTGAATAAACAACCTGAAGTGCCCGATCTTTATTATCAAGTGACCATTTCAAAATCCTGCCATCAGTGCCGGAAGTGAAAAATTCGTTTTTCCCCGGTAAAAAAGCCAGGCTTCTTATTTCACCTGAAAAATCTTTAAATGACTTACAATTTATGCTTCCATACTGTAGGGCAACATTATACAGCCCGGCATAAATATCAGGATCATTGTCTGATCCGTTATTATTTTTATTAAATAAATAGGCCTGATATGCAAGAAGTGTCTGCAGATCTTTTTGACCCATCATTTGCATTGATTTGAGCGATAGTGTTTTCCCGATGGATATCATTCGCAGACGCTGATTTCCTGAAGATTGTTCTATTGCCAGTTTCTTTTGATGCATGGCTTCGTCAGCGCTCTTTTTTGCTACGGATATCTGTTTCTCTGCAATAATTTTTAATTCGTTTGTCTTCACAGCGTCCCTGAGAGCAACAGAGGCAACAGAGTCAGCTTTGTTTTTTTGCCCGATAGCTGCATTTGCTGTTGAATCAGCAGTTTCTTTCTGTCTGATTGCCAGGGTTTTTTGTTTTTCCGAAAGAGAAATTTGCCTGTCGGCTTTTAATTTCTGAATATATTCAAATATTGTAAATCCCAGAGCCAATACGATAATAATTCCAAAAAAACCTGTCAGTATACCGATCTTTCTCAGGGCTCCTTTTTGCCGTCCTGTCTTGCTTGATTCTTCTTCAAGAAATACTTTTTCGCTTGTTCTCAGATATACCATTGCCCTTTCAAAAGCCTTATTATATTTTTTAGCCCATGAAAGGTCAGGTTTTTGCTTCTCACGCCAGTTAAGTGCTGTCTGTAAATCCGGTTGCCGGTATATACCGGTCTTACCCTGCTGGTATAGTGCTGATGCCTCCGATAACCTCAGGTATATCTGCATGGAAGATGCTTCATCATCTACCCATTCAACAAGTTTTACCCACAAATGAATTGTACATTCATTCTGCAGATCGATTACGGTATTATTACTTAAAACTTCATCACTACAACTAATAAATGCTTCTGCTGGATGTCTGAATTTTTCAATGACTTCAAAAAGTTCTTCACCTGAGCATCCTGCAATTGATTTTATTGTTCCAATATCGCAAGGTTGTCTTAACCCTTTGTTATCCGACCCTTTTCTTGTTATTGACTTAAACAAGATTGCGCAGATCTCTTTTCCTCTTTCATTCAGCCCGGCATAAATTTCATTCCCGTGAAAATCAATAGCGTTCTTTACAGTTCCGATAGAATTGTAATCCGTAATGCTTATTGGCTTTTCAGAATCAGCAGATCTTAGCCAATGCTCCCATATTCTCATCAAAGAATGCTGGAGTACAGGAAACTGATCATTCCGGTAACGGATATCATTAAGCAGGACTTCAGTTAGTTCAGGATCAATACTTGCACCGGCTAATATTACAGGTTCCTCAATTATCTTTCTCCAGTTTTGCATTCCGGGTTCAGGAACCAGGTAATTACTGTTATTTATTAACCTTGCGAGTTCCCAATGATGTGAACACTCTCCCATATATTCCGATCGCATTGAAAGAATAATATAAACTCCCGGAGCATTCTTTTTTATTGTATTTACCAGAAATTCAATGAATTTTATTTTATCATCTTCAGACAATCCCGATGATCCAAATCTGAAAAGATCCTCAAACTGATCAATATTCAGAAGTATGCTTTCATCGACTACTTGTGTAATTTGTCTCAATGCGTCAGAAAAATTATCATGATTTTTGATAATCGCGCAAAGCTCGCCGTTATCTATTCTGTTCTCCTCCGTTTCGATCCCTTTTATCACAGCCTCAGCAAGATTTCCAAACGGATTGTTTCCCGGCCTGAAGCTGATTATCCGGAAAGCAGAACTGCCATTTTTTAATTTCCGGATTGCTGGTACAACTCCGGCAAATACCAAAGATGATTTTCCTGTCCCTGCAGCACCTATTACCGTTACGTATCTATTTTTAAGCAGTTTCAATATGAGATCTTCAGTCTCAGCTTCTCTTCCGAAAAAAAATTTACTCTCGTCAATGCTGAAGGGTCTTAACCCCGGGAAAGGATTGAAATCTGAAACGTCCTGCCTGGATTCCATAGTGAATTATATTCTTTTACAAGTTACAATCATGATCGTCAATATATTTTAAAACGCATAATGATTCAACGGGAAATTGAAAATAAAACTCTTCAATTGAACTAAATTTCAATAAGTAACAGGATAAACCATCATCCATCCTAAACTTCCCGGCAGAACCTGCAATTCCATTATGAATTATCTGAATATCTGCTTTTTCATCTCTGTCAATCGTCCAGATAATACATCCTTCTGCAGAATTTACATCGTCATCACTGAACTCTTTAACATAACTCAATTCACAGGCCAGAGAAATTAAATCTTCTTCATGGATTTCTCCAAAACATCGCGCAAGGAACTGAACTTTTTCAAATACCAGGTCTTTGGAATCGAGATTCCCGGTTAATATTTTATCCAGTCTCGTTTTTGTAGCCTCAGGCAACCTGTCACATGCAGCATAGTAGAATTCATGACTTGTCCTGCGGATCAGATTCACCGACTCTTCCTGAAGTATCTGTTCGGGGCTGAACAGAAGAGCTATTACAGATTCAGCCATCTCCGGTCTATCAATCTTCCTTATGGATCTCAAAGCAGATGCCCTGGTCCATAATCCGATAAGGTTATAGTCGCGGTTTAGTATATCCTCAAGCAGTTTATTCCGTCCGGCAACTTCCACGGGGAAAAGCCGGGATAATTTCTTCACTTTAATTTTATCGGGAACGACTTCAAGAAGAGGAAGCAAATGTGTTTTAACAGAATCTGAAAAAACAACGTTTGCAATTTCGCTAACATAACTTCCATTATCATCACTGTTATTATTCAGATTCATTCTGATAACATCAACTGAAGAGGATCCATAAGTAATCGACAGAATATCAAAAAGAAATTTTGTCCATCGTTCTGTCTCCAAATTTATTATATCCAGTAGAAATTTATCACTACTCTTTTCAAGAATAATTTTGGCTGAAAGATTCCAGGTAATTAAGCCTGTAATTTCTATTATAAGAAGATCTAATCGTTGCTTCTCAACATTTGCAGGAACGAACTTACAGTCAATAAGGCCTTTAATAACGGTTTCTTTTAATTGCCTTGAATTTGACCAGAGACGTGAATACAGAAAGCCTGATTTTCCTTTTGTACATGTTTCACCAAGAAGCTGAAGTATTGTTTTGCTTAATCGCGTATTTCCTGACACAATAAGATAAAACCTTACCAAATCGTCCTCAGCATATGCCCCAAATGACTTCAGAACATTAAAGGCATCAGCGGCAAGTTCCCTTGTATTAAGACATTCACAAACTACATACAACAAATCTGATAACCGGAATTTTCCTATAAGGAAAATTGCCTGTCTTTTTGATTCAATTGAATTGCTCCTTAAAAGAGAGAGTATCTCAGAGGTTTGAGGCATTCTTGTTTCAGATAAAACTTTCGCGCCTGTCACAGATTTCAGATCGTGAGATTTAGAAAAATTAAAAGATGTTGAAATGTTTTGAAGAATCTCTATTGCTTCATCTGCCAGCTGGCGAATCCTCTCATCCAGATCAGCATTTATTGAAATTGTTTTCAAAACACGGACAAGATTTAAGTCATTTTTAGAAAGAGCATAATCTATTAATTCTTTGAAATACCATTCGTTCCTGATGCTGTTCAATACGTCATAATCTCCGATAAGAAGATTAAAATAATTTGTCCTGAAAAATAATTGTCCGGTAAATCTGTTCCTGAGACCATCGAAAAGGATCGGATTTTTATCTTTTAACAGGGGTTCCCGGGTGGTTTCAACAGACTTAACCAGTGATTCCCTGTATTCTTTATACAGCCTGAGAGCCAGATAGATCCATATCAGGACCAGAAAAAACAAGAGAAATGAAAAATGTATGATCTCTATAAAGCTAAAAAATCCAAAAACTGACAAAATAATTCCTGATAATAATAATCCGAGTTCATTTGCTGAATAGGAAATTCTATTTTGAACTTCAGTCTTTAAGCTGCTTTGCAGTGAATGATACATGACTTTAAATGAAGGCGCCTCTATTGAGTGTCTCATTGACTTTGAGAGAAGACTGTTTAATGCCAGAAGAAGGAAGAAAATAAAATATCCGCCGGCTGATACTGTATAGCCCTTAGAAAATCCAATTATTATTGTCAGAAAAGTAATCAGAGTTATCACAACCGGAGAGATAATAAGACAGCCACGGATGCCAAAGAATCTCATTAAAGGAGGGAAAATGATACGCCTGGCAAATTCAGTAAACAGAATCATTGATCCGGTAAAAAGACCAAGGAACGCGGCCATTTCTTCAGCAACCGGGAATTGCTTCCGCGTAACGGCCATGAAAGAATATAGTATTACATATGCAATCACGACTGAAAATGTTGCATAGAGATTCAAGGAGGTGTAGAATTTATTTCCCCGAAACGCAGAAGGAAAAGAACCCTTTACAGGTCTTAAAGAATTTTCTTTCCTGCCAGAATTGTTTAATCTTATCTGAACGATTAATGCCTTCTGTATGAATGTTGAAACCAATACTGATAAACCACTGATGAGTAAAATATTATATGCCTGAAATTTAACAGATATCAATACCGGAATAATAAAGGAAATCAAAACAATTCCGGTCATAAAGCCTGAATCAGTTAACCCTGTTAATTTTTTATTTACAGAACCCAATCTGTCAGTAATTGCCAAAAAACCAAATAATGTCAGGATATTTAAAGGTCCGGCCAGAATAAATACAACAACGATAATCCATTTTTCGTGATAAATATTTAAACCTGCCCAGAGTAATAGTGTGGATAATGTAACAATGAGTAGGTTAATGAAGGGAAGTTTACTGATTTGCATTCCTCCATTGAACCTCAAATAAAACGATGTCAGAATGATGCCTGCAAGCCCTGATACAAAATATCCGTGTGCCATGAGCTTTTCATCAAATGTCGAGAGTAACAGGGAGTATGCAGAAATATCATAAGCTCCGACAAAAATTCCCAGAAAGACCGATTGGGTCAGAAGCATTAATACAATTGACGATTCCCCTGTTTCAACCCCAGGGAGAATACGAAGCTTATCTCTCATAATTGCTCAGATGCAAATTGTATAATACTAAATTAGAAATTATCAGGCTATTCTTCCTTATTTTGTCAATAAATAATTATTTCTACTTTGAGACATAGCTATTGATCTTATTATGCTGCTTTTTACCCCCTTGTCCTTAAAGCTAATCTTTATACACATCTTTGGCAATTCTGTTTTATAAGCCACGAAGTGGCTTAATATGAATAACCCCTGGCGCCAGCCCATATCAGTTAAATTAAGCTTTGGAGATGAGTGAGGAATTGCATGAAAAAGTTTCCCCTCCTTTTGAAGGAGGGGAAATGTATCAGGCTAATATACAATACAATACAATACAATACATTCTATTTTATACTAAACTCTCTCGCTATTTTCAATATTCACCTCCTTAAGTTAACGGCTATGCGACTGAGGCGGGGTCAGATGTTTAGCTTAAATCTTACAAGGTGAACTATCTGATCAATATCCGGATTGATTCCTCCCATAATTATTTCAGATCTGTCGTACCATTTTTCGCGGTCTGCAAGTTTCTTTTCAATAAAGATCTTCAGGCTTTCCTTATCAAGATCCATAATCAGAGGTCTGCCACCCCTGGATACTGACAGACGTGTTTCCAGCTCGTCGGGCGTCAATTTAAGATAAACTGTCAGTCCGTTACTGAGCATAAATTCCATGTTTTCATGATGACAGGGAGTGCCTCCGCCTGTCGAAATTATAGCATTTTTTACAGATTTCAGATTTTCAAGAACCTTTGTTTCTATTTCGCGGAAATACGCCTCCCCGTTTTGTGAAAAAATTTCAGCAATAGTTTTTCCGGCATTTTCCTCAATCTTTTTATCCAGATCGACAAACGACCAATTCAGTTGCAAAGCTAACTGTCTTCCTATTGTTGTTTTACCGCTGCCCATAAAACCAATTATATAGATTATATGGTTTCTGATAATCATAATTCAAGGGTCATCTGTGCCGGATCATCATGGGTAGGAGGTTGCGGTGGTTCTTCTTCCGGGTTTTCTTCTTTTGGAATATCAACCTCTTTTTTTAAAACAGGTTCGATCTCCTGGATGTTCTCAACCATATAACTGGTCATCCTCTTCCCTTTAGCTTTATAACTTTTAACACCTATAAACTCAGCAACTTCTATTATCTCATTATCCCTGTCCTTATTCTTACCACCAAAATGAATTTCAAAACGCGGATATTCTACTTCAGTTAGACTTATGAGTCTTGATTCAGGGTCTTCATTTATGAAACATTGAGGTTTTTCTGATTCTTCGATAGTAAATCGCTTCAAATAATAAAACTTTTGTTCAGCATCCCAGTAAATAGCTGAATAAACTTTGCCTGGTCTGAATTTTTCAATTATAAGTATGTTGTCTTCATAGTGATTAGACAAATCAAACCCTGTTATTCTGAAGAAACCGTTTTTTGTAATAACAAGTATTTTATCATCAGCGCTAAACTCACCAAGGAATGGGCCTCTTCCATCGACATTTAGCCTGAATACCGCATCATCAAACCAGATTTTTCTTCCACCGAGGGTTGAAAGTCCTTTCTCTTTAAGGCTTATTTTATGAACCGCATTTTTGGTAAGTATGTTACCCATCGATGATTTTCCCTTTATGGTCATCTGTCCGAAATCAAATTCGAACATAAGCTTTTTAAGTCGTGCTTTTGGTTTGTGATGAACGTTAATTACCTCAGCCTCACCATTGGGATTGACACTGATGTACACAATTTTTGAACCCTGTTTGCCTCTGGTGAGGTTGTATTCCTTATCACGAGTCAGTCCGGAGATGGCACATCGTTTTGCAAGCAATGGGCCATCTTTGCCATCCTGGTAAACGATATTATAAATTGTGCGTTCATCATTTTTCAGGAAAACCTGGGCATAGAGAATATCATTTCCGACAAAAACCTTGTCTGCTACTTTGGTTATGAGGTAAACGCCGTCTTTTCTTATAACTATAACATCATCAATATCAGAGCAGTCGCAGATAAATTCATCTTTTTTCAGCCCAGTTCCGATAAACCCTTCTTTATAATTTATATAGAGTTTCGCATTATTGGCAACAACTTTCGTGGCTTCAATGGTATCAAAGCTTCTCAGTTCTGTTTTTCTTTCCCTGCCCTTACCGTACTTTTTCTTTATCTGCCTGAAGTAGTTAATAGCGAAAGGAATTATATTGTTAAGATGATTTTTAACTTCCTCAATCTCTGTTTCAACTCCCTTTATATGCTCATCTGCTTTTTTTACGTCGTATTTCGATATTCTCTTGATCTTTATTTCCGTGAGCTGAATAATATCTTCTCTTGTTACCTCCCTGTACAATAGTTTCTTGAATGGATCGAGGCCTTTGTCAATGTCAGTTATTACGGCTTCCCAGGTTTCCGACTCTTCTATGTCGCGATAAATTCTTTCCTCAATAAATATTTTCTCCAGAGAGGACATATGCCAGTCTTCATGAAGTTCTGCAAGCCTGATTTCCAGTTCACTCTTCAGAAGCTCAACTGTTCTGTCGGCAGAATGCTTCAGGATGGAGCTTACCCCCATAAACGAGGGCTTATCATCGACAATAACACATGTATTTGGTGAAATGGAATATTCACAATCGGTAAGTGCATAAAGTGCATCGATTGTCATATCAGGAGACACCCCCGGGAGTAAATGAATTACAATTTCGACATTTGCAGAAGTATTATCATCAATCTTCCGGATCTTGATTTTCCCTTTTTCGCTGGCCTTAATAATGGATTCTATGAGGGTGCTTGTAGTTTTTCCAAACGGAATCTCGGTTATTACAAGTTCCTTTTTATCAACTTTTTCAATCCTGGCTCTGACCTTTATTGCTCCTCCGCGCTGTCCGTCGTTATATTTTGAGACATCGACCAGCCCTCCGGTAGGAAAGTCAGGATATATAACAAAATCTTTTCCCTCAAGGTAATCAATTGAAGCATCAATAAGCTCATTGAAGTTATGAGGAAGAATTTTTGATGCTAGTCCGACAGCGATTCCCTCACCGCCCTGAGCAAGCAGTAAAGGGAACTTAACAGGAAGAGTGACAGGTTCCTTGTTACGGCCATCATAGGAGAGTTGCCATTGCGTTGTTTTGTGATTAAATACAACTTCCAGAGCAAATTTTGAAAGCCGCGATTCTATATATCTGGGAGCAGCTGCACCATCGCCAGTCAGAAGGTTTCCCCAGTTTCCCTGCATATCAACAAGCAGTTCTTTCTGACCAAGCTGAACAAGTGCATCGCCAATTGATGCATCACCATGCGGGTGGAATTGCATTGTATGCCCGATGATATTGGCTACCTTATTGTAGCGTCCATCGTCCATTCTCTTCATTGAATGAAGAATACGGCGCTGGACAGGTTTAAGTCCATCATGAAGGTGTGGTACGGCCCTTTCGAGAATAACATAAGAGGCATAATCAAGGAACCAGTCCTGATACATGCCTGATAAAGCAGTTACGGTATGAAGAGCAGCCGGTCCTGACGGGACCAGATCATTGTTCTCTGTATTGCTTTTATCCAGTTCTTTTTCTTCCATAAATAAACCAGGGCTTCCTTATCTAATTCAATGGTTTTTCCTCGTCAACTATATCTTCTTCAATTCTGAGATTGCCAATAATAAAGTCTTGTCTGTCAGGCGTATTTTTACCCATAAAAAACTCGAGGAATCCGTCTATTGAGTCATTTTTTTTCATTCTGACAGGCTCAAGTCGCATATCCTTGCCAATGAAGTGTTTGAATTCATCAGGGGATATCTCTCCGAGTCCTTTAAACCGGGTCATTTCCGGATTCGGACCCAAAGCAGCTATAGCCTTTGCTTTTTCATCGGGAGAGTAGCAATACCTGGTCTCTTTCTTATTCCTTACCCTGAAGAGTGGTGTCTGAAGTATATACACATGCCCTTTTTTCACCAGATCGGGAAAGAACTGCAGGAAAAATGTGAGCAATAGCAACCTGATGTGCATTCCGTCGACATCAGCATCAGTAGCCACAACAACGTTATTGTATCGCAGGTTTTCTATACCGTCCTCAATATTGAGTGCAGCCTGAAGAAGATTAAACTCCTCATTTTCGTATACAATTTTCTTTGTCAGGCCATAGCAGTTAAGTGGTTTCCCGCGAAGACTGAAAACTGCCTGTGTTTCAACGTTTCTTGATTTTGTAATAGACCCGCTTGCAGAATCACCTTCGGTAATAAATAATGTTGAATCAAGTTTATTTGAATCTGTAGTATTGTAATGTGTCCTGCAGTCTCTCAGTTTTTTGTTATGCAGATTCACCTTTTTTGCTCTGTCTCTGGCGAGCTTCTGGATAGATGAAATAGCTTTTCTTTCCTTTTCAGAATCCTGTATTTTTTTGAGTATAATCCGGGCAGTCTCTGGATTTTTGTGAAGAAAATCATCCAGCTGTTTTTTTATGAATTCGCTAATGAAATTTCTTACAGAAGGACCCTCAGGTCCCATATCTTTTGAACCAAGTTTTGTCTTAGTCTGCGATTCAAAGATAGGTTCCTCAACTTTAATGCTTACAGCTGCAATTATTGAAGACCTGATATCGGAAGGATCATAGTCCTTTTTATAAAAATCTCTTATAGTCTTAACAATTGCTTCCCTGAAAGCAATAAGATGAGTCCCGCCCTGTGTTGTATTCTGACCGTTTACAAAACTGTAATAGTCTTCTCCATACTGAAATCCGTGTGTAAATGCAATCTCAATATCCTCCCCGGTCAGGTGAATAATAGGATAAAGACCTTCCTTTCCCATATTCTCATTGAGCAGATCAACAAGACCATTCCTGGAAAAGAATTTATTTCCATTAAAATTTATTATAAGCCCGGAATTCAGGTAAACATTGTTTTTCAGCATTGTATCTACATATTCCGAAATGAAATAGTAGTTGCCGAACATGTCGCCATCAGGCTCGAATATAACTTCAACGCCATTTTCTTCAGTTGATGGCTCAATAGGGCGATCTGTCACGGTTCTTCCATGCTCAAATTCACAGACCTTGATCTGCCCGTCTCTGACAGATCTTATAATAAATTTACTTGATAAAGCATTTACAGCCTTTACTCCCACTCCGTTAAGGCCAACAGATTTTTTAAAAGCTTTGGAATCGTACTTTGCCCCGGTGTTCATTTTGGAGACAGCATCAAGTACTTTTCCAAGTGGAATTCCCCTTCCATAATCACGAACCTTAACCTCTTTGCCAGTGATGGTTACGTCAATTTTTTTACCATATCCCATCATATACTCATCGAGGGCATTATCCATTACCTCTTTTAGGAGCACATAAACGCCATCATCCTGTGAAGAGCCATCACCCAGCTTCCCGATATACATTCCGGGACGCAGGCGTATATGTTCTCTCCACTCAAGAGTTTTTATGTGTTCTTCCGAATATCCAACTGACATTTTGCAGAAATTTTGGGCAAATATAACTAATTACCGAAGGTCTTGCCTGTCAATTTTTCAACAATCGACTCAATTTTTTAATCTGAAAAAAATTAAAAAAGGCAGTATCTAAAATATTTAGCTGATTAAATGATAATTACGAATTGGGGGGAAATGTTGATAAAAGAAATGTATTCCAACTATTCCTTTTTGCCCCCCTGCCCCCCTAAAGGGGGGTAAATTCTCTAAATGGACTCGAATTTTCGCCCCTTTAGGGGAGATGTCGCGGAGCGACCGAGGGGTTTTCTACTCCTGCATCCTTTCTCAACTTATCCACTACATTATCTTTTTTGTTATTATGAAGCATTATATACAGGTAAACCGGGATACCAGCCAACATAAGGATAAATCCATACATTACTACACGTTCTCCTGTCCCATAGATAGCATATATGGAATATCCGAATGCAAGTAATGCGAAGAATGAGTTTTTGAGAAAACTGAAAAAATTGAATTCCGGCGAATGATTTTTCAACAGAATGATATCAGCTGCAGCAGAGAATGCATACGCAGGTAAAAAAGCCAGGGTAGCAAGTAACAGCATAAAATTAAAAGCTGAAATTAATGTACCCATATAGTTAAGAATAAGGAGAACATTTGCTGCCAGACCACTAATTATAAGGGAATTAACCGGAGTCAGATATTTCGGATGGATTTTCGCGAAGAATGCAGGAAAAAGCTTATCCTGCGAAGCACCAAACGCACTTCTGGCTGTTGTAAGTATCCATCCTGATGAAGCTCCGAGTGCTGATACAATTGCACCAAGAGCTATAAAGTTACCACCCCATGTTCCCCCGGTTGCTTTATTAATGATATCCGCCAGAGGTGCATTGGAACTGGCAAGTGTTGATTGATCCAGAACACCCATGCCAACGACTGAAACAATAATATAAATGGTGGCGGCAATCAAAGTGCCATAAATTGTACTTTTACGTATATTTTTTTCCGGATTCTTTATTTCCCCTGCAGGAACTGTGGCACTTTCAATACCAATAAAAGCCCAGAGCGCAATCGCAATTGCTGCAGGTAAAGTACTCATGCCTGCCACTTTTGCACTTGAAACGGTAGAAAGCATCGAAGGATTAAAATGCATTGCGGCAATAATTACAAATACCACCAAAGCCCCTACTTTCAATATTGTTGTAATCACGCTCACCCTGCCTGCTCCTTTGACACCCAGGATATTTATAATTGTAAAAAACCATAATACTCCCGAAGTTACAAGGAAGGCCATTATTGGTGAAGCTGCAGCGGGAACAAAATAGGTGAAATAAAGCATAAACGCAGTGATAATTGCTGCATTTCCTACCCATGCCCCTATCCAGTAAGTCCAGGCAATCAAAAATCCTGCAAAATCACCGAAAGCAGCCCTGGTATAAACGATTGGTCCGCCTGTCCTTGGCATTGCTGTCCCCAGACTGGCAAAACTCAGTGCGATCAATAATGAACCCACAGAAGTAATTATCCAGGCTAAAATGGCAGTTTTAGGATTTGAAGCTGCAGCCAGGGATGCTGCAGAGGTAAAGATCCCCGATCCAATACAGTTTCCAACGACAATGGCAACTGCTGCGGTAAGTCCTAATTCACGCTTTAATTCTATTTTATCAGAGCCTAAAACACCGTTGATCTTTCCCATAAAAGCTTAAATTATTTAGCAATTATTTTCTCTGAGGTAACCGGATTTTATCTTATTTATTCCCATTAATCCAAAATCCCCAACTGCCTCATAAGAAATACTGCATTCATCTTTTGAGTTATACCCTCATGAATCTTATAATCAAATCTAATATTTTCCCCGTCAATTTCAATTTCAAAACATTTATTTATTATCACTCCCGGGTGATCGGCTTCCATTTTTCCAAGAGAAGTATCATGAGTAGCTAATAAACCCGTTCCGCTATGTTCTATCAATCTCTCAAGAAATAATTTTGAGCCTGTTGTTTTGTCAGCTGAGTTTGTACCTTTAAGGATTTCATCGAGTATAAAGATTACTGGTACTCCCTCTTCGATCCTTGATTTGAGCAATTTAAGCCTCCTGAGTTCAGCATAGAAATAAGATTCATTATCAGAAAGTGAATCCATGGTTCTCATACTTGTAAATAGTTTTGCCGGCATAAATTTCATTTCTGTTGCACAGACGGGGGCTCCAATCATGCCAAGAATGAAATTAACAGCAACAGTGCGCAAAAAGGTGCTTTTCCCGGCCATATTTGCCCCCGAGATGATACAGATTGTTCCCTTCTGTCCTAAAGAAAAATCATTACATATTCTTTTGCTCTCATCGATCAGTTGATGGCCAAGGTTTTTTGCCGAAATTACTTCCTGATTCTCTGAAATACCAGGGTAGACAAATTCCGGATTGTTATAAGCATAATTACCCAGACTTATATAGGCATCAACCTGTCCTATCATTTTAAGCCATAAAGGGAAAACGTTCTTATACTCAGATTTCCATTTTTCAAGTCTGCTTACACTTTGATAGTCCCATAAAAATAATCCGTTCAGGACAACACCTATCAGCATATTATTTCTGCTGTCAAATGCCTGAATCAGTCTGCCAAGCTTTTTTACAGAAACTGAAGCTGAGTTTCTCTTTCCGGAGATATTCTTTTTAATTTCATTAAAAATACCAGACGTAAATGACTCATCCTCAAATGCATAAAGCAGTTCTTCTATCGATGATAAGAAATTAAACTTCCGTGTAAGAGAATTATGGATCCTGTTTATGCTTCGAAGACCGACTGCTATGCAGAGAAGATTTAATAAAAAGAAAAACACAAATAGCTGATAGGTCAGAATTCCGGTTATAAGGAGTAAAAGTGAGATAATTGCAGCAGCAGGAAGAACGTAAATAAAGATCTTATTTATTGCTGATGAATTAATTACTGCTGGTTCATCCATCCAGTCAAGGAGACCCGATATTTCAGTCTTTTCAAGCGACGTTTTCATGCCAAGTGACATAAACTTATGTCTCCATTTATCCTTTAAAGCGACCTCTTTAACGGCTTCCTGACGTTTCAATATTTCAGGAGACAGCCTGAAAGGATCTGACAGCCATTCTGCGAGGATATCTCTTCCATAAAAGGTTACAGTTCTGTTCAGATATTGAAAAACAGATGAAGTGCCGAACATGTCCACATCGAAAGTAAAATCATGCCTGGAATCAATATACGAATTTCCCTTTTCAAAAGCTGACAGATCACCTCCAAGTGCATTTGCTTCATTTTTATTTATCATTACCAGATTGTGTAAAAGTTCTGCCCGGGATGAAGCGTCCGAAAATATTTTCAGGAGATATAGAAATAGAGAAATCATCAAAAAACTCAAAATAATTCCTGAAGAAATACTTTTAGTAAACCCAATCCAGGCAATGACAAATCCTCCGATGAATGTAAAAAGCCGCAAGGCTGACAATAATAGTATTTTGTGGTTCTCTCTTTTTTCAAGATCCCCATAGGTTAATACCGAATTAAGATATTTTTCTTTAAGACTATCTTTTTTCATCTCCATCAATTTATCAGGGCTACAACTTTGAACTGACTTCTGCTATTATAAAGATCGCCTCCTGTCTTATCAAAATTCCAGGTCCATTCTTCACGAAGCGAACCAGAAGGAAGATCTGCGCAGAGAGTAGGAATTGTTTTTGTTACGCCTGACCTGTCAGTCACGATTTCAGCATAATCAGAGATCAGTACTGACCGGTGCTTCATCAGAAATTCAATGTGTTTCTTCTGGATTTCGGACCTGAAAAGATTGAACACTTCTTCATTGATTTTAGATCTTTTTTTTATGAAATCAATTGGAAGTACTTCAAGCTGAGTAAGAATATTAAGGGATATGATCATACCCGGATCTTTATCAGGACAATATTCAGGAACAAATATTTTCTCAAGCGATTTAAGCCTGTTCAGGAAAGAATATTTTCGGCTCTTTTGCCATACTTCGGCTATTAAACCTCCGGTTACATCCTGTTCAATTAATTCAATTTTATCATATTTATGTACCTGATTTATTACGTCAGGCGGATGAATTATGTCGACCAGACATATTTCCGGGACTTTTTCCATTATTTCAGTGAAGGGCAAATCAAGTAACCATCCGCTTCCAAGAACAGTTATCTTCTCAGGTTTAATTATGTCGAGGGCTTTGAGAATAAATTTTCTGCTATGTTCATGATGATTCTCCCATTCTCCTTCCTGTCCGGCATGATGAAAGATTATCCCTCTCTGGTAGTTATAATAACCCATCCTGTTGAGCATTCGTCGATATGAGATATCATGAGTCATTTGCTCCTGGTTCTTATTTCAGATAATTCTGATTTCATTAACTGACTGAATTTAAGTGCCAGATCTTCAGGAATAACAGTACCAAAATCAGCAGGAAAAACCGGATCCAAAACCTTTATTCTTATCTGAAAGCCGCTGCTGAAAAGAAAGCCATGTTTTGGAAGAAATCCTCCAGTTCCGTCGATAATCACAGGTAATATAGGAACATCTGCCTGTAAAGCCAGCTGGAATGCTCCCCGCCTGAAAAATCCGATTTCATTATCGAGGGAACGCGTTCCTTCAGGAAACATCATAATAGAAATTCCCGTTTTCAGGCTATTATATGATCTTTCAAGCATTTCGGCCTTACTATCTTCATTATCACGGTCTACAATAATGTAATCAGCCATTATTAAGTACTGACCAATAACCGGGACTTTAATGTTTTCGATTTTCGATATCCACTTAAACTTATACCTGAGGCAGTTTAATATAATTATATCGAGCATTGACTGGTGGTTTGAAATGATAACGTAGGTAGATCCCTTTTTCGCTTTTTCTCTGCCTTCTATGTGAATTTTCCAGATAGGGATAAGGTATGAAAGAACAAAACTCTCTTGTGTGAGGAACCAATGAACCAGTCTCCTGTCAGAGTCAAAGGGTAAGGCCAGCAGCCATACAATAATATTAATAGGATATGTTATAATTAAGTAGCAAATACCTATGATCCAAACGATTATCGATTTAAGAATATCCATTAGACTAATTCAGGTTTGTTTCATAGTAATTCCGTTTTACCTCTCCCTAAATCTTTCCCCCAGAGGCCTCTCCCTAAATCCTTCCCCCAAGGGGGAGGGACTTTGTTCTCTACTCCCCTTCTCCCTTGGGAGAAGGGGTTGGGGGATGAGGTGACGGAAATATACAAATTAAAAGAAATTAAATATCTCCTCCCGGTTTAAATTTATGTTTTCCTTTATTAAAAACCCGGACAAATCATTTACCATATGTCTGCAACCGACAAGTTTTTTAGAAACTTTCTCCATCTTTTCACTACCGCTGATTGTGCTTTCCATGATCAATCCGTCTTTTACAAATAATACACAGGAATGTGGTCTTTTATCAATTTCGAATGTATTACTAAAAGAGTATTCCGGTCCATATGCCCAGTTCCATTCCCATGTCTGATATTTTGATAATGCAACTGATTCAGCTTCGAGTATTTCAACCTCTGAAAGTTCATAAGGGTAAGTTTCAGGATAACTTTTCAGAAAGAAGTCCATCATCGCTGCTTTAAATGCGGCTATATCATCAAAGCAACTCATTTTTTCACTCAGATTAACAACAGATGAAGGGTTTGATGCAACAGCCCTGGAAGAATAACGGGATTTGTCTATTCTTATACAATTGCGAAGAGCATCCAATTGAGTATTGAACAAAATTGTTCCATGATGCAGGACCCTGTTTCGGTGAATGTGTTCCGAATTCCCCGATATTTTTAAACCATCAATTTTCAGATCATTTTTTCCCTCAAATCTTACATCGGCTCCCATCTGTTTTAGAAAATCAATAACCGGTGTGGTATACTTCCGGAAATCGACCTGTTTACCGCTTTCACTTTCCCGGATAAAACTGAAATTAAGGTTTCCGAGATCATGATAGACTGTACCGCCTCCGGAAATTCTCCTTATTACCGGGATTTGATTCTTTGTAACAAATTGTGTATTAACTTCAATATGACCAGATTGATGCTTTCCAATTATCACTGAAGGGCTATTCACGAAAAGTATAAAATATTCCTCTTTACTGCTTTTCAGAAGAAGTTCTTCAAGAGCAAGATTAAAATAAGGATCGTTCGTTTCCAGGTTTATGCAATGCATTGATGAAAATAAATGTCAAATTTTTACCTCCTGCTTTTGCCCCCCTGCCCCCCTAAAGGGGGGTTAATCCGGATTTATAAGTAGCTTTTTCTTTATTCTTAATACACCCACGAACAATTCTCTTTTAAAATTAACCTGAATTAATTTATAAGCCCCCTTCAGGGGGGTTGGGGGGTGTTCCTGTGTTAAAATACTGCTTATCCTTTAGTATGTTATTGTCTGTCAGAACATAACATTTATACATGCTCCACCCGATCAAAGCTCCAAGAATCGAACCGCACAAAACATCCCCCGGATAATGAACACCCAAATAGACTCTGCTATAACCAATGATCAAGGCCCAAATAATTATTGAAATTGAATACCATCTCTTCTTTATGAAAGACAAGCTGAGAAATGCAACGTTGAAAGAATTTGTGGCATGGGAAGAAACGAAGCTGAACATTCCGCCGCACTCATTATTTACAAGGTGAACAAGTCCTGCAAGAGCCGGTTCATGACAGGGTCGTAATCTTTGAAAAAGGTTTTTAATAAGAACTGAGAGCTGGTCTGAAAGAGCAACGGCCAGGATAATAAAAATGAGAATTATAAGGAATTTACGTTTGTATTTAGCAATAAGGAAAATAAGGATAGCCAGATACAAGGGAGCCCATATTAGTTTCTCGCTGATGGCATACATCACCTTATCCCAGAAAGGTGAATTTGATGAATTAATCAGCAAAAGGAGATGTTGATCAAATTGTTCAAGCATTTATGTAATCAGTCAAAGTTAAGTACTTTCCAGATCATATCTTTTAAAGTAACGATTCCCAGGCCCGTTAGTGAAGAAATGAACACCCGCGGAATATCAGGGAGATCTTTTCTTATCTCACTGATAAGTTCTTCATCGAGCATGTCAGTTTTCGAAATGGCAAGAACACGCTTCTTATCAAGAAGTTCGGGATTGTACATTTTCAATTCATTGATCAGAATTTCGTATTCCTCTTTTATATTTTTGCTGTCGGCCGGTACTATGAAAAGAAGCATTGAATTTCTTTCAATATGCCTTAAAAATCTTATCCCAAGCCCTTTCCCTTCATGTGCTCCTTCAATAATGCCGGGAATATCAGCCATGACAAATGATTTATCATCCCTGTAACTGACTATTCCCAGGTTAGGAACAAGTGTAGTAAAAGCATAGTCAGCAATTTTGGGTTTTGCAGCGGAAACTACTGAAAGCAATGTTGATTTGCCAGCATTTGGAAAGCCTACGAGACCTACATCGGCAAGAATTTTAAGCTCAAGAATAAATTCCTGTTCAATTCCGGGTTCTCCGGGTTGCGCGTATCTTGGTGTCTGGTTAGTGGGAGATTTAAAGTGGACATTTCCCTGTCCTCCTCTTCCGCCTCTTGCGAGGATCTTTTCTTCTCCGTTCTTTGTTATTTCAAAAATGGATTCTCCTGTTTCATTGTTTTTTGCTATTGTACCAAGCGGTACCTGTACAATAATATCTTTCCCTTCAGCTCCGGTTGATTGCTGACGACTTCCTCCGGTGCCATTCTCAGCAAAAATGTGACGTTGATATTTTAAGTGAAGCAATGTCCACATCTGATCGTTGCCCCGGAGTATAATATGCCCTCCTCTGCCGCCGTCACCGCCATCAGGACCACCTTTTGGTTCAAACTTCTCCCTGCGGAAATGAGCTGATCCGGCTCCGCCAGTACCCGAGCGGCAATAAATTTTTACATAATCGACAAAGTTTGATCCGGACATATATATATTTTAAATTTCTATTTTTCCCCTATTTCTCTACCTCAAAATGGGGTTAATTTTAATTAAGAATTCAGAACAATTGAACAATCGAACAATTGAAGTAAAAAACCGAATCAATTTCTGAATTCTGAATTCTATTGTTCATCTGTTCTTAATTCCCTTAGTCTTACTATCCCTTTAGGAGCAGGGGGTTAAACCAACTTCTTCATAAAATCAGAGAGCCTTTTGAATATATCATCAATGCTTCCCATTCCATTTACAGGCTGATATAGTCCTTTCTGATCGCAATAATTAATAATTGGTTCGGTTTTTTCCTTATATACATCGATCCTGTTTTCAATTACTTTAGGATCTTTATCATCAGGCCTTCCAGAAAGTTCTGCTCTTGCTATTAACCTTTTGACGAGTTCATCATGATCAACATCGAGAACCAGCATCTGATCAATCTTCATTCCTCTCGCATTCAACATCTTTTCGAGTGAAACTATCTGGGCAACGGTGCGCGGAAATCCGTCAAACAGGAATCCGGCTGAACCTTTACTGCTATCAATTTTATGAGCAATCATCTCTATTACTACCTCATCAGGGACTAATTCCCCTCTTGACATAATAATACTCATTTTTTTTCCTAATTCAGTTTCTGCAGAAATCTCAGCCCTAAGCATATCGCCTGTAGAAAGATGAATTAGATTGAATTTCTCAGCCAGTCTGACTGATTGTGTTCCCTTACCTGAACCGGGAGGTCCAAAAATCAAAAAATTAACCATAGAATAAAAATTAAAGTTATTTCACCAAAGTATAAACTGACGGTAGATTCCGTCCGAAACCGTCGTAATCGAGTCCATATCCAACTACAAAATCATTTGGTATTTCAAAACCAATATAATCAAGAGGAATTTTCTTAGTATAGGCAGCAGGTTTATAAAGCATTGCGGCAATTTTAACATCAGCTGCTTTTCTGATAACCAGCTCATCAACAATTCTTTCCAGTGTATTGCCTGTATCAACAATATCCTCCACAACAACAATGGTTTTGTTTTTAATATCCTCATTCCAGCCAATCAGTTCCTTGATCAGTCCTGAGGACCTGGTTCCCTGATATGAGGCTAATTTTACAAATGAAATTCTCGCAGGAAATTCAATATGCCTGAAAAGATCAGCAGCAAAAAGGAAGGCCCCGTTTAGAATTCCGAGAAAAACCACTTCCTTTCCGGCAAGATCTTTGTTTATTTCAAAAGCAAGTTCTCCAATCCTTTTTTGTATTGCTTTTTCAGTAAGTAATTCCCTGAAGTTTTTATCAAGTATCCGCACTTCTTTCATGAGGCTAAAATTTGAAAAGTTTGCCGGTGCGAAAATATGAAAATAATACCTTATTTTTGTCCTTATCAGCAAGTTAAATTAAATTATTTTAAATGGAACCGATTGTAAGCATCATAATGGGAAGTACATCCGACCTGCCGGTAATGGAAAAAGCAGCCGAGATACTCGATAGTTTCAGGATACCTTTTGAGATGAATGCACTTTCAGCTCACCGTACACCGGAAGAGGTTGAAAAATTCTCTAAAAATGCAGAGGCAAGAGGAATAAAAGTAATAATAGCCGCAGCAGGGATGGCCGCCCATCTCCCGGGCGTAATTGCATCAATGACTCCAATCCCGGTAATTGGCGTTCCGATAAAAGCTTCCCTGGAAGGTTTGGATTCAATCTTTTCAATACTCCAGATGCCTCCCGGAATTCCTGTAGCAACTGTTGGAGTAAATGCCGCTCAAAATGCTGGAATACTTGCAGCCCAGATAATCGCTACGGGCGACAAAGCGATTATGGCAGAGGTAGTAAAGTATAAAGAGTCCCTCAAAAAAAAGATTGTCCAGGCAAATGAAGAGCTAAAGGGGGTAAAGTATCAATACAAAACGAACTGATTATTTTAACCACAAAGCACACACACCCTGCCGCTGCGCGGCTGTCCCCATGAAGGGGGACTAATTCGGCGTCGTTAATGAATTAATTAAAAAACAAAGAATTAACCCCCCTTTAGGGGGGCAGGGGGGCAAAAGGTTAATTATTTTTTTTGAATCTTTTCAGATTTTTCATAATTTAGTATTTGAAATTTTTGAAACAGTTGAGCTCGCTGCTGAAAATATCTGTTTCCGTTCTATTTATTTTATCCTCTTCAACCGCTTCAGGCGGAGACCCTTACCGGTCTTCTGCTGGCGCTTGTGAAGCAGGCATGGCATACGTATGTATTATGAAGACAGGATTCTGGTCTTCATTCCAAAACCAGGCCAATCTCGGTTACAATAAATCATTTTCATTCGGTTTCAATTACGAAAACAGATTTAATATCAGTGAGCTTGCTACCAGGTCAGCAGGGTTGATTATCCCGGTAGGGAAAACTTCTCTTGCGGCCATCTATTCTCATTTCGGTTATAGCGATTATAAAAGAGACTTTACAGGTATTGCATGCGGGATGAAACTGTCTGATAAAGTTTCAGCTGGTGTCCAGACAGACTATTATTCAATAAAAACTTCCGGAGAGTATAATAATAGTCAGATTATCACATATGAAGCAGGGCTCATTATATTACCGTCGGAAAACACCCGGGTTGGTATTCACTTCTTTAATTTATTACCAGGTTCTTTAAAAAATAAAATGGTCCCGACATCACTTCGCGTTGGTGCCGGAACATATCTTAACAAATCAGTTTTTGCAGGGATTGAAGGGGAGATGTGTACCGGAAGCAAATTATTGATAAGAACAGGTTTTGAATATGGAGTATCGACAAAGCTCTGGCTTAGAGGGGGATATAGTACAGATAATAATTCATTAGGTTTCGGGTTGGGATTCATGGCAAAAATCGTTCAGATTGATTTAGGCTTTGTTACTCATGAAAAACTTGGAGTTACTTCTTCCGCCTCATTAATATTCAAAATCCATTAAGACATACTTGATAATAAATCCATTAACCGCAAAGGGCGCAAAGAATACGCAAAGAGCGCAAAGTAAAATACAGACTTATGAATGAAAATGAAATTTCAAATCGAATTATTGGACTATCAATTTCGGTTCACCAAAGTCTTGGCCCAGGCCTATTGGAGAGTGCATATAAGGAATGTTTGTACTATCGGCTTATGAAGGATGGTTTCTTAGTTGAAAAAGAAAAGCCGATGCCTCTCATCTATGAAGATGTAAAACTTGATTGTGGTTATAGAATTGACATTCTTGTTGAGAGGAAAGTGGTCATCGAAATTAAAAGTGTTGAGGCTCTGAATGAGGTCCATCTGGCTCAGACACTAACTTATATGAAACTGGGTGGATATAAACTTGGATTACTGATAAACTTTAATGTTTCACTATTAAAAGATGGAATTAGACGAATAGCAAATAAAATATAATCCAATAATATATGAGGATTCTAAAAAAGTATAGAGAATTCTTTGCGAACTCTGCGCAAGCCTTTGCGACCTTTGCGGTTAAGTTTTTTTTCTGCTTAGTCTCGATACTTTATTTTAATTCAAAAACAAATATGGTTTATGGACAATCGGAAAAAGTATCAGAAAACATTGTTGAGATTGCAGAGGAACTAGCCGCAGATGAATCAGATCCGGAAGCGGTTTCAATTTTTATTGACCGGCTCCACGAGCTATCTGAAAATCCCGTCAGAATAAATAAACCTGAACAGGAAGAACTTTCCCGGTTGTTCTTTCTGTCGGATTTTCAGGTGAATGCAATAAAAGAATATGTGGACACTTCGGGTCAGATCGTTTCAATTTACGAATTAGCAAATATCCCGGGGTTTGATAAAGAAACCGCTGAAATGATCATGCCCTTCATTATTTTTGAAAACAGATCTTTCATTAGTCGGTCCGATTCAGCACGTCTCAGACATACAATGATCTCAAATTTTTCAATTAAACCACATAACCGTGATACATCTGCAATTGGTTCTGGCTGGAAGATACTTTCCAAATACAAATTCTCTGCAGGAGGATTTTCAGGAGGTTGCACAATTGAAAAGGATCCCGGCGAAAAATTTTTAACAGGAGGACCTTCCCGTCCGGATTTCCTTTCCGGCTATCTTTCCTATAAGGGAAACGGTCTGGTAAGAAATATAATTATAGGTGATTATTCTGCAAGTTTTGGACAGGGATTAAATATTAATACAGGAATGCGCACGTACTATTTCCCTTACTTCCACAGGTTATATGTCTGCAAGTGATGAGATTAAACCATATACATCATCTGATGAATCCAAGGTTTTTCCGTGGAGCAGCAACCAGATTTGAGATCAGGGATTTTGATTTATCTTTATTTTTTTCAAAGAATTTTTCAGATGCAACCCTGGCTTCTTCCTCAGGAACTTCAAATGATTATATCGAATCTTTATACTGACAGGCATACATAATACTACTCCCCTTCTCAGGAAAAAAGACAACATCAGCATGCTGGACTATGGATTTGATCTTTCATATAACCTGAATATTATTAAAGCAGGCATTGTATGGTCGGAAACCAAAATATCACTCCCTGTAAAACCTGCCCAGAATGATCCTGAGAAAATTTTTGATTTTAATGGAAACGAAAACAATCTCTACTCGGTCTACTACAGCAGCCTGATAAAAAAGATATTGCTTTACGGTGAATTCACATCTGATAATTTTAAGAAATATGGGATTATTCAGGGTATTTCAGTGAGGCCATCAGATCGTTTAACAGTAAATGTTTTATTAAGAAATTATAGTTCGGGCTTTATCGCATTATATGGTCAGGGCCAGGAAGTCAGTTCAATTCATCCAATGAAAAGGGAATTCTTGGAAATTTTTCTCTTGAAGCATTGAAGCATGTTTTTATATATGGAGGATTCGAAAGACAGGATTTTCCCTGGCTAAAATACCGTTGCAGCGCTCCTTCATCAGGTTTAAGAAAGGAACTTAAAGTCAGATTTTTACCCACAGAAAATCTCTCTATGGAAGCACTGTATCATTACCAGTATTCAATGATTGACAATGACGCGCAACAAGGCGTTCCTGGCAGGAACAGATTATCTCCCGAAGCTATAAGTTTTCAGCAAGGTACATGCCTCATGAAAATCTTACCTTCACCTCCAGGGCTGAATACAAGTTAGTTAAAGGCTGCAGAAAGCAAGGGATTTATTCTCTGTCAGGATATAAATTATTCTTTCAGAAAATTTCCATTGACCATTTGGGTGCGATACTGCATTTTCAATACAGCAGACTGGTCCTCGAGAATTTATGTTTACGAAAACGATCTTCTTTACAGTTTCAGCATACCGGCATTATCCGGAGAAGGAAGCCGGAGTTATATTATGGGGAAACTGGAAGATAGGGGATTTTAGTGAGGTCAGAATCAAATATGCGGTGACTTCCCTGATGTCAGCTAATAATTCAATTGAAAATACTGATGAAATTAAGATGCAATTCAGGGTTTGGTTTTAGAGTTTTCTCTAACCCCGTGGAGCGGTTGAAGAAGTCGAAATCCATTAACCACAAAGGTCACAAAGGTTTTACACAAAGGTCACAAAGGTCTATATTATAGTGTTTTAGCTTTGTGCCCTTTGTGCCTTCTTTGTGTGCTTTGTGGTTAAAAAGATTATACACGTATCAAGATAACTTGCTGTTTAACTCAATGAGGTCTTTATGTCCCTTACATTCAGCTGCAGGTTTCTGATTCCACGGAATTCATTCATTTCCAATGAATAACAAATATCAAAAGGATTGCCCTGCTTAATATACTCAAAATGATTAGCCTGACTGAAAGCAATCGCAGGGAAGCTTTTCTGTCCTGTTGATTCCTGGCATAGGTCAAGTTTCAGATGTTCACCGCTCGATCCTACCATGCGTCCCGATCCGGTATCAAATACATTCCGTGAAACAAATACCGGGGACATATTTTCGGGACCAAAAGGCTGGAACTGGCTCATTGTTTTAAAAAATTCTTCATTTATTTCAGAAAATGATAGTTCTGTATCGATAAAAATCCGCGGAACGAGCTGGTCTTCAGTAATTGTACTGTTTACATAATGTTCAAATCTTTCCATGAATGGCTTTATATTTTCTTTCTTCAGGGTCAATCCTGCTGCAAACATATGTCCCCCGAAGCTTTCAAGCAGATCGCTGCAAGCCTCAATTGCCTGGTAAAGATCATACCCATGTACCGATCTGGCCGAGCCGGTTGCGAAACCATTCGATTCGGTAAGTATAACTGTTGGCCGGTAATATGTCTCAATTAATCTTGAAGCAACTATTCCGATCACACCTTTCTTCCAGTTAGGATTATATAGAACTGTAGTTCTGGAATTTACAGTTCTCTGATCCTCAGCGATCATCCGCATTGCCTCAGTGGTTATTATCCGATCAATACTCCGTCTTTCAATATTGAAATTATTGATCTCTTTACTTATCCCGGTAGCAAGCAAGGTATCGCTTGAAACAAGCAGATCAACAGCTTTGCTTCCTGTTTCCATTCTGCCTGCTGCATTTATCCGGGGACCTATCTTAAAAACGACATCTTCAATTGTCAGGGCTTTGGTTACTTCCGATTCGCGTATTATTTCTTTCAGTCCGGTGCGTGGTGATTCATTTAAGTCTTTTCAGGCCAAAATATGCCATCACCCTGTTTTCACCGGTAATCGGAACGATATCTGAAGCAATGCTTACCGCAACAAGATCGAGATAATGAGCAATTTTGCTAAACGGAATTCCATGAACTCTTGAATAGGCATGAATCAGTTTGAATCCTACACCGCATCCCGAAAGTTCTTTATACGGATAGCTGCAGGAAGGTTGTTTCGGATCAAGAACAGCTAGGGCTTTCGGTATTTCATCGCCCGGATAATGATGATCGCAAATTATTACATCCAGTCCTTTGGAGCGGGCATATTTTACTTTTTCTACTGCTTTTATGCCGCAATCGAGAGTAATAACAACCTTACAATTATTCTGATAGGCAAAATCAAGTCCCTGGTATGAAACACCATAACCCTCTTTATATCTGTCTGGTATATAGTATTCCACATTTGAATACTGATCCTTCAGAAATGAATACATAAGTGCGACTGCTGTTGTTCCGTCAACATCATAATCGCCATAAACCAGTATTCTTTCATTCTTTTTTATTGCAGTCGAGATCCTGTCAACAGCAATATTCATATCCTTCATAAGAAAAGGATCGTGAAGATAATCAAGACTGGGATTAAAGAAAGTTTTTGCCTCCTCAGCTGAAGTAATATTTCGCTGGACCATAAGATTTGCGAGAGATTCAGATACACCAAGGACTCCTGCAAGTTGTTTTACAACTGCAGTATCACCCATTTTCCTTCACAACCCATCTTTTTTCCATCATCTTATTCCTCAATCCAGTTTAAATCAAAAACTTCCTGCAGATTTTTTTTCACACAGCGTTTTACAGAGTCAAAATCCTGCGGTGCACCCAATTCCTTCTGAAGTGAGGTTACTCCTTTATCAGTAAATCCACAAGGGTTTATGTTATTAAAATAAGTCAGGTCGGTATTAACATTGAAAGCAAAACCATGCATTGTCACGTATTTGCTGGCTTTGACTCCTATAGCACAAATCTTTCTGGCCTTGCCAGGAATTTCCGGATCCAGCCAGACTCCTGTACCTCCGTTAAGCCGGGAAGCTTGAATGCCATACTCCTGTACTGTTTTTATGATAGCTTCTTCAAGACGAAAAATATATTCTTTGAGTCCTATTTTAATTGCATCAAGATCAAAAATCGGGTATCCAACAAGTTGTCCGGGTCCATGATACGTAATATCTCCTCCCCTGTCAATTTTGTAAAATGCGGCGTCTTTTGCGCGAAGCTGAATTGAATCGAGAAGAAGATTGTTTTCCGATCCGCTTTTTCCAAGAGTATATACATGGGGATGCTCAACAAAAATCAGTGTTCCGGGAATTGTCGATCCTTCAGCTTCATCACCCGGTACATGCAGTTTCTTACTATCAACAAGCTTCGCAAAGATGTCTGCCTGGTAATCCCAGGTTTCTTTGTAATCTTTTAGCCCAATATCCTTATATATAGCGCTATAGCTCAATTAAGACAGTTCCTTTAGGTGATGCTAATATAATCATTTTAATTGAGCTTTTATATGATTTTCTGCATGAAAAGATGATCTTACCAGCGGACTGCTTTCAACAAAGGAGAAACCAAGGTGAAAGACCCATAATTCTGTATTCTTCAAATTTTTCAGGATGAACAAATTCCACAGCTTCCATATAGTCAAATCCTGGCTGAAGATATTGTCCGATTGTTAGAATATTACAACCTGAATTATAAAGATCTGTCATAGTCTGAATGATTTCCATCTTCTGTTTCACCAAGGCCAACCATAAATCCCGATTTAGCTGACATCCCATTATCCGAGATATATCTTATTACTTCCAGACTTCGCTCATATTTTGCCTTGGTGCGGATAACAGGAGTCAGACGTTTTACAGTTTCTACATTATGGGAAATAACTTCCGGCGCTGCATTAATAATCTTTTTGATCCTTTCAGGAATTCCGTCAAAATCAGGAATCAGAGTTTCAATAGTAATAGCCGGATTGACTTCTTTTATCCGGGTTATCGTTTCTGCCCAGAAAGAGGAACCTCCATCAGGCAGATCATCCCTGTCGACTGACGTTATAACACAATGTTTCAGACGCATAGCTTTTATAGAGGCGGCTAATCTGCCAGGTTCATCGGGATCCGGAGGAAACGGCTTTCCCGTCTTCGTTGCACAAAATTTACATGCTCTTGTACAGATATCACCAAGGATCATAAAAGTAGCAGTTCCCCTGTTCCAGCATTCACCAATATTAGGACAGTTTCCGCTCGTACAGATCGTATGAAGATGGTTTTCAACGACAATATGTTTAACCATTGAATAGGTCTCGCCGCTGGCTCTTTGCATCTTCAGCCAGTCAGGTAACCGTCTTCTGTTTTGCATCTTTATTATTTTGGAGGTGACAAAGTTACAAATAATGAAATCCATTAACCGCAGAGATCTCAAAGATTTTAAGCAAAGAGCGCAAAGAACTGAACTATAATACTTTGACTTTGCGAACTTTGCGCATTCTTTGTGTGCTTTGCGGTTAAAAAAGGATTAACCAGTAAGGAAATAAATGAATTAAAAAAACTTATATTTGTTAAACTTCAAATTGAAACTGAACTTATTAAAATATTGAATCAGATGGCTAATAAAGATTTAAAGGTAAAACACAGTTATCAGACTGTTATCGGCGAGTTCCCAAAAGTTGGAATTCGTCCCGTAATTGACGGAAGGATGCGTGGGGTAAGAGAATCACTTGAGGATCAGACCATGAACATGGCAAAAAATGCCGCAAAACTAATCTCATCAAATCTTAGATATCCGAATGGAAAACCTGTAGAAACTTTAATTGCCGATACTTGTATAGGAGGTGTTGCTGAAGCAGCAATGTGTGCTGAGAAATTCAACAAAAATGGTGTCGGTGTCAGCCTTACGGTTACTCCTTGCTGGTGTTACGGAAGTGAAACGATTGATATGAACGCAGACATACCAAAAGCAATCTGGGGTTTTAACGGAACTGAAAGACCTGGAGCCGTTTATCTTGCTGCAGCTCTTGCCGGACATACAATGAAAGGATTACCTGCTTTTGGAATTTATGGCCGTGACGTTCAGGATGCAGGTGATAAAGTTATTCCTGAAGATGTCAGCGAAAAGATTCTCAGGTTCGTACGTGCCGGACTGGCAGTGCCCTTAATGAAAGGGAAATCATACCTTTCGATGGGATCAGTTTCAATGGGCATTGCCGGTTCAATTGTACGTGAGGATTTCTTCCAGGAATACCTTGGAATGCGGAATGAATATGTTGATATGAGCGAATTTACCAGCCGCCTTGATGAAGAGATTTTTGATAAGGACGAATTCGTTAAGGCACTTGCATGGACAAAGGCAAACTGCAAAGAAGGGAAAGATATCAACCAGAATCCCAAAACCAGAAAACAAAAAGACAAGGAGTGGGAAACAGTTGTAAAAATGACCTTAATTGCCCGTGATCTGATGGTAGGGAATCCAAAGCTTAAAAAGCTGGGATTTGGAGAAGAAGCCATGGGACATAATGCAATACTTTCAGGGTTTCAGGGTCAGAGGCAATGGACTGATCATATGCCAAACGGTGATTTTCTGGAAGCGATTCTATGTTCTTCTTTTGACTGGAACGGAATAAGACCTCCTTATCTGGTTGCCACGGAAAATGATGCTATGAACGGTGTACCAATGCTATTTGGATATTTACTTACAAATACTGCCCAGATGTTCTCAGATATCCGGACATTCTGGAGTCCGGAAGCAATTAAAAGAGTCACAAAAATAAAACCTGAAGGTCTTGCATCAAACGGAGTTATTCACCTTATAAATTCAGGAGCTTCCGCGCTTGATTTTTCAGGCAGACAAACCAACAGGAAAGAATCATGCATTAAACCATTCTGGGAAATCACTGCGAAGGATGCTTCTGCCTGTCTTGAAGCAACTCAATGGCCGCCAGCAAATACCGGATATTTCAGAGGTGGAGGTTTCTCTTCACAGTTTGATACAAAAGGCGTTATGCCAATCACAATTTCGAGAGTCAACCTTGTAAAAGGACTTGGACCAGTCCTGCAATTGGCTGAAGGATGGACAGTAGAACTTCCTGAGAAAATGAATAAGATATTAACGGAAAGAACAGATCCAACCTGGCCAACAACGTGGTTTGCACCCAGGCTTACCGGGAAGGGACCATTTACTGATGTGTATTCCGTTATGTCAAATTGGGGAGCCAATCATAGTGCATCAAGCTATGGACATATTGGAGCAGATCTGATCACACTTGCATCGATTCTCAGAATACCGGTTTGTATGCATAATGTCCCGGAAGAAAAAGTCTTCCGCCCAAGTTCATGGAATGCATTCGGTATGGATAAAGAAGGTTCGGATTACAGGGCATGTCAGACGTACGGGGCACTTTATAAATAAATAAATTACCTCATCCCCCTGCCCCTTCTCCCAGGGGAGAAGGGTAGAAAGAATATGACGGATTAGCCCCTCTTCCTTGGCAGAGGGGTTGGTGTGAGGTAAACAAAATAGAATAAATAAAATGTTATCACCCTGATTATTAAATTACTATAAAGATGGAAACACCTACTGAAAATAAAAAAATAGAAATAGAGCAATCAACTCTCAAACAACTTAATACTACACGGAAATGGGCTATGTTCCTGGCAATTATTGGCTTCATATTTTTGGGTATTATGATTGTGGTAGGGCTTATCGCAGGGACATTTCTTAAAGCTTTCGGTTCAGGCGACAATAGTTTTGGCATAAGTGATTCATTGATGTTTATACCAGTAATTTTACTCGGATTAATCTATTTTTTCCCTGTCCTTTTTTTATTCCGTTTTTCAAAATACATATCAAGGGCTATTCAAAACCTTGATAAACTTCAATTTCATAAGGCAATAAAGAATCTGAAATTTTATTTCGCATATATCGGAATTCTTATAATTATAGTGCTATCAATATATATAGTCATTTTAATTGTTGCCGGATCGTCATGGCTTTCTTAAAAGGGCTTGGATAACCCTTATTCGCTAATAACTCATTACTAATGCCAAAGGGTGATATTGTAATTGTTTTTGACTGTGGTGCAACAAATATAAGAGTTATAGCAATTAACAGTAAGGGCGAAATTCTTGCCTCTGAATCATTGCCAAACAATACTCAGCCTGATCCTTATTATCCCTCATACAGAATATGGGATGTAAATGAGATCTGGAACAAAATGTGTCTTGCATCACAAAAAGTGGTGAATCAGATAAAGATCGACAGAATTGCTGGAGTTACAGTTACAACTTTCGGAGTTGACGGTACCTTATTCGACAAATCGGGGGAAATTCTTTATCCTGTTATTTCATGGCAATGTGAACGAACAAATTCGATTATAGCCAACATTAGATAAGTACCTGCCTCTTGATGAGATCTATAGAGAAAGCGGAGTTCTTCCCTTCTCATTTAATACAATTGATAAACTCATATGGTTTATGGAACAAAAACCTGAAATACTTGAAAAAAGTTCTTCATTCCTTTTTATGCCATCGATATTTTCATATTTCCTTACCGGCGAAATGGTAAATGATATGACAATGGCTGGAACATCAATGCTGACGAATCTTCAGACAAGAAATTTTTCCGAAAATATTATAAGCAAGATCAAATTCCCAATTGAGAAGTTTGGAAGTCCTGTTGAAGCCGGAACTGTTACAGGTAAAATAAATTCAAAAGCCTCCTCCCTTACAGGACTTCCGGAAGGAACACCTGTTGTATGCTACCGGGCATGACACTCAATTCGCTATTTTCGGATCAGGTGCTAAAAGAAATCAGCCTGTACTCAGCTCGGGAACCTGGGAAGTATTAATGGTCCGATCAGAGAGGTTCCGGTCAGGAAGAGAACAGATGGAAGCTGGCATAACAACTGAACTTGACTCCAGGCCTGGATTGTATAACATTGGCAGCCAATGGATTGCCTCAGGGATGATTGAATGGGCAAGAAGAAATCTGTATAATGATATTAAGGAAAACATATATGATTATATGATTTCATGTGCAGAAAAGGTGCCTTCAGGAAGCAATGGTGTAAAAATTATTCCAAAATTCAATGAAGACCTATATGGGTAAAGCCGGAGGTCAGATATCGGGGCTTTCAATGGAATCAACGCGGGAGAAATATTCAGGGCAATACTTGAAGCACTTTCAAAAAGTCTTGCAGAAGGAATAAAATCACTCGAAAATGCCGGCGGATTTAAAACTGAAAGTATTCTTTGTGTTGGGGGTGGGTCAAAAAACAGGTTATGGAACCAGTTAAGAGCAGACTCAACAGGTGTTCCTCTTAATATTATCGATCAGAAAGAGACCACAGTCCTGGGCGCTTCATTATTCGTTCAGGCAGCATGCGGTAATGCCTCATCGCCTGAAGAAGCGAGATCAGCAATAGATTATAAAACAGAGATAATTGAGCCAAAGAGATAAAATGCTGTTCTTCCCACTTATTTTTACCCCCCACCCCCCCCAAGGGGGGGCTAAAATTCAAGTCCCCCTAGGGGGGATTTAGGGGGTAAGCAAGCAGATGAAAAAGAACAAACAGAGATGAAAAAGAACAAACAGAGATAAAAAAGAATATTTAATTAATATAGTCTAATATGGAAACAGCATACTTCAACGGAAAATTTCTTCAAAAAAATGAAATAAATATCAGTCCCGACGACCGTGGATTTCTTTTTGCTGACGGTATTTACGAGGTTGTAAGATGGTATGAAGGATTTTTCTATGACATGTCAGGTCATATTACCAGAATGAAAAGGAGTCTGAGAGAATTGAGAATAAACTGGCCCGATTCAGATTCTTTCCCATCAATTGCTCTTGAGCTTATTAAAAGAAACAATCTTGAAAACCAGCCTGCGATGGTATATCTCCAGGTCACAAGAGGTGCATCCAGACGATCTCATTCATTCCCGTCTCCAGAAGTTACTCCTACAGTCTATGCATATGCATGGGGATTTACACCTGAAAAAAGTTTACAGGAAACAGGGATTAAAGTAATGTTAAAAGAGGATATAAGATGGAGCAGGTGCGATATTAAATCTGTTGCTCTTCTTCCAAATACTATCAGTTTTCAGGAAGCTTTTGAAAATGGATTGAAGGAATGTATTTTTGTCAGGAATGGATATATAACCGAGGGATCTCATTCAAATATCTTTTTCGTTATTGACGGGACGCTTTTCACTCATCCTGAATCAAATCATGTTCTCTCAGGGATAACGCGTAAAAACATTCTAAGAATTGCCAGTGAGGCAGGGATTAAAGTAAGGGAGGAGGCTGTGCAGGAAAACAGGCTCAGGCTTGTGAAGGAAGCCTTTATTACAAATACTTCAGCTGAGGTCACTCCTGTAATTGAAATCGGGGGAAACACTCTGAATGATTGTGTACCGGGACCAGTTACCAGGATAATCCAGGATAAATTTGATAATGAATTAAAGGAATTAAAAGGATAAGAAGAGCTTTAACATAAATGCGTGATTTTTCTATCTTTGCACAAATTTTCAAAACAGATGAGCAACATGAATCTTAAGCGAACAGGAACAGATCAGAAGAGCATCACTGGATGAACTTAGGAAACTAGGTATTAATCCCTACCCTGCTGCCGAATATAAAACGAATGTATTTGCACAGGATATTATGGATAACTTTAAACCTGAGGAGAATAATTTCCCCGATGTCTGCCTTGCCGGACGAATAATGAGCAGACGGATAATGGGCAATGCCTCATTTGCAGAGTTAATGGACTCATCAGGCAGAATTCAGATCTATATCCGCCGTGATGATGTATGCCCCGGAGAAGACAAAACGATGTATAATACTGTATTTAAGCATTTGCTTGATATAGGTGATATTATAGGTGTAAAAGGCCATGTATTTAAAACACAGATGGGTGAAACAACAGTTCACGTTGATGAATTCACAATCTTAAGCAAATCAATTCGGCCCCTTCCTATTGTTAAGGAGAAAGACGGAATATTGTTTGACGCTGTTACAGATCCTGAAATGCGTTATCGTCAGCGATATGTAGACCTGATAGTTAATCCGAATGTACGTGATGTCTTCCGTAAAAGGACTCAGATAATTCAATCGATGCGAGAGCTTTTTAACTCAAGAGGATATCTTGAAGTAGAAACACCTATTCTTCAACCTATTCCGGGAGGTGCAGCTGCCAGACCTTTTATCACTCATCACAATACTCTCGATATGCCGCTATATCTGAGAGTTGCAAATGAGCTCTATCTTAAACGACTGATTGTTGGAGGTTTTGAAGGGGTCTATGAGTTTGCCAAAGATTTCCGGAATGAGGGAATGGATCGCACTCATAATCCTGAATTCACCGTAATGGAGATCTACATAGCTTATAAAGATTATAACTGGATGATGACCTTCACAGAGGAGATAGTGAAAAAAGCTTCACTCGATCTTCATGGTAAAACTGAAGTATTATTTGGGGATAAATTAATTAACCTTAATCCTCCGTTTAAGAGGATTAGTATGACCGACGCTATAAAGGAAAATACGGGCATCGACATTTCAGGAATGGATGAAGCAGCTCTGCGTGAAGTTTGCAATAAGCTCGAAGTACCAAATACGGAGTCGATGGGTAAAGGAAAGCTAATTGACGAATTGTTCGGAGCCAAATGTGAACATAATTATATACAACCAACATTTATAATAGACTATCCTACTGAAACATCTCCTCTTACAAAGATGCACCGAAGCAAACCAGGTGTTACAGAACGATTTGAATTAATGATAAATGGCAAGGAGATCGCAAATGCTTATTCCGAATTGAATGATCCTATTGATCAGATGGAGCGCTTCCAGGATCAGCTCAGGCTTTCAGAAAAGGGAGATGATGAAGCTATGTTTATAGATATGGATTTTATAAGAGCTCTTGAATATGGGATGCCTCCGACATCAGGAATGGGAATAGGTATAGACAGGCTTACAATGCTTCTCACTAATCAGCCGTCTATTCAGGATGTATTGCTGTTTCCACAGATGAAGCCTGAAAAGAAAGCGTCGACCGACCCTGATGAAAAATATGTTGAAAAAGGAATCCCTGCGGAATGGGTAGATCCTTTGAGAAAACTTGGTTTTACCACAGTGGCAAAGCTTAAAGAAGTTGAGAAAGCCGGAAAGCTGGCCAATGATCTCAATGGCTTTAACAAGAAAAATAAACTCGGATTGTCCGGATTAAGTCCACAGGCGGTTGAAGAGTGGTTGAAATAGACTCCTGATGCGCAGCGGCATGGGGTGTTATTTCTCTGTACTCTTAAATTTCAGATTCTCCAGAGCCTCAATAAGTTTTTGTAGCACATTGTAGTAAAGTGCGACGTACAACGATATTGTAACAATCCATATCACTATCAGATTAAACCAGAAGGTATCGATTTTGATATTCCCCACTTTTTTATACGGGGCATAGAATTGAGCCCGTCCCGTTTTGGAAAGTGGCATCATAAAACCGGGTTCATATTTCTGAATAATTTTTGAATCTGTTTCTATTGATTGTTCCTTTCTGGTTCTGTCAAGAACAAGATTTTCTAATTGCTCATTATAGTAATTCTCTTTAAGCTCCTCTAAACCCTGACTTCCTATTCTTGCCTCCAGAACCCTGGACACAGAATCGCGGCGATCACTATATATTCTTTGAACATGTCTGTAATAACGGGCTAAACTATCAAGATACTTTCCGGCAGCTTTCGTTGTAGCTGAATCAAGGTTTCCTGCTCTAAGGTTATCTTTCCATTTTCCATTGATGGGTCCAAAACCGGCCATCTTGTTAAGCTTTTCGGTGTAATAATTAATCTTATACAAATTATTATCAAATGTCGGCTTGAAATTTAAATCATTTTTATTCTTCATGCACATCTGAAGGTCGATCTTGAGGCTTTGAATCAGGAACGATGAATACCAGTTATTCTGACTCATTCCCATATCATAAACGAAAAAATTCCTTTCATATTTATTATTCTTAAACTGCTCCACTGCCATCGCTTCAAATGCCCATCGCGTTGTCATGATTTCCCCTATCATGGGTACGTATTCATCTGAGGATAGACTGTTTTTGTGCAATTTATCGAACTTCACAATCACCCCGCTGAATAATAATTGTGGTATCAGAATGAATGGAATCAGTATATAAATTGTTATTACTGAGGAAAAGGCTGAAGAAATGTTTAACCCAAGCATGTTTGCAGTGCACGATGTAGTGAACAAAACAATCCAGTATGGAAAAGTCATCCCTTTAATCTCAAGAATAGAATTCCCAATAAGAATAAATGAGATTGTCTGAATTGCAGAAATCAGGAACATAATCACAACCTTGGCATTAAGATAACTGAACCAGCTCAGATTAAGGAATGACTCTCTTTTCAATATCTTCCTGTCTTTCACGATCTCTTCAGCGCTGATTATCAAACCAAGGAAAAGTGAAGTAATTACACACATGAACATATATGAAGGAAGATTCTCATTCTCACTGAATATGTATTTACCATCTATTATGTATTTGGTAAAATAAGCTAGCAAAAATGCGAGAAGAGGCGCCCCAAGGAAACTAATAGCTATATATTGCCGATTAGCAAGTTTCGACAGCAGATCACGGATAAAAAATATCTTCGATTGTTTCAGTAATCCCGGAATACTATAATAATTTTCAGGAAGTATTTTGTCTCCGGAATAAGGTGCAGGTTTTGTATTTCCAATCCAATCCTGGAATCTTTGTGCCCATTCCCGTGGAGATATTTTCCTGATGTGAGTTTGTTTTCCATTTTCATTAATCACTTTTGCTTCAATAATCTGCAGTAACTGATCTGAATTTACATTTCCGCATGAAATGCACTGATCTTCGTATGCATTGGCATAGCTTGCTTTAGTCTTGAAGTAGATTATTGCTTCCGATGGATTACCATAAAATATCTGATAACCTCCCTTATCGATTATCATAATTTTATCAAACATTTTGTACAGATCGGAACTGGGCTGATGGATATTAATAATAATCAGCTTTCCCCTGTCAGTCTGTTCTTTAAGCAGACTCATTACAGTTTCGGAATCAACAGAAGAAAGACCCGATGTAGGTTCATCAACAAAAAGTATAGTCGGTTCACGTATTAATTCAAGGGCGATATTCAATCTTTTTCTCTGGCCACCACTAATGACCTTATTAAGGCTATTGCCGACTTTGAGATTTCTTATTTCATCCAGATCCAGTTCAGCTAAAGTTTTATTTACAACTTCTACCAGTTTTGTTTCCGATAGGTTGTCAAGACACATTTTCGCACTATAATAAAGATTCTGATAGACTGTCAGTTCTTCTATCAGCAGGTCATCCTGGGGAACGAATCCAATAACTCCCCTGAGGTGCTCTTTCTCCAGGCCGGAATAAAGATTATATCCGTTTATAAGTACCCTGCCGCTCTCTGGCTCAGTAATTCCGCTTAAAACATTTAAAAGGGTTGTTTTACCCACGCCACTGCCCCCCAGAATGCCGACCAGATTGCCTGATTCCTCATGATAATTAAAATTCTGAATGCCAAATTCGCTGTTTTTAAACCTGAGGTTGACATCAGATGCAATAATTGAAATTTTAATCTTAAACGTTTCGTTACTGAAAACACTTGAAATATCATTATAATAAATAGTGTTCGCAGATGAACTTCTTATTGTAGATCCATGATCAAATGTATATGTCTGGGAAGGAAATATATTCTGTCCATTCAGGAACAGATCTTCTCTACCAGAATATTTCAGGATGAATGAATTTGTTGTTTCGATATGAAGCAGAGAAATTGTGTCCTTAAAATTCTCCTTATATAAATGCTTGACTCCCTTATGATCGCATTCAACACAGTTATCGATTATCATTACCCTGCTTTTCTCAGGTATTTCAGATATATCATTCAAAATAAAGCTTCTTATATTTCTGAATTCTCCCTGAGGTATGTTAAATGCAATTGAAACGGTCTCCAGAAATTCTCTTTCATTCTCTGTTATCTCTGCACCGAAAAGTATAAAATCCATTAGCTGCACTAAAACATAAAGCTTTTGTTTTTGCTGCAACTCTTCGTTAATTTTCTCACATATCCCCAATATTTTAACTGCAGTAAGGGAAGTCCGTTTCATATCTTTAACACTTCCCCTGTCTACTTTTTGAGATTTATACTGAAGAAAATATTCATCAAACATTTCCATGTACTTATTGACCATCTCATTATTCAGCTGACGTGTCAGGAATAGTCTTACGATGTCCCTTTCCCTGCTCGAAATCTCAGAAATATCGTGAACATCACTTATCAATGCAAATAATTGTACCAGGGCTTTTAAAATTGGCTCAATCATAATTCGCAGTAATGAATTCTAAATCATCTTTTATAATAAATCCTGTTAAAAAACATATCTTAGCTTGTGGTATTGAAGATAATAATTAATACTCATCAGGTAAAATATTTCAAACTATCAACAGAATTAGAGAACACTTGTTAAGTATATATGTTATATTTTTTCTGATGTTTAATTTAAAAAATTCCTAAATGTCCGAAACAGCGGTATTTCTGGATTATCGTGGACCGATGGATTTTGATATTCTGGATTCTCTTTTAAGGAAACTTAAGAAGACCAGTGAATTTAAAGCTTTGAACAAGACAACTGCCAAAAGAACTTATTCTTTAATTGTAGAATGTCTTGAAAATATTTGTAAACACTCTGAGGTGAACTCATTCGGGAACCCGGTGTTGTACTCTCACCTTACTGTGGGGAAAGAAAATGACAAAATTATAATCAGAGCAGGAAATCCGGTTACAAAATCAACACAGGAAGTCATAACCGGCAGACTGAATCACATAAATATGTCAGACGAACCAAGCCTCCAGACCCAGTATGAGGAAAAAATAAAAATTGACTTTAAGACCGATGAAAAATGTGCCGGGTTAGGATTTATTTATATGGCTTTAAAATCAGGAAATAAATTGGAATACACCTTTAAAAACCTGATTAACGGCTATTTATATTTTGAAATACAAATTACTTTAAATAATTTTATTATGAGAAAGTTGATTATTGACCAAAAGTCAAATTCCCCAAAGATCATACTTGATCCTGAAAAAGAGATTTTCCTTATTTCAGGGGAATCCAGGCCTCCGGATGTAAGAGAATTTTATGGGCCGGTACTTACATGGCTTGAAGATTTCACCTCATACCTTACTAATTCTCATAAAAAAGAAGAACTCTTAACCTTTAACTTTAATTTTGAATATTTTAATTCATCATCAGGTAAGTTAATACTTGATATGTGCAAAATTCTTGTCGCGTTAAGTTCAAAGGGAATAAAAGTAATTATTAATTGGCATTTTGAAAAAGATGACTACGATATGCTCGAAGCAGGTAAGGAAATGTCAAGAATCGTACGATTTCCGTTTGAGTATGTGGAAACTTTACAAAACTAGATATTCCCGGAAGGAACCCTAAACAGGCAGTTGTATGGAAAACCGAATGCTTGAAGGACTTACATATTTAAATGATGACAAAATAAATCAGGAATTCGTTTCTGACAAGAAAGAATTCAGGAAGAATTTTATAATTCCCCTTGCAGAGAACCTGTACAAGGATATTCAGAAAGTTGCGTCCCAAAAACCATTTATATTTACCATTTCAGAATTTAAAGATCTTTCAAAGAGTGAAAAATCTCTCTGGTATGACTATGTCTCCAGAATACCGGATAAATTCAGAGTATTTAATATTTTTCTTCGTCGGTTCAAAGATTTTTGCCTAACCTGTATTATTACTGATAATGAAATAAGCTCACTCGCACAAATGGATCAGGATTTTCTTCAGACTCAAAAATCCTTTCAAAAATCAATTAAGAACCGGCAGAAATTTCTTATCGAGCTTAATTACCTGATTCCCGTTGAGCTTAAAAAGATAGGTTATGAAGTAATACGGTACGAGGAAGCCTTCGAGATCAAAATATTTATGATCAAAAGACTTGCCCGGGCTATCCATTCAAAATATTTACATGAAATTAAAAACCAGAGTATAAAGTCCGAACAATACAGTAAGTATAGTATTTTAAGCCCGGCCAGCTCCTATACTTCTGATTTTGATGATCTTCCTGAAGAGATACAATATTCCAACATTGATAATGCCGCCCACATACCCACTAAATTATTATCAATTGGCTACAAAATCAGAGCTGTTAAAAAAGGTTTTAAACCTTTTGCTCTTCATCTGAATAATGAAGAAACAGAGACAATGGCCAGAGTGGAACATATCAGATGGAGCTGGGAGAAGAGATTAAACGGATGGATATATGGCCCAGTAAAAGATGACAACCGTAAAACCCATCCCAGCCTGATACCATTTGAACAACTTACTGAATCTGAAAAAGAAAAGGATCGTGAACTGGTGAGATTGATTCCTGCCTTTCTGCAGGATATTGATTATGAAGCGTATCCTGTTTCTCCTAACAGGATAAAAAAATTATCGTATGCATTAAAACCTCAAAGCAGTATTCATAGAATCTTGGAAGAAACAAGAAAACTAAACGATCAGATAAAAGAGTTTTTTATTCTAAGCCCCTCAATAGAAGAAATGGTTCGGATAAGAAACAAAAAAATTGAAGAGGCTATCAGCGAGGTTGAAGGGAGCTATAATTACGCGCAACACATACAGGAGACTTTTTTACCAGATGATTTCACAATCCGGGAGACTTTTCCAGATAGTTTTATCCTGTTCAAGCCAAAAGATATAGTGAGCGGTGATTTTTATTTTTTTAGTAAACAGAACGATATAATAATTTTTGCAGCCGCTGATTGCACCGGGCATGGAATTCCAGGTGCTCTTTTGAGCATTCTGGGCTATGGAATTCTCGATCAGGTAGTAAATGAGATGAAACTTACTGATCCTTCCCTGATTCTTTATAATCTCTACAAAAAAATACACCGCTACCTGCGAAAGGATTCTGAAGATAGTAGCATATCTGATGATATGGATATTATTTTGTGTTCGCTTGATACCAGAACAAATACACTTAACTATTCAGGGGTTAAAAATTCTTTATACCGCATTACCTCAGGTGAACTAATTGAATATAAGGCTCAAAACACATCAGGTACTGAATGTGAAGACGGTGATTGTCAGTTCAAATCAACAATAATCCAGTTTAATATTTCCGATGTAATTTATTTGTTTTCAGATGGATATTCAGACCAGTTTGGTGGTAAAAACCATAAAAGATATCAAACCTCAAAGCTCAGGAACTTTTTACAGAGTTTAAAGGATTGTTCCCTTCCGGAACAGGGTGACAAATTATATGAAGAGATTGAAAAGTGGAGGGAGGAAAAGAATGAAGAACAGACTGACGATATTCTGGTTTTGGGAATACGAATTTAAGCAATTGAGCAAAATGAAGGTATCGTGTTTGAAGACAAATATAAACAATAAAGTGTTTAGCCCGAAATGCGCATTGTTTACTTCATTTTTGCTATTTAGTAAAATTAGCAAAAAAACAAATCTGAATTTATAGTAAACAATTAATATCAGACTTATGTTAATCACTAACGTAACTTTATCAAAATGAATGATTAACATGGCGAGTCAAATTCCGGGTTTTGAATATGACATCTTCATAAGCTACCGCCAGAAAGACAACAAAGGTGAAAGGTGGGTCACTACGTTTGTGGAGGCGCTCAAGACTGAACTCGAGTCCACATTCAAGGAAGAAATAAGCGTTTATTTTGATGTAAATCCACACGACGGATTACTGGAAACATACGATGTCGGCGCTTCCCTTTCAAGGAAACTGAACTGCCTTGTGTTTATTCCTGTAATTTCCAGAACATATTGCGATCCTAACTCATTTGCCTGGGAACATGAATTCAAAGCTTTCATTAACCAGTCAAAGAACGATAGGTTCGGATTAAAGATAAACCTTCCGAACGGAAACGTGATAAGCCGTATTCTGCCGGTACGCATTCATGAACTTGATATCGCTGATATCAAGCTATGTGAATCTGTACTCGGAGGTATGATCAGGGGTGTTGAGTTTGTATATAAATCATCGGGGGTTAACCGGCCTCTCAGACCAATCGAGGAACATCCACACGACAATTTAAATAAAACTTTCTACCGCGATCAGATCAATAAAGTTGCAAATTCCCTGAGAGATATCATTCAGGCAATGTCTAACTCCGGACAACCAGTGCAAACTGTTATAAGCAAAGACAAATTAAAGCCTCAAGGTAATGGCAGAAAGTTTTTCAACAAAAAAATGCTGGTGATTATTTTTTCCTTAGTGCTTTTATCCATTGGTATTTCCGGTATATACATTTACACAAGGGTACGGCATAATATTGATGAAAAGACGATAGCTATAATTCCTTTGACTAACCCACCAGGAGATCCTGAACTTGATCGTTATGCTGTCGGCTCAATGGACGCAATAATTACTAAGTTGCAGGAAATCAAGAGCCTCAAAGTCAGAGGTCGGTTAACATCATATTACTACCTGGATACAAAAAAATCTCCTGCTGATCTTAAAAAAGGGCTTAATTCTAACTACCTGGTAGCCATAAACATAAGCCGGTCGGGGAGTGATATAAAGATGTGGATAGGATTGAACAATACAAGAAATGATGAACAACTATGGTCCCAAAAATATGACTGGAATCAGGAACAATTAATGCCAATATTTACAAAAATTGTGGAAACGATAGCAGGGAACCTTAATATCAAGTTCACCAATGAGGAAATTATGAGCATTGAAAAAGACCTTACCAAAAGTCCTGAGGCTTATGGTGATTATCTGACAGCCAGCGCGGAGCTCATTAAGGCTATGGGAAATAGATTACCTGACACTTCAGGCTTCAGGTCTGCAATAGACTACTATGACAAGGCTATTGAAAGGGATTCTGAATTTGCAAATGCTTATGCAAGACGAGCAATAGCTCTTTCCTGGGGGATACACAACGGCGAAATCGATACATCAAACATTAAAAAATGTTGGTCTGATATAAACAGTGCATCAAGGATCAATAATAATCTTTCTGACGTGCAGATAGCGCGCGGTTTCTATTATTATTACTGCAAACAGGATTATGGTAATGCTTTAATAAATTTCAATGTTGCATCAGAGAAAGATCCTGAAAATTATCAACCACTATTTTATATGGCAATGGTTAACAGAGCGTTGGGCAATTGGAAGGAAGTAAAGTCATTACTTAAGACCGTCATTCAGGAAGAACCCCAGGACCCTCTTGTTTTGACGAATATCGGATTAAGTTTTGAATATCTGCATAATTTTGATTCAGCTATGATTTACCATCAAAAAGCTATCGACGTAAATCCTGCTTTCACAGCTGCTTATTTTAACAAATTTAGCACCCTTCTTATGATGGGCAAGATTTCGGAAGCCCGCTCGGTGCTCGACTTAATTGCCAAAACTTCAGCAGTAAATCTTGTTGAGGATAGAATACAGCTTGACTTATATGAAGGAAAATATTACGAAGCATTAACAAAAGCCAAAATATCAAAATCTTATGATTTTACATCCAAAAGTGGACGTCTAATGTGCCTGGGCAATATCAGTCTTTTGCTTAACGATAAGATTAGCGCGGATAAATATTTTGGAAATGCTATCAATGAATTGAATCTTGAACTGAAAACTGATTCAGCTGATGCTAATATTCATGGATTAAAAGGCCTGGCAATGGCTGGTTTAGGAAACAATGAAGCCGTGCAGGAAGGGGAAAAAGCCATCTTAATTGCAAGAACAAATAATAATAAATTGCTTGAAACTGATCTGATCCTAAAACTTGCTGAGATTTATACAAAACTGGGTATGATCAAAGAGGCAAGTGAATTGATTGATGAAAAACTGAGCGATCCTTCTTTTTTTTCAGTAAAAATGCTGCAGATCGACCCGGTTTGGAAACCATTGATGTCAAGCCAGGAAATAAAAAAGATAATTGCAAAATATGACAAAAAATAAATATTAAGAAACTAACTGAAGCTACTATTGTTTAACTTTCATGGTAATTAAGAAAAGCGTTAATCAGGAATTGACTTATTTTGAAAGTTCAAGATATCTATATAGAGTAAACTAACCAGAAGATTAAAAACATGAAAAGTATTCTGACTAAAAATCCCAATGCGGATGAAGAACTTATCTCTGCAATGGGGAAAAAAGCACCTGACCGCATTCATTTCAGATCAGTAATAAGTCTTCATGATGAGGCTGTAAATAAAGCAGCTGATCGTGCTACTGCACATGCGAAAAGAGCCCTGGCACTTTGTCTTGGTATTCATTCCGGAGAACTCGATTCATCTGATATAAATAAATGTATGTCAGACGTGGATGAAGCAATAAAAATCAATAAGAATCTTCTTATAGTTCAAATAGCGGAAGGATGCTTTTATTATTATTGCAAGAAAGATTTCAGCAAGGCAATCGCCAGATTTGATAAAGCATTTCAGATGTATCCTGAAAGTTATGAGCCATTATTTTATAAAGCAATGGTCTATAAGTCCACTGTGAACTGGACTGACTTACCGTCATTGTTGCTGAGTATTGACAAGTTTGATGTACGGAATCCCCTGCATTTAACTAATCTCGGTTTATGTTATGAATATTTGTATAACTATGATAAAGCAATTGATTACCACCAAAAAGCCATCGATGTTAATCCTCTATGGGAAGCAGCCTATCTGAATAAGTTCAGGACACTTCTTTTAACAGGCTCTTTAGCCGAGGCCCGTAATATTCTTGAAAAATTAATCCAGACTTCAAACTCGGACCATTTAGAATATCAAATAATACTTGATATGTACGAAGGAAAGTATCCGGATGCTTTTAAAAAAGCAATAAATGCAAGCAATTACGATTTTACCTTCACAGGAATGCGTTCATTATATCTGGCCAATATCAGCATATTGATGAATAAAAAAGCGGATAAGTATTATGGACACGCTCTGAAAGAATTAAATCTTGAGCTGAATGCTAATCCCGACAATGCTGAAATCCAAAGCCTGATAGGATCGGCGCTTTCTGGCAAAGGCAATAAAATTGCAGCTTTGGAGGAAGGTGAAAGAGCTGTCGATCTTGCAGCAACAGAAAATAACAAAATACTTGAACGTGAAATGAATATTAACCTGGCAGAGATTTATACGAAACTCGGTTTGTTCGACGAGGCAATTGAAATAATAAAAGATGCACTTAATAATCATTCCCTTTTTTCAACAAAAATCCTGCAACATGAACCAGTTTGGAAGCCATTGCTGGATATCCCGGAAATAAAAAAAATAATTAAAAAAGATAAGACAAATTAATCTTATAAATACAGGAAAATGGCAAAAAAAACAACAGTTCCAGGCGTCCAACCAGTTCGTCCCATGGACCCGCAATGGCGTATCAAATTTAAATCATTGAAAGAACTGGCCAATGAAAAGAAATATTCCAGGTCATTAACCAATAACTTGAATTCACTGCGGAAATTAAACCGGGATGAGAGTTCATAGTATAAAAGTCTGTTTATAATTGATCATGAATAAGAATCCGGTCATTTTCTTTTCTATCTCAGAATATGATAATCTTGGAGTTGGCTATATAGCTTCTGTTTTGGAAGAAGCCGGATTTTCAACAAAAATCATCGACTTCAGGGATTATACACCTGAACTTATAGGTACTGTAAAGAATCTCAATCCCCTGGTAATAGGATTTTCGGTCATTTTTCTCAATTACATTGAGCTCTTTTCTGAACTAATAAAAGATTTGCGTGAGAATGGGATTAGCTGCCATTTTACCGCAGGAGGTCACTTTGCCAGTCTGAGATATGAGGAGCTTTTTAAAACTATTCCTCAACTTGATTCAATAGTACTTTTTGAAGGCGAATATCCGATGATGGAACTCGTCAGCTGTCTCAGAAAAGGCAAGGATTGGAAAAAAATAAAGAACCTTGCCTTTAAAGATAATGGCAAGATAGTTTCAAATAATCTGAGGCTCCCTGAAACCGATCTTGACAAATTTCCATCCCCTTTACGATCGCAGCTCAAGGAATATGCTTTCGGCAAGAATTTCACAGTCATAATTGCCGGAAGGGGCTGTGTTCATAATTGTTCCTTCTGTAATACCAGGGAATTCTATCGCAGGTCGAGAGGTCCGCTGAAGCGTATCAGGAAACCAGATGCAGTAGTAGATGAGATGAGAATTCTTAGCAAGGAAAAAGACTGCTCTGTTTTTATTTTTCATGATGATGATTTTCCTGTCAAATCAATGGAACAGCCACATTGGGTAAAAGAATTCTGCAATGAACTCGGGAAGTCGCAATTAAAAGATAAAATTCTATGGAAGATAAATTGCAGGCCTGATGATGTTGAGGAAGAGAGTTTTGCAATGATGAAAAAAAACGGATTATTTCTTGTTTTTCTGGGATTGGAAGATGGTTCTGATCATGGTCTGAAAAGGTTAAACAAGCAAATCACTGCCTCGGAAAATATTAAAGCAATAAATATCCTCAAAAAACTGAATATTGGTTTTGATTATGGATTCATGCTTTTCCAGCCCTCAACTACATTCATCTCATTAATCGGAAATCTCGACTTTTTACTCCTGGTATGCGGAGATGGATATACGCCGGTCAGTTTCCTCAGGCTTATTCCCTTATACGAAACCAGGGTGGAAAAGGAACTTAAAAAGACGGGGAGGCTTATCGACACTAACGGCATTACTGACTACGAGTTTCAGGAGGAGCAAATGAACAGCTACTATTATTTTACGTCAAAATGTTTTTCAGAATGGCAAAGATCTCCCGACGGTGTTGAAAATATTTCAAAATGGGCCAGAAACTATTGTTCGGTTTATATGCGCTACTTTAATGATAATCAGGAAGGAGAAATATTCTGCAGAAAAATCACAGATGTGATCCGTGAAAGCAACATATTTCTGCTCAACAACATGAAGGAGCTTGCAGCAATTTTTGAGTCAGGTTCTCAGGATGTTCATTCGCTGGATGGCTATATACAAAGGATAGAATCGAAACATGAATTTTTCAGGAATGAAATCATAAAAACAATGGCTGAACTTGTAAGTTTTGTTGAAGCCATTGCTTAAAACCCACCGGGCTCTAAAATAGAATAAGTAAGGAATTTTCAATTATCTTTGAATATGTTCTATCATTAATTCTTATTGCCTGATGCTTAACGTAATTAAACACCCTTTGCTTACACACAAGCTCACCCTCTTACGCCGAAAGGGAACAGATACTAAAGAATTTAGGGAAACATTAGAGGAAATTGCCGGACTAATGGCTTACGAAATTACCCGCGATCTGCCTGTGAGGGATATCACAATTGAAACTCCGCTGGGGTTCTGCACCACTCAGGAACTGGCAAGAGATGTTGTTCTGGTACCAATATTAAGAGCGGGTTTGGGGATGGTCGATGGTATTTCAAACCTTATCCCAACTGCAAGAATAGGTCATATCGGCATGTACCGGGATCATAATACATTGGAACCTATCACATACTACTCCAAATTCCCCGATAATCTTTCCGAAGCCGTAGTAATGGTTCTCGACCCGATGCTTGCCACCGGGGGAAGTTCCACTGATGCAATCCAGGTGATTAAAAACAATGGCGCCAAAACCATAAAGCTTGTATGTATTGTAGGTGCTCCACAGGGAGTTGAGAGAATTATGAAAGATCATCCTGATGTTCAGATATATCTTGCCGGTCTTGACGAAAAGCTAAATGAACATGGATATATTGTACCGGGACTAGGCGATGCCGGTGACAGATTATTTGGAACTAAGTGATCTCCTATTTTAGCTTATCAATTGAATAACCAACATATACTTCATTCAATTCACAAAGCCCTGTTGATTTAATATCATTCTGTCCTTCTGTCAGAACATATTTCAAAAATTCCAAAATCGCCTCATCAGATGGCTTTTCGAGTGAGCCAAAAGTGAGTTCCCTGCAAAGATCTTTTGGATATATCCCCAGCCACAATCCACGGTGCGCCTTATCCAGGTTATTAAAAGGTATCTCTTTTCTGTCAATTTTTTTATTATAATTAAGGTCGGTTGGTACAATCTGGATGTCTTTAGTCTGATCGCCTGTTACTACATCAAAAGCAAAGGAGAAATTGCAGAAACCAATTGCGAGAGGATTATTTTGTATGCTTCTGATCATCTCAGCATCACCAGTTACACCGGTTCCTTTAAGATCACTGGCTTCTTTGTTGAGAAACCCGGCAAAAACAACAGCTGCCCCCGATTCGTCCTTCCTGATAAAAACAGGAACTATTTCTTTAAGGGTAGTGTCGAGCATTTCTCCCCAGGTAAATGGTTTATCACCAGTAAATACTTTTAGAAACTTTTCGGGGCTAAGACCCTGTGCTAATATTTTCTTCAGAAAAGGATTTTTCTTGTTTACAATCGGGGCAACACCATCTTTTGCAACCGGGACAGTCCAAATACCTTCTTCAAGCTCTGTATCAGTAAGAGGTCTTGATATCATAGCAAGCTGACTTTTCTTTGATCTCAAATCATCGAGCCCCTGACCCGTTCCACCTTCTAAAACAACTATCGTTACTTTAGGGTGCAACTTCATAAAGTCATCACTCCATTTCTTTACCAGAGGATAAAGAGCATAAGCTCCGCTTATACTAAAATTACCAGAAATATTGGTAGTTGTCTGTGCAGATAATTTATCTCCGTTTGACTGCACGTTTCTCTGCTTGCACGAGAGCAGTAACGTCAGAGATAGAAGCAGAATGATGGTCTTATTCAGGTTCATTTTTTTATAAAGTTACAACAAATCCGAACATCGCACAAGATAAAATTGTTACGATTTATGAGATTCTTAAACAAATCCTCTCTAAAAAAAAGATTACATTTAACCAGAGAATTAAATATGCATACTGATCCTGTCATAGAGGTAAAAAATGTCTGGAAGTCTTTCAAAACTGTTCAGGCTGTAAAAGGAATTGATTTAAAAATACCTGAGGGTCAATTTGTTGCCATTCTAGGACCGAATGGAGCCGGCAAAACCACTCTTGTTGAGATGATTGAAGGCATTCAAAAACCCGATAAGGGAGAAATTTCAATTATGGGGAAAAAGTGGAAAGGGAATGAAGATGAGCTTCACAGAATCATTGGACTTTCCCTCCAGGAAACCAGGTTTATAGATAAGCTCAGGGTTTCGGAGACATTGATGCTGTTTGCTGCCTTTTTTAATATGGGAATTAAACGTGTTAACGAAATAATTGATATCGTCGGACTTGAAGAAAAAAGGAAATCGTATGTGGTAAATCTCTCAGGGGGACAACGGCAGAGGCTGGCAATAGGAATATCGCTGATAAATAAGCCTGCCATCCTTCTGCTCGACGAGCCTACTACAGGACTGGATCCTAATGCCAGGCGCGAAATTTGGGAAATATTGAAAGGTCTGAAAAAAAAATCCAAAACCTCAATGATCCTTACTACACATTATATGGAGGAAGCTGAGATTCTATGCGATTATATTATAATAATTGACAACGGTGTAATTTTAAAAGAAGGTACTCTTGATCAGTTGCTCGAAGAAGACACTTCCGAGAAAGTCGTTGAATTTACTGCTGAGAGACCTCTAAAAAAAGAAGAGTTGATTTCATCAGATTTGCCATTTATAATTCATCAGGGCGAGTCAAACGAAAAAGGTTTTTTCACTCTCACAAATTTTGAAACAGAACTTCCGGCCTTCATGACCTTCATGAAATCAAAAAATATTACTCTGAAGCATATGGAATGTCGTCGTAAGACTCTTGACGATCTGTTTGTTTCTTTAACTGGAAGGAAGATAAATGAATAGACCAATAAGATTTAATCAATTATGGCAGCTTATTTCTGCTCTTTTCCGTGAAATAATCAGGGAACCCGGGGTCCTTTTCTGGGGTATATTGTTCCCGATCCTGATGTCTCTGGGTCTTGGCCTTGCTTTTACAAAGAAGACGGATGTCGTGCGTAAAGTCGCAATCATAAGTATGACCGGAAGTTCATCCTCAGGTTCTGAAAACATTGTTATTGACAGTTTCCTGCAAAAGAACTGTGAAAAAAACTTATCCCCTAATTCTGGTTCATGGAAATGGAAATACACGATCAGAGATGAAAAACTCGGTAACTCCATTTTCCAGTTCTATCAATTGAAATGGGATGAAGCAATAAAATTACTCAAACGCGGTACCATAAATGTACTTCTTCTTGGCAGGAATGACTCAATTGAATATCACTTTGATCCAATGAATCCTGATGCTCAGCTCACTTATCTGAAACTAAGTACTGCTATCGGACAGGGAAAAATATATCATGAACAGGGTAATACAGAAATTAAACCTTTAACAGTCACCGGCACCCGCTACATCGATTTCCTGGTCCCGGGACTGATAGCAATGGGGGTAATGATGTCAAGCATGTGGGGAATCAGCTATGGGATAATTGAGAAAAGATCAAAAAAACTTTTACGAAGGCTTGTGGCAACACCAATGAAGAAATCACATTTCCTCATCGCTCTGATTACGGTAAGGATTACAATGAATTTTATTGAATCATTTATACTGTTCCTGTTTGCACTTTTTGCTTTTAAAATGACTATCCAGGGTGATATTTCAGCACTGATACTCATGTTCCTTGCAGGTAATATTGCTTTTGCCGGCTTAGCGGTCCTGGTATCATCTCATACTTCTAATACTGAAGTTGGTAATGGACTTATAAATTTCGTAGTATTTCCAATGATGGTGCTCTCAGGTATTTTCTTCAGCTATCAGAATTTTCCTGACTGGAGCATCCCTTTTATAAAATATCTCCCTTTAACAATGGTGGCTGATGGAATAAGAAGCATCTTCAATGAAGGAGCAGGTTATCATGAGGTTGCATTGCCGATTATTATCCTTCTGTCTATAGGCACACTATTCTTCACAGTGGGATTGAAAATATTTAAGTGGCACTGACAAGAAATGAGTTGAAAACTCCCTCAGCTTTCAACCCCCTGAATCCCCCTCTTGGGGGACTTTAAAATCGATGAATAAAGAATAAGCGAACGATGAATTTAGAATTAAAATCATAGTTCTGAATTCTAAGTTCAAATGTTCCTCATTCTGATTTCTGTTCTTTAAGCCCCCCATTGGGGGGGTTGGGGGGTTTCAAGTAGAAGGACTGGAAGTGTTGCCAAATACTTTAAATATTCACCAATAATTTTTATTTCCGGTGCAACAAAACACTTTTCTTCCGGTCTTTATCCCGGTTAGAATTCAAGAAACTAATATTAAAGAAGTATGAAAAGCCTTAGATCGTTAACAATTGCTGTAATCATCCTTGGGATCACCTCCTGTATTAACGGCCAGAACTGGAGAACTGTGTCAGGTCATGGGAATGTGGTCACCAAAGAAAGGAAGACCGATTCTTTTACAGGAATAAAAGTAAGTTCTGGTATTGATGTCTACCTGAAACAGGGAAATAATGAGTCTGTTTCGGTAGAAGCAGATGAGAATCTTCATGAGTATATTCTTACTGAAGTCAGAAACGGAGTGTTAAATGTTTATAGTGAGTATAATATCCGTAATGCGGAGAAAAAAAGAGTATACGTCACAATGAAGGAAGTTAATTCAATAAAAACAACAAGTGCAGGAGATGTTTATGGCGAGAGTCCAATAAATACTGACAGACTTAATTTGTCTGCAACCAGTGCAGGAGATATTAAGATAGAAGTAAATGCAAAGAATATAGATGTTGATATCAGCAGTTCGGGTGATATTACAGTCACAGGGGAAACAGATATGCTCAGAGCTGATCTGAGCAGTGCCGGAGACCTGAAAGCTTACGATCTTAAAACAAGGGAAGCAGATATTTCTGTCTCAAGTGCAGGTGATGCAGATGTAAATGTTTCAGAGAGGCTCACCGCCAGAGCTTCGAGCGCCGGCGATATTAATTACAAGGGAGATCCTAAATACATTGACGCTCATTCATCAAGTGCCGGAGGAGTTCACAGAAGATAACTTCCATATATATTCCAAATATTATTAAAAGCCGCCGGATTCCTTCAGCGGCTTTTTTTAACTTTGGGCTTCAATTCATGTAGTTGAAGTCCCCTTTACTGTTTCCCAAAACGGGAAATGATATTTTTCTCTCCTTCCCCATTAGGGAAAGGCAGGTGGGGGGTAAATAAATATTATATCAATCGAAAAAATAATTGAAATGAAGGAAAGTTTAAGCATCAATCTGAAGAATACCAGCAAATTTATCTCAGCTGAAGAAATTATTGCAAATGCACAACTCGCTGTAAGACATCTCGATACTCTTAATGCCGGAACTGGTTTGGGAAACGATTTTCTGGGATGGCTCTCCCTTCCCGATGATATCCTCTCCCACATTGAGAAAATTGAAAAAACTGCCTTTCATCTAAGGTCAGTTTCAGATACAACGGTAGTAATTGGCATTGGCGGATCTTACCTCGGATCACGAGCCGTAATCGAAGCTCTTTCTCATTCATTTTCCACTCTTTTAACAGCCAGACATCACGATGTGATTTTTGCCGGACAGAATATCAGCGAAGACTATCTTGCTGAACTTCTTGAACTACTCGATGGGAGAAATTATTCCATTGTTGTTATCTCAAAGTCAGGAACAACCACTGAACCCGCTATTGCATTCAGGATACTGAAAGATCATTTAGAAAAAAAAGTTGGCAAGATTGAAGCAGCTAAAAGGATTATCGCCATTACAGATGCAAAAAAGGGGGCTCTAAGGTCATTGGCCGATTCGGATGGATACGAAACCTTTATTATCCCCGACAATATCGGAGGAAGATATTCTGTCCTTACACCGGTTGGTTTATTGCCAGTTGCAATATGCGGGTTCGATATCAGGTTACTTGTTAAGGGAGCCAAATCGATGGAAGAGCTGACGAGAAAAAACAAACATGCAGAAACAAATCCGTCACTTCTTTATGCTTCAGCCAGAAACCTGCTCCTGCAAAATGGGAGATCTATTGAAATTATGGTAGGTTTCAACCCAAAGCTTCATTTCTTCTCCGAATGGTGGAAACAACTTTATGGCGAAAGTGAGGGTAAGGATGGCAAAGGTATTTTTCCTGCATCAGTTGATTTCACAACTGATCTTCATTCAATGGGTCAGTATATTCAGGATGGGCAAAGAATCCTGTTTGAAACAATACTCTCTGTGAAGAATTCAGCTAAAAAGCTTAGCATTCCTCCCGAAAAAGACGACTCCGATCAATTGAACTATCTTGCCGGCAAAAGACTCAATGAGGTCAATTACAATGCCGAATTAGGAACCACTCTTGCACATAACGATGGTAATGTCCCAATCATAACGCTGACTATTCCTTCACTTGATGAGTATTATATTGGACAATTAATCTATTTCTTTGAGCTGGCCTGCGCCGTAAGCGGTTATATTCTGGATGTCAATCCATTTGATCAGCCCGGGGTAGAAGCATACAAGAAAAACATGTTTGCATTATTAAATAAACCCGGGTTTGAGGAAGAAGGAAAAAAACTCAGAAAAAGATTATAAACACTTACCTTTATTTCCCATATTTCAAAACCTACCTGATATGAAAAAAAATAAAATTTACGCTTACCTGGTTGCTGCTATTACAGTCGCCCTCACTCTTGGCAGTTGCAAAAACTGGAGCGAAACAGGAACCGGTTCAATAAGAATTGTCAATAATAAAGGTGGCCAGACTCTTGGTTATGACACAACTTCCGGCGTTAAAATAATAACTGTTAAAGGACTGGCATTTAAAGATTTGAACAAGAATGGCAAGCTCGACATTTACGAAGACTGGCGTCTGAGTGCGGAAGAAAGAGCCAGGGATCTTGCATCAAAAATGAGTATTGAACAGATTGCAGGTCTGATGCTTTACAGTGCCCATCAGGCGATTCCTTCGGGAAGTACGCGTTTCGGATCAAGCACTTACAATGGAAAGCCATTTGCTGAAAGCGGAGCAAAACCGTTCGACCTGAGTGACCAGCAAATAAAGTTTCTGACAAAAGATAACCTCCGGCATGTCCTTGTTACTTCAGTGCAAAGTCCTGAAATAGCAGCCCTTTGGAATAACAAAGTTCAGGCTCTCTGTGAAGGCATTGGTTTTGGGATTCCCGCTAATAACAGTTCTGACCCGCGGCATCGTTCTAATTCAGATGCAGAATATAATGTCGGTTCAGCAGGACAAATATCGATGTGGCCAGGGTCACTTGGTATGGCAGCCACTTTTGATCCCGAAGAGGTGAAACTATTTGGTCAGATCGCCGCAAAAGAATACCGTGCCCTGGGTATTTCTACTGCACTGTCACCACAGATTGACCTGGCTACTGAGCCTCGTTGGGCAAGGGTAAACGGAACTTTCGGTGAATGCCCTCAGCTTACAGCCGATATGGCACGCGCCTATTGTGACGGGTTCCAGACTTCCCTAGGTGCCAAAGCTATTTCAGGTGGCTGGGGATACACCAGCGTAAATACCATGATTAAACATTGGCCCAGTGGAGGCCCGGAAGAAGGTGGCCGTGACGCGCATTATTCCTTTGGGAAATATGCAGTTTATCCCGGTAATGATCTTGCAGATCAGCTTATCCCATTTACCGAAGGGGCCCTTAAGCTTGAAGGCGAAACAAAAACGGCTTCAGCAGTAATGCCTTATTATACCATATCTTTTGGTATTGATAAACAAAACAATGAGAATGTAGGAAACAGCTACAATAAGTATATTATAAATGATCTCTTACGTGGCAAATATGGCTTTGACGGAGTCATCTGCACCGACTGGGGAGTTACTTCAGATGAGAAAGCTGTTGACGGTTTTGGCACGACATGCTGGGGTGCTGAGACCCTTACAATTCCGGAAAGACACTATAAAATCATTATGGCCGGGGTGGACCAATTTGGTGGTAACAATGATGCAGGACCTGTTCTGGAAGCCTATAAGATGGGAGTTAACGAACATGGAGAACAATTCATGAGAAGCAGGATGGAACAATCTGCCGTTCGTCTTCTTAAAAATATCCTGAGAGTCGGCTTGTTTGAAAACCCTTATCTTAACATTGAGGAAACGACGTCAATTGTTGGAAATGAGGACTTCATGAAAGCCGGATATAATGCACAGCTGAAATCAATAGTTATGCTTAAGGATAAAAACAAGGTCTTACCTGTTGAAAAACAAAAAACTGTATATATCCCTAAGAGAATTACTCCTGCGGGAAGAGATTTCTTTGGTGGTACTACACCAGAGTCAGTAAATTATCCTGTTAACCTTAATATTGTAAAAAAATACTTCAAGGTAACTGATAACCCTTCTGAGGCTGACTTTGCACTTGTAGTTATAAGGAGTCCGAATTCAGGAAGCGGTTATGACCCGGCAGATGTGAAAAAAGGTGGTAATGGATATGTTCCAATAAGCTTACAGTATGGTACATACAAAGCTGTTCTTGCCCGGGATCCCAGCCTGGCCGGCGGAGACCCATTGGAAAAATTTACAAACCGGACATACAAGGGGAAATCGGTCACTGCAACGAATTTTTCAGATCTGAAGATGGTGCTTGATACTAAAAAAGCTATGAAAGGGAAACCGGTTATAGTATCAGTAGCAATGTCCAAGCCAATGGTATTCAATGAATTTGAAAAAGATGCTGATGCGATACTCGTTAACTTCGACGTACAGGATCAGGCTCTCCTTGACATTATCACAGGCGCTGCCGAACCTTCAGGTTTACTGCCAATGCAGATGCCGGCTGATATGAATACCGTTGAAACCCAGAAGGAAGATGTGCCCTTTGATATGGTTTGTTATGTTGATTCAGAAGGGCATACTTATGACTTCGGCTACGGACTGAACTGGAGTGGCGTTATAAAAGATGCAAGGGTGGAGAAATACAAGAAAGTAACCAAACAACTGGACAAATAAATGAGATTGCTTCGAAGCTTCGCTTCTCGCAATGACCGATAATGTCTCCGGTCATTGCGAGCCCGAGGAACGAGGGTGTGGCAATCTTGAAATCTTATACTGAAATCAAATAAAAAAGGAGGCACCGGGCCTCCTTTTTTTATTTTTCCAGTTTATGCTGTTTAACAAATTCATCAATAACCTGGGAAAGATTAGGATCGCCAATTTCCTGGAGATCATAATACACCCGTGTATTTGGTTTTTTAATTTTAATGATTCTGTTCAGATCAATTGGTGTAGCTATAATCACACTGTCACAGTCAGTATTGTTGATAGTGGTTTCAAGGTCTTTCAATTGCTGATCACCATAGCCCATTGCAGGAAGCAGAGTTCCTATATTAGGATATAATCTGAATGTCTCACTTAATTTACCAACTGTAAAAGGACGCGGATCAACGAGTTCGGCAGCTCCGAATTTGTGAGCAGCAACTACCCCGGCACCAAGTTTCATTTCTCCATGTGTAAGGGTTGGTCCATCCTCAACCACAAGAACCCTCTTACCTCGTATTAATGAAGAATCATCAACCTTAATAGGTGATGCCCCATCGATAACAATTGCCTTAGGATTTACCTTGCTGATGCTTTCCCTGACTATCTGAATAGCATCAGGAGCAGCGCTATCCATTTTATTTATCACAACCACATCAGCAATACGCAGAGTCACTTCACCCGGGTAATATCTCAGTTCATGACCAGCCCTGTGAGGATCAGTAACAGTAATCATAAGGTCGGGTTTGTAGAATGGGAAATCATTATTTCCGCCATCCCACAGAACAACATCACAACCTGATGGATCATTTTCAGCTGCTCTCAATATTGCTTCATAATCGACCCCGGCGTATATGACGTTTCCTCTTACAACGTGAGGCTCATACTCTTCCATTTCCTCAACAGTACATTTATGTTTTTCAAGATCTTTGACAACTGCAAAACGCTGAACTTTCTGTGCATTCAGATCACCGTATGGCATAGGATGACGTATTGCTACTACTTTTAATCCCCTTTCCATCAGCAACTCAATTACCTTTCTTGATGTCTGACTTTTACCACATCCGGTTCTTACGGCACCTACAGCAATAAGAGGTTTAGTACTTTTTACCATAGTATCATCAGGACCAAGCAAAATAAAGTTCGCTCCTGCTGCGTTAACTATTGCACTTACAGACATTACCCTCTGGTAGGGAACATCACTATATGAAAAGACACAATCATTTACCTTGTATTTTTTAATGAGATCATTAAGGTTTTCTTCAGCGAAAATGGGAATACCATCAGGATATAATTTGCCGGCAAGCTCTTTTGGATATTTTCTACCATCAATATCTGGTATCTGTGCCGCTGTAAAGGCAACCACATTATAACTTTCATTGTCCCTGTAGCAAGTATTGAAATTATGAAAATCGCGACCCGCTGCACCAATTATGATGACATTTTTCTTAGTCATAAATCCTCCTTAGTTTTAAGAAATTTAATTACCGGAATGAGTTTTCATTTTAAAATGAAGTAACAAATGTATAATTTGCACACCGAAATTCCGAGTGTTTCAGAGTATTTTTTTTAATGCCAATTATATAGCATATATTACTGATTAACAATTTTTTAAACACATTTCAGCCATGTATTGAAAACATGTTAAAGAAAATGTTTTCAATATGCGAAGGTATATGGCAAATTCTTTGTACTATTATGACATGTTATGAATGTGCTTGCTCATATATATCTTTCAGGTGATTCTGATAAAATAATCATTGGCAATTATATAGGTGATTATGTAAAAGGACGCGATTACCTTAAGTACCCCGAACCTATAAGAAAAGGCATTATTTTGCACAGGCACATTGACGGTTTTACCGATTCACATCCTGTTGTCCACCGCAGCAAAATATTTTTCACAAGAAAATACCACAAATATTCAGGAGTAATCACCGATATAATTTACGACCATTTTCTTACTAAAGAATGGGATTTTTTCTCCAGAAGGCCTCTTGAAAGTGTAACATATAATTTCTACAGAGCTCTTGTGAACAATTATGAAATCATGCCTGAAAATGTAAGGGAAATGATGCCGTTTTTTATTATAAATAACTGGATTGAATCATATCAGTCACTGAACGGGATTCGTCATGTTTTAAACACGCTGAGCAAAAGATCCACTCTTCCAAATGAAACACGGTTTGCTATGCATGCGCTTAAAAAAAATTATTATTCTCTTCAGGATGATTTTATGGAATTCTTCCCGCAACTCATTGATTATGTTGAAAAAGATTTTGGTATTGAAATTTCTCACAGAATAACAATTCCATTCTGATTAAACCAGGTACTCGGTACGGCTTGCATCAAGTCGCAGGAATATAAACAACAGGATGGTAAATCCCCATAAAGAACTTCCTCCGTAACTTAGAAACGGCAAAGGGATACCAATTACCGGCACAAGACCTATAGCCATACCTATATTGAGAAAGACGTGAGTAAACAGAATGGATGCAACGCAATATCCATACACTCTTGAAAATTCTGACCTTTGCCGCTCCGCAAGCGTTATTAATCTTAAAAGGAGAAACAGGTAGATTCCAATTATTACAATTGAACCAAGGAAACCCCACTCTTCTCCAACAGTACAAAATATAAAATCAGAACTTTGTTTTGGTACAAATTTAAATTTTGTCTGTGTCCCCTGTAAAAAACCTTTCCCGGCAACTCCGCCTGATCCAATAGAGATAATTGACTGGTTTACATTATACCCGGTTCCGTGCAGATCGGTTTTAAATCCAAGCAGGATGTCCACTCTCTCTTTCTGGTGAGGCTTCAGGAAGTTGTTAAAAACATAATCAACAGAATTAACATAAACGACACTTCCTATAAGAAACAAGTATATAATCAGAATTGGCATGGCTCGCTTATAGAAAAAATAAAATACAAAGACGATGCCTGAAAGAATTATTGAAATTATTATAACCATTTCGTTACCAATCGATTTTAAAATAAAATGATCTATCAGAAACAAAGATCCGGTTATAAGAAAAAGTACACCCGAGGAATAAAAAACCAGTTTCCATTTGTGTGTTGTAAACCAGACAAGGATAATTGCAATGGCTATTAGTACGATTGACAGAGTTAGATTATTTGTCAGAAGGGTAAGAAAAAACAAGAGGATTGCCAGCAGGGCAGAGAAGAAAATATAGGGACTCATCCCTTCCCTGAACAAAACAATAAATAAGGAAAAATATACAAGAGCGGAACCCATGTCGGGCTGGAGTAAAGTAAGGAATGCCGGGAATAATATTATAGCTGCAGCCGGAATAAGGACAGAAAGCCGTGTCAGATCCTGTCTCCTGGTATTTAAATAACTGGCAAGGGCAAGGGAGGTTCCGAATTTTGCCAGTTCAGATGGCTGGAGACTTATACTTCCAAATTCAAACCACGATTTTGCCCCGTTTATTTCCTTTCCGACAAAAATAACCAGGACAAGCAACAACATGCAAAACCCATAAATGAACCATGAGAAGAAGAAATAAAACCGGTTATCTATTATTACAATAAATATTGCGAGAATGATGGATGCACAAATCCAAAGAAACTGTTTCCCATAACGCTGTGATAAATCGAGTATTCCTGCATGTTCTTCATTAAATACAGCAGCATAAATATTGATCCAACCCATAAAAATCAGAAGCAAAAACAAGACTATCGAAGTCTTATCGATCCCTTTCCATATATTAACGCTCCGATTCACTATCTGCGCTTTTTTCAAGATTAAGGTCCAGAATTCGTTTTTCCAGAGCCTTATTTGTAATTTCTCTTTTTATGTATTTTTCTATCATGAGACTGGCAATAGGGGCAGCATAGGTAGCTCCGAATCCGGCATTTTCCACATAAACGGCAATTGCAATTTTCGGATCATTCTTTGGCGCAAAGGCAATAAAAACAGAATGGTTAGCCCCATGCGGATTTTGAGCTGTTCCGGTTTTTCCGCAAATGATAATGTCCTTTAATTTGACACCTGCTGCGGTACCGCTTGCGACTGCTTGCTGCATACCAAGGACAATCTGACCGAAATTTGCAGTGTCAATGTCAATCTGATGCTTTGTTGTAAAACGCTTATCAATTTCACCATTGTCACCAATTGATTTTACGATGTGAGGAGTATAATAATAGCCCCGGTTTGCAATAGCTGCAGTCATATTTGCCATCTGGAGAGGAGTTGTCCCAACTTCTCCCTGGCCTATTGCCATTGAAATAACTGTGAGTGCTTTCCATCTGTTCGCACCATAATATTTATCAAAATAGCCCCTGGAAGGTATAAAACCGCTTAGCTCATTTGCAAAATCAGTGCCCAGTTTGCTCCCAAAACCAAATTCGTCAAGATAGCTTTTCCATTTATCATATGCGTCAGCTATAGAATTGTAAGCCGGATTTTCAAGTACCCTTCTGTAAGTCTGACAAAAATATGCATTACATGAATTGCCTATCGCACCGACTATACTCAGAGGAGAGGGATGAACATGGCATGCTATGAACAGGTATCCCCTATGGCATTCAAATAACGTTTGAGGTGTAATTACCCCTTCCTGAAGTCCAATCAATCCATTTACAGGTTTGAAAGTAGATCCGGGGGGATACGATGCCATTGTCGCCCTGTTAAATAAAGGCTGTAAAACTGTATCTTCAAGTAGTTTTGCGAAATTTTCCGATCTCACTCGTCCAACCAGTAAAGCAGGATCATAATCAGGAGCCGAAATGAGTGCGAGCACTTCGCCGCTTTTTGGATCAATGGCCACTACACTTCCTTTTTTGTTCTTCATCAATTCTTCGCCATACGCCTGCAGGTCAAGATCCAGGCCGGTAACTATATCTTTCCCCTGCACAGCAAGCGTATCAAGTTTCCCTTGCTCATAAGAACCTTTAACACGACTGAACACGTCGACAAGAAATATTTTCACGCCGCGTTTTCCTCTGAGCACCTTTTCGTATGATTCTTCAATCCCGCTCTTGCCAATATAATCTCCGGGTTTATAGTATGGATTTTTTTTGATTAGGTTTTCATCTACTTCACTTACATAACCAAGAACATGAGAAGCTACAGGTTTCGAGTATTTCCTTAGTGTCCGCGGCTGAACATAAAATCCCGGATACAAAAACATTTTTTCCTGGAACCTTGCATATGTTTCATTCGATACCTGCTTCAAAAATACAGAGGAGGCACGCCTTGAATAGTTTATTGCAAGTTTCATCTGTTTTCTGAACAGGTCCTTTGAAATTCCGAGTAAATCACAAAAAGAGGCAGTGTCAATTTTTGTGACCTGAGCAGGGACCACCATGAGATCGTAGGCAGCCTGGTTATAAACAATCAATTTCCCGTTTCTGTCTAATATAAGCCCCCTGGCAGGATATTGTGTAACATATCTTAGTACATTATTATCTGCTGAAAGACGGTAAGAACTTTTAACAACCTGTATAATAAAAAGTCTCACTAACAACCCGATAGTTGCCAGTGCAATGATTGCCATTATAACATATTTTCTGTTAATGAATGAATCTTTCATGATTTGGTATTAATTCTTTCCTCTCCTGTAGTATTCAATCAGAAGAATAAAAGCAACCGAAAAGAATGTACTTAAAATTACTCTGAGCAATGTCCTGAAGAAATCGGTAAAGCGGAATACTTCAAGATAAAAAAGGGCAGTGTGATGTATAAGCACAATGAGCAAAGTATATGAAAAAAACCATCTGAATCCATAATTCGCCATAGACGGTTCGGAACCCGCCTCATACCCGTCTTTGGGCGATACGACCCGTATTACATAAGGTCTTACAAATCCTGCAAGAACTGTTGCTGAAGTATGAATGCCGGGAGAACCGGAAAAAAAGTCAATTATCATACCGATCGTAAATGCTAATATCAGCAACAACCATGAAGGAATTTCGATAGGTAAAAGAAGAATGAACATTATATAGACGTACGGATTAATATATCCGCTGAACTGTATATTATTAAAAAGCAAAACCTGAAGCAGTACAAGCGAAATAAAAATCAGAACAAACCTAAGAATTGTATTGATCATTTAAATAATTTTTCAAGATCAAGTAGCTCTTTCTTTTTCATGTTACCGATAACATCTACAAAATGCAACTTTTTAAAATCTGTCATTATTGATACACGGATTTTATAAAAATCCCCTCCTACTTTCTCATAATCACTTACAGTTCCAACTACAACGCCCTCGGGGAATATTGCAGAAAAGCCTGTTGCTTCAATGGTATCTCCGACACTAACATTAACATGCTGGGGTATCTCACTCAGAATAGCATACCTGTAATCTCTGCCGTCCCAACCCAGAGAACCGTAGTAACCATTCGATTTAATCCTGGCGCTTAATTTGAAATCGATATTCAGGATCGACATAGCCACTGAATAGTTTTTTGAACAGCCAACAATCACTCCCGCAACCCCATCTGAAGAAACAACCGCCATGTCAACTTTTATTCCCTGCTGCTCACCTTTGTTAATCGTAAAAAAATTCTTCTGCTTGTTTATTGAATTGCTGATAACTTCGGCTGATGTATGCTGATACTGTTGATTATAGATTGAATCCTGCACAGAAATAAAAACCGGATTCTCTTTCTTCACCATCTGCTCTATTCTGTTTTTCAGAGCAACATTCTCCATTGCAAGTCTTTCATTGATATCCCTAAGACTCAGGTACGATCCTGTATTATAAATCCTCTGCTCAATACCGCGGGTTACACCTTTAACCGCATTCATTAAACTGGAGTTTTGGTAACTATTCCCTGTTGATATCACATATAAAGCTATTCCTTCGAGAACAAGAAAAACAATAAGATTATTGTATCTGGTCAGAAAATTCAGCAGGTTCCTCATTCACTTTTTTTGATTATCTCATCAGGAAAGGAAATTTATCAACGTTTTTAAGAGCAACCCCCGTACCTCGGGCGACTGCATGCAATGGATCTTCCACAACATTGAAAGGTATATTTATTTTATCGGTAAGTCTTCTGTCGAGACCTCTGAGCAGCGCGCCGCCTCCGGCGAGATAGATCCCTTTATTAACGATGTCGGCATATAGCTCCGGTGGAGTCTGCTCAAGCACATTCAAAAGAGCAGCTTCAACTTTTGACAGTGATTTATCAAGACAATAAGCTATTTCCTGATAAGAAACCGGAATTTCGATCGGAAGAGCTGTCATGATGTTCGGACCCCTGACAACATAATCCGCTGGCGGATTCTCTATATCAGGCAGAGCTGCTCCTACTCCGATTTTTATGTCCTCTGCTGTACGTTCCCCGATTTTGATATTATGCTGATGACGCATATATGCCTGAATGTCAGCCGTAAAGCCATCTCCTGCAATTCTGATAGATTTATTACAGACTATTCCTCCCAGAGCAATAACAGCGATTTCAGTTGTCCCGCCGCCGATGTCTACTACCATACAGCCTTCAGGCGCCTCAACATCAAGTCCGATACCTATCGCAGCAGCCATTGGCTCATAAATCATGTAAACATCACGTCCTCCGGCATGCTCAGAGGAGTCACGGACTGCACGGATCTCTACCTCGGTGCTTCCCGATGGTATACAAACTACCATCTTAAGAGATGGGGAGAAAAGGCGTGGTCCTTTATTTATCATCTTTATCATTCCGCGTATCATAAGCTCTGCTGCGTTGAAATCGGCAATTACTCCGTCGCGCAAAGGTCTTATAGTCTTTATGTTTTCATGGGTCTTCCCATGCATCTGTCTGGCTTTTTCCCCTATTGCTAACAGTTTTCCCGAGTTTTTATCAATTGCCACTATTGATGGTTCATCAACAACAACTTTATCATTATGAATTATGATGGTATTTGCTGTTCCCAGATCGATTGCAATTTCCTGTGTTAAAAATGAAAATAATCCCATTTTATGAGCTAATTAATTTATTATATATACTTAATGTTTAAAATGTCTCACACCTGTAAAAACCATAGCTACTCCATTTGAAGAACAATAATCAATTGATTCTTTGTCCCTTACTGAACCGCCTGGTTGTACTATTGCTGTAATTCCGGCTTTGTGTGCTATTTCAACACTGTCAGCAAACGGGAAATAAGCATCTGAAGCTAAAACCGATCCTTGCAGATCAAAGCCGAAAGACCGGGCCTTTTCAATTGCCTGCTTCAAAGCATCCACCCTCGATGTCTGGCCAATACCACTTGCACATAGTTGCCTGTTCTTTGCTATCACTATTGCATTCGATTTGCTATGCTTAACAATGATATTAGCAAATATCAGATCGTCCATCTCCGAATTCTCAGGTATCCTTAGAGTAACCGGTCTCATCTCCTTAATCGATTCAGTACTGTTATCCTTTTCCTGCCACAGGACCCCATTCAGAATGGATCTGAAGCCATAATTCATCTTTACCGAATCATTCCTTTGCAATATTATTCTATTCTTTTTTTGTTCCAGGATTTCAAGTGCAGAGTCCGAATACCCTGGTGCAATAATTATTTCAAAGAAAATTTTGTCGATTTCACCGGCTATGTGCTCATCCACATTTGAGTTGGTAACTATAACCCCTCCATACGCAGATACCGGATCACATGCCAGCGCATCTTTGAAAGCGTCAAATGCGTTTGACCTGCAGGCAACACCACATGCATTATTATGTTTTATAATTGTGAAAGTAGGTGTTTTGAATTCGTCAATAATATTCAGAGCTGCGTCAATGTCAAGCAAGTTATTGTAGGATATTTCCTTCCCATGAAGTTTCCTGAAGATCATGTCGGGATCGCCATAGAAAACTCCCTTCTGATGCGGGTTTTCACCATAACGCAGAGGGTATGATGTATTTATACTCTCTCTGAAAACCGGAATTGACGCCTCCCTGTTAAAATAGTTGAAGATTGTTACATCATAATGAGATGATGTCTGAAAGGCTTTTGCAGCATAAAACCTTCTGTCAGAAACTGAAGTATACCCTTTTTTTTCTTTCAATAATGATAGAACAGAATCGTACTGTTCTCTTCCTGAAACTACCAGAACATCATTATAATTTTTTGCAGCAGCTCTTATAAGTGATATGCCGCCGATGTCAATCTTTTCAATAATCTCCTCCTCTTTATCCGATGATTTCAGAGTTTCCCCAAAGGGATACAGGTCAACAATAACCAGGTCAATCTCAGGTATATTATATTTTGATAGCTGTTCAAGATCGGAATTGTTTTCTCTTCTGGCCAGAATACCGCCAAAAACGGAAGGATGCAATGTTTTAACCCTGCCACCAAGAATAGAGGGATATGACGTAATATCTTCAACCTTTATAGCCGGAAGGCCAAGCCCGGAAATAAAATCAAATGTACCTCCTGTGGTATAAATCTTTACGTCTAATTCATGCAGAAGCTTGACTATATCATTCAAACCATCTTTATAAAAAACTGAAATCAGAGCACTTTGAATTCGTTTGTTACTCATTATATGCTAATTACGACCGTATTGGCTGTCCCTGTCCGAGCGTCTAAAAATAGATATTTTTTTAATAACGTCATACATTATAATATATGATTATCAATGATAATTTATTTTAGATCATTTATAAACATCAGCAAATTTAACATTGCAAAGATGTATTTAAAGCGAATACGGAAATCACCTGAAGTCAAAATAATTTAACATTCAACAATTCTTTATAGAATCTGTTGTTCACACTATGATTGGTGCTTATTTTAAGGATAGGTCTTTTGATTTTATTTATCTTTGCGACTCAAAATTAGAAAAATGTTTTTCAGACTATTTAAAGAGGGTTTCTTATTCGCCGTTAAATCGGTCATTGTTAATAAGTTAAGAACATTCCTTTCACTTTTTGGAATAACTATCGGTATTTTTTCCATTATTTCGGTATTTACCATACTCGACTGGATGGAGAAATCTATCCACGATTCGATTTCATCACTCGGAGACAATGTAATATATGTTAATAAATGGCCCTGGGGTCTCAACACTCATCTGCAATGGTGGGACATTATCAAGTGGCCGGTTGTTTCCAAAAACGATTATCAGGCTATATTAGAAAGATCTACTAAGTCTGCATCAGCCTGTCTTACAATAACTCAACCTGAACAAATAAAATACCGGAAGAATCTCGCGAGTGATGCCAATGTTTGGGCAGTTACGCCCGAGTTTGATGAGATCAGGTCTTTTGAGATCGAAAAGGGACGGTATTTTTCACCTGAAGAATCTGCTTCGGGGAAAAATGTTGCGATAATGGGAGCGGTTGTTGCAGAGAGATTATTCGGGAAGGAAGATCCTCTTGGAAAACAGGTAGATATCGCCGGTAAAAAAACAAATATTATCGGCGTGTTCAAAAAAGAAGGAAATGGGGGGATTGGCGATAACGGAATGGATGATCAGACAGTTGTTCCTCTTAGCTTCGGAAAGACTTTTATCAATATGAAAAACAACTTTCTTAATTCCACTTTAATGATAAAAGCTAAGGATGGAGTACCTATACAGGAGCTCAGCGATGAAGCAACGATGATACTGAGAGCAGCAAGGAGGCTTCATCCTGATGAGATAGATAACTTTTCGATGAACCGTGCCAGTCTTATTACTCAGAGTTTCAATGGGGTTTTTGCTGGAATTAATATCGGTGGCTGGGTAATTGGCGGATTCGCCATCCTTGTAGGCGGTTTCGGAATAGCAAATATTATGTTCGTATCTGTAAGGGAAAGAACAAATATTATTGGCATTCAAAAAGCTCTTGGTGCAAAGAAATTTTTTATACTTCAGCAGTTTTTAGTTGAATCGATGCTGCTTTCTGTCATTGGCGGACTTTTAGGTGTAATTATGATATTTATAGGTACCCTAATTGTAAACTATATCTATGAATTGAATATTTATCTGACAGTCTCAAACATTTTCCTGGCTATAATAATTTCAGGTATAATTGGCATAATTGCCGGTTATGCTCCTGCTAATACAGCTGCTAAAATGAATCCTGTAGAGGCCATTGGCTTTTCATTCTGATTTTTGCATTTAAATAACTTACCTTAATAATAAGCTGGAATCTGATGGTTTTCTTATCTTTGATCCTGTACATGATCATTGATTAAAACACAACATAATGTTTTTCAGACTTTTCAAAGAAGGTTTTCTGTTTGCTTTCAATTCTGTTATCGTCAATAAGTTGAGAACGTTCTTGTCTCTTCTGGGAATTACGATAGGAATTTTTTGTATTATATCAGTCTTTACAGTGCTGGACTGGATGGAAAAATCAGTACATGACGAAATTTCAACCCTGGGAGATAATGTGATTTACATACATAAATTTCCATGGGGTCTCAATATAGACGAACCATGGTGGGATATTATCAAAAGGCCGGTTATCACGAAAGATGATTATACTGCAGTTCTGAACAGGTCAACAAGATCTGCCTCGGTATGTTTTTCAGTAAGCCAGCCTGTACAAATCAAATACAAAAAGAATCTTGCCAGTGATGTCTATGCAAGTGCCGTTTCTCCTGAGTATGATAATATCAGATCATTTGAAATCGCAAATGGCCGTTATTTTACACCTGAGGAAATAGCTTCAGGGAGAAATTCTGCAATTGTTGGTGCTGTGATAGCTGAGAAATTATTTAACAAGACCGACCCTGTTGGTAAACAGGTTACAATATCAGGCAAGAGAACCAACATTATAGGTGTTTTTAAAAAGGAAGGCAAAGGTGGGATCAGTGATAACGGAATGGATGAACAGACATTAGTTCCTTATAATTTTGGCAGGACTTTTATGAATATGAAAAATAATTTTCTTGATGCCACCCTTATGATTAAAGCTAAAGACGGTGTCCAGATCCAGGAATTAAGTGACGAAGCTACAATGATTTTGAGAGCTGCAAGGCGACTTCGTCCTGAAATGAAAGATAATTTTGCAATTAACAGGGCAAGTCTGATAACTCAGAGTTTCAGCGGCGTATTTGCAGCCATAAATATCGGAGGATGGATCATTGGAGGATTCGCTATTCTTGTCGGGGGTTTTGGAATAGCTAACATAATGTTTGTTTCCGTAAAGGAACGGACGAATATAATAGGTATTCAGAAGGCATTGGGCGCAAAACGTTTTTTTATACTTCAGCAATTTTTGGTCGAATCGGTCCTTCTTTCTGTAATCGGAGGAATTCTTGGAATATTCATGATCTTCATTGGGACTATCATAATAAACTATCTTTGGGACCTGAATATGTATCTCACAGTCGGCAACCTGTTTCTTGCGATATTTATTTCTGGTCTAATTGGTGTTGTAGCCGGATATGCGCCTGCTAACTCTGCATCGAAGATGAACCCTGTTGAGGCAATCGGCTTTTCATTCTGATTTTATCCTGTTTTCATCTATCCAGTTTGTCAGCTTAACAAACTGCTCAACTGATAGCTGTTCAGGGCGTAATCCAAATTCATCATAATCATCGCGACTAAGCTCAAATGCTGCCCGCACTGAGTTTCTGAGTGTTTTTCGTCTCTGGTTAAAACAGGCTTTTACAACCCTGAAAAATAATAGCTCATCACAATCAAGGTTTGTGACGTCATTTCTGATCAACCTTATCACACCCGATTTCACTTTCGGGGGTGGTGAAAAGACATGTTCTGATACAGTAAAAAGATATTCCGCTTTATAGAATGCCTGGAGAAGAACGCTCAGAATGCCGTATGTTTTTGAACCCGGACCAGCACATATCCTTTCAGCTACTTCCTTCTGCAGCATACCCGCAATCTCTGCAACTTTATCCCTATGGTTCAGGACTTTGAATAATATCTGGGTTGAGATGTTATAAGGAAAATTTCCGATAATCCCCATTTTCTCACCAAAGTATTTGTCAATTTCCATTGAAAGGAAATCTCCGGTAATGATATCCAGTTGAGGAAAGTGAGATTTAAGATAATGAACTGATTCATTGTCAATTTCAATAACCCTGAAATCACTGAAACCACGGTTCAGAAGAAATTCTGTGAGTATTCCCATTCCCGGGCCGATTTCGAGAACAGAGTTATATCCTTCACCGGTAAGAGAACCTGCAATTCTTTTGGCTATTGATGCATCCTTCAAAAAATGCTGACCAAGATTCTTTTTCGGATATACCCGTCTATTTTGTTCCATATTAATTTAGTCTGATAGTTGTCATGATGAACTCACCCCCCTTCCCCTCTCTACTTCGTAAAGAGTGGCGTGCACGTAATAAAGTTCCAACTATGATTATTAAGATACTACCATTTTTATATAGAGTTCTAAGCTCTTGGGCTATCATTTTCACAATCTCGAAATCAATTTTTTTGTTATTTACACTGTTAATGTTTAGCAAAAATACTCAATTTCCCTTCTCATTATACTATAATTTTGTGTAAGGAGATCTCCCCTCGTTACGTTAGTAGAGAGGGGAAGGGGGTGAGTATTTAAGGCCAAAAGATCGCGAAGATGTGTACAAAGAGTAGCTCCTTAAGGAGAGGGGTTGGGGTGAGGTTGAATTATCCCTGCAGGAGATCCCTTCCGAATTTTCTGAGTATTGGTAATTTAAGGGATTCGAGAAACCTGATAAACCTCTTAAGTACATTGTAATATAATGTCACAAAAAGACCTGCAATCATAAACCAGACTGCCATCATATTGAATAGCAGGGTTTCTATTTTAAGATTGCCAATTTGTTTGAAAGGGGCAAAAAATTGGGCTCGTCCGAATTTTGATCCCGGTGGCATAAATATCGGATCTGCTTTTTGAATAAGACGATCAGGAGAATCATATATTTTATTGGTACCTAATCTGTTAAGAACATAATTTGCCAGATTCTCATTATAATTAGCCGCTCTTAACGCGACGAACTGATCCTCTCCAATCTTTGTCTCTAAAAGCTTATAGAGAGAGTCGCGTTTAAAAGTCATGAGTCTGCTTTGCAATCTGAATGATCCTCTCATACTATCAAGCAATTTCTTTGTATCCATTGCAATTGATTCATTGAAATCATTATAATTTAAATTGCGGATCCAGGGACCTGGCTGAATACCTGTCAGATTTGAAAGATTGTCAATATGGAAATTAATTTTTTTAAGATCCGTTTCAACAGTCATCTTATAATCAGGATTTTTATCCGAGGCGAGACAATTGGCGACTTTTAGCTTCAGAGCAGGAACCAGAAAGGATGCATTCCAGTCATTCTGGCTTACAGCCATATCATAATAAAAGAATGGCTTCTCAAATGAGTTCGTTTTGAACTGTTCAACGCATAAGGCTTCATATGCCCACCGTGTAACCATAATATCACCGATGAAAGGGACATATATTTTCTTACTTATGGACTGATGCAGGTCATCAAATTTAATCATGGCTCCCCCAAGTAAGAGCTGTGGAACCAGTATTAGTGGTATTAGTATATAAATGCTAACTGCGGTTCGCATGCCGGCAGAAATATTTAGCCCCAACAGGTTGCCAAAACACGCTGTTGAAAAAAGAATGAGCCATTGCTGAAAAAGCATTCCCTTTACTTCAAGAATATAGTTAGCTACAAGTACAAAAGAAAGGGACTGTATGACAGATAAGGTAAAAAGGAAATTAATCTTCGAAATGAGGTAACTTAATCTGCTCAGATTAAGGAATTTCTCTCTTTCGAGGATTTTCCTGTCACGGAAAATTTCCTCTGCACTTACTGTAAGTCCCATAAAGAGAGCAACAATAACTGCCATGAAGAGGAATATAGGATAATTCTTGTTCGTAGAAAAACTATATACACCGTTCTCACTGAATTTTGAGATATAGCCAAGGATAAATGCCAGTAATGGTGCCTCAAGAAGGTTTATTATCATATACTGACGATCAGCCAATTTCCTGGTTATATTTCGTTTTATGAAGGTCCGGATCTGATCAGATTTTTTCGGAACCCTGAAATTGCTTGGCGGAATTACAGACTTCACAGGTTTCTCCCCAAGAACGGGCATCATCTTCTTCTTGTACTTTTCGTACCATTCCTTTGGACTTATCTGTCTGTCTTTCCCTGGATGACCTGAATTGTCGATGACCTTAACCTCAACAATATGCAGAATGTGGTCAGTTTCAACATTTCCACAATTAGGGCATTCACTTTCTGCAGCATTGGCCTGTGAAGTTTCCGTTTTGAAATATACCAATGCCTCAACCGGGTCTCCATCATAAATCATATAACCACCTTTATCAAGCAGCCATAATCTGTCAAACATTTTAATAATATCCGATGAAGGTTGATGTATAATGGCAAAAACAAGTTTTCCGCTGAGAGATTGGTTTCTCAACAGACTCATTACTTTTTCGGAATCAAAAGAAGATAGACCCGAAGTTGGTTCATCAATGAACAGTACCACCGGCTCACGCATAAGCTCCAGACCAATGTTTAGTCTTTTCCGCTGTCCGCCGCTTACCTTTTTATTCAGAATATCTCCGACCTGCAAGTCGCGGATATCAGAAAGATCAAGATCCTGAAGTACTTTCTGAACAGTATTTTTTAATTGTTCCTCGTTATAGTCTCCGAAACATAGCCTGGCGTTGAAATAAAGATTCTGATATACAGTCAGCTCTTCAATCAGCATGTCATCCTGAGGTACAAAGCCTATCAGTCCCTTTAATTCATCTGAATCATCGTTGATATCATATCCGTTAATGAAAATATTACCCGATGAAGGTTTGATTTTCCCGTGCAACAGATTAAGTAATGTAGTTTTACCAACTCCGCTTCCTCCCATTATTCCGATCAGGTTTCCCGATTCGACCCTGAAATTCATTTTCTGAAGACCATTCTCGGAATTCTTAAACTGGAACTCTACATCATGACCTTCGAAGATTATTTTTTCAGGAAATTTCCTTGAAACAAATTTTTTAAAAATCTTGGAATAATAGATAGGGTCTATTCCCTGTCCTTTAATATTCACTCCTCTGTCGAGCAGGTAAGGCCGGCATGCAATAATGTCTCTGCCTTTAAAATAAAGTACGAGAGATCCATCATACGTAAATATGAGAGTGCCTGTACTTTCCAGATGCATCACCACCAGAAGACCTTTAAAACCTTTTATCCTGATGTGACGCCACTTATCATAATTTTTATAAAGACCGGAACCTGAAAATTGGGGATCGTCGCTTTCAATAATTAAAATGCATTCAGGAGAAACGTTATCATATGATCTGCCAATCATAAAGGCGATTGCATTGTCATATTCCTTCTTTGAAATATTGAAGGTTCTTGCTACTATATCAATTATCGTTCTTTCCTGTTCAGAGATCATTCCATCTTCAAATGCAAATTCGATGAGCTGAAGAAAGACTATCATTCTTTCCTCAAGGAAAAGTCCCTTTTTGATCTGACGACATATGTTTGTTATCTGGAAAGATATAAGAGATTCATCATCTGCCAGTTCAGCTTTGTCTACGCTTTTAAGTTCATTAGAATAGAACTCAAGATTATTTTCGAAAAGCGAATAGTATTCTTCTTCAAGTTCACGGTTAAGATATCTTCTCAGGTAGCTTCGCAGAATTTTTTTCCCCCGTGAAGAAATTCCGGCCGGGTTAATAGTCGAAACGATGGCAAAAATATGAATTAAGGCAAGTAAAACCGATTCCCTCATAAAAACATTAAGTAAAAAAAAGACCGCAAAGTAAGATTCTTTGCGGCCAAATATCAAAAATTTAATTACTGTACTATCTGTTCTCTTACGTCACCGATAACCTTGGTTAAATCTTGAATGTTCTTATCAGTCAGGCTGGTACCAAGACCTTCGTATACTTGTTTAACCGGATCCAGCCTCTTTACAAAATCTCCAACCTGGGGATCGTTGAGATACGGCTTGGTAATATCGAGGAAAAGATCGAATGATTTTTTCTGTTCCAGCAGAACCTTTGAAATTCCGGCCACCTGGTATGCAGCTTCTGATACGTGTGTGGTGAGATACATGCCTTCCACCCACGCGCCCCCAACAACAAGTAATGCTAATGGTTGTTGATCATTATCACTCAGATAAGCATAAGTATCATTGAATGTGCCTTTAAGTATTTTTACAAGTTCATCCTTATTATCAAAATTCTGTTTTATCTTGGTATACACGTCCTCGTTATAAATTTTTGACATGTTAAGTTCATTTGAAAGAGATCTGATCACATCAAGATAATCAATTACCGCCTGTTGCTGATTGTATAGTGTCGCATAACTCAAATCTGCTCCAAAAACGCCCAGATTAATCGCTCTGGTCGAACTAATAAAATATTTCTTGGCATTTGCAACCGGATTTGATATGCCGATAATATAACCAACCTCAAGATCCGTCAACATTTTAATAACTTCTGCTGAAGTTGGTAATGGATAAACATGTGATTCAATCTGACCCGGAATTTGTTTAACCACTTCTTTTTCCTCAGTTTTCTTTTGTTTAGCAGCTGATTTGTCTTTGCACGAACTCAGACAAGTGAAACTTATTATCAGCAATGGAAGTATAAAACCTGCAAAAATCTTTTTCATTTTGAGTTTATTTTTAATTTTAGACAATCATTCAAAAACCGTGATAAAAGTAATAAATAATATTGAAATTACTAAGTGCCGAGAGTTTGGAGTGTATCTTTGGTCACTCCAAACTTTAGTCACACTAAACTACTTGACATTTTTTCCCTATCTTTAGACCCCTGAAATAAGACTATAATCAGGATGTGGAATTTCGATGAACATGTTGTAAGAGAGGGAACTGACTGTATAAAATATGACCACCGTCAGGAGACTTTTGGGTCGAAGGATATTATCCCTATGTGGGTAGCCGATATGGATTTTAAGTGCCCCGATTTTGTGTTAGATTCTATGCATAAACGTCTTGAGCATGAAATATTTGGATATTCTTACCGTCCGCCTGAATATTATCAGTCAATTATAAACTGGATCAAATCGCGACATAACTGGAACGTAGAAAGAGAATGGATATCATTTTGTCCGGGAATAGTACCTGCGCTTAACTTCTGTACACTTGCATTTACTCAGCCCGGCGACGGCATTATAGTTCAACCTCCAGTTTATTTTCCATTCTTTTCAGCTGCAGAATCGCATGGCAGAAATCTGATATATAACAGACTCAGCGAGAACGAAGGGAGATGGTCTATTGATTTCGATTCACTCGTTTCCGCAATTAATGAGAAAACTAAAATGATAATTATTTCCAATCCGCATAATCCGGTTGGAAGAGTATGGAGCCCGGAAGAACTGAACCATCTTGCTGAGATATGTATTGATAAAAATATCATTATCATTTCCGATGAAATTCATTGTGATCTCACTTTGCCGGGATTTATTCATACTCCTATGGCATCATTATCTGAAAAAATTGCGTCAAAAACCGTTACTCTTGTTGCCCCTAGCAAAACATTCAATCTTGCAGGACTATCAACATCTTCAGTTATCATACCGGATCCTGACTTAAGAAAATCTTTTAACAGGGTAGTCGACAATCTGCATATTGGAAGTGGTAATATTTTTGGAACTGTAGCTTCAATTGCTGCGTACACCCACGGAGAGAAGTGGCTTGGTGAATTAATGCATTATATTGATGATAATGTCGAATTTGTAATTGACTATTGCAGAGACATGATTCCTGAAATTATACCTGTAAAACCCGAAGCTACTTATATGATATGGCTTGACTGCAGGAAATTTCAGATGCAAGGTAAAGAACTGCAGAATTTTTTCATTCACAAAGCCGGCGTCGGAATGAATGAAGGATCTGCCTTTGGTCCGGGTGGTGAAGGCTTTATGAGAATGAATGTCGGAACTACACACAGTACTGTAATAAAAGCAATGGAACAGATTGAAAAAGCAGTTTCAGAACTGCGTTGAATGTAATAATATAACTTAAATGAAAAACAGTGTCAAGATTGCCTTAACCCTGGAAGATGGAACAATTTATCACGGGCGTTCATTCGGCTCCTGCATACCTGCAGCGGGAGAAGTAGTATTTAACACTGCCATGACCGGTTATCCTGAGAGCTTAACAGATCCTTCTTACCGTGGTCAGATACTCTGTCTCACATATCCATTGGTTGGTAATTATGGAGCGCCGGCAAAAAGCGAGGAAAATGATCTGTATCGCTTTTATGAATCTTCATCAATACATATTTCCGGATTGATAGTCTCCGATTATTCGTTTGAATACAGTCACTGGAACGCAACCGAGAGTCTTGATGAATGGTTAAGAAGAAATAATGTGCCCGGGATTTATGGAATAGACACAAGAGCACTGACCAAAAGAATACGCGAAAAGGGAGCCATGCTTGGGAAAATTGAACCTGAAGGATCCGAAATAGGTTTTTATGACCCGAACAAAGTAAATCTTGTTGCTGAAGTGAGTACAAATGAAAAAAAAGTATATGGCACCGGAAAGTATAGGATTTTGCTGGTTGACTGCGGAGTAAAGTATAATATAATCAGGAATCTGTTAAAAAGAGATACTACAATAATAAGGGTGCCATGGGATTATGATTATCATACTGAAGAGTTTGATGGATTGTTTCTTACAAATGGTCCCGGGGACCCCAAAATGTGTGGGGTAACGATCCAGAATATCAGGAAATCATTTGATAGTGATAAACCACTTTTTGGAATATGTCTTGGAAACCAGCTGATGGCTCTCGCTTCTGGTGCTGATACATATAAACTGAAATATGGGCACAGAAGCCATAATCAACCAGTTCTTCAGGTAGGTACCGATAAAGCATATATCACTTCACAGAATCATGGATTTGCTGTTGATAATAAAACACTGGGAGCCGACTGGGAGCCATATTTCATCAATATCAACGACAATACGAATGAAGGGATGAGACATAAAAGCAAACCATTCTTCTCAACCCAGTTTCACCCTGAAGCTTCAGGCGGACCGACTGATACGGATTATCTGTTTGATGTTTTTATAGAAAACATCAGGAAATCCCTCTAAAAGCTAAGCGAAGTCTTCAGACTTCGCTTTATTTTTTAACCGTGATGCAATTAAATCTTGACCTTATGGCGAAGTCTGAAGACTTCGCCAAGCATCATGGTTCGCTAAAACTTAGTAATAATCAAGCTAAGCGAAGTTTTCAAACTTCGCTTTTACCGTTTGTCACATGATGCATCATCTTATCTGCAAGTTCGGCAGCCGTCCGGTTTTTAAAACTCTGCATTCTTTTTTCAAAAATTTCAGCTATCTCCTTATTGCACAAGTTGCCAATGCTTCCTTCATGAACATAATCCGAAAGAGTAGTTCTTGAGAATGTTGAATTCTTAACCATATCGGAAACGGCTTTATAAGCATCTCTGAAAGGAATTCCCTGCCTGACCAGACGGTTCACCTCCTCAGTACTGAAAATTGTATTGTATAATGGATTTTCGGTTATATTTTTTTTAACCTTAATATTATTGAGCATTAAAAGCATAATCTCAATGCATTCTCTCAGTTCATTGAAAGCATCAAAAATCAGCTGTTTAAGGAGTTGAAGGTCCCTGTTATAACCTGAAGGCAGATTGGTTGTCAATACGGCAACCTGGTTTGGTAAGGACTGAAGAACATTCGACCTTCCTCTTATCAGCTCAAATACATCGGGATTTCTTTTTTGTGGCATTATACTCGAACCGGTTATATATTCATCGGGGAAATCAACGAATCTGAATTCTGAAGTCATGAAAAGACATACATCCATTGAAAAACGGGAAAGAGTTTGTGCTACTGATGCAAGAGCCGACGCAATTGCCAGCTCTATTTTTCCCCTGCTCAGACTGGCATATGCTGAGTTATAAAGAAGGTCGTCAAACTCAAGAAGATCGGATGTAAGTTTTCTGTTAATTGGAAGAGTGGTTCCATATCCTGCTGCGGTTCCAAGAGGATTCTGATTGTTCAGAGCCCTTGCAGCAGCAAGGAGAACAACATCATCGGCAAGAGATTCTGCATATGCTCCAAACCATAAACCGAATGAAGAGACCATTGCGGGCTGCATGTGGGTATAACCCGGCAAAAGGACCTCTTTATACTGTTCACTTAATGTCTGAAATCTTGTGAAAAGACTTCGAATCAGAACTGACAGTTTATCAATCTCTTCCCTTGCGTAGAGACGAATATCAACAAGAACCTGATCGTTCCTCGATCGTCCTGTATGAATCTTTTTCCCGGTAGTGCCGAGGATTGAAGACATCTCCTTCTCGATCTGTGAGTGAATATCTTCAACATCATTTTCAATTACCAGGCTCCCTTCCTCATCCCACACAAATAACGAATGAAGGGCTTTCAGTAATCCGTTTTTTTCATCTTCTGAAACTAATCCGACGTCTTCGAGCATAATAACATGAGCCATCGAACCAATTATATCCCACTTTGTGAGAGAAAGATCGGTTTTCCTGTCTTTGCCTGCCGTGAATTCGATGATTGCAGGTTCGGGATTAATCCCTTTTTCCCAGAGTTTCATAATGAACTTTTATTTGTGTAATTAAAAAGAAATTCATAAACCGCAAAGGTCGCAAAGGTTTGCGCAAAGTTCGCAAAGAAATGCGCAGTTTACTCTACTTTGCGTTCTTTGCGACTTCTTTGCGTACTCTGCGGTTAAAATTTTATTTTTTTTGACTTGCCTCAATTATAGCTCTGTGCGCCATCAGCCTGATTGCATTGATTCTTATGAATCCTTTGCTGTCGGTCTGATCAAATCCCCCTTCAATATCCATACTTGAAAGCTTCTTATTATATAAAGAAGATGGTGATTCACGGCCTTCAATGAGTACATTCCCTTTATAAAGACAGAGATGAACACTGCCATCAATAAGTTCCTGGCTTTTCTCTATTGCAGCCATAAGAAAATCCATTTCAGGACTGAACCAGAATCCGTTATAAATAATTTCTGCAAACTTCGGAGTGAGCATATTCACTAAACGCATTACTTCCCTGTCCATGGCAATTCCTTCAATATCCTTATGTGCGATATGTAAAACTGTTGCCGCCGGAGTTTCATAAACGCCTCTCGATTTAATACCGACAAATCTGTTTTCTACCATATCCAGAAGGCCAATTCCGTTTTTACCAGCGAGTTCATTAAGATATACATACATATCATAGGAATCTTCTTTCACGGTTCCGTCTTCCTTGTTGACAAGCTTAACCGGTATGCCGTTTTTGAAATGGATAACTATCCTTGTTTCTTTATCCGGCGCATCCTGTGGCATAACCATTTTTTCAAGCATGCTCTTATGGAGCGTATACATCGGATCTTCAAGGATCCCGGCTTCATGACTGATATGCATCAGATTATCATCTTCACTGTAAGGCTTATCAATACTTGCTTTAACAGGAATTTTTTTTTCAGAAGCATATTTCAGACAGATCGGTCCTCCCTTTAAAAGTTGCAAGGAACTCTTTGTCTTTCCATGGAGAAATAACTTTGACCCCTGGCATAAGAGCATAATAACAGAGTTCGAACCTTACCTGGTCATTTCCTTTTCCTGTTGCACCATGTGCTACCGCGTTGGCACCTTCAGCCTTTGCCACTTCAATCTGTTTTTTTGCAATAAGAGGCCTCGCAAGAGCTGTTCCGAGAAGGTACCTGTCTTCATAAATTGCATTAGCCATTATTGCTTTAAGCACATATCCATCAATGAATTCCCTCTTCAGATCAGCTATGATAACTTTTGAAGCTCCAAGTAGCAGCGCCTTCTTTCTGCATTCTTCAAAATCGTCAGCCTGACCGACATCTGCGACAAATGCAATGACGTCATAATTTTTTTCAATTAACCATTTAAGTATAACTGATGTATCCAAACCACCGCTATACGCGAGAACAACTTTTTCTTTCATTATTTGACTTTATTATCTAATTTTTAACTATTTTGACTCTATCGCTCTGCTTTCCCTTGGTGTTACTTTGTGTCTTCCTTTGTGATCCTTAGTGTTTAATGGATTTCGTTTTTATTTTACCACAAAGGGACACTAAGGTTATACAAAGGTTCACAAAGGATTGATATTTACTTTTTACTTTTTACTTTTTACTTTTTACTTTTTACTTTTTACTTTTTACTTTTTACTTTTTACTTTTTACTTTTTACTTTTTACTTTTTACTTTTTACTTTTTACTTTTTACTTTTTCATGTATTCCCGGAAGAATGATTTCAAGACAAGTATGCACCTGTTGTATGGAAACTCCGTCCCGTGGTATAATAAGTATTGTATCATCACCCGCAATAGTTCCGGCTATCTCAAATCTGCCTGCTCCATCTATAAAAAATGCGGTATTGCTGGCATTTCCCGGAATAGTTTTTATAACCATAAGTCCTTTTGCTTCAACTATTTCCTGAATAACAGGTACAATATTGAGTTTAAGTGAATCTTTTTCAGGATTCCTGACACCGTCGGTTAAAGAGTATCTATATCCACCATTTCCATCGGGCACCCGTCCAACACCTAATTGCCTTAAATTGCGGGACAGCGTAGCCTGCGTACAGCTTATCCCTTTCCCTTTCAGCTTTCTCAGCAACTCTCCCTGAAGCGATATTTTTTCTTCAGAAATTATTTTCTCTATTGCCAGAAGCCTTTTAGTTTTTTGCATATTTATGCATTTATTATGCAAATGTATGCATTTTTTTGAAATTACAAATTCCAATTAAAAAATTGTATTATTTTTGAGCCTCAAATCCGGATGATGAAAGATGTAGTTAAAAAGGTAATAATCCTTGGTTCAGGAGCATTGAAAATCGGAGAGGCAGGAGAATTTGATTACTCCGGCTCCCAGGCTTTGAAAGCGCTAAAAGAAGAAGATGTCAGTACAGTCCTGATAAATCCGAATATCGCAACAGTTCAGACTTCTGAAGAACTGGCAGATAAAATATATTTCCTGCCGGTTACTCCCTATTTTGTTGAAAAAGTGATTGCCAGGGAGAGGCCTGACGGCATACTTCTGTCATTTGGAGGACAAACAGCTCTTAACTGCGGAACAGAACTTTATAAAGCGGGAGTATTTGAAAAATACGAAGTAAGAGTGCTCGGCACGCCTGTAACGGCCATAATGAATACTGAAGACAGGGAGCTCTTTGTCAGAAAACTAAGGGAAATAGAGGTAAAAACACCAAGCAGTATTGCTGTATCAGGAGTGGATGAAGCAGTTGAAGCTGCCGGAAAACTTGGTTTCCCGATTATTATAAGAGCAGCATATACCCTTGGAGGCCAGGGAAGCGGTTTTGCTTCAAATCCCGATGAACTGAGAATCCTGGCATCAAAGGCTTTTTCATATTCCAACCAGATACTCGTGGAAGAATCGCTCAAAGGCTGGAAAGAGGTCGAATATGAGGTCGTGAGGGACAAATTTGACAATTGCATCACTGTTTGCAATATGGAGAATTTCGATCCCCTGGGGATACATACCGGTGAGAGTATTGTGGTCGCTCCATCACAAACACTGACTAACAGTGAATATCATAAGCTTCGGGAACTTTCAATAAGAATTATAAGACATATAGGTATTGTTGGTGAATGTAATGTTCAGTATGCCCTGGCTCCTGATTCAGAGGATTACAGGGTTATAGAAGTAAATGCGCGTCTTTCTAGGTCGAGTGCACTTGCATCGAAAGCAACGGGTTATCCTCTCGCTTTCATTGCTGCAAAGCTCGGGATGGGATATGGTCTCCATGAACTTAAAAACTCAGTAACTAAAAATACAACGGCTTGTTTTGAGCCGGCTCTCGATTATATAGTTTGCAAAATTCCACGATGGGATCTTAATAAATTTGAAGGTGTATCGCATCTGATCGGAAGCAGTATGAAGAGCGTAGGTGAGGTCATGGCCATTGGCAGAACATTCGAAGAGGTTATCCAGAAAGGATTAAGAATGATCGGTCAGGGCATGCATGGATTTACAGGAAACCGTAACCTTGGATTTGAAGATATTGAGAAAGAACTCTCCGAACCTACTGATATGAGAATTTTTTCGATCGCCCAAGCTCTTGAGATCGGAATGCCAGTTGAAAGAATCTACGAGCTGACTAAGATTGATAAATGGTTTCTTTTTAAGCTCAGGAATATCATAAGCATCAAAAACGATCTATGCAATTACAACACGCTCGAATCTGTTCCCAGTGATCTACTGGCCCATTCAAAAATTAATGGATTCAGCGATTTTCAGATTGCCAGGCATGTATTGAAATCAGGGCAAGAAAATATAAATGACGACTTGATGAAAGTAAGGGCTTTCCGGAAAACCCTGGGTATTATTCCATATATTAAACAAATTGATACACTTGCCGCTGAATATCCTGCAGTAACTAACTACCTGTATCTCACATACAGCGGTTCGGAACATGATATAATATGTGAATCTGACAAAAAATCGGTAATTGTTCTTGGATCAGGTGCTTACAGGATAGGATCAAGTGTAGAATTTGACTGGTGCTCAGTAAATGCAATCGATACCATTAAAAAAGAGGGATTCAGATCGATAATGATAAATTACAATCCTGAGACGGTAAGCACGGATTACGATATATGCGACAGACTTTACTTTGACGAGCTGACCTTCGAGCGGGTAATGGATATTATTGATCTTGAAAATCCGGGAGGGGTAATCGTTTCCGTTGGCGGACAGATTCCAAATAACCTTGCAATGAGATTATATAAGGAAAATGTACCGGTGCTTGGGACATCCCCTGTTTCAATCGACAGAGCAGAGAACCGTCATAAATTTTCCGCTATGCTCGACATACTTAAAGTCGATCAGCCGCGCTGGAAGGAACTGTCAACAATCGACGATATTTTTGAGTTTGTCGACCGTATAGGTTTTCCTGTGCTTATCAGACCATCATATGTTTTATCCGGTGCCGCAATGAACGTTGTTTCGAATAAAAATGAATTATCTCATTTCCTGAAGCTGGCATCTCAGGTATCAAAACAATATCCGGTCGTAGTCTCTGAGTTCATAGAAAACGCAAAAGAAATTGAGATTGATGCAGTTGCCCGCCATGGTGAAATGATAGCGTACGCTATCAGCGAACACGTTGAATTTGCAGGAGTTCATTCAGGGGATGCCACAATGGTCTTCCCTGCACAGAAAATATATTTTGAAACATCCAGACGGATAAAGCGTATTTCACGCCAGATAGCAAAAGAGTTGGATATTACAGGACCTTTCAATATTCAGTTCCTCGCAAAAGACAATGATATTAAGGTTATCGAATGCAACCTCCGGGCCAGCCGGAGTATGCCATTTGTTTCAAAAGTCCTTAAAACCAATCTTATTGAACTTGCTACCAAAGTTATGCTTGGTGTTCCGGCAGAAAAACCAGGCAAAACGATATTTGATATCGACTATGTTGGTGTAAAAGCCCCCCAGTTCAGCTTTTCGCGACTTGCGAAAGCCGATCCTGTCCTCGGAGTTGACATGTCATCAACAGGAGAAGTAGGGTGCATTGGAGAAGGATTTTATGAAGCAATTCTCAAGGCGATGTTTTCAGTAGGTTACCGGGTCCCGAAAAAAAGCATCCTCCTTTCAACTGGTCCGGCAAGATCGAAAGTAGAGCTACTGAACAGTGCAAAGGCACTTCGTGAAAAAGGACATAAGCTTTATGCTACGAGAGGAACCCAGCAATTCCTGAAAAATGCTGGTGTTGAGGCGCATGTTGCTTATTGGCCCGACGAGAATAAATCGCCAAATACAATAGATCTCATTAAATCAAGGGAGGTCGACCTGGTGGTAAATATCCCTAAAGACCTGAGTGACAAGGAGCTTAATAATGATTATACAATAAGAAGAAGTGCTGTTGATTATAACGTTCCACTGATTACCAATGCACGTCTTGCAAGTGCCTTTATTCTGGCGTACTGTAAATTGAGCATGGATGATCTTGCAATAAAAAGCTGGGATGAATATAAGTAGCCTCATCTTTTAGAAACGTTTAATAGACTTTTTAACCGCAAAGATCGCAAAGGTTTGCGCAGAGGTCGCAAAGAAATGAAGTACGTGGGTTTTACTTTGCGTCCTTTGCGCCTTCTTAGCGTCCTTTGCGGTTAATGGATTTAAAGAAATTAAAAAATGACAAATTTTATATCAATCCGAAAAGCAACATCCGAAGACGCATCAGTAATAATTGACTTCCAGCAGAAGATGGCCTGGGAGACTGAGCGGATGACCCTCGTTCCCGACATAATTAACAAAGGTGTTAATGCCGTTTTTAATGATCCTTCCAGGGGAATGTACTGGGTTGCAGAAAACAAAGGCCACGTTATAGCTTCACTTCTCATAACATATGAGTGGAGCGATTGGAGAAATTGTAATGTCTGGTGGTTCCAGTCGGTTTATGTATTGCCTGAATTCCGGCGGAAAGGAATATTCAGATCAATGTATCTTCATGTTAAAGAGGAAGCAGAAAAAAATGGCATTCCGGGTCTCCGTTTATACGTTGAAACAAACAATTCCACTGCACAAAACACATATGAAGCACTTGGAATGAAAAGTCTTCACTATAAAATGTTTGAATGGATGAAGGAGTAAGTTATTTCGGATTGCGGATTGTCGATTTGGAATTTTTTCAATCCGCAACTCCACAATCCGCATTCCTCAATCGTTTAGTTTCCCATTTCCGACAGGAACTTAATCCTTACAAGTCTTATTTCTTCTTCCTCGAATTCATTGCCGAGTTCTTTGATAGCATCTTCAAGCGAATCAGATTCTGCTTCTTCCCTGAAATAGGAGTAGATATCATGCTGGCGTTCTTCGTCAATCGTTGAATTAATAAAATAATCAAGGTTAATCCTTGTCCCGGAGTTAACTATTGCCTCAATTTCTCCAATAAGTTCTCCCATTTCCAGGCCTTTGGCTTCAGCGATATCCTCAAGCGGACGTTTCATGTCAATACTCTGAATTATATAAACTTTTATTCCCGATTTATTCACAACCGATTTGACAACCATATCAAGAGGTCTGATGATCTCTTTTTCTTCAACATATTTTTTTATTATCTCAATGAATTCCTGGCCGTATCTCTGAGCTTTCCCTGCTCCCACTCCGGAGATATTCTGAAGTTCGTCTATTGTAATCGGATACTGAATTGCCATATCTTCCAGCGATGGATCCTGAAAAATCACAAAGGGAGGCACCTCTTTTACCTTTGACAATTTCTTACGAAGATCTTTCAGGATACTGAATAACTCTTCATCAACTGCCGCTGTCCTTGCTCCAAAAGCATTTTCTTCGTCTGTCGTGTCAGCATAATCATGATCCTCTGCAAGCATAAATGAAGTTGGGTGCTCGAGGAACTCCAACCCTTTAGGAGTCAGTTTAAGCAGACCATAATTTTCAATATCCTTTGTAAGAAATTTGGCAATGAGAGCCTGCCGGATAACCATATTCCAGAATTTCTCATCTTTATCTTCGCCTATGCCGAAAAACTCTAATTTATGATGTTTATAAGATTTAATTGCTGAAGTTACTTTACCTGATAGAATATTCGAAATATGATCTGCCTTAAATTTCTCCTTTACCGCAAGAATTGTCTCGAGCACACTTACAACTGCCTCATTACCTTCAAACTGCGATTTTGGATGCAGACAATTATCGCATGCTTCACAATTATCTTTCAGATATTCTTCACCAAAATAATGAAGCAGAAGCTTTCTCCGGCATACTGAAGATTCGGCATATGAAACAGTCTCCAGAAGCAGCTGTTTTCCAATCTCCTGCTCAGCTATCGGTTTACCTTGCATGAATTTCTCAAGCTTGAGAATATCATTATAGCTATAGTAAGCTATACAGTTTCCTTCTCCGCCATCACGTCCGGCCCGTCCTGTCTCCTGGTAATATCCTTCAAGGCTTTTAGGTATATCATAATGAATAACGAAACGAACGTCTGGTTTGTCAATTCCCATCCCGAAGGCAATAGTAGCTACAATTATGTCGGCCTCCTCCATAAGAAACTTGTCCTGATTCATTGTACGTGTTGCCGAGTCCATGCCTGCATGGTATGGAAGTGCTTTAATTCCGTTTACTTTCAGGACTTCAGCTATCTCTTCAACTTTCTTACGGCTAAGACAATATATGATGCCGGATTTGCCCTGATTGTTCTTGATATATTTAATTATCTCCTTGGTAACATCCTGTTTTGATTTGACCTCATAATACAGGTTAGGTCTGTTAAATGAAGATTTAAAAACATCAGCATCAAGAATGCTAAGATTCTTCAGGATATCATGCTGTACTTTTGGTGTAGCAGTAGCTGTCAGGGCAATGATTGGTGATCGTCCGATCATTTCAATTATTGGTCTTATCCTCCTGTACTCAGGTCTGAAATCGTGACCCCACTCTGATATACAGTGAGCCTCATCGATGGCATAGAATGAAATGTCAATATTTTTAAGAAACTCTATATTTTCCTCTTTGGTAAGGGATTCAGGGGCCACATAAAGAAGTTTTGCTTTTCCTGATAACACATCTTTTTTTACCCTGGCGATTTCCGTTTTTGTAAGGGATGAGTTAAGAAAATGAGCCACATCATCATCAGTGCTGAAGTTTCTCATCGCATCTACCTGGTTCTTCATAAGAGCTATCAAAGGCGAAATCACAATAGCTATTCCCTTCTTCATAACAGCCGGCAGCTGGTAACAGAGCGACTTGCCACCCCCTGTTGGCATCAATACAAAAGTATCCCTTCCTGCAAGTACATTTCTTATTATATGTTCCTGATTACCCTTAAAAGTATCAAAACCGAAATACTTTTTTAAGTAATCATGTATACTAGAATCATTCAACATAGTATTCCAAAAATGAATTATTTTGTCAACTGAAAGATCTTCACTTTTTACAGCTTATATAAAGTTAGCAAATTTCCTGATCAAATAATATTTTTAATAATTAATTAACAAAAGTGTTAAAGTGTTAAATAATCCAGACTGTAGCAATAATCACTACTCTTTTATGAAAATCATAAACCCTATCCTTATAATCTGAGCGATAAAATATTAACAAACTGAGTAGCTGGCCGTTCTGCAATTATTAATTTAACAGATTTATTATAGGTTTTAAACTTCATAACACTAAAAGATTAATATTGTTTTGCTAAATAAGATTTATCATCTTTACAGGCTGTATTTTTAAACAAATTTAATTCAGGTTTCAATGGCGATATTTGGGAAAAAAGGGAAGAGTGGGGAAAAGGAAATGTCATTCCTGCAACATCTCGAGGAATTAAGGTGGCATATAATCAAGTCTATTCTGGCAATTGTCTTCTTCATGATTATAGCCTTTATTTTTAAAAATATTCTTTTCAATGTAATCATCCTTGGTCCTAAAAGCCCCAATTTTATTACCAACCGGCTGCTTTGCGAACTTGGGAATTACATTAATACACCTGCCTTATGTATTAATACCAAACCATTGAATCTTATCAGTATAAAAATGTCGGGACAGATCACAACCCATATCACAGCAGCTATGGTTGCAGGGCTGATCCTTGCTTTCCCTATTATACTCTGGGAGTTCTGGCAATTTTTTAAACCAGCTCTTAAGCCTACCGAAGCACGTTATGCAAAAGGTGCAGTACTGGCAGCATCAGGACTCTTTTTTGTCGGTGTTCTGTTCGGATATTTTATGCTTGCACCTCTTTCAATACATTTCCTTAGCTCCTATGAGATTGACCCCTCTGTTGTCAATCAGATCAACGTAAGATCTTATATAGGCACTCTGACATCAATATGCCTTGCCACAGGATTAGTTTTTGAACTGCCGATTATAACTTTCTTCCTGACCAAGGTTGGCATCCTTACACCAAAGTTTATGAGACAATACAGGAAGCATGCAATTGTGGTTATTTTTATTATCGCTGCCATAATTACTCCTCCTGACGTGTTTTCACAGACATTAGTTGCCATTCCACTTCTAATTCTTTATGAGGTAAGCATTATTATTTCGGCCAGGGTTGTCAAGCAAAAAGAGCAAGATACCAGAGAATTTTTCGGTGAGGATGAAAAAACTGAACCAGCGACTTCATAGTAGATATAAATGAAACTATACACAGAAAATCTTGTAAAAAAATATCGCAGCAGAACTGTTGTCGACCAGGTTTCTGTTGAGGTAGAGCAGGGTGAGATTGTTGGCCTTCTCGGACCAAACGGAGCGGGGAAAACAACAACTTTTTACATGATTGTCGGTCTAATAAGACCAAGAGAAGGAAAAATATTCCTTGATGAGGAGGATATCACCACACTTCCCGTGTACAAACGTGCCAGGAAAGGTATTGGTTATCTTGCACAGGAACCATCGGTATTCAGAAATATGTCGGTAGAAGATAATATCAAGGCAGTCCTGGAAATGTCGGGTTTCCCTAAAATTGAACAGGAAGAGAGGCTCGAAACGCTCCTGGTTGAATTCGGTTTGCAAAAAATACGGTTGAGCAAGGGTATACAACTATCAGGTGGTGAAAGAAGACGGACTGAGATTGCAAGAGCTCTGTCGCTGAAACCTAAATTTATCTTACTTGATGAGCCATTTGCCGGAGTTGACCCAATTGCGGTTGAGGACATACAGGAAATCGTTTCAAAACTCAGGGAAAAAAATATAGGAATTCTTATAACAGATCATAACGTACACGAAACACTTTCAATCACCGATCGTGCTTATCTGCTTTTTGAAGGACGTATCCTTAAATCGGGCACTTCTGCACAGCTGGCTGACGATGAGCATGTGAGAAGAGTCTATCTTGGAAAGAATTTTGAACTGCGCAGGTAATCAATTTGTTTTCATAATAAATTATTATACTTTTGCGGGGAATTTTACCGCGGATGTGTCGTAATTGGTAGCCGAGCAAGACTTAGGATCTTGTGTCTTCGTGACGTGGGGGTTCGAGTCCCTTCATCCGCACAAATGTGTCAAGCCGCCCGAAACCTTTTAATAGTGAGTTTTGGCGGTTTTTTTAACAGGACAATAAACAACAAATAATATGAACATTACCAGAGAAAACATTGATGATCTGAATGCTGTTTTAAAGGTTAAGATCGAAAAACCTGATTATGAAGAAAAGGTTGAAACAGTATTAAAGGATTACAGGAAGAAAGCAACAATAAAAGGATTTCGTCCCGGAATGGTGCCAATCGGGTTGATAAAAAAGATGTACGGCAGAGCAGTTGAGATTGACGAAATCAATAAGGTTGTCACCGAAAATATCCAAAAATATATAACTGACGAAAAAATTGAAATTCTTGGCGATCCGCTCCCAAAAATCGATGAACAGGAGATAATCAATTTCGATACACAAACTGATTTCACTTTTAGCTTTGAACTGGGACTAAGTCCGGTAGTTGACCTGAAACTCTCTAAAAAGAATATGGTTAATGAGTATGAAATTATCATCGACGAAAAGATGAGGAAAGACTACCTTGAGAACTATACACGCCGGTATGGGGAATTGAAAAAGGCTGATCTCATCGAAGAAAAAGATGTAATTAAAGGAAAAATTGAAGCAATTGATACGGAAGGCAATATCATTCCTGAAGGACCTTCTGTTGATGATACCTCAATTGGAGTGGATATTATTAAAGTAGATTCCATAAAAAAAGAGTTCATAGGGAAAAGCGTAAATGATTCTCTTGATTTCGATCTGAAAGCAGCATTCCCTAACGATAATGAGATTGCCGGAATCTTGCATAAGAAGAAAGAAGAAGTGCCAGATCTTCCATCAAATTACAGGTTTACTGTTAAAGATATTAGCAGATTTTATCCTGCTGAACCAGGGAAAGAGCTCTTCGACAAAATATTTGGCGAAGGAGTCATAAACACTGAAGAGGAGTTTATGAATAAGATTGAAGAAGAGATAAAGGCTAATCTCAAACGCGAATCGGAGTACAGGCTGATGATAGATGTTAAAGACCTCGCAATGGAAAAAACCGATTTTGCTCTTCCGGAAGAGTTCCTGAAGAAATGGCTTCTCAGAGTTAATGAAAAGACAACCCAGGAACAGATTGATAAAGATTTTGACAATTTCAGAAAAGATCTTAAATGGCAGTTGATCAGGAATAAAGTTGCCCGCGATAATGATGTAAAGATCAGTGAAGAAGAACTGCAAAAAGAGGCTGAAAACATCACCAGACATCAGTTCCAGCAATACGGCTTATTCTATGCCACCGAAGAACAAATCAGCAATTACGCTAAAGAGACCCTGAAAAGAGAAGAAGACGCAAAAAGAATAGCTGATAAAATCCTTGATGAAAAAGCCATCGCACTGTTGAAAGATCTTGTAAAGCTTGAGAATAAGAGCGTTACAGTTGAGGAGTTTAATAAGCTTTTTGAATAGAGATAGTCTGTTCAAATTGATCTATTTTTATTTTATTATCTTTGCATGTTAATTTTTAATGTAAAAAATATGAATATTCTTGACGATTTTGGAAAGTTTGCAAGAAGTAAACGCGGAGTTAGCAGTACTGGCTTGCACAAATACACTTCCGTTTTTAGTGATAGTTACATTTCTCCAACCATAATAGAGGAACGTCAATTAAATGTGGCATCCATGGATGTATTTTCGCGTCTTATGATGGACAGGATAATATTCCTGGGGTTACCTATAGATGATTACGTTGCCAATATTATCCAGGCACAATTATTATATCTCGATTCAGCAGATCCGGGAAAAGACATTCAGATCTATTTTAATACTCCGGGTGGTGGTGTGAATGCAGGACTGGGAATATACGACACTATGCAATATATTTCTGCCGATATAGCAACAATTTGTACAGGTATGGCAGCTTCTATGGGAGCAGTTCTTCTTACGGCCGGTAAGAAAGGAAAAAGATCAGCTCTTAAACATTCAAGAATAATGATTCATCAGCCTATGGGCGGTGCTGAAGGCGTGGCTTCTGATATTGAGATCACTGTTCGTGAGATTGTAAAACTAAAGAAGGAACTTTACGAAATTATTGCTCTTCACTCGGGAAATTCTCTTGAGAAAGTTGAAAAAGATTCTGACAGGGATTATTGGATGACCTCCCAGGAAGCTAAGGAATATGGTATGATTGATGAAATTCTTCAAAAGAATGTTAAATAACAACTGATGGATAAATGTTCATTCTGCGGCAGAACGAAGAAAGAAGCCAATATGCTTATTGCGGGCCTCGAGGGCCACATTTGTGACCATTGCATTGAGCAGGCCCATAGCATAATGAACGAAGAATTGGGTGGTAAAAAAAATGTTCAGTTTGATACCATCAACCTTCTTAAACCTGCAGAGATAAAGAATTTTCTCGACCAATACGTTATTGGTCAGGATATGGCAAAGAAGATAATCTCTGTTGCCGTGTATAATCACTACAAAAGGCTGATGCAAAAGCCCGATGCCGATGACATTGAAATTGAAAAATCTAATATTATCCTTATTGGTGAAACTGGTACAGGTAAAACCCTCCTGGCACGCACTGTTGCTAAAATGCTGCATGTTCCATTTACCATAGTGGATGCAACTGTACTCACCGAGGCAGGATATGTCGGGGAAGATATTGAAAGTTTGCTGACCCGATTATTGCAGAATGCAGATTATGATACAAAAGCTGCTGAAAAAGGTATCGTATTTATTGATGAAATCGATAAAATAGCAAGGAAAGGAGATAATCCTTCTATCACCCGTGATGTATCAGGAGAAGGTGTACAACAAGGACTTCTGAAATTACTTGAAGGCTCAATTGTTAATGTGCCTCCTCAGGGCGGACGCAAACATCCGGAACAAAAAATGATCCCCGTCGACACTAAGAATATACTTTTTATCTGCGGTGGAGCTTTTGAAGGTATTGAAAAGAAAATTGCCCAGCGTCTTAATACTCAGATCGTTGGTTATGGAGCTTCAAAAGACCGTGAAAGGGTTGATAAAACCAACCTGCTTCAATATATTGCACCACAGGATCTCAGATCTTATGGACTTATCCCCGAAATAATAGGCAGACTGCCGGTTCTGACACATCTTAATCCGCTTGACAGGGAGGCATTAAGAGCAATTCTGACTGAACCAAAAAACGCACTGATAAAACAATATATCAAGTTGTTCAAAATGGATAATATTGATCTGACTTTTGAAATGGGCGTTCTTGATTATATTGTTGACAAGGCTATAGAATTCAAGCTGGGTGCCCGTGGTCTCAGATCAATCTGTGAGTCTATTATGCTGGATGCCATGTTCGAAATGCCATCTGTGGATACCAACGAGCTCGAAATTACAACAGATTATGCCGAACATAAACTTGAAAGAGTTAACCTGAAAGTTCTGAAAGCATCCTGAAAACCGGAAATTTAAAATATATCAGGGACATTTATCAAATGTCCCTTTTTTTGTGAGCTAATGTTCGGAAGCTAGTGAAATAATGGAACCTCTCCGAGGTTCTGATGGAATCTGTATTGACATTGAATCCTATTAAAAATGGAACCTCTCCGAGGTTCATTCCGTTAGATAAACCGGAGCGGACAATCCCGGAGCGGTTTTACAATGCAAAAACACAAGGATTAGTATGATTTTGCTATCCTAATTGAATATCTTGTTGAGATCAAACCGCGGAGCGGTTTCACCAACTATAGTGAAAAGGAAATATCTTAAAAATTAACCCCGGAGGGCATAGGCGTAAACTTAAGCTAAGGGAATGAATGAGATACTGCATAAAAAAGTTTCCCCTCCTTTTGAAGGAGGGGTGGCCGGGACGATTGATTATCTGATATATACAGCATTTAATACCCGGCCGGGGTGGTTGATTAATTGATTTTTTCTTACATTTAAGGGTATGAAAAACCAAAACCTCTATAACAGAAAAAGTCTTAAGTTCTTCAGATCATCACTTAGGAATAAGTCTACTTCTGCAGAGACTGAGTTATGGAACATTTTAAGATCTAAGAAACTCGATGCAAGAAAATTCAGAAGACAACATAGCATAGGTAATTACATAGTTGACTTTTTTTGTCCTTCAGAAAAACTTGTAATTGAGCTTGATGGAAATCCGCATGGTGAATATCATAATATAGAAAAAGATAAAAAAAGAGATCAATATCTTGAAGGCCTTGGTTTCACAGTACTGAGATTTGAAAACAGATTTATATTCCAGGAACCTGAATTTGTAAAAAATGAGATAAGAAAAACCTTCAAAAGAGAAGATTCGGAATTTGAATAAACAATCAACCACCCCGGCCGGTGTCAGCATTTGTATCATAATTAATAAGTGGTCCGGCCACCCCTCCTTCAAAAGCTAATCTTTATACACATCTTTTAAAATTTCGAATTTACTCCGTCGTTTTAAGTCCTGATAAGATACTCTTCAATTATTATTCCAGCTGGCTCTGAAAGAGCCAAATATGAATAACCCCTGACGCCGGGGGTTATTCATATTTATCCACTTCGTGGATAATCCTATTTACCATCAATGAATTTGAAAGATGTGTATAAAGATGAGCCTTCAAAAGGAGGGGAAATCTATAATCCTTAATTTCAATACATTACACTTTATTTCTATTAATCTCTCCGTGTTTTGCCGTATTCAACTCCTTAAGTTTACGCCTATGCCCGGAGGGGTTCCATTAATTCCTGCAGGTCCTGACTATTTCTTTCGCTTGTAGACAGTATATGTATATGGAATACTTTCATTTTCCCCAGATACAAATTCCTCTTCCTCTGATATTTCCCATATCTTCATATCAATCTCGGGAAAATAGATATCAGCAGGTGCTTTTTTATGTACATGGGTTATAAACAACCTGTCAGCCAATGGCATGAACTGACGGTAAATACTTCCACCCCCTATAATAAAAATCTCCTCCCCTGTTGTGCATTTAGCTAATGAATCCTCAATCGAATATGCTGTAAAAGCACTCTCAAAAGTTTCTTTAGGATTATCGGTAATAACAATATTTTTCCGGTTTGGAAGTGGCTTTTTTGGCAACGATTCCCATGTCTTCTTTCCCATTATAACCACGTTTCCTGACGTCAGCCTTTTAAACCTTTTCAGATCTTCAGAAATATGCCACAGGAGTTCATTATCCTTTCCTATTCCCCAATCCTCTGATACTGCTACTATAATTGAAATCATACTTTATACTTTATACTTTATACTTTATACTTTATATTGAAATATCACCTTTAATATGAGGATGGGATATATAATCCATCAGAGTAAAATCATCATATCTGAATTTGAGAATATCTGTTACATCACTATTAATTATCATCCGGGGAAGCCTGTAAGGTTCGCGTGTAATCTGAAGTTTTACCTGATCAATATGATTGAGATAAATATGTGCATCGCCCAGGGTATGGACAAAATCACCCGGTTTAAGACCGGTAACCTGCGCTACCATCAGTGTCAGCAAGGCGTAAGACGCTATATTAAATGGTACTCCAATAAAGATATCAGCGCTTCTCTGGTAGAGCTGACATGACAATTTTCCTCCGGCAACATAAAACTGGAATAATATGTGACATGGAGGAAGAGCCATTTTATCAAGTTCTCCAACATTCCAGGCACTAACAATATGACGCCGCGAGTCAGGTGATTTTTTAATCGAACTTATAACATTGGTCAGCTGATCGGTTTTCCTCCCGTCAGCTGCGGGCCATGAACGCCACTGGGACCCATAAACCGGTCCAAGATTACCATCTTTATCTGCCCATTCGTTCCAGATCTTTACTCCATTGTCGGTGAGATATTTTGTGTTTGTCTCTCCTGAAATAAACCATAGCAATTCATGAATAATAGATTTCAGGTGGAGTTTTTTTGTTGTGAGAAGAGGAAACCCTTCTTCAAGATTAAACCTCATCTGGTAGCCAAATATACTGATTGTCCCTGTACCGGTTCTGTCTTTCTTTTCAATCCCGTTACTCATTACATGATCGAGCAGATCAAGATATTGCTTCATTTGAATTTATTCAGGTGGTATTCTTTACATTTTTTGTACGAAGGCTAATCTTGTCTCTTCTTTCTCTTGGCAATTTCGTCTCTCAATGAAGCAGCACGTTCGTAATCTTCTGTTTTGATAGCTTCATCAATCATTTTATACAATTCCTCATCTGAATATGAATCATATTTTGTTTTTTCAGGCTCAAAAAAGCTTTCGACCTCATTTACAGATGATAATTCGCTGTCAGTCGGATTAACCGTTATACCTGCCTTTTTGATTATATCTTCGGTTATATATATCGGGCAGCCGAATCTTAAGGCAATTGCCACAGCATCAGATGTACGGCTGTCAATAGAATATTCCTTCTCTCCGTTGTTGCATACCAGTTTTGAGAAGAACACTCCCTCTTCAAGTTTATAGATCATTACCTCTATAACAGAAATATTAAATTCATCTGCAAATTTTTTAAAAAGGTCATGGGTTAATGGCCGTGGAGGATCCAGATTCTCAAGCTTGATCACGATTGCCTGCGCCTCAAAGCCGCCGATAATAATAGGAATACGCCTGTCACCATTTTCCTCAATCAGAATCAAAGCATAAGCGCCTGATTGAGTCTGGCTGTATGAAATACCCATTACTTTTAGCTTGATTCTCTTCATATCAATAATTTATGAATCCGGGAAATAGTCTTTTAACTGCATTAGACAAATATAAAGATATTAGCTCTAACACATGGAATGAGAATATTCTTTTTTATTCACATCCTTACAATATATTACTCTATTTGTTACAATAAATTCCCCTATTTGTTCAATAAAAGGTCGCGTAAATAATCCAAACGAGGATTTGAACAGCATTTGTTATAATAAAAAGGCTCTATTGGTTTGTAAATATTCTAATTTTTATATCTTTGCAGTCCAATTTTGGATAAATCCGAAGGGGCAAATGAAAGTTATACGATCAAATGATTGTATACGCCTCACGGAGTAACGTAAAAAAAAGATAAGATGTACGCAATCGTAGAAATTGCAGGCCAGCAATTTAAAGTGGAACACGGTAAGAAAATTTTTGTTCACCGTCTGGAACATGAAGAAGGCAAAGAAGTAGAGTTTGATAAAGTTCTTTTAATTGAGGATGATGGTAATATTACTGTTGGAACGCCTACAATCAAAGATGCAGTTATCGGAGTAAGAGTTCTCGAAAAAGTAAGAGGTGATAAAGTTATTGTATTCAAGAAGAAAAGGAAAAAAGGATACAGGGTAAAAAATGGTCATCGTCAGAATTTTACTGAGATAGAGGTTATTAGCATAAACGGTGTAAAATCACCTGAAAGGAAAGCTTCAAAAAAAGCAGCATTACCTGAAGCTGAAGTTGTAGCTGTTAAAGAAACAGGGAAGGCAAAGAAAGCTCCAAAGAAAACGGCTGCCAGGAAAGAAGAAGTACCTGCAAAGAAAGCTTCAACAAAAAAAGTTGCTGAGAAAAAGCCAGCAGCAAAAAAGCCAGCAGCAAAGAAAACCGCAAAAGGCAAATAACTAATTGAAAATATAAGCAAATAAAAAATATAGAATTATGGCACACAAGAAAGGAGCAGGTAGTTCACGTAACGGTCGCGACTCAGAAAGTAAACGATTGGGAGTGAAGCTCTTTGGCGGCCAGGTAGCCAAAGCAGGAAACATCATAGTTCGCCAGAGAGGAACAAAACATAATCCTGGCCTAAATGTCGGCCTGGGAAAAGATCATACTCTTTTTGCACTCACTGATGGAGAAGTTGAGTTCAGAAGGAAGAAAGATAATAAGACCTATGTATCGGTAAAACCGGTAACTGAATAAGGAATTATCTAAAAAAGATTTGAGCTCCCGAAATTCTTTTCTATTACAGGAAAGCATTATCGGGAGTTTTTGATAATTTTACGGCAGGCGACATCGTCTGCTTTTTTTATTAATCCATTTTCAAATATGTTGACAATAAATCTTATTCGTGAAAAGAAAGAATTTATTATAGAAAGGTTGAAAATTAAGAATTTCAATGCCGAAGAAATAATAAACAAAGTGCTTTTACTCGATTCTTCACGTCGCGAAATTCAATCAAAAACTGATACGTTGCAGGGAGAGATGAACCTTATTTCAAAGGAAATTGGCTCTCTCATAAAGGATGGAAAACACGATGAAGCTGAAGTAGCAAAACAAAAAACCTACAGCTTAAAAGAAGAAATAAAGATTCTTTCTGAAAAGCTTATTCCAATAGATAATGATTTAAAGTCAGAGATCATCAGGTTGCCGAATCTTCCTCACGAATCGGTACCACCGGGTTATGGTGCTGATGATAATATTGAAGTCAGGCACGGAGGCAATATGCCTCAGATCCCTGACAATTCTCAGCCTCACTGGGATCTGATAAAAAAATACGATATCATCGATTTTGAATTGGGTATTAAACTTACCGGGGCCGGTTTCCCTGTATATAAAGGTAAAGGCGCTAAACTGCAAAGAGCACTCATCAGCTTTTTTCTTGATGAAGGCGAAAAAGCAGGATACCAGGAGGTTATGCCTCCCATAATGGTTAATGAAGATTCAGGTTTTGGTACTGGTCAGCTGCCTGATAAAGAAGGACAGATGTACCATGCCACTCTTGATAATTTCTATCTTGTCCCTACAGCTGAAGTGCCGGTTACAAATATTTACAGAGATGTAATACTGAATGCAGATGTCCTTCCGGTTAAGAACATGGCTTATACTCCATGTTTCAGAAGAGAGGCTGGCTCATGGGGAGCTCATGTGAGAGGGCTTAATCGTCTGCATCAGTTTGATAAGGTTGAGATAGTCAGGATTGCCCATCCCGATCATTCATATGAATCTCTTGAAGAAATGGTTAAACATGTTGAAGGACTGGTTGCCAAACTTGAGCTGCCATACAGGATTCTCAGGCTTTGCGGGGGAGATATGTCATTCACCTCTGCCCTCACCTACGATTTCGAAGTATGGTCAGCAGCTCAAAAACGATGGCTTGAGGTAAGTTCGGTTTCGAACTTTGAATCATTCCAGGCGAACAGATTGAAATGCAGGTTTAAGGAAAAGGGTGATAAACAGACACGCCTGGCTCATACTCTTAACGGAAGTGCACTTGCTCTGCCAAGAATTGTCGCCGCAATACTTGAAAATAATCAGACTGAAGCAGGTATAAAAATCCCAAAAGTGCTGATACCATATACCGGATTTGAGATTATAAATTAACCTTCAATAAAAATTTAACCGCAAAGCAAGCGCCCCCTGCCGCTGCGCGGCTGTCCCCCTAGGGGGACTAATTCGGATTCATTAATGAATTAGTTAAAAAACAGAGAATTAACCCCCCTTTAGGGGGGCAGGGGGGCCAAAAGATATGGATAAAAACCGTCAATCTTATATCTATGCCGGATTAGCTGTTTTGTTCTGGTCGACGGTGCCAACAGCATTTAAAATAAGTCTGGCTGAAATGGATATTCTTCCAATGCTCACTATTGCTTCCATTACTTCAGCATTGGTTTTATTCATTATCGTTTTAGCAGGGAAAAAATTATATCTCATCCGTTTATCAAGCCGAAAGGAACTATTAAACTCGGCAATACTTGGCTTAATAAATCCCTTCCTTTACTACCTGATCCTGCTAAAAGCATATCAGTTACTTCCGGCTCAGGTGGCGCAGCCTCTTAACATGATCTGGCCTATTATCCTTGTTTTCCTTTCCGTTCCTGTTCTCAGGCAAAAAATTGAAAAGAAGAGTTTTATTGCACTCTTTGTCAGCTTTATCGGAGTCTATATTATTTCTTCGCAGGGAAAACTTTTTACTAGTGGGCATGCAGATATTAAAGGGGTTCTTTTAGCTACCGGATCTTCAGTATTTTGGGCATTCTATTTTATTCTGAATATGAAAGATAAAAGAGATGAAGGGGTAAAGCTTCTTCTGAATTTTGTTTTCGGTTCCATTTATCTTATTCTTGCAATCATTATTACAGGAAGCTGGCATCCTGAGCCAGGAATAGTAGGAATAGCCGCATCAGTGTATATTGGGATATTTGAGATGGGAATAACATTCTTTTTGTGGCTTAAAGCGCTTCAAATGGCTTCTACAACAGCAAAAGTAAGTAACCTGGTTTATCTTGCTCCATTTATTTCATTGTTTCTTGTGCACTTTATTCTTCATGAACCCGTTTACTATACTACTCCTTTAGGATTAGTATTTATTATTGCAGGAATCTTTGTTCAGATAAATCGATCAAAAGTGATACTCTAATTGTTATATGCAACAACATTATATAATCACAATACACTACAAACAATGAAAAAACTTTTTATTCTTTTATTCTTTTCCATATTAGTATTTGTTTCATGCAAAAAGGACGTTACACCTGCAACCAGTACAATAGCAACCACGGATGAACAAGCCAGGGATACTTTGTATGCATATATGAACCAGATCTATTTTTGGTATAAACTTATGCCTGTTGTTAACGTAAATGACTATAAAGATCCATATACGCTTCTTGAAGGAATGAGATATAAGACTCTCGACAGGTGGAGCTTCGTCGAAACCTATGCTGAATATCAGGCCCAGAATACCGGAAGTTTTGTAGGACATGGAATCAGCATGGGACTTGATCCGAATTATAATGTGAGGATTGCACAGATTTATAAGAACTCTCCTCTTTATGGTGCGGGAGTACGAAGAGGCTGGATCGTTAAAAAGCTTAACAATACTGATCTGGCTCCAATTTTTATTGCCAAGAATGGAACAGCTTATAATAACTTAATCGGACCATCAACCGCCAATGTGACAAACACATTTCTATTTACAAATCCCAAAGGGAAGGACACAACAATTGTTTCACAAAAAGCCTCTTTCACGCTGAATACGGTGATTGCGGCCGATACGCTACACTTGAAATCAGGTATAACGGGACACCTGGTATTTGACCAATTCATACCTCCGTCAAAGGCAGAACTGGCCACAGCCTTCGCATATTTTAGTCAGAATAATATAAAAGATATTATCGTCGATTTAAGATATAACGGTGGCGGGGATCTTAGCGTTCTGACAAATATGGCAAGCTATTTTGCAGGATCATCAAAATTCAATACGCCTTTTCTTACTCTTACATTTAATGATAAAAATGCACTGTATAACCAGACCTATAATTACAGCATAGTTTCAACTCCGCTTAGTCTCTCGAGGATGGTTGTAATAACTACAAGAGGGACTGCATCTGCCAGCGAAGATTTTATAAATGGACTAAAACCTCTTCTCCCAATCACAACAATCGGTGATACAACGAACGGTAAGCCTGTTGGGATGTTGGGATATCAATTCAGAACCGCTTACATGTTCTGGCCAATATCTTTTTCTTTGGTTAATTCAGTAAATCAGGGTGATTTTTATGCAGGGTTTGCTCCGGCCAAAGAAGTTATTGATGATATTACACATGACTGGAGCGACAGAAAGGAGGCATGCCTTAAGGAAGCAATTTATTATCTTGAGCATGGCAACGTTTCATCAAAAGGGTTATATGTGGGTGGCAAACCATCGACCGTAAAGTTTGATGAAAATTCTAACAGGAATAATAACGCCTATATAATTCATAAGTAATTCAGGACGATTTTCGATCCAATTGATTTTCCTCTGCGAATCTCTGTGCTCCTTTGTGTTACTCTGTGATAGTTCTTAGTACTTAAGTTTCACAGAGATCCACAGAGTAGACACAGAGTGCCACAGAGAAAATAACATCACCGTTTTAGTCTAGGTTAAATGAGTTGCTTGGGATAAAATATAAAAATGATAGTGAGAATATTACTACCTTTCCTGTCAAATAGCTAGCGTTGAAAGTTAAACCTAAAGAGAGGATAATCCTGGGCATTGATCCGGGTACCAGCATTACAGGTTATGGGGTTATTAAAACAACTGGTACGGTTCCTGAGTTAATAACTATCGGGTCAATTGATCTTTCAAAATACGAAGATCATTACCTTAAATTAAAACACATTTTTGAGAGGACAATTGGGATTATTGATGAATATCATCCCGATGAACTTGCCATTGAGGCTCCGTTTTATGGCAAAAATGTTCAGTCGATGTTAAAACTGGGAAGAGCACAGGGTGCGGCTATTGCTGCTGCTCTCACACGATCGTTGCCAATCTTTGAGTATGCCCCCAGGAAGATAAAAATGTCAATCACGGGTCAGGGAGCTGCTTCAAAGGAACAGGTTGCGGCGATGCTTATGAATATACTAAAATTCAATCTCACAGAAATAAAACTTGATGCGACAGATGGTCTTGCGGCAGCTCTTTGCCATTTTTACCAGACCAATAATCCCATGCTGGAAAAATCATATAACAGCTGGAAAGATTTTATGAATAAAAATCCCAAAAGGGTGATAAACAAATAGGCAAAAAAGGATCTAGATTGCTGCATATGCAAGAGCAACTACACTTACTTTTACATTTCCGATCTTAAGAAGCTCATTTGTGCATGATTCAATAGTTGAACCCGTGGTAATAACATCATCCACAAGTAAAATATGCTTCCCTGCAATTATATCCGGATTTACTACCTTAAAAATACCTTCAACATTTGTCCATCTCTCGAAGCGCGACTTTTTAGTCTGAGTGGCTGAAACCTTCACCCTTATAAGAGATTGTATTTCAACCGGAATAGAAGCTGCCTCTCCTATTCCGGTTGAAATCGCTTCACTCTGATTAAAACCCCGGATCCGTTTTTTTGATTGATGAAGGGGAACCGGTATTATCAAGTCGATATCGTTCATAAAGCCTGAAGCCTTGAGAGTAGCTCCATATATCTTGCCAAGCTCATTCCCTATCTCCCGGATTCCCTTATACTTCAAATTATGAATAAGATTTCTGATCCTGCTTCCTTTATTATAATATGAAAAGGCAGCTGCTTTTTCTATCCTGCACCTTCCCCAGAAGAGCTGTTCTACCGGATTATCCGGCTCATTATGATAATTAGTGCGTGGAATTACGACATAACACTCGGTGCAAATAAGGCTTTCATTTCTCAATAGATAATTTCCACAGGCATAGCACAGCCTTGGGAATAACAGGCTGATAAAATCATCCCAGAAATCATACATATAACTCATGCAGCGAGCAGAATTATTCTATAAAGGTATGCAAACATTCGTTGAAAAGAAAATGAAATTGAAAAAGCCGAAATCCATTAACCGCTAATATCGGCCCCCTGCCCCCCTAAAGGGGGGTAAATACTCTTCATAAAAGAGAAATTCATTATGACTCAGATTTGGTCTCCCTTTAGGGGGACAGCCGCGCAGCGGAAGGGGGTTGCCTCCTTAGCTGCTTTGCTAATGTCTTTATTGAATTTTAATCAGAGGGTGAGATTTTTTCTGATTTTTGCAGCTATTTCTTTAAATTCTTCAGGAGAGAATTTAAGTTTTTTGTTCCCAAAGTTAACATCATTCATGGCATCCATGGGAATCAGATGTATATGGGCATGAGGAACCTCAAGTCCAAGTATGATCACAGCAATCCGGTTGCACGGATAAGCTGTTTTTATTGCGGATGCTATTTTTTTTGAAAAAAGGATCATTCCGCTCAGGCTGACATCATCAAGGTCAAATATGTAATCGGTTTCTTTTTTAGGCACAACCAGAGTATGACCTTTTTTTAACGGATTAATATCGAGAAAAGCAAAATAATCTTCATTCTCGGCGATCTTATAAGATGGTATCTCCCCATTAATGATTTTTGAAAAGATAGTTGCCATGATAGTATTAAATTGAAATAGAGATTATTTCAAAAGGAATAATTCCGGAAGGGACTTTAATCTTAACGACATCTCCTACTTTTTTCCCAATAAGACCCTGCGCAATTGGTGAACTTACTGCTATTTTACCTAATTTAAAATTTGCTTCGCTTTCAGGAACAATCAGATATTCCATTATGGAATTATTTGTTTGATTTTTGATCTTTACCCTGTTAAGCAATCTGACCGAAGATATATCAATTTTTGACTCATCAAGAATCCTTGAACGAGCCACTATATCCTCAAGTTTAGATATCCGTAACTCAAGCATACCCTGTGCCTCTTTGGCGGCAGCATACTCAGCATTTTCAGAAAGGTCTCCCTTATCCCTTGCATCTGCTATTTGCCGGGATATTGAAGGTCTCTCAACATTTCTTAATTGGTCGAGTTCCTCTTTCAGCTTCTGAAGACCTTCTACAGTTACATATATAACCTCTGACATTTCTCTATTATATTAAAAAATAAGAAGAATTCCGGTGTTGCCGGAACTCTTCAGGAACAAATATATAAAATTTTTTAATTATTTACAAATAAAAATCTTGTGATTAGGTGTTGTACAAGTAATTATCAACAAAATTGATTGTTAATCATATTTTTTGCCAGCCCGCTTCGTTTTCGCTCTTAGCTTTCTTCTTGTGGGTTTTATCCCGCGAGGTATATTCTTTTTTATTTTGTTTCATACGAGCCTGTACCTCAGGTGTTTGAATATCAACCGATCGTTTCTGCGATCGTTTCACATATTTATCATATTCTTTTTGAGTTTACGGTCATTCGCCTCCTGCTTCTTCTTAGCCTTGAGAACTTTTCGGTTCTTTTACTTTGGCTCTTCTTTCCTGTGATCTTACCAAATAATTGTTTTTCAGGATTCTTATGAAACAGTCTGCGCATTCGCCGATGCCTATTGCAACAAATAACACGAAAAAAATAAGACAATATTTTTCTAAAAGATAAATTATTCATTTTCAGACATTACAATAAATAATTTCCAATTCCGTTAAATTTCCGGACGTAATCTAGTAATTTTGCAGCATAAATAATTCCGGATGTCATATCATATTCAAAAATAAGTAATTTTTTTCGTAGTGGCAGCATTTGACTTTGAGCTTAGGTTCATGCAATAAAAAGAATGATGTAATTCCCGATACTTTCGTGAATTTCACTCTTGATCTTAATGATCCGGAGTTTGTCAATCTCAGTGCATTCGGAGGTTCCGTAACTGTTGATTCACGTACCAACAACTGGGGAGCAGGCGCCGCCGGATTTGACGGTAATGGCATAATTATTTGTTATGGTGTCGATGAGTTTTATGCTTATGACCGCACCTGTCCCCACGATTATGTTAATAACAGCCTGAGTATCAAGGTAAATATTGATCCGGGAAATTCCACAATTGCCATATGTCCAAAATGCGGGACAAAATATGGATTGACTGTCGGTGGTACTCCTGCTTCAGGTGTTGGAAGATATCCACTGAAAAACTACCGTACAAGCTATCCAGGGCAATTATGTTACTGGTGTGGAACTAGTAGAGGTTAAGCATAAGGTTGAGGCTGCAGTAAAACATTTCTTAACCTTAACTCTAATCTCAATCTGTTAGTACCTGTAATGATCAGCCTTATAAGGTCCTGTTTCGGGTACTCCGATATAATCTGATTGTTCTTTTGTAAGTTTTGTGAGTTTCACACCGAGCTGATCGAGATGTAAACGGGCAACTTCCTCATCGAGATATTTAGGAAGACGGTAAACCCCTATTTCATATTTATTCTTCCAGAGATCAATCTGTGCAAGAGTCTGGTTGCTGAAAGAGTTGCTCATTACAAATGAAGGATGACCTGTTGCACAACCAAGATTTACAAGTCTTCCTTCAGCCAGAATAAATATTGCATGTCCGTCAGGGAAAACATATTTGTCAACCTGGGGTTTGATATTGATTTTTTCAATCCCTTTATAGTTCGTTCAGATTGTCAACCTGTATTTCATTATCGAAATGACCAATATTGCAAACGATAGCCTGATCTTTCATTTTCATCATATGCTCAAGAGTGATAATATCCTTGTTCCCTGTGGCGGTAACAAAGATATTTCCTTCATCAAGAGTATCTTCAACTGTTTTAACTTCAAAGCCTTCCATTGACGCCTGCAGAGCGCAGATAGGATCAATTTCAGTAACAATAACCCTTGCTCCATACGATTTCATCGATTTTGCACAACCTTTACCAACATCACCATAACCGCATACAACAACAACTTTTCCGGCAATCATAACATCTGTTGCTCTTTTTATTCCGTCAGCCAAGCGATTCACGGCAACCATACAGATTATCAAATTTTGATTTTGTAACTGAATCATTGACATTAATAGCAGGAACAAGCAATTCTCCGTTTTCCATCATCTGATATAACCTGTGGACTCCGGTAGTTGTTTCTTCCGAAATCCCTTTAAGTTCACTTACAGTCGTATGCCATTTCCCTGGTTCTTTTGCCAGAATATCTTTAAGGGTCGAAAGAATAATTGCCTTCTTCCCTGTTTGCAGGTTTCTTGTCAAGTATTTCAGGATTTTTTTCTGCTTTATATCCAAGATGAACCATCAGTGATGCATCACCGCCATCATCAACAAAAAGATTTGGCCCTTTTCCTCCCGGAAATGAAAGAGCCTGTGCAGTGCACCACCAGTATTCTTCAAGAGTTTCACCTTTCCAGGCAAATACAGGAATTCCTCTGGCAGCTATTGCTGCAGCTGCATGATCCTGGGTTGAAAAAATATTACAGCTTGCCCATCTCACATCAGCACCAAGATCAGCAAGAGTTTCAATCAGAACAGCAGTTTGAATAGTCATATGCAATGAACCTGTAATCCGGGCACCTTTCAAAGGCTTTTCCGAGAAATATTTTTTCCTTATAGCCAGTAATCCCGGCATTTCTTTTTCTGCAATTTCGATTTCTTTTCTGCCAAAATCAGCCAGAGAAATATCTTTTACCTGGTATTGCATTGTATCAAGAGTTACGTTCATAATTAAGTATTATTTTTAAGAGTTCAAAGATAACAAAAACATTTATTATTTCTCAGGTCAACAATCTAAGTGTATCTTGTTTATCCAGGCTCATCTGTTCAGTCAGTTGATCCAAATTATCAAATTTTTTTTCATCCCTCAGCCTTTTCCTGAAAATAACTGTTATATTCCTTCCGTAAATATCTTCATCAAAGTTTAAAATATGAACTTCAATGCTCCTGAAACTGATATCATGTATTAACAGTCGGATTGGAACCAATACTCAGCATTCCTGGCATAATTTTATTATCGAGCTGAACTTCAACTGCATAAACCCCATTACCGGGTATTAATTTATGTTCAGAATCAGGTTTAATATTTGCTGTCGGAAATCCGATAGATCTGCCAATTTTCCTGCCTTCAATAACAGTTCCGCTTACAGAATACGGATATCCGAGCCATCTGTTTGCCTCATCAAGTCTTCCCGTTCAATAATGCCTCGCGGATCAAGGATGAACTTATAGTCCCTCTTCTGTATGAAAACCTGCAACCTGTTCAACTATGAAGTCAAGTCGATTCTGCACATTGTCTTTATAGTATTGAAATCACCTTCTCCTCTTCTCCCAAAGTGATGATTATATCCTATGACCAGATGCTTTGTTCCGATTTTTTCCACCAGGATATCTTTTAATAAAATCACATGCCGGAATATTACTGAATTCGCGTAGTAAATTTTATTACAATGAGATGATCAATATTTGCTTTTTCAAGAAGTACCTTCTTCTCTTCCATTGTTGTAAGGAATGAGAGATTTTGCTATTTTCAGTTCAAGTACAAGCCTTGGATGAGGAGAAAATGTTATTACAACTGATTCGCCATTTTTCTTCTTTTGCCTTGAGTACAAGGCGATCAAGCAAGAGTCATATGTCCCCGGTGAACTCCGTCAAATATCCCAAGAGTTGCAACCGGAGAATTCAGATTAAGATTTTCATAACCCTTCATGAATTATCATAGAATACAATTATGGCTGCAAAATTAATAAAGCACATGGAAATGAAGCAAATAAATGATTTAGATTTCGTACTTTTATAGAAAGATATTCAATTTTGCCAATCATCATGAGCATAACCAGTTTCTATCAGTCCGACCCATGGTTGAACCCCTTTACAGGCATCATTGACGAAGCGTATTGCGAAATGCCTTCTTAAAGAAAAACAACTGGCCGGTAATGGAACTCTCTGTGATTTCGCCATGGGGCATTATTATTATGGGCTGCACCAGCAATAACGATTCATGGGTTTTCAGGGAATGGGCTCCAAATGCAAAGAGTATTTTTATCATCGGGAGATTTTACAAGAGTGGAAAGAGAAGAAGGAATTCATGATGAAGAGGATAAATTCGATGGGAGACTGGGAGATATTCCTGCCTTTTGAATCCACTTAAACATGGTGATCTTTACAAGCTTTCAGTACACTGGGAAGGCGGCAAAGGTGAACGGATTCCTTCATATGCCAACAGTGTGGTTCAGGATGACAAAACAAAAATATTCAGTGCTCAGGTCTGGCAACCGGAAGAAAAATATAATTGGAAATGCGATAATTTTTCTTCGCCCAGAACTGCTCCTGTAATCTATGAAGCTCATATCGGAATGGCTACACCAGTAGGAAAAAATAGGAACTTACCGCGAATTTACCGAAAATGTAATTCCGCGCATCATTCAAAAATCCGGCTACAATACTATTCAACTGATGGCTATCCAGGAACATCCATTTTATGGATCCTTCGGATACCATGTTTCAAGTTTCTTTGCTGCCTCATCCCGATTCGGAACACCTGAGGATCTTATGGAACTGGTTGATAAAGCCCATTCAGCAGGTCTGAGGGTTATAATGGATCTTGTTCATTCACATTCGGTCAAAAATGTCAATGAAGGCTTGGGCTGTTCGACGGATCACTGGGCCAGTATTTCCATTCAAATGAAAGAAGATATCATGTTGCCTGGGATTCATTATGTTTCGATTATGGAAAAGATAATGTAATTCACTTTCTTTTATCCAACTGCCGGTACTGGCTTGAGGAGTACAAATTTGACGGATTCAGATTCGATGGGATTACAAGCATGATTTACTATGATCACGGACTCGAAAAAAACTTTACTTCATATAATGATTATTTTGACGGGAACCAGGATGAGGATGCCCTTGTTTACCTGTTCCTTGCAAACAAAATGATCCATGAATTTAAACCTGAAGCTATTACTATTGCAGAGGAGATGAGCGGGATGCCCGGAATAGCTGCTGATACGGAAAAAATGGGATATGGATTCGATTTCAGGTTATCTATGGGGGTGCCTGATTTCTGGATTAAGCTGGTAAAAGAGACCCCTGATGAGAACTGGGACATGGGAAAGTTATTCAATGAACTGACTCAACACAGGCCCGAGGAGAAAATAATATCCTACTGTGAATCGCATGACCAGGCTCTTGTTGGAGACAAAACGCTTATTTTCAGAATGATAGATGCCGAAATGTATTCCGGTATGAAGAAATCCTATCATAGTATTGTACTTGACCGTGGTATTGCTTTGCACAAGATGATCAGACTAATCACTTTCAGCACTTCAGGAGGAGGTTATCTTAATTTCATGGGAAACGAATTTGGCCATCCGGAATGGATTGATTTTCCCCGAGAAGGAAATAACTGGAGCTATAAATATGCCAGACGTCAATGGCAACTTGGCAGAAAACAAAGAGCTAAAATATTCTGACCTTCTGGAATTTGACAGGAAAATGTTGAAGCTTCACACTGATTTCAAAATACTCGATGATCTTACTGTAAGCAGAATATATGAAAATACTATGATAAGGTTCTCGCCTATACCCGTGGCGGATTATTATTTGTTTTTAATTTCAATCCAAATGTCTCATTTACAGATTATGGAATACCTGTTATTGGGAAATTCAAAATTGTTCTTGATACAGATGACCCGGCATTTGGTGGCTTTAACAGGATTGACAGAAAAACAATTTATATCTCGATAAGAAAGGCCGAAAGGAACATAATTAATGCTCCTTTATATCTTTACCTGTATCTGCCTGCAAGAACAGCACTGGTATTCAAGAAGGAAGCAGTCCGAAAAGCTACTGATATCTAATCAATCCAACGAAGAAGGTAAAAATCCTGTTTGTGAGGAAGATCCTTATGCTTGGGGTAGATACGTATTCCGTAGAAGAATGACCCGGCTTTTTCAGGAACAAGACTGGCCCTGTAAAGACATTTGCCGCTCTTACTACTGATCAGTTTAAACTCTTCACTGGCTACAAACTCATATTCTCCCCTTTTATTCAAATGAGTAATTATAAATTCAACCCCGACATTTTCTTTTGGGATTTTCTTAACATCAAGTGCAATCTCAGCCCGGTAATCATGACCAGAGCGGTAGACATTTTCTCCTGCCCTTTCAAAACTGTAATTTAAAACTTCTATATTATCCCATTCATCTTTTATGGTTTTCTTCCATCCTGCCAGCTCTTTTGCCTTCTCAAAATTATTTTCAATGAGAAATTTACTTCTATTAAAAAGTTTGTTATAGTATTTTTCATAATAATCATCTATCATCCTTTTCATTGTAAATTCAGGAGCGATTTTCGTCATTGTGTTTTTAATCAGGCTCACCCATTCAACCGGTATATTATTCTCATCAAATGAATAATATGCCGGAACAATTTCAAACTCCAGCATATTGTAAATTGTTTCTGCATCTACGTCATCCTGAAGATCCTGATCTTCATATGTTCTTTTCTTTGGGAGAGCCCACCCGGCATATGCCCGGTATCCTTCAACCCACCATCCGTCAAGAACACTGAAATGGATAGTACCATTCATGACTGCCTTTTCGCCACTCGTCCCTGAAGCTTCCATGGGTCGTGTGGGAGTATTTAGCCATATGTCAACACCTCTTGTAAGATGTTTGGCCAGCTCTATATCATAATTCTCAAGGAAAATTACTTTCCCTTCAAACTGAGGCATCTGCGATATTTCAAAGACTCTTTTTATGAGATCCTTTCCACCGCCGTCGTTGGGGTGAGCTTTACCGGCAAAAATGAATTGCACAGGCTTCTGTGGATTATTAACTATTCGTGCCAGCCTGTCGAGATCACGGAAAAGCAGCGAAGCTCTCTTGTAAGTCGCAAATCTTCTTGCAAATCCTATTGTGAGGGCTTTTTCATCGAGATGCCCGCTTATACTTAAAAGAGTCCGGGGGCTCACATGTTTTTCGATCATGTCAGACTGCATCCTTTTCCTGATATTTGAAAACAAACTCTTTTTAAGACTTTTCTTTATATCATATATTTTCTTATCCTCAAGCCCATATAGTTTCTCCCACAAACCTCTGTCAGTCTGATCAAAATTTATGTCACCTGTCAATTCCTCATAAACCGCTCTCCATTCAGGAGCTGTCCATGTAGGATGATGGACCCCGTTAGTTACATAACCGATGAAAAGTTCCTCTTTCAGATAACCCGGCCAGAGTTTATTAAACATTCCCTGACTAACTTCACCATGGAGCTTGCTGACTCCATTTATTTCCTGCGACATTCTTGCTGCAAGAAAACTCATATTGAATTTTTTGTCCGCATCGCCTTCACATTGTCCTAAGGCCATAAGTTCACTCCAGGTTATTGTGAGCCTGCTGTGATAATGAGAAATATATTTTCGGAGAAGATCCTCCTCAAATGCATCATGACCGGCAGGAACGGGCGTATGAGTGGTAAAAAGTGTTGAAGATCTGACAACCTCAACTGCCTGACTGAATGTAAGATGCTGTTCATTTATAAGGCTTCTGAGACGCTCAAGACTAATGAAAGCTGAGTGTCCTTCATTGCTATGATATATATCTGGTTTCAGGCCCATTGCGACAAGTGCCCTGATTCCTCCGATTCCAAGGATGAGTTCCTGTCTTAACCTGTTTTCATTATCGCCTCCATAAAGATAATGTGTAACAGTTCTATCTTCCTGAAGATTATCATCAAAATCAGTATCGAGCAGTACAAGCCGTACTTTGCCAACCATGGCTTCCCAAACCCTGATTTTAACAGTCCTGCCCGGCCACACAAGACTTACAATCAAATGATTGCCATTTACATCTTTTACAGGATTTATCGGTAACCTCGAAAATTCCTCCGCCTCATAGATAGCTTGCTGTTCCCCCCGTGGTCCTAGTTTTTGTTTGAAATAGCCATACCTGTAAAGAAGGCCTACTCCTGTTATATTTAAATTTGAATCGCTAGCTTCTTTCAGATAATCTCCTGCAAGTATTCCAAGTCCGCCTGAATAAATCTTCAGGCACGGATGGATCCCGAATTCCATGCTAAAATAGGCTATTGAAGGATACGAGTCGTTACCTGGCCTATCGGTATATGCTTTTAATTTTTCATTTACCTTTTGAAGTTCATTTACAAAATCATCATCATCCTCAAGTACAAGAAGTCTTTTATAGTCAATTTTTTCGAGAAGCAATTTAGGATTATGCCTGACATCCTCCCATAGTGAAGGATCCATCCTTTTAAACAATGATTCGGCCTCGGGTATTCCACGACCACCACAAATTACTCGAGAGATGTTTTAGTGACAACAGTTTTTCGGGGACATCGCTCTGAACATAAATATCTTTCCAAACCGGAACCTGGTGAGGTTTTCTGATATGTAAGCCCGGAGCTTCCACGAACCGGGCAAACTCCCTTGGTTCTTCTCTTCTGTCGTTGCTTTGAATGAGAGCGAACTCGTAAGCAGAAAAATAATAATTCACAAGGTTGTCCCACAGCGCAATTCTCGAAATTGAATGTGCTTTTTCTCTTGCTATCTTACGATCAGTATCATTTAATCCGATATACATTGTCATGAAATCGCACATCTTAGCGACAACTTCGGTTTCATTGTCATCGGTCCTTTCAATTACAGAAATACCATTACCGGGGTTTTCAAAATAGGTTCTGACCCACAAACCAAATCCGGATAGTGATGTGGTTACTGTAGGGATTGAAAACATAAGACTTTCAAGCGGTGTATATCCCCAGGGTTCGTAATAGGAAGGAAATAATGAAAGATCAAATCCAATGAGCAGTTCGAAGTATGGCATATTAAATATGCCGTCATTTCCGTTCAGATAGCAGGGTACAAAAATGACTTTAACTTTAGACTTTTGATCATTATAAAGATTATTTGCAGCCAATCTCTGTAAAACCGGATCTGTTGATGGGTAATGCAAACTATGTGTCAGATATTTATCGCCGGTATTAGCCGGACCATTGTCAAAAAGGATACGGGATATATCCTGTCGTGGACCTTTATGATAAGCAGGTATGAGGAAAAAAGCAATACACTCTTTTTGAATTGTGGCGCGCTTCTCAAGTTCACCCAGAGAGGCGATCAGAATATCAACACCTTTATTCCGGAATTCATATCGTCCACTGTTTACCAGCAAAACGCAATCTTCTGAAACTTCATATCCAAGAACGGCTTCAGCAACGTCAATAAGTTTTTCCCTGGCCATCGACCTCCTCTCTTCAAAAACATTGATTGCCGGGACAAATGAATCTTCAAATCCGTTTGGTGTCACAAAATCGACCTCTTTGCCAAGGAAGTGATGACACTCCCTCGACGTTATTTCACTTACTGTTGTAAAAACATCTGCCTCAGCTGCAGATATCTTTTCGAGAGATTGTTTTGCAATTACATTGAATTCTCTTGCGATTTGTATGGCGTTATATTCTTCCATCTTACTATACAACGGCCTGTTATTTCCTGCAATAGATCTGCCAAGTACAGTTGCATGAGTTGTAAATGAAGTTGCTATCCAGGGTGCATTTTTTTTCAGATAGAGAATTCCTGTCCCGGTCATCCATTCATGAAACTGAGCTATTGTATTATGATGTTCATGAAAAAAGGTTGAAAAACTTTCGATCAGTTTACCTGCGGCATAACCAAAGAGGGCAGGTTCAACATAATCCCACTGACCGGTAATACTGTCAAGTTTATATGTTTCCCAGAAGTCGGCAAATATCTCGTTCTGCTGGCCAAAATATGGTGTAAAGTCGAGGAGTATCACAATAGGTTTACCCGAAATATTCCATCTCCCGGTTTTTACTCTCAATCCTTCAGCTGCAGCTCTTTCTTTCCATTCAACAAACAGAGTATCATCAGGGATGAACTCAGGATTCGTAATATCTTCTCTCCATACATCTGGTCCGATAAGTATATACTTGTCGCCAAGTTCTTTTACAATTTTTAATGCTTTAGTTGAGATTACCGTATGTATTCCCCCAACCTTGTTGCATACTTCCCAACTGGTTTCAAAAATAAATTCAACCTTCATCTTAAGAAATTTTTTGTTTTAATCCTGTAAATCTTTTTTCTTTTTTAGTTTTACCTTAATGCCGGATCGGGGGGATTTTTTTACTCCAGGCGACTTAAATTTCCCAGTTGTTCCATTATTAACCTGTTCTAAAGCGGGAGCTTTAGTTTGCTTACTTAGAGTGGATTTTGTCTTCGGTTTTACTTTTGGCAGCCTTCCGGTCGAAGATTTTGCAGTTTTTTTAACCGACCTGGATGCCGGTTTTATTTTCGCAATTTTCCTTGTAAGTTTTCCAATTTCAATTTCCTGTTTTTCGATAAGTATTTCTTTTTCCGTGAGCTGTGTGCCAAGCTTAAATATCTGTTCCTGTTCAACTGAATCGGGAAATAGTTTTTTTAATCTGATCTCAAAGTCACTGAGAACATTCATATAATTCATGAATGCATCATAAGGTGTATCATATGGATTGAAATATGCATGAACGGCACCATCGGAGAAAAATTTAGTTGCCATATAGTAAAAATGGTCACTCGACTGCAGATATTCCCAATCTTTTTTTATCGGTCCATCCTGGCATTTATTTACCTTCCCGACAAGGCTATATAATTTATCAAGCGCAGCAACCTGCAGCTCATTTCCAAGCCAGGCTGTAAGGTCCCGCTCTTCATCAGCCCATGAGATTGGAGAAGGAATGCTGATAGCAGACACTGGTTGTAAAGTGTCGGCTATTTCAGTAGGTGTCATGAACTTGAAAGGGGTCTTCTTCAGAATTGCTCCTGGCATATGATAAAGAAAATCAAATATCCCGGTCTCTTTCCAGTTATGTTCACCGAATGTTTCATAATCAAGAAAGATATTTATCAATTCACTCTTCGAAGAAAGTTTGTTTATCCATGAAGCATATTTATCGGCTGTTAGGGGCCATGAGTTCCATGCCTTATTTGAAAATCTGAATGCAATATCATCGCTGAGAACAAAATTTCTCAAAAGAACCTTAAGCCTGGGATTAAGAGAATTGCAGTAGAGAAAGTTGGGACTTTTCCATCCCAGTACATGTTTTGCTCCCTCTGTCAGCATTGATTTAAATCCCATGTCTGCAACCCATGAACCAATCTGATCGGAATAAATTAACTCTGTGTTACGGAATGAGGTTGCTTCGACTCCAAGAAATTCTTTTAACATTTCTTTATGGTTGGCAACCTGCTGTTCGAATTCACTTTTACTCCTGAGTGAGACCAGAGAATGGGAATTGGTTTCAGCCAGAAATTCAACCATGCCTGTTTCAGCCAGTTTCCTGAATGAATCAAGGACTTCAGGAGCATACAAACGAAATTGATTGATTGCCAGGCCTGATAGTGAAAAGGTAACCTTGAATTTCCCTTTATGCTTCTGAATCAGATCCAGAATAATGTTGTTAGCAGGAATGTAGCATTTCTCTGCAATTTTTCTCATGATGGATTCGTTTGAGAAATCATCATAATAGTAATGATCGTGTCCGAGATCAAAAAATCTGTATCTCTTTAGCCTGAAAGGCTGATGGACCTGGAAATAAATACAGATCGCTTTTTTGCCTGAAACACTCATAGTTTAGTTCATTTTATTGTCAATCACTCGGTAATAAATATCGCGAACATGTCTGGCTGAATTATCCCATTTAAGACGTATAACCTCTTCCTTTCCGTTTTTAATAAACATATGTGAAAGGGCAGGATAATTAAGTATACCGTAAATTGCATCAGCCATGGCATCAATATCCCAGAAATCGGTTTTAACAGCATGCGTAAGTATCTCGGCCACACCTGACTGCTTACTTATAATAACGGGTACATTTGATTGCATGGCTTCAAGAGGAGAAATACCAAAAGGTTCTGATACTGAGGGCATAATGTAAACATCACTCATGTCAAGCATTGTAAACACATCAGTTCCCTTAAGAAATCCTGTAAAATGGAACCTGTCAGTAATTTTAAGAGCGGCTGCTCTTCGCATCATCCTCTCCATCATATCGCCCGATCCGGCCATTACAAACCTGACATTGTGCATCACTTGAAGAACCTTGTAGGCTGCCTCAATAAAATATTCAGGTCCCTTTTGTAAGGTAATCCTTCCCAAAAATGTTACAACTTTTTCGTCAAAACCTTTCGTAAAGCTATTTTCCGTAACTTTTACCGGCTCAACTGCATTATAGACTGTTTCTACCTTGTCAGGATTAATATTATATTTATTTATTACTATATCCCTTGTCAGGTTACTTACTGTAATTATTTTAGAAGCAGCGTCCATCCCGTTTTTTTCAATCCTGTAAACGTCGGGATTTACATTCCCTCCGCTACGGTCGAAATCTGTGGCATGTACATGTATAACAAGAGGTTTACCAGAGACTTCCATGGCAGCTATTCCTGCAGGATAAGCAAGCCAGTCATGAGCATGGATAATGTCAAATTCATTTTCATCAGCAATCACTGAAGCCACTACGGAGTATTTATATATCTCATCCATCAGGCTCATATCGTACTTTCCTGAGAAATCCACTTTGCCTTCACTATTTGTCTTAACGTAATAATTATAACCTGAGACTTCTGAATTTACCCTTTTCCAGAAATCTTCAGGATCTGTATAAGGCACTATTTTGGATGACACTTCAATCCTTTCAATGGGACGTTTAAATCCTTTATAATAGACTGTTTTGTAAGCGACCGGTATCTGATTTGCACCAACGAGGCGGACTACGGATTGGTCCTCATCGCCCCAGGCTTTAGGTACTACAAAGATCACTTCCAGATCATCAAGTGTGGCCATTCCTTTTGTAAGACCATAGCTGGCTGTGCCTAACCCACCTGAGATGTGGGGCGGAAACTCCCATCCAAACATTAACACACGCATATCCTGCCTTTGTTATTGATTCGCAAATTTTGTTTCAAGTATATTCATTATCCTGAGAACCTCTCCAACACTCCAGGCCTGGGAAATAGCTCCCTGTGGTGAATGAGGAGGATCCCCATCATAAATCTCTGAAATAGTGCTTATACCATGTTCGCTCATTACGGCTTCAAGACCATAGATTAGTTTTTTTACCTTCTGAACTCCCTGCTGACCATAAACTTTAAGCCATCCTTCACAGAATGGTCCCAGAAGCCATGGCCATACTGTTCCCTGATGATAAGCATTGTCTCTTTCTTCCTGAGAACCTTTGTAAGACCCTTCATACAACTTGTTTCTTGGTGAGAGTGTTCTAAGTCCTCGCGATGTAACAAGCTCTTTATCAGCAATGTCCAAAACATTCTTCATCTGTAGTTTGTCAAGCATTGAAAATGGCAGTGACACCGCAATAACCATGTTTGGTCTCACATCCATGTTTTTTCCTTCATCATCGTTGACATAATCGGCCAGATAACCAAGCTTATCATCCCAGAAAACTTCAAGGAATGATTTCTTTATCAGATCAGGCAATTGTTCATATTCTTTTACAAAGTGTCTATCCTTTACAGCGCCTGCCATCTCCAGAGAAAAGCAAATTGCATTATACCACAAAGCATTGATCTCAACCGCATAACCTTTGCGTGGAGTAACCGGATTACCATTAACCACCGCATCCATCCAGGTAAGAGCTTTCCCCGGAGCACCAGCATAAATCAGCCCATTATCACTCATGTGAATATTGAAAGCAGTACCGTTTTTAAAGGCATTCAGCACTGATTTTGCTGCTTCACCATATCGTTCCCAACCATCGGTGCCTCCGTGTTCAATATATTGTTGAACGGCCCAGAAAAACCAAAGAGGTGCATCAACAGAATTAAATGCCGGGTTGCTTTCAGTACCCATATTTGGAAACAATCCATCCTTCATTTTGTTAATTTGGGTATCGAGAACTTCTCTGTATAATACCAGCTTGTGTCTTGCCAGAGCCAACCCGGGTAAAGAAATAAATGTATCTCTTCCCCATGCGCCGAACCATGGGTATCCGGCAATAATAAGTGTCTTCCCTCCTCTCTTTTCAACAAACTGCTGGGCAGCATTTCTTAAACAATTTATAAAGCTGTCGCGAGGAATTTTACCTGAAACAGTTTTTGTAAATTTTGCTTTTAGTCCTGAAGTCTTCTCTTCCCTGGTTGATGCGGAGAACACAATAATGTCCCCTTTATTTGCTTTAAGCTCAAAAAAACCAGGGGTGAATAAATCTTCTGAATAATCATAGCCCCGTTTTTGTTCCTCAGGATATTCAACACCCATATACCAGTCGGGGACAGAAATAAACTCAACATCTGTTGAAAATTGCATATTCAATGCGGGAAATCCTTCGTACATTTTTGATTTAACGCCGTTTTCTATAAAATCGACTTTTGTATCTGCATACATGTTGGCATGGGTCAGATTATGAATATTCCGGTATGCAAGAAATGGGCGGAACTGTAATTTCATGGGTTCTGATGCTTCAACGATCGTAAACCGAGTCAAAAGCTGTTCCTCATAATGAACCAGCAGGCTTTCCATCTTCAGAATAACTCCTCCTACTCTATAAAATCTTGAGGGTACATTGTCGGCATCGAAGTCCTCAAGATATTTGTGCCCTTTGGGACTGAAATAATCGCCTTTGTATTTTCGTATCCCGGTGTTAAAACTCTTATCATTATTAACAACTGTAACATCGAGAGACGAAAGAAGTACAAATCTTTCACCTCCAAACTCATCAATAGGACAAATAAGCAGTCCATGGTATTTGCGGGTATTGCAACCTACAAGGGTAGATGAAGAGTAAGAACCAGCTCTGTTTGTTCTGATCATTTCCCTCACAAGAGAGTATTCGAGGTTAACTACCTGCCCCTTTTCGAACTTGATGTAACTCATATAATTACAGTTTGGATGGTGTAAAAAAAGCTATGTAAGGTAAGAAAAAAAAATTAGCTCCGCAAATGGACATATTCTGGCTGGAAAATTAATAAAATTTCTTAAAAGCATTGACCGATTAATTAAAAGAATAACTTTGCATCTCAATATTGGAAAATAATTATCAATTAACATTTTACTGAATGAATAAGAAGCTAATATTTTATCTGCTTATAATACTGGTTAGTGCCGCCTGTAAAAATAACAGTGTAAGCATTTCAGGCACCATTATTAACCCGTCAGTCGATTCATATATTTACCTTGATGAACTAAAAGGAGATGGACTAAAACCTGTTGATTCAATGAAAATAACATCTGAAGGATCATTCAGGTTCAAAAAAGAAGTAACACAACCTTCATTTTATCTTTTAAAAAGCAATAATAATAACTTCCTTACCCTGCTTCTTGAACCTGGTGAGAAAATTACCCTTAAGGTGCAAAGAGATTCATTGAATGAACCTTTATCGATTTCCGGTTCAAAAGGTACTGAACTGATGGCAGAATATAACAAAAGTTTGCAGGCAACAATAAAAAAGATGACCGGGCTACACAATATCTATGAGCAGAATTCAGATAAAGCCGATTTACCCAAACTGATTGAATCGCTTGATAGTCTTGCAAATATTTACCTTAACGAGATTAATATTTATACAAAAAAATATATCGATGATAATCTTACATCACTTGTCAGCCTTGTTGCACTCTATCAGCAGGTTGCCCCAAGTGTATACGTAATGAATCCGGCAAAGGATTTGAAATATTTTATAAAGGTTGATTCATCAATGTTCAGTCTTTATCCAACTTATGAACCCGTGGTATCCTTACATGAGCAGGTTAAGGAATTTGCTGCAAAAGTGAATGGCGATTCAGTAGCCTCACCTGCTTCAGAAACAGGTGCTGTAGCACCCGATATCGCCCTCCCGACGCCGGAAGGTGATACAATTAAACTTTCATCAACAAGAGGTTCTATAGTTTTACTCGATTTTTGGGCTTCCTGGTGTACTCCTTGCAGAAAAGAAAATCCAAATCTTGTGACTGTATATAACATGTATCATAAGAAAGGATTTCAGATTTATCAGGTATCACTCGACAAAACCAGGGATGCATGGTTAAAAGGCATTCAGGATGATCACCTTGATAAGTGGATACACGTAAGTGATATTCAGTACTGGAATTCAATAGTAGTTCCTCTTTATAAAATTGAATCAATCCCAGCTAATTTTCTTCTTGATAGGCAAGGTCATATAATTGCGTCTAACCTTAGGGGCGAGAGATTAGAAACCAAACTGGCTGAATTATTTAAGTAACTAACCCGGAAATTCTATTTTTAATGAAACGAATCCTATTTCTTTTGGCTCTTTCCATTTTCCTGTTTGGATGCAGTAATAAGTCAAAATTCATTGTCAATGGAGTTATAAAGGATACAAAAGGAAAATATATCTACCTGAACAGGCTCGATGTTGATATCCCGGTTCTGATTGACTCTGCTAAAATAAACAGGAAAGGGATATTCCATATGAAAGTAAAAGCAGCTGATGCCGACTTCTACCAGCTGGGGGTTTCATCAACAAATTTTATCACTCTCCTGGCTGAACCCGAAGAGAAAATAAGCCTGGTATTTAATAACAAAAATCTCTTTGAAAATTATACTGTAAAAGGTTCCCCTGGCTCTGCAAAGCTTCAGACTCTGGATTTAGCGCTCGCGGATACCAAACGTAAGCTTGATTCCATAAACACTTTATACTCAACGGCTTCTCTTCGACAAGGATTCGATGTCACCGGACCATTACTTGAAACAGAGTACAACAAATTAATTAAAGCTCAACGCAAGAAAAATATTGAATTTATTATTAACAATGTAAATTCACTGGCTTCGATTAAAGCACTATATCAGAGGTTCAACCCCGACACATATGTTCTATACGATCCTCATGATCTGCAGTATCTTAAAATTGTAACTGACTCGCTGCTAAAGCATTATCCCTACTCAAAACAGGTTCAGGCCTTGGCAAGAGATTTTCAGAAAGAGATGAATTCGATATATGCCACACAGATTCAGCAGCTTGCCAGCACATTGCCCAGGACAAAACTTGATCCTGATCTGATAGACATTTCCGGTAAAAGAGTAGCACTCTCCTCATTGAAAGGCAAGTATGTCCTTCTTGATTTCTGGTCAGCAAAATCACAGGAATGTATTGACGAAAACCTTCAGTTGAAAGCGTTGTATAAGCTTTATAACAAAAAAGGATTTGAGATATACCAGATTAATCTGGATGAAAATGAAGCAGACTGGAGAAAAGCTGTCAGATATGATGAACTGCCCTGGATCAATACCAGGGAAGACGACCCGAAAGATCTTAAGTATGCCATGCTTTTTAATGTTAGGAATCTTCCAGCCAATTATCTGTTTAATAAAGAAGGCATAATAATTGGGACCAATTTACATGGAAGAGCTTTACAATTAAAACTCGATCAGTTATTTAATAAGTAAACCTGCACATTGACTGAAACCCGGAAAATATATTTTGCTTCTGATTTTCATCTCGGATTGAATACTGGTTCCTCTCCTCTGGAAAGAGAGAAAAAAGTTGTAAGCTGGCTAAATTTGATAGCAGCTGATGCAAAAGAAATCTATCTTTTAGGAGATATCTTCGATTTCTGGTGGGAGTACAAACTTGTAGTGCCGAGGGGATTTACAAGGTTTCTGGGAACTATTTCCAATATTACAGACTCCGGAATTCCTGTTCATTTCTTTACAGGAAATCATGATATGTGGGCTGGCGATTATCTCTCAGGTGAATGTGGTATGATTATCCATAAAAAACCCTTCACTGTTTTATTTAATAATAAGAGATTTCATCTGGCTCACGGAGAAGGGTTAGGAACAAAAGACAAGGGATATAAATTGCTTCTTTCAATCTTCAGGAACAAACCCTTGCAAACAATGTATTCAGCCCTCCATCCTTCGGTTGGGATCGGTATCGGACACAGATGGTCATTAAATTCGCGGCTGGGGAAAGGTATTACCAAAGAATTTCTTGGAGAGGAAAAAGAGGATCTGATAAGATATGCCAGCAAAATTCTTGAAAATGAGAAAATTGACTATTTTATTTTTGGTCACCGTCACCTGGCAATGACATACAGCTTACAGTCCGGAACTGAAGTAGTCTTTCTGGGTGACTGGATAAAAGACGGAAGCTATGCTGAATGGAATGGTTTAACGCTGAATTTTAATAGATTGCCTTAATCAGCTTCTACCTTTACTGTAAGGGTGAAATAAGAATAGAGTCCATTTATCTGCTCAAACTCATAATCAAGCTTACTTCCCGATTTCCGGGCCATATCTATCAAACCCATATTACCAGTGCTATCTGTTTTAATCGTCTGGCCGGAAAGGGAATTTCTAAAAAGTTCTTTCAATCCAACTTTATCATATTTATTTATATCGTCAATCTTGCTTTTCAGTTGAGTTACATTTTCATTCTGAACCAGATTGCCCGTTGTGAGAGAATAAATCTCATCATCGAGCCTGATCATTGCTACAGGCATACCAAACTGCTCCTCTGCATCCTTCCCCGGACTATACTTACCGACATTTTCAAGAATCTCAACCAGAATTCTGAATACTCTTTTTCTGAGAGTTAACTCAACATCTGTCTCCACGAGCCTCATTTCCGTAAAAGAAAGCACTTCTTTTTCCACTTCTGTGGAAATATGCCCTGACCAGATAAGATAGATATTATTTTCAGCCATAAGCCTTTCGATCTGTGTAATCTCCTTCCCATCGAAAGTTTTCTCCTCTCCTCCTGTGTGAATTCCGACCCCGACTGAATTCACAGTCTTGCTAAGAATAAAATAGGAAAATCCATCATCAAGCGGTACAAAATCATAGTCAAGTTTATTCCCTGTTTTCTTTGCCATCTCAATCAATCCCAGCCCTGCACCTCCTTTGGTACTGAATTCTGCGGTAGTGAGCATCTGCCTGTAGACATTTCTTATTTCGTCGGTTTCCAGATTATTGATCTCATCCAGCTTGCTCCTAAGATCAGCTATTTTATATGACGGAAGAACATTCCCGGTAGTTACCGTATATCCATTATCCGTTTTAGAATAAACGACAATCGACATGTCGGCATGCTTCTTCTGATCACTGTGTCTTGAAACATTCTGAAGGCTTTCAAGTACAAACATGAAAAGTCGTTTTCTGCCTACAAATCCAAATTCCGAATTCTCCATCTCTTTCTCAAGGAGCATAAGAAGTGGAACGGAGTTCTCGTTTGTTATCACACCTCTGTATACGAACATAAGGTGTTCCTTCATCATTTTATCGCGAATTTGCCGGGTGAGATCCATTCAGAGAAAGATAAGGTTTGTTATTCAGGTTTTAAAAATAGTATAATTTGACTATTCCCGCAAATAAAGACTTTAAAAGGAATAATTATGGAATCGATTGCAGGAGGTGATGCAGGTCTTATCGGTGCTGCTTCTTTAATTCCTGAATAGCTTCCGGGCAATTATTTTAAACTAAAGCAGGATATTTGGAAATATTGAGATTAATGCTTGCAAAATTTAAAAAAAATCGATACTATTGTTATATAATGGAGGAAAAATAATAGCTTTTGTGAAATTTTTCCTGGTGATGGAGCTGATTTTTTCAATTATATGAATAAATTAATGTTCCAGAAGATTGAATAATTAACCTTATCGTTTACTTAATTTTCCTGAATTCTATTATTTAACAGGGATCCTGACCGATACCTGGAAGAATGTTTTCATATTTATTTATTTATTTGATCTCTATGAATACTAAAACTCTTGTCGTTCAAAACACTCTTGATAATAAAATATCTGAGTTCCTGGATTATTTAATAGCAAATGGCGGACCCGAGCTTCATGATTATGAAAAATTTACGTCTATAGTAAACAAACTCGATAGTACGGAATTAGATATTTTCAGAGATAAAATCAAAGCAGTTCTTAATGAAAATACCCTTATTGGTCATGGGTTTGTAAAACCATTTGGTTACCCCGGAGATTTCAATCTTATTGATAAGATTTACAGATTTGATGTAAACCAGGATGCCAGGTATAAAAACTGGGACTTGTTTTTTCAGAATCAGCCCGGGGCAAATGCGGTAAGGAACAGGAAGGCTTTTTTTATTGATTACTGCAAAAATCTTAGTGAAAAAAAAGAGAACGCAAGGGTGCTGATTCTGGGTTCCGGGCCTGCTTCTGATGTATGTGAATTTCTCACAAATTATGCCGGGGGAAACAATATGAGTATTGATCTGATTGATTTCGATCAGTCAGCTATTGATTTCTCGATGGAAAAAAACAAGACTTTCAACGGACAGATAACATACAACAAAATAAATGCTTTGCGTTATAATTCTTACAGATTGTATGATCTGATATGGAGTGCCGGGTTGTTTGACTATTTTAAAGATAAACACTTTACCTTTCTCATCAGGAAATATATAAATTGTCTCCAGGAAGACGGAGAAATGGTCATTAGCAATTTCAGCACAAAGAATCCGACAAAGAGACTTATGGAGGTTTTATCTGACTGGTATCTGAATCTCCGGACCGAATCAGACCTTTTCCGGATTGCTTCAGATGCACACGTTGATAAAGAATTAGTCAGCGTTGAGAAAGAGCCTCTCGGGATTAACCTGTTTCTTAAAATTAAAAAAAGCATATTAAGTTCCTGACTTTAAAATATTTGAGATACATAAACCATTCTCAATGAATATTATACAAAGTGTCGGGGCCAGCCTGCTTGGCCTGCCGTCAACTAACCAGGAATCTTTTTCGGTTAATTACCTTACCCTTACTTTTAAAGGAGAATTAACTGAATATGAAAAGGCATATCAGGAAGACTATTTTATCAAGTCGCTGAATCCTTTCAGATTCTCTCTTGTGCTTTCTATGGTTTTTTATGGGGCATTTGCTTTCCTTGATACTGTGGCTGTACCCGAACTGAAAGGGACTTTCTGGTTTATAAGGTTTGGAATAGTCTTCCCCGTGCTGGTGGCCGTTTTTATCTTTTCTTACTCAAAATTATTCAAGGAATATATGCAGTTCGTCATATCCTGCATTATGTTCATTACTGGTTTTGGTATCATTATAATGATAATTTATGCGGCCAAAGTCCAGAACTATAATTACTATGCCGGTTTAATCCTGATTTTCATCTTTGGTTATACATTTATCAGAGCTCGTTTCGTTTATGCTTCGATAGCCGGATGGTCGATTGTGATTTTGTATGAAATTTCTGCTATATGGTTGTCGCATACTCCATTTAGCATACTGGTAAATAATAACTACTTCTTTATCGGTGCTAATATAATAGGTATGTTTATTAGTTATTTTTTCGAGTTGTCGACACGCAAAGAGTTTTATATGAGAATACTCCTTGAACAGGAGAAGGAAAATGTAAAGACCGCAAACAATGCTCTTGAAAAAAGAGTGGAAGACCGGACATTAGAGCTTTCGAATGCCAACCAGGACCTGAAGAAAGAAATTGAGATCCGTCAAAAGTTTGAAAGAGAAAGGGCAGAACTGGAAAAACAACTTTACCAGCTTCAGAAAATGGAAACCATAGGAACACTTGCAGGTGGAATTGCCCACGACTTCAATAATATCCTCACTCCCATTCTGGGCTATACCGATATGGCCCTTGAAGAGCTTCCCGAGGAGAGTAACCTGAGATTTGACATTGAGCAGATCAACAATGCCGCTCACAGGGGAAAGGATCTTGTACAGCAGGTTCTCACTTTTAGCAAGGAAGTTGATTTTGCAAATAAACCAATTCAGTTACAGCCCATTGTTGTTGAAGCACTTAATCTTATAAAGGCATCATTCCCCCCGGGTGTGGTGATAACTCAGCATTTTGATCAGAAGATTGGTACTGTACTGGCTGATCCAATTCATATTCATCAGATAGTGATGAATTTATGCACAAATGCCAATCATGCAATGATGAAAACCGGCGGAACGCTGGATGTAAGACTCGAATCTGTGAAATTAGACCAGAAAACTGCAGACAGGATCCCAAATCTGAAAAAAGGATCATATATCCGTCTGACAATTTCAGACACCGGACACGGGATGGATATAAAAACAAAGGAAAGGATCTTCGAACCTTTTTTCACAAAGAAAGAGGTTGGATCGGGTTCAGGGCTGGGCCTCTCGGTAGTGCATGGAATAATAAGTAATTATGGAGGTGCGATTATTGTAGATAGCACTCCGGGCAAAGGATCATCTTTTATTATCTATCTCCCAAAATATGATGGGGAACTTTTAGAACCTGATAAGTTAAGTAAGAAACTTTTAAAAGGGGATGAACATATCCTGTTTGTTGATGACGAACCCGAAATAACTTTCATGGGCAAGAAAATGCTTGAAAATCTTGGATATAAGGTTACAATATCCAGTAACAGCCTGTCAGCACTTGAGGAATTTTCTGCCAATCCTTCAAACTATTCGCTTTTGGTTACTGATCAGAATATGCCCAACATGTCAGGAACAGAGCTGGCTTTTAAAATGAAATCCATTCAGCCTGGTCTGAAAGTAATAATTATTACAGGCTATTCTAACACACTCTCAGAGGAAGTTCTGGAAGAGTGCGGAATTTCTGAAGTTATCCTTAAACCTATGATTCTGGATGATTTCAGTAAATTAATCAGACGTGTACTCGATAAAATCAAAAACTAAAAATTAAAATAATACTGCCAATGGCAAAAATCCTTGTATTCGATGATGAACCCTCTATACTGTTAATGATAAAGAAGATGCTTGAAAAAGCAGGTCATGATGTAGATATAGCCCTTAACGGCAAAGAGGGAATGCTGCTTTTTGACAAAAATAAACCGGATCTCTTAATCACTGATATTATCATGCCTGAAAAGGAAGGACTTGAAACCATATTTGAGTTAAGAAGAATGTATCCCGATCTGAAAATAATTGCAATTTCCGGCGGAGGCAGGATAGGTCCCGATGGGTATCTGCCGGGTGCAAAGCTTCTTGGAGCAAACATGGTATTTCAGAAACCTCTCGATCAGAAAGAATTTGTGAATGCAGTTAATCAGTTGTTGGGCGAAAATAAGCCGAAAAGCTTTCCGCATCAACTCTAACCTGCCCATCCTTCCCGATCAAGATTTCTGTAATTGATTGCTTCCGAAATATGCTCGGCTGTAATATTTTCTGAATCAGCCAGATCCGCAATTGTCCGGGCTACCTTGAGTATCCTGTCATAAGCTCTGGCTGAGAGACCTCTGATATCCATGGCGGTTTTAAGCAGCTTCCCTCCCGCTTCATCAAGCTGACAATACCTCCTTTGCATCGATGAAGACATTTGCGAATTTGAATAAACACCTTTTATTGCTTCAAATCGTTTTGCCTGGATTGAGCGGGCTTTTACAACCCTTTCACGCACATCAGAGGAATGTTCTACTTTCCCTGAATCAGAAAGTTTATCATAGTTAACAGGAACGACTTCAATGTGTATGTCTATCCTGTCGAGCAACGGTCCGGAAATTCTGTTAAGGTATTTTTGTACCATCCCGGGGGAACACATGCACTCTTTTTCCGGGTGATTATGAAAGCCACACGGACAGGGATTCATACTTGCCACGAGCATAAAACTGGCAGGATAATCGACAGTCGATTTAGCTCTTGAGATAGTTATTACCCTGTCTTCAAGAGGTTGCCGCATAACTTCAAGAACTGTCCTTTTGAATTCAGGAAGTTCATCGAGAAATAATACTCCATTGTGTCCAAGAGATATTTCACCGGGTTGGGGAAAAGTTCCACCTCCTACAAGAGCGACATCGGTTATTGTATCTAATGAGGGGGTGTTTTACAAATTTATAATGCAGATAAAAATCAACAGATTATGGACTACTGTTGAAGTCCTCAATCAAAGCAATGTATAACTCTCAAAAAAATTTCTGAAGTAGTCTTTTCACAAGGCACTTAAACAATGAATAATTATGCCTTTTGCCTATTCCACTGATATTGGTAAAGTAAACTTAAAATCACTCCCCTTACCTACTTCACTCTCCACCCAGATTTTGCCACCGTGTTTTTCGACAAATTCTTTACAAAGCAGTAATCCTAACCCTGTTCCTGTTTCTCCTGCTGTACCTTTTGTCGTTAGAACTTCTGATATATCAAACAGTTTTGCCAGATTATCTGGTGGTATTCCTATTCCTGTGTCCGAAACTAATATTGTAACATTTTCTGAATTCTGTTCTGCACTAATTTTAATTGCGCCACCTTTATTTGTAAACTTAATAGCATTTGACACAAGATTTAGTAAAACAGTTCTTAACATTTCACTATCCGCAAAAACATTTAAGCTGTCTTTTGCAAGACAATTGATTGTGATGTTTTTTGCATATGCACTTTGCATTAGGACTTCAATTACATTCTTGCAGGTATCTGCTAAACTTAATTCAAGTGGTTTGAAGGGGATATTGCCTTGCTGTGTTCTCGCCCACATCAATATCTCTTCCAGTAACTTATTTGTGATTTGTGCCGATTTATTAATATTACCTGCAATGTCTTTAATTTCGTCTTTATTGAGACTGTTAATCTCATCAGTTAGTATATCAGAAAACCCAAGAATGTTATTGAAAGGATTTTTTAAATCGTGTCCAAGTATAGAAATAAAACGGTCTTTGTCTGCATTTAGTTGAGCCAATTTTGTTTTACTTTCTAAAATTACCGTTTCTGCCAACTTGCGTTCGGTTATATCTAAAACCTGCGACAGGACAAATATCATTTCACCATTTTGATTCTGCAATATTGTATTATACCATTCGCAAGTAATAATACTTCTATCTTTTCTATAATTGCGATTAGTCGAAAATACCTGTTTAGATAATCCGCCTGTGAGTTTTTCCATAGTTTTCTCAACAATAGGAATATCTGGTTCGTAGATAAAGTTTAAATCCATAATTTTTCTGCCAACAACTTCCTCTTTATTCCAACCAAATATTTTTTCTGAATTGCCAGTCCATCGATTTATGGTAAAGTCAGAATCCCATTCAATAACTGCCATTGGGGAGTTATCTGTAAAAAACTTCAATCTTTCTTCATAATCTTTTATTAACTGTTCTGCACGTAGCAGCTTATTACCTATAGTGTTTGACACCATTATTACTACAACAACAGTTATAGTAAGAACAATTAATAAAACTATTACTGCTGATAGTGCTGGGTTAACATCATTGAAAGGAAAGGTAAAATCTATTAAACTTTGAAAAATAACAATGAAAACAACTATGGGTAAAAACGTTCTTAATAGCTGAAGTGAAACATTATTATCTTTTATCTGATTGTAAGTCCAAAATTTTAAATCATATAACCGAAGTAAAGTAATACTGAATAATAAGAAGCAAATAACTGCAGGTAACGTAACAGGAACAACTTGGCTACCAAAAAGAAGCGGGGCATTATAAAGATATGTTATTAATAAAACTGAAGAAAAAATAAATACTAATAATGCAATACTGCCACCAAAATACTTGATTGTATCTGAGTAATTTCGACTGATTAATAACGAACTTATGCACATAGTTAAACACAATAACGCAGTAATTGGCGACATGTAACCCGTTAAAGCACTACCATATCTATCGGCATTTTTAACAAAAACATTTTCAACACCCTGTGCAAAATTGAAGATGTAGCCGAGAACAACTATAAAATAAAAAATTGTGAGAATAATAAATAATAAGGTTACAAATGATTTTGTTAATCGTGATTTTTCGAAATTTAAATTTAAATAGATAAGAATACTTAAAACAATGAACGTCACTGCTATTATAGGTGAAATGGGGTTGTATTTCAAAGAAAATGAAGCTAAAGCAGTATTATCAAAAAGCCAACCACATATAGTTATTCCTGTAACAATAACTACAATGAAGAGAAGCGATTCTTTTCTATTGATGAATTGAAAAAAACTTGATTTTATAGGATTCATTTTTTATTTATTGACATGCTTTTTGATTAACTCAAACAATATAGTCATATTAATTGGTTTAGTGATATAATCATTACATCCCGCCTCTATTGCCTTTTCACTATCACCAGTAAATGCATAAGCTGTTTGAGCAATGATAATTACATCATTATTAAATTGACGGATTTGTTGTGTGGCTTCTAATCCGCTCATCTGGGGCATTCTGATGTCCATTAATACCAAATCAAGGTCTGGGTTATTACGACAAGCCTCAACAGCTTGAACTCCTGTTATTGCATGCAAAACTTCTTTACTGATTTTATGTAGCGTTCTTGAGAGCAGAGAATAAGATATCTCATCGTCTTCAACAATCAATATTTTCAGGTTTTTTAACTGAACTCCTTTATGCTCTGAAGAAACAACGTTTTCGATTGTGGTTTTTTCTTCTGATACAGAAATGTAAGGAATTGTGAAATAAAATGTTGAACCCAAACCTTCTTTACTTTCCACCCATATCCTGCCACCAAGCATTTCTACATAGGATTTCGAAATGGATAATCCCAAGCCACTGCCTTCATAACCTCGATTATGCGATTCACTACCCTGCCTGAATCTCTCAAAAATAAGTTGCTGCTGTTTTTGTGGAATGCCAATCCCTGTATCTTTTACGAAAAATTCAAGGTATTCCCCTTTTTTCTCAAAGCCGAATTCAATTGAACCATCGAAGGTAAATTTAATGGCATTTCTGACAAGATTAGTCAGTATTCCATAGACTTTTTCATTGTCTGTTTTAATGATGGCTTCATTGGTTGGCAAACCATTTTTATATAATAACTGTAATTTTTTATTTTCAGCTTCTGGCTTGAAGAACTTATAAGTGAATTCAATCTTCTCATTAAGATTCGTTTCCTCAATGTTAATGCCCATTAGACCTGATTCAATTTTAGATATATCAACTATACTGTTGATAGTATTGAGTAAGCGTTCTCCACTAATCTGCATGGTCTGAATAAAATCTTGTTGGTCATCACTTGTTAAGTTCGGTTCTTTCAGAAGCTCAGCAAAGCCAAGAATACCGTTCATAGGAGTCCGTATTTCGTGGCTCATATTAGTGAGGAATGCGGATTTCAGCCTGTCGCTTTCTTCAGCCTTTTCTTTGGCTTTAATTAATTCGTTTTCGAAATTCTTACGTGACGTAGTATCAATTATTGTGGTAATAAAGAATTGAGGCTTGTATTCTTTATCCCTTTGTAAATAAGTTGACACATCAACCCATACTATATTTCCGTTTTTATGAATATACCTTTTTTCAAATAACACCTTTTCTGCCCCCCCATTTAGTAAATATTGAAGTTTTTCATTTGTTAATTGTAAATCTTCTGGATGGGTAATATCAGCCATCTTCTTGCCTCTCAATTCTTCTTCGGAATATCCTACAATTTCGCAAAATGATTTGTTTACATGCAGAGAGCCATCAATTCCAGTCATGGATTTTCCAATTGGCGAACTCTCAAAAAGGTTGCGAAATCTTTCTTCATTTTCTTCAGCCTTTTCTTTGGCTTTAATTATTATTAATTCAGCCAGCTTGCGTTCTGTAATATCCCTGCAACTTCCATATATTGTACCATCAGGCAATACAACAGCGTTAAGGTCTGTTGAAATGTAATCACCACCTTTTTTTATTAGTTCAATTTCAGTAAAACCTTTACCCTCCTTCAATATCTGTTCAAAGAACTTAAAATACTCCTCTATTCTATTTGTTGGTGATATATCTGCGAAAGTCTTACTTTTCATTTCCTCTGATGTATATCCAAGCATATTGGAAACTGCCTTATTGGTATACATGTACTTTCCCTGTTGATTTGTTATGAAAATGGCATCAGCAGAATTTTCCATTATTGACATGGACTTTTGTTCACTTTCTTTCAATAAATTCTCAGCTTGTTTGCGTTCGGTAATGTCATCAATACTTGATATAATGTTTGGTTCTTTGTTGATATAAATGATTTTGGCAGAAAACAAACCAGTCCTGATTTCTCCGTTCTTTTTCCTGAATGCGAATTCTTTCCCTGCCACAACCTTTCCAGCAAGAAGAGCAGATATTGTCGAATTTCGTTCTTCAATATTTTTCCACATGTCAAGTCCGATTGTTGAATTAGATAGTGCCTCTTTTCTGGTGAAACCTGAAAGCAAAACAAATGTATCGTTGACTTCAATGATTTTTCCATCTTCCAACCTTGTTATTGTTATTAAATAAGGGGATGACTGGAATGCTCTTAAATACTTCTCATTACTTTCCTTCAATGCTAATTCTGTTTCTTTGCGCTTTTCAATTTGTTGGGAAAGTTCTTTGTTTACAATGGTTAACTCAACTACATGCTTTTCCTTCTCTTTTGCCAGAATAAGTTCTTTGTTCATAAAAACGAACTCTGCTGCACGCTTTGATTTTTCTATGTTCGCAATGACTAATTCTGCTGCACGCTTTGTTTTCTCTATGTTCGCAATGACTAACTCTGCTTCACGTTTTAATTTTTCGCTTTTCTGGTATACAATTTCTTTGTTACTAATGACAAACTCTGCAGAACGTTTGGCTTTTTCAACATTTGCAATAACTAACTCTGCGGAGCGTTTGGCTTTCTTTATATTAGCAATGACTAACTCTGCTGCACGTCTTTCTTTCTCTGCGTCAGCAATGACTAATTCTGCTACACGTTTTGATTTTTCTTCGGTTTGAAAAGAGAGTTCTTTATCAGCAATAATTGATTTTGCTATCCGTTTTGCTTTCTCAATCTTAGCAATGACCAACTCTGCTTCACGTTTGGTTTTATTTACCTCCGCAATGACCAACTCGGCAGCACGTTTTACCTTTTCTTCGTTTTGATAAGTTAGTTCCTTGTTAGCAAGGAGTAATTCATCTGCACGATTCTCTTTCTCTAAGTTTGCAATTACTAATTCTGCAGAACGTTTTGCTTTCTCTGCGTTTGCTATAACCAATTCTGCAGAACGTTTTGCTTTTTCAGCGTTAGCAATAACTAACTCTGCTGCACGTTTTTCTTTCTCTTTATTGGCGATAACCAACTCTGCAGCACGTTTTTCTTTCTCTTCATTTGCAATGACCAATTCTGCAGAACGTTTTGCTTTTTCAGCGTTAGCAATAACTAACTCTGCAGCACGTTTTTCTTTCTCATTATTGGCGATAACTAACTCTGTTTCACGTTCAACCTTATCTTCATTTGCAATAACTAACTCTGCAACAAGTTCAGCTTTCTGTTCCTTTGCAATGAATAATTCATCAGCACGTTCTGCTTTCTCTTCATTTGCAATAACTAATTCTGCTGCACGGTCTGCTTTTTCTTCATTTGCAATAACTAACTCTGCAACAAGTTCAGCTTTCTGTTCCTTTGCAATGAATAATTCATCAGCACGTTCTGCTTTCTCTTCATTTGCAATAACTAAAACTGCTGCACGTTTTGCTTTCTCTACGTTTGCAATAACTAACTCTGCTGCACGCTTTTCTTTCTCAATGTTAGCAATGACTAACTCTGCTGCACGTTCTGCTTTCTCTTTATTTGCAATAACTAACTCTGCTGCACGGTCTGCTTTCTCTGCATCCGCAATAACTAATTCTGCTACACGGTCTGCTTTCTCGTTGTCGGCAATAACTAATTCTGCTGCACGTTCTGCTTTCTCTGAATTGGCAATAACTAATTTATCCGACATTAATTTTATATTCATATCATGTTTCTATTTGTCTTACATAGTTGAAAATCTATATTTTAGGTGATTAGCAATAGTTTAATTTGCAAATAAATTTTCACAGAGTAAAAGTAAATTTATAAATTGCAATATACGTTACATAATTACTGGGGAAAATTGCATAATTCACACATATTTAAATATATAGTAATGATTTAATATAAGAATATGTTGTGTATTTGAATGATGAAAGGTTATTTGAAATTATGTATACAAAGAAACCGATGTTAATTAACTTATCTGGACTCAGGGTAGGTTAACTACGTTTTTTAAATCCAGATGTTATTCATTAATATCTGGTAAAGGATGGGAATATATTGTTATCCTTTTTCTCCAATCCATTTATTATTGAAAAGTAATATCCTTTGAAATTCTGGACTATTTGGTCTTAAAATCAATTTTTATATCCATCTAATATATTAATATACTGATATTTAGACAATCGGTCCGCCTCCTCCCAAGTCATCTGTTACTATGTCTAATGAGGGGGTGTTTTATAACATTTTAATTAATGTAAGAATTAATAGAGTTTGGAGTTATGCAGAAATTCTAAATCAGAATAATTCTTAAAAGAGCTGATGATGACTTCTTATTATGATTCATTGACTCTCTTCAAGGCATAATTTGCATGATTAAATTCATTACACCACTTCGTACACTGCTTTTTTAAATCGGGTTTCAAATAGCGATCCCAATAATATTCGTGTTTGAACATGGCATAAGTTTCATCGGAATATAATTCAATGTAATCTGATAGTTTGAATTTTTCAAATTCTGCTTTCAGAGATGCAATATGAGCGTTAATTTCTTCTGTTGGTGATGGATAGGAAGATGGATTGACATCCTTTAAACCTTCTGGCAATTGGAAGTGATTTAATATCTTTTTGCCTCCATGATTAGCTTTCTCTATATACTTTTTAAATTTTTCTTGGTTTCTGAATAACTCAATATACTTAGCAAGATTAATATTGCGAAGTCTCAATTCCTTATTAAGTGCTACAATACTCTTTCTATTGAAATATAAAGATTTACCTTTCATAAAGTAGTTGGTGAATCCAAATTGCTCAATAATAAATTTGCCTGAATAGTATGGTGCTTTCTTGATAATGTCTGAAATCTGACTATCTGTTATCCATTCTCCACGTTGTATTGATAGCTTTTTGAACTCATCAGCAGCTTTATCCAATGATTCTTTTGAAAACTGCTGTCGAGTTGGTAGTTCAGATGTTCCAATTATTTTCGCTAACGACTTTCTAATCTCCTGAATTTCTTTTAAAATCAATGCTTCCATATTAAACTATATTAGTATCTACTTGACTAATTTACAAAACATTAAGAAAGAGAATTTCTAAATTATAAAAATATTTTGGAAATTTTTTGAACACTTGAAATTATGAATAGGGACGTTCTGGTCGTGAATTCCAGATTAAATTTTTATAATTTTTTATAAATCTATATTTTCCAGTGTTTCAGAAATATTTCCAGAATATTTTTTCTTTTAAAAGATTTACTCGATGTCGCACCCACGATCAGAAAAGGCACTGGGGGGAGGGGGGTATATAAGGTATGGATACCCACCCCTATCTGTTTCCATTTGCAAGAGTATTTATGCTAAAGAACATAAAATATGAAACGCTTTCAAGACCTGCATCCATATGACCAGACAATAGTTGGGTTAGACAACCTCTATATTGTTGATCACAAGGGTGATTTCTACATCAATGCATTTTTTATCATGGAGACCAACAAGACTTTAAGCAAAGGGACAAGTTATTTGCTGGTTGATAATAAAGAAACCCGTGTCAAGATGACCAAAGTAAGACTTATCGATTGTTACTTTGATGGAGACATCATTAATCTCATTTTACAGGACATCTCAACACAAAGGACATTTACCATTGCTCAACAACTTGAATGTACAGAGAATGATTGTACGTGGTTTCTCGTAGATTTTAATTACTTCGTAGATAAAATGAATGCCAAAGCAATAAGAAAATATTGTGCGAAGTGTTCTGATGCTAAGAATAAACCTGTTGCTGAAATTAAACCCAGACAAAGCCATGATGATCTGTTGGAATTTGATTATTCATAGTTATGAAAGACCAAATTATGAATATTAATAATTCTGAAGTCAATATCAACTCTGTACTTCAATATTTACCAGATTATAGGGTTTATTTGAATTTGCCATGCGTTTTAACATTAAATAAAACTTTGCGGATTGGAATGCCTTATATGTACCATGAGGGGCAGAAAACGTTTGCAATACGGCTTCTGCATGTCTGGGATTCTGATGGGTTTGTTTACCTCAGCATTCAAAATTTACAGACGGGTCAGGTTTATGAAATCTCAATCATATTGAAGGATGATACTGGATTTAGTTTATGGGAAATTGCTTCGTTGGATTATTTGATGAACTTGGCACTTAAATAATAAAAGGTATAGATATTTTATTAGAAATTCCACATAACATATAAAATTTGGCATATATCAATTGATGCAATTTATCCTCTATTAAAAGGATTTAAGTTACTAATTTCTTGCTCTGTAACTTTACTGTTACCGTGAATATCTTTACGAATTTCAAGAAGTATTTTACCAAATAATTCAACTTCCTTATCAATATTACCGCCTTCATTTTGGTCGGAAAACTCAATCCAATTATGATATGCTTTAATTACCTTGTCGTTAGCATATAAAAGCAGTTGATTCCGTGCCAATAACCTATCCCTGTCGTGTTTGAAACTACCTGTGTTATCCATCTCGTGCATGATTTTGACTGCGGTCTCTGTAAAATCTTTTAAAAATTCAGAATAAGCATTCCTCTTACTTTCAATGATTCTTTCTGCTGATTCTTTTTGTTTTTGTGTCAGATACTTCCACACTAAAATAAATGCTCCGATAAGCGCAATTAATAAATCAATGCTCGGTTTTAAATAGTCAATCCAATTAAAACCTTTTGCAGCAGCAGAAATATTATAAATCTTTAAGGTGTCTACAGCCAAAGTGAGAAGTCCTGTGTTATGACAAGTAAGTGAATCGCTAATTATATGAACTGTTTCTATCATTTGAATTCTTCTAATAAAATTAATTTACTTCTATGAAAATTGTTTATGGTTCTGTATATTGTAAATAATCATCTAATCCATTGATATACATAAAATATGGGACTAATAATGAATCCTGTACAAATTTATAGTCTCCATGCTCTTTATATACTTTTCTGGCAAAACCTAATGGGATTTTTGCACCTATATAATAATCCTGATTATCATTCAATCTGTTAATCAATGAGTAATCATTGACCTTACCATTTTTGCAGACATTAAAAGCATGTCGTAAGCAGAACTCGTTTTGCTTTGAATAACCAAATCCTTCGAAATAGTATAATCTTTTAACAAAACCCTTCGATATTCTGTAGGTATTTTTATAACAAAAATTATTTTCAATGATCGGTATTGTAGTTACTCTCAACTTTGTCCTCACTCTTTTTATATCAAACAATATTGAATTATTATTAAACCACTCCCAAAATCTATTTTAATATCCAGAAGGGATTTCAAGTTTCTGATCACCAGATGATTTTAATTGATTTTCGTATGCAGTAATTAATTTTTGTTTCATATAGATGAAGTCTTAATGAATGATATTCAGCGAAATATAATTATAAGATCAATTACTTTCATGTATTAGAATTAAGTTGTAAAAAGTTTAAAAATATCAGCAATTATAAATACGAAGCCAAGTTAAAATGCACGAGCAGCTCTAACACTGTATGGTGCTCCCTTTGCAGTAATACTCTGTTGTCCATGATTGAAGTCTTGTACCCATGCATTCTCACTATTATTATACTCACTTGAAGTCCAATACATACTGATAGTAAAACTCCCTAATCCGTTTACTTTCAAATTAGTGTACATCAACGCTAATTCATCTTTTGAGGGTAAAAACCAATCACTGTAGCCATTCAATACCAAATCATAACAAAATTTAGCAGCACGTTCATCACTGAATGCAGAATTTGCTATATCAATTGTATTCTGATTTCCTGTACCAATAGCTGTACCATCTGCACCTGTTACAGCAAAAACTAACCCCCATTGGAAACTCCCTTGTTCAGTTGGAGCACAAACCATACCATGCTGACCTGTTCCATCAATGTAGAAGACGATACCACCATTAATATTTTCGCCAATTGAATAAGCTGCTATAAATTGTATATCAGTGCTATATGACGTACCAAGGGAATTTACGGCTTTTACTCTATAATGGTATGTTGTACCATACATTAAGCCTGAAATAGATGCGCTTACATTAGTGTTCGTATTGCCAGTAACAGGACTTTGTGCGGCTGTAGTTTCACTTCCATAACTTGTAGTCGTCCCGTATTCAAAGGTTATAGTTGATGAAAGATAATTGGCATTTACAGTTCCGTTTAATTGAGCACCAGTAGGGGATGTACTTGTTGCCGCCAGAATTGTGGCAGTTGGAACTTGTCCTAATGTTGTAAATGTCATATCATTACTATTTGTTGTTCCAAGAGAATTCGTTGAAACCAATCGATAATGATATACTGTACCTTCTCCTAAACCTGTAAGTATAGCACTTACATTAGAATTTGTATTACCAGTCACGGGACTTTGTGTTGCGGTGGCAGTGCTTCCATAACTCGTGGTAGTACCATATTGGAAAATAACAGTTGTTGCAAGGTAATTGGCATTCACAGTGCCATTTACTTGGCTTGATACTGTTGATATGTTAGTTGCCTCCAGTATGGTAACAGTTGGAACTTGTCCTAATGTTGTGAATGTCATATCATTACTGTTTGTAGTTCCAAGCGTATTTGTTGCAGCTATTCTATAGTGATAAATAGTACCTTCTTTTAAACCTGCAATAGGTGCACTCACATTAGTATTCACATTTCCAGATACTGGACTCTGAGTGGCAGTGGCTGAACTACCATAGCTCGTGGTAGTACCATATTGGAAAATAACTGTTGTTGATAAATAATTAGGATTTATTGCCCCATTTAAATTAGAAGAAAATAATTGAATATTTGTTGCAGATAAAGTGGTTGCAGATGGTAGTAATCCCAGCGTTGTGAATGTCATATCTGTTCCATAAGCAGTACCAAGTAAATTAACTGCTTTTATTCGGAAATGATAGACCTGATTCGGTGCCAATCCCAAAATGTCAGCATTTACAGATGTTGTTGAATTACCTGACGCTGGACTTTGAATAGCCGTCACAGAGTTATCATAATTAATTGTTATTCCATATTCAAAAGTGACTGTTGTGGATAAAAAATTAGGATTCACTACACCATTTATTTTTGCACTGGTTGTTGTTATAGCAGTTGCTGCTTGTGAAGTTGCAACTGGCACTTGTCCTAAAGTAGTAAATGTTAGGTCATTCCCATAATTTGTTCCAAGTTCATTTACCGTTTTTACTCTGAAATGATAAGTTGTATTTGGGGTAAGTCCAGATAAAATAGCACTAACAGAAGAAGTGGAATGACCCGTTACGGGACTTTGTGAGGCTGTTATTGCACTACCATAACTTACAGATGTTCCATATTCAAAAGTAACGACTGTTGATAAATAATGTGCGTTTACAGACCCATTTAATGTTGTACTTATTCCTGCTGTATTCGTTGCAGGTATGGTTGTAGCATCGGGTGCCTGTCCAATTGTTGTAAATGTATTATCATTACTATAGGATGTTCCAAGAGAGTTCACTGCTTTTAACCTGAAATGATAGATCGTTCCTGCTGTTAATCCAATAATATCCGAACTAACGCTGGTATTGGTATTTCCTGTAACAGGACTTTGAGAAGGAGTTGCAGTACTTCCATAACTTGTGGTTGTTCCGTACTCAAAGGTTACAACAGTCGACAAATAATTTGCATTTACGGAGCCATTCAATGTTGCACTGGTAGTATTAATATTTGTTGGGGTAATAATAGACGGAACAGGTGATTGTCCTAATGTTGTAAATGACATCACCATACCGTACCCTGTCCCTATACCATTGGTAGCATATGCCCGAACATAATATATAGTGCCTCCGTCCAGACCTGTTAGGTTGCTTGAAAAACTACCTGCCCCTGCACCATCGGAAGTTTTTTTGTCAGCTAAGGTGGGCGTAATCCCCGTGCTCCAACACACACCACGAGTTGTCACTGTAGCACCACCATCATCGGTTATATTTCCACCACTTGTTGCTGTGGTTGCAGTAATATTTAAAACTGTGACAGTGGATAAAATGGGGTTAGTTGCTTTTTTTTCTTTCTGACATCCAATTAAAATAGTTGCTACTATTATAAAAATAAATGTCAGTGGATTTTTAATTATTTTATTCATGATCTGTTTATATATTTTAATGATAATACTAAATTCCATTCTTCCTTCTGCTCCAGCAGTAAACCAAATAGATTAATCCCTCATGCAACGAACAGAAAAACCATTACTCTTATAGAAATTAGTCCTCATTACAAAGCTGGAATAGTATACAATGACACGATACCATGCGTATGTTGCATTATCCTCTGTTGCCGACCAAAAGATGCCAGAGTAATCAAGGTTGCTGAATATCCCATCGTTTCCACGATACCCACTTCCGAGGGCTGTAAAGCCGCTTAAATTAGTAGCACCATCGTTTGGCGTTAGCCAGTGTAAAGTACCAACTTCTTTTAACGCACCCCCAGCTACATTGTTGCCACCTAAATAGGTAATGAGAGTTGTCCACTCGGCATCGATTGGCACATGCCAACCTATTGGACATACGTTATGTCCATCGTTTATTGCATACCAATTGTATAATCTTCCATATGTAATAGAAGTAGAAGGTGTGTTGCTGTAATCTGAATATGCACCAGAGGTTAAGTTGCTCCATGAAGTATTATCGGTAACCAAAGGTATAATTGTTCCATCACGGTATTTCGTTGTTTTAAGATTTCCCGCCATCCATATCTGTGTCCCAATAGAAATTACATCATATGTATTTCCATCAACGTCATTAACAATTGCAGGGACTGTGGCAAATGACATATCATTTCCCAAAGATGTTCCAAGGGAATTGACTGCTTTTGCTCTATAATGATAAGTAGTGCCTCCTGTTAAACCTGCAATATTTGCATTTACATTGGTAATCGTATTTCCTATTACTGGACTTTGGGTCGCTGATACAGTACTCCCATAACTAACAGATGTGCCATAATCAAAAGTTATAGCAGATTCAAGATAGTTTGCATTCACGGTTGCATTTAATTGTGCTGCTACAGTGGTTATGTTTGTTGCTGCCATTGTTGTAGTAGTTGGTATTTGACCAAATGTTGTAAACGTCAAATCACTTCCATAAGTCGTTCCAAGGGAATTGACTGCTTTTACTCTAAAATGATAAGTAGTCCCTCCTACTAATCCTGTAATAGATACACTTACATTAGTAATCGTATTTCCTGTTATAGGACTGTGAGTGGCTGAATTTGTGCTACCATAACTTGTATTTAAACCATACTCAAAAGTAATAATCGTAGATATGTAATTGGCATTTACAGAACCATTTAAAGTAGCACTCGTTACATTAATATTTGTCGCAGTAAGAGTTATAACTGTTGGAACTTGACCCAATGTTGTAAATGTGATATCATCGCTATAAGTTGTTCCAAGAGTATTTACAGCTTTGGTTCTGTAATGATAGATTGTCCCTGCTGTTAAACCAGTAATATCAGCACTTATATTGGTACTTGTGTTACCTGTTAAAGGACTTTGGGTGGCAGTTACAGTACTGCCATAACTTGTCGATGTCCCATACTCTAAAGTTACAACAGTAGATAAATAGTTTGCATTAACCGAACCATTCAAAGTTGCCCCCGTAGCAGTAATATTTGATGCTGAAGCAACCGTAGGAGTGGGAGATTGTCCTAAAGTTGTGAATGACATCGCCATCCCGTATCCTGTTCCAGCAGTATTTGTGGCGTATGCACGGACATAATAATTTGTTGCTCCGTTTAAAAGTGTCAAGTTGCTTGAAAAACTACCTACCCCTGCACCATCAGTAGTTTTACTATCGCTTATTGTAGGTGTTGTACCTGTGCTCCAACAAACACCACGACTCGTCACAGTTGAACTTCCTTCATCGGTAATGCCGCCACCACTTACTGCAGAAGTTCCAGTTATAGCGGTAACAGATGTCGTTGTAATAACTGGCACATTTTCTTTTTTACATCCAATTAAAACAGTTACAACTACTATTATAATAATTGCCAGAGGATTCTTAATTATTTTATTCATGATTTAATTATGTAATTCACTGATAATACCAAATATACTAATTTTTTTTGACGTTCCTTTTTTGATCTTGGATTAAAGTCAATCAACATAATTAGTATTTAATGAATCTTTTGCCAATAAATCTGAAGATGAATATAAAAGAGGCAGTCCAAATTGATGTCTCGCTGCAAACCTCGTGCTAAGGAAGTTGAAGTACCGCCTCTGGGTCATCTGACCAATATGAAAAAAGGCGACACTCGGTGAAAGTCAATGTCTGAAATACAAACCTGATGGGGCATGAATAATGTGGATGTGTCGCCTTTATGAGAATATGTCAATAAACGCATTTCAATAGCAGTTTTTTAAAAACCAATATCTTTTCAGTGAATCAATAGCACATTGAAACTGCGAGAAACTATGCTAATATAAACAAAGTTTAAATCAATGTCAATATTTTTATAAGCTAATTTATATTTCTGGAATAAATATGTCGGCACTGCCAGATGAAAGTTTATTGAAGTAGTGTGGATTGCCGAGATTTTGAGTGTTGGTTAAAAGCTGGGGGATTGATGCAGTGAGACCTAAAACGACAGGCAAACTATATTTGGGGTATTTTGCGATTACAAAAAGCAACAAAGCTGCACCAATTGCCAATCCAACCTTTTGTCCATCTGTGGGATTAATTGTAGATATAAGATCAGACGTTTTCCGTAAATTCTCTTCCTGTACTTTCTGTTTACTTTCCTCGAATGATGTAGGTGCAACAAAGCCATTATAAAGTCCAATAAATAGGTCTTTACTGGAAAGATCATTACCAACAATAAGACAACGTGGCATTAAAAGTTTCTCCTTACCAAAATTGTAAAAGAAAGAACTTTCAAATATGTCCTGATCAGAAGTCTCAGAAACGAAATTTGTATTCGTTAATGTTTGGAGAAACCCTGAACCCTTTACTGGATGGGAATGAAACTTAAATGGTAAGAATCCTTGGAAAATGATTTTCTGTACTTCATCATGAAATATCTTATTGTCTGGCAAATAAGCATTGGACTTATTCCGATGATCAGTTCTCAAAGTATCTTCAATTGTATTTCTGATGAAAGTTACCTTATTTACGCTGTAAGTATTCTCACCCGCATCAATTGACGGCTTTGCCCATAGTATTCCACCAATTTCTTCATCAACACAGTATTTATTTTTCAACTCACTTACTATATCCTCTGCAATTCTAAATCGACAAGGAGTTTTTAAATGATAGATTTCTTCATTGTTTATAATAGTCTTTTTGAGATAACCTATTATCTGCAAGGCTTTTATAAAATTATACATTGTGAGTTTATAGTTTCTCTGGTAAGTCTTTTAAATTCAATTTTACGAATTTAAACTTTGCTTAGATATTATAAATTAAAATTAGATTAATTTTTTTGTTCTCAGGACAAAGGCTTACTCTTAGTTATATAACTGTTAGGTGTAAAGCTCTAATTTATAAGCATCTGTTCAACCACCTGCTGATAAATATGAGAACAATAATTCTTTAATAATATTAATAGAATTTCATTTCAAAGATTGCAAATACTCATGTGCATTTATTAGTTTTTCACTATCTTAAGATGAACCATATATTGTACTCCAGCCGAATCCGAAAGAAACCCAATAATTTTGTTCTTTAAACTTAATCCAAGTCCTTCAATCTTAAAGGTATAATATGTATTTAAGAGGCTTATCCGTTTATCCCATGAAGTAATAACAGATTTATTAACCAAACCCCATTTGAAAAATGAATTACCATTAAGTCCCGAATCTTTTATCACTTGGTTTGCAATTTGCAAACCTTTTGGCGAAGTGACATCAAAGAACATTTCAGAATCACAAAACCTTTCGGCAATCTTTATGATAAAATTTTTTATCTCCGTCTCTTCAAAATAAACAAATACTCCAGTTGATATGAATAATATTTTATTGTTACTGGAAATCATGTTGAACCAATTTGTGTCCAGAAAAGAACTTGCTATAAATTTTCGCTTATCAGTTTCTGAAAAGAATTTCTTTCTTAGTTCAATAACATCTGGAAGGTCTATATCATACCAAATTATAGACTGATTGCCAATGCGTTCATAGGTGGTATCCAATCCACAACCAATATTCACAATCGTTGCATTCGGATTATTCTTAATGAAATCTTTAATTATCAAATCGAATCTTCTACAACGTGCTATCCACGCAATTTGATTTATCTCCTTTAAGTTTTTTGACATTTGAGAAAAATCAAAATCTACGGAGTCTATTATTTTCTCTGCTGCTAAATCCATTAAGATTGATTTGTTCTTTTTTGTTTCAACTGCTCTTGCCCAGACTGGCATAAAAAGAGTTTTTTGAATGTCCCCTAACTCGATTTTTATTTTATTATCCATTGCACTATAATATTTAGGTACAATGAATTATTTTTAAATATATCCTTTTTTGAGAAATAAACTTGAAACTATTTATTTGTATTATGCGGGGATTCAGAAAATATGACTTATTAAGATTAATTTAATTGATGACTATCCATAATTTTATCAATCAATTATCTTTACTTATAGCATTTTTCTGTTCTGTAACCATTGGCAGAGTAAATTTAAAATTACTACCCTTACCATCTTCACTATCGACCCAAATTTTACCAGCATGCTTTTCAATAAAATCTTTACAAAGAAGTAATCCTAACCCAGTACCTGTTTCTTTTGCTGTACCAGACGTGGTAATGACTTCAGAAATGTTAAACAGTTTTGATAAAGTTTCTTTTGGCATACCAACCCCATTGTCTGAAACTGAAATTGTTACATTTTCAGAATTTTTCTTTGCGTCAATATCTATTCTGCCCCCGCTATTAGTAAATTTTATTCCATTTGATATGAGGTTAAGCATTACAGTTTTTAACATGTCAATGTCAGCAAATACTTCTATATGAGAAACATCAGATGAGTATATTGTGATGTTTTTTGCAAATGCTATTGGGTTAAGAATTTCGATAATACTCTTGAAAACCCCTGATAGATTTAAGTTTTGGGGATTGAATGGAATCTTGCCTTGATGAGTTCTTGCCCACATCAATATATCTTCGAGTAATTTATTTGTCGCCTGTGCTGATCTAAAAATATTGTTCGCAATATCTTCGATCTCTTCAACTCTGAGGGTAGTAACTTCTTCGGTCAATATCTCCGATAAGCCAAGAATGTTATTAAAGGGACTTTTTAAATCATGCCCAAGTATTGATATAAATCGGTCTTTGTCTGCATTTAATTCTGATAACTTTTTATTTAAATCAATTATATGATTCTCAGCAATTTTTCTACTCGTAATATCACTATTGCTTCCACGTCTACCGATATTGATGCCACTTTCGTCAAATACTGGTTGACATACATGATAAATCCATCGGATTTCTCCTGAACGAGTAATAATTCTATAATCAATTCCACCACATGCTTTGTTCTGGTCTTCTGATTCAAGATGGCTTTTATAAATAATAAAATCTTCTGGATGAATTATTTTGGTAAATAGCTCTGGGTTGTTCTCATAATCAGCAGGTTTATATCCTGAAATCCTTTCACAGGATGGAGAATTATATTTGAATTTTTTTTCATTCGTTAACCAAAATTCCCAATCATAATTATAATCAGCAATCATTCTATATTTTGTATCACTTTCTTTAAGTGCCTGTTCTGTCAGCTTACGCTCAGTGATATCCCTGCAACTTCCAAAGACTGTGCCATCTGGCAACAATACCACATTTAAGTCGGTGGTAATGTAATTTCCGTCTTTTTTTAGTAGCTCTATTTCGGTTAATATATTTCCCTTTTCACTAAGAATTTTATTAAAAATCTCAAAATATTCCTTCACCTTGTTTGGAGGCGAAATATCTGCGAAGGTTTTACTTTGTAACTCTATGGATGAATACCCAAGTATGTCAGATGCTGTCTTATTAGTATACACATATTTCCCTTGCTGATCAGTTATGAAGATTGCATCTGCTGAATTTTCCATTATTGAACGGGATTTTTCTTCGCTTTCTTTTAACAGTTGTTCTGCTCTTAGTAACTGATTACCGATAACCGTTGATACTCTGTAAACAATAAAAGTTGTAACAATGATAATGATCAGAAGAATTATTGCACTTGTTAAAGTAGAATTAATATTTTTTATTGAAAAGGAGGTATCTAATAAGCCTTGCAATATGCTAATAGATAAAACAATAGGTAAAAACGATTTTAAAAGCAGACGGGTAATTTTATTGTCTTTTATAAGATTGAATGTCCAATATTGTAATTTGTATGTCCGAAGTAATGTAATACTGAACAAAAAGAAGCACATAGAGGAGGGTAATGAAACAGGAATAATGTTAATACCGTATAATAGTGGTGCTTTATATAGATACCCAATTATTAATACAGATGAAACAAGAAATGCAAATAAGGAGAAACTTCCACCAATATACTTGATTAAGTCCGTGTTATTCTTAATCGACAAAAAACTTATGCAAACCAAAATAAATAGAATTGCAGTTATAGGTGACATTCTTCCAATCAATACAGTCCCCAAGCTCTGAGGATTTTTAAGGAAGGCATTTTCAATATCGGTTGATAGATTAAAATAATATTGAATAAATATAAAAAGACAAAACACGGTTATCAATAAGACTAATGGAGTTGTAATAGATTGGAACAAGCGAGATTTCTCAAAGATTAAACTAAGAAGGAAAATGATAGTTAAGCTACTTATCATTATCACATTCGAGGGGGCAATAGGAATATAACTTAAAGAGAATGAGGCAAATATCATGTTGTCAGATAACCAACCAAATAAGCCTAATCCAGTAATAATCAGAATAAGAAATAGAAGTAACTCTTTTCTTTTGACTATTTGGAAAATTTCTGATTTTATTCTATCCATAATTAGTATTAGTTGTATATTGGTTATTTTCAATTATTTGACTCAAGAATAAACATTAAAATATACAATTCTAATTGCTTAAGATTCACAAAAATCTTATCATATCATTTAGTTGCGAATTAATCATCCTTCATTCATCCATTTTTTTCTAAGATATTAATTCAAAACCTTTAAAGTGTTTACGTACAACGTCATCCAATGATGTCTTTTTGATTGGCTTTGAAATGTAATCATTACAACCAGCAGCTAATGCCTTTTCACAGTCACTTGAAAATCCATAAGCTGTTTGTGCAATGATAATTATATCTTTATTAAATTGACGTATTTGTCGTGTAGCTTCCAATCCATCCATCTTCGGCATTCTAATATCCATAAGTACTAAATCAATGTCAGGGTTATTCTGACATAACGCAACTGCTTCGATTCCTGTAATTGCATGTAAAACTTTTGTACTGATTTTCTGTATTCTTCTTAACAAGAGCGAATAAGATATTTCATCGTCTTCAACTATCAATACCTTCAGATCTTTTATCTGACCTTGATTCTGATCTATTGGAACAGAGTCTTCAATTTCAATTTTATCTTCTAAGACAGGATTGTATGGAATGGTAAAATAAAATGTTGAACCTCTGCCTTCTTCGCTTTCTACCCATATTTTTCCACCAAGCATTTCAACATAAGATTTAGAAATTGATAGTCCCAAACCACTGCCCTCATATTTTCTGTTATGAGATTCGCTACCTTGCCTGAATCTTTCAAAGATTAGTTCCTTCTGATTCTTTGGAATGCCCACCCCTGTATCTTTTACAAAGAATTCAAGAAACTTCCCCTTTTTCTCATATCCGAATTCAATTGAACCTTCATTAGTGAACTTAAGTGCATTTTTAATAAGGTTGGTCAGTATTCCATATACCTTTTCATTATCTGTATTAATAATACATTCTTTTAAAGGTAAAGTGTTCTTATAGAAAAATTGCAACCCTTTATTTTCAACTTCTGGTTTGAAGAACTTATAAGTGAATTTAATTTTCTCGTAAAGATTTGTTTCCTTGATATCAATGTTCATGAGACCCGATTCAATTTTCGAGATATCAATAATATTATTAATGGTATTCAGCATACGAACACCACTAATCTGAATAGTTTGAATAAAATCCTGTTGATCATCACTTGACAAGTTTGGCTCTTTCAGGAGTTCGGAAAACCCAAGAATGCCGTTCATCGGAGTCCGTATCTCATGGCTCATATTAGCAAGAAATGCAGATTTTAAACGGTCACTTTCTTCGGCTTTTTCCTTAGCATTAAGCAATTCAATTTCAGCCTGTTTACGTGTAGTTATATCATGAACTGTTCCAATGACACCGATGATCTCACCATCTACATCTCTAAAAGGCATGTTTTTATCTGATGCCCAACCTGATTTTCCAGATTCTGGTACTTTAAAAGGAAAATCAGTAGCGGGATAAATTTCAGCTTTTAATGTGTTGTTCAGTTTTTCAATTACTCCTGCCTCTTCTAAGAATGGAAATAGCTCAGTAGGGTGTTTCCCCAAAACACTTGATGCTGGGATTCCTGATAATTCTTCCATAAATGGATTCCAGACTTGATAACGCAAGTTAAGATCATAGACAATGATTCCTTCCTGAACACTGTTAATAATTTGTGATTGGAATTTTTGCGATTCTGCTAATTTAATTTCTGCTTGCTTTCTCTCAGTTATTACTTCAAATACAGCAACAAAATATCCTTCTTTTGGACAATAAACTGAAAGAGAATACCAATCTTGTAGTGAACTTACAAACCTTTCAAAGTGAATAGCTTCACCAGTTTTTGATACTCTTCCATAAATCTCCATAAGCTCCATATCCTCTTCTCGGATGTTTGGGATGACTTCAGTCACTTTTTTACCCACAACATTTGACAATCCTGTAAGAGTATCAAACGCTTTATTAACAGATAAATATGTAAAATCCCAAGGATTGCCGTTTTTATCGAAGTACATCTGGCAATAAGCAAAACCGTTTAGCATATTGTCAAATAATGAACGATAAAGTTCCTCGCTTTCTCTCAATGCTTCTTCTGCCTTAATGTTTTGTGTGATATCAAGAGCTTGTGACAAGATTGAGATCATTTTGCCATACTGATCTTTCAAAACAGTATTATACCAAGTACATATTATTACACTCCCATCCTTCTTATAATTGCGATTTGTAGATACAACCTGCTTGGATTCACCTTTAGTGAGTTTTTCAATAGTGCTCTCAACAATTGGGATATCTTGCTCGAAGATTAGATTTAAATCCATAATTTTTTTACCGAGCACTTCCTCTGATTTCCAACCAAATATTTTTTCTGAATCCCCTGACCATCGAGTCACTGTAAAGTCGGAATCCCACTCGACTACCGCCATTGGAGAATTATCTGTATAAAACCTCAGTTTTTCTTCACTCTTTTTTAATTTTTCTTCTGATAACTTTCGATGAGTTATGTCTTGAAGAATGCAATGAGTTTGTTTAAACTCACCCTTCAAATTATATCCAACCTTACCCTCAAACGCCATAAATAGTTTGCTGCCATTCTTGTGAACCATTTCAAATTCACTATGAATCTTACCCTTGGCTTTGAAAATTGGAAATCTTTTTCTGAATCCATCCTGATACTCTGGAGAGAGAAAATCTCCAAACCACTTACCAATTACCTCGCCCTTATTATATCCGAGACTATCCAGCCATTGTTGATTCACATCAATAAATTTCCCGTCAAAATCAAGGGACTGATAACCAAGTGGTGCTTTGTCAAATAGCAATTGAAATCGTTCTTCGCTTTGACGTAACATCTCCTCAGCTTGTTTTCGTTCGGTAATATCTTTATCAGCACCACGATATCCTATAAGTTTTCCTGCTTTGTCAACTTTTGGAATACTGTTAGAAATCACGTATACTATATGACCGTCTTTATGAATCTTCCGATTTTCGAAATCAACTAAATTCTCATGCTTCTCAACAAGGTCTCTGGAAATTGATTTGATACGTTTTATTTCATCCTGAGGCATGAAATCAAACGGTGCCTTTCCAATTATCTCATTTGCGTTATACCCCAAGATATCTTTAATCCGATCTGAACAATAACTATACTTTCCTTGCTCGTCCAGTTCCCAGATGCAATCGGAAGTGCTTTGAATTATTGCCAGATTACGTTCTGCGCCTTCAAGCAGTGAGTTTTTGGTTTCAATATCTTTCATGCTTTTTAAACCAAGACCCGCAATTAATTCTATAAAACCTTTTATGAAGTCAACGTATTGAATAAGTTTTTCTTTAGTCCAAACTGGAACTTTATTAACGGCTTCGAGATATAATTTTTCATCAAATCCATATCGCTTAGCTTGTTTCTTAAAGAATTCTAAATCTGGTTTATCAAGAAAAAATTGACCTGTAAAAAAATTACCCAAATGCTTTCCATCAATCATGATAGGAGTTGCGTTGTCAATCAATCCATGTGGGCATTTATAGCTTATTTCGGGATTAGCTTCATGCAGATGAGCTAAAATGTATTTGTCGCTCTTAATGCACTCTTTTTCACATTCAGGATTTGCTCTATGAAATTTGGTGCAAATATCCTGCCATGCTACCGCAGTAAGAACCTTACCATCGTTGTCAATAATAGCTGAAGGAAATGAGTAAATTGCATTTAACTTTTCTTGCAGACTTTGAAACAATGGAATGTCAATTAAATCTTCTAACTTATAATCCATGTGCTTGTTATTAAGTGAATAATAACGATTTCTATTGCATTAATCAAAGTAACGAAAAATTAAGAACATCTAACTTAAACGAATCTAACTTTTTAATATAAGTCGAACTACGGCAGTGAAATGTGGGGATTAAAAACTCCAAGTAAAATACAATCCCTGATTTATGATCTCTGATTAATTTTAAAATTAAAGAAGAGGCGGTACACATTGAATATGTCTCGCTGCATTTCCTCGTGCTAAAAGGATAGAAGTACCGCCTCTGGTCGTTCGACCGTTATGAGAAAAAGGCGACACTATTGTGAAAGTCAATGTCTGCAATACAATCCTGTCGGGCAGGAGCTGAAGAATGTGTCGCCTTTTTTGAAAATGTCAAAAAACACATTTCTTAATGAAGTTTCTTATAAACCAATATATGTTCAGTGTATCAATAGCACATTGAGAAACTGCAAGAAACACAGCTAAATTAAACAAAGTTTAAATCAATGTCAATATTTTAAATGCTAAATTTGATACTATTCTAAATGCTCCTGACTTTGAACATGAATTCTGAAAATAAAAATAATTATTCAATTGTGCCCTTAAAGTCGAGTTCCTTGGTTCGAACAAAAAGTGCTATAGAAATAACAAATAAATTAATATATGAACAGGCTAACTATCATTTCAAGCGAGGAATTGTAAAAAGAGAAATTGAAGACTTTAAAGGCGCAATAGATGAATTTGATAAAGCAATCCAGTGTAATCCAAAATTTTCTGATGCTTATTTAAATCGTGGGATTGCAAAATTTTGTTTAAAAGACTACAAAGGTGAAATAGAAGACTATACCAAAGCAATTGAATTTAACCCCAAGGATGCTTCTTTTTATTATCATCGAGGATATGCAAAACATTACCAGAAAGATTCTTTTAGTGCTATAGAAGATTATAACAAAGCAATTGAATTAAATCCAACGTTTGACCAAGCCTACATTGATAGAGGATTAGCAAAACGTGACCTAATAGATTATCAAGGAGCTATAGAAGATTTTAACAATGCTATTGAAATAGACCCCAAAGGCTATGTTTACCGCATTCGTGGTGATGTAAAACTTGATCTAAAAGATTGCGATGGTGCGTTGGAAGATTACAACAAGGCGATTGATTTAAATCCCAATGATGCTCTTTCTTATCGTTCTCGAGGTCATTTAAAGAGTGACTTAAAAGACTATAAAGGTGCTATTGAAGATTATTATAAAGAGATTGAATTAAAGCCAGATGATTCATTTAATAGTACTTTTCGGTATATAGAATGTGGAGAATTAAGAAATAAATTTGAAGATTATAATGGTGCAATCGAAGACTTTAGCAAAGCCATTGAACTAAATCCAAGTTTTTGGCGTACATGCCATGCTCGAGGGATCGCTAAACTTAAACTGAAAGATTATAATGGTGCAATCGAAGACTTTGACAAAACCATAGAAATAAATCCGAGTTATGATAATGCTTACCATAATCGTGGACTTGCCAATATTTACCTTAAAAACTACATTGCTGCAATTCAAGACTATGACAAAGCAATTGAATTGAATCCCAATGATACTCCTGCGTATCATAATCGAGGACTTGCTAAAGAAAATCTTGAAGATTATGATGGTGCAATTGAAGACTATAACAGAGCCATTGAATTAAATCCTTATGACTCATATGTTTACAATAATCGAGGGAATACTAAAATTTACCTAAAAGATTATAAAGGTGCAATCGAAGACTATGATAGAGCCATTGAATTAAATCCCAATGATGCAGATGCACTTAAGAATCGAAGCATGGTAAAACGTAAGCATCCGATAAAACACATATTGTAAGTATTGTTTAGGCTCAATAATTTTGTTTTAAAATTAAAAGCCATGACAATTGAGGAATATACACTCCTGGAGCAAGAGTTCTCCACATCAGAGACAGACATAAAGACCTTTCTTGGTTCAAAAGGGATCAGCATTCATAAATATTACTACTGGAAGCGTAAGTCCAAAGACCTTCAGGAGGCCTCATCACAGTCAGAAGGACAGTTCCTTCCTATCAATGTCCTCTGCGGTGGATCAATCAAACCGGGGAAACGGGGTAAAAACTTAAAACAACCTTTTATATCCCAGGGGGAGATTGAAATAGAACTTCGGACACCATCTGGAGCTGAACTTCGTATCCGGGGGCTCATGGACTCGTTAATGGTTAGCACAATTATTGCTTCATCCGGAGGCCGACGCAATGTTTAGTCTCAATGACAGCATGCGCTACCTGCTCTATAGTGAGCCAACCGACATGCGGAAGAGTTATCATACTCTAAGCGGTCTTGTGACAAATAATCTGAGACTTAATGTACTCGATGGTGATGTCTTTATTTTCATTAACAAGTCTCGCAACCGTATCAAGCTTCTTCATATGGAGCCGGGAGGGCTTGTCATCTACTCAAAACTTCTGGAAGAGGGTCGTTTTCGTCTTCCCTCAAAGGATCCCGGTCAGGGATCGCTCAGGATCGAATGGCTGGACCTGGTGATGATGGTTGATGGAGTTATGGACGATCCGTCAACAAGGTTAAGAAGATTAAAAAGAGTAAAATTTTAATATAAAATGTTGTAAATTATTTGGTTATCTAAACAATGTTACTATCTTTGTATCAGATAATTACAATGTTTTTATGGCATCCGGATACACCCAGCATGAGGTTGAAAAAATGGCAGAAGAGATAGAGTCTCTTCGCAATCAGCTATCTGCTAAGGAGGATGCAATATCCAAGCTCACACAAGTGATAGAGAACTTACGCAAACTGATATTTGGTAAGAAAAGCGAGCGTTTTATATCACCAGACCCGGATGCCAGACAACTGGATATCTTCGGTGAACAGCTGAGTGACAATGAGATAGAGCAATTAGAAAAGACTGCCAAACAGGAAGAGGAGCTTATAACCAACATCGTAACAGCAAAGAAGGCTCGCACTCCCCGTAAGGATATCTCCCTTGAGAACCTACGTGTTGAGGAGACGATTATTGATCCTGAAGGGATAAATTTTGAGGAGTATGTTTGCATTGGATCTGAAGTGACAGACAAACTAGCCTACAAGCCTGCTGAGTTTTATATAAGGAGGACCACCCGCAGGAAATTTGCTCTTAAAAACCAGCCTCAGGAGCTCAACCAGCAGCAGAAAGAGAGATCAACAGTAGTGATAGCACCTCTTCCTCAGAGCCCAATACACAAATGCATGGCGGATACGACGCTCCTGACAGAGATAATCATCCAAAAATACCTTTATCACATACCTTTTCACCGGCAGATAGCCAGATTTACGGATCTTGGGGTGCGGATAAGCTCTTCCACTGTGGGAGACTGGTTCTCCCAGAGCTGCGAGTTGCTCAAACCACTCTATGACCATCTTCGACGACGGGTCTTGTCCACCGATTACATTCAGGTTGACGAGAGCACCATACCAGTGATAGACAATGAGAAGAAACGGGCTGTGAAGGGTTATCTGTGGGTTGTTCGCAGTCCGGACAATGGCGAGGTCTTCTTCCACTATGACAGAGGTTCCCGATCCGAGAAGACGGCTATGGTTCTGCTGCATGACTTTAAGGGAGCAATACAGAGTGACGGTTATCAGGTTTACAAGCGCTTTGAGACCCTTGATGGGAAATTGATGCTTGGTTGCTGGGCTCACGCCAGGCGTAAGTTCGATGAAGCTCTTCAGGAGAATGAGAAACTGGCAAAGGAGGCTATGTTACAGATACAATCTCTCTATGCCTTAGAGAGAGAGGCTGATGAGATGGGGGCTACACCTGATCAGAGAAGAGAGTTACGATGCACAAAGGCATATCCCATAATGGTGACCTTTGAGAAGTGGCTTTACGACAACTACAATACTTTGCTTCCTCAGAGCAGAACAGCAAAAGCAATATCTTATACGTACTCCCTCTTTCCAAAACTTTCGAGGTATCATCTAGATGGTAGATATAGAATAGATAACAACCTTGTTGAGAACGCAATCCGTCCGCTGGCTATCGGAAGAAAGAACTATCTCTTCTGCGGTAATGCAGAAGCTGCAATCAGAGCTGCTATTGTCTACTCTCTGATTGGATCCTGCAAGGCAGCTGGTGTTAATCCTACAGAATGGCTTGAGGATGTTCTTTCAAAGATATACTCCTATAGCAATGGGAAAGGCAACATGGAGGATCTGCTTCCGCATCAGTGGAGGAAGAGTCAAACTTGTGTCAAGTAGGGAAATTATCGTGCAACTAGTGTCAACTCTGCCCGAATTGGGATCAAATCAATCAAAATTTACCCAACTTTAATCAAGATCGCACAACTTGTACTAAAATTGGTACAATTGCATCCAAATCAGATCAAATTTTAATCAAAGCGAACAAGAATAGTGGCCGATTATCCACCGTAATCCATAAATTAGATGTGATTTATCGGATGCTTACGGTAAAACGAATTTTAAGAGATTTTGAGGGAGCAAATCTTGACATGATGATATTTAATAACCTTAAAAATAAGTAATGCAAACAGAAGCAGTATTTGATAATATCGCAACCCGCATTCAATCGGAAATCAGAAAAGCACAGAAATCCCTATTTATAGCTGTCGCTTGGTTTACCAATATAGACCTATTTAACGAACTTATTGAGAAAGCAAAAGCAGGATGCAAGGTCTTTCTGATTATTTCTTATAACAAAATCAACACAAATTCACAAATCAAGTATGAACTCTTAGAAAAGTACAATTCAAAGTGCTATAAAGTTGGTGATGGTGAGCAGGAATTAATACACAACAAGTTCTGTGTAATTGATTATAGTACTGTAATCACTGGTTCGTATAGCTGGAGTTATAAAGCAGAAAATAACTTTGAAAATGTAATCATTAACTATGATGATACAGCCTTGGCTGAACAATTTATATCTGAATTCAACCAGATTCGTAATCAATTTTACCCCGATGAACCAAAAATAGAAATCATTTTTCCAATCAGCAAAATCATCAAGAGATTAGAAATTCTGAAGAATCATATAATACTTGAAGACCTTGCAGAATTGAAGATACAAACAACAAAACTTTCTGAATACGATTTTAATGCAGACCTTCTTGAAATCATCAATGATATTCAGAAAGAAGAATTTGCATCTGCCATTATCAAAATACAGAATTTCATTAATCAAAATCAACAATTGGCAATCTGGGATGACCCTGAAATTGCAGCCTTACGACTGGAGGTCAAGATATTAGAAAATAAATTAAATGGTTACGAAAACGAGAAAATTGAACTTGAAAAGTTGCTTTCAGATTTTCATCACAGACATACTATTGAATTGGGGGACATCATTTTAGAAGTACTGAAGTTGAGAAAACTCAAATACAAGGATGATGAAGAAAAGCACAAAGAAGCAGAAGAAGATTATAATCAATATAGTAAAGATATTAAGGAAGAGAAGAAAAAACCAAAATTTGAATTAACTGATGAAGAAAAACTTGAACTGAAAAAGAAATTCAGGAAGGCAACTTTTATGTGCCATCCAGACAAAGTTGGGGATGAATTCAAAGATGCCGCCCAAAAAATATTTGTCGACCTAAAAGCAGCCTATGAAGCAAATGATTTAAAAAAGATAAATGAAATCCTTAACAACTTAGAAAAGGGTAATTTCTTTAAATCTATGTCTGACACAATCTCTGAAAAGGAAAAACTTATAGCGGCAAGTACTAAATTACGCATTCAAATAAAAACATTGGAGAGTGAAATTGTTGCAATCAAACAAAGTGAAACTTTCAAAACAATTAGTGAAATTGGTGATTGGGACATGTACTTCAAAAAGACAAGGGAATTATTGGAACAGGAACTTCAAGAATTAAAAGCAGAAATTAATGTTTAGTAGTGAGAGAAAATGTTTGACCCATCCAATTCAATCGAAAAAATAAAACAGAATGCATGGGAAAAGATAAGGTAATAGTAAAGATTTCGTCAACATCTTTAGAAAGAGTAAGCAGCCAAATTTCTATCGTTGATAAGATTCTTTCAAGAAGGCAGGTAAGAATATCTCCCACAAGAAGTACTCCCGAAGTCCTTCTTGACATTGAAGGGATTATTAGAATAAGAGGGCGGTCAATTCCTGACGATGCCTTATACTTCTTTAAACCAATAGAGAATTGGGTTAGTGAATATATTTCTAATCCTGCTGAAGTTACTTGTATCGATATTAATCTTGAAATTATTAACGCTGACAGTAAAAAATTCTTAGTACATATAATTCAGAAAATCACATATGTCTCACTAAAGCATAAGAAATTCATATTTAACTGGTATTATGAAGAAGGTAATGAAGAAATCCTCGAAACTGGAGAATCCTTGTCTTCAGGTGTAGATGTGCCTTTTAACTTTATTAAGATAACATGATAACGAATTCGATTAAAACCATGAATTATTCAAATATTCCAATCAAAGACCACAAAATTTCATATATCAAAGATGTCTCTAATATTATCGATTCAGATATTCCTCATTTTAGCCATGCATGGTTAGAAATTGGGAAATATATGAATAAAGATAAATCCAGATGGTTACGTAAATTGAACCCATTATTCGAAGGTTTAGGGACAGGTCATTATACAATTCTTAAAAGTTTGAATTATATTAGATTGTCAAAATGTATTAGCAACTCATATATGAATGACAGTAATCAAAGATTTAAGAATATATTTTTCCATTTTGGAGTAATTTTAGATTGTTCTCACCAAATTGCCCGAGACATTGTATTAATAAAATCAAAACTGAACTTGATAGAATATGAGGAATCTTACTATCCGCTTGAGAAAATCAAACTCAAGTTGGAATCTTGGTACAATTCAAATGAAAATGGATATAAACGTAAGTTAGAAGAATTAGTCCTATATGGGATTCCAATTGATTATATTATACAACCAGAACGTGATATTTACTTTAAAACCCTTGATAAAGAAAAAAAATATACCAAAGAATATTTCAAATTTAGAAACGCAGTTCAATCATACCGTAATGCATATATTCATAATCCAATGATCGACGTTTTTATTCATAGAGGGGTAGAATGCGTAATCGATACTAATGCAAATAAGAGTGGAATGATTAAACTCAATCAATATAGATACCTTAGTCAACTTGATGACCTTGATGAAAAGCATTTTATTCATCCCCAAGCACTGATTGAAAGAAATTACAGACTTTTATTAAATGGACTTAATTCACTTTGGAATTTATTTAGCAATGAACTACATGTTATAAATTCAAGTGATAATCTTGAAACAGTACTTTATAGATTTGAAAACGAATAGAATGTGAATAATAAATTGTTCAAAAGCATCATTTTTTAAGGTATATCAGTGGCACTTTGGGAGTGCAATCTAAGAAAGTATTCATGTTGATTTATTTTAATAATTTTAATCTCAGCAAATTATTTCTTCAAATCCTTAATAAATATGATATTCCGATTATTAAAATTAGGTGTAATATATCTTTCTATTTCTATCTTATTTTCATGTCAAAATAGAGAAAAAACCACAGATATAAAGACTGACTTTCTTAGGCTTACCGAGGAAGATATAAAACAAATCGAGAAAAAAAGTTTCTGGAGTCAGCCAGCGTTTTGGGATACAGAAGAGTTAGATAAGTCTTTTAAAACAGGGTCTTATAAAATAATTAAGAATGTCGAACTTCGAATAAATGGGGATGTTAAATCATATAAGGCGGAAGAATTTAAAGTAATTAAGCGGTTTAAGAAACTAAAGGAAGGGGAAATTATAAATAAAGAATTTTACATTTTTAATGCGAATGGAAATTTAATTGAGGAAGAATGTGATTTATATACTTTTAGAATATACCCCCCAACATTTAAAGGTAAGATTATTTATAAATATGATAGCAGTAGGTTAATTCAAGAAACTTATTGTGACTCTGGAGATACTATACAAATAATTAAATATGAATTTAATGATAACATTAAGAGAATTTCAAAAGTTACTTATTCTTCATCAGGTCAATTGTGGTATAAAAACATCAATACTTACGATGAATCATCGAATCTTTTAGAGGAACAAACAATTGATTCACTATCTCATTTTCATGATAATAAGACAATACATAAATATAATTTTGATAGTAATGGGGAAAAAATTGAAGAGCTAATCTGTTCTGACCAAGGTATCTGGACATTGAAGAAAATATATAAGTATGACGATTTAGGTAGACTCATTGAAAGTTGTATTTTTTATTCTTCCGACAGTTTAAAACCCAATGATAAAACAACATTTAAATATGATTTTAATGGAAACATAATTGAGAAGGTTTCATCGAATTTTGATTCTTATGATTTGGAGCAAAGATTTAGGTATGAACAAAATCGCATCAATGAATTTATGGCATTTTTACATAATGACTTAATAATCAAGGAAACAAATAAATATAATTCTACAAATAAACTTATTGAGAAAATTACTAACCCAATCAATGATAGTACAAGGCTCAAATTTCAAGCACTTTATAAATATGATATTAAAGGACATGTTGTTGAGGAATCTTGGAGTGATTTAAGTGGTAATTTTCGTAAATCTAACATTACAATTTTATACAAATATGATGATAAAGGGAACATACTGGAGATAACATTAAATGATTCAGAGGGATTATTAATTTCAAAAAAAATGTTTAAATATGGAAATTTTGATTCAATGGGGAACTGGTTAATTAGAACTTTCAGAATTGATAATGAATATGAATCCATTACTGAAAGGGCAATAGAGTATTATTGAATTATAACCTATTAAATAATGTATTACTACAATCAGATTAAAATATCCCAATTTATCCGTTTTTAAAATATCAAAAAATGAGAACTTTTCGCATTTATTCCACAAATCCGAAGGCTGTCGGTAGGTGGGCAATTAATAATTTTATTAAGATTCACCAAAGAGGGAATTTTAAAAGCGAAGAAGAAATTGCAAAATTTCTATTTTCAGAAAGATACAATTCAATATTTGTTTCAAAAGAACTAAAAAACCTGTCAGATGAAAATCTGCATTTCGTTACTTCCATCCCTGTTTTAGTTTCCTGTATAATAAATATGCAATCAAAGGGGGGTAGGACAGAAAAGTTTAAAAACTCATATTATGAAGGTCTTGGAGAGATGATTCAAATCTATTCAAAGGTCAAGCCATTTCCATGTGAATTGGTTAAAATCATAGGAACAATGAGGAAGATTTCAGAAATGACAAACAAGTCAAATCTAAATAAGGAGATGCATGATATTGTCAAGGAAACTATGATTGAATCACTAATTTTTAAACAGGGTTATAGGCAATATAAAAATGAAGATGAACTATTAAGTTATATTTCTACTTTAATTACCGAGGTAGAAAAAGATGAAGAAATAGAAGCTATAAGAGAAAATAAGAAAAATAAACTATTTGAGAAATATGATAATACAGACAACCTATCTCGGAAAAATATGATTTCAGATTTAGAATCAATTGGGTATGATAAAGAATCTGCAACTGTATTTATTGATGAATATACCTTAAAAATTTACCCCCAAAAACATTATTTATTCTTGGAAATGGAAGCAGAAAAAAATCAAGAATAAATTATGTCAAACATTGAGGGCTTATGCCAACAATATATTAATATCATTAAACTTAGAATTAATCCAAAATGGAACACTTGAAAAAAGTCCTTAGAATGACTGGAAATGAATATGCCGACAGTTTACAACTTAGTCATGATGAATTTGTACAAATGTATAAAATTGGAAAAGTTGACTATCAGTTACCCAAACGTTATATTAATTTATTCTATCGCTTATACATAGACAAATGGAAGCAAATCTTTGTTCAGGTATTGCTAATGCTATTCTGGGGTGGGCTTATTTTTGGAATTTATTTATTGTTTAAAAAAGAGTGGATTTATGGCTTATTATCAATCATAGGTGGTTGGGCAGTAAAACAATTGACAAATATTTTTATACTAAAGTCAATTAAAAAGGGACTTTTAATGGACAAAAAATATTATACCGACCTTCTCGGTAATGGAATCATTGGAATATATGACAAGTAAGAATGAAGTTAAAAGCAGTTGAAAGCAAACATAATTATTACATTGCCGAAACAATTGATGCAAAATAACCGTCTGTATATTTTGCTCTGTTGTCATATCCTATTAAAATAGTTATCCTATATTAATCTTGTTAACGGTCGAAATAGGATATTTTATCTTCCCTGTTTTGTCCTGAATAAACTCAAAGGATTATTTTATGATGTTTCTGATATCTGAAGTAAGTCGATAGTTAGTTAATTTCAAAATTGTTAACTTTATGGTCATTGTCTGACTCAATTATATAATCATCTTTTCAAGGTGTCGATAATTTATACGTAGATGAAAACTGCAAGACTTGATTTTAATGAAGTACCAAATCCGCTTTGTTTAACAAAATGCAACAAAGAAATGCGTCAAAAAATGACCGAAGATGATTTATGTATTAATGCCTATTCAGTTATTGACCACCTACCTGTAAGATGTGTGGGAGAATGGGCAGTGCAGAAAATTTTCCACTTAATACAATACTTCGGAATTTTTTCCACAGGGATGAAAGATAAATGGGACGGAAAGATAAATTATATAGAAATCTGTTCAGGAACAGGAAGATGTATTAATCGGACAGCAGGTACAGAATTCAATGGCACTGCTATTTGTATTCTTGAGCATGAATCTTTCAAATATCTAAGCCATGCCATTTTTATTGACTATAATAAAACCGTTGTTGATACTCTTAATAAAAGGATATATGCCAGAAATATTACTAAAGCCAAAGCAATTCTTGGAAATTACTATGACCATTCTGCTTTATGCAAAAGCATCCTTCAGGAAACAGGTGGAACGGGACTAAATTTGGTTTTCATCGACCCAACAGATTGTAGTGTCCCTTTTGCTTTAATAAAAGAAATTAAAGTCACTCTTCAACATGTGGATTTTATAATCAATATTGCCATCGGAACTGATGTTAACAGAAATATTCGAAACTCAATTTTATCTCCTGACACTCATGGAACTGTAAAAGAAAAATATATAACTTTTTTAGGCTCTGACTCATTCTTTAACAACGCTGAAGTAATTGATTTTGCTCATACAGGAAATCATCTTGAACTAAGAAGACTTTTCAGGGAAGAATATAGGAACAGCTTACAAACTATTGGTTACAAACATTTTGATTTTAAATCCATTGAAAATTATTATGATTTAATTTTTGCTTCATCCCATGTTAAAGGCATTGAATTCTGGCAAAAAGCAAATGCGATTAAAATTGATGGTCAACGCTCACTTTTTTGAGTACTTTAGCAAAATGAGGAATAACAAACAAGTATTCGGGACAAATGAATGGGCGGTTCAAAATGCCAATTTTATAAGAGGTTGTTACCATGACTGCAAATATTGCTATAGTAAGGAAATGGCAATCAGATTTAAGCGTAAAACCTCACAAAACTGGAAGATTGAAGATGTAAATCACAGCAACTTATCAAAAAGGTGGAAAAAAGTAAACGGTCAAATAATGTTCCCTTCGAGCCATGACATTACACCAATTAATCTTTCCTATTCAATTACTTTTTTACAAAATCTGTTGGAATCAGGAAATGATGTACTTATAGTAACAAAGCCACATTTTGAGGTCATAAAGGAAATATGTGAGAGGTTTAAAAATCACAAGGATAATATTTTATTTAGGTTCACAATAGGGTCGAAAAATACTTCTACGCTTACATTTTGGGAGCCAAATGCACCAAGTTTTGCTGAACGTAAAAAGAGTTTAAAATATGCGTTCGAAAAAGGTTTTTCAACCAGCGTCTCATGCGAACCCATGCTTGACGATTCTGTGGAAGAACTCGTTTCAATATTAGTCCCATTTGTCACTGATTCAATATGGATAGGAAAAGCAAATTTTTTGCTAAAAAGACTTAGGACGAACGGTATTACAGATGCTGAAACAATCAAAAAAGCAAATGAACTGATTGCATCACAATCCGATGATAATATTAAGGCATTGTATGAGAAGTTAAAAAATACTGAAAAGGTAAAGTGGAAAGAAAGCATAAAGAAGGTAGTTAATTTGGAAGTATCCACAATAAAAGGTCTTGATATATAATATGTTAGTAAATATTAGAATGCTTTTCTACTCGTAAATATATTTTTATTTAAACTGGTGATCTATGTAAACTTTAAACGTATTTTGCTCAAGATGACATAATTATGAAATATTTGTATAATTTTGGAATAAGTCAATCTGCAGCAAAATGAAAAATCCATTAAGTATCCAAGATTATCAGAAAAGAAGTATACCCAAAGAACATCCAATTAGAGGTGAATTTTTCAGAGACCAAACCGCAATTATTCACTCAATGCCCTTTCGAAGGTTGAAGCATAAGACTCAAGTTTTTTTTGCACCAGAAAATGATCATGTTTGCACAAGAATAGAACATGTATTGCATGTTGCAACAATAGGAGCGACAATTTGCAAAGGACTTAATAATTTTGGCTGGGATTTAAATACTGAAATGGCTTATGCTATTGGTCTTGGTCATGATCTGGGACATGCTCCTTTTGGACACGCTGGAGAGACTGCTTTAAATCGTAAACTTAACGGAGATTTTAAATTTTTACATGAAGTTAATAGTTATAGAGTTGTTGAGAGTTTGGCAAATGGGGGTGTTGGACTTAATTTAACCTATGGGGTTAAAGATGGTATCATAAATCATAATGGTGAATCTTTCGAACAATATTTGAAACCTGACTCATCTATAAATGATCTGGACAACATCCATGACAGAAAAAGTGTATCATCAAGTTTTGAAGGCTGCATTGTTAGATTTTCAGACAAGATTGCCTATTTGGGTCGAGATATAGAAGATGCATTAGTTGCAGATATAATAAATCTTAAAGACGTACCTGAGAAAATTCGTAATGAAGTTGGAGAAACAAACGGTCAGATAATAGATATTCTTGTTCGTGATATAATTGAACAATCTAAGGATTCCGATACTATTGGTTTTAGTGACGAACTCTTTGAGACATTGAAAATTCTTAAGAATTTCAATTATAGATATATCTATTCTCATCCAACTATAATGCATTATCGAAGGATGGGTGAAAATATTATTGAAGAACTATTTGATTATCTTTTAGATACTCATTCAAATTTCGGAGAAAACATCAATAAATATTATGAAAGTAATATTGTGCTTGTAAATCGTTTTGGTAGGTATTTAGAAAGGATGAAAGATTTTTATCATAAGGATGGAAATGTACCAAAAACAATTGTATGTGATTATATTGCGGGCATGACAGATAACTTTGCTTTAGATGCAATTAAACAAATCAAGATTCCAGAACCTTTGAAATTTAAATAATAAACAAAGGGGTTATTATGGCAAAAATACAATGGAGGTTCTGAGAATTCAGGTTTAAAAAATGCTCTGATATTTGTTTTGGGAAGTATCTTATATCATTGATACACTCCTATCAAGTAATGCTCTGGGATTAGAATGAGCCTTCTGCCTCTACAAAATTGAAGGGATAGTTTAATTTTCCTGATAAATATTCACCAGCCTTCACATCAATGCTGTCTGTACTGAAATGCCAGTTTATTATGACTTGATGTTGTTCATTATGCAACATTATCAGTTCTTGAAGTAGTTTCTCTATATAAGGCATCCAATATCCACGTGTGTACCTAACACCCAAGTCAACAACTGTTTCTGCGGTAGGGTTGGCGGAGTATTCTTCAATCCAGTCATGAAGCGGCAAATAAAACTCAGCAGGATTTTCTGGGACGAATGTTCCCCAGATCCAGAGTTTCCCATCTGTAAACTCGATCAAAGGGGTTCGATATGTCTGCTTGATGTACAGTTTTTTCAAATGCACTGTTTATAATTTATACTTCGAGTTCTTGTATCCCAAAATCCCAATCGATTTAGAAACTTAAGAATATCATATGTTTCCATTAATTCTTTCTGGCAGATGCCCAGATAACGTCTTGTTATTGAAGGATTACTGTGATTAAAAAGCTGACTTAATTTTACAATCGCCAGTTCAGCATTTTCAGCCGAACGATTAAAAATCTCCCTTCCAAAACATTTCCTAAGGCTATGAGAACTGAAATTTTTATTTTTAGATTGTATTTGACCTTCAAGCCTTTCAATATTACGTTAATACGCTGAATTGAATAAATACTACCCTTCTGGCTGGTGAAAATGAATTCATCATTGTTCGAGGTCTGATATTCATGGTGGCAATCATAATATGTCTTTTAAGTTGGCGTTTATCTTGATATCTCTTGCTTTTTTTGGTTTTCTGCTCGACCAATGTAAATTCATCCAGATCATAAATCTGATTCCCATCTTAAAGAAAGTATATCTGAAATCCGCAATCCAAAGAAACAACCTAATGAAACCAAAAGCGACATTTTGTAATTTTCATCATTGTACAGATTTCTTATCAGATTCATGGCTTGACCCCATTCAAGGTGATCAGAAGTAGTTTGGCTAAATTTGGCTGACATATTGTTTCAGTTTTATTGGTTTTCGATTAAAAGTGAATATTTTATTTCTGTGATTAGTAATTGATATGATGTAATTAATTGAATATCATACTATAAAACTAATAATATTCACAATTGGTGAAAAGTGAATATTATGATTTTGGATAAATTTTTTATTCATGGTATCACTTATGTTAATTATGACAAAGCGGATAATATAGGTACTTCTCGTCCCAAAATCGATGCCAATTCGGGATGGTGGTTGTTGCAACACTAACAATTTCTCTATTTTCAATAATTAACAGTATCATCACACACTCTTCCCCATCCTCTTGTGGATAAATGAATTGATGCCTTATTTTAAATTGGTTTTTCATTCTAATGCACAAATGTTTGGTCGCAAATGTATAAATTTATTATTTGACTACGCACAAATGTTTGGTCTTTCTTTTTATCTTTAGCCAAAATTTTCTGGTCATGAACCCAAAGAAATCGCCAAAACCTAAAGTAATAGCCGCAGAACATCAACATCTGATGACTGAATTTGGGGAAAGAATTAAAAAATTAAGAATTGATAAGAATAAAGGGTTAATTGAAATGGCGAATTCAATAAAAATCTCACGCAACGAATACAGTCAGATAGAGAAAGGTCAGATTTACTTCAAGTTTTCCACAATCTTGCGAATATTGGATTATCACAATAAAAATTTCAATGATTTCGTAAATGGGTTATAACACCTTCCGAATTTTTCCACAATTTTTATAAATTGTAAGAGGTGTTTGTTGCGTGGGTATGACAATTTCGCTCTTTTTTTGCCCTTTTCATGCTTAAATCTCTTTGCTATAACTCTAAAAGTATAATTATTAGGCATTTCTATAATTTCATAGGGTACAATAAACCCATATTATAGTACAGAAAAGGTACATACAATGACAGTTTTGGGGCAAGATGAACCATATTTCTTTGTGATTATTGCAACAACAATCTGTTTGCAGGTATTTATGTAAAATATCACATCTAATATGTCAAAGAAAGAAATTCAAAATCTAAGTTTAGGTAAATACGAAATTGCTCTTTTCATTAAAAATTGGAGACTAAATGAAGGTCTGAGCATGAGAGAATTCAGTAAGTTAGCAAATGTCCACTTCAATAGTATCTATAATCTTGAGCATCAAAAAGGGATAAATTTTTCTACACTAATGAAATGCATTAGTGCGACAGGATTAACTTTATCGCAATTTTTCGAAGGGATGGAATAGATACATTGCAGAGACGATCTACAATTCATTTGGCGGTCTTGTCGTTCTTTTGGCGATCTCACAACCTTACAATAGCTTATATATCAATATAATAAACATTAAACCGTCAATCTGCCAACCCCGCCAGTATACTTTCTATTTTATTCATACCAAGTCCTTTGCTATAGAATATTTATATAATACATATAACTTTTCTTAATGTATATGCAAAATTGACTATTTGACGATTTAATAATATATATTGGCGGGGTTGGCGAAGTGGCGTAATATGCTTTAATTGACTGTGTATCAGATATAAATACTACGACAAGACTCCGTCAACTCCGCCAAAATTGAAACTCCCAATGTGAATTTACTTAACTTATAATGTGAAAAGCACTATTTATAAGTGTCGATTGACCTATTTTTTAAAAAATCGTAATATTTCTTAATATTTCTTAGAATTTCTTAAGTTTTTTAAAGTTGCTTGAGTATTTAGTTTTAAAGATAATATTGATTTAAAATTTAAAACTATGGACACAAATGAAAAAATTAAGATGATTGGATATACTCCAAGTCTGGAAGAACAGGTAAAAATTAATTACATCGCTGAAGTATATCATTTAACAAATACTGCCGTATTGAAAAACCTGATGTACAATAAAACTACATTAAATGAATTTTATGAAAGAGCAAAAAAGTACAATTCAAAAAGTCTGAGTGATGAAAAAGACATGAATGGAAGAGTTGACGAAGGCATGGTAATAATGTAATGGTGACTCCAAAAAATAATCTTTATACTAATTACCATGAATCATGAATCGAAACTTCCCCGTATCTGCATTACCACAAAGATTTGCAGAACAATTGGTCAACACAGCCAGAATTAAAAAATTCAATATTGATGCGCTTGCAACAAATTATCTGAATGCTTGTGGTAATGCTCTTCTGAATTCATATCAATTACAAGTGCGCACAGATTGGATTGAAAGGTCAAATCTGTGGACAATTCATATTGCCAGTTCTGGCAGTTTGAAATCTCACCTATTTAATGCAGCAATTATGCCTATATTAGTTAAAGACCGAGAACTTAAGGATAAATGCAAAGCTGAAAATGCCAAGTATTTTGAGTTTGCAGATTATTGCAAGACCATTAAAAAGGATGATGATAAAGCCGACCTGATTTTGGAATGGATAAAAGATAAAGGTTTAAGTCAATCCCCAACATTAAAAAAGCAAATTGAATGTGCTGTTCAGAATATCAGTACTGAGAAGATGTACCAAATTCTGGATGACGAACACAACAACGGCAAATCTATATTAGTACAATACGATGAAATAGCGGGACTGTTCAAGGACTTTAATAAGTTCAGAGCAGGTAGTGATGAGGAAAGTTGGCTGAAGTTCTGGAATTATTATGGATTGAAAAAGAGCAGAGTCAGTGAAGAATCCAGTAACTATATAAACGAAACCAATGTGTCAATTATAGGTACTACTCAATTTAAAGCACTCTTCGATATATTCACTGATCAGCGTATTGAAAACGGCAATGTCTATCGTTATCTTTTTACAATCGATGAAAATGAAGATAAGAAGAACGTGTTTGAAGACTTACTGGAATATAAGGATGTTGATGTCAGCTTCGAATACAACAAGATGTTGAAATACTTCTTAGAGTATTATAACTATTCGAGCATTATGCGAACCTCGTTAAAATTAGATGACAGTGGTCACAGATTTGTAAAGGCTTGGCGTGATGAGATGAACTCAAAGGACTTTGGCGTAGAGAACAAAGTTTACAATTCAATATTTGCAAAGATGGATTCGTATATCTTCAGGATAGCCATTATCATAAATCGTATTCGCTGCTACTTCGATGACTGCTTGCAAGATGATTTAATAAGTGTTGATGACCTGAAAAACAGTGCAGAGATACTTAATTACTACATCTACAACACTATCTACATATTGAGCAAAATTGACATTAAGTTATTTCAGAATTTCAGTAATGAAGCTGAAATGAACTTCTATGAATCCTTACCTGCAACATTTACCTCAAAAGATTTTATAGATAAAGCCATGGTAGAAATAACAAAATCGAAGAGAACTGCTGAACGCAAATTAAAGAAATGGTGCGAACTTAAATTGGTCAACAAAAAATCAATGGGAGAATACTATAAAACTGCTTAACTCATGTACAAGTATACTTTAACAAATACAAGACGCTCAGATTGTCCTTTCTGTGGTAAGAATGGGAAATACAGTGCATATATGAATACTCAGACTGGAGAATTAGCTGCAATTGAGTATGGGATGTGCTCAAGTTGTCAGAAGTCGAATAGACCACCAGATAATTACGCTGCGGGAGAATCAATTCGCCAAGATGATACAAAAATTGGTTATTACGAAGCTGATACACTTATGCTGAACACTATACTCCAGTATTATAAACCCAAAAATTATATCCACAGCAATTTTATTGAAGGTCTGGAACGAAGATTTGGAAGTAACTCAGTTGCAAAAGTGGTTGATCTTTATAAGTTAGGAAGATTTGAAGACTGTTATGATGGTGAATCTTCAGCAGTTGTTTTTCCATATCTATACACTGATACACATTGTTGTACCGCAAAATTGATGTGGTTTGATAATGCCCTGCACAGGATAAAGGAAGGCAGAAAACAGTTTCCCAAATACTTGCACAATCTTAAATATACCGATGATAGAGGTTTCCATCATGATTACAACAATTATGACACTGACGATGAAATGAATGAAATAATTATTCCCTTCAAACTAAAATTATGTCTCTTTGGTCACCATCAGATAATTAATGATAGACAGAAAACAATCTGTTTGGTCGAAAGTGAAAAAACAGCAGTCATAATGTCAATTGTTCTGCCAAAGTTTATCTGGGTGGCTACAGGAGGGAAAACACTTATTCAGGATTGCAAGTTCTTATTCTTTACAGGTAGAAAATGTCTGGTATTCCCAGACCTATCTGAAGATGATAATGTTTGCCAGTATTGGTTTGAGAAACTAAGTTATTATAACCGTAAATATGGATATGACTTTGAGATCGTGGATTATTACAGCGATTTCCTGAAGAACGATAATGAACTAATAAGGTATTGCAAGTGTGAGGGGAAGTTTGATATAGCTGACTTTGTAATGGATTTCAATACAGATAATGCATATACAGATTTCATAAAAACCAAATTGAAATTAACAAAAAATGTGTCTTCAAGTGAAGCTAAAAATCTGATACCAGCATAAGAAACAATCTGACTATCAGATATAAATAATTATATTTTAAACAGCAGAAAAATGAAAAAAATTAAAAGAGAACTAACAGATGAAGAAGCCCAATCAATAGAGAATGGGGATGGAATTAACGAAGGAATCTACTCACTTACATATGATCAGCTTTTTTTAGAAGACTACTATGAAAAGGTAAGTGATGAGTTAAATGATATCATAGAACATATTGGCTATTTAGAGTATCTTATTGACCGATTTGCCAAGGCTGAAAAAAACCTCAGCTATTCAGAGAATCAAATCATCGGGTCGATAGGCAGGGATTCATTTATGGATATGATGGATTTAATCTATAAAGAACAAATATCGCTTGAAGGAGAAATATCAGAGCAAAATCAAAAGTATAATGATCTGAAACTATCCATTTGAAACTCAGTAATTTATAGAATTTAAAAAAAAGTAAAATGGAAACAAGAACAAATTTTAACTCAATGTTATCTGGTTCTGATCGGCTTGATCCTTCTCAGTGATCTACATACGTTGAGGCTAAATTAACGTGTATTCTGCATAAGAGAAGGTGTTTTAAAAAATTTAGGGTAAGTTTTAATAATGATATATTAACTTACCCTAAACTATTATTTGGTATTCTCAGTTAGTTCCTGTTCAGGGATAAGATTTTTGGCATTGGTATTACCGCACATAGTGCTGATTTATTTTTCCCTGTCCCTTTTCCCTTAAACTTGCTTGCGGCTATCTGCACTCGAATTTCTTTCTTTCCATACATATAAAATTCAGTATAAACCCCACCAGAACCTACCCAGCATGGTCTTATTTTTATCCCTTCTTTATTTAACGCTGCAATCCTTTCATTAATATGGTAATGTTTATCGCAGATTTTTTCAATTTTCCCCAAAGTGCTGCATGCGTTTTTTATAGCATCAATCTCTTGAGAACATTCATTCTCATCTTCAATCATTTTAGGATAAACTGTTCCTTCCCAAAACGTCCAGTCAATGAATATACCTGATTGGTAGATTAAATCATTAAGTAGGTTAAAGACAATTGGGTCAAGTTTCATAACTCGTTCCTTGAATAGATCAATGTCATCAAGATCATCCTCTTCACACGCATACGTATCGATATCTTTAATAACGTTTATTTGACGATCTTTTATGTCTTCATAATCCCACATAGGGTCTTCAATACTGTTTGATCTATACAAGAACAATAATTGTGGAAGAGTGAATAATCCATCTATATAATCAATGACTAAATCCATAATATAATACTTGTATTCTGGGACAAAAAACGTATAATACGTATCTGGCTTCATGGAATTATCAATGTAATTTTTGAAAAAGTTTTTTATGTAAAACCTTTCTAATGTTCTTTTTGCGCTAATCTCATTTTCTATTGGTTTAATAACCATGTCTTTACTTATGTGCATCATAATTAATTAATGTTTAAATTCTTATATAATTTATTTTTTGCATCCATCTCCTTCATTCTTTTATAAAGAGCTGGACATTCTGATCGTAAATCTTCTAATCGGAATTCGATATCGATGAAGGTCAGATCGCCCTCACCAAATTCATTTTCTTCATAGGGAATTAAAAGAGCCGTCAGTTCCAGTTTTATCCAACTTGCGTCAGATTTACGATCAGTATCTACACTGACAACTCCGTTACCGTTTGCATATAGCGATTGCGGTAGTTCGCTTAGAACCCATTCAGGGGTCAATTCTATTGGTTTTATTACCATTGATTTTAAAAATTATATAATATTATTTTTTGCATTTTATTCTCAATTGACTCAAGCAAATGCCTATGTTTTTTGAGAATCCTAACGAAGCAATTATCTCTATTCTTCTTGCAAAAGGACAAGTTTCACCCATTTGGCAATATGCCATCTCTTGTAAATAAATGAATATGTGCTTGTTAGAATTTTCGGATGGAATTACCCAAATCTGCGACCTCTTATGTAACTACGTGTTTTCATTATATATGTTTAATATTTTTCTTAAATCTTAATGTTCGATTCTTAATTACAAAGCATGGCTTTCCCTCTTCACTAATATCCAATACTGGATAGCATAAAAGTTCTTGATCTACTAAACGGGTTTTGAAAAGAATTTGATTCTCTATGAACTTAGTGAGGCAGGGTACTGAAATCGATATTTTTGTCATATACATTTTACTAAACTTTTTAAATAAAAAAACCACCAACAATACGACCCCGAAGGGGTTCTTTTCAGTTAATGGTTTAATTCCCGTTGATTGGGACTTCAGTAATTGTATATTTCAGTATGCCTTTTTGGCTTTGTAAAAATATCTCAAACTTTTTATAGATGCAAGACTTTTAAAAAATTATTTGGAAGCAATATGAATAGCAGAGGGAGTTGCATGATTATCTTGCCTTTCATAGAATATTTGGACTATACATTTTAGACAAAGTGGTTTTGATATAATTAAAAAGCAGGATTGATTTTGTCAAATCCTGCTTTTCAGATATAGGTTTTCATAATTCAATCAAACTTAATGTTATTGGGGTCTAAGAGCGTAATTAATTCAACTGTCTCGCTTTCGTAATTTACAGCATAAATATTTACACCATTTCTATCACAGTAGAATGCATGAATATCCATCTCCTTGTAATCTTCTTTCATATACCTGTTCAAAAACTTATTTTGTAATAGTGATAATTGACAGTCATCATCTACAATAATGCCACCAAGTAACTCTATTTTTGTTTCGATTCTCTTAAATAATTTTCGCATATCTAATGGTAATTTAGTGTTTGAACTGTTAAATTCTTTATTCATAATTATTTTTAATTTAAGTTAATATTAGTTTTTCTAATTCTTTTTAACGATTGTTTTAGTGATCGCTTACTCATTTCTACAAGAGTATCCTCACTTATTTTTGTTAAGACTCCTTTCATTTTTGCAGATGCAGTAGGCAAATCGTATTCTTTTTCCCAAACAAAAAGTATGGTTTTTTTCACCCCATTACTTAAGGTTATTGTAGTTCCAGATGTCCAAAATTCAAATGATTTATCTTTAAGAACTTTTTTATAATGATCTGTTTCCCAAATAACATGGTCGTAATATTCAAGATTGACTCCACTACTTAGTAACAGGTTATACATATGATCTTCAACCAACTGTCTGATATTTAATTTATATAAATTCATTTAGTAATTATTAAATGTCGCTTACTTTTTCAAAGGTTTTTAGCATCCCCTTTTTATCTTAATTCTTTCGTCTCACTAAGATGCTATTCCTTAGTTTCGTTCTATCCAAAGGCGATAAGCATGGTTATCCATTGTTTTCCACTTTTCAAAAAGAATTGGACATTCAGCTTTAATATCTTCAATTTTGAATTCCCAGTGCACTTCAAAGTATTGTTTCGCAGGGTCTGGGTCATAGCCTACAATGCATGTTTTGTGCTCAACACCAAGTGTGTCAAGAGCCAGATCAATCCAATGTGAATCAGGTACTACGTCAGATATGATCGTAACGTTACCTTTGCCATCTACATGGTCTGTGATGGCTAATTTGTCGAGAATCCATTCAGGGGAAATTTCAATTTTTTTCATTTTTCTATTTTTTATATGCGGTTAATTTTTCTCCAAGTTCGAACTGAATCTTTTCAATTGCTTGAAAATGTGGTTGGTTTACCAGATTAGATTTACATTCTATCCCATTATTGACAATATTTTTTGCAATTTCCTTCACCTTATTCTTTGCCAATCTCACGAGTTCCAGAATCTCGACATCAGATAATTCAATAGCCGTAATATCCTTTTCAGCAGTTGCCTTTTCTTCAGTATGGATGATTTCAGACTGTTCATCAGGAAATTTATCCGCATTCATGGTTAATTCTGATGTTGCTTCTTTAAGTTCTGCTTTCTTTTCAAGATTAAGTTTTCTGGTAGTTGTTATACCTGCTGCCACTTGCTTAAAAGCAACTGGATTCTCTTTTTTGAGTTTGGCTATCTTTTCAACCTGATTTCTTTTAACTCCAATTGAATCAGCAATTTTTGCAATAGTTGTGTTTTCATTTTTATCTATTGAAATCGAAGAATCTGAATTCGGAGTAGTCGTTTTTTCTTTACTTGCATTGACATTACCAACTAATTTTGCTCTTCTTCCTTCTTCTACCTGATTTTGAATTGCTTTCATCAAATCATCTGATTGAAGAGCAAGCGCAGTCAGCCTTTCGTCCGAAAGATTTCGTCTTTTATTTGAACGCATTACAAATGCCAATGCTTCTTCATCATTACCAGCAAAATGGTCAAGTAATGGAGTTTTCTTAAGCTCTTCACACGCTCTATACCTGTTCCATCCATCAAGGACGGCATTATCATAAAGCATAATTGGATAGTTAGGGTCAAATCCATTCTTCTGAATGTCTTCCTTAAGCCTGTTAAATTCTTCTTCCGACATGTCGGGGAAGATGTTAAATTGATGTTTTTTCATAAAATTTTCGTTTTTAGTTAATACTATTTTAAATGTTTAATAATTTCAAAATTCAAGTTAAGTTGAGTTCCCAGCATGACATAGTTATCCCTGTTGCGCTAAAATCTAATTTTGCACATTTGGTAATTACCAGACTTGATAAAGGATTCTTATTTAAGAACTTCAGATTCTGTTAAAAACACCGAAGGCAGGTTTTTACACCTGCCTTTGATAGTATATCTTTATTTATTTAAAGAACGTCTTACAGAATTTCCAACAACAACTTCTCTCCATGTTCTTCTGTCGTTTTTATACGAAAACGAAAAATAAATGTTACAAAAAATAGCAGAAAAAGTAAAATAAAATGATTATAAAGCATTCTTATTTAAGAATATATGTTTTTAACGGTTCTTATTTAAGAATGGCAATGTTTTATTTAAAAACATATTAAAATTGTGTTTTTCCTGATTTTTTTAAAGTTCACGTTTCAAAGCAAATAAATTATCATAGGTTTAAATGATATCAGATTACTATAATTCAATTCAAAAATGAGGTAATTGGTAATTATTAAATGCGTTCTCTTAGCTGCTTTATCTTGGACTTTATTAATTTTAAAACAAAATCTGCAATCATTAAAACAATCAACATTAAATCCAAACATTTATAAGACTACTTATGGCAAAATTTTTAAAAGGATTTGAAATCAACACTGGTGTGGAAAATATATTAAGACAAGCAGACTCATTTTTATTGATTATTTCACCATATATAAAACTACATCATCGGTATAAAGATGTTTTAAAAAACCATATTGATAACGATAGACTTCAAATAGTTTTGGTATTTGGTAAAAACGATGGGGAAATGCAAAAATCTCTTTCTAAGGATGAATTAGATTTTTTTGTTAAATTCCCCAATATTGAAATAAGATATGAAAAACGATTGCATGCTAAATTTTATGCAAATGAATCAGCTTCGATAATTACCTCAATGAATTTATATGATTACTCACAGGACAATAATATTGAAGCAGGAATTTTGTTGGAGACTCCGATCTTGAATTTATTAACAGGTAGCAAAACCTTAGATATGCAAGCAACGGAATACTTTGAAGAAGTTATTGCAAATAGTGAGCTTTTATTTAAGAAAGAACCTGAATATTCTTCAAGTATGCTCGGCTTTGGGAAAAGATATGAAAAATCTGTAATTACTGAAAACAAAATTGATAACCTCATAAAACTTAAAAAAGAAGTACTTAAACCAATAAAAATAGCCAATGGAATTTGTATTGGATGTGGAGTTGATATACCATTAAAACCTACGATACCCTATTGTAAAGAATGTTATTCAAAATGGAGGAAGACAAATGACAGAAATCATCAAGAAAAATATTGCCATATATGTGGCGACAATACTAAAGCATCTTTAAACTTTCCAGCATGCATTAGCTGCTATAGGAAAGAAAAACGTAATTTAGAATTCCCGATGAATAAAAACTGATAGCACTCATATAAGCTATCATTACGAAATTTAACATATGATTGTTGATTTTGACTCAATTGCCTAATAAAAAACTGAAAGGAACGAACCATGATCTTAGATAACGAAAACAGCAACTTCAAAGTCCATGAATGGCTTTCCAAGTATACTGAAGAAGGGACGCTGGATATTGTAACAGGTTACTTTACAATTGGTGCATTAGCTTATCTGTCAAATCAAGTAAATGAAAAAATATCTCAGTTTCGAATGGTTCTTGGCGATATTGTAAACATCAATACAGAGGAAGACAGACCACTTGATTTGTTGAATGAGAACATTACCATTGATGCAGCACTTCAGTTAAGCCGATTAGCAAAGGAAACGGTTGAATTCTTAAAGCAGAACAAAGTTGATGTTAAGACACTTGAACCCAACTTTTGTCATGCAAAGAGTTATTTATTTAATCCTGAAAAAAACGATGACCGCAACAGGTATTTTATTTCTGGTAGTTCGAATTTGACTGAAGCTGGAATCGGATTAAAAACAACAAATAATGTTGAACTTAACATAGCGGAAACAGGAAATAATAACCAGTATAAGGAATTGGTTGATTGGTTCGAACAATTATGGCTTAAACCCCAAGCGCATAAATACAAAACGATAGTTCTTGCAGGTGGTAAAACGGAGAAGATTCCTTTCAAAGAATATTTGATTGCCCAGATTGAGAAAATCTTTATAAAATATACGCCAAGAGAGTTATACTATAAGGTTCTTTTTGAATTATTTGGTAACCAGTTATTAGAAGACCAGAACGACCCTGAATTTAATCGGCAGGTTGGTAGACTTGAGAATACAGTTGTGTATAATACCCTTTATGATTTCCAGAAGAAAGGTGTATTAAGCCTGATCAAAATGCTACAGAAATACAATGGCGCAATTTTAGCTGATGCGGTCGGTCTTGGAAAAACATGGACAGCATTGGCTGTTATGAAGTTCTTTCAGTTACAAGGTCGTGAAGTATTGTTGCTTTGCCCTAAAAAATTACAACACAATTGGAATAGGTATAGAAAGTACCATGATTCCAAGTTTGAAAAAGACCAGCTTGATTATTTTATCCGCTTCCATACCGATATGAGTCAAGAACGATTGGATTCCTATTTTGATCTTGCTGATAAATTCTTTACGAATGATAAACCGAAGTTAATTGTCATTGATGAAAGCCACAACCTTCGAAACGACAAATCCAAACGGTATAAATATTTTTTGGAAGAAATATTAAAAAAGAACGAAGACATCAAGGTCTTAATGCTTTCTGCAACTCCCATAAACAACTCATTGAATGATATCAGAAATCAATATAAATTAATGGTTCAGGGAAATGTCAACGGATTCGATAGTACTTTAGGAGTAAAAAACATTGACTATACCTTCAGAACTGCTCAGCGTGCTTTCAATGAATGGAGAGAGGAAGCGAATCCTAAGATTAGTGATTTTATTAAACGATTACCTGCAAATTTCTTTACGCTTACGGATTCATTGACCGTTGCGAGAACTCGAAAAATGATTAGCAATCACCAAAATGATTTATATTTTCCAGCCAAAGAAAAGCCAGTTAATGTATTCGTTACGCCTCGGCAAATGGGAAATTTTGAGAGTTTCGAGGAATTATTTAATCATTTCCCCCCTATGCTTTCAGGGTATCAACCTGCATTTTACATGGATATTGAAGAAGCCGAAGAAAAGGACATTTTGCATGATGAACGCCAGCGTGATTTCTTTCTCGTGAAAATGATGTACATTTTAATGGTAAAAAGGCTTGAATCATCTTGGTTTTCATTTTATTCAACGGTTGAGAAAATTAAGATTCATCATCAAAATGCATTAGATAAAATTAAAGCCTATCAAGATTATAAAACAAATGCGGATATTGCAGAAGTTGATAAAAACTTATTTGACGAAGAATCTGAAGATGAATACGAAGAATTCACTTTAGGGAAGAAGCGCAAAATTAGTTTAAAAGAAATAGACGAATCAGGCAATTTAAATAAGTTCAAGAGAGACTTGAAAAAAGACTTGGATGCTCTGGATAATTTATATGTTAACCTGCAAAAATTCGAACAAGTTATCCATAAAGAAATTATAAAACCAAATAACCATAAAAGCGGGGATGATAAGCTGCAAGTTCTCATTGAAAAAATAAAAGAAAAGAGGCTTAAAGGTGAGAACAATGGTAACCAGAAGGTAGTGATCTTTACCGTTTACAGGGATACTGCTGAATATCTGTTTAATCAGCTTAGAAGTCGAGGATTTATAAATATTGGGTTTGTAAGTGGTAGTGGTTCTAAAACGGATGATTCTGAAGAAGAAACCCAAAATTTTGAAAATATCCTTGAACGTTTTGCTCCTTACACCAAACTTTACAATGAAAAAGAATGGAATTTTGAGACAAAAGCAGAAGGACTGGAGGCATATGATGAATGGATTCAATGGATTGCTAAAAACGAACCAAAAACCTATCAGAAGCTAACAAAACCGATAGATATCCTAATTGCAACCGATGCTTTAAGCGAGGGACAGAATCTGCAAGATGCTGATATGGTAATTAATTATGACATTCATTGGAATCCTGTCCGTATAATTCAACGTATGGGTCGTATCGATCGATTAGGCAGTCCAAATGATAAGATTTTCGGTATAAACTTCTTCCCGTCAAATAATATTAACACCTACCTGAACCTACAGGGCAGAATTGAGCAGCGAATGGCTGCAATGAAATTAGTGGGGTCAGAAGTTAATTCCGAGTTCTCAGATTCATTTGCTCAGATGTCATACGATGAAAGTCTGGAACAAAAAATGAATGATAGAATGCTGGAACAAATGCAAACTACTTTTGATGATATTGAAGTAAGTGAACAGAGCTTTGGTTTTGACAATTTGTCGCTTGAAAAATATCGGCAGGATTTGCTTACCGAAATTAAATCAGAGAAAAGTAAATACGAAAAAATGCCGAAAGGGGTATATACAGGATTCAAAGCTGAAACTGAAAATTGTAATCAAAATGGGGTGATTGCATTATTAGGATACCCAGCAAAAAAACCAAAGGAAAATACTAACAGTTATCAATCGTATGATTTAATCTACATTAACCTTAAAGGTGAAATGGTTTTATTTAACCAGAAAGACGTTTTGGATGCCCTTACTCTACACAAAGAAAGTGATCGATATGTGCCAGACGCTATTGACAGGGGAGAAAAAGCAGAAATTACCAAACTGTCAGAAGCCATAAAAGCATGGCTTAAAACTCAAGCCTCTGAAGAAGCAATTCAAGAGGATGGTACAACAAAGAAGGTTATGGGTAAAGAAGCCAAGGATATTCTTGAAAAGTTGAAATACGGAGGTAAAACTGCCATTGAACGTATAAAACAGAATGTGCAGGTTAGTGAAAAGTACCAGACAGAAAATTTCGATTTAATCACTTGGTTTTTAATTAACGTTTAATATATGAACCTATCAATATTCAAACAATTAAGTTTTCTCGAAGCACTAAGACAATTCTTTATAGAATTGAATGTCCCTGTAAATTATATTGCTGAAGAGCCTGATACTGCTCAAAACATTCTTAAATCCAACTTCAGAAATACGGAGGCATTTCATCTTATGGGTGATGTGTATTTTCTGGGGATGGTTGACGATGCTGCCTTTAAAGGGACAGAGAGCATTGATACCGCAAGTATAAAAACTGATTATGATGGGTTATTAATCTTCGGGGTTATATTAAAACCAAGGGGAAAAGGACTGTTACCTACTCGTTCACAATTATCTGAAATATCCCGTGCTTTTAATCGTGAGTTCAAATATACACCAGTTGTTGTAGTATTTAAATACGATAGTCATATTGCATTTGCCAATACAGAGCGTGTAAAATTTAAACAAGAATGGCGTGAAGGCGAAAAGGTCGGTAAAGTTACCACACTTAAAGATATTGATATTCTTAATCCGCATGCAGCACATAGCAGGATTCTTGATGGTTTGTCTATCGACACTAATAAAATAGATTCTTTTCAAAAATTATACAATTATTGGCAGACTGTCTTTTCAATTCAAGCATTGAATGACCAGTTTTATGGTGATTTGCAGGATTGGTTTTACTATGCTTCACGTCATATTAAATTACCAATCAAACCAGATTATATTCCAGAAAAGGAAAATACGAAAAACTTTCTGATTCGCTTATTAGCTCGAACCATGTTTTGTTGGTTTGTTAAAGAAAAAGGTCTTATAAATACTGAACTATTAGAACTTCGAGATTGGGATAACAGGATATACCCATTGACAAATGATATTAGTAAAAAGAATTTCCTTCAATCCAATAGTTATTACAGAGGGATATTACAAAACATTTTTTTCAATGCTCTTAATCAGAAAGAAAAATCATCAATAAAAGATTTTGAATGGACACAATATTGGAATTCAGATTTTAAGATAGATTGGTTAGTAAGTATACCATATCTTAATGGGGGTATCTTTGACCGACTTGAAGAGGATAATGCTGATGAAAATATAAATGATTCTATTTTGCATGTCCCAAATTTCTTGTTTTATGGAATTGAAGAGGAACAAGAGGTAATAAAAGGAAAAGGGAAGAATAAAAAAGTTGAAGTTGAAAGGGTTAAGCAAAAGGGATTGAATAGCATATTTAAATCTTTCAAGTTTACACTTGAAGAAAATACACCATACGAAGAGGATATTGCGCTCGACCCTGAATTACTTGGATTGGTCTTTGAAAATCTCTTAGCAGAATTAGACCCCAATCTGGAAGAAAATACCAAACAAAGCATTCGAAAACTTACAGGTAGCTATTACACTCCAAGGAAAATTATTCAAGAAATGGTAAATGAAAGTTTATTTATTTACCTAAAGAAATTTATTAACCCAGAACGACTAACAACACTTAAGAAACTGGTATATGACAATAAACTTGAAAATTGCGATGATTTATTTTGCGAAAGCATTGTAAATGCAATAGACCATTTCAAAGTTCTCGACCCAGCTTGTGGTTCTGGAGCATTTCCAATGGGAATGCTTCACAGTTTGGTAGATATATTGAAACTTGTGGATTTTGACAATTCACAGTGGCTTAAATTGAAACTTAAGTCCGTTGATAAAAATTACCGTGAAGAATTTGAGAAAACTCTCAAAACACATCTTGATAATTATGGAAGAAAACTTGGTATTATCCGTGATAGCATATACGGTATCGACATTCAACCAATGGCTGTTCAGATAACAAAACTTAGATTCTTCATATCACTTCTTATAGATCAGAAGGTTGGTAAGGGAATTACACCTATGCCAAATATAGAAACCAAGATTATTTGTGCCGATAGCCTGAAAAATTTGCAACCTGATATGTTTGCAAATGATGCAATAGACAGGATTGAATCGGCAAGAATTAAATATTACCAACCTGATCTTTCACTTACTGAACGTCAAGACATTACTAATGATATTATTGATATTTTAAATGACGCTTTTCCTTCTTTTAGTATCCAAATAACAGGAAAAAGTGTACAGGGTGAAAATAAGAAGTTTATTCGCAATTGGTTTACTCATGCGACTGTTGCTGCTCCTTTTTTCAACATAGATTTCTTTTATCCTGAGTTGAAAGGTAAGGGTTTTGACTGTGTTATTGGGAATCCCCCTTATGGAGGTACTAAAGTTGGTGAGGATGTATGTAAATTTTTGGCAATTGAAAGTAATGACCCTTATGGTGCTTTCATAGCTCGGTTTCTACCTTCAGGTGATAAAAAATCGCCACTTAAAAATGGTGGAATATTAGCTTTCATTGTAAGTGACACATTCATGACTATAAAAAGTCATTTAGACCTGCGAAGACAGATTATGGACAATTACATTCATAAAATGATTCGAGTTCATCCAGATACTTTCCGTGCGACTGTAAACACTGCAATTATTATTTGTGAACGTAATATATTCAATGAAGAATTAGTAGGCGGTCAACGAAAATTTATTGCCAACTTTAATGCTAACCATATATGTCAAATGGTTGATTTAACAAATATTAGCATACATGATAATTATAGTCGTTTTATTGAATTACTTCATAAGACTGAAGGTATAGATTATAGTTCTAATAAGAAAAATATCAGTAACCCTGAATATGCAATCTATTATTATCCACAGAAATTAATTCGAACAAATAGTAACCTGCCATTTTTTGTAGCAAATCCAAAATTATTTTCCCCTATGAATGATGGGAATGATAGTAATTGTAAACCAAAGACCAAATTTCGAGAAATAGGGAGCAAACGATTACTTTTTCGAAATTATGAAATAAACAACAGAGAATTCTATATTGCAAATTTCGGAGATATTGCTGTTGTAGCACAAGGTATTAAAACGGGTGATAATGATTTTTATCTCTACCAAAATCCAGATGCAAGAGGTAATTATAAAAGCATAAATGAATACGAAGATTTTCTTCTAACAGAAAAAGATTTAATAAGTATAAGAAAAAATGACACTTTAAGACTTGAAATAATTGAAAAAGGGATTAGCAAGAATGACAATCAGAGTTCAAGATATTTTAATGGTAAATATTTAGTCCCTTTAGACAAAGGTGGTGAAAGTGATGCAAGCGAAGGCTTTATGCCAAATTATTTTATCCCAACTGATTATTATATTGATTGGAGTGAGTCTTCAGTGGAGCGAATGAAATCACTTACTATTGGTGAAAGAGATGGTACAAAAGACAAGAAAATTTGCTCAAGATTTCAGAACGTTGCATATAACTTCAAAGAGGGAATAACCTTCTCCCCAACTGGAATTTATTCGCCAACATTTAGAATAAATTCTACGAGCATCTTTGAAAGTAAAGGGTCAACCATATTTCTCCAAATTGATTCAGCCAACCTGTCAATCTATTCATTATTAGGAATATTTTGTTCCAAATTGTATAAATTTATTTTCAAAAATTTCATTTCACATACAGTTGAAACTGGAGAAAAGTCTATCAAGTCTGTATTTATACAGTTTACTAATTCTCATAAAATTGAATTGAATGTTCGTACAATTATTGAAAAACAAAAAGTCGACCCTTATTATGATTACGCAAGTCAGGAACAAATTCAAATAGACAGCTTGGTATATGAGGCATATGGTTTTAATTCTGATGACGTTGAAGAAGTTGAAAATTGGTATGCTCGTAGGTATCCCAAACTATCTTCCGCCCAAAAACAAAATCTGCGCAGCTTGGGTAAAAGTGATGATTATCTTGTACTATATGGATTGAAGAACAAGTCTTAAGTATTTAAATGACAAGATAGTATAATCTAAAATACGTCAGATAAAACCTTTGCTTTCAATAATTTCTCATAGGTAGTATACCTTGGTGCTTGTGGAGCACTACCTTTTTTCTTAGTATCCAGAAGAACATGCTTGATTTCTCTTGCTGCTTCTTTGAAATAAACTATATACTTATTGGTGTCTTTGTATTTTTCGATTTTAGATACTTCAGCTAAATGGGTGATAGCAGATATCGGAGCTACCTGATAAGCTGCAATGTATTTTATCCGATTCAGCATTGAGGATGATATCCTGATTGACCACCATGAATTGGTTTCAATAAAAGCTGTTTGAAAACCTTCAGCTTGAGCAGGTACAACAATTGTATCAAGTTCCTCTACACTAACATCTTTTTTATGTCCCTCTTCAATGTCACGGATTTCTTCATTGAATGGCATGAACTTGTGAATTCGTTCATCTTCATCAACGAAAGTCTGAAATTCGATTATATCTGTATCCATTGTAAGTTGGCTTAAGACATTCTCAAGTTCCTCAGATGATTTATCGATTATTACAATAGCTGCAACTGGAATATCAAAGATCAAAGCATCCAGAAAGGCGTCTATATTACGATATCCTGCTGTTTTAGACCGTTTCTCGACAAAATCATAATAGTCCTTGTTGGCAATCAGATAGTCAAGTATAAATTTTTTTAAATTTCTGCCACTGGCTTTATAACTAATACCGAACTTCAGTAATTGAGAACCAATATGTTTGTAGGGGTCATGAGTGCTAATTTCGTTTTCAATTATATAAAGTCGAGGTTTTTCAGCGAATGAGAAATCTATGAGGTATCCATCGGGAATAGTGATTATACTATCACCAATCTTTTTCTTAATATCAATATAGACCGTATTATTGCCGAATATCTGCTTGGCTTTATTAACGATAATCTGCTCAAACTCCTTTTCAATTGTATACTCGTAATAATTATATGTTTTGTTATCACTTATTAATCGTTCCATAATAACTAATTGTTATTGTAAATATATGCAATTATCTTATCCCTTCATCCTCTAAGACATCGAGTGTGAATGTAATAAATGGGTCAGTTAGATAATACAATTTCAATATTTTATAGAGACTATCCCCCTTGAAGAAAATCGGTTGTATTTTTCCTTTAGTATCAACTGGAAATCGAAAAAACATTGAGTTGCTATCCAATTGATGAATTACATTATTCAATTCTTCATATTGTTTCTTATATGAATTATACTGTTTTTTAGTTTCTTCTGACATTTTAGATAAGTCAAGTTTTGATAAATATCCAGTATCATCACCAAAACATCTATATAGCTTTGATAATGAATGAATACTATCAAAATCAATATCAGGAACTTTATCTGGAGAAATTTTTCTTGCCTCTTGTAGATTAGACTTCAGTGCTAATTCTAAAGCATGCCGAATAAGGAATAGTAAGGGAAGATATACTTTATTTATATCATAATCATCTTCCAGAACTCCTTCAACTAAAAACTCTATCACATTATCATATTCAGTTCTTATTTGACTAAGTCCAATGCTTTCTCCCATATGAAAAGTTAAATCCCATTGAATTATTTTGTTGTCATACTCAAATTCTTCACAAATTTCGCCAATTTCGAATTCTTCACTACGGGGGATTTCATTGTATTCTTTTAATAATTCTGCTAAAACAATTCGGTCTCCTAACTTAAAATAGGGTTTCTCATTTATCTTGTCATTATAATACCGATAACAAGAACCATCTGAATCATGATTAAATTTTTTAGTTAAATTTTTAAAGCCTTTAGGCACAACTATTTTTTCATCAAATGCTGGAAACAAATACTCAAAGTTATGCGTGTTCTGAATATGTAAACTGTTAATTTCAAGATTCTTTTTTATTGTTAATTCAAGACTATGCCTAACAAGAAAAAGTATTGCCCTCGCTCTGCAGTCAAAGGCATATTTTTGTTGAAATCCCTTATTGAAAATCTTTAAAATTGCATAATTGTAGCAATTAGAATAATGTTCCCAATTTGATAAATGTTCCTTCTTATCAAATTGAAAGCTAAGTTCGGCTTTTTTATCTTCAAAATGGAATTTTCTAAGGAGCATTCAGGAGTTTTGTAGTGAGCGCAACTAAGCAGTTATATTAATAAATGCGAATACTATCACAATATTACTAAGTTAATGACAATGTTTGATATGAAAAGACATTACATTTAAAAATTTGAACATGATCAAAATGTAAATGATAGCCTTTCTTATACCTAATGAAAACATCACAAAGGCATATTAGAATTTTGTAATTATTGAAGAATCAAATCTTATTACACTTAAAATATAGTCAAGTGCTTGAAAATAACCATAGAGAGAACTATCACGATGGTTATTATCAATAAGTTATGAAGATTATACTTTAGGTTATAAACCCATGTTCGGGAAATCGTGGGGGGGGTGATTATTAATAGGTTAGAAGTTTTATCCGTTTAACGGACAACTCATCTTGAGAAATTCCACGATGATGATTATCATTAGGTTATGAGGGTTGCGTTTTTAAAAGGGAATCCATTAATTGGCGAATTTCGTAACGAAGATCGTATTGTATTATCCGAATTAAATTATTTTGTCTAATGGAGCAATACGAATAAATTGAGATCGTATCTTCACAGCCTAAAAATATTCATCTAACTAATAAAGCATATTATGTATATCTCCAATATGAAGCACTTTCTTGATGAGATAGGAAACATCCCAAAACAGATGCCAAAACAAGCCAGAGAATTGGCGAGTTTCTTGGCATTGGTCGTTGATACCACAACCAAAACAATGCCATCAATGCTTACCACAACAGATATTTGTTGCTTTAATAAAGGATGTCATGGATTGATTAAAACAGCAATAATGCCAAAGAATGGAGAAATTCATTGGTACTGCCCCGAATGCGAAAATGAAGGTGTTATTAGTGAATGGGAAAAGACTAAATGGGACAATAGGGTAGGTAATAAATCTTAATCACAAATGAAGAATTATGGAAATTAGATGACATCGTGCAAGTTTTCAAAACACAACTTATCTATTTCTTTTCTTGCTCAATTTGCTTAATTAGATAGGAAATATCATTCCCAATACTCCAAAATTCTTTCGTAAAAATCTTTGGTCTCGCTTTAAAAACGCCATTACTTACTCTATATTCTATTGCGTCAATAACACTATAATTAATTGGAGAATCAGATTCAAATTCGGTTGCATGAGTTGATATTAATGAACAGAATGAAATACAATCTTGTGCTGTTGGTTTTAACATTTCACATAACCGAATCTTTAAGTCAGGCAACAATGGGGATGAACGAATATTAGAAAATATGCTTTTAATATTTTTGAAATAATTTAAAACTACCCTTTCTCCAGTTCTAATTATAGAAACAATTTCAATATAATCTTTATACTGTGTAATCAATGTGTTCGCATCAATAATTGAATCAACATTAACAATGAATGTCTTATAATCTGGGTCTTCTAATAATTTTTCAACAAAGGAATATAGTTCAGCATATCCGTTTTTAATAGTTGGACTTTTTCTTTTGTTCAATATTTTTGTAACCAATCTCATATTATCTGCTAAAAAAATGGGAGTCTCTTTTTTCTTATTTAAACTTTTAATCTCATCATAAAAATCATCATATTCAGCTTTAAACATTGAAATTTTATTACTTCGTTGGCTTTCACGTAAGGCTCTATATAAATAAAATGTTGTTAACATGGCACATAAAGCTGTAACTATTGCAATCACTCCACCTTCGGACAGAAAATCCTTCCAAATACCTACTATTGACACTATTAAAATGAGAATTAAAAGACAAATGATTATATAATTTGCTGTATTTAAATACCATTTATAATTATTTAAGTTTTTATTTCTACTGCAAATTGTTATAATAGTAATAGATAAAAAAACGTTAATGATGAACAATAAGCCTATTATAATAATTGCAATTGGGTTCTGCAATATTTCTTTCATAGTAAAATTCTAATGGGATTAAATTAGTTGACTGACCACAATAAATTTGTTTTAAAGCACTTATAAAATTATTAATATTTTTATAAAGACTATCCTGTTGAAGAAGAATTAATAATTTATAATTCTTTTGATCATTTAGCACTTTTGTACAATAATGAAAATAAAATCAATAACTGCTATTCTTACAGTACTTCTAAGTATAACCACTGCCTCATCGGCTCAGGAATTACTGCCAGCATCGACAACACACCAGATAGTCCGACACTCTTATTATACTTTATCCTATTCTGAAAAGGACGAACAGCCAGAATGGGTTTATTATGAACTTACTCCTGCTTTAATGCGTGGCAAACAATCAAGAACCGATGATTATCGTCCAGACTCCTTAGTTTCAACTATTTCTGCACAACTGGATGACTACAGAGGTTCAGGTTATGATCGAGGTCATTTATGTCCTGCAGGAGATATGAAATTGAATTTTACTTCAATGAGCGAGACTTTCTATTTATCAAATATCAGTCCGCAAGAAAAAGAATTTAATGCTGGAATCTGGAATACCTTGGAAGAAATGGTTAGGCGTTGGGCACTTACTTCTGGGAGATTATATGTGGTCACAGGAGGCGTTTTAACGCAGAATAAGGGCAAGATAGGTTTGGATGGAGTCAGCATACCAAAGTATTTCTATAAGATCATTTACGACCCCAAAGGGCAAGGGAAAATGATAGCCTATCTTATACCAAATGAAAAATCAACAAAACCACTCCAAACATTTGCTGTTTCAGTCGATTCTCTCGAAAGCATAACAGGCATAGATTTCTTTCCTGCATTGCAGGATTCAATTGAGAATCTTCTTGAGAGTAAATTAGTCTGCTCAGGATTGTCTTTTAATAAATAGCCTACCCCCACCGTGATATAATCAGTAGCTAATTGTTATCTTTATATGCATAAAGAAATAATATGAGATTAGGAATATATTGTAGAATTTCAAGAGCTAAGGATGGCAACGACTTGTCCATTCCTGACCAGAAACAAAAAGGTATAAAGAAAGCAAAGGAATTAGGTCTGCCGTTTGATCTATATGTCGATGAAGGAAAATCTGGAGCATCAGATAAAATTGAGGATAGACCTGAATTTGAAAGATTCATTGCTAATGTGATGAACGGTAAATTGTCAGCTGTTTATGCTTATGATCAATCTCGATTTGAAAGAAATCCAAAAGTACGATTCGCTATTAATGAGATATTCAAAAAGAACAACGTAGATTATTATACTGAATTAGATGGGATGGTTGACCTGAATGACCCCCAAGCAGAGTTTTTTGGTGATTTGTTGTCCGTAATTAATAAATATCATGTCACTGTTACTAAGATTAAAGTAAAAAGTGCGTTGAAAACAAGGGTTGAATCAGGCAAAGCACATTCTATTCTCCCCTATGGTTATAAAAAAGATGATTATGGGTCATTGATAATTGATCAAGAAGAGTCTGAAATAATAAGAAAAATCTACGACCTATCTTTATCTGGTGTAGGTACACGCTCAATAGCTGATTACCTAAATGAAAATGGAGTTCAAACTCGTTACAATAAAATTCAGATTGGCACAATAAGCACAAAGAATAGATACACAGGAACAATTACCGTAACTGATAAGAAGGATATAAAATGGGCTGGTAACACTATAAGAAATATTCTTAAAAATACTATATACAAAGGAGAAAGAATCTATAGTGGTGAGATTTATAAAGTTCCTGAAATCATAAATTCGACTAAATGGGATAAGGCTCAAAAAAATTTGCAGAACAATAGGAACAACTCTGGGAAGAAGGTAAACCATCAATATCTCTTAAAGGGATTATTAAGATGTGGTAAATGTGGGAGAAACATGTATGGTAGAAGTCGTGTTAGCAAGCATGATAACTTTTACATGTGCTCTTCAAAAAGAATTAAAGGCGAAAATTGTGGCAATCGAAGCATTAATATTGATAAAATCGAAGCCTTCATTTGGGATAGATTTTTCAAAGGAGACGATTTTCTTAATCGAATAAGAAAAGAATTAACACATGATGAAATAAAACTGGTTGAACTTAAAAAACAGATTGAAACACTCGAACATAAATTATCAACATTAGAAAATGAAAAGAATCGTGCAATTGAGTTGGTAGTAAAGGGCACGCTTTCTGAAAAGGATGTAAAGAGTATCCTTAATAAGACTAATAAAGCAATTGACGAAACAAAAACTTTTCTTTTCGAACATTCTCATAAACTACATTCCATTGAAAATAATACAAATATAATAGAGAAATACTCTGATGAATTTGTCCATTTTACTACTAATACAACATTCGAACAGAAAAAGAAAATCATTAATGACTTCATAGAAAATATCGAAGTAAATTTTGATGATTTTTTAGGTAGTTATGAAATTACTCTACATTTTAAAGTTGCATTAGATAAAGAGACATATCAAACCTTCAATAATTTCACTAATATTTTGCATGAAGCTGATTTTATTTTACCCAGAACTATAAAAGAAAATAAGTTTAAAATTCCAAATGTCCTAAATATTGACGCAAGCAAAGGAGTGGAAATGTTAGGTGGGAATGATAGTGTGCCATATAGAGTATTTCATGATGGTTTCATGGAAAAAGTATTTAACACAAAAGTACCGTATGGCGATGTAGATGAGTGGTCAGAGGATGAAATTGAATATTTTTTTGAACATAATCCCGATTGGTATTGCAAAGAAAGTGGTGTAAGTCTGTGGAGTAAAAATACTGAAATTGAGAGTTATAACTTTGCTAAATCGGAGTATCAGGAAGCATTAGCAAAAAAAAATGACAACACCCCTTCATTAGACACTATTTCCTCTGAAATCGTGTGGTGAGGACTACGGAATGGCCTCTTGGTCACAGCATTAGGAAACCATATTCAAATATAGAAAATAATATGAGAATAGACAAATGTGAAATTACTGCAGATGAATGAACGAACAGGATGAAAGAGGAATGTGCTGCTTTGATGTTATAATTGGCCTAAAGCTATCATCCGACCATTCTTATTTTAAACTATCGGGTAAGTTAAACGTTCCTAATAAATAAAGAATTCTAAAAAGGTGCATTCAGAAAAAAAGAAAATACTGATTTGTGAGGATAACCAGCTGACAATGCGTACTCTTTCTTTTATTCTGGAAAAGGAAGGGTTTAAATCAGATACTGCTGAAGATGGCAATAAGGCCTTAACCTTTTTGCAAAAAACTGTTTATGATTTGATTTTGATGGATATCCATCTGCCATTTCACAGTGGTTTGGAAGTAATTAGATATCTCCGATCTGATCTTAAAATGGGAACGCCAGTCCTGGTACTTACCGCCTTCAGTGATCTCCAGATGCAACATCAGGCGGACGAGTTAGGAATCAGTGGTTATGTTGTTAAGCCATTCGATCCATCAGATCTGATCAGACAAATTAGTCTCATTCTCAAAAAGTAGCCCATGAACAGATATCTGGTTCTTTCTATAATAGTAGCCGGACTATTGAATACCATACAAGTTTTTTCGCAGGATACTATTAATCCGGAATCTGAGTATCAAAGGATTAAAACAATTGCTTTTGACGGGGATTATGCCACTGCCGCTGCCGCTGCACGTAAACTTGTCAACATGTATCCCTCTTATGGCGATGCCCGGATACTTTTGGGCCGCATACTTGCCTGGCAGAAGGATTATATTAATGCCACCGCCGTTATTGATACTCTTCTTTTAAAGGACCCGGGCAATAAAGATGCACTTTCTGCAAGAAGAGATATACTCATGTGGTCGAAAGATAATACACCAGTATCAACAGATATAAGAGCCGGGTACTCTTTCGACAGCTTCAGAGAACCTTATTCGCGATTCTGGCAAGTCTTTAATGCTGGTGCCGGACACAGATTTAAATGGGGACCGGCATATGCCGGACTGAATATTGGTAACATCAGAATAGGTGAACCAGCACCTTCCAATTCGTCTGAATTTCAATTAGAAGCTGAAGCCTGGCCTAATATAACGAGTAAAAATTATGCAGATCTGGCATACGCTTACAGCCCGGGTCCATATTTCCCCCGCCACAGGGCGGCAGCTGAAATATGGCAGATCTTGCCTGCCGGCTGGGCTATATCTGCCGGATTAAACTACTATTATTTTGACCGGAGTGCTTTCATTGCATTAGCATCAGTTGAAAAGTATGTCGGCAAATTCTGGTTGTCTCTGAAAGGATTTGTCTATTTTAAGGATATTGGTACAAGAGCCTCAATATTCCTGAAGGCAAGAAGATATTTCAATGATAAGGATTATCTCCAGATTACTCTGGGCACAGGAGCCGCACCTGATGAACCTTTTGATATCCAGACAAATCTTATGCGATTAAATGCCAACACTGTAAGGCTGGCATATAACCTGTCAGTGACTCACAAATTAATGTTACGCATCGGAGCAGGCTATTCCCGGGAAGAGTACAGAGAAACAATCTGGAGAAACAGGTTTGAAGGTAATATTAATTTCATCTATGCCATTAAAATGAAATGATGAGACTAAGACTATTGTTGATATTAACATTGTTATCAGCTAATGCCGGGTGGAGTTACCCTTCATGCATAAATTACAGGACTTATGCCGCAACCTTCAATTCCAAAACGCAGGATATAGTTGAAAAAGCTTCAACTGCCGCCCCTTATGTCTTTTTCGTCAAAGGCGACGGCAGCTGGATAAAAGGAATAAATTATTCTAAAAAATCATTGGTACTTGTCAATTTCCTGATTACAGCTATTATAATATCTATTGTTACAATGATAGTTTTACTAATTATCATTCTTCTGAACAGAGAAAAGATTGAAAAAGAAGATCTTATGCACCAGTATCTTCTTGAGAAATATCAGAGCCTTATCATTAATTATTTATTTGGTTCTGCAACTCCTGAAGAATTCCGTTCAATTGCCTCCGATATTTACAGACGTCAGGTCCTGATTGACCAGATCATAGATGTCAGCATCAATCTCAAAGGTAAGGAGATTGAAAAACTTTTTTGCCTTTATAAACTTCTTGGTCTGGACAAGGATTCCATAAAAAAGGCTCATAGCCGCCAATGGCATAAAAAGATTAAAGGAATCCGGGAGCTGGCTTTTATGAATATTAAAGACGCTAATACTGTTATATACAAAGCTCTTAATTCATCAAATGAGATACTTAGAATGGAGGCACAGATTGCTCTTGTCAGACTCAATGATGATAATCCCTTTGAGTTTCTGTCACATCTTACATCTCATTTCTCATTATGGGAACAGATAACACTTCATGAACTTATCATTCATCATAATATTCCTCGTCCATCCTTTCAAAAGTGGCTTACTTCGCCTAATCCAACCGTTGTTACTTTTGCACTCAGGATGATCAGAGAGTTTAAACAGATAGAATCTGAACCTAATGTCCTGGAGACACTTTTTCATCCGGATCCATCAGTCAAACTTCTTGCGGTAGAAGTCGCCGGCGATCTTGATATGCGTTCGACACTTGAGACGATGAAGCATATGTATAAATATCAGGAATACAAAATATGTCTCGAAATTTTAAAATCGATGGGTAAAATGCCCGATAGTTCAATGATTGGGTTCCTGAAACTGGTAATTGACAAGGAAGAAGATGTACAATTACAGATCGAAGCAACTATAGCTATAAGAAACAATGGAGAAGAGGGGGCTAAAACGCTTGTCAAAATAATGGAATCAGAATACAAAAACTACAGTATTATTATAAAACACGTCCTCGATAAAAGAATATTTTAAAATGTGATGGGATCTACTTTTGCAAATATGTTCTTTATAATTACACTGGTTCTCTCAGGGTCATATCTGATTCTGGGGATCTTCTCTGCCGTAGCACTTCGTAAGTACCTGCGGAAAAACAGTTATGTCAATTATAATTCCCTGGTATTATCACCGTTGAGTCCTGAAATTTCAATAATTGCTCCGGCATTTAATGAAAATAAAACTATTATTGATAATGTCCGTACTCTTCTTTCGCTCTACTATAATAATTTTGAAATTATTCTGGTAAATGATGGCTCAACCGACGATACCTTTGAAAAGATATTGAAGGAATATGAACTTACAAAAGTTAATTATTATTTCGATTACCACTTACCCTGTGAAAAAATAAGAGGAGTATATAAGTCAAAAAACCCTTCTTTTAAAAGACTGACAGTAATCGATAAAAAGAACGGAGGCAAAGCTGACTCACTGAATGCAGGTATAAATATTTGCCAGAGCAGTCTTTTTATCTCCATCGATGCCGATTCTATCATCGAAACTGACTCAATTCTTAAACTTGTAAAACCTTTTCTTGAAGAAAAAGAGCGGAAGGTAATTGGAGCTGGCGGAGTAATAAGAATCGTTAATTCATGCGATGTTGAAGGTGGTCATATCCGTGAAATCCATCTTCCCGGCCAAATTCTGCCTCGGCTTCAGGTTCTTGAATATACACGGGCTTTTCTGCTTGGAAGAATGGCCTGGAGCCAGCTTGACGGATTAATGCTTATCTCAGGAGCTATGGGTATCTTTGATCGTGAAACGGTAATAAAGAGTGGTGGCTACAGCATTAAGACGGTAGGCGAAGATATGGAACTCGTTGTACGTATGAGACGGCGGATGGCTGAAGAAGGAGTGAAGTACGAAGTGACATATATCCCCGATCCTCTATGCTGGACACAAGTGCCAGCTGATGTGAAATCATTGCAGACCCAACGTACCCGGTGGACCCGTGGTCTGGTGGAATCGCTCTGGACACATCGTAAAATATTTTTCAATAAAACCTATGGCCGTTTGGGAATTCTTGGATACCCATACTGGTTTTTCTTTGAATGGTTAGCACCACTAATAGCTTTTTCTGGTTTTATTTATTCTATTTATCTTGTTGTTACAAATTCTATAAACTGGCCATTTTATCTTCTACTTTTCCTTTTTGTTTACACCTTTGCAGTATCTGTTTCAGCGTGGGCAATTCTTTTTGAAGAGATTACTTATCATAAGTACAAGAAAAAAAGTGATGTTCTGAAACTTCTTACTGCTGCCCTTATAGAACCCTTCTTTTATCCAATACATACCTATTTTGCTGTCAGGGGGAATCTTGAGGCATTAAGAAGGAAAAAAGGATGGGGCAATGTCGAAAGAAAAGGCTTTGCAAAGAAAAAGAAAAGAGCACGACAATCATTGACGCGTAAAGCAGAGACCTAATTTTCTGTAACTTTTAAAATTTTCAATCCAAGGACGCCCCTTGCAACAAATACATAATTCGCATTAGCATCCACAAAATTAACTGACGCCCCAAGGTTAACATTACCTTTCCATGTTAACAGTCCACCGGTATTAATTTTAGCAATATCCAGACCGCCAGCACCATTTGCTATATAGACCCAGCCGTTATCGGAGACTGACACTCCATTCGTAACATAATCATTGGGTGCTCCACCCTCAGGAACTGCTGGTCGGGGTAATGCTGAGATTACCGTGGAAGGTATATCAGAGGATACATCATAACATTTTAAACCTTCCTCACCAAGGGCAACAAGAGCAAATTTATTGTATAATCTTATTATAGATTTTGCTCCAGGATCATTTGCACCTCCAATTTCTTTATCCCAAATACCAGGATTATATAAATGACCCGGATTTCCACCAAGTGCTATTTCAAAATCTTTATTGACATCGACTGAACGTGCATTTTCTATATTCATAAAACTCACCTCCTTCATCTGATTGTCAAGTATGGTCAACCCTCCGCCGGTGCCGGATGTAATATAAACCTTGTCATTGTAATATCTTACATCAGTACCAACATAACCTTTAAGTGAGAAATTTACAGATTGGTCCGATTCAAATTGATTGGATGAATTAAGTTCATATCTTTCCGCAAATGCACTATCACGAGTTTCATCAGCCCCGGTAATCCAAAGAATAGTCTTTGCAGATGGGGAAAATTTAACATCCACCGAACTTACATCTTTGCCTTTATTAGTTTCCTGATTGATGAAAACGACACTGGATACCAACTCAGGTTTATTCGGAGAGCTTATATCAACAATATCAACGCCACCCAAATATCTTGGACCCTGGGTGTTGTACGTTACATAAGCATAATGATCCACTATCCGTACATGTGAAGCTTGTAAAACTTCACCATTATATGCCGGCGGGTATAAAGCTGCAATCAGCTGAATGGTTACTGAAGAAGTCATCCCGTTAACGGTTTTCATGGTTTTTTTTGCTGTATCACCAAAAACATATGCAGGGGTATTTTCAGTTAAAGAAATTCTTTTATTTAATGAACTAAGGTTGTTATCAATTAACATATTTCCGGATACTATTTTATCAGATGAATTACTAATCTGATTATTGCTTTTCTTACAACCTGTTACAATTAGTATGATTGCAAAACATAAAATCAATATATTTTTCATAGTTATTTATTTTTTAGAAATTTAAGCCAGGTCTCACTGACCAAATCTGGTTTCTAAATATTCGGCTTTTACATCAGCAAATACAATTCATCTTTTATTAAAAACCATTTACCGATTATTATGTTCAGATGGATGATATTAAGTGCAAACTAAATAGTCAAATGCGCTATTCTTTCGAATCGCGATACAAAAATATGACTATTGACTCCAAAAGCCGTTATAGACTTTTAGAAATAAGTTACATAATTCACATACTCAAAGGATATGTATCATGTATTTCTTATAGGTGAAAGATGATCAGCAGGCATCAGATCACTGCCATAGAACTGTTAAATATATAACTTTCTCTGGTAATTATATAAAAGGCTCTCCTGCTTCAGAAGTAACTTTGCGGTTTCCGAATCGTCTATATTATTAATTTTAACAGCTCTTTAAAATGAAATCCACAAGAGTAAGTAAATCAAAAACTAATAATTTTAAATTCCTAAAATGTCTGACCGGGATTCAGGGCTTCGATGAAATCACCAGTGGAGGTATGCCCAAAAATCGTCCTACTCTTTTGCTTGGTAATACGGGAAGTGGTAAAACCATTCTGGCAATGGAATTCCTGGTAAATGGAATTGAAATGTATAATGAACCAGGCGTGTTTATGGCCTTTGAAGAAAAAAGGGATGAATTGATAATAAATGTAAAATCTCTGGGATACGATCTTGATAAATATATTGCGAAAAATAAAATCCACATAGAACAGGTACTCTTCAATCCCGATGATATGCGGGAAACCGGAATGTATGATCTGGAAGGATTATTTGTGCGACTTGAACAGGCAATATATAAAGTAAATGCAAAGCGCGTCGTTCTTGATTCCCTCGATACACTTTTTTACGGCCTCGATTATAAAATACTTCGTTCGGAATTTCTCAGGCTTTTGTCGTGGCTGAAGAAAAAGGAAGTAACCGCAATAATTACTTCTGAAATCGGAGATTACTTTCTTACTCGCAAGGGGGTAGAAGAATATGTTGCAGATTGCGTAATAATGTTGGATAACCGTTTTACCAATCAGATTTCAACCAGGAGATTAAAGATTATTAAATATCGCGGGTCTATTCATGGAAACAATGAATATCCTTTTGTTATTGATGAAAATGGCATATCTGTATATCCTATTATTGGCGAAGCACACGAGCAGGAATCAAGTTCAAAAAGAATAACGTCAGGGATAGAGGATCTGGATGAAATGCTTGGTAAAAGAGGCTATTACCAGGGAAGCAGCATTCTTATATCAGGAACAGCCGGTACCGGTAAAACAAGCGTAGCAGCCTCATTCGCTTTGAGTGTTTGTGAAGATAAAAAGCGTTGCTTATTTTGTGCATTCGAAGAAGCTCCGAATCAGATCAAAAGGAATATGGGATCAATCGGCCTCGGTCTGGAGCCAATGGTTAAATCGGGAATATTGACATTTTACTATGCAAGGCCAACATTACAAAATCTTGAATTGCATTTCCTTGCTATTAAGAGAATAATAGTTGAAATTAATCCCACTGTCGTAGTTCTTGATCCGATTACGAACTTAATGACTGAAGGACCAAACAGTGATATAAGATCAATGCTAACCCGGTTTGTTGACTTTTTAAAAACTCAACGCATAACTGTTCTGTTTACCGCGGCGATAACTGTAGGGTCGATAGAACGCAATCCGAGTGACGAAGGAATTTCATCAATGGTCGACACATGGCTGATGGTTCAGGATATAGAGTTAGATGCAAAACGGACCAGAAGTCTGTGCATAATGAAATCGAGAGGTATGGAACATTCTTCAGAAGTTCGTAAGTTCATAATTTCAAGTAAAGGAATCAAACTATTGCCCATTGTTACAGACAAAAAAGAACTGATCTTGAATGAAAAAAGAAGCGCCAAGGAACGTGAAAATTTATCTACGTCTAAAGAATCAGTAAAAATAAAAGAAAGTTCCCGGAATAAATAAGAGTAGTGCTCTTTTTGAAAAAATGAAAAAGCTGATTCAAATGAGTAAAATATAGTTAACCGATTATGCGCGTATCAAGCAATAAGAAAGCAGGCAAAACCGTGAGCAACTCAAAAAACTTCCCGATAGTTTGTGTCGGTGGTTCAGCAGGTGGACTCGATGCTTATACCCGGCTATTACATAAACTTCCTGCCGATATGGGTGTCGCCATAGTCATTGTAAATCACCTTAGAACCGTTGACACACTACTCCACGAAATTCTTCCGAGATATACCAGTATGCCGGTAGAGCTAATAACTGATAGACTGGATATTAAACCCAATCATGTGTTTGTCATACCTTCGAGGCGTGATCTGCATGTTCTTAATGATGAGTTCCATCTCAAACCTATATCAAAACCTAGAGGATGGTCCGATACAATAACAGTTTTTCTTCATTCACTGATGCAGCATTGGAATGGAAAGCTTATCGCTGTAATTGTGTCTGGCTATGATGGAGATGGGTCAGATGCATTATGCGGGATTAAAGCGGTTGGGGGCATTACTATTGCTCAGAAACCTGAGACCGCTACAATGCCTGAAATGCCAAATAGTGCAATACAAAGTGGTTGCATTGATTTTATTCTCAACCCCGAAGATATTGCTAAAGAAATAATACGAATTGCACATTCTGAATAATCCCCTTTTTCAGAGTTTCTTATGCATAAAGTAAGTTTGAATTATCAGCTTATTGAAGGCTTACCCATCTGTTTACATCTGCAAAACTCCCAAATAAATTATCCTTTTGAAACTGAAGTGAATCTTTTCAGGGCATTTCAATTTCATGGCTACTGTAAGCATTTAATATAAATCTTATTCCTAATATTGGAAAAATATATCTGGGAATACAGTATTTAATAAAGGAGGATAAGATATGCTATACAGGCAGCTTGGGAAAACAGGTATTGAACTATCAAATTTGGGATTCGGATGCATGCGGCTTCCGGTAATTGATCATAAACCTGAAAAAATTGATTATACGAAAGGGATCCAATTACTTCATTATGCAATAGACCATGGTGTCAATTACGTGGATACTGCATATTTTTATCATGCAGCAACCTTTGGACAACGCGGAGAGAGTGAACCTTTTGTTGGCGAGGCTTTAACGGGAGGATGGCGTAAAAAAATACATCTGGCCACCAAGATGCCGCTATTTTTCCTAAAACAAAAAGAACAGATGGATACTTTTCTGAAGGAACAGCTGGAAAGGCTGAAAACCGATTATCTGGATTTTTATCTCCTGCATGGTCTTAATGGCGAAACATGGGAAAGAATGAAAGCTCTGGGAGTTCGCGAATTTCTGGATAAAAAGAAAGCTGAAGGAAAGCTTAGGTTTCCGGCATTTTCTTTTCACGGACAAGCCCAGGATTTCATAAGGATTTGCGATGAATATGACTGGGCCTTTGGGCAGATACAATATAACTATATGGATGTAAATTTTCAGGCTGGTTACAAGGGTCTGAAATATGCTTCTGATAAAGGAATCGGGATTGTTGTTATGGAACCGCTGAAAGGTGGTAAGTTAGCTCAGAAGATTCCTCAGGAGATGATGTCAGTCTTTAATTCTTTCCCAGTTAAAAGGAGTCCTGCCGAATGGGCATTACGATTTGTATGGAACGAGATAGGCGTATCAAGTGTACTATCGGGTATGAATAGTATGGAACAGGTAGTGGAAAACATCCAGACTGCTGATGAAGGATTTCCTGGTTCTCTCAAAAAAGATGAGCTATTGATATTTGATCAATTACGAAATTCATTGGGTTCAAAGATAAAAGCCGACTGTACGGAATGCCGTTATTGTATGCCCTGTACTTCTGGTGTAGATATTCCTGATGTACTGGCAGCTCTGAATAATGCTTCGATCTGGAATGATCCCAATCCGTGGCTTACAGGATATGTCAGCATAAAAGGTAAAGCCGGCAAGTGTACTGAATGCAGGGATTGTGAAGAAATTTGTCCTCAGGGGCTTCCGATATCATCACTTATGAAGGAAGCTGTGGCTCTATTCAAGAATTAAAATAATCAGAAACCTGTTACCTGCCTTTTGGGTCTTGCACCGAAGATTGTTTTGATTTCGTCGAATGTCTCATCCACTTCATTTGATTGAGAGATTGAATGAATTACAGTTTTTTTGGAGGTTTCATCAAACTTAATTGATACAACATTATCGAAGTTTATTATTATATCCTTCCCGTTTTGTTTGAATGTTTTGAATAACATAACTCTATATTAATAAGTTAAACACTAAAAATAACAATGCCAAGATTGTGCATGTAAGTACTAATATCATTACAAAGAAAGTCGTAACTTGTTTATTCGTTTTGACAAAAAGAATTGAGAATATAAATTCTGGAAACATGGAAAAAAAATCGGAGTTATCAAAAAGTCGAAGGAACCTGCTGAAAGGTCTTGCAGCTCTTCCGTTTGTCGGAGGTTTTTCAGTTGTCTCTGCAGCTGCAAAAACGTTTTCAGATGACCATGATTATCTCAGTGACGAGGCGAAGGCTTCATTAAAAAAACTTAAAGGAGTGCTGCCAAAAGGCAAGCTTGGTAAATATGATATAAGCAGGCTGGTTCTGGGCTGCAATCCAATGGGTGGATGGTCGCATTCAAGAGATCTCTCCTATGTCGGTCAGCTCAGCAAACACTGGCACACTGAGACCAAGATGAAGGAAACCTGGGCAATTGCAGAACAGGCTGGTATCAATTTTTGTAACCTTGTGGAATTCCAGTATAAAACATTCAATGAATTCAAAAAGGAAACCGGCAGTAAAATGATGAACGTCTGCCAATGTTCTATCGGTGCACCAAACGATCGTCTGGCCCCGGTCAAAAAAGCTGTTGCTGATGGCGCAGATTTTATATATATCCAGGGTGAAAACGTTGACGGACTGGCAAAAACAAATGCGATAGAGGTTCTGCTTGAGACTGTTGATTATATCCGTTCCCAGGGTCTGCTGGCCGGTGTTGGTGCTCATTCAATAAAAAGTATCCAGGCTTCTCTTAATGTGGGAGTAAAGCCAGATTTCTATTATAAAACTTTCCATCACGACAAGTACTGGTCAGTTACTCCTCCCGAAAACAGGAAGGAATATCCGAACTACCCAACGACACCGATTACGGACCGTAATCAATGGAACGATAATATGTGGGATCAGTTCTATGAACAAACAATTGAAACTTTCCGTGCTATCAAAGTTCCTATGTTTGGCTTCAAAGTGCTGGCAGCAGGTTCAATACAACCCTCAAACGGAATACGCTGGGCATATGAGAATGGTGCAGATTTTGTCTGTCTGGGAATGTATGATTTCCAGGTAGTTGAAGATGTAAATACTACGATTGATATATTGAATAGTCTGGGGAAACGAGAAAGACCCTGGTATAGTTAAAAGGTGTAAAGGTTTAGTGGCATAAAGCGTAAAGACACCAAAAATCATTATTCTCTAAGAGTCACTATAGAATAAAGAGGCTGTCTCTAAAGACCATTTTAACCGCAGAGAACGCAAACTATGCGCAAAGAGCGCAAAGTCAAAATTCAGCTATTCAGTTCTTTGCGAGCTTTGCGACAAACCTTAGCGACCTTTGCGGTTAATGGATTTCGACTTTTGAGACAGCCTCTTCTGACAAAAATCTTAGTTTTCAAGTTTCAAAATCATTTTTTTACACGGGTATATGTTTCAACTCCAATCGATTTTTCATTATCTATTTCTTCCCTTGTAACCATCTCCTGCAGATGATAGTTCAATTGCCGGGCAGAGAGACTATCACATTAACAGATTATTATATTTTTTTACCTGAATATTGTAATATATTACGATACATTGTTTTAACCGAAGAAGGTAAGCTCTGATTAAAATATTCCGGTGTTATAAACGTCTAAGCATAATATGATACTCAACGAAACTTAATATATATGGAATCAGAAGTTTTAAAGGATAACAGGAAGGGGAGAAAAGCAGGGAGTGGCCTCAAACAGTTGCTTAAACTTTATCATTTCCTTAAACCATATCGCTGGAAATTTGCCCTGGGTATGCTTTTTTTACTTATCTCAAGTGGAGCAAGCCTGATGTTTCCAAAGTTCCTTGGAAACATGGTTGACCTGGGAAATAAAGGAAAGATGATAAGCGAAATCAGTAAGACAGGACTTATCCTTCTTGCCATTATAATTGTTCAGGCCATTTTTTCTTATTCCCGTATTCGCCTTTTTGTTGAAGTTACAGAAAAGACATTAGCCTCTATCAGGCAACATCTGTATGCCCATTTGATAAAACTGCCAATGAGTTTTTTTGCTGTTCAGAGGGTAGGTGAGCTGAACAGCCGTATTTCGTCAGACATTTCTCTGCTGCAGGATTCCCTTACCTCAACTCTTGCCGACCTGTTATCGCAGCTCATCTTAATAATAGGAGGAATAACCCTGATGACGATAAGTTCCTTCAAACTTACAATGTTCATGCTGACAATTCTTCCTGCCGTGGCACTCTTTGCTTTCTTCTCAGGGAGAGCAATAAGGAGATATTCAAAAAAGGCTCAGTCACACGTTGCCGAATCAAACACAATTGTGGAAGAAACGCTGCAGGGAATACAGAATGTGAAAGCGTTTACAAACGAGTTATTTGAAATAAAAAGATATCGTGAAAAAACCAATGAAGTAGCAAAAGCCGGCATAAAAGGTGGAAAATATCAGGCCGCAATGTCCTTTATAGTGTTGGCATTCTTTATTGCGATGGGAGCCGTGATATGGAGAGGAGCCATACTTATAGCATCGGGACAAATGGAAGCAGGGCAGTTATTCACTTTTGTAATCTATTCTGGATTTATCGCAGGTAATATCGCAGGCATGGCTGGAGTCTATACCCGCCTGCAAAAATCCATTGGGGCTGCTGAGAAATTGCTTCTCCTTCTTGACGAGCCCACAGAACAACTGGATGAAGAATATATAAACGATCCTGCCAACACCCTGGTCGGACAAATTTCTTTTAATGGGGTGGCTTTCGAATACCCGTCAAGGAAGGAAAATATTGTGCTGCGAAATGTAAGCTTTAATGTGGAACCAGGACAACAAGTGGCTCTTGTAGGGCCTAGCGGGGCTGGAAAATCTACCATAGTTTCTCTTTTACTGAAATTTTATGAACCTTCCGGCGGCGAAATTCTTTTTGATGGCCGCGACAGCCGGAGTTTCCCTATTACTGCAGTGCGAGCACAGATGGCCATTGTTCCACAGGATGTGTTTCTTTTCGGGGGTTCAATCCGGGAGAATATTGCCTATGGCAAACCCGGGTCGTCAGAAGATGAGATCATTGAGGCGGCCCGCCAGGCAAATGCATTGGATTTCATCCAGTCGTTCCCTGATAAGCTTGATACAATAGTTGGTGAGAGAGGAATACAACTCTCTGGCGGTCAGCGCCAGAGAATTGCTATTGCCCGGGCAGTCCTCAAGAATCCAAAAATACTGATACTTGATGAAGCAACTTCATCACTCGACTCCGAATCGGAAAGGCTTGTCCAGGAAGCACTCGATAAACTTATGAAAGGACGAACATCTGTAGTAATTGCGCACCGCCTTGCTACAATAAGAAATGCCGATAAAATTATTGTGCTTGAGAACGGCACTATCATTGAACAGGGAACGCATAATGAACTTCTTAATAACAAAAAGGGTCTTTACAAGACACTCACAGAATTACAGTTTGCAGTGTAATGAATGTACATCCTTCATTCGTTTCAATGTTTTAATCTTAATAATATCTGATTATAATAAAATCCTCAAAATGTAACATATGTTACATTTTTCTCCCTGAACGAGTAGTAACATTGTACAAAATTACAGTATCAAAATTTTTTAGATCATTAATAATTGTAGAACGTAGTATTAACTAACACAATTAAAAAATTATGAGCATGTTTTGTTATCAATGTCAGGAAACGGCAAAAGGGACGGGATGTACAATATCCGGTGTATGTGGAAAAACAGAGAAAGTGGCGAATATGCAGGACCTACTTATGTTTGTAATAAAAGGAATTTCAATTTACAGCACAAAAGCCAGAGCACTTGGTATAGAAAATGATGTAGTGAATAAATTTGTCTTTGACGGGCTTTTTATGACAATTACCAATGCCAACTTTGACCAGGAGCGTTTCGTCGAAATGATCCGAAAAGGATTGGAATTACGGGATAAAATGAAAGCAGCAGTGATTAAAGCAGGAGGCAAATTGCCTGTAGAACCAGATGAATCAGCTACCTGGACAGGCAAATCAATTGAAGATTTTGAAGCTAAAAATATTTCAATCGGAGTACTATCAACCGAAAATGAAGATATAAGATCGCTCCGCCAGCTTGTCATTTATGGAGTAAAAGGGATTGCAGCCTATACCGAACACGCCTATAATTTAGGTTTTGAAGATAAAGAATTATTTAAGTTCATGCAGGAAGCACTTGTTGCCACTGCTGATGACAGTTTAAGCGCCGATCAGCTTGTATCGCTTGTCCTTGAAACTGGAAAATACGGAGTAACTGTGATGGCTCTGCTCGATAAAGGTAACACTACAAAATACGGTAATCCTGAAATCACCAAAGTAAATATCGGGGTAAGAAACAATCCAGGGATACTTATCAGCGGACACGACCTGAGAGATATGGAAGATCTCCTGAAGCAGACTGAGGGAACAGGTATTGATGTATATACGCATAGTGAAATGCTGCCAGCCAATTATTATCCTGTTTTCAAAAAGTATAAACAACTTGCAGGGAACTATGGAAGTTCCTGGTGGAAACAGAAAGAGGAGTTTGAGACTTTTAATGGTCCAATTTTATTTACAACTAATTGCATAGTGCCCCCAAGAAAGGATTCTTCCTATTTTGATAAGGTATATACAACCGGGGCAGCCGGATTTACCGGATTTAAACACATAGCTGACAGGTTACCTGGTGGTGAGAAGGATTTCTCGGAGATAATTACCCATGCAAAGAAATGCAAGTCTCCGGTTGAAATTGAAAAGGGTGAGATTATCGGTGGATTTGCCCATAACCAGGTAATCGCTCTTGCTGATAAAGTTGTTGATGCCGTAAAAACGGGAGCCATTAAGAAATTTTTTGTGATGGCTGGATGCGATGGCCGTATGAAAGATCGTAATTATTATACTGAATTTGCATCGGCATTACCTGAAGACACTGTTATACTTACTGCCGGTTGTGCAAAATACCGTTATAATAAACTTCAGCTAGGAGATATTAACGGTATCCCGCGAGTTCTGGATGCCGGTCAGTGCAACGATTCTTACTCCCTTGCAGTTATCGCTTTAAAGCTCAAAGAGATATTCAATCTTAAAGATATCAACGACTTACCAATCGCGTTCAATATCGCCTGGTACGAGCAAAAAGCTGTAATTGTATTGCTTGCACTACTTTACCTGGGTGTGAAAAATATACATCTTGGTCCGACTATACCTGCTTTTCTCTCACCGAATGTTGCAAAAGTACTTGTTGAGAAGTTCGGGATTGCGGGAATCGGCACCGTTGATGATGATATTAAGTTGTTTATGAATGCCAATTAAGTATTATTAAGCGTATTAGTGTTGCAAAAAACCCAGGACAGAATTAAAACTGACCTGGGTTTAATGTTTTTAACCTTTAACGTATGAAACTTAACTATTAAAATATTCTACATAAGAATCTGCCGTGCATAATGAACACAGGTCTTAACCTCTTTTACCGAATTTGACCAAGGCTTAACATCGTATTCAAGTTCAATATCGCAAAAGATCGGCCATTTTTTTTCTTTTATCAGCAGAAGAATATCTTCAAGTGGAGTCTGTCCCTGGCCCCAAACCTGATTTGTATTTGGAGGATCTGTTTTAGGACCCGTCTTGTCCTTGATATGAATACTCACAATGCGATTATGGTATTTTTCGATAATTGTGTTCGGGTGTATACCTGTTGAACCGAAGAAATGTCCTGAATCGAAATTAAACATTACAGCAGGGGAAACAGCCATGAATTCGTCATAGTTGAAACCAGGAATATCTGCAAACTGCATGTGCTGATGAAATATAACATACATACCATTCTTTTCAGCAAATGGAGCGAGTTTCTTTACATTGTCCATTGAGAGTTCGTCGGTCACACCTTTGGCTCCCATAGCTTTAGCAGCTTTAAATGCATAGTCGATTTCTTCATCCGACCATCTTGAGGGAGAAAATTTGACAATATGAATTTTAATCCCGGCATCATCGAACAGTTTGCGTGCACCTTCGAATTTTGACATTGGAAGTGCCAGACGCCATGCTTTCATCTCTGTGTTGTATTTTGCAATAGTATCTTTCTGTTCCTGTGTCAATTCTCTACGTTGCCGGGGAGGAGGAGGTGTGACTGCAGCAGGATTTCCTTCAGGGGCTTTTACAGGTGGAGGTGGTGGTGCGAACATTGCCATCATTGGATTCTTTGGTGCTCCAAGATATTCTTCCAGGTCACCGCTCATTAATTCAATCGAGCTGATACCCGCTGTTGTACAATATTTAATAACATTTACAATGCCGCCTGGCTGGTCGCGCCAGCTGTAAGTAATTGCACCTATCTGGACACCTCCGAACTTTGAGTCAGGTTTTTTACCGGAAGCATCTTTTGCAGCAGGTTCATTATTAGAAGAAAACCTGAGAGGAACCATAGAGAAAGCTGCAAGAGCGGCTGTGCTGCCCAGGAACTTTCTACGTGAAAGACCTTTTTTTGATTCGTTAGTTTTTTCCATATTCATTTAATTAAATCGTAATTATTAATTACAGTGTCCAGCCTTTTCTGTACTCATAGTGGAATAAGCTGTTGGCGTCGGGCAGATTAGTAATCTTCATATTTTCCGCATCATACTCAAGAGTAATGTTAGCCAGCTGATTTTTGACTGCGATATTTGTCAGAAGCATTATCTCTGTCAGTCTTGAAGAAATTGAAAAATCGTTACAAGATTTCTTGCCATTTTTAATTGCACCAATCCAGTCTTCAAAAATATTACCTGTGCGGGGTAACCAGGCATCAGGACCTTTGAAATCTGCATTTGCGGGGATGAGTTCAGGCATTGCACCATGGCTGCCATGAGTAATTATTCCTTTGTCGCCATAATATGTGGCGTCTTTCATTGCCCTGCCAGCTTCAAGAGTATCGGGTCTTGGTGGTCTTAAGCCGCCATCACACCATGTAACTTTTACTGCCGGCATATCTCCGCGAGCTGGGAATTCATATGTAATAACTTCGCAAAGTGGCATATAATCGCTGCTGTAAGGTGCGCTTGTAGCCTGAATCTTAGTCGGCATTCCAAGGTTGAGAGCCCATATTGGTGCGTCAAAGATATGAGCACCCATATCACCCATAGCACCGGTACCATAATCCCATAATCCTCTCCAGTTAAAGTGGAGTGCTTTGGGATTATACGGTTTCTCGGGTGCAGGTCCGAGCCAAACATCATAATTAAGATTAGCAGGAACGGGCATGCCCTCAGGCCTTTTCAAATCACCCTGTGGCCAGAATCCCATTGGACGATTTGTTGATAATTGAACATCTGTGATCTTGCCAATAACTCCTGATTGCACCCATTCAACAGTCTTTCTTGTTCCTTCAGTTGCATGACCCTGGTTTCCCATCTGTGTTACTACACCTGTTTCCTTTGCTATCTCTGCAAGTTTGCGTACTTCAACAATGGTCTTTGCCATTGGTTTTTCAAGGTATACATGTTTTTTGGCACGCATGAATGCTGCTGCAATCATTGCATGGTTGTGATCAGGAGTGCCTATTACTACAGCATCGATTGATTTTTCCTTGTCAAGCAATTCACGCCAGTCGCTATATATTTTTGCTTTGGGATATCCTTTAAACATATACCCGGCATAATCAGAGTCCACATCGCACAAGGCATATATGTTTGCCAGTTTGATCGGCGTTTTCCCTGCATCACCCATCTGCACTATTGAATTTGTGTTCGTTCCTGTTTGAGCTGCGTTACGTTTCATCATTTCAGCTCTCCTTGCTTCACGGGCAGCAATCTGTTCTTTTGTCAACGGACTTCCGTCAAAGTTCCTTTGGGGTCTCACAATAGGCACATCCGGAGTACAAATCTGTTGAATATCGCCACCACCCTGGCTTCCAACACCAATTCCTGCGACATTAATTATATCACTTGGCGCTGTGTATCCCTTCCCTCCCATAACATACCTGGGTATTATAGTAAAGGCTGCTGCTGCCGTAGCAGTGGTTCCCAAAAAGCTTCTCCTGGTAAGTTTACCTTTGGGATTCTTTGAGTTGAGATTTTTCTTATCCATAATAAAATGCATTATTGAATATTGGGAAATTAGTATTAGAGAATTTAAAGTTAAATATAATCCTGATTTGCTAATAAATATGCAAAGTCAATTTGTTCTATTTAATGATTTTTAACAATAGAAAAATCAGAACTCATTCACTTACAATTTTATCGAGACTAAAAAACCCTGATCCAAAGAATCAGGGTTAACATAATTAATGCAACTGATAAACTAAAATAATCAGATAGCTGTGCCGCCGCGTTCACCCGTCCTGATCCGGATACACTCTTCCAGTGGGGTGATAAATATTTTCCCATCACCAACACTTCCTACCCCATTGGTCCGTGCTGCTTTAAGTATTGTATTAACTGTGATATCGACAAAAGCGTCGTTCACTCCGATCTCAATCCTGATTTTGGGTATCAGGTCAGGAATAATGATCTGTCCCCTGTACATCTCTTCAATTCGTTGCTGTCCATGACCCGACACACGGCTTACTGTTATTCTTTTAATATCAGCTTCAATTAGCGCCTCGCGTACTTTATCAAGCTGAACTTCCCTGATTATTGCTGTTATAAGTTTCATTTTCTGATTAACTAGGATTTAACATTCCATAACCTCTTTCTCCGTGATAAGATCTGTCGAGACCTGCCATCTCATCGGTTTCGGATGATTTGAATTTTATAAATTTATTCAGGATATATATTATTAAGAAAGTCATCACGGCAGCATAAATAATTGCTATTGTTACAGCCAGCCCCTGCACGCCGAGTTGATTCCACAAGTTCCATTTTCCGCCTGCGGCGGCGGCGGCCTCGCGCATCCAGGATGGACGAATGAAAAATGTCAGAAGAAGGGCACCTACAATACCACCAACACCGTGGATTCCAAATGCGTCAAGACTATCATCATAACCCAATCTGTTTTTTAATTGGATAGCAGAATAGCATATAAATGAAGCAAGCAGTCCAAGTATCATTGCTCCATATGGCTGAACAACGCCTGCTGCTGGTGTTACTGCGACCAATCCTGCCAAAATTCCGGAAGCAAAACCCAGCGCTGTGGCTTTCCCCTGGTGCATGCTTTCAATCAGAATCCAGGCCAGAGCGCCGGTGGCGGCGGCAACCTGTGTTGCCGTAAGTGCCTGGGCAGTACTTAAGCCTGAAGAAATACTGCTGCCGGCATTGAAACCAAACCAGCCCACCCAGAGCAAGCCAGCTCCCAGCATTGTAATTACCATGTTATTAGGACGGATAACCTGGTAAGGATATCCTCTCCTTGCGCCCAGAAACAGAACCGCAACCAACCCGCTCACCCCTGCAGATATATGAACTACTGTCCCGCCTGCAAAATCAATTGCTCCTTTTGCTCCAAGGTGAAATAGAAAACCATCAGAGGACCAAACCCAATGACAAAGCGGATTATATACCAGAAGGCTCCATATTGCAATAAAGAAACAATAAGCTTTAAAGTTGACTCGTTCAGCAAATGCTCCGGCAATAAGAGCAGGTGTTATAATTGCAAATTTCCCCTGGAACATTGTGAACACATATTCCGGAACACCTGCATCTAAAATATTTGTATCAATTCCTTTCAGAAAAAAATAATTGGAATTCCAGCCAAACCATCCACCCAGCACATTTTTTCCGAAAGCCATACTGTAGCCTACTATCACCCACAAAACAGAAATGATTCCCATAGCAACAAAGCTGTGCATAATCGTTCCCAGCACATTTTTCGACCGCACAAGTCCGCCATAAAACATCGCTAAGCCCGGAATCATTAAAAGAACAAGAGCAGTAGACGTCAGCATCCATGCAGTCGCCCCTGAATCTATGGGAGTATTAGTTGCAGCAAACAGACCGCCGCTACAGATAAAAGTTAAAAGCAAAATCAAAATGTACCTTTTTACAGAAGTCTTCATTGATAAGAATTTAAACAAATCGTGAAATATATTTTTTTGACAAATATATACTTTTTTAGGGGGTACCATCAACTATTAATCTATTTTTTCTTAACATCTGATATTTATTAGGGGGTATCTATAACAATTATACCTTTTTTTTAAGACAAAACCTCCATAATTTAAAATGTATCAAAATCACTTCATCCCCAGGTTAACCCTATGTCTGTTAACTTAAGGAACTGAATATAGAAAGTAAGGAGAGAGTTTAGTATAAAACAGAATATAAAGTATTGAATTTAAGTCTAATACGTTTCCCATCCTTCTGAAGGAGGGGAAACTTTTTTAGTCGCTTTCTCATACATCCCAAAATCTTAAGTTAACGGCTATGCAGTTAATCCGGGTAATATCATTTTACAATCCTGTGACAATTGATGACAATTCTTTACATGATGATGACAGCTGTTCCTTTTCTGTGGTGCAACTTTGTATTACAAATCAAGAACATAACAAACAGGATATAAAATGATGACAAAACTTCTTAATTACTAAAATTGAAACCTCTAATCATGAAAACAAAACATTACGGGTTCTTTGCATTTTTCTTAAGCTTAAGTATACTGAGTATTTCTGTGAAGGCTGATGATTTACGAAAAATTGTATCTCTCTCCGGAAACTGGAAATTTTCAATAGGAGATGACAGCAAATGGGCAAATCCTTCTTACGATGATTCCGGCTGGGATCAGATTACTGTACCCGGGAAATGGGAGGATCAGGGCTATAACGACTATAACGGATACGCCTGGTACCGGAAAACATTCAAAGTTAACGGCATTCCTGAAAATACTACTATCTATTTAATGATGGGCCGCATTGACGATGCTGATGTCGTATATCTTAATGGGAAAGAGGTTGGCAGAAACGGATCCTTTCCACCAAATTTCTTAACTGCTTATGACAGAATAAGAAAATATGTAATACCTGCCGGTTACCTTAAAGAAGGCGGCGATAATGTTATCTCTGTAAAAGTATATGACACTTATGCAGATGGAGGTATTGTCGAAGGTCCAACAGGCATTTATTACGATGAGGATAATAATTTGCTAAGCTTAAACTTAAATGGCAGCTGGAAATTTCAGACCGGCGATAATAAAAGCTGGAAAGCAGTGGATTTTAATGACGAAGCCTGGAAGACAATTAATGTGCCTGCTACCTGGGAGAGCCAGGGGTATGAAGACTACGACGGATATGCCTGGTACCGACTCAGGTTTACCGTGCCTCAGAATCTCAGTAAGGAAGAATTGTATCTGTCACTTGGAAAGATTGATGATATTGATGATGTCTATCTGAATGGAGAACATATTGGAAATGTCTATGATCTCAGAAAAAAGTCTTGGATGGGAGTACAATCCACAGGATGGGAATGGACAATGCCAAGAACATATAAGATCCGGGAAGGCCTGTTAAACAGAAACGGATCCAATACAATTGCGGTAAGAGTCTATGACGAACAGGGCCTGGGAGGCATTTACGAAGGTCCGGTTGGTATAATGACAGCTGACAATTACCACATTTACAAGAAAAAACATCATTCTGATTCTTATTCTTATTCTTACAGATCATTCTGGGGATTTGTATATGACGTGATCTTTAATAATGATAATTCAAACGAGGAGGACAAACAATGATGAAATTTCCAAATAATCGCAGAACAGGAACCTTGTTAATATCCGCATTAATCTTTCTGTTCAGTCAATCAGGAAAGGCTAATCCGGCTGAAGACAATCTGGTACTGCTTAAGAATCTGACAGGCCGCTGGCAGTTTTCAATAGGTATCAATGATGAATGGATATCTCCAAAATTCGATGATAGCAAATGGGAGTCAATTCATGTACCATCACCATGGGAGGATCAGGGTTTTAATGGCTATAACGGATATGCTTTTTACAGGAAAAATATTGAGATTCCATCAGCTTATAAAGAACGTATGCTTTACCTGAATATGGGATATATTGATGATGCTGACGAGGTATATCTAAATGGACATAAAATCGGAGCATCCGGAGGTTTTCCTCCAAATTATAATACTGCCTATAATGCCGAACGAATTTATTATATACCCCAGGAGGACATCAACTTCGATGGTTCAAATCTGATAGCTGTAAAAGTTTATGACTCATACGACCAGGGAGGAATTGTAAGCGGGGACATAGGTTTATATGGTGGAAAAACATCAGTAAACCTTGATCTGAATCTTCAATCTTTATGGAAATTTCAAACGGGTGATGATCCAAGACGGAAAGAGCCAGATTTTGATGATAGCAGCTGGTCAGAAATTTTTGTTCCGGCAAAATGGGAAGATCAGGGCTACAGAGATTATGATGGCTATGCATGGTATCGCAAAAAATTCACATACCAGGGCAACAGTGATGAAAAAATGGTTCTGCTGATGGGTAAGATAGATGATATCGACCAGGTCTTCATAAATGGAATTTTAATAGGCTCAACCGGAAATTTCCCTACAAAGAAATGGGATGATGTGTCAACAGGCGGTGAATGGACAGCCTTCAGGGGATACTATATACCAGACGGTTTACTCAAGAAAAATCAGACATATGTAATAGCAGTGAGGGTTCTCGATACGGGCGGAGACGGAGGAATTTATGAAGGTCCGGTAGGCATCATCTCACAAACCAAATACATCGAATACTGGAGAAAAATCAAAAAATCAGGAAATTAATTTTCGCATGTTGTTTCAAAAGGGAAAATGTTTAGGGGTTGTTGAAAAAGTCGAAATCCATTAACCGCAAAGGTCGCAAAGAAATTACGCAAAGATCGCAAAGAACTGAATTATAATATTTTATCTTTGCGTACTTTGCGCCTACTTAGCGTACTTTGCGGTTAAAAATGACTTTTTCAACAGCCCCTCCCTTTTTGTCTTAAATAAAAAATATTCATCCGGAATTCTATATATTTAAAGAAATTATCTGTTCATGGGGTCGTCATTGCGCAAGGTGAGTTTATTAATCCTGTTGATCATAGTCCTGCCTGTTATGATATTCTCAGTTTTTGAGATCGGCAATCTAAGGCAAAATGAAAAGGTCATTCAGAATATTTACAAAAATCAGCTCGACGCTATTCTGTTTTCTATAAATCAATATTCCGACGATATCATAAGCAACCTTGCAAGCCGGATCGAGAATAATTTAAACAACTACAACTCTGATTCAGCCGGATTAAACAAAATAATTAACGAGTTTCAGGTAAACTGCCTCATCCATTTCAATAAAAAGCTTGAATTTATCTCATCCGAACCTTATTCATATCGTGATAGCACTTTGCTTCCCGATATCAAAGCAATGATTGAAAATAATTACACAGTTATTGATCAATTAAGGACTTACTTAAGAGGAGGTTACCGGAAAATTATACCTCTGGGAAACACCGGCAAAGATTTGCAGTGCATAGTTTTTCTAACACTTGTCAGAAACGAAGAGATAACAAATGTTCTGGTTATTGATCCGGTTAAATTTATCAGCAAAGTTCTCGATCCCAGGATTCAGGAGATAGCACAAGGGAAATTTCATATTGCCGCCTATCACTCGGGAGATGTTTTGCCTGTTTATACGTCAAACAAACAATATAACCCGGGGAATATTGATGATAAAGAACCCTTCTGGCTGTTGAAAAATTATACAATGGGTATAGAACTCAAAGACGCCACCATCGCTGATCTGACGAAAGACAGGATCAGGAGGAATCTGGTAATGATTGGATTGGTAGATGTTATCTTACTTTTCGGAGCGGCACTGATCTTCAGAAATGTCAGGAAACAGGTTGAACTTTCCCAGTTAAAGAGCGATTTTGTTTCGAGTGTTTCGCATGAAATAAGAACTCCGCTTGCCTTAATAACCATGTACATTGAAACACTCGAAATGGGAAGAGTGAAGAATGAATTAAAAATAAAGGAGTATTACGGTGTTATTTTAAACGAGACAAGCCGGCTGTCAGGAATAGTGAACAGAATCCTGAGTTTCTCACAGATTGAAAGCAATAAACGGAAATATTTTCTTAGCGAGACAAATATTAATGAACTTGTGGAAAATGCAGCTAATTCATTCCGCTATTCAATGGAAAACAAAGGATTCACTTACACTTTCAAGCCAGAAGAAAATCTCCCCCTGGTAATGCTCGACAGGGAAGCTATAACAGATGCATTCGTAAATCTTGTTGACAACGCAATGAAATACAGCACAGAGATAAAAGATATAGTTGTCAGAACCGGGAAATATGATAAATATGTATATGTTGAAGTAAAAGATAAGGGCATTGGAATCTCAGAAAAGAACCAGAAGTATATTTTTGATAAATTCTATCGCGTTACTGAAATGAACCTGGCAAACAGGGTAAAAGGATCGGGACTTGGCCTTGCAATTGTAAAACATATTATGGATGCTCACGAAGGCAAAATATTTGTTAAAAGTAGTCCGGGGTCAGGTTCCCTTTTCCGATTGTCATTTCCGGTTAAATAATTCAGGTAAAAATGAAACCCAAATGTTCTCCAAACACAAACAAGAATGAAAGTAATTCTCAACATTTGGGTTCCATGTGACCTTTAAAATCAAAATTATTTACACATGAAAAAGATATTGATTGTTGAAGACGAATTGAACATGGTAAATGGTCTGAAAGACAACCTTGAATTTGAAGGATACGAGGTTGATACAGCTACCGAAGGACAGTCGGGTCTTCAAAAGATACTGCAATCAAGTTACGATTTGATCTTACTCGATATTATGCTCCCTGAAGTTTCAGGATTTGATATATGCAGGACTGCACGGAAAGAAGGAATAAATACTCCGATCATTCTTCTCACAGCCAAGGGCGAAGAAATTGATAAAGTTCTAGGTTTAGAGCTTGGAGCGGACGATTATATCACTAAACCATTCAGTCTCAGGGAGCTGCTTGCAAGGATCAAAGCAATTCTGCGACGTTCTGCAGGAATTGAAGATGATACAGGATCAGAATTTATCACAATAGGTAATATTAAAGTCAATTTCAAAAATTACCTTGCACTTGAGGGTGCTGATGAAATTAAAATGTCGCATAAAGAATTTGAAGTTCTGCATTACCTGTATATGAATGCAGGTAAAATTATTCACCGCGATGATCTTATCACCAGGGTATGGAGTATTGATTATGACATTAATACCCGCACTGTCGATAATTTTATCCTTAAGCTGCGTCAGAAAATCGAAGTTGATCCTAATAATCCGAAGATTATTCTGACAGTTCATGGAATGGGGTATAAGATGATATTGTCGTGACCCCCTGCCGCTACGCGGCTGTCCCCCTAAAGGCCCTATGTTTGTAAAACATAAGTTCCAGAATAGTTATTAGATTTGAATAGTTACTAGTTATTAAACCAAATAAAATCTGAAACTTATGGAAGCACAAGGTAAGAAAATTGATTTTACGGATCAAAACATTTATGCTGGTTTTGATGCACACAAGAAAAGCTGGAGAGTTACAGTAATGGCAGAAGATGTTATATATAAGACTTTTACACAGCCACCAAAACCAGAGGTTTTGTACAATTATCTCGCTAAAAATTTTCCAGGAGGTTCTTATCATTCTGCCTACGAAGCCGGATTTTGCGGGTACTGGATCCATGATAAATTATTATCTTTTGGGATAAAATCAATAGTTGTGAATCCTGCCGATATACCAACAACAGATAAGGAACGGGTACAAAAAGATGATAGCAGAGACAGTCGAAAGATTGCGAGATCATTATCGAGTGGCACTTTGACACCCATTTATATACCATCTTTAAAAACACAGAGAGACAGGAGTCTTTTACGAACCAGGAGTATGTTGGTAAGAGACATGACCCGATATAAAAACCGGATTAAATCCTTTTTATACTTTTATGGAATAAGCCTGGATGACTCATTTAACAACACCCAGACACACTGGACCAATAGGTTTATAAAATGGCTTGAGAGTATTGATACTGGCGAAGAGAGTGGAAAAGAGACCCTCCGTGTTTTAATAGCTGAAGTTAAGCATTTAAGGACTTCCATTCTTGATGTAACCAGACAGATCCGCCTGTTATCACAGACAAAGGAATATAAAGAACCAGTAACATTATTAAAAAGCATACCAGGTATAGGATTAATAACGGCCATGATTATTTTGACAGAACTTGAAACAATAAATCGCTTCAGGAACATAGATAATATGTGTGGCTATATAGGTTTGGTTCCATCAACAAAATCATCAGGAGAGAAAGAAAAGACGGGAGACATAACTCCCCGCGGTCATAGTGTATTAAGAACTGCATTGATCGAAAGCTCATGGATGGCAATAAGAAATGACCCATCACTGATGAAAAGCTATCTGTCATATTGTAAAAGAATGGAACCCAATAAAGCAATAGTTAAAATAGCAAAGAAGTTATTAAGTAGAATACGATTTGTATTAAGCAATAATAAACCATATATATGTTCAGTAGAAAAATAATATATCTCTATAAAAACCAAAAAATAAGTGAGACTGTTGTAGTCCCCCTGCAGTTCTTATTTAGAATCTGCTACCTAAAGGCAACAGCTCACTTTCTATAGAAATTAAAGCAAGACAATGCAGTTCAGTAATATGAATCTGCTTATAGAAGGATGTTTTTATAGAAATTGTTCTTTAAATAAAAAATAAGTCCCTGAAACTTTGTTTTACAACATAGAAGGGGGACTAATTCTGTGTCATAAATAAATTAATTAAACTCAAGAGAATTACCCCCATTTAGGGGGGCGGGGGGGGCCGATCCCACGCAGCGGCAGGGGGTGTTGAACCTTACAGAAAATTCTTATCGAGATATTCCTGAAACTTGCCTTTATACTGATCGCTGACAGGAATATATTCCTTCCCGAATACAATCCTGCTTCTCTCGATAGTATCAATTTTTTCAAGATTGACAATAAATGAACGGTGAACCCGCATGAATTTGGTATCCGGAAGCTTTGATTCAAGAAGCTTTAGTGAAGTCAGGGAAAGAACAGGCTTAAGAGAGTTTTTTGTAAATACCTTTACATAATCTTTAAGCCCTTCGATATAAAGGATATCATTGAAATTTATTCTTTTAATCTTGTAATCCGATTTAAGGAAAAGGAATTCGTTATTGACATCAACCCTGGCAGGAGTCTGTTGCTCAAGTCTTAGCAGCTTCTGAACTTTATGCACTGCCGATAAAAACTCTTCATAGCTGAAAGGCTTTAATAAATAGTCAACTATCTCAAGTTTATATCCCTCCAGAGCATATTTTTCAAATGCTGTAGTAAAAATCACTTTAGGCCCTTGTTCCATCAGGCGGGTGAACTCAATTCCAGAGAGATCGGGCATCTGAATATCAACAAAGATTAGATCCACCCTGTTTTCTGTCAGAAATTCAGAGGCATCCAGCGGATTATCAAAACTGCCGGCAAGCCTTAATCCGGGGGTTTTTTCAATATACCCGCTAACCAGCTGCAGCGCCAGAGGTTCGTCATCGACAGCAATTGTTGTTATCATCACACAAATTTAATCTGAAGAAGCACTTCAAATTCTTTATCCGATTTAATAATTTTTAAATCATGTTTACCCGGGAATAACAGATTTAATCGTTTGGTTACATTCTCCATTCCGATGCCTGTATGACCCGGTTCATTTTCTTCCCTGGTTTTAACTATGCTGTTGAGACATCTGAAAAAGATAGAATTTTCATCAGTAGTCATGCTTATATCTATGAAGGATTTTTCCCTGTAACTTATACCATGTTTAAAGGCATTTTCGATGAACGGAATAAAGATCAAAGGCGGGATGTTTATGTCCGCATATTTTTCCGGAAAATTTACATTCAGGCTGATCTTACTATTCATCCTGAGTTTCATAAGATCAATGTAGTTTGTCATAAAATCAATTTCATTGCTCAGTTTTGTGTCACCATGTTCTGAATCGTATAATAAGTATCTCATTAATTTTGAAAGCTTTAGAACGGCTTTTTGAGAGTCTTCCGCATTAATGCTTATCAACGAATAAATATTATTTAGTGTATTGAAGAAAAAGTGAGGGCTTATTTGATTTTTGAGGAAAGCAAGTTCTGAATTAAGCTTTTCCTTTTCAAGTTCTTTCTGTAGCTTTTCAGTTTGTGAATGGCGTTCCAGCACCCTCATACCTATCGATAAAAAGATAAGGAATAAAGCTGAACCCATGTAATTAAAGAGATGCATTTCACGAAATGGGGGCCGCCCTAAATGTTCACCATGGTTAGGAGGACCAGGCTCGTTCTGCTGCACATTCTGCTTTTGTATTTCCTCCGTATTATCCCTGCCGGGCACGTGTTTAAATACAAATTCGTTTGTCTGGTCAGAAACGAAATACAAGCATGTTAATAATATAAACGTAGATAAATAATATTTGTATTTAGGACTCTTGAAAAAGAACCTGGGCACAAGCACCAGATAACTTGAATAGAATATGATCGCGTTAAATACGTTTCCTAAATAGAAAATCCATATAAAATCTTTCCCAACATCCCATCTTTGGAAGAAATATAGAGGGATGCCGAGTAATATGGCCCACACCAGGATGTGGAGTAAAATTTTGATTTTATTTCCCGTGAAAGAGTTTTTCATGGATTTAAATGTATGACAAATTACAATTAGGATACTTTAAGGATCACAATATTTACAAATCTAAACCTTATTCGTATCTTAAAGCATCAATTGGATTAAGATTTGCTGCTTTTCGTGCCGGATACCATCCGAAAAATACCCCAATTACAAAACAGACTATAAAAGCAAGAACTACCGACTGTGTCTTTACAATTGCCTGGCTTGACATGAGTGAACCGGCCAGTCTGGCCAGGAGATATCCGAATACCACTCCCATCACACCACCAAGAATGCTGAGTATAATCGACTCTGCAAGAAACTGTTTCATAATATCTTTCCCACGTCCTCCGATTGACATACGTAATCCGATTTCGCGGGTTCTTTCTGTTACTGACACGAACATTATATTCATAATACCAATCCCCCCGACCAGTAAGGAGATACCTGCAATCGCACCAAGAAGGTATGTCATAATATCTGTGATTGATGTAATAGTTTTAAGAAGTTCAGATTGTGACATTACCCTGAAATCATTTTCTGTCGATTCTTTCAGTTTATGAGTGCGTCGAAGGATATCCTCCACTTCAGACATGGCTGCAGGACTCTTTTCTTCACTTGTTGCTGAAGCATAAATACCATTTATATAGTCAATTGCTGCGAGTCTTCGCTGGACAGTAGTATAAGGTGCGATGATCAGGTCATCCTGATCCAGACCCATTCCACTTTCGCCCTTATCCTTGAGTACACCAATTACCAGAAACGGTAGATTTTTTATACGTATTGAAAGACCGACCGGATCGGCACCGGCGCCAAAAAGATTCTCAACAACAGTCTGACCCAGAATACAAACTTTGGCCATGCTTCTGGTCTCATTGGCATTAAATACCCTCCCGCTCAAAACTTCCAGTTTTCTGATTGAAAGATATTCCTCACTGACTCCATATATAGTGGTCTGGGTATTCTTATTACCGTAAATTATCTGTCCGCTTGCCCTTACTTCCGGAGAAACTGCGGCAACATCTGTTGCTTCATTACGCAGGGCTAAAACATCAGTGTACTTTAAGGCCATCGAGCTTGATGCTCCCAGACTTACACCTCCCCGTCTCTGAAAATTTGGCATAACCATAACCATGTTTGTCCCCATTGAGGATATTTCTCCCCTCATCTTCTGCTTTGATCCTTCACCAATCGCGAGCATTGCAATTACAGATGCCACCCCGATTATAATACCAAGCATTGTGAGAAATGCTCTCAGCTTGTTTCTTATAAGTGCCCTTATGGCTATTCTAAATAAATTTGAGTAGTTCATTTTTTGACTTTTTTTATATTAATCAAATTCTTCAATTGCTTCTACAGGCAATGTTTTCAGAATTTCCTTTGCATTCAACCGTTCGGTAACAATGTTTTCCCTGTAAATTTTCCCATCACGAAACATTACGTTCCGGGTAGCAAATTTTGCTATATCTGTTTCGTGAGTCACATAAACAATTGTTCTTCCTTTTTCATTCAGACTCTGAAACAGTTCCATTATTTCAAACGATGTACGCGTATCAAGGTTACCCGTTGGTTCATCAGCAAGTATCAGGACAGGATCATTAACAAGCGACCTGGCTATTGCAACTCTCTGCTGCTGACCTCCGGATAACTGATTGGGCATGTGATGCATACGATCGGAAAGTCCGACAGCTTCCAATGCCCGAAGAGCCGCCTGGCGACGGTCTCTCGCTCTCACTTTTGGATTATAAAAAAGAGGAAGCTCCACATTCTCCAAAGCAGTTGTCCTTGCAAGAAGATTATAAGCCTGGAAAACGAATCCGAGTTTAAGATTCCTGAGCCGTGCAATTGCATCTTTTTCCATACTGCTTACATTTATCCCATCGAGTAAATAATCACCTGCAGTAGGTTTATCAAGGCAACCGAGGATATTTAACATCGTTGATTTTCCCGATCCACTGGCACCCATTATAGCCACAAATTCGCCTTCACTGATTTTAAGATCAATCCCGCGCAGTGCATGAACGGTGACCTCCCCAACATGGTAATCTTTTCTGAGATTCCTTATTTCTATTATTGTATTCATAGCATTTTCTTTTTTACCATGGGTGATTAGAAAGGAAATCCGGGAGGACCATTATTAGTCTTTTTAGCTGCTGATTTGGTATCATCACCGGTAGAAACAATGACCTCATCTCCTTCTTTCAAACCTGAAAGTACTTCAACACTTGAGCCATTATCAATACCTATCTTAAGCATTACAGGATGCAATCCCATCTTGTCATCCTTTACCCATACGGTTTTCATTTTAGGATCGGCATTTGCTAAACCAGGCATCATCCCCGGAGCAGGCATACTTTGCCCGGCTGGTATGTTCTGAGACATCCCTCCTGCCGGAGCACCTGAAGGCATCTTCGGCATTGAACCGGATGACTTCATTTTCGCAAACATTTTCATTAAATAAGCCTGGTCTGGCGTAAATCGTACTGCTTTCCCTGACAGTAATAATGTATTTGTCTTCTCTTCAACATAAATTGTTGCGCTGGCGGTCATGCCCGGCATAAGCTTTTTATCAGGATTGGGTGCGTGCAAGATAACGACATATGTAACAACATTATTTGTTGTTACAGGTTGCAACCTTACCTGTGATACTGTACCTTCAAATTTCATGTCAGAGTATGCATCAACAGTAAACTCAACACGCTGGCCATCAATAATCTTTCCAATGTCAGCTTCGTCAACACTTGTTTGCACCTCCATCTGTGTAAGGTCATTAACAATTGTAAAAAGTGTCGGTGTGCTGAAACTTGCGGCTACAGTCTGACCTTCTTCAATTGCTCTGTTCAGCACTACTCCATCTATAGGAGAAGTAATTGTAGCATAAGCCAGGTTTACCTGAGCTCTGTCGAGAGCTGATTTTGCATTGGCAAGAGCAGCTCTTGAATTCTCAAAATTATACAACGCCTGGTCATAGTCAGTCTGGGCAATAAGCTGTTTATCATACAGGACTTTTAACCGGTTGTAAGTAGATTCCTGGAAATGAAGCTGCGAAACTGCCTGATCAACAGCCGACTGACTCTGAGCAAGCTGAGTTCTTAACGGCGTCTCATCAAGCTTTGCCAGAAGCTGGCCCTGCTTCACGTGATCGTTAAAATCGACGTAGATATGCAGAATGATTCCGGAAACCTGCGTACCTACATTGACAGTCTTAATAGCCTGTATTGTACCCGTGGCAGTAACTGTATTGCTGATATTGCCCTTCTCTACTTTTATAGTATTAAAGTTGACCGCTACTTCCTTCTTTGAAAAGGGTTTTAGTGCCAGAATAGTTACAATTGCAATAACTGCAACTATTCCAATAATTATTAATGTTCTCTTTTTCATCATATATTGGTTTAAATTTTTAATGGTATGATGGAGCTCACATGTTGATATAAGGGTGCTTGTTTGATGTCGAATCTGAATAACATGTGGGGTTCATTATCTTGACTTTTTATCTGTATTCTTATAGTGATAAAGGAATTCCCAGATAATAATCCATAATCTTATAACTTACAATCAGGTTATATTTTGACTGTAGCAATTCACTTTCTGATACTATCATGTTAGTTTTTGAAACAAGGTAATCAACAGAGTTAATAACACCCTGTTTGAATTTTTCATCCGAGAGGTTCGAAGCTTCGAGTGTTGCACTGTAATTCTCTTTGCTGGCCTCATACTTTATCTGAGCTGAAGTCACATCAACACAAGCCTGTTCAATGCTTTTCCTAAGAGCGTTTTTCGTATCAATCTCACTTAAGTCGGCATTCTCATAGCCAATCCTTGCAACAGCAATACTTGTTTTAGCCTGTTTCTTCTGATAAATTGGAATTGAAAGTGAGAATCCAACAGACGGATAAACTGAATTATTTATCTGGCCAAAGTATGAACTGTTATCAAGGCTTGTATAACCTGAGCTTATTCCTGCACTGGCTGACAATGTTGGAAATAATTCCGACCGTGCAATTTTTTCATCATAGGAGCTTATTTCTTTGTTAATTGCAGCATTTTTTATCTGAGGTTTTATGGCTAAAGCTGTTTCATAAACTGATTTGACATCAGGAATTCTGTTCTGATTCAGAGATTCAGCAAGATCGGGATGGGCAATTTTAAAGTCTTCTGTAAGGGGTAGTTCCATCAACTGCTCAAGGGTGACTTTAGCAATTAAAAGCTGGCTTTGTGAATTGGCAAGGGTAAGTTTTTCACCAGCAAGCTGGGATTTTACCTGTGCGTAATCCGATTGAGATATTGCCTTAAGGATAAATCTCTCTTCAGCAAGGTCAAGCTGGCTTTTCGTTGATACAATTTGTTTCTCTGCATTCTGAACCTGTTCTTCTGCATATAATATCTGAAGATATGCATCGAGAATACTCAAACTGATTGATTCTTTCGTGGTTTCGAGAGAATACCTTCCGCTTTCAATACTTAGATCCGCCTGTTTAATAAGGTTTGTAAGCTTTGAAGCATTGAAAATTGTAACTCCTGAATTAACTGAAACATTTGAACCATTATTCCCGGTTAATCCGCTTACTCCGGTTGCTGTACTTTTTGACCAGTTGAAATTCTGACTGATCGACGCATTTGCTGAGGGGAATCGCTGGGCCCGGGCTTGTTCTTCATAAACCTGATATTGCTTATTTGAGAGCTCACTTTTCCTGACCTGGATATTCTTATTCAATGCATAGTTGATGCATTTCTCCAGAGTCCAGATGCTATCCTGCTGCCCAATTAAAGAAATGCCCCGGCTTACTCCTGTTATTGCAGCACTTAATGTAAATATCAAAATCAACTTTCTCATAAATCCTTAAAATTTTCGGATAAATGTAAAGCAGGATACTTGCTGACTAAAACAAAATAGAAGTATTGGCGTATTTCACCGACAGAAGGGGGAAATTGCGATATGTATCAATATACAATATTCCATGTATATGATCTGGCATAATTACGAATGAAATTAAATCAATGTAAGGGTATTGATTTCCTAACCAATATCATTGTTCCATGGCAATAATTCCATTTTTTGATAATGACATTGATTTGTTTGCAATTGAGCCAAATGTATTCTCATGGATCTGAACACAAATTGTGAAAAAATAATTCCTGTTCTCAGAATAGTCAAATCCGGATAACCTTGTCAGCTTCCTGTTATGCATTTTAAAATATTATTGTAGGTCAGCGAGACCATAGGTAAATTTACAAAATGCCAGATTTTTTACAAAATTATTTTGTCTGATACTAATTTCATAGGGTAAACTATATAGTTAAACCAATAGGTTAGAATTATGACAGATAATGACAAACTAAAAGAAGAGAAAATCTGTGACCTCTTCCCTGGTTAAATAATAAAACAAACAAACTAATAATTCTTCAGACAGCGAATAGAATTGCCATTGGACTTGCTCGAACCGGGCCATTGAAATTTTGCAGAGTAAAGGTCAAGGGAAACACTACTAATTGTAAGGGCAGGAGGTGTAGATACAATGTCACTCAAAACTGTAGTACTCCACCAATATCCCATCCTCCCAATCTGGTAAAAACCACCATACCATGCACGAGAACCTCCCGGAAGACCGGTAAAGCCACTCTCATTAGTCCCAAGATTTGAATCCGACCAATTGGGATCAAACCAGTGGGTTGACCCGGTTTCTTTCATTTTTCCTCCTGCAATGTTTTCGCCGCCAAGGTATGTTTCAAGTTCTGTCCATTCAGCCTCACTTGGCAAGTGCCAGCCTGTGGGACAAGCTCCCTGCACGCCACTTGGTTTACTAATACTGCCTGCATCCCCTTTCATAGCTGCCGGCCATGTGTATAATGCGCCATAAACATCTTTGTTGCTTATATTATCATCATACCAGCAGTAGGCCTTTGCGATTTCAGTGAGTGCATTCCAGTCGGATACAGTATTGACCAGAGGGATTGAGGTACCATCAGCATACCTTGTGGTTTTCAGGTTTTCAACCATCCAGACCTGAGTGCCTATTTTTACTGTATTATAAACATTCCCATCAATGTCGGAAACTGAAGGTGTAACTGAATTAGCACCCGTATTAAAAGTGACCTGTGAACCATAAATTGTGCCTTCCTGATTTGTTGCATAAGCTGTCAGGTAATAAGTTGTATTTGGATTTAATCCCGAGAGTGTGTTTGAGAACAGACCTGCACCACTTCCAATTTGAAATCGGGTCCCGCCAGATTCAGGATTTGGTGCAGTTCCCCAGTATATTCCTCGTTCAGTGACTGCGGAACCGCCATCATTTGATACAAATCCACCGACTATGGCAGTTGATGAAGTATAATAGATAACTGCTGATGTTGAAATCGTAGGTAAAAATGTATTCCGGTCAGTATTAAAACTAACCTGGTAACTGACCCAGGTTCCAAGGGAATTTGTAGCATAAGCTTTTACATAATAAGTCGTGTTTGGCACTAATCCGTTGAGAGTACCTGAAAATGATCCTGTTCCACTGCCAATTATAAACTTCGTTCCTGTCAAATCAGGATTTTGATTTGTCCCCCAGAAAACTCCGCATTCAGTTACTTTGGCACCGCCGTCACCCTTTATAGATCCACTGACTATGGCAGATGTAAAGGTATATTTTGTAACAAGGCTTGTTGAAACCAGAGGATATCCTGCAGTTGTAAAATGCAAAATTTTAGATACATCATTATTGCAGGGGAATGCAGTCTCCCATCCAATAACCTTCCAATAATAGGTTTTGGCAGAATCAAGTCCGCTTAGGGCTAAGCTATTTGAAGTAATGTTTTCGGCGATTTTTTTAGATGGATCAGGGACTGTATCAAAATAAACATCAAATGTCCCAAGATTCCCTGTCGAATTCCATTTGAGAGTTGTATTTGTTGGCTGTCCCATGGCGCCATCTATAGGATCGCTGAGAATAACATATTGAAAATAGTAATTAATTCCCCAGCCACAAGGAGTAGTAACACTCATCTGATTGCCATATGCTGTCCCTAGGCTATTTGTGGCATAAGCCCTAAAATAATATGTTGTTAACCTTTGAAATACCCATTGTGCTTCGCTTGAAAAAATACCAGTTCCTTGTCCATCCATGGTTTTATTATCCGCTGCAGTAGGTAGTTCATTAGTGCTCCAGCAAACTCCCCGTGCAAGTATTGGCAGTCCTCCGGAAGATGTAATATATCCGCCTGAATTAATAAACAAACGACCATCATCTCCCCCAATTTTTGTTTCTGTAGTAGTTAATTCAGGTAAGCTGGTAGGGATAGTTGGTTTCCTGCAACTGCCAGATATGAAAATCAATACAATTATGCAAAGCCAGGTATTTCTTATCTTCAAGATCATAAAACAAATATGATTTGCCTTTCACTTTAACAAATATAAGATATTTCCTATGATTATCAATAACCACTGGATCAAGCCCGTAGTTATGAGAGATCAATACAGACCGTGCTTTAGCCCGAAAATGATTTTTACCCTATTTTATTTTGTAAACTAAAAATTTCATGTTACTTTTGACCGTTCGGTTAAACTATATAGTTAAACCAATAGGTTAAGAATATGACAGATAATGATAAACTAACAGAAGAGAAAATATTTGAAGCCGCAACTGATGTGTTTTTAGATAAAGGAATGGATGGTGCAAGAATGCAGGACATAGCCATTCATGCAGGTATCAATAAGGCACTGTTGCATTACTATTATAGGACAAAAGATCAGCTTTTCAATGCTGTTTTTGAAATGGTAGCCAGAAAAGTCCTCAAAAAATTTGCACCGGTTTTCGAAGATAACCTGAGCCTTGAAGAGAAAATAAGGTTCTTTTTCAAAGAACATATCACATTTCTTCAGGAAAATCCCAAACTTCCTGCATTTATACTTAATGAAATAAACAGGAATCCTGCAAGAATAAAAAAACTTCTGAAAAATGTCCACTTTGAAAACCTCTGGCAAAAACTTTGCGAACAACATAAATCAGAACTTGTAAAATACAATATCACAGAAAACAAATTGCCGCAATTAATGGTTTCAATAGCAGCATTGAGTGTTTTCCCATTTGTTGCGCGTGGTTTAATTGAAGGAATCTTCGATAAAGTTGATGTTGATTTCAACGAATATATTGAGCAGCGTAAGGAATATGCTGCAGAATTTGTGATCAGGGCAATAAAAAAATAAAATTTTTAAAGTATATCAATGAAAAAAAGAGAATTTATAGTACTAATAGTGCTGTTTTTAGGATCATCTATTCTTAGTGCTCAAAAAATACTGACTCTTAAAGAGTGTTATAATATGGCATCAACTGCAAATGCCCTGGCAAATGAAAAAACAGGCTATTCTGACATATCGAAACTTAAAGATGAAAATCTGGCAAAAGGCTGGCTACCCACACTCGATGCAAACGGAAGCCTGGTATATAATTCATCGGTTATCGATATGAGCAGCGTACTGGGATCATTGCCAATACCAGGCATAGCAAATGCGATAAAGCCTCTCCCACATGAACAATATAAAATAACTGTTGATGTAAACCAGGTCATTTATGATGGCGGAGCAATTAAGGGAGCTCGCGACCTCGAGAAAGCTGACTTGAATATAAATGAAAAGCAAACCGAAACTGACCTGTACAAACTTCGTGCACAGATTAACGGATATTATTTCAATCTTTTGCTCCTCGACAGGAAAAAAGAACTTCTTAATAATTACCTCGATATTATTAAAAAGAAAATTGCTACAATGGAATCGGGGATTAAAAATGGAGTCATAATCAAGTCGGACATTGATGTTCTTATGTCAGAAAAAATAAAAAATGAACAGCAACTGGCTGAAAATGAAATACAGAAAAAGTCCTTATTAAAAATCCTGTCCGATCTTACGGGTAATGAAATTGACAGCTCCACGGAATTCGTTACACCATCGCAACCCGAAGAGCTTTCAAACGATATTACCCGGCCGGAACTGCAGGTCTTCGATCTGAGAAAAGAACAGCTCAATGCCAGCCTAAAAGTTATTGAGAGCAAGCGATTACCCAAGGCGGTAGGATTTGCATCACTCGGATACGGAAATCCTCCGGGCAGCAATTTCTTTAAAAATGAGTTTGCTCCTTATTATGTACTAGGAGCAAGCGTAAAGTGGAATATTTTTGACTGGAACAAGACGAGAAATGAAAAAAAAATAGTCTCATTTCAACAGACCATTATTGAAAACAGAAAAAATGATCTTACAGATAATCTTAAGAGGCTTATGGAATCAAAAAACTCTGAAATATTTAGTCTGAAGGCCCTTGTTAAAAGCGATTCTGAGCTTATCATACTCAGAAAAAGAATAACTGCTTCTGCTGAATCGCAATACCAGAATGGCACTATAACTGCAACTGATTACCTGAACGAGCTCAATTCAGAACAGGATGCTGCAATAAATTATGAGATTCATAAGATTAATCTTTCCATGGCAGAAATTGAATATCTGAACATCAGTGGTAAAGAAATAGAATGAAACCAAGGACCTCCAGTATTTACCCCCCCTTTAGGGGGGAAGGGGGGCCAATACAATACAAAAATTATCAAACAATACCTTAAAACAATATGAAAACCAGAACATTAATAATACTTGCAGTCATCCTTTTTTCAGGATGCAAAAATAATACTGACAAAGCTGATGCTTATGGAAATTTTGAAGCAACTGAAGTCACTGTATCCGCCGAAACGAGTGGACGTGTTCTCCAATTTGATCCGGTAGAGGGAAGTCAGGTTGATAAGGGAGCTATTATTGCTCTTGTAGATACAACTGTTCTTCATCTTCAAAAGGCTGAAATAGAAGCAGGCATGAAAAGTGTGTTGGTACGGCTGGTTTCTGTCAATGCACAGAACGAGGTCCTTAATCAACAGATAGCCAATCAAAATGTAAATGTGTCCAGAATCGAAAAGATGCTTAAAGATTCGGCCGCAACGCAAAAACAATATGATGACGTTACCGGACAGGTTGCCGTTCTTCAAAAACAAATTGCAGCAAATAACTCTCAGAAAGTGTCAGTTTCAGCTGAACAGGCAGTTTACGAATCAAAAAAAGCCAGTGTAAATGAACAGATTAAAAAGTGCACCATAAAAAGCCCGCTCAAAGGTACTGTTATAGAAAAGTACGCAGAAGCAGGTGAGATGACTGCTCCGGGAAAACCGTTGGCAAAAATAGCAGATCTGTCACTTATAAAACTGAAGGTTTATGTAAGTGGCGCCCAGCTCGGAAGAATAAAAACAGGACAGGCCTGTACAATAAGAATTGACAAGGGAACAAAAGGATATCAGTCCTTCCCCGGAAGGATAAGTTATATTTCTGAAAAAGCAGAATTTACACCTAAAATAATTCAGACAAAAGAGGAGCGTGTTATATTGGTCTACGCAGTGAATATAGATGTTGTAAACGACGGCACCCTGAAATCAGGAATGCCGGGTGAAGCTCTCTTCACAGCTGAAAAAAATTAAAGATGATAAAGGCAATTGAGACATCAGGCATTTATAAATCATTCGGATCAACAAAAGCTCTGGAGGACATTTCATTCTCAGTAAATGAAAGTGAGGTTTTTGGTTTCATCGGTCCCGACGGATCAGGTAAAACAACCCTTTTCAGGACCATTACCACTCTCCTTCTTCCCGACAAAGGAAAAATGAATGTTCTCGGAATGGATGTAATTAAAGATTACAAGGAACTCCGGAAGAATATAGGTTACATGCCGGGAAGATTCAGCCTGTACCAGGATCTGTCAGTCGAAGAAAATCTGAATTTCTATGCAACAGTTTTCGGAACTACTGTTAAGGAGAATTATGATCTTATTTCTGATATCTATTCCCATATAGAACCTTTTAAAAAGAGACTTACCGGAAAGCTTTCGGGTGGGATGAAACAAAAGCTTGCACTTTCATGTGCCCTTATACATAAACCACGACTTCTTGTTCTTGATGAACCAACAACAGGAGTAGATGCAGTCTCACGATCAGAGTTCTGGGATATGCTGGGTAAATTGCGTCAGTATAATATAACTATCATTGTATCCACTCCGTACATGGATGAAGCTATAAGATGCGATAGAGTAGCCCTGATACAAAATGGTAAAATACTCACTATTGATACGCCTCAAAAAATAAGAGAAGGGTATAGTAAAAAACTTTTTACAGTAAAAGCATTAGAAAAATACAAACTCATTTTATCTCTTAGGAAAAATCCGGGTGTTCTTACAGCATATCCTTTTGGAGACTCAATTCATGTGACTTTAGCTGACGAAAGTGCAGACGGAGCTCTTCTGAATTATCTTAAAAATGATGGAATAGATGATGCGGTTATTCAGGAAGCGGAAGCAGGAATAGAAGACAGGTTCCTGGAACTAATGGAAAAATAAAGTCGTAACCAAATGATAGAAAAGAAATCCATTAACCACAGAGGGCACAAAGGAAAACACAAAGGACACAAAGAAGTACATTATGGAAAAAGTTCGTGAAAAAGTAATTATAGTTCATGATCTCGTAAAAAAGTTTGGAACTTTTGTTGCCAATGATCATCTCAATTTTGAAGTTTACGCCGGTGAGATTTTTGGATTCCTGGGGGCCAATGGTGCCGGCAAGACAACAACTATCAGAATCCTGTCAGGACTCTCAAAACCCACATCCGGAGAAGTGAAAGTTGCCGGGTTTGATGCGTACCATCAGACAGAACAGATTAAAAAGAATATCGGCTATATGTGCCAGAAATTTTCACTCTATGAAGATCTTACTGTTAAGGAAAATATCGTTCTTTATGGAGGGATCTACGGTATGTCCAGAACTCTTATCGCAAAAAGGCTGAAAGAACTTCTGGAAAAATTACATTTCCAGGAGTATGAGAACAGAATGATCTCCGACCTCCCGTTAGGGTTAAGACAAAAGCTTGCCTTTTCAGTGGCAATCCTTCATAATCCAAAAATAGTATTTCTTGATGAACCAACCGGTGGAGTTGACCCTATTACAAGGAGGCAATTCTGGGAGTCGATTTATGAAACAGCATCAAGAGGCATAACGGTTTTTGTTACAACTCATTACATGGATGAAGCGGAATACTGCGACCGAATATCAATAATGAATGACGGAAAAATTGTTGCCCTTGACACTCCCTCAGAATTGAAAAAACAATATAACTCAAAAAGCATTGATGAGGTATTTATAAAAATTGCGAGGCCAGATCCCCCAGCGGGCCCCCCAACCCCCCTAAAGGAGGGCTAAAACGATCATCTAAAAAAATTTCTTTAAGAAAACGAATTTTACCCCCCTTTAGGGGGCAGGGGGGCAAAAAAGTTGGAGATAAAAATAGAGCTAGTAGCTTTTTATTCATTAATTACATGAAACGATTCCTTGGTTTTGTAAAAAAAGAGTTCCAGCATATTTTCAGGGATTACAGAACACTATTTATATTGTTTGGCATCCCTGCTGCTCAGATACTTATTTTCGGATATGCAGTGAGCACCGATATTAAGAACGCCGGGGTTGCGTTTCTCGATTTATCCCATGATGAAGTTACTCAAAAACTTACAGACAAGATCATCTCTTCAGGGTTTTTCAAAAAAACTGAGACATTGCTGAATTATAATGATATTGATAAAGTTTTTAAAAAGGGAAAAACAAAAGCTGTTATTGTATTTGAACCCGATTTTGGCAAAAAACTTATAAGTGAAGGAAAAGCTTCACTAGATATAATCGCCGACGGATCTGAACCAAACACTGCTACACTGATAACGAATTATACAACAGCAATTGTGAATGATTTTACTATGAGTCTGGCGGGCTCCTCGTCAAACAATTCGGTACATATAATGCCTGAAGTTAAGATGCTCTATAATCCGGAACTGAAGAGTAATTTTATGTTTGTGCCGGGAGTTATTACCCTTATTCTTATACTGATTTGTGCTCTTATGACTTCAGTAACAATAACCCGTGAAAAGGAATTTGGCACTATGGAAGTCTTGCTTGTCTCGCCTCTCCGTCCGGTTCAGATAATACTGGGTAAAGTGATGCCATATTTTATCCTTTCATTCATAAACGTGCTTCTGATTCTTGCCCTTTCGTGGCTCGTATTCGGACTCCCGGTGAAAGGGAGCCTTATTTTACTTCTTGCGGAGTGCATGCTCTATATACTGATGAGTTTGAGCCTGGGTATTTTAATTTCTACGGTATCAAATAATATGCAGCAGGCTATCTTCATTTCTCTTGTAGGTCTAATGCTGCCCACTGTTTTACTTTCAGGTTTTATTTTCCCTATCGAAAATATGCCAAAGATCTATGACTATATAAGTTCCATTCTCCCTCCAAGATATTTTATAATCATAATCAAAAACATAATGATAAAAGGAACCGGTTTTTTTTATATCTGGAAGGAAACTCTGATACTGATTGTTATGACGCTTGCATTTATAGGACTGAGTGTCAGAAACTTCAAAATAAGATTGGAATAAGTTACCGACGCTCGACGAAGTCTTCAGACTTCGTCGAAGATGAATGAAGATTAAAGGATAATTAATATCATAGCGAAGTTTTCAAACTTCGCTTAGCAAAAAAAGGATTCAAAAAAAGACAAAGTATGAGAACAATTTTCTATTTGATCCGAAAAGAATTTTTGCAGATATTCAGGAATAAATTTATTTCAAAAGCAATTTTTGCAGTTCCTATTGTGCAGATGCTGATTCTTGTCCCTGCCGTAACATTCGAGTTAAAGAACGTCAAAATCGCAATCATTGATAAAGATATGAGCTCTGAATCGAGAGGTCTGATAAGCAAGCTTGACGGTTCAACATTCTTCAAAGTTTCTTATTTAACTTTTTCGGAAAGCGAGGCCAATGACCTTTTAAACCGAAACAAATGCAGCATGATCATTCAGATCCCATCAGGCTTCGGAAAGGATATCGGCACCGGGAAACAAGGAAAGCTCCTTGCCACCATTGATGCTGTTAATGCCTCATCGGCCGAGCTTACATGGGCTTATCTCAATGGAGTCATTCTTGATTACAATACTGATCTGATTAAACAAAATATTACAACTCTTCCGCTAACTCCTGTATCTCGTATTGAAATATACAACAGATACTGGTATAATGAATTACTTAATTATAAGTATTATATGTTGCCCGGGATCCTTGTAATCCTGGTTACTGCAATAGGCTTCCTGCTTGCTGGTTTAAACATGGTCCGGGAAAAAGAGGTTGGAACAATCGAGCAGATAAACGTGACTCCGGTAAGAAAGTATCATTTCATCATTGCAAAGATGGTGCCTTTTCTTCTTATAGGGCTTATTGATCTGGCATTGGGGCTTATAATAGGAAAAATCGCATTTAACATTCCCTTTGAAGGGAGTATACTTGTTATGTTCCTTGGAAGCACAATTTTTCTGATAGCTGTTCTTGGTCTGGCACTTTTTATTTCGACCTTTTCTGGCACTCAACAGCAATATATGTTTGTCGCATTTTTCTGTATGGTTATATTTATCCTCATGAGCGGGATCTTTACCCCATATGAAAGTATGCCAATGTGGGCACAGGATTTTAATATGGTTAATCCTGTTGCTTATCTGATGCGTATTAACAGAATGGTAATGCTTAAGGGCTCAACAATTCAGGATATAAGCAGGGAACTCTATTCACTTGTTATTATTGCAGTTGTCTTTACTACTCTTGCAGTCAGAAGATACAGGAAAACTGCCTGATGCTTAGAGTGATTGGGCGATTATGTAGCACATCTATCATCAAAGTCTGTGAGAAGCAAAAGCTGTTATGACCTTTAGGTTCTGAAAAGTTATGATCAAATATTTATATCTTTGCAAAGTTGTATGAACAAGGGATAAAGCTGTCCCGTTTATAAACAAATCCGTATTTAATATTATTATTAATGCCTGATGTAATAAAGCTTTTACCAGATTCAGTAGCCAACCAGATAGCTGCAGGAGAAGTAATACAAAGGCCTGCTTCTGTTGTAAAAGAGTTAGTTGAGAACTCGGTCGACGCCGGAGGAAAAAACATCAGGGTAATAATTAAGGATTCAGGGAAAACCCTGATTCAAATAATTGACGACGGATCAGGAATGTCCGAAACTGATGCCCGGTTATCATTTGAGAGACACGCTACCTCAAAAATAACAACCGCCCAGGATCTTTTTGCAATTACTACGAAAGGATTCAGGGGAGAAGCTTTGGCTTCGATCGCTGCTGTTGCAATGGTTGAGCTTAAAACACGGAGGGAAGACAGTGAGACGGGGATCGTGGTTGTCATAAGCGGTTCAAAGGTTGAAATGCAGGAACCATGCAGCTGCCCGGTCGGTTCAAGTTTTTCGGTAAAAAATCTTTTTTTCAATATTCCTGCCAGACGAAAGTTCCTTAAATCTGACAATACTGAAATACGACATATTGTCAATGAATTTCAGAAAATAGCTCTGGCTCATCCTGATATTAGGTTTTCACTTCATCATAACGATTCGGAGATTTACAATTTAGCTTCCGGTAATCTTCGACAGCGGATAATCGGAGTTTTTGGGAAACAGATAAACCAGGATCTGATTACACTTGAGACCGAAACAAGCCTGATAAACATAAAAGGATTTGTCGGGAAACCTGAAAATGCGAGAAGGACTTATGGCGAACAATTCTTTTTTGTAAATAACCGCTACATGAAACATCCCTATTTTCACAAAGCAGTTGTTGAAGCTTATCAGAATATTCTACCGGTTGAAGCTATTCCATCATACTTCATTTTCATGGAAGCCGATCCGGCATCGATCGATATAAACATTCATCCTACCAAGACAGAGATAAAATTTGAGGATGAGAGATCCATATGGCAGATACTTATGGCGTCAGTAAGGGAAGCTCTGGGCAGGTTCAATATAGTACCATCACTTGATTTTGAGAATGAAGCACTTGTCGATATCCCTGTGCTGATGAGGTCTACCGGGATAATGCCTGATCAGCCGAAGATAGAGGTCAATACACAATTTAATCCTTTTGATGGCGAAGAGCTGACAACTGAACGATCAGGCTTCGTTGAACGTTTTGAAAGAGAAAATACTGCAAACTGGGAAAAGCTATATACGACTCTTGAAAAAGAAAACGAAAACCCTGAACAATTTGAAAAAATAAAGGAGTCGACTAGAAAATTCTTCCAGATTAAAAATAAGTACTTTGTATGCCCCGTGAAATCGGGATTAATGCTGATTGACCAGAAAAGAGCTCATGAAAGGGTTCTTTATGAAAGATTCCTTGACTCTCTGAGCAATGAAAGAGCAATAAGCCAGGTGGATCTTTTTCCGGTAACAGCAGAATTAAATCCAGCCGATTACTATATTCTGAAAGAAATAGAGAACGAACTGCGTTTACTGGGATTCAGCTTCCAGTATACCGGGAAATCCAAGATCACCATCAATGGCAGACCGGCAGATAGCAGCTCAATCGATCCTCTTGAGATACTTGAGATTTTATTGCAGGATTATAAAAACACTCAGGCAGAACCTACAATCAGTGCCAGAGAGAAAGTCGCGGCCGGTATGGCATGTGCTTCAGCAATTCCGTATGGAAAAGTTCTGAACCAGGGAGAAATGGAAGATCTGTTTGATACTCTTTTTGCATGCAAATCGCCAAATTATTCTCCAAAAGGAAAGCCTGTTATAAGTATAATAAGCCTGGAGGATATTGATAAAAGATTTAAATAATTATTATGGAATCACCAACTTTGTGAACCTTAGTGTACCCTTAGTGTGCCTTTGTGGTAAAAATAAAAAATCATTTAACCACAAAGGGGCACAAAGTAATTCACAAAGGGACACAAAGGAAAAAATACAGGGCATAAGGTTTATATAGAATAATGACAAATTGACCATTCTTGTTTTTTGGCCCGACAATTGAAGTTAGAAAAAGAAAAAAAATTCAGATGAACGGATACGGCAGAGGATTCCTGGGATTACCCCCGGTTGTGAAAAATATAATAATGATTAACGTTCTGATGCTTCTGGCTCTTTATGCAGCAAGAAGTGTTTTCGGAGTTGATCTGGATGCCTTACTTGGACTTTATTTTCCAAAGTCAGAACAGTTTAAACCCCTGCAGATTTTCACTCACATGTTTATGCATGCGAACTTCTGGCATATATTCTTCAATATGTATGCCTTGTTCATATTTGGGCCGATTCTGGAAAATGTGTGGGGACCGAAACGTTTTTTCATTTTTTATATGGTCTGCGGATTAGGAGCAGCTTTTACTCTTGAGACGGTTTTCTACTTTCAGTATAATCACCTGATAAACAGCATGACTCCCGATAATCTGCATGCAGTTATTACCGAAGGAGCAAATTATCTTCGTCAGGGAAAGGTATTTACTGAACCTGATATGCAAAAACTTCAGATATTGCTTGGTACTCCTACTGTTGGAGCATCAGGAGCAATATTTGGGGTTCTTCTTGCCTTCGGGGTTCTTTTCCCGAATACTCAATTGATGCTACTCATCCCACCCATGCCAATTAAGGCAAAATATCTGGTTATTGGCTACGGAGCACTTGAACTTATCCTTGCTATAACTCAACCCGGTAGCAATATAGCACATTCGGCTCACCTTGGAGGTATGCTCTTTGGCTATATTCTGATAAGATACTGGCGAAAAACAACAAATACATTGTACTGATGGGTATCTTCGATGGCATAAGATTAACGTTTCGAAAAGGGGATAATCTTATAAAGCTTATCTACATTAATGTTGCTGTTTTTATTCTGCTCACAATTGTCGCAGTGATTGGATTTCTGCTGAATAACAATTTAATATCAGAAAAAGCTCTCGATCTTCTTTCAGTGCCTGCCTCTCTAAATGCCCTGCTCACTCGTCCATGGACATTGATCACTTATATGTTCACACATCAGGAGGTCTTACACATCCTGTTCAATATGTTGTGGCTGTATTGGTTTGGCAGAATCTTTCTTGAATATCTGGACGAAAGAAAGCTTGTTGCAGTATATCTTCTTGGAGGAATTTGCGGAGCTCTTGTATATATTATCTCATTCAACGTCTTTCCTGCCTTTTCGTCCGTAGTTGCGGATTCCGCAGCCATTGGAGCTTCCGCCTCGGTAATGGCTATTGTGGTAGCAATTGCTGTATATGTACCCGATTATACTGTACAACTCTTTTTATTCGGAAGAATAAAGATAAAGTACATGGCTCTGGCGATATTTATCCTTACATCGGTTATGGACTTTTCCGTAAATTCAGGAGGAAAACTCGCTCATATAGGTGGGGCTCTTTTCGGCTATTTCTACATAATAAGTCTGAAACAGGGACACGATATCGGAAAAGGGTTTAATAAAATTATTGACTTTTTTGTAACTATGTTTAAACCAAGAAAAAAGCTTACCATCACTCACAAAAGAGTTGCAAATGAATATGAGTATAATAAAATCAAGGCTGAACACCAGAAGAAAATAAACTTCATTTTGGATAAAATAGCCAAAGCCGGATATGACAGCCTGACAAAGGAAGAGAAGGAAGAACTTTTTAATGAAAGTCAGAAAAAAAATTGATCTTAGATATTTACTTGTTAGTACTGCATTTGGCTTTGATTGTCAAAAAACAATCTTCCGGACTAAATATTCCTGTTAATAGTACTAATTTCGTAATAACAAATTATTGCAATTGAGAACAATTCTCTATAGATCGCTTTTAGCGATAAATATTATCTTTGCTTTTACGCTTCTGCTTTCATATCTCGCGGTCATAATTAGTCCCGCATATTTTGCCCTGCCTGCCTTTTTCGGTCTCGCATATCCTTACCTTCTTCTGGTTAATATTATACTTGTTATTATCTGGGCAATGTTGTTAAGATTTGAAGCCCTTATATCAGTAGTTATTATCGCAATAGGCTTCAATCATTTCCTGAACTATATTCAACTGACCAGGGGCTCGGGAGATAAGACGAATACATATAAGTTATTAAGCTATAACGTACGGCTCTTTAATTATTTTGAATATAATAATGGAACCACCTCGGAGAAGAAAGTTCTTGAATTTTTAAAGACCCAAAAACCCGATATAATATGTCTTCAGGAGCTTTATTTATCGGGTAATCCGTCGCAGGAAGAAGCATCCATTATTGCTGCCCTGGGTGGCAAATATTATTCTCATATGAAAGTCTCGGGAACCGGTAAAAACAGGTATTACGGAATAATAACTCTTAGCAAATTTCCTATTGTCGGGAAAGGGGAAATAGTGCACCAGGGATCTTCGAGCCGTTCGATTTATACTGACGTGCTGATACAGAAGGATACGATCAGGATCTTCAATAATCATCTTCAATCCTTCCGGTTAAAAAGAATGGAACGTTCATTTCTTGAAGAATTAACTTCTTCGGATTCTAAACAGAGCGAAATGAAAAGCTTATCAGTAAGTCTCAGAAAAGGATTCATAAACAGAGCTCTTCAGGCGCAGGTTCTGAAGGTACAGGTCAATAAATCACCTTATCCGGTGTTGGTAGTAGGTGACTTTAATGATACTCCTGTCTCATATTCGTACAGAAAAATCCGCAAAGGACTTCATGATTCTTTTGTTAATTCAGGATATGGCGCTGGATTCACATATAAAGGGAATTATCCTCCAAACAGGATAGATTATATCTTGTATGATAACTCTTTTATTAATAGCTATTTTGAGATAATTAAAGTAAGGTATTCCGACCATTATCCAATTGTAGCCTATTTCAAAAAGAAAAACTAAAAGGGTAGTTTTTTGAAATCCACATTTCCTCCGGAGATGATAAGTCCTATTTTTCTACCTTTGAATAAATCAGGGTTTTCTTTTACGATTGCCAGAACTGTTGCTGATGAAGGTTCTATAATTATTTTCATCCTCTCCCATATAAGAAGCATACACTCAATTATTGATTCTTCCCTGGCTGTCAGAATTCTGTCTACATTCTTTTTGATTATTGAAAAAGTCAGCTCACTAAGCGATGTAAGTAGTCCGTCAGCACACGTATGAGGATTAACGGAAGGCGTAAGCTGACCTGTTGTGAGTGATATGAATGCATCATTTGCATTAAGAGGCTCGGCACCGATAACATGAATTGTATCACTCAGACCTTTTGCACATGTTGAAGTGCCGCTCAGCAGACCACCTCCTCCAACAGGAGCTACGACGATATCAAGATCATTTTTTTCGTTAATAAGCTCCAGAGCGGCAGTTCCCTGCCCGCATATTACGTTAAAATTATCATAAGGATGGATAAGGGTTGCACCAGTTTTCTCCATTATCAATTTTGTTGCATCTTCCCGGGCCTGTAGGGTGGGTTTGCAAAAGGTAATAATGGCTCCATATCCCGCAACTGCATTTTTCTTTACAAGAGGTGCATTTTCGGGCATAACAATATTCGCTTTTATTCCATTCATTCTTGACGCCAGGGCAAGTGCCGCCGCATGATTACCTGATGAATGGGTGACAACACCTCTGCGTTTCTCCTCATCTGACATTGAAAGGACAGCATTTGTTGCACCCCTGAACTTAAAAGCACCAACCTTTTGAAAATTTTCACATTTAAAGAAAAGCTCGCAGTCAAAAAGTTCATTTATCTGATGTGATGTCAGAACGGGAGTATGATGAATAAATGACTTAATTCTTGAATGAGCTGTTTTAATATCGGTAAGTTCGGGTAAATTCATAAATATGGTTTTTCTCAAAAATAATACTATTTCCGGGATTGCCCCCCAACTGGTCAAAAGGTTAAAGATGGCGACCCCCTGCCGCTACGCGGCGTCTCCCTAAAGGGGGACAAATTCGGTGTTTGCAATGAGTTTATTAAATGACTGTGAATTTACCCCCACTATAGGGGGGAAGGGGGGCACAAATGTTCTAAATTTATATACATTTTTTAAACAAAAATCACTGATTTGTGTCTTATAGTGAGTTCAAAAGATAATTAATATAATAATAAGTCAATGAAACACTCCGCTCATCCCTGGCATTCGGTTGATACAGGGAAAAATGCACCAACAACTGTAAAAAGCATAATTGAGATTCCTAAAGGATCTAAAGGCAAATACGAACTGGACAAGGCTACAGGTTTACTCCGTCTCGACAGAGTGCTATTTTCATCTGTCCACTATCCGGCAAATTATGGCTTTATCCCTCAGACATATTGTGATGACCATGACCCTCTTGATATACTCGTTATTTGTTCCATAGAACTTTTCCCGATGAGTATAGTCGAGGCAAAAGTAATCGGAGTAATGGAAATGATCGATGGTGATGAAAGGGACGATAAAATAATTTCCGTTGCCGGAAATGATATGTCTGTTAATTATATCAATGAATTATCGGAACTTCCGCCTCATACACTTGTGGAATTAAAGAGGTTTTTTGAAGACTATAAGAAACTCGAGCATAAAAATGTAATTGTGGAACAATTTCTTAACAAGGAAAAGGCCTATGAGATTATCGTTGAGAGCATGAGGCTTTATGAAGAAAAGAAAGAAGTACTTTTACAATCCTAAGGTAACACCCCCCAATCCCGCCTTGCGGGACTATAGTTTCATTTTAACCATAAAAAATCGTTTAAAGTACCGTGATTGTTCCCCTTTAGGGGTACCGCCGCGTAGCGGCGAGGGGGTGTATTTAGCGGGTTTTTGCTGTTGCAATAATCATTTTCGAATTCAACCTGTTCCCAAGTGACAGTACATTAACCAGATCCTGAATTGGAAGTGTATTATCAAAACGCAGCATTATAAAAGCATCAGGAGAATGAGTCAGTTCTTTCTTTAGTTGCGCTTCTAGTTCATCAAAAGGTACTTGCGTATTGTTCACGTAATAAACCTTCTCCTTTGTCATTGTAAGATTAATTTCCTTCTTCTGAAGTGTCTGACTGTTTCGTGAATTTGGTAATGCAATCCGTATCATGCTAGGGTTCAGCAGTGTTGAGATAATGATGAAGAACAGCATGAGAAAAAACATGATGTCATTCATAGAAGAAGTAAATACTTCAGCAGTAAAGTCTTTTTTCTTGCTAAGATTTATCATTTTGACGGACTTTTTAGCAGATCAATAAAGTTCATAGCATTCCATTCGAGCTTGTGTATAGCCTTATTTACCATTATATTAAGCCAGTGATATCCGATATATGCCATAATACCCACAATGAGCCCTGATGCACTGGAGACCATTTTGACATAAAGTCCGGCAGAAACACTGCCAATACTTACATCACTTGTCATTGAAATATTAAAAAATATCTTTATTACTCCGATTATAGTTCCAAGGAAACCAAACATTGGAGCAATACCAGCTATTACAGCCAATATCTGTACGTTTTTTTCAAGGTCGTATACCTCAAATTTGCCGGCAATCTCGATTGATTCTTCAATTTCCTTAATAGGCTTGCCTAAACGCGATATTCCTTTTTCAATCATCCTCGCGATAGGCTTTGAAGTACTACGGCAAAGGGCGAGTGCTGCATCAGTTCTGCCATTAAGTATATATTCATGAATACTGTTCATGAAGTCCACGTCTGAACTGATATACCGTCTGATAGTCAGATAACGTTCAATAAACACATAAACAGCAATTATTGAAAGCAAGGCTATGGGTATCATTATGATACCTCCCTTCATAATGATATCTATCAATCTAGTAACTTCCGGGGCATGTTGCATGGGTAGCGCTACCCCCGATTTATTAAGAGTATCAAGAGTCTGTGTTATTTCCGAAAAGGCAGCAGTCATATAGGTTAGTATTATTGTTACTATTCAAAACGGCATCAGAAAAGAAAAATTATCGAGTGGTTAAAATAATAAATTAGTGCCTGAGTAAACATTATCAGATAAAAACCCAAATTTAGTTGATACAACAGGTTTTTCCTAAAGAGTTAGTACATTTGTTTGTATAATATTTGCTACGCCCACGGCAGGGAATTATTAATAACTTTGATGCCACAATAAAAGGATAAATATGATTTACACTTACATTTCGCTGGCGATTGATCAACCGCACTTAAAGGACACTAACTCAGTTAATAATGTGGCAGAACTGCTTATGAAGGGCGGATTTATTATGATCCCGATTCTTTTGTTGTCGGTTTTCAGTATTTATCTTTTTATAGAGAGATTTATTTATATCAGGAAAACAACTGTTGTTGACAAGACACTTGTCTTTAATATAATAGATGAACTCAAAAACAAAAAATCACAGGAAGCACTGGCTCAGTCAAGAAATAATGACACTTCACTAGGTCGAATACTTGAAAGCGGACTAAGTCAGGGAGGGAAAACTTCAAAGGAAATAGAGAATTATATGGAGGCAACAGCCAATCTCGAGATTTCTGAGATGGAAAAAAACACGGGCTATCTTGGTATAATTGCGGGCATTGCTCCAATGTTAGGTTTCATTGGCACGATTGCCGGGGTAATCAAGATCTTCTACAATATTTCACTTGCTGATAATATCAGCATAGGAATTATTGCAGGAGGATTGTATCAGAAAATGATCTGCAGCGGTACGGGATTAATAGTAGGTGTTATTGCTTACAGTTGTTATCACTATCTGCAAATGATGATTGACCGCTATTCTATTGATATGCAAAGGCAGGTTAATGAGGTTATAAAGGTTTTGTAAAATGATAATCAAAAGAAAGAAATATTTTAAGGCGGAAGTCAGTACTTCTTCGCTGAATGATATTATGTTTTTCCTGCTCTTGTTTTTTTTGATAGTCTCTTCGCTTGCAAATCCTAATGTAATAAAGTTATTATTGCCCAATTCAAAATCAGCTCAGAATCTTAGCAAACAACAAATAACATTGTCTGTAACCAAGGATAAAAAATATTACCTCGATAGTCATCAGATTAGTTTTGATGATATTGAACCTTTATTAAAAGCACGGGTAAGCACACTTCAGGAACCAACTGTTATTCTGAGAATGGAACAATCACTCACTGTTCAGGATCTTGCTGATCTTCTCGAAATCGGGACACGCCTAAAGGTAAAAATGGTTATGGCTACCAACAAGACACCTGGATCCTAGTCTTAAATATCTGTGTCCTCCCCATATCATCGTATAGGTCTATGTTGCTCCGGGAAAACATACCAGCGTAAATAGGATTTATTTATAGTTCCTGCTTAAATAAAATTTGAACTTTTCTTCTGATGATTTGTTTTGATTGTAATCGAAACCGAACTAAAATCTGCTTTTCAACTTAAATATTAATTTGAATTCACCTGACATTCTAAGAAGCAAAAGCATGCGTTTAATAATTATTCAACAATCTGCTCATTTCATGCGATCTTTTGAGATAGCATCTATCCATATAATAAAGTCTGATTATTGCAATTTGAAATTTAATTATTATAACCATGAAACAGTTTTTTATGCGGGTCGAAGTAAGCAAAACAAGTAGAAATGCAAATTTGCATCAAAAAAGGTCGGGATCAAAACCACTAATTAAGGGCATTTTATTTGCGTTGATAGTTTTCTGCATTTACTCTCCGGCTACGAAAGCGGTGCCCAGTTATGCCCGCCAGACAGGAATGTCATGCTCCGCCTGTCATTATTCTTTTCCACAGCTTAATGCATTTGGAAGATTATTTAAGCTTAACGGCTATACTCTTTCGACCATCAGCTCAATCGATGGGACGAATCTGAAGGGAAAGAACAATTTAAAGCTGTTGTCAATACCTCCGTTATCAGCCATGACGCAGATATCTGTCTCTAATCTTAAAAAAGCAGTGCCGGGTACGCAGAATACCAATGTTGAATTACCGCAGCAGTTAAGCCTCTTTCTTTCAGGATTAATAACTCCAAAAATTGGCGCATTTATTCAATTAACCTATGATCAGCAAGGTGCTGCAATAGGGATAGACAATGTCGATATACGTTATGCCAATCAGACTAAACTGATTTCAAAAGATTTTGCTTACGGTTTTACTATAAATAACAATCCTTCTGTAGAGGATCTATGGAATAGTACTCCGGCATGGGGATATCCATATGCTTCTTCAGGCGTTGCTCCTTCGCCTTCTGCTTCGACACTGATTGATGGAGGACTTGCCCAGCAGGTTGCAGGTATTGGCACTTATGGATTGTTCAATAATTTGGTCTATGCAGAGTTCAGTATGTACAGGTCGGCACCCCAGGGGGTAGCGGATCCCCCTGATGCCACTGCCAATATGATAGTGAAAGGGGTTGTCCCCTACTGGCGCTTAGCACTTCAACATCAGTGGTCAGGTTACTACGTAGAGCTTGGCACAATTGGCCTTTCAGCTAATATGTATCCTACCGGCGTATCAGGATCGACAAATCGGTATACTGACACTGGCTTTGATTTGCAGGTTGAACATTCCATTTCCAGCATAAATCTTATATTGCATTCCAGATGGATTCATGAAAATCAAATGCTGAATGCCTCATACCAATCAGGAGATGCCGGGAATGCCAAATCCTCACTTAACTCCTTTAAAATAGACGGAAGTATCTATTTTGACAGGGGGCTGGGATTTACTCTCGCGTATTATTCCACCACAGGTAGCAGTGATATGACAGTATACGCACCGGCTCCGGTTACAGGAAGCCAGACGGGGAAACCTGACAGTAACGGTTACATCCTGCAATTTGATTGTGCACCATGGAAAAACGTACAGTTTTCCTTGCAGTATGTATTAAATAATAAATTTAACGGGACTAAAGTTAACTATGATGGTTCAGGCAGAAATGCTTCGGATAATAATAGTATATATCTTCTGACCTGGATTAACTTCTGATATTATTTTTATTTAGTGTAACTTATTTTATTTATCTTAACCGTGTACGAAAACTCATTTATATTATGAAATTACACATTTTATCCATCGTTATTGTTCTTCTTATAATACCAGTATTCTGGATTCTGCCGGGAAATCGGAATTTTCTGAATAAGGATCTCGTGTCAGCTGAGCCGCATGCCATTACGGCCATGATTGATCAGCAGCAAAATAAAGATAAAGGTGTAGGTCCAATCAAAAATATTGAGCTTGGGCCTATTGACATGAAAATCGCAAGTAAAGGGAAAGTTCTATTCAATAGCAAGTGTTTACTATGCCATGAACTAGATCAAAAGAAAATTGGTCCGGCCCTGAGAGATATAACTAAAATCAGAACCCCGGAATTTATAATGAACCTTCTCCTCAATACTGTCCAGATGCAACAGGAGGACCCTATTATTAAAGATTTGATAGTAACATATAAGATTCCGATGACACCTCCCGATTTTTCGAAAGACCAGGTCAAATCGGTATTGGAATATCTCAGGAGTGTTGCAAAATGACGTTGGTTATACCTACGCCCTGATAAAATGCAAAATATTCCAGTACAGGTCTTATGCCCGGGTCCGGTTATCTCCAACCGGAATTCCTGGAATAAGCTATTTAGAATATTCACATCTAATTAATTATTAATCAGGCAAAAAAATGGAGGAACAAAGTCAAAAGATTGCCGGAGAAACTAATGCTGAAACATACAGACGACGTGGATTTCTAAAAAAGGTAATTGGAATTTTCACTGCCCTGGGAACCTTAGTGTTAGGGATACCGTTTCTTGGTTCAATTGTTATTACAGGAAAGGGAAGAAATAATAAGAAACTGATAAGAATTGCAAATCTCGATCAACTTCCTTTAAACCAGCCACAGAAGATTAACTTTTCTGAACTGGTAACTGACGCGTTTATTGAAGGATTTGAAACCAGGAATGTTTGGGTTATTAAACATTCAGAGACATCTGTAACAGTTTTTTCACCCATTTGTCCCCATCTTGGGTGCAGTTATGACTGGCAACCGAAGGAGAATTCATTTGTTTGTCCCTGCCATTCCAGTGTTTTCAATCTCGAAGGTAAGGTAACACAAGGTCCTTCCCCAAGGAGTTTGGACTCTCTCCCGCAAAAAATTGTAGATAATATTCTATTTATTGAATGGGAAAGGTTCGAAATAGGTGTAACTGAAAAAAAAGCCATTTGAGATATGACAAGCACATCGAAGGTCCGCAACTGGATAGATGAAAGGTTTCCGCTAAGATCAACAATTAAATTCCTTATTGATGAGGATATACCCGGACAATCAAGCTATTTTTATGCACTTGGCAGCGCTACATTGTTCGTATTTTCGCTTCAGATATTATCAGGAGTCTGGCAACTGTTTTACTATGTACCTACAACCGATCATGCTTATTCAAGTGTTAGTTATCTTCGAACTTCCGTCCCATTCGGATGGCTGATCCATGGTATTCATTACTGGGGAGGTCAGGCAATGATTGTATTGGTTGGTCTTCATTTAATCAGGGTATTTATCTGGGGAGCTTATAAACATCCCCGTGAGCTGGTATGGCTGGCAGGAGTACTCCTCCTCATTCTGACGGCGGTTATGAGCTTTACCGGTGTACTGCTTCCGTGGGACGAGGTAGGTTATTTTGCTGCAAAGGTTGGTACAAACATAGCAGGTACAATTCCTGTGATAGGCACCTCAATCAAAAATTTCATGCTTGGTGGCACGGAAATAGGCCAGCTTACATTAAGCAGATTCTTTGTATTGCATATAGCTATTGTACCTTTTATCCTTCTCACTTTTATTATAATTCACCTTATGTCATTCCGTCAATTCGGAAGCATTGGTCCCTGGAAAAAAGCTAAAAGGAACATTACAACCCCTTTCTGGCCTGATCAGGTGGCCAAGGATATAATTATTGCGATTTTAATACTGTTAATCCTATTAGCTTTTTCAGCTTATATCAGAGCCCCATTTTCAGGGCCGGCAGATCCTCTTGATACCTCGTACCATCCAAAGCCTGAATGGAACTTTCTGTTCCTGTATCAGGCCTTAAAAGCATTTAAGGGAAATTGGGAACCTGTTGGGACCATATTATTTCCCTTGCTTTTGGTATTATTTATGCTTTCTGTACCTTTCATGGATAAATACAAGGAAACCAATCCATTAAAAAGACCGGCTGTGCTTATTCTCGGGATAGTTTTTGTTAGTGGAATAATTTTTCTTACTATCGAAGGTAAAGGGAAAGTGCCAGAGACCGGAACTATCTCCCCGGTCCAGAACAAAATAGTAATTACTGAAAATGCTCCTGCCAATATTAAGCAGGGACATGATTTGTTTATTTCAAATAATTGTGTGATTTGTCATAGCATTAATGGTTCTGGCGGAAAAATAGGACCTGATCTTTCTCATGAAACAGCAAGAGGAATGAATTCAGCTAAGATTGAAGAACAAATTAAAGACCCTAAAAAATCTAATCCGAAAAGTGTCATGCCAGCATTTGCAGGTCTTCCATCTGATCAGCTTGAAGCCATATCGGCATACCTTCTCAATGTTGACAAGGGAAGTTCCATAATTTCCGGCAATAATAGTTCATCGTCACAAATTTTGTCTGCTCAGAATAATACTTCATCAGGAAATTCTGCTGGCAATAAACAGAGTAACATAAATATACGTTCAACGATTGGTCCGGCAGCATCATATATAGGCGACCCCAGGCACGGCGAGATATTATACAGGCAGCAATGTGAGGGCTGCCATGGTGTTAACGGAGAAGGGAAGGTACCCAATCCGGGATCTGCCAGCGGATTTATCCCGGTGTTAAAGCCGATACAAGGAAAATATTTCAGTCAGGATGTAACCGTTTTTGTCAATAATATTGACACTATAATTCAACACGGATCAGTACCTGTTGGTCCCGCTCCTACTTTGAAGATGCTTGCTTTTGGAGACGCTGGTACCTTATCTCAGCAACAAATTGCTCAGATTGAATCATATATATTAGATTTGAATTCTGTTGATCGTGCCAAAATATTGAACCCTGGAATTAAACCGGAACTTGTAATATGGATAACGATTTCACTTTTCATCATTCTAAGCCTTGTGATTCTGGCCTACCGGAGTATCACCAGAAAGAGAACATAATTATCAAGGATATAAAGCACTGTGTAATCATTTAGATTACTTCTTTGCTTTGCAATAATTTCATTATTTCGTCCAGTTTTGGAGAAAGAATTATCTCTGTTCTCCTGTTTTTGGCTCTTCCTTCCGCAGTATCATTCGCCGCTTTCGGGAAATATTCTCCTCTCCCCGAGGCAGTTATCCTGGTAGGTGCAATTTTATAATCATTTGTAAGAATCCGTACAATTGAGGTAGCTCTGGCAACACTTAAATCCCAGTTATCTTTATAAATATTTGTTTTTATTGGTACATTGTCTGTATGTCCTTCCACAAGGATATCTATATCAGGATTTTTATCCAGAACATCACTTAACAGCTTCAGAGCATCTTTCCCTTTGTCCTCAACAGCAGAGCTTCCCGATTTAAACAAAAGTTTATCTGACATTGATACGTAAACTTTGCCGTTTTTAATTTCCACGGAGAGTTCATCAGGATTAAAACCGAGCAAAGCATTGCGTAAAATACTATTCAGTCGGTTAGTAATTGAATCCTGTCTGGCTATTATACGTTGCATCTCTGTCAATGATTTTTCTCTTTCGGCAAGCTGTCTTTCTTTAGTGTTCAGTTCATCGGATTTTGCTTCCAGAGCTTTATTGAACTGGTCAGTTTTTGACAGGTTCTCATCTATTAAATTTCTATATTTCCCTTCTAAAGCATTATTGTTATCGGACAAGGAATTATATTTGACTGTAAGGTCAGCGTACCTTCCGGTTAACCGTATTATTGTATCCTTTAACATGGCATTTTCTCTTTCTTTTGAGGCCAGGTTAGAACATAATTTATCTCTTTCTATCACAACTAATTTTAGGTTTTTGCTCCACAATGCAGGGACTTTAGCTGGTTTTGGATCACCGCATTTATATACCGGTGCGCAACCAATCACAAGTACCAATAATGTCAGTGGAATAAATATTCTGTTAATCCTTTTCATTTTTCTTCGTTTTAAATGGTAATTCTAAGACAAATTAATATGACTAATGTTGTAGCTCTGATTTATAAGCATTCATTGCCTTCAAAATAAGATTTGAAGTGAGGTATCAAAAGTAACTGCATAATTGATATGAAATACAAAAATGTTTCTAACTTTCATGCTTCTTTTTTCAGAAGTAATTCAATTCTATATTTAATGAAAAATATTTTCCATTATCTGATTATCGGTAACAGCAAGAAAATCTTAATGTTAATAGCATTATTGTTTTCTCCATTGTGTCTTTTTGCAGCCGGTAACACTGTCCCGTCAATCGGGCCTGTAAGGTTAGAATTTATCCTTTTTGGTCTGGTTCTTCTTGGGGTCGCCCTTTTTCATAAACATACATTCTGGGTAGCTGTAATTGGCCTGGCTGTTTTATTGACCTTCAAACTGGTCTTTGATCCTGGCTTTCATTTCATGGAACATCTTTTCGGGACTACCCCTTTTGGTGAACAAATAATGGATAAAGGTTTGCGACAGGGAGAATGGGGAATTCTTGTTAACCTTCTTGGCCTTTTACTGGGTTTTGCCATATTATCAAAGATATTTGAAGAATCGGGGGTTCCGGATATTTTACCCAGGTTTCTTCCCGACGACTGGAAAGGTCCATTTATCCTTCTGGTATTTGTTTTCATATTATCCTCATTCCTTGACAATATTGCCGCTGCGCTTATAGGAGGAGCTATAGCAATTGTCGTATTTAAGAAGAAAGTTCATGTAGGGTACATAGCTGCCTTGGTTGCAGCAAGTAACGCTGGAGGAAGCGGAAGCGTTGTTGGCGATACAACCACTACTATGATGTGGATTGACGGGGTAAGCGCTTTTAATGTTCTGCATGCCTATATCGCCGCAGGTATTGCCTTGTTGTTTTTCTCATGGTTCGCATCCCACCAGCAGGACAAGTATCAAAGGATACAAAAAGATGCCACACCTAATGCAAAGATCGACTGGGTAAAAATATTTAACGTCGGTCTGATGCTGGCGGGTGCAATTATATCAAATATTTTGTACGATATGCCAGCTCTGGGGGTTTGGATCGCAATCATTATAGGAGCATCTCTCAGAAAAGTGCCCTGGAAAGAAGTTTCCGGAGCCATTAAGGGAACAATTTTTCTGCTCAGCCTCGTTTCCTGCGCCTCGCTTATGCCTGTGGATGACCTTCCAAGAGCATCCTGGATAACAGCTCTTGGTCTGGGGTTCCTTTCTTCCGTATTTGATAATATACCTCTTACAAAACTTTGTCTTGAACAAGGACATTTCGACTGGGGAATGCTGGCATATAGTGTCGGTTTCGGTGGTTCAATGATATGGTTTGGATCTTCCGCCGGAGTGGCAATTACAAATAAATTCCCTGATGACCGCGATGTGGTAAAGTGGGTTAAAGGAGGCTGGCATGTTGTTGTTGCTTTTATTATAGGCTTTTTTGCATTGTATATTCTTAAGGGTTGGGAACCTGCAGATAATAAAGAACATAAAATTGTCAATTGTCCTGTTCCCGGTTGTCCGATGGGAAAAGTACCATTACCTGAAAATGTGCCTGGAACTGTGAGTTACCTGGAGCTTATAAAATAACCTGGGAAAATTCATGGTCCGGGGACAAAAAAATAGGGACGTTGCAAGCAACGTCCCTACGAATTCATATATATTCTGAATTTATTATCCGAATAAGCTGAAAGCTACAGTTAAACCTGCAAGTACAACCGAGACCATTGACATAAGTTTAATAAGGATATTAAGTGCAGGGCCTGAAGTGTCCTTGAATGGATCTCCTACTGTATCACCAACAATACTAGCCTTATGACAATCACTTTTTTTACCACCGTAATGGCCTCTTTCAATATACTTTTTAGCATTATCCCACGCACCACCGGCATTATTAAGCATACTGGCAAGAACGAAGCCTGTTGACATACCTCCGGCGAGAAGTCCGATAACTCCGGGCACTCCGAAAATTACGCCAACCAAAAGAGGTACAGCTATTGCCATGAGCGATGGAACCATCATTTCTTTCTGTGCACCAGCTGTTGAGATCTCAACACATTTCGCATATTCCGGTTTTCCGGTACCGTCCATGATCCCGGGAATTTCCCGGAACTGACGTCTTACTTCATCGACCATTTTACCAGCGGCTCGTCCAACAGCTTTCATACTCATTGCACTGAATACAAATGCCATCATAGCACCTATAAAAAGGCCGCCGAGAAGTATAGGGTTGAAAAGAGAAAGATCGTATGCAGCAACGAAGTCTTTGATATTTGCAGTAGCCAGATTAACTGCTATCTGACCTTCATGAACTGAGGGCATTCTGTTATGATAAAATAAAGTATCACCTATCTGTTTGAAACCTTCAGGAGATTTATCAGCTAACCTTGTGAGCCACATCTTTATTTCTTCCATATATGCAGCAATAAGGGCAAGAGCTGTAAGTGCCGCTGAACCAATTGCAAAACCTTTTCCAGTTGCAGCTGTAGTATTTCCGAGACCGTCAAGAGCATCAGTTCTTTCTCTTACTTCTTCGGGAAGATTTGACATTTCGGCATTACCTCCTGCGTTATCAGCTATAGGGCCAAATGCATCAGTTGCAAGTGTTACGCCCAATGTTGAAAGCATACCTACCGAAGCAAATCCTATACCATAAACACCCATAGCGAAGTTGTGGAAACCACCTGCAAAACCATAGGCCGCAATGATACCGGCAACAATGGTAATAACCGGGATCCATGTTGAAAACATTCCAACAGCCATACCTTCTATAATAACTGTTGCAGGACCCTGTTGTGATTGTCTTGCAATTCCCTGTGTCGGAGCATTCCCATCAGAGGTAAAATATTCAGTTGACTGACCGATAATAACCCCGGCTGCAAGACCTGAGACTGCTGCACCAAACACACCCCATGTGATCCAGTTCACTGCTGCCATTATTGCCAGTACTATAAGGATAAAAACTGAACTGCTTCCTGTTCCCAGGAGAAGTGCACGAAGAAGAGCTTTAGGTGTGGCAGATTCTTTGGTTCTTACCATATAAACACCTACAATTGAAAGTAATATACCAATTGCAGAAACCATCATAGGAGCAATAATTGCAGTCACCTGCATGTCAGCGGTTAATGAAGGCAGAGCCGCTCCAAGAGCAGCTGTTGCGAGTATCGATCCTGCATAAGATTCGTAAAGGTCGGCACCCATACCTGCAACGTCACCAACATTATCACCAACGTTATCAGCAATAGTTGCCGGATTACGTGGATCGTCTTCAGGAATTCCTGCTTCAACTTTTCCGACAAGGTCAGCGCCAACATCAGCAGCTTTTGTAAAAATCCCACCACCAACACGTGCAAAGAGAGCCTGTGTAGAAGCACCCATACCGAATGTAAGCATTGTAGCGGTTATTTCAATTAATTTCTGATGTTCATCTGTTCCGGCAGAAACAAAAGTCAATCCAAGGAAATGAAGACCCGTTGCCATATGCTCAGGTGTGAAAACTACCTTGTTAAGAAAAATAAACCAGATAGCAATGTCAAGAAGGCCAAATCCTACAACAACGAGACCCATAACAGCTCCACTTCGAAGAGCTACCTGTAATCCTTTGTTGAGTGATTTTGAAGCAGCCCATGCAGTCCTGTTCGAAGCAGCGGTAGCTGTCTTCATCCCCAGGTAACCACATAACCCGGAGAAAAATCCACCGGTAAGAAAAGCAACAGGAACAAACGGGTTTTGTATCCCCAAATAAGCCAGTATTCCCAGCAAAACCACAAGAATTAAAAACACTTTGGTTACCACGGTGTACTGGCGTTTGAGATAGGCCATAGCGCCTTCGCTTACATACGCAGCAATCTCCTGCATTTTCTCTGTACCCTGCTCCTGTACAATCATCCCTTTGTAAAAGATCCAGGCAAACAATAATGCCATAAGCGCCGAAATTGGAACGATCCAAAATAAACTACTAATCATGATCTCAAATTATTAAATTAAAATTATAGGTTTAGGAAATAAAAAAAATTCACCGGTACAAAACTATATGAGTTTTTTAATAATTCAAACGAAAAATAAACGTTCTTGAAATAGTTCGCAATTTAAATTGAATCTAAACAAGAGGATATAAAAAACCTGGTCAATGGAAATAAATCATGAAATATAAAAAGTTAACAGGACTTATTTCTGTTCGTCGGTTTGTTTTGTGTGCTTCCGTTTCCTGATGCTATTATATAAAAAAGGTATGGACGTAATCACAATCAGAAATATTACAATGTAACCGAGATAATCTTTAATTCCCGGGATATATTTTCCCATATAATAACCTGTTAAAACAAGGGCATTAACCCAAAAGAATGCCCCTACAAGGCTGTAAATAAAAAATTTGTGGAGTTCCAGTTTTACGATGCCCGCAACAATCGGTGCAAATGTGCGGACAATAGGCAGAAACCTGCTTAATATAATTGTTTTTTTACCATGCTTCTTATAAAACTCGTTAGCAGCCACCAGGTGCTGCTGCCGGAACAGGAACCCCGACTTTCTCTTAAAAAGCAAAGGTCCCACCTTTTTTCCAAAACCATAACCTACCATGTTTCCTGCGACCGCGGCAAGAATTATCAAAGCGACCAGAAGAAACGGATGGATGCCAAGGAGTCCGGTTGAACACAACAATCCTGCAGTAAACAGCAAAGAATCACCGGGTAGAAAAAAGCCAACAAAAAGGCCCGTTTCAGCAAACACAACGAAGAGTAGCAAATAAATACCGCCGTAATGTATTATACTTTCCGGGTTTACAAGTTGTTTTAAGAACTCAAATATTTCATGCATGAAATCCGCTTTAGAGTATCATTCACTAAATGTAGGAGAATTTTCCAATATTGAATCATCCCGCGAAGGACTTGTTCAGATCTTCCAATAATTCGGTTCCCAACACCCCTCTTGCGATTTCACGCACGCCACCTGTCATCCGGATGTTCCAGTCTTTATCTATTTGTATTTTCAAAGTTCCTCCCTGCATATGCATAGTCAGATCGCCCTTTATGAGACCTTTTTTAACCAGAACGCACGATGCTGCACACGATGAGCTGCCTGAAGCCAGTGTAAATCCGGCTCCGCGCTCCCAGATCAGAATCTGTGCATCGTGATCAGACAGGACCTTGGCAAATTGAACATTGATACGATTGGGGAATAATGGATGATTTTCAAGTAAGGGACCATAAGCCCGTATTTCTTCCTCATCCAACTCCTCTTTGATTACTACACAATGCGGATTGCCCACTGAGACACAATTTACTTCAAATTCCCGGTCGCCGGCCATTATTTTCTGCCCGATGAATTCCGGCTGATCTGAGTTGACCGGGATATCGCGGGAAGCAAAAATTGCCTTCCCCATGTCAACACGGATCAACATTGCTTTTCCATTTTCTTCTTCAACAATTTCGGCATAAACGATATCGGTCATAGTCTCCACAGAAAATTGACGGGTCTTTGTATAGCCATAATCATAGAGATACTTGCAGAAAATACGAAGGCCATTACCGCTTTTTTCAGCCTCTGAACCATCCGGATTATAAACCCTGAAACCGAAATCAGCTTTTGATGAAGGAACCTTCATAACAATGCCATCGGAGCCTATCCCGAAATGGATGTTGCACAAACGCATTATCGCCTGTTTAGTGAGTTTAAAATCTATATTTGAACTTTCAAGAACAATGTATTCATTGCCTAAACCGTGCATCTTAACAAAGCTATTCTTCTCCATCTTTAACTGAATGTAGTCAGGATATTAAATTATGAAATTTTTAACCAGGTCATCAAAGGTATCTCTTCGCCGGATAAGCCTTGGGTTTCCGTCGGCCTGAATCAAGACTTCGGCCGGCCGCAGACGGCTGTTATAATTAGAGCTCATTGAATATCCGTAAGCACCGCTATCAAGCACTCCAAGAATATCATTTTCGATTATTTCAGGTAGTTTCCTGTCTTTTGCAATTATGTCACCTGTTTCACAGATATTGCCCACAATATTCACTATTTCCTCTTTCAGGGAAGGAATATCATTCTTCCGGTATATTTCAATATCATGATGGGAGTCGTACATAACAGGACGAATAAGCACATTAAATCCCAGGTCGGTGCCAATATATTTAATATTGTAGTTTGTTTTAGTTGCATTTACCTTCCCAAGCAGGATACTCGATTCAGCAACAATATACCGTCCGGGCTCAATCTTGAACTCTATATCTTTTCCATATTCTTTTACCCATGAACTAATGACTTTCGTAAGCTTTCCACCCAGCTCTTTAAGGTCAAGCCGGGGTTGATCAGATTGTTTATTATATGGAATTCCAAATCCTCCTCCCAGGTCAACGAACTCCAGATCGTCGAATTGTCGTGCTATTGAAAGTATGTTGCCGGTACTCTGCAGGTAGGCTTCACTATCCATGAAGAGTGAACCGATATGCTGGTTAATACCTATCAGGTTAAGCTTATACTCTTTAATAATTCTTTTTACTTCGGGAATACTGCTCATTTCGATACCAAACTTGGTTTTCTGACCGGCAGTTGTCACCTTCTCATGATGTCCGGCGCCTATGCCTGGATTCAACCTGAATGAAACTTTACCCCCGGGATTGAGCTTACCAAACATCTCCAGTTGCGAAACAGAATCGACAGATATCTTTACGCCCTCATTTATTGCATAGCTGAATTCATCTTCACTTACATTATTGCTGATATAAAATATTTCATCAGGTTTATACCCTGCTAATCTATTCAGATATATTTCGCCCGGGGACATGGCGTCTGCCCGTAATCCTTCACTCCGTACAATCTTAATTAATTCGAGGTTACTGTTCGCCTTGAGAGAATAATTGACAGTGAAATCAGGATAAGATATCAGCCCTTTCAGATCGCGGCATCGCTGGCGCAAAATATTCTCATTATATGTATAAAGAGGAGTCCCGTATTTCTCAATTAGCTGGAATGGATCTGTATTGCCAAAAAACTTCTTTTCGCTGCTTACTTTGGAATAAATATAATTCATTGTTTTAGGATGAAAAGTAACTTTAATATATTTGCGGCTAAAATATACAAAATGGCGCAGATAAACGAGAATTATTTAAAACTTCAGGCTGGCTATCTGTTTCCGGAAATCGGCAGACGGGTTCGTGAATTTCAGAAAGAACATCCCACGGCCGACATCATCAAAATGGGAATCGGCGACGTAACGCAGCCGCTTACGCCTTCTGTAATCCGTGCTTTTCACGAGGGTGTTGAAGAAATGTCGAAAATTGAAACATTTAAAGGATACGGTCCCGAACAGGGATATGATTTTCTGCGCGAAGCTATAGCAAAAAACGACTACCACGATAGAGGTGCTGATATCCAACCTGATGAGATTTTCGTTTCTGACGGTTCAAAATGTGATACCGGAAATATTCTGGAGATCTTTGGAATGAATAACGTCATTGCAATGCAGGATCCGGTCTATCCGGTATATGTTGACACAAGCGTGATGGCCGGCCGGACAGGGAAATATCTTGCAAACGGATACTACGACAAACTTGTTTATCTGCCCTGTAATGCTGAAAATGGTTTTATTCCTGAAATTCCTGAAAAGAAAGTGGATATAGTTTTCCTCTGTTATCCAAATAATCCAACAGGAACAACAGCCAGCAAACCGGAGTTAAAGAAATGGGTCGATTATGCAATTAAAAACAAATCAATAATACTTTATGATTCAGCATATGAGGCATATATTTCTGATCCCGAAATTCCGCATTCAATCTATGAAATTGAAGGAGCCAGGGAAGTAGCTATCGAATTTCGCAGCTTTTCTAAAACCGCTGGTTTTACCGGAACCAGGTGTGCCTATACTGTTATTCCAAAGAATCTCGTAGCTGCAACTTCTGATGGATCAGAGAAACCCCTTTACCCTCTCTGGTTCAGAAGGCATACAACAAAATTCAATGGAGTATCATACCCTGTACAGAAAGCTGCCGCTGCTATCTTCACCCCTGAAGGAAAAAAAGAAGTGAGGTCGACGATCAATTATTATATGAACAATGCTAAAATACTTCGTGAGAGTCTTGCCAAACTGGGTTTCAAGGTATATGGCGGGGTTAATGCCCCATATGTGTGGGTAAATTCGGGCAGGCAAATTAAATCATGGGAACTTTTTGATAAACTGCTTCATGAAGCCCATGTAGTTGGTACTCCAGGTTCAGGTTTTGGCCCCTCCGGTGAGGGATACTTCAGGTTTTCTTCATTTGCAACCCATGAAAGTGTAGTGAAAGCTATGGAAAGACTTGGAAATATCAAATGGTAAACTATGATCAGGTCAGTTGTCATTCCTGAAATTTTCCTAAATAAATCTCTGCTGGAAATTTCAGAATGTAAAGTTCCACTATTATAGCCCTGAAAACCCCACCAAAATGTATATCTATCTTAATGAGACACTTATATAATAATATATTCCGGCATGATCTTTGACAACATATTTGTAATTAAACCGTTTAGAATGATGCCATTAAAAAATAAATTACTAAAAATTGTTAATTATTGTTTTTGTGTTAAATTTGAGCACAATCCTAACTGATACCAATGTATGCCTAAAATATCTGCCGTAATTATCACGTATAATGAAGAGCGTTTCATTGATAAGTGTCTCACATCTCTGAAGGGAGTAGCAGATGAGATAGTTGTTGTTGATTCATTTTCCACAGATACCACAGAAGAGATTTGCAAAAAACATAACGTCCGGTTTATAAAACATGCATTCGAAGGTTTTCGTGATCAAAAGAATTTCGCTCTCCAGCTTGCCAGTTATAAAAATATACTATCACTTGATGCTGATGAAGCTCTCTCTGACCAGCTCAGGAAATCAATAATAGCTGTTAAAGACAAATGGGAATATGATGGTTATGTTTTTAACAGGCGCAGCAATTATTGTGGGTCGTGGATTAATCATTCTGAATGGTATCCCGACAGGCAGTTGAGAATGTTCTACACCGACCATGGGAAATGGGGTGTATTAAACCTGCACGAGAAATTTATGATGTCAAACGGGGCAACAATCGGAAAGATGAAAGGCGACCTGCTTCATTGGCCTTTCTCATCACTTCAGGATCATATTAATAAAATGAAAAAATATTCAGCTATTGGTGCTGAAGAATTTTATAAAGCTGGGAAAAAGGCTAATATATTTACTCCCTATATTCATTTTTTCTGGGGATTTTTCAGATCTTATTTTGTTCACATGGGAATTCTTGATGGTCGTAACGGATTCCTGATCTGCTCACTTTATGCAAAGTCTACTTTTAAGAAATACAAAAAACTAAGGGAGATTATTAAAAGTTCTAAACGATGAGATCGTTTAAATGATTTTTGAAGATGACATAAAGGAGTCACTGAATATCCTTAGAAAAGGAGGTATTATACTCTATCCGACAGATACTATATGGGGACTTGGCTGTGACCCTACAAATGAATCAGCAGTCAATGGCATCTTCAAATTAAAATCGAGAGAAGAAAATAAAAGTCTGATCATTCTTGCTGACGGAGTTTCAATGATTGAACGTTATGTAACAGACGTTCCTGAAATTATTTACGAACTCATTGATGTTTCTGAAACACCTCTCACAATAATCTACCCCGATGCAAAAAATCTTGCTCCCGGCGTATGCGGCGAGGACAAGTCTATAGGCATAAGAATCTGCAGGGATGAGTTTTGCAGTGAATTAATCAGCCGGTTTCGGAAGCCAATCGTTTCGACTTCAGCTAATCTCAGCGGAAATCCTTCACCTGGAAATTTCAGTGAAATTGAGAAAAACCTTATAGAGAAAGTTGATTATGTTGTGAAATACCGTCAGGACGACCGGAGCAAAAAATCTGTATCTCCGGTCATCAAAATAAATAAAGACGGCTCAATAAAAATAATAAGGAAGTAGTTTATCTTGATCTTACTTTACCAGATCCTGACACATGGGCATCAACCCTGGGATTACCTTCATAAGTAACGTTACCGCTCCCCGACACGCTTGCTATTAGTGATTCTGTTACATTGCAGGTGCAGTTTCCGCTTCCTGAGATATGAACGTCAGCTGTGCCGATTTTTACAGATTCTCCGGTAAAGTTTCCTGAACCGCTTACCGAAACTCTTGTTTTAGTTGATGTACCGCTTCCGAGAATAATATCGCCGGAGCCTGATATACTGCAATCGAGATTAGTTACAGAGATGTCATTTGCAAATAATTTCCCGCTTCCGCTTACGCTCAGACTGAGGTCATCGCTTTTCACGGCATCTTTGATCTCAGCTTTTCCTGAACCGGATACACCTAATCCCTCTATCTCAGGCATAGTCACATAAACAGTTACTTTTTCATCAAAATGAAATCTCCAGTTTTCTTTTTTTATAATAAGCCTGTTCCCTGTAACCTCAGTTATAATTTCATCAAGATACTTCCTGTCTCCTTCCAGAACTACTTTGAATTCAGGGCCAAAATTGATATAGAGATTCCCTGACACTCCGAAGTTTACCTTTGTAAAGCCCTTTAAATCGCGGGTCTCTTTTGTGTCGGATTGGCCTTTTACAGTAGCGGCAGATGCAATAACTAAAATGATGGCTGAAACAAAAATCATCCTTTTCATAATGTCGTGGTTTAATAATAGTTTAATTCATACCAATAAAAGACTTGCTTTTCAGGGGAAAGCTGCACGCAAATAGAAAAATTTAGTTCAATTTATTTCAATCAGCCCGTCCGGAAGATCCATGAAGAGCCTTTTCCCCTTCTTATCTATCCTTACTATAAAATCTTCATGGAATGGTATCAGAATACTTTTCTTATTTGCAGATATAACAGTAATAAGCCACTGTCCGTTATTTGGCATTACATCGGAAATTAATCCGAGCGGCTTATTCTCATTCACAAACACGTTATAACCAATCAGATCGGGGTTATCTGTGTTATTTATTCTGATATTTATTCCTGATGTCAGAAAAATTCTGCAGCCAATGAACTCACTGATTTTTTCATCAGATGGATAACCTTCAAACTGCATTTTTAAAATGTCAGCTCCGGAATACTCAATATCGGAAATAAAAAAAGGAACCGGTCTTCCTTCAACTTCAAGAAAAACCGATTCCATTTCGGGTATATTCTCAGTAAAGATTTTCTCTAACTTAACTGCTACGGCTCCCTCATAACCGCTCACTTTCGTGATTTGTCCCAGCAATATGTCGCTTTTGTAAGCCATTGGATCGCAGATCCCTATGACCATCCGACTATTCCTGAGGTTTATCTTCTGCAGGAGTCTCCGTTGCGGATTCTTCAGCTGCGGATTCTTCAGTTGCAGATTCTTCAGTTGCAGGAGCCTGATCTGTTACTTCAGGTACAGCTTCTTCAGCTACTGCTTCTGCTTTGTCGCCTGCTGCTGCTTTCGCTGCCAGATCAGCATTCCTTTTTGCAAGTTTTGCTGCTCTCGCTTCATTCACGCGTTTTTCAACTGAAAGCCTTTTCCCAAGTTCATCATCCTGGGATTTTTCGAGATTGGATTTTTTAGCTTCGATTTTAGCCTCATTCTGTTTAATCCATTCCTCAAATCTCCTTGTTGCTTCAGCTTCATCAAATGCACCTTTAACAACACCTTCAAGAAGATGTTTTTTCATTAGAACACCTTTATAAGACAGGATAGCTCTACATGTATCTGTAGGCAATGCGCCATTTTGCAGCCAAGTTAACGCTTTATCGAAATCGAGTTCGATTGTTGCGGGGTTGGTAATCGGGTTATAAGATCCGATTTTTTCAATATATCTGCCATCGCGTGGCGATCTGCTATCTGCAACCACAATGTGGTAGAAGGCCAGTTTCTTCCGGCCTTTTCTAGCTAATCTGATTTTAACTGCCATTAATTCTTACGCTTATTTATTTAACCTGTTTAAAAATTTGTGGCTGCAAAGATATAATATTTATTAATAAAGTTATTACCTGCAACTAAAAAAACGGCAGCTCTAAGGCTGCCGTATAGCTTTTTTGGATAATCCCTCTTAATTAACGTCCCACCAGATACGACTGAGTAAGGTAAGACCCTGGGGCATATTTCCGCCATTATATAACCTTTCACTATCAGGGTAAGGCAATCTGCGGGGGATACCAGGGATAACTGCCCCTGTCGCTATAGCTAATGAAGGAAAACCTGTACGTCTCCAGTCACTCCATGCTTCAACCTGCAGAAATGAGCTCAGATATTTTTGATTCATTATTTTTTCAAGGGAAATGTCTGCAATAGTAATCTTATTGGCATTGAACCAGGTTTCATCATAAACCCCTTCTCTTTCAAGAGAAGCCTTCAAGCCATCATTGTAAGCATTGACAGCCAACGGGTCTGAAGCATTAAAATTGAACCTTGCCTCAGCTTCAATGAATTTAAGTTCGGCATAAGATATTAAATATACCGGTGACTCAGATGAAGCATAAGCCGAACCGATAACAGCTGCATTGGCGTCAGGTTCCCCTGGTTTTGACCCAAATGTTCCGTCAAAATAAACTTCTTTGCGCGGGTCATTAACAGAGCTTAGCATATTCATGTATGTAGCGCTGGCAGAATAATATCCCGGACGTTCCTGTTCTGACTGGTAAATCGGGTTTGAATTATTATAAGCCGGACCGAATACAAGTTTAAAATCATCTTCGTTACTTGTGAAAGCATTGGCAATTGCTGCCAATGCATTGGAATAGGCCGTTGATCCATTGATTTTTGCAAGATGCATATTATAACGGGCTTTCATGGCATACGCTGTTTTAACCCATTTATCCAGATCACCACCGAAAATTAAATCTTCACTGCCGGGGCTGAATACACTGGATGAAGAGCCAAGATCAGTTATAGCCTCATCAAGGAGTTTGAATATTGTAGTGTAGATCACCTGCTGAGTATCATATTTTGGCTGAAATTCGCTGTTCAGACCTTTAAATGCATCAGAATATGGGATGTCTCCCCAATGATCTGTAGTGACACCAAGATGATATGCCATCAATATTTTACCAATACCGGCATAATGAGGTGAATTGCTTTCTGTTGCCTTGTCAATAAGAATTTTGGTGCTGATCATTCCGGGGCTGTAAAGATTGTAACTCCAGGCATTTGTCGCATCAGACTCACCAAGAGTATAAATGTCATTATTAGCCGACTGACTTTGTATACCGGCGATTTGTTGCATCCAGACACAATCCCATCTCGCAAGCTCACCACCTGTTATATAGGCGAGGTTCGCTTCAATAGGAGCAACCAGTTGCGGCATGGCAACGTCGGGAGGATTATTGGGATCCACATTTAAGGATGGATCAATCCATTTTTCGCACGAACATGCCAGCGCGATGAATAATGCAGAAATAACTATTTTTTTCATTTTGTAATATCTTTAAAATTAAAAATCAAGTTTTATTCCGAATACATATGATTTTGTATTTGGCATATTAAAGTAGTCAAGTCCCTGAGCGTTAAATGCCCCCATTAGATTAGTTTCGGGATCGATTCCGTTATATGGAGTTTTTAACCATAGATTACGACCTGTTGCATACACTTTTAGTTGTTTGAATATTTTATTATTTATTATGTTCCCCAGATCGTAGGAGAGAGTCAGTTCACGCAAACGTAACCAATCGGTCTTTTCGACAAATTGTTCCTGTGCCGGGCTTGCACCACCTCCAATGTTCTGATAATAATACTGCGAATAAGTAGCCGGAATATCGTTTACTGAACCATCAGTTGTGGGAACTCCGTTTACAAGATGACCTTTTACACCTTCAAAGACAACCGAAGCACCTCTGTTTTCAGTTACTTTGGCAGAGCCAAAACCTATCATACGCGCTATTGTACCATTCCACATGATTCCGCCTTTCTTGGCATCAAAAAGGAATGTCAGGTCAAATCCCTTGTATGAAAATTCATTACTGAATCCCAATAAGAAATCGGGAGAAACCTTTCCTAGTGATTTCAAGCTTTCATCTTTAATAGGATATCCATAACCGGCGCTTTCTTCGTCATCATCAATGATCAGACGACCCAGATCATCTTTATAAAAACTTGTACTGAACATGCTGCCATAGGCCTCGCCAGCGACTACGCGTACATCAGTACCAGTGAAACCTCCAAGACTTATATTTGTTACACCGGGAGCAAGAGACAGGACTTTATTATTATTCTTTGAATAATTTAATGTAAATGACCAGTTAAAATCATGAGCCGCAACCGGAACTACGTTTGCCAGAATTTCTATACCCTTGTTCTCCATGGTTGCTGCATTCTTGTACTGAGCAACATAACCTGTACTTCCGGTTAATGGAACATTTATTAACAGGTCGCGGTTCTGGTTATTATAGTAAGTAAAATCGAAATTAATACGGTTTTTGAGCAATTTCAATTCAATACCAAACTCACGTGAGATAAGACTCTCAGGTTTGATATAAGGGTCAGCAAGCGTGTTGCTCGGATAAAATCCCGGTATTCCATTGAATGGAAATGAATCACCTGTGGCCCAACCATCACTGATAATTGCAGTTGTAAAGATATTTACTGTATTATATGGTAAGGCATGGTTTGCAATCTTCGCGTATGATGCTCTTAATTTACCATATGACAGGAAATTATTATCTTTAAGAGCAGGGAGTTCAGTAAAAATGAATCCTATGCTGGTTGAAGGGAAAAAGAAACTATTATTGCTTACGGGCAAGGTTGTTGACCATTCATTCCTTCCTGTAAATCCTAAAAACAACATACTCTTGTATGAGAATTGCAGATCGGCATAAAATGCTGCTGTACGGTATTTTGTTGTACTTTCACGTACAAGTTGTGAAGAAGTATTTGATATGTGGTAGAAATCGGGGATTACGAAACCGTTCCCCTGTACATAAACCTGCTGAACGTAGCTCTGAAATAAGTTATTCCCAAGTGTAATATTTGTTGAGATATCGCTGAACAATTTTCTAGAGTAATTGACAGTAAGATCCGAATTTATATTGTTCGTGTAATGGTGATCCACTTCCTGTTGTCCGTCAGGAATATTAGCTGACATCAAAGCTGTATGCCCAAGTCTCCTGTCAAAGTAGAAATCGTCACCTACTCTGTAATTCAAAGTCAGACTGGGTAGTGGATTATAAACAAACATTACATAACTTATTATCCTGTCAACCTGGTCAGTAAGCTGGTTTTTGTTGACCGTCCAGTAAGGATTATCATAGGAGGCGGTATATCTGCGCGGGAGTCCGGTTCCATCCTGCAGAATATAGGAATCCTCAAATTTGTACCCACTGCTGCCATGGCCATTACTTATATCAAAAGAAGGAGTGCCTCTTAATAAACCGACCATAACACCCGAAGTGTTAGATCCTTGTTGCACTCTGACTCCTCCTGAGCGGACATAGTTTGCAGAACCGGATACTTTAATTTTTGAACCAAGCGATGTTTCACCGGACAATTTAAAGGATGTCTTGGCAAATGTATTTCTGGGAATTATACCCTTTGTTGTTGAGTTTCCGATAGACATGTAGAAATTAGCATCCTTTCCGCCGCCAGATAATGACAAATTATTATTAATCGTTGTTCCGGTAACGAAAAAAGTACCGGGATTGTCATATGCAACAGCAGGTAAATCCTGCCTGGCCGATGGGTTGGTAGCAAGTACCAGATTCCCATTCTTATCGCGAGGTGAGTCCGTAGCACCATCGAAGCGCAGATCTGACAATTTTGGCCCCCATGAGCTGGTTGTTGTAGTGCCGTATACACCATTATTACCTTGCGCATACATATTCTGCATTTCAGGTAATTTATTTACTCTATCCAGACCGATGGATGAGGAGAAATTTACAGCTATTCTCCCACCGGTATCTTTCCCTTTTTTGGTGGTAATAATCACAACGCCGTTACCTGCACGCATTCCATAAAGTGCAGTGGCTGCACCTCCTTTAAGTACTGATATAGTTTCAACGTCATCGGGGTTCAAATCGATGGCTCGGTTTGAATAGTTTACACCCGTGGTCAGGTTATTTTGCAGATCATCAGGATTCCCTGAATAGCTCATGGAGTTGTCAATGGGGATTCCATCAACGACAAACAGGGGCTGATTATTTCCGGTTATTGAGTTCTGACCGCGAATAGTAATAAATGAAGCAGCACCGGCGGCTCCGGCAGAACTGGTGATATTTACTCCTGCAACTTTTCCTGTAATTGCGGAAAGCAGGTTCCCTGTTTCTGCATTGTTGATCTTATCACCATTCACATCCTGAACGGCATATCCCAACGATTTTTTTTGCTTTGAGATACCTATTGCTGTGACGACAACTTCATCGAGTCCCATTATATCTGGCTCAAGAGTTGCATCGATCACAGAAAGATTACCAATCGGAACCTCGATTTTTTTCATTCCTATGTATGAAAAAACAAGTGTTGCAGCATTCTGCGGAACCGGAAGAGTAAATTTACCGTTTACATCCGTTATAGTACCAACTGTGGTACCCTTCACCGTTACAGATACACCAGGCAGAGTTCCCTCTTCCTTCACTGAAGATGTAACTGTACCTGTAATTGTTTTTTGTTGGGAAAATGAAGACAGTAAAAATCCACAAAAAACGAAGAACAATAATAGAATTCTTTTCATTGTACATTAGATTAGTAAAATAATTTAAGACCTGTTTTTACTTTTGTTTTAGAGTCAATCTGCAAATTAATCTGTCAAATCAAATCCGCTTCGTTCCGTTTAACGGATTGCACATTTTGTCCTACAAATGTCGGATTCCGGTCAACCTATTATTTTATAACGCTATCTTTTTAAAGCCGGATTTAATTCTATTTTGAGTACTTTTGTAAATTAATGTTACACGAATATCCAGGTTAATTTTATGGCAGGTTTTGCTCATTTACATGTTCATACTCAATACTCTATTCTTGATGGAGCTTCCAATATTCCATTACTGATCGATAAGGTTAAAACTCTTGGCATGGAGGCTATAGCGATAACCGATCATGGTAATATGTTCGGTGTAAAGGAATTTCATAACAGCGCCACAAAAAAAGGTATTAAGCCAATTATCGGTTGTGAAATGTATGTTGCCAGAAGATCGATCGAGGATGTCTCAGGAAAAGAGGATCGGTCAGGTGATCATCTGATCCTTCTTGCAAAAAACCTGATTGGATATAAAAATCTGATTAAATTAGTATCAATTGCCTGGATAAAAGGCTTTTATTATAAACCAAGAGTTGATAAACAACTTCTTTTAAAATATAAAGAAGGATTAATAGCTTCTTCTGCCTGTTTGGGTGGGGAGATCCAGGATGAAATACTTAATGGTTCACTGGCGGGGGCAGAAGCCACTCTAAAGAATTATCTTGAGATTTTTGGTGAAGATTTTTACCTTGAGATTCAACGACATGAAACTTATGACCCTGAAGCTGACCGGACTGCGTTTCCTCTTCAGCAGAAAATAGTAGAAGCTTTTAAAAAACTGGCTGTTAAGTACAAGGTACCGGTGATTGCCACTAATGATGTCCATTTTATAAATGCGGAAGATGCTGAAGCACATGATCGCCTGATATGCATAAATACCGCAAAGGATATTGATGATCCCAACAGGTTAAGATATTCAAAGCAGGAGTATTTAAAGAGCGAGGAAGAAATGCGGGTCATATTCAATGATATTCCTGAAGCAATAGATAATGTGGCCGGACTGGTTTCAAAAATTGAGAAATATAAACTCGATCACGACCCTATAATGCCGGAGTTCGACTTACCCGAAGGGCATACGGACAAAGATGAATATCTTAGATATCTGACCTACAAAGGTGCAACTGACAGGTGGGGAACACACTCAAAAGAACAAACTGACCGGCTGGATTTTGAATTGCAAATGATTGCACAAATGGGATTCCCCGGCTATTTTCTTATTGTCCAGGATTTTCTCCGGGCAGCAAGAGAAATGGGTGTCTCTGTAGGTCCCGGAAGAGGGTCTGCTGCCGGATCAGCTGTTGCATATTGTCTCAGGATCACAGATATTGACCCGATAAAATATGGTCTTCTGTTCGAACGGTTTCTGAATCTCGACCGTATTTCAATGCCCGATATTGATATTGACTTTGATGAAGACGGACGTGAATCGGTATTGAAATATGTGGTTAATAAATATGGACATGATAAAGTTGCCCATATTATTACCTTTGGATCAATGGCCGCCAAAATGGCTATCCGCGATGTAGCCAGGGTGCAAAAATTACCTTTGGCTGATGCTGACCGGCTGGCAAAATTAATTCCGGAAAGGCCGGGTATAACACTTAAGGCAGCTTATGCTGAAGTTCCGGAATTGGCGCGTGAAAGAGAATCTTCCAATAAGCTTATTGCTCAGACTCTGAAATATGCAGAGGTTCTTGAAGGTTCTGTCAGACAGACAGGTGTCCATGCCTGTGGAATAATAATCGGAAAAGACTCTCTCGATAATTATATTCCCTTATGTACAGCAAAGGATACTGATCTTTATGCCACCCAGTACGATGGAAGTCATGTAGAATCAGTGGGTCTTCTTAAAATGGATTTTCTGGGTTTAAAGACACTTTCCATTATTAAGGATGCTATTGACAACATAAAAAAATCAAAAGGAATAGTTATTGACGTCGATACGATGCCTCTCGACGACAAAAAAACCTTTGAACTCTTCAGTAATGGCGAAACAACCGGGATTTTCCAGTTTGAATCCACAGGGATGAAGCGTTACCTGAGAGATCTTGAACCAAACCGGCTTGAAGATCTCATTGCAATGAATGCCCTATACCGTCCCGGACCAATGGAATATATTCCAAAATTCATCCGGCGCAAACATGGTACGGAAAAAATTGACTACCCTATTCCGGTTATGGAAAAATATCTTGATGATACATATGGCATCACAGTTTACCAGGAACAGGTGATGTTACTATCTCAGGAACTTGCAGGCTTTACCAAAGGCGAGGCTGATTCGCTCAGAAAGGCCATGGGAAAAAAGAAGCGTTCAATTATGGACGAGATGAAACTGAAGTTCCAGGAGGGTTGTTCAAAGAAGGGTTATGATATAGATGTAGTAAATAAAATCTGGTCCGATTGGGAAGCATTTGCCCAGTATGCCTTCAATAAGTCACATTCAACCTGCTATGCCCTTGTAGCGTTTCAGACCGGGTATCTTAAAGCAAATTATCCCGCTGAGTATATGGCTGCAGTTCTCAGCCGTAATATCAGTGATATAAAAAAGATTACCACCTTCATGGACGAGACCCGGCGCATGGGCATGGAAGTACTCGGACCTGATGTGAATGAGAGTAATGTTAAATTTACTGTAAATAAAGACGGGAACATCAGATTCGGCCTTGGTGCAATAAAGGGAGTCGGTGAAAGTGCAGTTTTACAGCTTATTGAGGAAAGAGAGATGAACGGTCTCTATAAAGACATATATGATCTTGTAGAAAGGGTAAACCTTAACTCACTTAATAAAAAGAACCTTGAAGCAATGGCTGTTGCAGGCGCTTTTGATTGTTTCCCGAAAATAACCAGGGCTCAGTATTTTTCACTCGATACAAAAGGGTCAAGCTTTATTGAAAGTCTTATAAGGTATGGGAATAATTCAAAATCAGTGAAGAGTTCCAGTCAGCAGTCACTTTTCGGAGAAACAGGTGGATTTGACATGATTACACCGGAACCTGCCCCTTGCCCCGATTGGCCGAAACTTGAAAAGCTTAACAGGGAAAAAGAAGTGATTGGAATTTATCTTTCATCTCATCCTCTTGATGATTTTAAACTGGAGATAAGTGCCTTTACAACTGCAACGCTTGCAGATCTGCAAAACCTTCGTGAATATCTCGATCGCGATGTGACGGTAGCGGGTATGGTAATTGATATAAAAACAGGTATTGGGAAAAATGGCAAACCTTATGGCTCGTTTACTTTGCAGGACTATTCAGATTCCTTCAGGTTTATGCTATTTGATAAGGATTATATTGAAAACAGTAAATTCTTCATTACTGGATATTATCTTCTGGTTAAAGGAAGGGTTCAGAAAAGAAAGTATAAAGATGATGAAATTGAATTCAAAATCAAGACTATTAATCTTCTGTCAAGTGTCAAGGATGAACTTATTAAAACAGTTACCCTGAAAATTGATCCTGAAAATATTGATCACGAAATGATCAACGATCTGAAAACTCTTATAGGTGAGAATAAAGGCGAAACTGAACTCAAATTTCTTTTCATTGATTCAGATGATAAAATATCCCTGCCGATGTTTTCCCGTACTTTCAGAATAAGACTGAATAACGAACTCCTGACATACATTGAGGATCATCCGGGAATAGAATTCAAAGTGAATTAACCTTTATTTGGCCCCCCTGCCCCCCTAAAGGGGGGTAAATTCCGGGTACTTCAGGAAATTCATCATGGACACCAAATCGTGGGTTGTTGAAAAAGTAATTTTTAACCGCAAAGTACACTAAGTAGGCGCAAAGTACGCTAAGACAAAACATTATAATTCAGTTCTTTGCGATCTTTGCGTAATTTCTTTGCGACCTCTGCGGTTAATGGATTTCGACTTTATTTATATCACACTATAATCGACAACTAAAGTTAAATCGCTATCTTTGCAAACGAAAATAGTATGGAAATTTAAATATGAATTAATATGGCAACAGAGGTTAATGATACAAATTTCGAGGAACTTGTTATAAAATCTGACAGACCGGTATTAGTTGATTTTTGGGCTGAATGGTGCGGACCTTGCAGAATGGTTGCCCCTATAATGGAAGAGATTTCACATGAATATGATGGGAAAGTTCTGGTTGTGAAATGTGATGTAGACAGTTCTCCTGAGGTTGCTGCAAAATACAGCATCAGAAATATTCCAACGGTATTGTATTTCAAAGACGGGAAGATAGCTGATAAACAGGTTGGTGCCGTTCCAAAGAATAACTTTGTGGCAAAGCTTAATGCCCTTATCTAATAAATAAATCTTTTAACACAGGCCGTTCAGGTTATCTGTAACGGCCTTTTTAATAACCTCTTATGACGATATGTATTTTTGCCTCATCGAGCAGCCGGATTGACAAAAAATATGCAACCGAAGCTACGTTGCTTGGAATGCTTCTGTCCGGGGCTGGCATGGATGTGATATACGGAGGGGGTGGCATTGGATTGATGGGCTGTCTGGCTGATGCGGTCATCTCAAACGGTGGTAAGATTACGGGTGTAATTCCGTCCTTCATGATTGATGAAGGCTGGGATCATGCCTCTGTCAGCGACATGATAGTCACAACTGACATGGCGGAAAGAAAAAAGACTATGTTTTCGAAGGCAGATGCGATTGTTGCTTTACCAGGCGGAGTCGGTACACTTGAAGAACTAACTGAAGCAATGACTCTCAAACAGCTGGGAATCTATAAAGGCCCTATCATCATTCTTAATACTCTCAACTTTTACAGCTCATTTATTGAATTCCTCGGACATATGATATCCGGACATTTCCTCAGAAATGAACACAAAGGGATTTGGGAAATTGCTTCCACACCCGAAGAAGTTATTACCCTTCTTAAGAGTAAAGAAAACTGGCACGACGATCCAAGAAGTATTGCAAGAATCTAATTCTCAGGAATTTTTGTTCCTATAAACATAATATCATCTACCTGGTTAAGATCGCCTTTCCATGTCATAATCTCTTGTTCCAGTCTGTCTTTTTGCAAACATACAGGCAGACTCCAGATTTCAGATAGCAGCTTTTTAACATTCCCCGATTTATACTTTTTTACGTTAGTCGACCCAAACTGATCAGCATACCCGTCTGAACACATATAAAGCATATCGCCTGGCTGAATGTCGACAAACTGATTAGTAAAATTCTTCTTCTCGTCCATAGTTGTCATTCCAATCGGAAATCGGTCACCCTTATAAGTGAAAACTTCACCTTTTCTAACTACATAAAGAGGGTTATAAGCTCCGGCGAATTCCAGAGTGAATTCTTTTTGTTGAAGGCAATAAGAGCAAGATCCATTCCATCGTTTATTGCTACCCTTCTTAAGAGTAAAGAAAACTGGCACGACGATCGAAGAAGTATTGCAAGAATCTAATTCTCAGGAATTTTTGTTCCTATAAACATAATATCATCTACCTGGTTAAGATCGCCTTTCCATGTCATAATCTCTTGTTCCAGTCTGTCTTTTTGCAAACATACAGGCAGACTCCAGATTTCAGATAGCAGCTTTTTAACATTCCCCGATTTATACTTTTTTACGTTAGTCGACCCAAACTGATCAGCATACCCGTCTGAACACATATAAAGCATATCGCCTGGCTGAATGTCGACAAACTGATTAGTAAAATTCTTCTTCTCGTCCATAGTTGTCATTCCAATCGGAAATCGGTCACCCTTATAAGTGAAAACTTCACCTTTTCTAACTACATAAAGAGGGTTATAAGCTCCGGCGAATTCCAGAGTGAAGTTCTTTTTGTTGAAGGCAATAAGAGCAAGATCCATTCCATCGTTTATTGCTTTTTCATGACGCTGCATGAGAGCTTTCATGACTTCAATGTTAAGCTGGTCGACAATTGCTGAAGGACGGGTTAATCCGTATTCTCTCACAACCTTATTGAGAGAATTATGGCCGATGATTGACATAAAAGCTCCTGGCACGCCGTGCCCGGTACAGTCAACCGCAGCAATGAATTGCCAGTCACCGTTATCATACATCCAGTAAAAGTCCCCGCTCACTATATCCTTAGGCATGAACAGAACAAAAGTTTCCTTAAATGTATCTTCTTTAGGCAACATGGCTCTCTGGATACGCTCTGCATACCTGATACTTGCAGTAATATCTTTATTCTTCTCCTCAATTTCCATGCTCTTCTGTACTACTTCTGCAGTTCTCTCTTTCACCTTCTCCTCGAGAATAAGTTTTTCCTTCACAAGTTTCTTTTCCCTGATTTTTATATATGTAACAATTCCAACAACAATTAAAACGATTGAAAGTACAATAAACCACCATGTTTGATAAAAAGGAGGCTTTATCACAAAATGGAAAGAGACTGGCTTATTGTTCCAGATTCCCTGACTGTTACTGGCAATAACATTAAAGGTATACTTTCCGGGAGTCAAAGCCGAATAAATCGCCCTGGTCTGGTCTGTAACCGGCAGCCAGTCCTTATCAGCTCCATCCAGTTTCACTTTATATTTTACAACATCAGGGTTTGTCAGACAGATGCTGTAATAGTCAAACAGAAGTGCTTTCTCGTTATACTTCAACTTAAGTCCCTGCACCATTCCATGAGGCTTATAGTTCACCTGCAGACTCAAAAGATGAGTCAGCGGTTCAAGGCTCCGGGTTGCCAGTTCAGACGGATTCAGGTGGGTTGCACCATCCGCAGTTCCAAACCAGAAGTCGCCTTTTGGTCCTTTGAAAACAGCATTTGGCTTTGTTTCTATACCTGTAAATCCGTTTCTTTCAGTGTAAGAGAATATCCTTTTGGTTTCCGGGAAATACCTGTTCAGGCTATTGTTAGTACCTATATAAATACTGCCATCGTCTCCAATAGAAAGAAGATTAATATAATTGGACAGTAAACCATCCTTCTGAGTGATGGTCATTATAATTGAATCATTCCTGAATGCTTTTAAACCTTCACTTGTTCCAATCCATAAGATTCCTTTCTTATCCATAACCAGCGTTTTTGCTAAAACCCCGGATAATGCAGGAACTCTCCTAAAAGCCTTTGTGACGGGATTAAACTTTATAACACCTGGCAGCTTTCCTCCTATCTTCTCAACTCCAATCCACATGTCACCTTCCGGATCGCAATAAAGAGTAGAAATTCCACCGATAATTACGCTATCCATTGAGTTATATCTCTTAAAATTTTGCTCATTGATAGTTCCAACTGAGGCTCCTTCAAGTGTTCCTATCCAGAGATTGTTGTTTTTATCGATCTCCATGGCTTTAACTTGCCCTCCTTTATAAATCGTTGAGTTAATTAATGGTTGCGATTCGAATCTGGATTCTTTAATATTATACATGATCACACCGCCTTCATTTGAGCCGACCCATATATTCCCATCTTTATCTGCCCTCAGAAACCTTACATCTTCAGAAATCGCATTACTTAACTTATTATAAAACAGAGTTTTCTTTTCTCCCCCGGGGTAATATCTTGAAATGCCTGTATTTGTTCCGAACCATACTCCGCCAGTTAAATCCTCACAGATTGTGTTAACATTCGGATCAGGAAGTATTTCTTTTTCATTGATTGTATTAAAAGCATCTCCTTTATAAATTGTGAGTCCATTGTCGCGGTCAGCGATAAGTATATTGCCTTCCACATCTTGTAAAATCATGTATATATTGGTGGGGATTAGACCGTTTACCGAATTGAATGACCTGAATTTGTCACCATCAAATAAAGCAATCCCACCACCCCAGGTACCAATCCATATCCTTCCCCGGCTATCTTCATTAATGCAATTTACAAAGTTACTTGCTACACCCATTCTTATGAGATCATAGTATTCCATTCTGCTTTCTTTCAAAATGTACTTGTAAACTCCGCCGTTAAAGGTTCCAAACCAATAATTATTATGACTATCTTCGAACAAACAGCTTGTACTGAAATAAGTAGTCATGTGGGGCATACGGAAGCCTTCAAATTTCTTTTCTTTACTATTGTACTTTTTTACACCTACAGCAGTAACGCATACTAATGAACCATCTCTGAGTCTTGAAGCTGCAAAAACCTGATCACTTATGCCTTCCTTCCCCCTGAAAAGTTTAGCTTTCATGTGTTGGATATCCTTTACGGGAAAATCCACCTGAATTGCTCCCTCATCTGATGAGGTAAACCATAGTTGGTTTTTAATCTTAACAATCCCAGTGACATCGCCTGTTAGTTTTAAAGAATCGAAAGCTGCCTGTTCAAATTTCTGTCCATCGTAACGTGAGATACCGCCGTTCAGATGACCGAACCAGATATCTCCAAGTGAATCTTCGGTTATACATTTAACACCTCCCGACGAGAGGTTATCTCCAGAGGTAAAGTTCTCAAACTTTTTCCCATCGAAACGGGAAAGTCCGTTTGCAGTTCCCAGCCAGATGTAATCTTTTGAATCCTGCAGAAGAGTATAAACTTTTTGTTCACTCAATCCCTGCTTTACACTATAATTATCGAAGAAATACTTTTGGGCTTGTCCGGTAAGGTTTGTAACCGGCAGAAAAAGCATAAGCCAGACAAGTAGTCTTGTCTGGCTTTTAAAGTAATTTATGTAGTACATATAATGCCTATTTTGTAACGAAGAAGAATGTTCCGTTCATAACATCTAATCCTTGTATATTTCCGAACCTAGGCTTCTGTCCATTGTCAGTTGCCACAGCAGCTGTAACGTATTTAACCACAGTTTCGATAGGAATACATGCATTCTTGTTATTCAAAAGAGTACTTGCAAAGGTTGCTGTGAATTTTGAATTATCTGATGCTTCCTCGGATCCTGCAGAAGAGAAGACCTGTGCCGATTTGGCACCAGCTACCTGAGAATTATCGCATGTTGGTGCGTTAGCAGCTGACCGTGTAGCGGAATAAAATCCGGGACCTGATTCACATGCATCAGATACTACAAGTGTATGTACAATAACATCACTATAGCCTTGCAGGCCTGCTTTTAAAGAGTTTATATTAAAATAAGTAAACTCATCATCACGTTTTGCATCGACCGGAATCCAATAGCCAACATCATTAATAAACTTGCCATGGCCAGCGTACCATATCAGCAATGATTTAACCTGATTTTTCTTAACCTGATCGCGAAGCTCGATATTGAAAAACCTTTCCATCTCAGCTTTCGTCATATCTTTCTTATGAATAATATTATGAATCTGATAATTAGCGAGAGCTCTCTGGATTGTACTTATATCTTTGATAGGACCGTCGAGGCTTGCAAATGTTTCATAACTTGAGTTTTCAATAAGCACAGCCCAGGTTCTTCCCATAGGATTATTAGCTGCAATCTGGGCATTTCCCCTGTTGATGATGAATTCCGTCTCCTGTCTGTTTCCATAGATATCTTCAGCAACGACCGTGAACTTATTTAAATTTGAAACATCAAGCGTAGCAGAGAATGAGGGATTTAATTCACTTGGATTATAACTTGCTGTAAAATTCCCCACCGTAATTGATTTGATCATACTCTCATCCGAGATTTTACCCTGAATAGCAATATTTGGCGTTGGAGTATCAAGTATAACCTGTCCCTCTTCTGATGTGTAGGGTGCAACTATACTTATTTTAGGCGGATTGGTTTCGGTCCGTCTGATTTCATAATTAAGGACTTTCTCATTATAATAATCATCCTTCGCAGAAAAAGTAATTTTGTCAAGACCGGTTACATTGACATTTGCAAGAAATTCATTTTCTCCATTTTTTTCGACCATAGTAATAGGCTCGTTATTTATGGTAAATGATTTAATCTTACTCTTATCTTTTACCATTCCTGTAATAAGAATAGCGGTTTTATCGCCTTTGATTTCTAAAGTATCTTTAACAGGAACAGGGCTTTCCAGAGATATCACTGGAGGATCTGTTTCCCTGTTAAGCTCATAGAGCCTTTTTTGCGAAGCCTGCAACATTTCCTGTGCTTTCTGATCATATTTTGCGAGCAATGTTATTTTGTTATAATCTTCCATCGCTTTATCATAATTCATGATTTCTTCATATGATTTAGCCCTGGCATAATATGCAGTGGGGTCTTCCATTTTAAGTGCAGCATTTAACGTGATACACTTTGTAAAATCGTTAATAGCGTTTACGTGCTGGTTAAAGTCCTGGTAGCATTTAGCTCGTGCAAAATAGAACATTGGATTTGTGGGGTCTATCATGATGGTTTTTGATATATCATTGATAGCATTCGGATAATCAAGGTTTTTAATATATACTTTAGCCCTTTGCAAATAAGCTGTAGTATTCCGGTCGTTATTCTTAATGACCTCGTTGCACTGATTCATAGCTTCCATAGGATTTGTGTTGGTAAGAAGATCTGCCAGTTCAAGCCGGGGCTCTGCCAGTTTCTTATCTTTTGAAATAGATTTCTCAAGTTCCTTTTTTGCCAGCACATCGTTTTCGAGATTCCTGTAGATTATGCCACGCCAGTAATAATCCATTGGTGTATCCTTTATTATGATAACTGTATCGGATGTCTGAAGAGCCTGCCCATACTTCTTCAGATTAATCAGACTGATCACCTTTTCAGGGTATATCTTTGCATTGCGCTTGTCAATGGCAGAAGCGTGGTTAAGGAGCCTCAACGCTTCATCATATTTATGCATCTTGTTGCAGATGGCACCTATACTTATCAAAGCATCAACATCTTTAGGTGCAAAGACCAATGTTTTTTCAAAATCAGTCTTTGCTTCAGCATATTTTGCCTGCTTTTCGTAGACTTGTCCGCGCGCTGTATAATAGTCGGGATTACTGGGTTCAAGACCTATCGCACTTGTGAACTGAACAATGGCATCGTCATACATTTGCTTTTCAACAAACTCTGTTCCTGCTTTGTAATACTTCCTGGCACTTTGCCCAAAAGAACATACTGCAACCAGGAGAATGGTTGCCGTTAAAAAAGCGCGCTTCTTCATTTGTTTAAAACTTAGGTTAATTTCTCTTACAACTATCAAAATTAGAAATTTTTCTACTAATTATCAATGCTTTAAATAAATTTCAAGAACACTTCCATCGAAAACTGTTTTTGAAACATGAATTCCGCCGATCAAAGGAGCTACCACCCCCCTCATGAAGAAATCCGGGCCCTTAAAAATTCTCGCCTCATCCCATAATCCTTCTTTTATAAAATGATTAAGTACTTTCCCTCCCCCTTCAATAAATAATGATTGAAACCCTGCGTTATACAGGTAATCTGATATCTGGATTGCCGATGACACATTTTCTTTAAGCAACATCATTTTTGCGCCTGGAATGGACACACCGGAATTATGCGTAAACACAATTGCAGTATTGCTTGTACTTTTTTCAAACGACCGGGTGTCTATATTGCCCGAACTGCTGAGAATAAGTTTTAGCGGATCAGGTCCCGTCCATTCGCGTACATTCAATTTTGGTGAATCAGAGCGAATTGTTTCTCCGCCTACAAGTATTGCCTGTTCTGAAGCTCTCCATTTATGAACCAATATCCTTTCAGGTTTCCCGGTTATCCAGGTTGGCTTTTGTATCTGCTTTTCAGACCTTTCGATATCAAGAAATCCATCGGCACTCTGGGCCCATTTCAGAATAATATATGGCCGTTTTTTCTCATGATATGTAAAAAACCTCTTGTTCAGACTTCTGCATTCATTTTCAAGAACCCCTGATTTTACTTCACATCCGGCAGCTTTGAGTTTCCTTATTCCCTGTCCCGATACTTTGTCACTCGTATCTATTGTTCCAATTACTACCCTTGGGATTTTATTTGAGATAATAAAATCAGCGCATGGCGGAGTTTTCCCAAAATGGGAACACGGTTCCAGGCTTACATAAAGAGTTGATGAGGTTAACTTTGATTTGTCAGTTACTGAATTTATTGCATTTACTTCGGCGTGAGCTTCTCCCGCCCTCCTGTGATACCCTTCTCCTAAAATTTTATCCTCATAAACGATAACCGATCCCACCATTGGATTAGGATATGTCAAGCCTTCTGCTTTAGAAGCAAGTTCAATGCACCTTCGCATGAATTTATTTTCGTCGGTTTCCACCATCTCAGTGAAAATGCTAAATTTGACTTATGGCTGTCAAGATACAAACTATAAAGGATATCAGAATTTATCTTAAAGAGGAACTAAATGATATTTACAATGAATCTGAAATAAGAGTTCTGACTGATATACTTATTAAGACCATAACCGGCATAACAAAGTTGCATCAGCTTTATGATAATGGATATCCAATTACCGGCAATGAGGCGAACAAAATCATAAAATTTGCCGCTGAGCTTAGAACGGGCATGCCTGTTCAATATGTTATTGGTGAAACGACTTTCTATAATTGTACAGTTAAAGTTAATGAGTCAACCCTTATTCCACGACCTGAAACAGAGGAACTTGTTGACCGGATTATCAGGCAAAACAAGGATTATGACGGTAATATTATTGATTTTGGGACAGGTTCGGGTTGTATAGCGATTACCCTTGCCGGGAATCTGAAACACGCAAATGTTACCGGAACAGATATCTCTGAGGAAGCTGTGAGAATTGCACAACAAAACAGCATTCTGAATAATGTCAGGGTTAACTTCCTGGTTGATGATATTTTTAACCCTCATTTTGAAAAATTGCCAACAGCCGGAATAATAGTAAGCAATCCGCCGTATGTCCGCAATTCAGAAAAACTTCAAATGCATAAGAACGTGCTCGGTTTTGAACCTCATTTAGCATTATTTGTTGACGATTCAGAACCTCTTGTTTTTTATGATGCTATCCTGAAGCTTTCAGAGAAACTTTTACTTCCCGGAGGACGGATTTATTTTGAGATAAATGAAGCTATGGGATCGCCTCTGGCTACGCTACTTGAATCATTCAGTTATTCGGAAATCATAATTACTTCAGATATTAATGATAAACAAAGAATTATCGAAGCCAGAAAAAAAGTCTGATAACGCGTTGTACCGGATTGGTCTCGACAAGGCGATGGCCCAATGCTCGCGCAGGGAGTTTTGTATCGATGATATACGCAGTAAACTATCTTTATGGGGTCTTGAAAAGGATTATGCCGATAAGGTTATCGATACACTTATTGACGAAAAATTTATAGACGAAACCAGATACGCATCAGCTTTTGTAAGAGATAAATTTAAATATAATAAATGGGGACGGGTTAAAATTGCTGCTCATCTCAAAAGCAAGAAGATTCCTGAAGATACAATAACTGAAGCGATCAGCTCAATTGACAATGATCAGTATATAAGTTTCTTAAGAAAACTATTAGAAGATCACAGGAGAACCGTTAAAGCCAAAAACAAATATGATCTTAAATCAAAGTTGCTTCGTTATGGACTATCAAAGGGTTATGAAAGCAGTTTACTTTATGATATTCTGAATGATCTGGATGATTAGATATCAGGGCCACACACACCGACTTTAGGACATAACGTACCTAAGAGTCAAAGCAAAAATTAAAGGACCTTAACAGTATAATTCCCCTCCCAGGAGGGGTTAGGGGTGGGTTTTACCCGAAATTAACCCACCCCTTGCTCCTCCCAAGAGGGGAATGAAGAAGGTGATGCTTATGAAATTCAGATCCCGGCAAAGATATTAGCGATAAACGGCCAGAAAGCAATAAGGAAAATTATGCCAGAGCCTATGCAATCGACGATTATTAATTGTTTCCTGGTGTCAGGATATTTAATATAAAATATTGAGAAGGCAATTCTTAAAATAAGCTGGGCCGTAAAAAAGAGAAAGATTCGCATCCCATAGGTGTTCCATTGGTATGCTTCTTCAAATCTGCCTCGTATTATTAATGAAAAACTATGTGAAAGTCCGCATGAGATACATGGCTGGCCTGTTAATTCCTCATGAATGCAGACGACAGGATAATTATTTTTTTCAGGTGAAAAAATGCCGGAGTATGCAAAAATCAGCAATATAACTCCGGCAAAAAATATATTTATAAAGAGATAAGGTTCATTTCTGAATCTTAACTTCAGGTTCTGCATATTATCACTTTTTCTTTTTGACAATAACATGTTTTTTAATGCTGTCTGGTTTTTGCAAACTATCACTTTTTAAAGTGTTTCCGCCTTCAAGATCTTCAAGTTTCTGTTCCTGATCCTTTTTGTCGAGGTTGGTATTTATTTCTACTTTATTCCCATTGCTCTCGACCTTTATCGAGACATTCGCGTCATTAATTTCCTTGTCAACTTTGTCCTGAACATCATTTATTATATTGCCTATGTCGTGAGGCCATTTGTCAGCATTCCGGGCAATCTTTCCTGCAACAAAGATCTGCGAAAATGAGATCATTGAAGCAACTATTGCAATTATTAGTCCTGCCAGGAGAACTCCGCGCGGAGAATTATACTTTGAAGCGTGGGAAAGTCCGACTGTTGCGAGAACAATAGCTATAATTCCGGGGATAATTGCTATAAGACCTATACAGGGAATAACGGCAAGTACAAATGTTATTACAGCAGTAATAAGAGCAGCAATCCCCAAACTTTGTCCCGAATTATTTTTTACCTCTTCCATTTTGTTAATTTATTTATTTTTTATTCATTCCTGTAAGGATATTTACTATATCCTGTTCTAAAGACGTCGAAGGATTTTCAATGATGCGTCCCGCTTCAATATTATTTTTATATACAATAAATGTGGGTACGCGAACAATACCAAGATTAATGTATTCGCCAACCGGAGATTTCTTTTCATTATCCACTCCGATAAATGTAAGTTTTGACACTGGAAAATGCCAGAGGTTCAAAACTTTCATGAACCGTGGTACTTCTCTCCTGCTATCGGGGCACCAGGTACCCATAACAACTTTTATGGTAATATCATTTTTGTTAATATCAAAAAGATTATTTAACGCTTCGCTTTTTGGCTGATAATCGTCAAATCCCTTATCATACCATGTGGAGTAGGGATAATGAGTTAACCTGTCAGGATCAAAATATCCAAGAATCCAGGTTGTCTGGTCGGAAAAGTTGACAGCAGCAGGAGAAGCGTCAGGAACAACAACAGATTTTGAAACTTCCTTGTTGGTTGAAATTGGTTTTGTTGTCTTACAACTTCCGAATAGAACAAGAGCTAAAAGAAATACAAAATAATTCTTTTTCATTTATTGATAATTAAGCGCATGCAAATTAAAAGGAATTTTTTAAATGCATAAAATTTATTGAAGTAATATGCATTTAGAAGGAATATTCTCGTTGATCGCTGGCGCCGATTTGCAATCGGTGCCAAAAGCAAATAGCACGGATTGCAAATCCGCGCTAGCTGATTCCTACACAACCCCTTGGTGAAACCCAGGGGTGCTAACCTGTTTTTTTTATGCGATTTGTATAATAAATAGAAATTCCAATAGATATTGTAGCTAAAAATAGTAGCGCTAAGATCCTGTATATCAGCTCAATTTTCGCAAGATCAACTATGAACAGATAAAAAGCCGAACAGATCATTGTTCCCAGAGCCATATATCTGTATTTTATATTTTTAAGAAGAAGGCTTATTAAAAAATAAAACAGCGCCATCATACTCCATGAAAAGGTTATAAACTGTTTAGGAACAGCATGGAACAGGGCCCACAACATTATTAAAAAACCTTCTATCATATAAAGATTTCTTATCAGGTCTGTTTCAATACATAATCTCGATTTCTTCCAGTTTATTATCCGTGCAGAAATAAGTGCAATAAATGCGAAACAGAAATTTATCCCATCGAGTTTTTTCGATGACAAAAGATAGATAATAAGTATTGTCAAAAAAAGTATACTGTTCATGATGATAATCAATCGGTTCCTGAATAAGAGCGCCAGGGAGACTACCAAAAGACTCTGAACTGATAGAAGTAAATAGACCACCGGAAATCCAAAAATGCCGTAAAGGGCTATACTCATTGCCATGAAACCGTAAAGGGCATAGAAGGCACAGGCAAAATTCCAGTCAGATTTTGAATGTAATATTATTGAATAAATAAGACAGCCTGCTGTAATTGCAGAAAACAGCGATACGTAGCTGGTGCTGAAAAATCTTAAAACCATGAAAAGAAGCAGAATAGTAAACAGTATACCATTGATGATTAGTACACTGATATAAAATTCATCGGTAAGAGAATCACTTTTTCTGAAAATTGCAGGAATTGAGAAACAAGCTCCCAATAACACAAGATAAAAGATTCCGAAATGATGTTCCGATATCATTTCCAGGTTATGGCTCATTAAAGGATTGCCAAATAACCAGAGAATAAAAACAAAATAGGAGAGAAATATTGTTACAATTACAAGAGGATGCCAATTGTACTTTTGATTTAAGTAGGTAACGGCAGTAGAAATTACAATGACAATTGAGAGTGTCAGATTAGTGCTGTCACCCAGGATTGATGTTGACAGGGCAAAAAGTACTGCCAGTGCAGCATACGTTTGTGATTTGTTACGTATGGACAAATATATCTGGATCACTGCCAGTGTCAAAAGGAGTAATATTGAAATTCCTGTTGGAGTAATCAAAGGTGAAACAGAAAAGAAATGTAAACGGACAGTGATGTAAAAAAGTAGTAAGAGAGCATTTATCCGGAAAATAGATGCAAGATGAAAATTCGTTTTTTTTATGTATCCCGCCAGAAAAATCATTAGCGTGGATGCAATATAGCCAATAAGAAGGGAAAAAATCCTGTAACCCAGTTCCATCATATACTGTGTCAGGAAAACAATGCCAAAAAACAGAACTATATTTCCCAGCCATGCCAGTCCGTAACGGCCGATTTGTGTCTCAATTTCTTTTTCTTCATCATTACTGACATCTTCAATCAATAGTGGATCAACCTGAAGCTTTGTTTCCAAAGATTCACTCATGGTTATATTTACAGAGGATTCCAACCTGCCGAGCCTTTCTTCAAGGAAGTGCAGTCTTCTGAGAATTTTTTCCATTTCTTCATTTTGATCTGCCATGGCAATAATCATTTGGAAAAAACTTTATGTAAAATGGTCCGGATAATCCGGACTTTATAAATCATTCTTCCTCTTTCACCATTTTCCAGGGTGGCAATAACCATAAGAGAAATGCAAGTATTCCTATCGGCAGAATAAGCCAGAATGCTGCCATCAGTGTACCATCAAGACCAATCAAACCAACTTTGAAACTGGTGAACCCGGCAAAGCTCTTTGAGAATAACTGACCTCCGATAACGACGTTCCATCTCATTGAGTATACCCCAATCAACACAAGAATGCCAATTATGAAATACATTGTTTTCCTCAACCTGATCTGATGTTTGTAAAACTGAAGAAACGCCAGCGTTATCAGGGGAATTATTGTGCCAATAAGACCCTGGGAAAAGAATAATGTAAGATATAGCTTTGAAGAGACTAACAACTTAATTATTTCAAATGATTCCTCAGCTTCATAAATTCTTTGAATCTGATCAAGGCCTTCAAGTGTAAAGTCAAGAATTAATACGAAGAAGAGATATTTTCCAATTGCATCCAGGACATTTACCTCAATAGCTTTCTTACGGAAATACGAGATTATCATATAAACCAATAAAACAAGAGCTATCCCTGATACCATAGCCGAAAACAGGAAAATAATTGGCATTAAAGGAGTTGACCACCATGGATTAGCCTTAATTGAACCGAAAATAAATCCGACATATCCATGCAGGATAAATGCTGATGGAATTCCCACAACTGTGATTATATATCCGAGTTTCCTGTCCCACTTAAGTGTCCTTGGTGAAATATCGTTCACGCCCAGAGTAAGAATTTTATAAACCCACTTCATTACTCCTGTTTTCTCGTTCGCCCATACAACCATGCTGTGTCTGTAGTCAAACCATATCTCAAGCAATAGTACGACCATAAGGTACCACAGGTATACAAATCCAAAAATAGCCATTGCAGATGATGAATGAGGAGTTATCATAATTTCGTATGCTCTCTGTGGCTGGGAGAGATGACTGATCAGTGGCATTGTGGCAACCAGAAGAAATGAAAGAGCAGTTAGAAGAGCAATCTGGTATGTAGGTTTAAGAATCCTGACTTTGAAAACTCTCTCGAGTGAGGCAAGAATAAAAGCTCCGGCAACAAGACCGGTAATAAATGGATATACTACTATCAGAATTCCCCATTGCAGATCAATCTCATTCGGGAAAATATATCCCTGGGAGTGAGCCAGGATATCATAAAGATGCTGGTAATGTGGTTCCATATTATCTTACCTCCGAACTTAATTCGTTATAATAAAGCTTTGATCCTGTGTTAAGGTTAGGCCTGAGCACCTGCGTTGTATGCACTTTTAAATATTTAACAATCGCACTGTCCTTGTCCCTGAGATTCCCGTACATACGGGCACCTGTCGGGCAAACTTCCATACAGGCAGGCGCCAGACCCTTTTTCAATCGGTGATAACACAGGGTGCATTTATTAGCAACCTTCTTTACCGGGTGAATAAACCGGCAACCGTACGGACATGCCTGCACACAATACCTGCAGCCAATACAATATTTTTCATCAATAAGAACCACACCTTCGGGACTTATATAAGTGGCGCCAACCGGACATACCTGAGTACAAGGAGAATGTGCGCAGTGATTACACATTTTGGGGACAAAAAATGATTTAAAGATTTCTTCATCAGGAACCGTCTGCCTGAAGCCATCGATACCTCCGTTTGGTGAAACAATATTCACACTTCCGTCGTTTTTAACAGTGTACTGTTCAACCCATGTACGAAAGAAAAATGGCTCAACAGGAACATCATTTTCTTTTTTACATGCACTGGCGCAGTTACCGCATCCAATGCACTTCTGGATGTCAATGACCACTCCATACCAGGGAAGACTCTTATCTTCCGGTTCCGCAGCGTGAATCAAATATTGTGAGGATTTTAGCCAGGAATACCCAACGGTGGCTGCAGCCAGTAAAGTTGCATTTTTCAGGAATTTTCTCCTGGAACTTTTTACTTTTTCATTTCCCATGGTTGATGTGGATTGTGACAATCAATACAATTCTTACCAATATTATGTTTAGTGAGATCGACCTGAGCTATTGTACTTTTGAGTCTGCCCGGGTAAAGTGCATGACATTTTCCGCAGAATTCCCTGCTGCCGGCAGGCCTGTATATATCTGCTACCTTGCTGCTTATCACGTGCTTTTCACCAGGACCATGACATGATTCACAATGGATATCTACATGGACATCCTGTGATTTCTTGTCTTCAATCTCCTGATGACACTTGAAACAGGCTTCCTGTCCTGCATAGTGTATTCCAAGATGAGCATTATCAATCAATGAAGCGCCCCGGTAATGACCATATTCCCCAAATGTTGCGGGAACAAGAAAATGCCGGAGAACAAGAAACAGGGAAATAAATATCCCAAAGGCAATCGCAAGCCTTGGAATTTGTGGTGGTAAATAAAACTTCATCTGGGTATGAATATTTATAGCAAAAATCAGTGTCAGAGTTGGCACCAATTTATTATCCAGGATGATAATAATTTTAATTTATGATATATATGATGTTGATTTTATGACATTTATACTCATTCTAAATAATGTTTTTCTGCTAATTTTGCCGGAAATCAAAAGCAGATGAACAAACCAGCTTTTAGTGTTAATATATTAACAATTATTATTGAGTATCAGGCAGTTCCGTTAATAAAATAACAGATCTAAGAAAAGCACCATTGCTAGCGCGGATTTGCAATCCGTGCTCCTTCGAGACCATATAAGTTAGGGCATAGATTACAAATCTGCGCCAGCTTAAGTAGTGCGTCACATTGCTAGCGCGGATTTGCAATCCGTGCTCCTTCGAGACCATATAAGATAGGGCCCGGATTACAAATCCGGGCCAGCATAAGATTTTGCTCACCAACTACATTGCTAGCGCGGATTTGCAATCCGTGCTTTCTTAAACATGTATAAAAATTTAGCCCGGATTACAAATCCGGGCCAGCATAAGATTTTGCTCACCAACTTAATGTTGACAAGCCTTGTTTCAATATATTTCCAGCAGTATTCCCAGTATCTGTTTTGCTGCTTTTGAGACTGATGTACCCGGGCCAAAAATTGCCGCAACACCTGCATCATACAGGAACTGATAATCCTGATGAGGTATTACACCACCTGCTATTACAAGAATGTCCTCCCTTCCAAACTTCTTCAATTCATTAATAACCTGGGGAACAAGAGTTTTGTGTCCTGCAGCCAGACTCGAAACGCCAAGCACATGCACATCGTTTTCAATGGCTTGTTTTGCAGCTTCAGCCGGAGTCTGAAAAAGAGGCCCGATATCCACATCAAAACCAATATCGGCATAGCCCGATGAAACAACTTTTGCCCCCCGATCGTGGCCATCCTGGCCCATCTTGGCAATCATTATCCTGGGCTGACGCCCTTCCTTTTCAGCAAACTCTGCAACAAGTGCTTTTGCTTCTTTAAAATCTTCATCAGATTTATATTCCGATGAATAAACTCCCGATATAGTCCGTATCACTGCTTTGTACCTCCCGACAATTTTTTCACAAGCGTTTGATATTTCGCCAAGACTCGCACGTTTTGAAGCTGCTTCCACAGCCAGTTCGAGGAGATTACCCTCCCCTGTTTGAACACATTTTGTTATAGCATCAAGTGCATTCTGACAATCTGTTTCGTTTCTTTCAGCACGAAGTTTAGCTAACCTTATTATCTGCGATTCTCTTACAGCCGAATTATCCACCTCAAGTGTCTCGAGTGGATCTTCTTTTTCAAGCTTATATTTATTAGTACCAACAATAGTCTGTACTCCGGAATCAATTTTAGCCTGTGCCCTGGCCGCAGCTTCCTCAATTCTCATTTTTGGCACTCCTGATTCAACGGCCTTTGCCATACCTCCCAGACTTTCCACTTCCATAATATGCTCCCAGGCACGATGAACAATCTCATTCGTAAGTGTTTCTACGTAATATGAACCTGCCCATGGGTCTATTGCCCTGCAGACCTGCGTCTCTTCCTGTATATAAATCTGCGTATTCCGGGCTATCCTGGCTGAAAAATCGGTTGGCAATGCAATTGCCTCATCCAACGCATTTGTATGCAGACTCTGTGTATGACCAAGAACAGCAGCCATAGCTTCGATGCATGTTCGTCCGACATTATTATAGGGATCCTGTTCGGTAAGACTCCACCCTGATGTTTGCGAATGGGTTCTGAGGGCCAGTGATTTCGGATTCTTTGGATTGAAATCCTTAACAATTTTTGCCCATAACATCCTTGCTGCTCTCATCTTTGCAATTTCCATGAAATGGTTCATTCCAACAGCCCAGAAAAATGATAGCCTTGGAGCAAAAGCATCAATATCGAGACCGGCTTTAATACCTGTTCTGAGATATTCCAGACCGTCAGCCAGAGTGTATGCAAGTTCTATGTCGCAGGTTGCTCCTGCCTCCTGCATGTGATAGCCTGAAATGCTTATAGAATTGAACTTCGGCATTTTTTCAGAAGTATACCGGAAGATGTCAGCTATTATCCTCATTGAGAATTCAGGCGGATAAATATATGTGTTCCTGACCATGAACTCTTTAAGAATATCATTCTGGATTGTCCCGTTCAGCTCGTCAAGTCTTGCTCCCTGTTCCAGTGCAGCAACGATATAAAAAGCCATTATAGGAAGCACTGCACCGTTCATTGTCATTGACACCGACATTTTATTCAGCGGTATCTGATCAAAAAGAATTTTCATGTCAAGAATAGAGTCAACAGCCACTCCTGCTTTTCCAACATCTCCTGCAACTCTATCATGATCAGAATCATACCCTCGGTGCGTGGCAAGGTCAAAAGCTACCGAGAGACCTTTCTGACCAGCAGCAAGGTTACGTCTGTAAAAAGCATTTGAATCTTCTGCGGTAGAGAAGCCTGCATATTGCCTGATTGTCCAGGGCAGCATTGCATACATTCCAGAGTATGGCCCGTGTAAAAATGGCGGTAGTCCGGCAGCATAATTCAGGTGCTCCATTCCGGCAAGATCTTCCTTTGTGTAGATACTTTTGATAGGTATCCTTTCCGGGGTAACCCAGTCATTCAATATTGTTTTCTCCTTCCCCGGTTCAATCCCATTACCAACCGGAAGGTTTTTAAGATCGTTATATGTGAATTTTGGTTTCATTAGTTTCCATTAATATTGTACTTCTCTCCTCCAGGGCCCCCTGTCCCGCTTCGCGGGACATCCCCCTAAAGGGGGAACAATACTCTTCCGCTCAAGGAATAAGCCCCCCCTTGGGGGGGTTGGGGGGTAATCCAAGCTTATTATGAAATTCAGTAAGTGTTGTAATTATGTTCGATCTCACATGAATGAAATGTTCAAGTCCCTTAGACTTCAGTTCATCAGTGCATGCAGGATTTCCAGCGACCACAATTATTGCTTTACCTTTCATCTTCATAAATATTTCCGGAGCTAGATCCGGATATTCTTCATCGGAGCTGCAGATAACTATTATATCTGCCTTTGATTCAACCGCCTGACTCACTGCAATATCAACGCCATCAAATCCTTCATTTTCAATTATCTCATAGCCACCGCATCCAAAGAAGTTAGCTGAAAACTGAGCTCTTGCTTTCCTCATTGCCGGGTTTCCTAAAGGCATCAGAAATACAACAGGACGCCGGGCAGACATATCAGTTGCAATTCTCAATTTATCAAACTGAACAGATCCTCTGACAAGAGAAACAGGATTAACAAGAAGTTCTTCTTCAGCTGTCTTTTCCTGGTAAATTCTCTTTAAATCTACAGTGTCAGAAACTTTCTCATGTGTGTTCGGGTATTGATTTGTTCCCAGGAGTATTATTTTTCTTGAAGCTACATCATTCTGACGTTTTCCCGATGAATCTGCTAATTTTTTCTGTATGATCCCCGATTTAAGACAGGAAATAAATCCTCCCTGATCTTCAATTTCAATAAATAACTTCCAGGCATTCTCTGCAATGAGGTTTGTCAGGTTCTCAATATAATAAGAGCCTGCAGCAGGATCTGCAACTTTATCAAAATAAGCTTCCTCCTTTAGAATAAGTTGCTGATTACGGGCAATCCTTTCCGAAAATTCATCAGGAACTCTGAATACTGTATCGAAAGGTTCGACTGTAAGTGAATCTGTTCCTCCAAGGATAGCTGACATAGCTTCAGTTTGTGTTCTGAGAAGATTCACATACGGATCATATATAGTTTTGTTCCATTCACTTGTGACACAATGGATATCCATTTTCATGGATTCTTCATCAGAAGATTGAAAACCATTTAGAACAACAGACCAGAGAAGACGGGCGGCTCTCAGCTTGGCTATCTCAGGAAAATAGTTTGATCCGGTTCCAAAACTAAACCTGATTTTTGAAGCTGCCAGATCTGTGCTGATTCCTCTTTCTGTAAGTTGCGTCATATATTCTCTTCCCATTGAGATTGCGAAGGCAAGTTCCTGTACGATATCAGCTCCTGCATTACTAAAGTTTGACGCGTTAATCTGGATTGTCCTGAAATGAGGAAGCTCCGCCGCTGATTTTACCACTGATGCCAGATAATCAAAACCCTCTTCAGGAGAAATACATAAAGTTCCGTTTAACATAAGCCTGCTTAATGGATCTGTTTCAATGGCTCCTCTTATCTGATTTGGATCGGAATAAGATTCTTTCACATATTTCATTACCAGATCAATAATCTCCTTTGCTTTTCCGTCAGAGCGAAAATTAAGTTCCACTCCTCCGAGAAAAATTCTTTCGAGAAGGAGATCAAAATTATTTTCATTAATCGATTCGGGGTCTGCAATAATAAATCCGAGTGAATCGATCCCTTTCATGAGTATAGTCAAAGCTTTCTGGTTCGCCTCTGAATAATTGGTCACTTCAATATTCTGTCTGACCAGCCATTCATTGTTTTCAGTCCTGATACCTCTGATATATGGAAAGTTGCCCGGTTTAGTATTTATATATGCAAGATTTTCGATGTCTTCCATCCTGTAAAAAGGCTTTACGTCAAACCCTTCATTTGTTTTCCAGACGAGCTTTTTATTAAAATCCGCACCTTTCAGATCGATGGTAATCTTATCCATCCAATCCTTAGTGCTTACCGGTGGAAACTGATCAAATAGTTTTTCCTTCTGAGCCATTCTTATCAACGTTGAAAATTCAGGAACAAATTAAAAGAATTGTGGATCAACTTTCTATGAAATTTATCATATACAGGTGATTGTGCCTGTAATAATTATTTGCCGGCAAACTCCATAAGGAATGCTTTTATGAATGGATTCAGATCGCCATCCAGAACTGCCTGAACATTTCCGGTTTCGTGATTTGTGCGTAAATCCTTAATCATTTTATATGGGTGAAGAACATATGACCTTATTTGCGAGCCCCATTCTATCTTTTTCTTTTCCCCTTCAATCTTTGCCTGCTCATCCTGTTGTTTTCTGAGTTCAAGTTCATAGAGCTGCGATTTGAGAATTCTCATCGCGTTCTCCTTGTTGTTAAGTTGCGACCGTGTTTCCTGGTTCTCGATCACAAGTCCTGAAGGTTTATGGTGAAGCCTCACAGCAGTTTCCACTTTATTCACATTTTGTCCTCCTGCTCCACTTGATCTGAATGTATCCCATGTAATATCGGCAGGATTAATTTCGATCTCAATATTGTTATCTACAAGCGGCGATATAAATACTGATGCAAATGTTGTCTGACGTTTCCCCTGGGCATTGAACGGAGAGATCCTCACAAGACGGTGTACCCCATTTTCGCTTTTCAGGTAGCCGTAAGCCCGCTCGCCGTCGATTTCAAGAGTAACCGATTTAATTCCGACTTCATCACCAGCCTGGTAATCAAGCTCTTTGACTTTGTAGTTATTTCTTTCAGCCCACCGGAGATACATTCTCATAAGCATTGCTGCCCAGTCGTTGCTTTCAGTACCTCCTGCCCCGGAGTTTATTTTCAGAATTGCTCCAAGCTGGTCTTCCTCTTTCTGAAGCATATTCCTCACTTCAAGATCTTCGATCATTGAAAGGCAGCTTTTATATTGGGTTTCTACTTCTTCTTCAGTCGCTTCACCGTCTTTGTAAAAGTCGCTTATAACACCAATATCATCTATTGAGGTATTAATTTTGTCAAACGCGGTGGTCCAGCTTTTTAACTGTGCTATTGTTTTGAGAAGTTCCTCAGCTTTCTTTGGGTCGTTCCATAGACCAGGCTGAGTTGAGAGACTTTCCTTTTCGGCTATCAGATCCAGTTTACCCTGGATGTCAAAGATACCTCCTTAACGCATCGCGGCGTCCCGATAAAGCCTTTATCTGTTCGTTAGTTACCATTTCCGGATTTTTGCACAAATTTAGTCTTTTATCGCGTAACAATAAGGGATAAAGGTTTAATTTTGGAATTCTCAGAAACTAGTATGCTTAAACTGATCATATATCTTCGACCCTTTGCCAGATATTTGCTTATTGCTTGGCTCTTAACTATTATAATTCTATCGTCGATACCTAATATCCCTACTTTAAAGATTCATACCGGACGAACAGAGTTCAGACTTGATTATCTGATGCATTTTACGGAATACGGTATTTTGACTTTTATAACACTTCTTTCATTTGCAGGAAACGAATTCAGAATGAGATTCAGTAAGATCATACTGATAGCCGTGAGTCTCATCGTGTTTGCATATCTAGATGAGTTCCATCAGAAAATCATCCCGGGGAGAACATATAATATAAGGGATTTCCTGAGTAATGCGAGCGGGGTTGTTGTGGCGGTGATTGTGACCCTTTTAATCTTCAACACTATCAGAAGAAAGAAACCGGTGTGAGTACTTAATTTTTCTCACAGAGCCATAAAGAGAATCACAAAAGGGCACTGAGAAAAGGCCGTAGGCCGATGATATTTTAACGTCGGGCGAAGCCCGATGTTGAACTCCTAAATACCCATAAAGCCCCGTAGTGGGCGAAAGAAAAACATCAACATATTTCGCCCTCTCCGGGGCTTACTAAGTTTCTGTGTATTAATATGCAGGGCGTTGCCCTGATTTAAAGTATTATGCCCCTGACCGGGCTTAAACAAATGTTCGTGAGGATCATAAAAGAGGAAGGGATGGCGATTTTGCTGAGCAAAATCGCCATCCTTTCCTCTTTCTCCCTATTCCACACAAAAACGCATGTCATCCCGAATGGAGCGAAGCGCAATGAGGGATCTCCCACTCATTACAAACCGAATTCAATCTCTGTGCTTCTGTGGAGGTGCTCCATCAATAAACCTTATAGCCGGAGAAAGTACCCGTGCCAGTGTCAGTTCCAGTTCCTGTATAAATCACCAATTTAACTTTATCGGACGCAATCAGTTTGATTGTCAAGTTTCTAAATATTGTTGTATTCTTACTTATACTACTTTCAAGCGTTTCATATAAATTGCCATTTTTATATAGCATTATCGATCTTCCATCACCAGTACTCGAAGCAATGTATTTTATATCAAATGTATAAATACCAGTAAATGAAGAAGTAAATTCACCTGTTGTAATGTTAAGACCAACACCATCATTATATTCTATCTGGTCAGGAATAAAATCAATATTCGTAATAGCTGGTGCTGAAGACGCTATTGTTTTAATTACCCTGAATGCCACAGTGCTTCCAAGTACTACTGAACTCCCTCTGTCAATAGCCAGAGTATTTGTCGAAGGATCAAACGAAAGATTCTGATTATCCGTATTATCTATATATTTACTCAAATCAACTCCCGTTGATGCTGAATTTTTATCTATTGTGAGCAGGTTACCTGTCAGATGAATATCCTGTGTAACCGCAGTTTTCAGCGGAGTAAGATCAGCCCCGGCACCACTTGAAATACTGAGAATTCCTGTCGAGTTGTTATATGAAAGATTCTGTTTAAACGGACTGAGATCAATTTCTGCTGCGGCACCGTTTTTGGTTATCTTCAGCTTATTATTAATATCAAGTGTCAGATCCTGTATCTGGTTTGTCAGACCAACTTTATTGCCACCTAATATTGAAAGTGTATCACCAATCAGCGAGAGCTGATGCGGAGGATTAAGACTTGAAAGATTAACAGTATTCCCTCCCGAAATTGTCAGATTATTTCCATTGAAAGAGAGCGTCTGGCTACCAGGATCTCCGGTTTCCCCTTTCGGTCCCGGAGGGCCCGGAGGACCGGGCTCCAGAGATTTCTGGGCATAGAGTGCATATGGTACCGTAAGGAATTGCATAGTCCCCATATCGAGGAAATCATTATCAAACTTCACTTCCACCTTCAGAAAATGATCGGCCGTACTCCACTGTATCTGCGACAGATCCTCATAAATACCACCAACGTGTGTGCCCGTTCCAATGACCCGTGTAAAGACTCCGAATTTTGAAGTTATAACATGTGAATGGAGCTCCTGGTAGACAATTGTTCCAAGAGGCGTACCTGATATAATTGAAAATTTTACATCAATATCCTTATTGACAAGTTCTTTACCGTAATTATCGCGTGCAACAGCCTGGTAGAATATCCCCTTTGGAACATTCTGCCCGAAAGAGATGTAACCAAAAGCTGAAAAAATTAATAGAATAAAGTACCTTTTGATAATTTTTAAAGCCATATTACATTTTCTCAATTTTAAACGACCTGTTAATCAAACCATCTTCACTTTTGACACTCACAAGGTAAATTCCTGTCATCAGATTCGATATTTCCAACTCCTGTATATAATAGTACTTAGTAATAAAATCCAGTTTTACCGATGTGTATATTCTCCCGGTAATATTCAATAGTTCAATTCTGAATTTACGGGCTTCATTTCCATATAATCTGATTCTTATGAAATCTTTTGCAGGATTAGGGTAGACGTCAACACCTGTGCCAACGTGAGCTATTTCATCCGGATCAGCAATTCCCGGTTGCTGAAATCCCTGGGTAAGCACGTAGTCAGAAGTACTGAATATCTCCACTGCAGTTTCCCCTATACTCTGTGAATAGGTTATTTGTCCCGATGATGCTACCCCGGCCGCTGGTAATAATACCTGGTTCGACAATTGCTGTGCGAAGCAGTTTGTCCCTGAAAATATCATTAACAGTATGAAAAACTTCGCTTCCTTAATCATCAAATAACTATTCAGTAGGACCAAATATAGCCGTATTTTTGAAAAAGCAATAATCTTTTGGTGATAAATGTGTTAAAAACCCTTACCAGTGCGGCTTTATCTGTCTTTTATGTTAAATTGAATGCCACTAAACAGGATTAATAAGGATAAATGTGTTTTTTTATAGCTTTACGCATTATTATTTCCCTAATGTTAAAGTCATTCCACTTTCGTAATCTTATTGAGGCCGGCTGTGATGAAGCAGGAAGAGGCTGCCTTGCCGGACCGGTAGTTGCAGCAGCTGTTATCCTCCCAAAAAACTACAAACATCCTGTCCTGAACGACTCCAAAAAACTTACTGCCAGGCAAAGAGAGGAGTTAAGGAAAGAAATAATAAAATCAGCAATCGCTTATAAGGTTGCTTTTGTGGATAATCTGGAAATTGATAAAATCAATATACTGAGAGCATCGATTAAAGCAATGCATATTGCAATTGAGGGACTGGAAAAGGTCCCGGAGTTTCTGCTCATTGACGGAAACAGGTTTTACGCCTATAAGGGCATTGAACATAAAACTATCATTAAAGGTGACGGTCTTTATTTCTCAATTGCTGCTGCTTCAGTTCTGGCTAAAACATATAGAGATGATTATATGGAAAAATTACATTGTGAATTTCCAGAATATGGATGGAAAACCAATAAAGGCTATCCTACTTTATATCATAGGAGTGCAATTATGCGGTATGGAATTACTCCCTATCATCGAAAATCCTTCAATCTTTTTGACAACCAGTTGATTTTTGACTTTGGGTGCAGAGATTGAATTTAAAAGTTATATTTGCTTTTCGGTTTAAAATCAATCTAAATGAGTTATTATTTATGAAAAAATTGTTTGCATTGTTGTTAATCCTTTTCTTCAGTTTTGGATTTAAAGCCAAAGCCGACGAGGGAATGTGGCTCCTGCCACTTATTGAAAAGTTGAACATTGGAAAAATGACTGAGTTAGGTCTTAAACTGTCTGCTGAAGATATATATAGCCTTAACAAAGTTTGCCTAAAAGACGCCGTTGTTATTTTTGGTGGCGGTTGCACCGGAGAAATAGTTTCTTCACAAGGTCTGATCCTTACCAATCATCACTGTGGCTATGGTTCAATTCAGGCTCATTCGAGTGTTGATCACGATTATCTTCGCGATGGATTCTGGGCTAAGACAAAGGATGAAGAATTACCTAATCCTAATCTTGCGATAACTTTCCTTATAAGGATTGAAGATGTGACCAGTCAGGTCCTTGCTAATGTAAAAGACGGTATGAGTGAAGCTGATAGAACAACAGCAGTAAACGAAGCCAGGATGGCAATTGAGAAAAAAGCCGCTGAAGGAAATAATTACAGGACAATGGTTGGTAGCTTTTATGGCGGTAATTATTTTTATCTTCTTGTTTATGAGAGATATACCGATGTCCGTTTGGTAGGTGCACCACCTTCATCGATTGGAAAATTCGGTTTCGATACTGATAACTGGGAATGGCCTCGTCACACTATCGATTTCAGCGTTTTTCGTGTCTATTCAGCACCTGATGGTTCACCAGCTCCTTATTCAAAGGATAATATTCCATTGAAACCTAAAAAGTATCTTCCTGTTTCACTTAAAGACAGGAATATTGGCGATTTTACTATGATACTTGGTTATCCAGGCAGGACCAACAGATATATGACCTCATATGAAGTTAATGAATTATTAAAGATTGTACATCCCGACAGGATAAAAATAAGAGGAATTAAACAGGAGATCTGGATGAAGGATATGCAGGCAGATCAGAAAGTAAATATCCAGTATTCAGCAAAATATTCAGGATCTTCAAACTATTGGAAATATTCAATCGGGCAGAAGAGCAGTCTTGAAAAGCTTAAGGTAGTGGCAAAGAAGGAAGAACTTGAGGACCAGTTCAGAACATGGGTGACTGCCTCTCCCGAGCGTAAAGCAAAATACGGAGAAGTCCTTAATCAAATAAAAACTGCAATTGAAGGAAGAGCTGATTCATATAATGCTCTCAATTATCTCAATGAATGTATTTCAGGATGCGAACTTTTTGGATTGAATCGCAGAATTTCAGGGTTGGTAACAGCACTTAAATCAAATGATTCCCAAAAAATATCTGATGAAGTAGCAAGAATTAAAGCAAATACCAGCGATTTTTATAAGGACTATAACTCTTCCACAGATAATAAATCGACAAAAGCTATGCTGACCCTTTACAGGACTGATATACCGGCCAAATTCCTGCCTGACTTTTATGTTAATATTGTAGACAAGAAGTTCAAGGGCAACATTGATAAGTTTGTTGATGAAATGTTTGCCAAATCCATATTTGCCAGTGAAGCTAAGTTTAATGCCTTCCTTGATAAACCAAACCTTAAAACACTTGAAAATGATCTGGTCTATATTTCAGCTACATCTGTAACTAATACAGGAATGGAGATATCAAAAGAAACAGCACGTTTGATGAGTCTCTGAATGCAGCGAAAAGACTATGGATGGCTGCCCTTATGGAAATGGTCCCTGACAAAACCCTCTATCCCGATGCAAACTTCTCAATGCGTCTTTCTTATGGTACTGTTCAGGAGTACGAACCAAGAGATGCTGTTATCTATAAATATTACACAACCATGCAGGGCCTTGTAGATAAATATAAACCAGGCGATTATGAATTTGATCTTCCAAAAAGACTTATCGAACTGAATGAGAAAAAAGAATATGGAAGATATGGTTCATCAAAAGGTTATATGCCAGTTTGTTTTCTGACAACCAATGATATCACGGGTGGCAATTCAGGAAGCCCGGTAATGAATGGAAATGGAGAATTAATCGGATTGGCCTTTGATGGTAACTGGGAATCAATGAGCGGCGACATTGCTTATGAGCCCCTTTTACAGAGAACAATCGTTGTCGATATCAGAGCAGTCCTCTGGACCATGGATATTTATGCAGGTGCTACAAACCTTGTTGATGAGATGACAATAGTTCAGTAAGAAAAAATTCAAACCAACATAATCAAATCCCCCTTCCCAGATAAAGAGAAGGGGGATTTTTATATTATAACACCCCCTGCCGCTACGCGGCTGTCCCCCTAAAGGGGGCCTAATTCGGTGCCATTAATGAAATAATTAAAAACCAGAGAATTAGCGCCCCTTTAGGGGGGTTGGGGGGCCAAAATTCCTTTGTGTACTTTGCGGTTAATATGACTTTTTTCATCTACTTTATAATAGGAAAAGAAACAGGCGAATTTGTATATCTTTGCAAAAAATCTAATTAATGCATTTGAATCTGATTGAGATACTCGCAGCCTTTATGGTTTTGTTTGCTATCATTGATATTCCCGGGTCAATACCTATTATAATAGACATAAAAGCTAAAACGGGAGATATTAAACCGACTAAAGTTACTCTGGCTTCGTTTTTAATATTACTTGCATTTTTATTCATCGGAAGCCCTCTTCTCGGCATATTCGGCATTGACGTTTCTTCATTTGCAATTGCAGGGTCATTCATAATCTTCCTGATAGCAATGGAAATGATTTTAGGGATTGAGCTCTTCAAGACTGAATCCCATGGGGAAGGATCAATATTTCCTATAGCTTTTCCACTGATCGCAGGGGCAGGATCTATAACAACCATCCTGTCGCTTAAGGCTGAATATCAGACAATCAATATTTTTATTGCACTTGCTCTCAATATGGTGGTAATTTACCTTGTCTTACGTTTAACTTCAGTCTTTGAAAAGATATTAGGTGCCGGTGGACTTCAGATTCTTAAGAAGGTTTTCGGAGTCATACTTCTTTCAATCGCTATAAAACTTTTTCTGACAAACTCGGGGATTGTTATTCATCATGCAAGGTGAAATTATAATATACACAGATGGAGCTTCCAGTGGAAATCCAGGACCCGGAGGTTATGGCGTGGTGCTGATATCGGGAAAACACAGACTTGAGAAATCAGCCGGGTTCAAGCTCACAACGAACAACAGGATGGAGCTTATGGGAGTAATTGAAGGTCTGGAAGCACTTAAAATTCCAAACAGTAAAGTTACTGTCTATACCGATTCAAAGTATGTAGCTGATTCTGTTGAAAAAGGCTGGGTTTTTCAGTGGGAATCAAAAGGATTTAAAAAGAAAAAAAATCCGGATCTGTGGATAAGATTCCTTAAGATATACAGGAAACATAATGTCAGATTTAAATGGGTAAAAGGGCATGCCAGTAATATTGAAAATGAAGTGTGCGACAGGTTAGCTGTGAATGCATATCAGGAAAATTACTTACTCGATGACACAGGATACAATCCTGAGAATGATAACGATAAATTATTATAAATTAATTTAGATTCCGGATCCTGATTTTTAATTTTTATTGAACCACAAAAAATTATGCCAGAGCAAGAATTACATATCAGTCCGACGAGCGGATCTCCGGAAGTTCATTTCTCACCAAATGAAAATATCTTTCTTATGCGCGGAATTTCTGCACCCGAAGACGTACGAGCCATGTATTATCCTGTTATAGAATGGATTAAAAATTACATTAACTTCCTTATACAAACGGAGCCGCGTAAAATAAATTATACGCAAGTGACTCCATTAAAATTTAAAGTCGATCTGGAGTAATTCAATTCTTCCTCAGCTAAGTTTCTTTATGACATTTTTATGGAGCTTCAAAGATTAATTCCGGCAGGTATACCATTTATTGTCGAATGGTTATATGATAAAGAAGATATAGACCTCAAAGAAGCCGGAGCGGATATCGCTTCACTTGCAGGTATGGAATTTATCTTCGTCCCAAAATGATAGGTCAAAAAGAACTTTACGGGCTATTCGGGCAACTCGGCATTGAATTTGAATATCACGAACACCCTCCGCTCGCAACTATTGAAGATGCCAAAATTCACTGGGCGAACTATAACTCAGGAAGATGCAAGAACATTTTCTTTCGTAATCACAAGGGAGACAGGCATTACTTAGTTGTTCTGGAACATCTGCGACAACTCAATATCAGGGATCTTGAGAAAAGGTTAAGACATGGAAAACTTACTTTTGCATCGGACAAACGACTTAAAAAATATCTTGGTGTGGAACCGGGTTCAGTTTCTCCATTCGGTCTTATTAATGATACGGAAAAGCATGTTCATCTGTTCATTGATGAAAAGCTAAAAGAATTTGATCGCCTGACATTTCATCCCAATATAAATACTGCCTCATTGGTTATTTCAGGAAGTGATTTTCTTAAGTTCCTGGAATACACCGGGAATACTTTTGAGTTTATAAGACTATACGATTAGAACTCAACAAACTGTACTTTTTTTTGTTCTCCCTGCATCAAAACTCAATCTTATACGTCTTTAAAAAAAATGTAATTAAGGTCTTGAATGAAAAGAATTTCTATCTCCGCACTTATCTTGTTCATTGTGATTCCTGTTCTTTCTGCACAGGACCTGGAAAAGAAACAATACGTTGCAACTCATATAACCACACCTCCGGTTATAAACGGGATACTGGATGATGAAGCATGGCAGGCAGGCACATGGGCAGATGGATTTACTCAGAACCAACCTTACAACGGGAGACCTGAAACTCAAAAGACAGAATTCAAAATTTTATTCGATGATAATAATCTTTATGTAGCCATTAAGGCTTATGATACTGCTCCCGATAGTATTGTAAACCGTTTAACCAGACGTGATGAGGCTGACGGGGACCTTGTAGGAATAATAATAGATAGTTTTCACGATCGCCGCACAGGATTTCTTTTTGGTGTAAGTTCAGCAGGCGTTAAGTACGATCAGATGTTTACCAATGATAATGGTAACGGAGATTCTTCGTGGGATCCAAACTGGTGGGTGAAAACCTCAATCAATAAAGAAGGTTGGATAGCCGAAATGAAAATACCTTTCAGCCAGGTAAGATTTGAAAAAAACTCAGGTGATGTATGGGGATTTGATGTTGCCAGAATTTTGTACAGAAAGAATGAACAATTTTTCTGGCAGCCTATTCCAAGAGATGCCCCTGGCTTTGTCCATTTATTTGGTGAATTAAAAGGGCTGGAGCAGATAAAACCACGGAAGATCTTTGATGTTACTCCTTACGGTGTTGCAAAAACAGAAACGTTCCAGGCTGTACCCGAAAACCCTTTCCAGTCAAGTGGCAAACTCTCAAAGCTGAACGGCGGGATTGATGCAAAGATCGGTGTAACAAATAATATGACAATGGACCTGACAATCAATCCCGACTTTGGCCAGGTTGAAGCCGACCCCTCAGTAGTGAACCTCTCAGCTTATGAGACCTTCTTTACGGAAAAGAGACCTTTCTTTATTGAAGGAAATAATATAACGAACTTTGGCCTGGGCATTGGTGATGGTGGTGTTGGAAACGATAACCTGTTTTATTCAAGAAGGATTGGCCGTCAACCCCAGGTATATCCGGATATGAAGGATAACTGGTATGCCGATATACCTACCCGAACTAATATTCTAGGAGCCGCCAAGCTTACAGGTAAGACCAGGGATGGACTTTCGGTCGGCATAGTTGAGGCAATGACCGCTCAGGAAAATGCAGTAATTGATACGATCGGAGGCAGAAAGGTTGCAACAGTCGAGCCATTTACAAATTATTTTATTGGCAGGGTTCAGAAAGACATCAACAATGGAAACACCTTAATAGGAGGAATTTTTACAAGCACTAACAGGGAGCTCGACACTGATACAAGAGATTTTTTGCACAAGGCAGCATACACGGGAGGGATAGATTTCACGCAATATTTTAAAAATAAGAACTGGATGTTCAATCTTAATACAGCATTCAGTCTTGTGGAGGGTTCAAAGAAAGCGATCACAAATACCCAGGAATCTTCTGCACATTATTTCCAGCGTCCTGGTAAAAATTATGCTCTGCTTGATACAAACAGAACTTCTTTGAATGGCGCCGGAGGCAGGATGCAGTTAGCCAAAAATAACGGACACTGGAACTTTCTTGGGGCAGCATTATGGAAAACACCCGGCTTTGAAACCAACGACCTTGGATATATGCGTGTAACCGATCAGATACTCGGTGTACTCTGGTGCGGTTACAATCAGTTCAACCCAAAAGGGATCTATAAAAGTTACAATCTTAATAATGATTTCTTTTCAGTATATGACTTTGGAGGCGACTGGATCGGAGGAGGCTACGAATGGAATGCAAATATTAATTTTAAAAACTTCTGGAGTGCATGGTCAGGAGGCGCTTTTAACACTCCATCTATTTCCACCGATATGCTTCGGGGGGGACCAATGATGAAATTGCCCGGAAGCACCCAGGTTCGTGCCGGTATCAATTCAGATAGTCGTAAAAAGCTCACTCTGTCTGTGTATGCAAACGGGAGTAAGGGATATGAAGGTAGTTCCAGGAATCTGTATACAGAAGTGGATATATCCTATAAACCCACCAACTACCTGGTTTTCACAATAAGTCCTTCTTTTAACAGGTCATATACAGATCTCCAATATGTAACCCAGACCTCAATTAATGGCAATGACAGATACATATTTGCAGCAATAAATCAAAAGACCATTAGTACTTCCTTCAGAATAAACGTTAATGTCAGTCCAAATCTTACCTTTCAGTACTGGGGACAGCCTTTTATCGCAACCGGTAAATATTCCGACTATAAATTCATTACTTATCCGCTGGCCAACAGGTATCAGGACAGATTCTGGACATATAACGCAAACCAGATTTCATTTGATGGAAATCAATATAATGTCGATGAAAATGTTGACGGGAAAACTGATTATTCAATTGACAACAGTGATTTTAATGTTAAACAGTTCCTTTCAAATTTTGTAGTCAGATGGGAATATAGCCCGGGGTCAACTCTCTTCCTTGTCTGGAGCCAGACAAGGAGCTACAATACCGATATTGGCCAGATGGATATCTTAAATAATGTAGGTGATTTGTTCAGCAGAAGTAAAAACATACCGCACAATGTATTCCTTATAAAATTCAGCTATCGTTTTGGTTTAAAATAGGTTTTTCTTTACGTAAAAAAGGGCATTCAGTGAGTGTCCTTTTTTTATTTGATAATCCCATTAAAGAACTGTCACAGAGCGTCACAGAGAAGACACAGAGCGACACTGAGAAAGAATAAACGTAATTCCTGACTTTTCAGACAGCCCCTGCCCTTTATACCTTGTCGTTGCAAATATCTGAACGATTATTTACCAGTGCTGACTTTCTGAATTTCACTGAACATGGTTTTGAAACAACCAACCTGGGCATTATCAGGTTTTTCGGGTTTCCCGCTATAAAAATTATCAAGAAATTGTCCCGCTCCCGACCAGATAGTCTGCATAAGGCCCATATACCTGTTTTTCATTATCTTCGGAGAACTCTTTCTGAACCTTACCATATCCTGTACCTGAAGAATCGCATTATCCGGATTATTCCAGGGGCATGTGATCACATTTAAGCCCTTCATTGCAAAGTACACAGGCGATTGATAAGGACGGTCATAATGCCAGTCGCATATTACGACATCTTTTGGAATCATATCAATTGCTCTGTAGGTATTATTATAACTTGCTTCCCATTCACCAAATCCTGTTGACTTACCATCGAGAAGCCTGTCGCCCCAAATCCAAAGCTTACGGTTTTTCAGGGCAAGATGATCTCTGATAGTTCTTACTTCTCCGGCAAAGAGTTCTGCTTTGTCTCTTCCTGAACAAAGAGGACATTGAGCTTCTCCTATATAAAAAACTTCATCCATCCCTGCGTGGAATGCATCAGATTCAAATACATTGCAAATCTCATCGACAATATCAAAGACAATTGCATGAACACCGGGATTCAGAGGACAATAGCTCTTGCAATATAATCCATCCGCATTGGGCCATACATAATTTTCAGGCATTTTTACAAGGGGTGTTTCATCAAATTGCGGATAAACCTTTAGTAAATTCCCAATTTTACCTGCCCATGACTGATGACCGAGAAGGTTTACCTGTGGAATGATTTTAATATTGTTTTGCCTGCAAGCTTCAACGAGCTTTTTAACTTCAGATTTTGACAATGCGCCAGAGTCACGCAACTCAGGATGACTTTCATACTGATAGTTGTAATCAACCCTGAGGATAAGAGTATTTACTGATCGGGGAGCAAGTTCTTCATTAATGAATTTAATAAACCTGTCAAGGTCTTTAGACTGGGGTGCAGATATGCAAAATCCCCTGACCGGCAGAACATTATACGAGCTGACATCAGGTTTATCTGATACCTGTGAAAGAGTTACGCCGCATATTGCAAGTAGAAGCAATGTAAAAATTTGTCTCATATTGATTTTATAAATTATGGACATTTAAAAACTCAATGATAAAGTTATTCTTTTTTAGAACGTAATTATAGTTTTACAGGATCATACCCGAATTCTTCAAATATTTTTTTGTTGTGACTTTGTGGGCAACGTCAATTCACAAGCATATCAGGAAAAGTGATAAAAGGTTAAAGCTCTTTTTATAAAAAGAAATTACTTGCACATCTCCTTATCAGTGAGTAGCTTTGGCATTAGAGAAGAATATCCCTAGTTTTTGATGAAAAGAATGCTCTCAGTTCCACAATTAATCCATAATAAAAATTTCTATCGTTCCCTGTTACTGGTTCTGGTAATTATTCTGCCTTTTAAGGCCACCGCACAGAACTATTTTCAGCAGAGGGCAAATTATGACATCCGGGTAACTTTGAATGATCACAAACATGAGTTAAGTGGGTTTGAAACGATAGAATACACTAATAATTCTCCCGATACATTAAGCTTTCTATATTTTCATCTCTGGCCAAATGGTTATTCAGGAAATAAAACCGCCCTGGCCATAGAATTAATAAAGAGAGATGGAAAATCAAAATTATTTAATGACCCTTCCATAAAAGGATATATTGACTCTTTGGATTTCAACGTTGAAAATCAAGGCATTAAATGGAGCCTTCTGGAGGGATTCCCTGATATATGTAAGCTTTTTTTGAACAATCCTCTTAAACCAGGTGATTCTATAAGAATTACTACTCCCTTTCATCTTAAGATCCCGCGAGGTGGGATTTCACGGCTTGGCCATACTGGTGAATCATACCAGATTTCACAGTGGTATCCAAAGCCGGCGGTTTACGACAAAACGGGTTGGCATCAAATGCCATATCTCGACCAGGGAGAGTTTTTTTCGGAGTATGGAAGTTTTAAAGTAAGTATCACACTACCTTCAAACTATGTTGTTGGGGCAACAGGAACTCTCAGGAATCCTGAAGAAATCAAATGGCTTGATAAAATTGCGGCTGATACAGCATGGATGAAGATACCTGACTACATAAACGATGCCTTCCCCCCATCATCAAAACAGATGAAAACACTGGTCTACACAGAAGATAATATCCACGATTTCGCATGGTTTGCCGACAAGAGGTTTCATGTGCTTAAAGGCAGCGTAAATCTTCCCGGGTCAGATCGTAACGTTACTACATGGGCAATGTTTACCAATAAGGATGCATACCTGTGGAGAAAAGCTGTTTATTACATAAATAACTCAATATGGTATTTTTCAAAATGGAACGGAGAATATCCCTACGATTCTTTTACAGCAGTACAAAGCAGCCTTAAAGCAGGAGATGGTATGGAATACCCCATGCTTACAGTTGTAAGCGGTGGGTCTGATCCCTATCTTCTCGAGGATGTGTTGTGCCATGAAATTTGTCATAGCTGGTTTTACAGCGCATTAGGCTCTGACGAACGGAGATATCCTTTCATGGATGAAAGTATCACATCAGCTAATGAATCGAGATACATGCAAATAACTCATCCCGGAAAGAAGCTCTGGGAAGTAGATCTGAAAAACAGAAAACTTGCCAGATTTTTTCATGCAGAAAATATCCCTGCCCGGCGTATCGAAGAAATCGAATGGCTCATACCTGCCAGGTTGAACATGGAACAGAGCATAAACCTCCCGGCTACCCAATACAGCTACGATAGTTACGGAAGCATTATCTACTGCAAGGCGCCGCAGGGCTTCAACTACCTTCGCTCCTACCTGGGAGATTCCCTTTATGACAGCATAATGCATGATTATTACAGGACATGGAAAAACAAACACCCAATGCCTGACGACCTCAGACTGGTTTTTAAATCGCATACAAGCAAAGACCTGTCCTGGTTTTTTGATGATTTTCTGGGCACAACCAAAAGACTCGATTATAAAGTAGCTGACTTCAAAAATGGAAAGACTCTCATTAAAAATAAAGGTGAGCTAAATGGTCCGTTACTGGTCGCGGAGGTAAAAGGAGATTCAATAGTGTCTGAAAAATGGGAAGATGGATTTAAAGGCAGTAAATGGTTCGACACAGGTTTGCGTGATTATTCAGAAATCCGCATCGATCCCGGACATAAAATGACTGAACTTTTCAGACTGAATAATAATATCCATACTTCAGGTATTTTCCGCAAAGCTGATCCTTTCCAGTTACAGCTATTATATGCCATTGAAGATCCTGATAAAAGATACCTGATATATTTACCGGCTTTTAACTGGACCCGGGAAGATGGCTTTATGGTGGGGCTTGCACTGCATAATGCTGATCTTATTCCAAAGCCATTTGAATATTTCATCCTGCCATTTTATGCTTTTCACAGTCAACAATTGACCGGATATGGGAAAGTTTCTTTCAACTTCATCCCTTATAATGGATTTATTCGGCTTATAAAGCTGTCTCTCGATGGTGGAAAGTTTGGCGCTCCGGGAACTCAAAGTTTTCGCACAGCAAGAGTTGGTGCGGACTTTTATCTGCGATCATATGACCGGGATAACCTGATAGACCAGAAATTTACAGGATATTTTACTTCAGCGTCTGATCTCAGAAAAATTGAAACACTCATCCCGGCGAATATGCTGTCTTATTTGCAATTAGGTTATGAAATTAAAAGCAGGAGCCTGAACCCATATAATCTGGATATTTCATTTGAAACAGGAAAATCATATCAAAAAGCGTCTGTTGAATTGAATTATAAATATAGTTACAATAGGAAAAAGAGCGGTCTGGAAGCAAGAATATTTGCAGGAACGATGCTTGAGAACAGGGCTTCATATCCATTCTATTCATTTTCACCTGCCGGAAGAAGTGGAAACGAACTATACCTGTACCAGGGAATCTATCCCGATCGGTTCAGTAATTTTCCAAATACTTTCTGGTCACGGGAAATGACTTTATCGGAAGGAGGACTGGCATCAGCTGTTAATGATACTTTGGGATATAGCCGATGGCTCTGCTCAGTAACATTGACCAGTAGTTTCCCGGGTTGGGCCTATGTTGTACCAATAAAACCTTTCGTAAATTTATTGTTGAATGATCATGGTACCGGTAACCAGAATAAACCTGCACTTTTCTTTGAGGCGGGTCTGAAAGCCGGTATATGGGATTTTTTCGAGGTATATCTCCCTTTTATTGTATCTGATAATATAAATTCAATCACAGGATCGTTCAAAGAGAGAATCCGTTTTATTTTCAGAGTCGATAAATTGAATTTCTTCAGCCCTAAATCTCATTCGTCAAACTAATCTTTGTAAGGAACAGTCGCGACTGTTCCTTACACATTAGGCGACTTAGCGAGAATTTAAAAATTGAAATATGAAATTCATTAAATATCTTTATAAGTATTCTTAAACAGAACCTGATCTCCGCTATTATGTTTATAAACACAACTGCATTCTTCAGTTCAGATAAAATCAGGAATATTTTATCTCTTTTATTACTTTTCATCAATACTGTAACCTACGCTGCTGAGCCTGCCGACAGTATAAATAAGAAGCTGAAAGCGACGGCAACATTCAGTCTGAATACCAACGGAATTTCATCAATACCTGCCTTTTCGCTGGGGAAACCAGCTATTATGGCATCTGTTTCTCTCGAAAAAAACCGTTTCAGCTACGACCCGACTCTCGCCTATGGTCTCGATTTCAAAGGATGGTTTATTGACAGCTGGCTGCACTACAGATTAATCGACAGACCACATTTTGAGTTCAGACCCGGTTTCAATTTCAGCACATTTTTCAGTGATTATAAAAACCAGGGCGAAACGATCCGAGAGGCTCAGCGTTATTTTACCATTGAATTTACAGGAATTTATAAATTTTCTCCAAACAGCTCTCTAACAGTAGGTTACTGGAATGACAGAGGACAGGATAAAGGAACGCTTCTTGGTCATTTCTTTAATCTTGTTGGTAAAAGATCGGATATCAGAATAGGAAAAAATGTACTGCTCACAGTTGATCTCCAGATCTTTTATATCGATTACGAAGGAGATAACGATGGATTATTTTTATCTCCGAAAATAACCGGAGCTCTCAGGAACAAACCCTTTAGCATCTTTTTCCAGCCAATCCAGGCTCTGGAAAGTAATATCACTCCCTTCCCGGGTTTCAGGTGGAATCTCGGAGTGGCATATGCTCTTTAGACATCAAAAAAGGAGAATAATTCCCCTTCATTCATTTAAAACATCCTTCACGACTTTATCAGTCAGTGAAGGATGGTATTTTTCAAGCTATATAATTATGCTCTGTTTGCACTGCCAAGAACATTCACGACTTTGTGTTTGTAAAGTTCTTTCAGTTTATCACGTGCAGGGCCCAGGTAATTACGCGGATCGAATTCACCGGGTTTTTCAACAAAAACCTTTCGGATTGCAGCGGTCATTGCAAGTCTTCCGTCGCTATCGATATTAATTTTGCAAACTGCCGATTTTGCAGCTCTGCGCAGCTGATCTTCAGATACGCCGGCGGTATTTTCCATTTTACCGCCATAAAGATTAATCTCAGCGACAATATCCTGTGGAACCGAAGAAGCTCCGTGAAGAACTATTGGAAATCCAGGAATACGTTTTTCACATTCTTCGAGAATGTCGAAACGCAGAGGCGGAGGAAGCTGACCCGGCACTACTTTGAACTTGAAAGCTCCATGAGAAGTTCCGATTGAAATGGCCAGAGAGTCAACTCCGGTTTTTTTCACAAAGTCCTCAACTTCCTGAGGTCTGGTGTATGACGTATGATCTGAAGATACTTCATCTTCTATACCAGCTAAAACACCCAGCTCCCCTTCTACCGTAACATCAAACTGATGTGCATACTCAACAACCTGTTTCGTTAATCTTACATTTTCTTCATACGGGAAATGTGATCCATCTATCATTACTGAAGAAAAACCACTTTCAATACAAGATTTGCATGTTTCAAATGAATCACCATGATCGAGATGCAATACTATTGGGATTGCATAGCCAAGTTCTTTCGCATATTCCACTGCTCCTTTTGCCAGATACTGAAGCAAAGTCTGGTTTGCATATTTACGTGCACCTTTGGATACCTGAAGAATCACAGGAGATTTTGTTTCAACACAAGCACTGATAATTGCCTGCATCTGTTCAAGATTATTGAAATTAAATGCAGGAATAGCATATCCTCCCTTAACAGCATTTTTAAATAATTCCCGCGAATTGACTAATCCAAGTTCTTTGTAATGTACCATATTTTATTGTTTTTAAATAAGCCGCAAAAAGTAAGTATTTTAGCTTTATTGTCAAAGATATTTTATGATAATTTATAAACAGAATATTTTGGAGGGCTGAAAAAGGTATCACGTGTACAAAGCAGGGTCATGCCATGGCATGGCCTACATGTAATAAAAAATCCCTTGCACATTGTACAAAGGAATTTTCGTTTAATCTTCCTGATCAGTCTATCTGAAAAACAGACCAGTTTTGTGAGCTATCGACATTATCATTTTGAAGCGACTGCTGGTTTAGTACTTGATCCTATATCAGCAGCTACTTTCCATTCCCCATTTACTTTGCGATATACAGTTACGTATTTCCCAAAATCTGATTTTTTTCCGTCAGGGCCTAAGCCTTTAACGTCATATTTTCCATACTCAACAGCCAGATCGCCCGAAGAAGAAACCTCAACGCGGTCGGTGCTCCAGTCAACCAGCTCTTTGGGATTTTGTGCCAGTTCAGCAACAAAATGCTTCTTAACTGCTTCTGGTCCGACAAATGGTTCCTGATTCGAACTATATTCTACGCCATCGTTGGCGAATAGCGCGGCACACCCGGCAGCGTCATGGTTTTTTGTTAATTCCAGCCATTTCTTTGATAGTGCAGTAACAGCCTGTTCATCCGATTTGGTATCTGTCTTATCAGCTTTTGGCTGCGCCATCACGGCGAAAGATGACAACACCAACATACCAGTAAGTACTAAATTTTTCATAAGCTTTTATTGAATTAATTATATTATATGTAAAACATTGTTATTTAGAATGTTTCTAAATACTACATGCTAACAAAGGCGATGAATAATAGTTCATTTGATCTGAAAATGTTGATTATTCATAAGTAATCGCTTGATTTTGTTCTTTATGCTGGCATTTCGTATAAAACTCACCGGTATTTCCAGTTCATCTGTTCAATCAATTACTTTTTTGGAGCAGTAACGTCAAGCAGATCCCAGATTTCAGATTTTACAATTGTGCGTATCTCATCAGTTTTGTTTATCATTTCCATCATTTCACTCACTTCCCCTGGCTTTTTCCCTGCCATTGCTTTGCCCATTAAATCATTGAAATCCATATTATTAATATCGGCAAATTTGCTATACCCATCAACAGCAACAGCCTGGAATGAATTGTCAGGATTTGGCCAGCGTGTCCATATACCCCATGAATTCTTCAGACCTGCTTTTTTAGCTTCAGCATGCATTGGCATATAGCCGACTTTTTCCATGTCTATGTATTTACCTACATTATCTGTTCGAATGGAATTTACAACAATAAATTTATCAGGGGTTTCAGAGGGAACACCTACCTGAAGTTGATACGTTTCAGAGTATATCAGATTTCTGGATGCTTCCGTCTTTTTCAGAAATTCAGCCGGATTTGTACCAAAAGCTTTTTTAATATCAGCATCGGTAAGAGGATTTTCGGTTTTAGCAAAATTGTTGTAAATTGTAACAGTAGTGTAATTGTAGGGAGAATTCGTGCCCGAATTTCTAACATAAAATAGTTCCCATTCAACTATCGCTCCCGATTCTACCATGTTTTGATGGAGGTTTTTCCATTGTTTTTCAACTGCCAGATAGGCATCCTGGCCATTCACAGGAACTTTCATGAAATCAACAACTGCTATGGTTTGTGCTTCAGTAACTATAGTGCACAATATCAGTACACTGGTTAATAATAAATTTTTCATACGCTTTTTGATTAAATTTTTAATTAAAGTCGAATATGGCTTTATTTAGAATGTTTCTAAATAACTAAATTTAAACAAAAGCGATGAGTTATAGTTCGATAGGCTTAAAAAAATTATTAGCTGCTCAGGTTTTATTGTTTTCTTATTCACCTCAGCAGGCTGGGTATTTTCATTGCGGATTACCTTTGGTGATCCGGTTTTGGGTGACCCTTAAACAAAATCCCTCTCCGCTTCGCGGAGCCAGGTCTTTTTTGAGGTCGGTGGCGGATTCGAACCGCCGTAAACGGTTTTGCAGACCGCTACCTAGCCACTCGGTTAACCGACCATATTATATAAAAAGAACATTAAACTCTCAACTCTTTCAGTGGCGGATTTCTCGGCTCGGTTGCTCTCCCGCTTTGCGGGATCGCGAGCTCCTTCACTCCTTTCATTCGGTTCGAACCGCCGTAAACAGTTTTGTCCCGAGTCCTCGGGACTACCTGGCCACTCGGTTAACCGACCATCGTTTTAGGAGTGCAAAAATAATAATTTTTGTGTTATTTATTGCCTTTGGTATTAATCATATCCTTATTTTCGATAAACTTTCCATCTTTCATTTATTAATAAATAAGCAAACCTGATCTATCTTGCTCAATTTAAATACGTTAACCCCCCCCCATTTTTATGGGCATGTAACCAGAATTTTTCCTATATGCCAAAAAAAAGTCTTATATTTGCTTATTAATGGAATCAGTAACGGAAAAGGATAGATTGAAGCTTTTTGTAAAAAATATGGTCAGTCTTCGATGCACAATCGTCGTTAAGTCTGAACTGGATAAACTTGGACTCCATTATAATTCTGTTGAATTGGGTGAAGTAGATCTGTCTGATAAAGCCTCACTGGTCCAGCTGGAGAAGCTGAATATTGCCCTTAAGCTGACCGGCCTAGAACTTATGGATGACAATAAAAAAATCCTGGTCGAGAAAATAAAAACAACAATTATTGAGCTTATACATTATAATGATGACCAGATTAAAGTAAACTTTTCAAGCTTCCTCAGCGAAAAACTCAACCATAACTATACATATCTTTCAAATCTCTTTTCCGAAATTAAAGGAATAACTATTGAACAATATTATATAGCCAATAAAATTGAAAAGGTGAAAGAACTCCTCGTCTATGACGAGCTAAGTCTTACTGAAATAGCCTGGAAACTTCACTACAGCAGCGTTTCCCATCTTTCCAACCAATTTAAAAAAATGACCGGGCTCACACCTTCACATTTCAAAAACCTTAAGAGCAAAAAACGCGTCGGCCTGGAGTAATATTTAATGCCTTAGTCTCTTAGTCTCTTAGTCCCTTAGTCCCTTCGTCTTTCTCCAAAAAGCACATGTAAATAATGTAACTTATTTGAGAAATTGTGTAATGTCAATTGCACAACCCTGATATAGCTTTGTAAAAGAATTTAATTAGTTCTTTCCTTTATAACAGGTAACTATAAATTGATTCATCATTACTATGAAAACTCCATTTTTTATTACCTCCTTATTACTCGTCATTGTATGGACTATCGGATTTCTGGGATATCAAATTGGAGGCGCTTTTAACTGGATTCTTGTTCTGGCTATCATTCTTGAGGCAACAGGAGGAATCCTTGACCTGAGTTTAAATAAAGGAAATGAAATTTAAATTAATGAATATCTAGTTGTTAATTAATAAAATTCAAAACAAATGAAAAAAGTTATTTATTTCTTAGTCGTTATTGCGTTGTCATTCTTCCCGCTGCTGGCATCAGCAGCAAGTACGGAAAAACCTTCTACTGATGTAACAAAACCACCAGAAGCAGAAACTAAAGGTTTACTGAAAAATTTTGAAGGTTTAAACAAAGTTGATAAATCTACTCTTGTTTCAAATGAAAAAAAGAACTCACAAGTAGTCGTTCGCTCAACTGAACGTCACAGACATAATGGCGGCGTAATCTATATTTCTGCCGGAACACTTATTATTATTTTATTGATCATCCTTTTAGTATAAACCAAATTTTAAACTTAAAATCATGGGAAATCTACTTTATGTGGTAGCCGTAATTCTGATAATTGCCTGGGCAATAGGATTTATTGGTTACGGTGTCGGAGGTGTAATTCATATTTTACTCGTAATTGCAGTTATAGCAATAATACTCAGAGTAATTCAAGGAAGAAGAGTTCTTTAACACATCCATCAAAAAGGAAGAAGAAGTTCTTTAACGCATCCATCAATAAAACAATTATTAAAAACATAATTTATTATGAATTCAGGAAAAGTATTACTTGGTGTATTGGCAGGTATTGCCGCAGGAGCATTAATCGGTATATTATTTGCCCCCGATAAGGGAATGAAAACACGCAACAAGATAGCAAAGAAGGGGGAGGATTACGCGGATGCCATAAAAGATAAGCTCGATGGATTTCTTGATGATCTCACTTCTAAAGTTGATGAGGCAAAAGAAGGACTTACTGATTTTGCCGAACAGGTTAAAGCTAAAGTATCAGATTCAAAAAAAGAAGCAAAAGCTTAAAACGAATAGCCCCTCTCATCAGGGGCTACTCGTTTAACGCATCAATGAAAGTAGAATCATGGAAATAGAAACGATCAAGCCAGATCTTGACGAGATAAATAATACAAGATCCTCAGATTCAAGATTGTCAGGTTTTGATTTGCCTTCATTGATTGAAACTATGAAGCAAAGTTATACCTGGGCAAATGGAGAACTCAATGCATTGGTCCTTCTAAAAAGCCCGGGTAAAAACATACTTCTCACCGCGATGCCCAGGGGTACAGAAATATTATCCTTTCAGAATAAGGACTCAGCTACTTTTCAGATAATTGAGGGCACATTAAGGATCCATGTAAAGAAGGACTCTGTTACACTTAACAAAGGTCAGTTGCTGACACTCGATGAGAACATAAAGTACCGGCTCACTGCTGAAGAAGAAACTGTATTCCTTCTGACAGTTTCGAACACAAATATATCCTGTTCAAGTAACTAGGGAAGCTTTATGCCCGGCAACTTTTTCAACAAAAGGGATATGGAAGAAAAAAGTAAATTACTTGAAACGCTTTTAGAAAAAGCTTCCGATTACGGAAAAAGCAGCTTTGAACTTGTAAAGCTTAAAACTATCGATAAAACGGCGGACGTGGTATCATCTTTTATACCGCATTCCATTGTTTTTATCCTCATTTCATCATTCCTGATATTCTTAAACCTGGGATTAGCATTATGGCTAGGTGAAATTCTTGGCAGAGTATTTTACGGATTTTTTGCAATTGCTGCATTTTATTTCATTGTAGCATTATTCATACATTTCTTTTTGCATAAAAGAATTAAGAAGCTAATTGGCGATAATTTCATTAAACAAATTCTTAAATAATGCAAACCATTAATTCCACAGCCCGGTTAAGAGCTTCAATCCAATTATTAGAAGTGGAAAATAGTATTAAAGGACAGCTTTTAATAGATCAATTATTTATTACATACGAAAGTTTAAAACCTGTCAATCTTTTGAAATATACTTTGAATGAAATCTCTGCTTCACCAAACATGATCGATAATCTCTCCGGAACTGCCATGGGACTTTTAAGCGGATACCTTTCAAAAAAGGTAATTGTTGGTTCTTCAGGGAATATAATCAGAAAAATAATCGGATCTGTACTGCAGTTTGGAGTTACAAACATTGTAGCACAGAATTCAGATTTTATTAAATCTTTCGGACTAACTCTGTTTCAGCATTTTACACACAGAAATGAAGTAAGCTCAAAAAGCCATGTCAGCTGAAGATTTAAAACTCCCCTTTTATGCAAAAGTGACTATTTTTCTTCTTGGTCTGATTGCTTTATTTGCAATTATGTATATTGCCAGGAGCATCATTGTTCCTATTGTCTTTGCAATTATTATAGCCATTGTGTTACACCCGCTTGTTAATTTTCTTGTAAAATTAAGAGTAAACAGAATTCTTGCTATATTCCTTACAATGCTGCTAACATTTCTGGTAATAGCAGCCATTGGTATTATTTTAATTTCCCAGGCTGGCAAGTTTGCCGAATCATGGCCTCTGCTTGTCCAGAAATTTACAACCATACTCAATCAAAACATTGCAGATGCTGCTGATTATTTCAATAAAAACCCCCAGACAATACGTACATGGATAACCAAAATGCAGGGTGAAATAATAAACACGAGCACTGAAGCAATCGGCCAGACAATTGTAATCCTTGGCAATGGACTTATGGTTTTGTTATTAGTGCCATTTTATATTTTTATGATACTGTTTTATAAGCCTTTATTGATTGAATTTATCAGGTTAGTATCCGGACCAAACTATCACACCCGCGTTAAAGAAATAGTTTCTCAAATCAAAACAGTTATTCAGCGTTATCTTGTTGGGTTGTTAATTGAAGCTGTCCTGATGGCAGCCATGAATACCGCCGCATTGTTAATACTGGGAATTGAATACGCTTTTGTACTTGGCATTCTTGCAGCCTTATTAAACGTCATTCCCTATATAGGAGGAATTATTGCAGTCGCATTGCCTATGATGGTAGCACTGGTCACCAAAACATCAGGGTGGTATGCTTTTTATGTTCTGGCTGCATACTATTTTATTCAGCTGGTCGACAATAATTACATTGTCCCATATATAGTGGCTTCAAAAATAAAAATTAATGCCTTATTCTCTGTTATAATTGTACTGGTTGGAAATGCGGTATGGGGTATCCCGGGAATGTTTCTTTCCATGCCTTTACTTGCTATCATAAAGCTCATTTGTGACCATATTGAACCTCTGAAACCCCTTGGGTACCTGCTTGGTGATACAATGCCCCCGTTAATAAAGATGACCACAATATTCAAAAGGAAGAAGCCGGTTTAAACGATTGCATAGTCATCTCAATTGCAACCTGATGACTCAGGAATGATCCGTGAATTATACAATTATTTTTTGGAGTTGTGTAACAATTATCTTCAAAAGGTAGCTCATCTTTGTATAATGATTGACCGAAATTCTAACACAATGAAAAAATTCTATCTCCTGTCATAATCTTTTTTCCCCGATCCTTTACAGGACAATTATCTATCCAGTTTGGGGGGAAAACAACTTGATGGAACGTTCTTCTGACTTTATTTAAATACATATAATTTACCATCTTAAAACCTGAAAAAATGACCGAAGTAAAATTCACCGAGCAGCTGTTAGAGATGGAACAAAGTCTTACCAAATATGCTACTCATTTTAAATTGGGTAGTACAGATTCGAGAGATCTTGTCCAGGAGACTTATCTTAAAGCAATTTTGAACCGCGAAAAATTTGTCGATAACAGATATTTAAAAGCGTGGGTCTTTACAATTATGCGGAACACCTTTATTAATAATTACAGGCAAAATCTTTTGCATAAAACCTTTTATGAACATGATGATGAATCTTTCTCATACAAACAAACAATGACATCAGATTCAACAAACCCTGACTCTGCATTATCGGTAATTGAGATCAACCAGAAGATTGAACAATTAAGAGAATGTTTCAGGGAACCATTCAAAATGTACATAGCCGGATTCAGATATAAAGAAATTGCCGAGAAGATAAATATCAATATCGGAACAGTAAAAAGCAGAATTTTCCTGGCACGAAAACTACTGATAAGCCAGTTGAATGGCTAGAAGCAAATCTAACCAACGAACATAATACGTGAATTATGTAACTCTTTTCTAAAGTTATGTAACACTGACGGCATGTCAACCTTTAACTTTGTTTTTATAAAGGAATATGCCCAAAAATAAGCGATTATTTACCGGTGTCCACAATTTTGGAAAATTCATCTCAATGAGAACATTATTAAAATTCGTTGCATTAGTAGTTATCGTGATTGTCATAAATGCTGTTTTCCCAAAACAAGCATCAGCTCAACAAAGCAATGTAAGTTTCCAGGTTTTCTATGACCAGCTAAGTCCATATGGCCAATGGGTTAGTTATCCCGACTATGGATATGTCTGGATACCTGATGCCGGGCCTGATTTCGAACCATATTCAACTCAGGGCCATTGGTTATTTACTGACTATGGTTGGACCTGGATGTCTGATTATAGTTGGGGATGGGCACCTTTTCATTATGGACGATGGGATTACGATCAAAATTTCGGCTGGTTCTGGGTACCTGGAAATGAATGGGGACCGGCATGGGTTTCATGGAGAAGAACTGAAGGTTATTATGGATGGGAACCGATGGCGCCCGGTATAAGCTTATCTGCCAGTTTTGGCAGACCATATGACAGAAACCACGATCACTGGATATTCGTAAGGGACAGGGACATTGACAGGTCCGACATCAACCATTATTATCTCAACCGGGCCGATCGGAATAGGATTGTCATTCATTCATCAGTGGTTAATAATACCTATAATGACAGCAGGAGACACTCGACTTATATAACCGGACCCTCCAGGACAGACTTTCAAAAAGCCACAGGAAGACAGATTCATCCATTGACAGTTCAGGAATACAATAGGCCTGGACAGGATTATAGTAATGGACGTCTGCAGATGTACAGGCCGGAAATTATAAAAAACAGCAATTCAGGGCGGATCTCCGTGCCTTCCAGGGTAACAAATCTGAGAGAGGTCAGTAAACCATCAGAAAGGAAATCTTCAAATCAGAACGGAAGCTTAAACCATTCAAATAATATTAACAAGGAAGGTTCTTCAGGTAAACCGAACAGAGTACAGCCAACAAAAACAAATCCTCCAAAGAACATCAGAAAAGAAGGTCAGCCGGGTAATATTAAACAGCAGAATACAAATCCGCCTGATAATGCAAGAAAAGAGGTCCATCATGAAAATGTGAAGCCGCAAAACAATCCACCACAGAATACGCGAAGAGAAGCTCCTCCTGCTGATGTAAAACAACAACATAGCAGTCAACCACAAAACATCAGAAAAGACAACCAACAGAATAATTCAAAAACTCTTAAGACAAACCCATCTAATAATTCACGAAGAGTAAAATCGAATTCTGCTAAGTCAACATCAAAAGATAATAATGACAAGAAAAAAAATTCAGAAGAAATAAAGAAAAGCGAATAAAATGATACGGAATGTTAATAACCTTAAACCACGTGCTATGAATATAAATGTATCAGGATATTGGGACAAGAAAAAAGAAAAACTAAAGCAAAAATTCCCGATTATTACCGATGAAGATCTGAGTTACGGTGAAGGTAAAGAAAAAGAAATGATTGAGTTACTGGGCTATAAACTCGGAAAATCGAAACAGGAGCTTCTATACATCATTGTCGGCATTTAACGGTAATTTGTAACACACAATCAGGAGTTCGTGGAATAATAATCACTTCATGAGAAAAATTTATACTGCTACTAAAGTTAAAACCATTGCTAAAGAGCAATCAATTAAACTCAGTGAAAAAGCAATAGCAAAGACAGCCGAGGCACATAACTTTTTAACAGACTTTGCTGATTTTTTCCTGTTTCTTGCACAAACTTTCAGGGAAATTTTTTCGCGCGATTTCGAATTCAAAGAGTTTCTAAGACAGTCATTCCTGATAGGTTATAAATCGTTACCTCTTATTTCAGTAACCGGGTTTATTATGGGTCTGGTGCTTACAATCCAGGCGCGTCCTTCACTGGTACATTTTGGTGCTGTATCATTACTTCCGGGAATGGTCGCTGTGTCACTTATCAGAGAAATGGGACCGGTTATTACAGCATTGATCTGCGCAGGTAAGATTGGCTCAGGAATGGGTGCGGAATTAGGCTCAATGAAAGTTACAGAGCAGATTGATGCCATGGAAGTATCTTCAACAAATCCTATGAAGTTCCTGGTTGTTACAAGGGTTCTGGCAGCCACAATGATGATCCCTTTATTAGTTCTGTATGCTGATACCATTGGTCTGCTGGGGAGCTGGGCAGGAACGAACATTAAAGGACAAGTAACTTTTGTGCTTTTTTGTTCGCAGGCATTCAGTCATATTGAGTTTATTGATCTTATGCCGGCAATTATAAAAACCTTCTTTTTCGGAGCAGTAATCGGTCTGGTCGGATGTTATAAAGGCTATACGGCGGGCCGTGGAACAGAAAGTGTTGGTATTGCAGCTAATTCAGCAGTTGTACTTTCCTCTCTGCTTGTAATAATAGTAGATCTTATTGCGGTACAAATAACTGATTTACTATGAGCTTAAATTATAAAACATTAGCCCCTTTGTGAACCTTAGTGGACCTTGGTGTCCCTTTGTGGTAAAAAAAAGAAAAAGAAATCCTAACCACAAAGGACTCAAAGTGATTCACAAAGTAACACAAAGGTAAAAACTGAAAATACAACATATTTAATCATACAACATTACAACCAATGATTCCTGTACAAGAAAAAGCTACTTCACCTGGTCACCCGGTTATTGAAATAAATAACCTGAGGAAAGGATTTGGCATGCAGGAGGTCCTGAAAAATGTGTCATTACAGCTTTTTGAAGGTGAAAATCTGGCAGTTATGGGTAAATCAGGCTCAGGAAAATCTGTCTTGATAAAATGTATTGTTCGGCTTTTTAGTCCCGATTCAGGAAATATAAATGTCCTTGGCAAAGAAATAAATACTTTAAATGTTGAGGAATTGGGAGAACTACGCAAGAAAATTGGATTTCTCTTCCAGAGCTGGTGCATTGTATGATTCAATGACTGTCAGACAAAACCTGGAATTTCCTCTTAAAAGAATAAAAAAAGGTCTTTCACAGAAAGAAATTAACGAGAAAATACATGAAGCATTGGAAAATGTGGGCTTATCTGACGCTTTAAATAAAATGCCATCGCAGTTATCAGGCGGGATGCGTAAGCGTATCAGTCTGGCGAGAACAATTGTTGTAGATCCTATGATCATTTTATACGATGAACCTACTACCGGCCTTGATCCGGCAACTTCAGATGAAATAAGTTCGCTTATCAATGCCGTTCAGAAAAAATACAAGACTTCCTCACTCATTATAACACATGATATAGAATGTGCCCGGAATACGGCAAACCGTCTTATTATGCTGCATGATGGTGAAGTTTATAAGGAAGGGACACTGGCTGATTATGAAAAGTCCTCCGATACTTTAATCAGGTCTTTCTTTAAATAGATTATAAAACTGAAATCAAAACAATATGGAAACGCATACAATTAAATTCAAAGTAAGGTTAGGCATGTTTATAGCAGGCGGATTGATAATTTTTGTAGCAGCCGTATTTATAATAGGAAGACAGAAAAATCTATTTGTTCCCGTATATAAACTTACAACTACTTTTCATAATGTAAGTGGATTGGAAGTCGGAAATAACATCCGTTTTTCAGGAATAAATGTCGGAACCGTTGACAACATCAAAATAATTAATGATTCAACTGTCCAGGTGGATATGCTTATCCAGAAGAATGTTCAGAAATTCATAAAAGATGACTGTGAGGCAGCGATTGGTTCAGCAGGACTTATTGGTGATCGTATACTTATTATTACCCAGGGAAGTTATGATGCTGTTGAAGCAAAAAACGGGCAGCGTATTACTTCGAAAGAACCTGTTGAATCGGATGCCATAATGGCTAGTTTGCTGGTAACAACTAATAATGCTGCAATAATTTCTATACAACTGGCAGAAATAATGACCAGAGTGAATAGCGGACGAGGAACCCTTGGCCGGTTCATCCAGGATACATCAATTGCAGATAATATTACTCAGACAATCAAGAATCTTAAAAAGAGCAGCAATGGTCTCAATGAAAATATGAATGCTGCCAAGGAAAATTTCCTTTTCAGAGGTTATTATAAAAGAAAAGAAAAAGAAGCTGAAAAAGCTAAGGCCGATTCAGCTGAAAAAGCTGCAGAAGTTTTAAAGGCAAATGACAGAAAGAAAAAATAACTGGTTATCAGAGAATTTTCAAAAATGGTAAATTCAAATGCAGATCAGAAGAATTATAATACTGTTTTTTATATCAGTTTTTCTAACTGTCTCTGCTTTCTCACAGGAAAAAGTCAAGCCGGACTCAACTATTCTTTACAAAAAAATTGAAACTTTTTCAAAACGAAACAAGTTCAATACCTTCCTTTACCGGCTCATTTTCAAACCAATCTCAATTATCTCAAAAAAAGAAGCAACTAAAAAAGTCTATAAGAACCTGATCCAGAAACCTTATAGTTCTTTTCAGGGGAAAATTATCCGTAAGATCGATATTGTTACTCTCGATCCTTTTGGATATTCGGTAAATGTTTCTGCTGAACCGAAACAAAACAGATTAATTAAAGCCGGTAACTCTCTGCACATTAAAACTCAAACCGTTGCAATAAAGAATCTACTGCTGATACACAAAAATGAACCTTTTAATTCTTTTTATACTAAGGAGTCAGAAAGGTTAATACGCAATCAGAAATTTGTTCACGACGTTTATTTTTTCGTCAGTTCTGCAGGAAAAGATTCAGTGGATATTCTGATACGCGAACTTGACAACTGGAGCATTGAGCCACAGATGGCCGTTTCCACAACACATATGAAATTCGGATTATCTGATAATAATTTCCTGGGAACGGGTCATGAGTTTCAGAATGTATTCTCACGAAATATCAGTACCGGAATCAGTTCATTCCTGACTAATTATTTCATCCCTAATATAATGACCACATATATTAATTCAAATTTACATTATGAATTTGATGGATATGGAAACATCCGAAAGAGTGTGAGTCTTGACCGTCCTTTTTATTCCCCGTTCGCAAAATGGGCAGCAGGCATATATTTGGGTACCAGGGTCAAACGAGATACTTTGAATAATCTCAATCCTTTATATATCCCAATAAATTTAAAATTCAACACCCAGGATTTTTGGGCGGCAAAGGCTATCCAGATTTTCAAAGGTTATTCGGAGGAGGATGAGGCAACAAATCTGATATTCGCTGCCAGGTATTTCAGAATTCGTTATCACGTAAAACCATCCGAAATTAACGACCCGCTGCAAATTTATTCCAACGAAAATTTTTATATGGCCTCCATTGGAATTTCATCTCGTAAGTATGTACAGGATACATATATCTTTAAATATGGTACAATAGAAGATGTTCCTGTCGGAAAAGTTTTAGAGCTGACAGGCGGTTACCAGCTGAGAAACAGTTCATGGCGACCATATCTGGGAACGCGTTTCTCTTTTGGAAACTATAATCAATGGGGCTACCTGAGCACCGATCTGGAATATGGAACTTTTTTCCGCTCATCGCATGTTGAACAGGGTGTTATCACACTGGGCGTAAATTATTTCTCAGGTTTATTTCAAATCGGGAAATGGAAATTCCGACAATTTGTAAAACCTCAGCTTACAATTGGGATAAACAGACCTGCTTATGATACACTTACACTTAACGATGGCCGGGGAATTGATGGATTTAACAGTACTGGATTTTCGGGCACAGACCGTCTTTTGTTTATGGTACAAACACAATCATACGCACCCTGGAATGTTTTTGGGTTTCATTTCGGACCCTTTCTTGTCGGTTCTGTTGGTATGCTGGGGTATGCAAAAACAGGTTTTAAAAACCAAAAACTATATTCACAGATCGGGTTTGGAATTTTAATTAAAAATGAAAATCTGATCTTTAGCAATTTTCAGGTTTCAATTTCATTTTATCCCATTATCCCGGGCCACGGTCTTAACATATTTAAAATGAATTCATTCAGTACAACAGATTTTGGTTATCGCGATTTTCAAATCGGAAAACCTGATATTGTTATGTACAGGTAGAATCACGATGCATCGTGATTCTACTGTAATACACCGTTACACCGTTACGCCTTTCCTGACACGTGAATTATGCAATCTATTGTCCTGTGAATGTAACGTTTATCTTTGTAAATATCTGAACCTTTGTTAAATAAATTATTAATCAGATTATTCAAATTAAAATTAAAATCAAATGAAAAAATTAATTCTATCTCTGGTTGCTGTTGCATTTGTAGCAGGAACAACTTTAACAACATTTGGTCAGGTACCTGACAAACAAGCTGTTAAAGCTCGTGAGAACCTGAAGGAAGAGAAAAAAGATGTAGTGGTGGCTAAAGAGGATCTGAAGATAGCTAAACAGGACTCCTTATCAGATTATCAAATGCTTTCAAAGGAATCGGCTATTAAATTAAAAAGTAATGAGAAATGCATCGCAGATCTGAGAACAGCCATTAAAGCAAAAAATTCAAAAGATCAGGCTGAAGATCAGAAAAAAGTCAGTTTGCTCGAAGTTAAGAACAACGACCTGAGAAAAGAACTTGCAGATTATAAAGTTGAAGGATCGACAAAATTCACGGCTTTTAAGTCGGAATATAACAAAGATCTGGATCAGCTCGCAAAAGAACTTAAGGACTTCAAGGTACTATAGTTTCAATCAAGTATATTTTCAATTAAATTATTAAAAGGCCAGTTGAGAAACGGGCCTTTTATTTTTAATACCAATTGTTGCGACGCACAGAGTTTTGAAATATGGTTTTACTAAATAAAATTCCTGTTAATTTAAAATGTTTTTAATTTTCTGTGAATGGAAAAAAGTTAGTCCGTTTATTTCAGCCATATCCAGCACTTTAAATCCATAATTTCTGAGCATTAAAGTGACACTTCTCTCTGACAGATAAGTAAAAGATTTAAGATCCATTATACTATAAATCATATTTATAAAAGGATACCGTGAGACAATGCCCAATTCTACTGCATCAGCAATCTTGGTATTTCCAGTGAATGAAGATCCCTTTCTTAATACAAAACTCCCAAACTTCTTGTTGTTAATAAAGCATCCGACAAAATTACACTCCTGAGACATATTCTGCAGGTACGACTGCATAAGAACTTTGATTTCTTTTATATTGTTAAGTTCTGTAAGGTTAATAACAGTCTTTGCTTTAGTCATTTCCTCATTATCATAATAATAGCTATGACGGGAAGATAGAACAATCAGGCTCGGATCCTTAACCAAACCAATCCGGTTAACAAAATTATAAAAATCATCACCCCCTTCAGTTATCAATTTATCAACTGCTTCGTTGGCCACAACCAACTCAATTGAACCATGTGGTTGTATAAACTTAGTTAGCGGAGTCTGATTTACTGTGATGCTTATTTCATCATTCATATTCTTAATTATAAAGGAAAGTTAACAGGGTCAAGAAAATGTAGAGATTTTGCGTTGCGGTGACTGATTTTATTCAGCTGTAACCGCCGTATTATGTAGGTTTTACTATGTATAATAAATTACTGGTATAAAGGTACATACACCTCTAAAAATAAGGCTTACATAATTGTAATTATAAGTTGCATAATTCACATCCGGAGAGCTCCGGATGGAAGAAAATTGTACTCACATAAAACTTCTGATTCTTCAGTGAAATTATTTAGCAGAGGACTTAACGTCTATTGCTCTACGCTCCTGTTTAAACTTCTTCCTTGGCGCTTCGCTATCCATTTCATTCATCTGTTTATATGCATTCATTAAATCCTTTGGAAATCCTCCTTCGTATTCAAGCTTATAAATAGAAAATCCATTGTAAGGAACAGTATTGTCACCCTTCAGAATTTTTACACGGGTATCAATTCCCTTTTTCTTAAAATAAAGCATGAAAGAATTTTCCCGTTCTTTATTCAATTGATTAAACCTGATATTCACAAAAGCTGAATCAACAATATGTGTACATTTTTCCTGGATAGTATAAATAAGGGTATCTTTTATTTTCCTGTTCAGATAGCTAATAAACAGAGAATCCTTGTTGGACATATTCTCAATTTTGAGTGAATCGTCAGCACTTAAAGACCTTGAATCCTTCTTGTTTTTTTCAAGAAAATACTTTTTCTTGGCCTCAAAAAAAAGTATATATTCTTTTTCCTTTAAAGCATATTGCATCGGATATACTTTAATAGTTGCTCCGGGGTTTTTTAACAGGAAATCTCCGGTTTTTTCAATAAATTTTTTCTGGTCGGGCAAGAGGGCTTTCTGACGAGTCCCCCACTTCAGTGAAATCGATTTTTCAATTTCCTCTTCAGCATTTTTTACCTTAAATCGATAAGGAGAAGTCGGGGGTTTTACAAAAATATTCTTCAGCAGATCAAAGATTACATTATGCAGATGAAATTTGGGATCCTTTAAATTGCCCGTTATTGGGATTTCATAATCAATAACATTTCCCCTCTCACGAACAAAAGACAAAATCAGAGGCATTGGTATCCATTTTAAGTCTTTGTTTCTTATGCGTTTGGTTGTGCGCGGATCTATAATAACCAGGTGATTAGTGCTTCGTATTATCCCATTTCTTACATTCCAGAAACCATTAAATTCCAGAGTTCCCCTGTCTAACGGGAACGAAGTAAGAGATATAATATAAGGATTAAACATGGTGACAGGTAACTGTTTTAAATGGTAATTCAAAATAAAATCAGAGCTGTCCTTAGGGTTTATTTTCAGAAATACCGATAAATTACCAAATGGTTTAATACGGGATTGTAATGTTATATTTACCACTCTGTGATTCTTATCCAGGGAATCTGCACTGACTTTTAATGGATATAATTCCAGATTGAATTTTTCACTTTGGGAATAATCATTGAACTTAATATCTCCGTTATAGATTCTCAGGCGGTTAATTTTATAATTGCTTTTTAAAAACGCAGTCACAAGCACTTTGACATATCGCGCTATGGAAATTATTAGATTGAATTTCCCTGTATTTGCGTAGGCCTTATCAATATTCGCTCCATTTTTCCCAAACATTCTTTGCAGGTTATCTAAATAATCATAGATCTCATATTTGAGATAAGGATGGTTGAGAGAGAGTGAATCAAAAAGAAATTTGAGATTCCCGGGGTCGAGTTCAACAATTGATACTCCAAGTTTGTCAAAAGAAGCAAAATCTTCTTTTGGGTTTTTCCCAACATGGAATTCATTAATAGCTACATTCCCCGATGCCGATAGCTTTTCCTTATCGCTGATGTTCCCATGTACTTTTACGTTTGCATCAATATTTGCAGTAAAACTTCCGTTATTCGTCAGGTCTTTAAGATACTGGTCAATAATACTTAAATCGAATTTATTCGCCACAAGAGCAACCCGATAATCAAAGTTTTTCAGATTGAGAGTCAGATCACCTTTAACATTACCACTTCCTGTACCAGGCAAGAATGAAAACTTAATATTAGTTGTATCAGAATTCCAGCGGATCCCGTCACTTTCAAGAGTTACATTTTTAATAAAATAGTTAACAGGAACCGTAAGCTCCTGATAATAGAACTCTCCGTCAAATATCTTTAAGCTCAGGATATTAAAACGAGTTTTTTTGGTTGTGTCATAATTTCCTTTTGAAGAAAATTTATCAATCAGGTCATTGAAATTAAAGTCTTTGTCTTTCTGGATTATTTTTCCCCGGGGATGATTTAAAATCAGACTTTTTATTTCATAAGTACCAACGAATAATTTCACCAACGAGACCCTCGCCAAAATTGTTGAAGAAAAGAAAACACTATCGCTACCCCTTTCGTAAATTTTAAGGTTGCTGATATTCATAACCCCTGTTAATGGATTTACGGAAACCCAGTCTGTTGTAATCCTTCGTCCTGTATATTTACCGGCATACTTTGCAATTAACCATGCCGAAATGGGTGACAGAAATAGAGTGATAATTCCTGCTACCGCTACAAAGCTTATAATGATCAGATAAACTTTTTTTAATTTATGTCCTTGTCTCCTTCCCATTTAAAAAGCTCCAATACATTTAAAATTTCCGGATCGGTTATTATGACCTGGTGATTCTTTAATAAGTTCTCCTGAGAAAGGGCTCAGATATTCCCGGGCAAAGGTTAAAAAGTATAGCCATGAATCTATTACACAATTATTAAAACTAATTGTATGATTCGCATGTCAACCGGAGATTTGTGAACACAGTCTAAAAGCGTGAATCATGTAATACTTTATAATAGTTATGTAATGCTTAGGGTTAATAAGCCCATTAACTTTGAGCTATACTAATAAATCATTATTATGCCATTATTAACTATTTTAATCGAATTGATTGTTGCCGGCGTTCTTCTGTGGCTCGTCAATAATTATATCCCAATGGACCATAAGATCAAAAACATACTCAACGCAGTGGTTGTAGTAGTTGTTATCGTATGGCTTTTGAAGGTTTTTGGAGTATTTGTTTATCTGAAGGATATCCATCTTTAAAAATGCATTACGGATTTAATAAAAGTGTTCGCTATACCGGACTGCTCAGAATTTTCTATAAACTCTTGTTTGTTCGTTGCAACAGTAAAGGAGGAGATTATTCTCTTCCTCTGCTTACTATAAATACCTTAAAAGATAAAGAATATCTTTTAAGGATAATTTATTGAATTAAAATTCAGATTGTATAAGGTAGATTTTAAATAATATATAAAACGGAAACAGCTTTAGTTACTATACAAACAAAGTGCTCAATCGACCAGGCACATATTAAACTCAATTTGTGATAAAATCCATTAATAATGAAAAAGGATAAGAATATTAATCCGTTTGATTTAATGAAGATCAACGAGGAGAAGGATCATCTGCAGGAATATCCATTATATCCCGACGAAGATGATATTTTCAACAAAGCAAAGGAAGAAACCGAACTCGATCCTGAAGACACATCCAAAATTAAAAAAACAGGTTTGGATTTGTCTGCAACTGAAGAGGATATTGAGGACGACAGGTCAGGAGATGAACTGGATATTCCGGGTTCGGAATTAGACGATGAACAGGAAAAGACCGGAGATGAAGATGAAGAAAATAACTATTATAGTCTTGGAGGGGATGATCATAATGATCTTGATGAGGACATGGATGAATTGTAATTTAATTTCTTGATATTCTAACGATTAAATAAAGGGTGGACTTCTCTTGTTTATTAGATTTATAACTTAAGGCAGAAGCTGTCTCAAAAGTCCTCATTTACCAACTTTTTTAATCTTAACCCCTCCCCTTATTTGTTTAAGAGGAAGGGTTAAAAAACAACAAAATGTTCTTTTGAGACAGCCCCTTATCAAAAAGACAAACAATGAAAGAACTCCTTAAAATAAATCAGGTCCCGGTTGCAGGAAATCTGAAAAATGTATCGAAGCTGAAGAATGATTTACTTGCTTCGGAGATTCGCTACAGACGTCTCTTTGAATCTGCAAAAGATGGCATTCTTATACTCGACGCGGAGACCGGTAAGATTATTGATGTGAATCCTTTCTTAATCAATTTGCTAGGGTTCTCAAAAAAAAGTTTTATTGAGAAAGAGATTTGGGAGATCGGTTTGTTCAAAGACATCGCGGCTAACAAAGAAAAATTCCTGGAGTTACAGAAGCAGGAATATGTCAGGTACGAGAATTTACCGATCGAAACAGCTAAGGGGAGAACGGTTAATGTTGAGTTTGTAAGTAATGTGTACTTCGAAAATCATCAGAAAATCATCCAGTGCAACATCCGTGATATTACAGATCGCAAAAAGAGAGAGAACGATCTGATCAGATCGGAAAACCTCCGGCACACTCTGTTACAGACTATTCCTGACCTTATATGGCTGAAAGATATTGAGGGAAGATATGTTTCATGCAATACAATGTTTGAGCGTTTTTTTGGTTCAAGTGAAGCTGAAATAATCGGAAAAACCGACTATGACTTTGTCGACCGGAGCTTAGCGGACTTTTTCCGCGAAAAAGACAGGAAAGCAATGTCATCGGGGAAACCTTCAGTTAATGAAGAATGGATCACTTTTGCCGATGATGGTCATAGGGCATATCTTGAAACTATTAAAGCACCTGTGTATGATACACAAAAAATACTTATCGGTGTACTTGGCATCGGACGTGATATGACAAAACGCAAGCTGGCAGAAAATGCAGTCCTTGAAAGTGAAATTAAATACCGTTCCTTCTTTGAAAATAATATTGATGCAATATTTTTAACATCCGCTGATGGTAAAACTTTATCCGTAAACCAGGCAGCATGCGATATGTTCGGATATTCTTCATATGAGCTCATTGAATTGGGAAGGTCAGGTGTTGAGGATAAAAAGGATCCCAGGTTATCAATTTTAATGAATGAACGGGCCCTTAACGGAAAGGTAAAGGGAGAGGCAATCTTCGTTCATAAGGACGGAACTCATTTCCCGGCGGAGATCTCATCATCACTTTTTAAAAATAATGAAGGTCTTGAACGCGCAAGTTTAATTATTCATGATATATCTGATCGTAAGCGTGTTGAGGAAGAATTAATACTTGCTAAAGATAAAACCGAAAAAAGTGATCATCTTAAATCAGCGTTTCTGGCAAATATGAGCCATGAGATAAGGACTCCTATGAACGGTATTCTGGGTTTTACAGAACTTCTGAAAGAACCCAGGCTCACCGGAGAAGAAAAAATGGAGTACATAAGTGTAATTGAGGAAAGCGGAGCACGAATGCTCAATCTGATAAATGATATAATCAGTATCTCAAAAGTTGAATCGGGACAGATGGAAGTTTATAATTCAGTTATAAACATAAACGAATTGATTGAAAATATCTGCGCATTTTTCGGACCAGAAACCCAACATAAAAACTTAAAGCTTACTTTTTCGTCATTCCTTCCCTTTCGGGAAGCAATTATTAAAACAGACAAGGAAAAAGTAAGCGCAATATTAACGAATCTTATCAAAAACGCAATTAAGTTTACAAGGTCAGGCTCAATTACGGTTGGTTATGAAAGAAAAGGAAACTTTCTGGAGTTTTTCGTAAAAGATACAGGCATTGGTGTATTGCCTGAACAGATTGAAATTATTTTTGAAAGATTCAGGCAAGGCAGTGAATCACTGGTTAGAAATTATGAAGGAGCAGGATTAGGATTATCCATTTCTAAAGGATATGCAGAAATACTTGGCGGCGAAATCAGGGTTGAGAGCAATGTGGATATATTTAGGGAAAAGAATGGTTCTGTATTCTATTTTACTATTCCATACAAACCGGAAAATACAAATTTTGCCGAAAGCATAATAATAATTCCTGAGGCTGAAAAAGAGAATCAGGTAAGGAATCTGAAAATTCTGATTGTGGAAGATGACATCATTTCGGATCTTCTTATTTCTATCTTAATCAAACGGGTCAGCAGTAGCATTATAAAAGCAGGAAGTGGCGCTGAGGCCATTGAAACCTGTCTTAAAAACCCCGATATCGATTTGATATTAATGGATATTAAAATGCCGGAGATTGACGGGTATGAGGCAACCCGGCAAATTCGGAAATTCAATAAAAAAGTGTTCATAATAGCACAAACAGCTTACTCTCTGTCGGGCGACAGGGAGAAAGCATTAGAGGCCGGATGCAATGACTACATATCCAAGCCAATTAATCTTTCCGTTTTGAAGCATCTGATAAAAAAACTCTTTCCATAAGTTTTAACAAGTCAGATAACTTGAATATAAATGCGAATAATTGAAAAATAACGCATTATCCCGGTTGTATTATGTACATTGCCCAAAATAATAATTATAGTTATGAGTACAGGAACAGTAAAATTTTTTAATAATTCCAAAGGATTTGGATTTATAAAGGACGCATCATCGGAAAAAGAATACTTTGTACATGTGTCGGGTCTGAATGATGAGGTCAGGGAAAATGATGAAGTAACTTTTGATCTTCAGGAAGGGAAGAAAGGACTAAATGCCGTAAATGTTAAACTGGTGTAATTTGAGTATTATATAAGACATTTATTACAGGCTGTCTCAAAAGGGCAGCCTTTTTCTATGTTGGAAACAGTAATGCGACGCCGTGGCGCGGCATAACAAAATTTGTCTCGTATTTTATGGCATTGAACCCATTCGCATCGCACAAACGACGGAAGCGTTTTAAAATCATATGAATTTGTTTCGTTCAGTCTGACGGCCATTACACCGTTAGGCCTTTATGCCCTTAAGCCTTTACATGTAAATAATGTAACTTTTAACAAGAAAAGTGTAACGGTTTTATAATGGCCATCTTTTATCTTTTAAAAATATTTTACAATAAAATATTTTATGAAAAAAGTTGGGATTGTCATAGTAATATTAGGGTTGTTATTAACCATTTTTACAGCCTTCACATTTTTTACCAGAAAAAATGTAGTTGATATCGGAAGCATAAAAATTTCCGCAAACAAACCGCATCATCTAAGCTGGTCACCCCTTATCGGTGTAGCCGTTATGGGACTTGGCGGAGTCTTAATACTGGTTTCAGGCAAGAAATAGCTGGTGAAGCTTATAGGTAATATCGTTCCTTTTCACTTTTCAAAAGTATTACCCCATTTCTCAGACCAACCCCTTCCCGCAATTATGCGGGACCATGCGAAGCGTGCGGGGGCTTTCGTATACCCCATTAAGCCAATGTGCCTTTGAACACGTGAATAATGCAACTTATTCCCAAAGTTATGTAATAGCTCCCGGTTTTATTAAGCTGACCTTTGTATTGAACGATAATTCTTTTACAAAAAAGCAACGGTATGAAAAAAAATGAAAAAACAATTAATGAAGCTCAGGTAAATAGCAACAATGGACTAAGCCTTAAAAAAAATGAAGATTTGCAAAATGAGATTCATCTTGCTATTAACCCAAAACCTTTCATTATAATACGGGAAAGCAGCGTAGGTAAATACATGAAGATTTTCAGTTACATGGTTTTGCTCGTTGGAATTGCTATTATCTTCAATTCATGTGTTGGTGGCTATGTAGCAACAGAACCATCATATGTTGAGTATAACAGACCTCAGAGATCAAGCGAAAACCAGATCTGGATTGAAGGAGATTGGGGCTGGAACAACCAGACACATCTCTATGTGCAGAGGGCCGGATACTGGGATCGGCCACGTCAGGGGCAGTCATACGTTAATGGCAGCTGGCGGACAACGGCGCGTGGTAAGTCGTGGACAAAGGGTCACTGGCAGAAAGATGCTCACCAGAATAATAATTCACAGGATAACAGACGTCAGAATAGGTAGAGAGATAACCGGGAGGTTGCCAAAGCCAGGAGTATCCAAAATTCATACGTAACTGTTTGATTTAACTCTTTCGTCGTATGAATAATTAAGTATATTGAATGAAGCCAGTCGCCTTCCGGGTCACTGGCTTCTTGTTTTTTATACTGGTCATAATACGTTTTAAATGGCGAAAGTCGCTAACCAATTTTATTTCCTCAAACATGTAAATCTTATAACCTTGTAAGGTAATTATGTAACGTTACGACTAATTAAGAAGATACCTTTGAAGAGTGAAATTTAAGAACTTTTCGTCGGGTTAATATAACGCAGGTAAGAGAAAAATGAAACTCTATATTAAAAATATGGTATGCAATCGTTGTAAATTAACAGTTAAATCAGAACTGGATAAGTTAGGCATACAATATTCTTCTGTAGAGTTAGGTGAAGTAACAGTAAGAAAAAGAATCACTTCAGAGCAGCATCAGGCGCTTTTTCTTGCACTAAGAAAATCAGGATTCGAGTTAATCACTAATGAAAAAAATAATCTCATTGAGAAATTGAAATGTGCGATTTTTGATCTCGGAATGATTTCAGATGGAAATTTAAAAACAAGTTTCCCTGATTTTATAAGTCTCAGGGTGAATGACAACTTTAAATCACTGAATGCCCTCTTTTCTGATATAGAAGGCATGACTATTGAAAAATATATCATTCAGCAGAAAGTTGAACTGGTAAAGGAACTGCTTGGGTACAATAATCTGAACATTACTGAAATTGCAAGCAAAATGCATTATAGTAATGTAGCACAATTATCAAGTGAGTTTAAAAGTATTACTGGTCTGACACCGCATCACTTCAGACATCTCCGTCATATCATTTAAAGACAATGCCGGTTATCTCGAAAATAAAATTAAAATCTATTTCAATGAACCCTCATTCTCTTGATCACCCGGGAATACCAACATTCAATACAAATTCATCTCAAAGGAAAAAGGCTTCTCCTTCTGATCTTGAGAAGAATTTAATAATGCAGATACAGGAACTAAAACAAATAAATACCAGCCTTGAACTAAAGGTTGAACTCCGAAATAGTAAGCTTATTGAAATTATTTCAACTAATGGTAAATTCCTTTCAATAGTAGCTCACGATCTGAGAAGTCCGTTCAGCTCAATAATTGGGATACTTGAACTATTAAAGCTAAGTCTGAAGGAATTCAATAAAGACGAAATTGAAGAGTATATTAATCTGGTGTATAAATCCGCCAATAATACACTGGTCTTACTTGATAATCTTCTGCAATGGGCCATAACCCAAAATATTGAGAAAACTTTTAAACCGGTTAAAATAAATCTGTACGACTTATTATTCGAAGAAATAGAAAGTCTGAAAACTTTAGCTCAACAGAAACAGATAATAATGGTTGAGGAGATTGAACCCGGACTGAATGTAACGGCCGATCTTCAGATGGTAAAAACAATACTCCGGAATCTTATCAGTAATGCAATAAAATTTACAAACAGATACGGGAAAATAGAAATATCCGCCACTGGAAACAAACAGTTTGTTGAAGTCGCGATACATGATAACGGAATTGGAATTTCGGCTGAAGACAAGATGAAGCTGTTTAAGGTTGAAGTACTCCATTCAACACCAGGTACTCATAATGAAAAAGGGACAGGGTTAGGTCTTTTGCTTTGTAAAGAATTTATTGAATTGCATGGCGGAAACCTTCTTTTGGAATCCGAAGAAGGTAATGGAAGCAGATTTGCCTTCACTTTACCCCAATATATCTAATCGATTGCTCCCCGGGCAAGCCCTTAATCAACCTGTAAATTATGTAACTTTTAAAAAGAATTATATAACTTTTATTTTTTGAAAATCTTGATGTTTGTATGCAAAGCAGAATAATGGTATATTCTAAAATATTGCGTCCGGAAACGGAATTGAAAACCAGAAGATTTCTGAAAAAAGTTTATCTGGTTTTTTCATTTAGTCTTTTTTACATGGCCTTTTTAGCTGGGTCTCCGCTTGCCTCAAAACGAGAAATAGCGATGTTTAAAGACTCCAGAACCTGTGTGGTATTCAAAAACGGCATACATTTTTATAATGCCTATATAAGAGATGCTGTTCAAAAATACTGGAAATCAACTAATTATGAATTCATCGATCAGAACGAGTTTGAAAAACGACGGACTGATTCAAAGTATTCGTTCATAGTGCTTATGGATGAATCTTACAATAAGGATCCCGCCGGGATAGCCTATACCTATATCAATCTTGTCCTTGGAGATACATCAGGCGTTCTGAATAAAATGCCTGAACTCTGTAGCCTCCCTCTTTCTTTCGCAGGAGATTCCGAAGTTTATTATGAATATGTTATCCCTGCAATCGTAAAATTTATGCAAATACATGTAAATGATCTTGAGAATGACCGGTTACCGATTTTTTTAAATGGCTTGAAATACTACAATAAGATTGGTTTCAAAGACAAGGTCCTGCTTTTAAATAAGGGAAAATTAGTTTCAAATGTTGACACTCCGGAAGAAATTGAACTTGTATACCCTTATTACGTAAAATTGCTCACCCCCGACGAAATAAAAAATGAACTTACCGATTGTCCGCCTAATACATTGTTCAATTTTCATGTAGGACCTCCACCTGATGCAGGTGCCGGAAAATGTTTTGAGATGATATTTGATTGCGAAGGCAATCTATTCTATTTTAATAAAAGAAGTGTTACCAATCATAATGGTGATGGATTTAACAGTAATGATTTTAAAAAAATCAGGTAGGCATATAAATATTTACACTAGAAACAGGTGAAAACAGACAAAACTATTTCTACAATATCAAAAAAAGGAGTACCTTCTGATTCACCATTGAAGGTTCATATAGTAGGCATTGGCGCATCTGCAGGAGGTCTTGAAGCAATTGAACAATTCCTTTCCAATGTTTCTGATACTAGTGGTATGGCATATGTTGTTGTGCAACACCTCGATCCGACACATAAAGGTATGCTCCCTGAATTACTTCAGAGGATTTCCAAAATGAAAGTTACACAGGTATTAAACAATACGCATGTTTTACCTAATTGTATCTATGTTATTCCGCCAAATAAAACTATGTCTCTTTCAAAAGGGGTACTGCATCTTCATAAAACTATACTATCGAAAGGACAACGTCTTCCGATTGATATTTTCTTTCAGTCGCTGGCCGACGACCAGAAAGAACTTGCCGTTGGTGTTATACTTTCAGGTATGGGATCGGATGGCAGCCTCGGGTTACGGGCTATTAAGGAGAAAAACGGTATTGCAATGGTACAGGAACCAACCAATGCGAAATTTGACAGCATGCCCCGAAATGCAATCGATTCTGTTCATGTTGATATTGTGGCTACTGCCGGCGAACTTCCTTCAAGGCTTGCTGATTTCCTCAAACAAATACCCGTCCTGAGAACCGACTTAAACCTCGGATCTAAAGACGTAAGTTCGCTTGAAAAGATTATTTCTCTCCTACATGCCTATACAGGCAATGACTTTTCATCGTACAAAAAGAATACTGTTTACCGGCGGATCGAGAGAAGGATGACAATTCATAAAATTGAAAAGATCGCTTCCTATGCAAAGTTCCTTAATAATAATCCAAAAGAAATTGAGATACTTTTTAAAGAGATGCTTATTGGTGTTACCAGTTTTTTCAGGGATGGGGCAGTATGGGAAAATCTTAAGGAAAATATCTTACCTGATCTCATTGCCAGGCTCGAACCAGGTTCAATTCTGAGAGCATGGGTACCTGGTTGTTCAACCGGTGAAGAAGCATACTCACTTGCAATAGTTTTTAAAGAAGTCCTTGCAAAAATAAATCCTCATGGAGGATTCTCATTGCAGATATTTGCTACAGATCTTGATTCCGAGGCAATCGAAATAGCAAGAAAAGGAATCTTCCCAAAAAGTATTTCTGAAAATATCTCTGATGAACGTCTTAATCGTTTTTTTCTGAAGACCGACGACGGCTATTTTATCAATACTGAAATAAGAGAAAAGATTGTGTTTGCCCACCATAATATTCTTATGCATCCTCCTTTTACCAAAATCGATATCCTTTCGTGCCGTAACCTTCTTATTTATATGGAACCGGAGCTCCAAAAGAGGATGATTGGCCTGTTTTACTATAGTCTTAAGCCTGAGGGCATTATGATATTGGGTAGTTCTGAGTCTCTGGGCGCTCAAAGTCATCTTTTTACACCCCTCGATTTGAAATGGAAAATATTTAAACGCTCTCCGAACCTGATTACTCCCGATTTGTTTGAGTTCTCTTCTTCATTTAAGCGGACTAAATCAATTTATGCAGACAACGAATTCACTGGTCCGGCACCAAACCTTCAGACTCTCGCAGATCAACTCTTGCTTACTTTATCTCCTGCAGGTGTTCTTGTAAATGAAACAGGAGATATTATATACATCAGCGGACATACAGGTAAATATCTGGAACCAGCAGTTGGCAAAGCAAATATGAATATTTTTGCTATGTTGCGTGAAGGGTTACGCAGTGAATTTCCTATTGCTTTCCGAAAAGTTTTGTTGAAAAAGGAAAGTTTGGTTTTGCACAATATTAAGGTTGGCACTAATGGAAGCTCGCAGCTTATAAATGTAAGCATTCAATGGATTGAAAAACCGGAAGCTTTAAAAGGCAAGCTGATGGTAATCTTTAAAGATGTCCAGGAAATTCCAGATTCAAACCATCCGGCCGGAAAAGGAAAGAAACCTCTGGAAAACATCAGAGTGATTGAGCTTGAGAAAGAGTTAAAATATGCCAGGGAGAAAATTAAGGATACTCTTGAAGCAATGCAGTCTTCACAGGAAGAACTGAAATTCACAAACGAGGAATTGCAGTCAACTAATGAAGAACTTCAATCTACTAATGAAGAGCTAATGAGTTCGAAGGAGGAGATGCAAAGCCTGAATGAGGAACTTCAGACACTCAACACTGAGTTACAGTCGAAGGTTGATGATTATTCAAGAGTCAGTAATGACATGAATAACCTTCTTAACAGCACCGATATAGCCACTTTGTTTCTCGACCGTGAGCTTAAAATCCGTCAGTTCACCAACCAGGCAGTCAAAATATTCAAGCTTATTAAAAGCGACATCGGCAGACCTTTAACCGACCAGGTGTCTGATCTTATTTACCCCAATTTAACTGATGATGTCCTTAAGGTAATTAAAACACTGGTCTTTATAAAGAAACAGATTCTGACTAAAGATGGCCGCTGGTTTTCAGTCCGCATTATGCCGTATAAGACCCTTAACGATAAAACAGACGGTGCTGTTATAACATTTTTCAACATTACTGATCTTAAAGAAGTTGAATTAAACCTTCATGAAACGGAGCAAATGAATGATCTGCTTTTGAATTCAACTTCAGATATTATTATTAAATTGTCGCCCGAAATGAAAATACTGGAACTTAATCCGGCTGCGGAAAAATATCTTGGGAAAAAACAAAATGAGATATTAGGTAAGAATTATATTCAGATGTTCATTCCAGCCTCACAGAGGAAAAAGGTTGAAGACGAAATGAAAACTATAATGAGCAAATCGGCTGAAACAAATATCAAAATACAATTACCTGCATCCAAAGGGAACAAGAATGTTTCTGACTGGAGTACAGCAGTCTTATTGAATAATTTAAATGTGCCCTGTGGAATGATATTATCAATGAAAAAATAGAACACAATGAATAAGGAAAAAAGAAATTTTACAAATGACCAGATACTTCGGAGAAATGCAGAAGAATTATTAAAAAAGAAGCAGGTCAAAATTAATAATCTCCCGATTGAAACGGACACAATAAAATTGCTTCATGAACTCCAGGTACACCAGATTGAACTGGAAATGCAGAATGAGGAACTTATACAGGCAAACGAAACTGCAGAAACTGCCCTGAGAAAATATACAATGTTGTACGATTTCGCACCTATGGGCTATTTTACTCTCGATCCTGATGGTAATATTACCGAACTTAATTTTACCGGTGCAGAAATGCTTGGAGATAAACGATTTAGCCTGGTAAACACCAATTTCAGACTTTTCGTTGAAGCAGATTCTCTTACAAAATTTGAAAAGTTTCTAAAAAAAATCCATTCCAATAAAGGCAAAGAAGCGCTTGAAGTCAATCTTGGAAATAATGGTAATCCAATGTGTACAGTGTATATGGAGGGCGTAGTTACAGGTGATGATAAGTATTGCCTCCTGTCGGTTGTTGATATTTCTGGTTTCAGAAAATAATCCGTTTCTAATTTTCATTCTTCCCGTGAAGCAGCAGGTTAATAGCATCACCAAATGAGCCTGCAGGAATAACTTTGCCAGTATTGACAAAGAAAATTTCATCGGCATTTTCAATGGTATTTAACCGGTGGGCAATTATTACTCTCGTTGTTGAAGCAGGAAGTTTTTTCAAAATACTATCGAGAAGTTGTTCGGTAACGGTATCTATATTTGCAGTAGCTTCATCGAGAATCAATAATTCAGGCTTCCGCAGCACTGCACGCATAAAAGCTATCAGTTGTTTCTGTCCAAGACTTATACCATCACCTGTAGTCTGAACTTTTGTATCAAGTCCCTGATCGAATCTCTCAAGCAAACTTTGGAGACCTGCATCGGAAATGGCTTTCGTTAACTCACTGTTAGAATGATTTTTATAACCTGAGTTTCCATATAAGATATTATCACGAACCGTTCCTGAAAACAAAAAAGGTTCCTGGAGAATAAATCCTATTTTGGCTGTGCGTTCTTCAGGTCTATAGGAACGAATGTCCCTTCCATCTAAAAGTATTGTCCCTTTCGTCGCATCATATAACCTTGCAATGAGTGATGCCGTAGTAGTCTTGCCTCCTCCTGTCGGACCGACAAATGCATATGTTTTCCCACGTTCCAGATCGAAGCTTACCTTATGCAATACTTCTTTCCCGTTAGGATACTTAAAGGATACATTTCGAAAATGAAGATATGATACAGCATCTTCATATTTTGAATCATCCATTATATGCAAGTCTGTTTCGAGTGATAATAACAAGGAGATACGATCCCATCCTGCCATGGCTACCTGAAAGCTAGCCCACAAAGATGCCATCTGACGCAATGGATTGTAGAAGTTTGAAACATATGCAATAAAACTGATGAGCAGACCTATTGAAAAGTGCCCCTTTATGATCAGATATATTCCCAGCGACAAAACAATAAGTTGTCCAATATTTGCAGCAAATGTATAAACCGGGCTATATACGTTATTTGCAATACCAGATTGAACCGATTTAGTGTAATTATGTTTGTTTGCATCTTCAAAGCGCCTACGAAAATAGTCACGCCTGTTGAAAGCGATTATTACCTTGAAATTAGCCAGGCTTTCCTGAATTTCTGCGCTTAAATTACCGACACTCTTTGCACTTTCAGCATTCTTTCTCTTTATCCATGGAGAAGTGAACTTTGTAAAGATCCAGACAATCAATGCCGGAGTCAGAGCGGCCAGACCCAGTGGCAGATTTATTAATAAAAGAATAATGCCTGCTCCTGTCATGGTAAAAATGCTACCGATAAACTGCATTAAAGACTGGGAGAAGAACTGGTTGACTTTATCTGTATCGTTATTGATTCGTGATATCAGGTCGCCGGCTTTATTCTGGTTAAAAAAGTCAACCGGCAGTTCCTGGAGCTTATTAAAAACTGCATTCCGAAGGCTGTAAAGCATCCTCTGGCCTATTCCTCCCATCATCAGCATCTGGGTGTAGTTTACAATAAAAGCAACTACATAAAGGGCAAGCAGAATTCCGGCAAAAACCAGTACTCCATGATATAATTTAGTCTGAACGTAATTATCAATCGTATATCCGATAAGATAGGGTCCAATCAGACTTAATCCGGCATTTAAAAAAATTGCAGCAAAAGCTATTACAAGGTTGCGGCGCTCTTCACCAATAAGACTTATCAGCTTTTTGAGTGAGGCAATATTTGATACTTTTTGTTCAGCTTTATCTGAAGTCTGATTTAAATTATAATTCATAATGGTGTGTACTTCTTTGAGAGCTGTAAATCTGAACATATTCAGGTGAACTCTCTAATAATTCCTTATGCTTACCGGTAGCGATTACTTCTCCTTCCATTAATAATATTATTTGTTCAAAGTGCCTGACTGGTGCAATCTTTTGAGTAACGGAGATGAGAGTCAGATCGGGGTAATTGTTTTCAAGGTTGCATAAAATTTTATTTTCAGTATTTCTGTCAATCCGCGATGTAAAATCGTCAAGCAGAAGAATCTTCGGATTGATTGCCAGCGCCCGCGCTAACATTATCCTTTGTTTTTGGCCTCCCGAAAGGCTTGTTCCCCTTTCCGAGACTATTGTGTCGAGTTTCTGAGGCAGGGATTCAATAAAATCGGTTAATTCAGCCGTTGCAATTGCTTTTTCAAGTGATTCATTTGTTACCTTGTCGTTGAAAGCAATATTTTCACGCAAGCTCATATTAAAAATCACGCTATCCTGAAAAACGAAACCGATCTGACTGTGGAATATTTCCTTTGTGTATTTGTCACTGCTAATACCGTCTAATTCAATTGTACCTGAATTTGGTGGAATGAGGTTAGTAAGTAAATACAATAACTGGCTTTTACCGGCTGCTGTCGGTCCGATAATTGCAGTTTTGCTTCCTGCTTTCACTGAGAATGAAATATCTTTAAGTATAGGCTTTTCGCCATAAAAAAGAGAAACATTTTTAACACTTATATCGCCCTTAATGTTACTTATAATTGTACCTGTGTCTTCATCTGTCTCTGCATCCAGCACATCAAATACTCTTTGATATGATGCCGATGCCATTGCAATAATGTTACTCATAAATCCAATCATCAGAATCGGAAATATTAATAACAGGAGATAACTGTTAAAGGCTGCAAAGTTACCGAGTGACATTGTACCGGCTACGACAAAATGACCTCCGAGAGCAAGTATTGTCACAACTGCAAGGTTCGACACGAACATGATTACAGGTATTAATGTCGCAAACAATCGAAGAATTGACAAACCCAGGTTTCGGGAAACTAAATTGGTTTCAATGAATTTTAAGCTTTCAGGCTGTTGAGAGTTGAGAACTCTGATCAATGCCGAGCCCATAATACTTTCGTTTATTATTTTATTAAGCGAATCGATGACTTCTCTCCCTTTCTTAAATAATACCCTTACTTTTCGTAAGACAACAAAAAAAGTCCCCCCGATAATCGGGACAATTGCAATCACTGTCAGAGCAAGTTTCCAGTTAATCGAAATAAGCAAAACTGACGTACCCGCAATTACAAAAACCGAGGAGATGATAGTAACAAACGCCATGGAGACAAACATTTTTACCGAATCGATATCCGATGTGAGGTTTGTTAAAAGTTTTGAAGGATTGGATTTAAGAACATAAGCATAACTCTGGCGCGATATCTTATCGGATAGTCGTGTGCGCAGATCCCTTGCAACCCTTTCGGAGGTATAGGTCTGAAGTATATTCTGAATGAAAGTAAAGATAAATATCCCTGAAGCGGCTAATAGAAATTGAAATATCACAGATTTCATCTGAAATTTGTTTGCAGTGAATGCATCAATCGTATGGGCAATTATCTTCGGAATCAGGATGTTTATTGCGCTTCCCAGAAGCGCCATAATTACCAGGAGTGTCACAATTCCGGAATAAGGTTTCAGTAAACTGAAAAGACCTGGCTTTGAAATCGGAGTGTTGCTTTTTGATGATAATGTTCTGGCCATCTTAATTTTTATTCTCTGCAAAGCTCTTCAATAATTGCTCGTATTCAATCAAAAAATCGGTAATATCATATTATATACCGGTAAAACACCGGTAATACAATAAGTGTTGTATTAAAGTTAAGTTTTTAGCAGTAGTCTATTTCATTTGGTCATGACTACGCTTACCGAACCTATCTTTCCTCCCATGGGAGGATTCATCTTGGAGATCTTTATAGTAGCCTTTTCGATTCCATCCATTTCGGTGTAGATTGAATCTAAGATCCGGCCTGCAATATGTTCAAGCAAATGAGATTTCATCCCCATCTGCGATTTGACAATATCATATATCCGCTGATAATTAACTGCGTCTTTCAGATTATCACTCTCTGCCGGAGTTTTCATATCAGTTTCAATTGTAAGGTCAACCAGAAACTTGTTCCCCACAATCCGCTCTTCCTTGAAATGCCCGTGAAAAGCGTAAAACTCCATATTCTCAATTTGAATTAAACCCATAGAATACTATATGTCAGTGTCGCTCAAAAATCAATTTATTACCCCAACCCCAAGGGGAGTAAATTGATTTTTTTCGCTCCCCTTGGGGCAGGGGTAAACGAAAAAAATCAATCCTTCTTTTCCCATAAGATATTAAAAAATTAACCGCAAAGAAAGCTAAGAAGGCGCAAAGAACGCAAAGTTAATCGGAATGGATTCAGCTCTTTGCGTACTTAGGTTTTCGTCCTTTGCGACCTTTGCGGTTAATGAATTTCATCTTAATTATAAAGAAATCTCAATAAATATTTGGTTTATATTATAAACTAGTTTATATTTGTGCCTTATTTATGTTCTTAGTTATCGAAATATAAAAATAAACATTATTATGGAAAACGAAGAAAAAATGATGACAGGCGAAGAAAGTCTGAGAATCATAACAGACATGATCAACAAAACAAAAGTCGATATCAATCAGGGAAGCTTTCATCTGCTTTTCTGGGGATGGTTATTAACTTTTTGCGGTCTCTCTGCCTGGCTCCTGGGGAAATTTACCAGTTATGAACATCCCTATTATGTCTGGATGCTTGTTATTCCAGGTGCCCTTGTCTCAATGATATATGGATTCGTTAACGGACGAAAATCAAATGTTCACACTTACGCCTCAACATTATATATGTGGACATGGATAGGATTTCTGATTGCAGCAGTTGTGCTTTTCATCGTTCAGGCAAAGGATATGCTATCGTTCGTCTCCTCTATTCTTTTATTGGCTGGTTTACCCACATTTATTTCCGGATTCATTATCAAATTCAGACCGCTTATTCTGGGAGGAATCTGTTTCTGGGTGATGGCACTTGCTGTTAATTTTGCCGGACCGTCTCTCGCGCCTCTTGGAACACCCATTGCTGTTCTTATCGGATATCTTATTCCGGGTTACATGTTAAAAAACAGAGTCAAAAATGGCACAATTTAGAGAACTCGACCCAATTCTTCACTCTCAGTTACGTCTTGCAGTTGTTTCATTGCTTATTGATGTGGAATCAGCTGAATTTAATTGGCTTCTGGAAAAGACAGGAGCAACAAACGGAAACCTGAGTATACAGCTTTCAAAACTGAAGGAGGCCGGATATATTGAAGTGAACAAAAGCTTCAGGAAAAACTATCCTCTGACAAGTTGTTCCATAACGCCGAAAGGCCTGGAAGCCTTTAATAATTATGTAAATGCCTTAAAAACTTACTTTAAAGGTGAATGAAAATACTGAAAAAGATCATGTGTTTATAAACTTAAAAACAAATTAAAATGAAAACAATAATATTATGTCTTGTATTCACTCTTCCGGGGATGTTCTCACCCAGAGCAACCGCCCAATCAGACCCCGGAAAAGTAATTGAACAGATGCAAAAATTCAATTGGATGGTTGGGGATTGGAAAGGCGAAGCCTGGTATCTTGGTCGTGATCAGCAGAAAACACAGATAGTTCAAAAAGAACATATCATTACTCGTCTCGACGGAGCAATCATTACAATGGAAGGAACAGGTTATAATATTCCTGAAGGTACTCAGGAAGGCAAAATTGTCTTCCAGGCGTTCGGAATACTCACATACGACCAGTACAATTCAAAATTCGTATTGAGAGCCTACCAGGGCGGTAATTTTATAGATAGTGATCTTACATCAAATCCTGATGGTAGTTTTTCGTGGGGATTTGATGCAGGGAATGGTAAAATGCATTATACTTTAAAGATTACTCCCGATGGAAAGTGGAATGAAACCGGAGAGTTTTCCAGTGATGGAACCACATGGTTCAAAACTTTCGGAATGATTTTAAGTAAGATTTAATAGAAAAACGAAATCCATTAACCACAAAGCATTCAAACCTGTACGCCGGGAGGCAGAGAAAGTACAAATGACACAAATTCAGAACATTATGATTTGTGCTCTTTGTGATCTTTGAGTTATCCTTTTTGATCTTAGTGGTAATTGGATTTCATTTTAATCTTATCAAAACTTCTAAACTTGTAATTCACTCAAATTCATCCTATTTTTACTTTCTAAACTATTTCTGTGATGAGCGATGAATTAATTAAGGAAAAAGAAGAATCAAAACCTTCAATCAGCTTTATTGAACAGTTTATTGTTGAAGATTTAAAAGCAGGTAGAAATAACGGGAAGATAACAACACGTTTTCCACCCGAACCAAACGGATATCTTCATATCGGACATGCAAAAGCAATTTGTCTCGATTTCGGGATGGCACAGAAATACGGAGGAAAATGTAATCTTCGGTTCGACGATACAAATCCCATAAAAGAAGACGTAGAATATGTTGACTCAATAAAGGAGGATATTCACTGGCTTGGGTTCGACTGGGAAGACAGGGAATATTACGCCTCTGACTATTTTGGGAAATTGTACGAATTCGCTGTTGATCTCATTAAGAAAAACCTGGCATATATAGATGATCAGCCTGCAGACCTGATCTCCTCTCAGAAAGGGAAACCTGAACAGCCTGGACTTGAAAGTCCACACAGGAACAGGTCAGTTGATGAAAATCTTGATCTCTTTTTCCGTATGAACGAGGGGGAATTCGAGGAAGGGAGCCGTGTTCTGAGGGCTAAAGTTGATATGGCCTCTCCGAATATGCATATGAGGGACCCGATTATCTACAGGATTATAAAAACACCTCACCACCGTACAGGAAGTAAATGGATGGTTTACCCGATGTATGATTTTGCTCACGGCCAAAGTGACTACTTTGAAGGAGTTACGCATTCTCTGTGCACACTTGAGTTTGAGGTTCACCGTCCTCTTTACGACTGGTTCATCGATCAGCTTAAAACAACAGCTTACAGACCACGACAGATAGAATTCAACCGGCTGAACCTGACCTATACAATGATGAGCAAAAGGAAGCTTCTCGAGCTGGTTCAGGAAGGTAAAGTCAGAGGATGGGATGATCCCAGGATGCCTACTATTTGCGGTTTAAGAAGAAGAGGTTATACACCCGAAGCTATAAAACGGTTTGTCGACCTTATTGGTTATACCAAAGTCGAAGCCATCAACGATGTTTCTCTTCTCGAACATGCTATCCGCGAAGATCTTAACTTGAGGTCTCCAAGAGTCTTCGGAGTTCTGAATCCTCTGAAAATCATTATAAAAAATTATCCTGAAGGGAAAGTTGAGAATGTTGAACTCATTAACAATCCTGAAGACGAATCAATGGGAAAACGTATGGTCCCGTTCAGCCGGGAGGTTTTTATTGAACAGGATGATTTCATGGAAGTACCGCCGAATAAATTTTTCCGTCTGGCTCCTGGAATGGAAGTGCGTTTAAAAGGAGCATACATCATTAAATGTGAAGGTTTTAAGAAGAATGACAAGACCGGAATTATTGAAGAGGTCTACTGCACATATGATCCTGTAACAAAAAGTGGTGAAAGCACTTCGGAGAAAAAGGTAAAAGGCACTCTTCACTGGGTTTCAGCTCAGCATGCCATTGATGCTGAGGTAAGACTATACGACAGGTTATTCAATCATGAAGATCCTGCAGGAAGTAAATGTGAAGATTATCGCACGTTGCTGAACCCGGATTCTTTAAGAGTCCTCACCGGGTGTAAAGTTGAACCCTCGCTCGGATCGGCAAAACCACTTGAGAAGTTTCAGTTCCAGCGGCTGGGATATTTCTGTGTGGATTATGATTCTACGGCATCGAAGCTCGTCTTTAACAGGACGGTGCAGCTTAAGGATACATGGTCTAAACTGAATAAATAAAAGGTGCTGGGTGCTGGGTGCTTGGTATGTAATGAAAATATTATTATCTTGCATATCATATCTTCGTGCTAAAGAAATGTCAGGTTATAGAGATTTAGAGATTTATAAACTTGCATATAAACTAAGAATCCTGGCGCACGTGACATCTAGCACCAAGCACCAAGCACCAAGAAAATCTCTTTTTTGATTTTTCAATATTTAATTTATCTTTGCCCCCTGAAATTGTCCCGTAGTGTAATTGGCAACACGTCTGATTCTGGATCAGAAGAGTTCAGGTTCGAAACCTGACGGGACAACTGATAATCAAACACTTACATAATCAAATATGTAGGTGTTTTTGTTTGTTGCTAGGTTCTTGCTAGGTTTTTTGGGATGTAATTCTAAAAGGAGTAAGAAAGTTGTCCCATGTAGTAAGTGGGTTTTTTGCGACAAAGTAATCTAAGTACTAAAGCTTATATCAAAGCCCTGGGGTTGGCCCGACGTGATGACGGTTTTTCTGCATTCTCTAACCCTCACCCGGGAAGGTAAACTCATCGCAGTCATTATCTCTGTATATGACGGTGATGGAGCAGAATCACTGTGCGTCATAAATAAAGCAGGTGAGAAACCCGCCTTTTTTAACCTGGTTTTATCGTTTACTTTTTGTTGTCAACCGTTAAGTCCTTCAATGATTGTCCAATCGCATCCATGTCATGATTAAATTCACGCTTAAATGATTCCCAAGTGCTTTGGCTCTTATCATAAGCTACCAACCTTGCCGTCATCTCCTTGTTTTTCTGTTCCAGATTAGTAATCTTTTTTTCGTAAAATTTATCAAATATTTCTCCCGGTTTTTTCATTTTTACATTTAGTTCAGTAATCCGGATTTCATTGGCATTTATTTGCAGTTCAGACTTTTTCCTGAATGCGTCCCACTCTTCAGCGGTTGCCACTACCTGAGCTGTTGCATTTGCATCTTTCTGAGCTGAATTCAATTCCTGTTTGGCATTCTGCAGTTTAGCCTGGGCAGTTTCCTGTTTTTGGATTGATGACTGACAGCTTATGAAGATTGTTCCTGCCATAATAGTTATTGTTCCAGCGAGGATAAAAATATTTTTTTTCATTTTTATGATATTACATTGTGAATGACTTTTCACATTGTAAAGATCGCTACCGCTACCCGGATAAATGTTACAAATCTTTTAAAAAAGGTTATATCATTCACGCCTTCCCCAAAGTACTGACATATTGATCTTAAGATTTTTGAAGTGAGATGGTGTAAGCCCTGTCATTTTCTTAAACCGGGTTAATCTGTAAAGTGAAACCAGGATTACTAACCAAATGTGTAAGGTTTTTCTAGGATGAGACAGCCAGTGTCCTTGACATCTTTAGCCAGAACAAATTGACCATCCTTAGCTGGAATTAAGTGCTTGTTGCTAAAATATTTATGATAATTGCAATTGAACCGGCCAGATGTGGTCTGGCTATTCTGCTTTTGCATTTAAAAAATATTAATCTAAAATTAATGACTTACTAATTATAACTTAATCTTTCAAAACTGAAGTATATCTTATTTTGCAAACGGGCAGTGATTATGGAAAAGAAAAACTTAATTGGCCTGACAGCTATTATAAGTTCAGCTCCATTTTCAGCGATTGTTATCAATTAGAAATTAACTATTAATATTAAATTTATGGCACGTGGACTATATGAAATGAGAAATGAGGCACAGCAGAAACTTCAAGAAATAATTAATCGTGCCAGAGAACAACAGATAATTGAGATAACAAAATGGCACTCCTATTTCTTAGTAAGAGACAAAAAACTCATTGCGCTTGATGAATTTTCTTTAAAAACATTGAAGGATTTCACAAATGAAGATTGGAGGAGAATATATGCTCAGGATTTCGTTGAAAATAAAGAAATAAAGATTGACTATTTTGGATAACAATTGATATCAAATAAATCAATCATGATCTTGTTGAAAAATCTTGCCAGGTTTCTTGCCAGGTTTTGAAGATAACAGGTATTAAATAATGGAAATGTAATGATTTTGTCTTTATAATCTACCATTGATAATCAATGTGTTAAGATAAGAATATTATATTCTCGTATTCTTCTGGATCAGAAGGCCACCCCTGCAGTAACGCTCCTGAAGTGCTTGTTTTTAAATTCTTTATGACAATCCCCTTTCGACTGGCCAAATGTGGTCAAGCCGTCCGGCTTTTGTAGCTTATTACTTGTCCGGAAAACTATTACAGGTTCAAATAATTTCTATTAGCAACTAAACAATTACGTTTAATTATTTGTTTGCTAAATGACACAGATGAAACTTATGCGTAATTATATACATAAATTTAAAAGTCGTCTTTATTTTACATTATAGCCAACTGGAGTCAGTATAAGCACAGTAAATCACATTTTATAAGAAACGTACCTCATTTTTATTGATAGAATATTCTATTAAAACGCATTTTGCTGAAATTAGAAAATACATTGTAAGTTATCCATAATATCCTGAATTTGAGTGATTTTATATATCAATGAGATTCACGGCAAATATCGATATAAATCTGATAATAATAATTTAATATTCGAAAAAGGAGATTAGTACAGGGAATAATTCTCAGGAGATTTTGAAAAAATTATGAATAAATAAAATGGAAATTTTTGAAAGTTATGGAAAACAAAATGCTAATAAAATCAGTCCACTTTAGAAGAATATTAAATTCACATGGGGAATTTACCAATGAGTTTATCATTTTTTTAAATAATGGTTCCATAGGTAGGGGTGCCTCACCGAAAGGTGAAACAATTAGTATTTATGAAGATAAACATATTGATATAAGCCCCAAAAAAATAATAGATGTTCTGGAGAAAGATGGAGTGTTTTCCAAACCTGTGAATCAAGGAGATCTGGACAGCTATCTTGAAGAGAAAATTGGTTTTTTTGGCAGAAATAATTCCTATGCTTTATCATTAGCTTTTTACGATGCTAATGAACATTTTATGCAGACAGGTACCATCGAGACTCGAAAGATTCAAAATAACCATATTCCCAAACAATGTATTAACATATTGAATGGCGGAAATCATGCCTATACCAATCCGGTTCAAAGTGAATTCTCTGAATTTCTACTTGTTGCAAAGACAAATAACCTGATGTCTGTTTTAATCGATCACGAGTTAATTCAGAACAGAGTAAAGGATAAATTAACAAAAATGGACAAAATATATATTAATAATAATCTTGTTCATAAATCAGTTCATGGTGATAATCGTGATTGGCTTGACTTTTTGCTGATTACACTTAAAGAATTGGGATTAGAGAATGATTACGATCTGATGATAGATGCCAGCGGAGGCGACCTGTGGACTGGAAAGGAATATCGGTTTAACATAACTAATAATCTCTCAATGACTAAGGAAGAGATGTGTACTTATTGGTTTGATTTAATAAGGGACTATAATCTAAATATTCTCGAAGATCCCTTTCATGAGACTGACTTCGAATCATGGCATAACCTGACTAACAATCAAACCAGGTGCAAAATAGTGGGTGATAATCTTTACTCTGGTGATCCTAATAGAATTGCGCAAGGTATCAATAAAAAATACACTCATGGTATAATCCTTAAACCCAACCAGGCTGGCACAGTATCAAACACGATTAAAGCTATTAATCTGGTACAACAGAACAGTCATTTGCTTATTACGTCACATCGGTCAATTAGCACCGAATCCACATTTCTGGCACATATATCAAACAAGTACAACGCAGAATACATTAAGAATGGTCCCATTCTGACGGATTATTCTTCAATTTTACGACTAAATGAATTTATTCGCTTAACAGGATTGGGATATGAATAAAATTACAAGGATCTTAACCATCAGGCATGGTCAGACAGCCTATAATCTGGAAAAACGATATGCTGGTTCAATCGATATCCCTTTGAACGAAAAAGGTATCGAGGATGCAGAAAATGCTGCTATTCTATTAAAAGACTATGAATTGGATATTCTGATAACTTCTAAATTAAAAAGAGCGATCCACACTGCTGAGCTGCTCATCGCCGGACGTAACATTCCTATCATTCAGAATAAATTATGTAATGAAAGAAATTATGGCAAGATGCAAGGATTAAATTATATTGAAGTAGAAGAAATAAAACCACGGATTAAATATTTTAAACTAAATGATGATTTTCATTCTCTCAATCCTCCGGATGGTGAGACTTTTCCTGCTCTGAGAAGAAGGGCGAAATTATTTTCTGAATTCATTTTTCAAAATTATACCGGCTCCAATATCTTAGTGGTATCAAGCAGTGCTTTTATGCAGCAACTACATGGTATTTTTCAGGGAACTAACTGTATGGAATCATTAAGAAATGAAATTCATAATCTTGATTGTACCACTTTTACTTTTAACGGGAGGAAGTTAATTGAAGAGAAAACTGTAAGTCTCCACCGGAATAGCTCCGTCTTAGTTCAATAAATTTTTGTGAATAAATTGCTGCAGCAGATATTTTAGAATGAGAGGATTCTAATCGGCCAAAATGCGGGTTAGCCGGGATGGAAAGTTCGTCTGGATTTTGGGATGGCTTTATCAATCGTATCAGGAATCCTTCTTCAGGTATGAAATATAATTTTCAAATTTTCCCCGGGGTGATAATACAGGGGTTTCAACAATTTTAACATTTATGTCTATAATATTTTTTGACTTTTGGGTTAATAGAGCCTTTATACTACTTAGCTCCAACATTTTAAAGTTGTTACCGACAACAATAAGAAGATCTGCTTTCCCTTTCTCATACTGAATGAACTGATTACGTATTATATTATTAAATACAGGATTTGAAAGATCAAACGCAGAACTTGGTATGAATTCATCATTGATCCCATATAAGCCAATAGTACTGCTTCTTTTGCCTTCAATATGATAATTTTGTTTTTCAGGGATACAAACGTCGTCAGTCTTGTACCTGATAAGCGGCATAGAGCTATTCAGGAAACCTGTTCCAACGATATTATAACTTCCATTTTCGTTAGGAATCTGTTCCGTAAAGCCATAATAAGGATCAAATCTGTAGAGGCTTTCGCTTGTTTCTTCGGCTATAACACATCTTTCACTATGTCCATAATGTGCCAGGGATTTTACCTTAAAAAATTCTTCAATAAAAACTCGTTGCTTTTCATCAATATTCTCAGACATCATAAAGATACCTTTTAAATTCAGATGATGTTTGACCTTATATTCGTCCAACAATTTTGCAAAATTCCATATTGACGACGGATAGCCGTTCAAATACTTAGGTCTGAACTTGTCCATTTTTTTTGTTACATTAACGATGCTTGCTTTGGTTAATTTTATTGGGAAGAATATGAGTTCATTATGCATAGGATTAAATTGCCAAAGATCTTCTCCAAACTTAACCTGCCTGAATGTTGCCATCCGATCATTCAACTTATATCCCAGTTTTTTCCGGTAGTAATAAATAAATGCATTCTCTTTGAACACTGAATCATAATCAAGCAAAAATCTTAAAGGCGACCCTGTGCTTCCTCCGGTTGAACCAGTATAAAATCCATTCTTAACCTTTTTCTTTGAAATGAGTTTATTAAAATTATCACTTATTATCGTCCTTGTAAGATGGGGAATTATTTTTATCTCATCAAAATCAGAAAACCTGAAGGGATCAAACGATATCTTATCAAATAATTCAGTATAATATGGGACAGTCTGGTAAGAATGTATTAAAGTACATTTCAGTTGGTTAAACTGATAATCTTTTATCTGATCAGTGCTTAAAGTTTCCCTTTGTTCAAGAAGATTATAATATCTTAAAAACTCTTTGTTCTTTATCAGAGATTGCCTGAATAACGGAGCTGAAATATATTTCAGGTGTTCAGGCATTTTATCCCTTATATTTTTAAGATATTGCTTATTCATTTAAGTATAGAGTTGTAATCAACCTCTCCGCCTTTACTTAGAATAGTAATTTATTGAGCTTATAAAATAAGGTTAAAAGTTATTAAATAATGGAAATGTAATGATTTTGTCTTTATGTTAAGGTATAACTATGATATTAATTTATAATTCTGGATCAGAAGAGTTCATGAGAATAGTGGTTATCATGCGATAATGTTTGGTAAACTCCATTTGTCCAGCCAAAGCCGTCCTGATTGGGGTATTCTCCTCCTCCACCTTTTTTTGTGGTATCCTCAACATCATATTTTTCCAGCATCTTAAAAGTGGCTCTATAAACCTTTTTATTTAAGGCAAGCCACCGTGCTCTTATCTCTCCTGCTATTTCATTAATACCATAATTTTCTAAGCCCGAGATTGTTATCAACTCTAAAGGAGCCCAGCCATTAGGCGCATCCCATTGCTGCCCCGTGTTATTTAGGGTTGTAAGCACTCCGCCTGATCTTAAGAAATTCACCTCAATATTTTTAGCCACCTCCATCGCCTGGCTTTTATTGGCTATTCTGCAGAACAGGGGATAAACGCCAGCTAAAGATAAAATTTGAGTCTGATCCCTTTTTTTGAAATTATAATCCATGAAAAATCCTTTTTTCTGATTCCAGCAATATTTGATAATCGCTTTTTGACGTGACTCAGACTGAGACTTAAAATATGACGCTTTTTGGTCATTACCTGCCAATTTATAACTCTTAGAAAGTGTGTATTCCAAATTATATAACAGCGAATTTAAATCCACAGGAATAATATCAGTAGTATGAATCGTATATAACTCGTAGTTGCCGACACTGTCAGCTGATAACCAACGGCTTGAAAAATCCCATCCTGATTCAGCAGAGGCCCTTAAATTTCTGTAAACCTCTTTCTTATCCAGCCCTGGAATTTTCAACACCGCTTCTTCACCAGTTTTGATGTCTTCACGATAGCTTTCAGAACGGGGTATATTCTTATCATCCCAATACCTGTTTAATATTTCACCGTCATTAAGCTTTACAACCCTTCTGAATTCTTGTATTGGAGTCACAAGTTTGTCGGTGCCATCCATCCAGAATTGGTACTCTTTTTCCATATATTTAAGGTAGTGGGTAAAAATGGTATCGCCCTTTATATCGGCGAGGAGAGATACCATCAATGAATAAAACGGTGGTTGCGAACGACCAAGATAATACGTACGGTTTCCATTTGGAATGAATCCGTATTTTTCGATTAAATATGAAAAATTATCAACCATATTTTCTATTAATTCAAAATGACGGTCTTCCCTTAATCCAAGCATGGTGAAATAGCTATCCCAATAATATATTTCACGAAATCTTCCGCCGGGTACTATATATGGAAAAGGCAGGGGTATTAACGTTCCCGATCTTATCTTGTCAGGTGATCGCTTTAATACATTCCATAACCTGGAAATATGTTCATTGATGGAGGAAGAATCAGGAATGTAATCAGATTTATGTGCTGGCAGAATAAAATTATTTCTGAGAAAAGTACGCATTGATGAATCAGTTCTGTTCTTAAGATCTGAATATTTCTCTCTGATTATTTCAGGATTAAACAAAGGAATACAATCAACAAAAGTCTTGCAGTCCGGAAAAATGTTTTTATTCAATTGAACGTCATAAAATAACTGTCCATAAAGTTCCTCAGGAGTTCCTATTACTACTTTTTCACTCTTAGGAGTACAGCCAATGAGCAACAGAATTGAAAATAGAAGCAGTATATTCTTAATCATACGAATCCTGTCCGAATCTGCGATCTTTTTAAAATGGAACACATGCAAATCTTCTATATCGGCCGTGCATAGCCATATAAAAGAGGTTGCACTTGCTATTGGCTTGATAGCTCGCCTACTTAATTGTTCGTTAGTCATATTACGATCATGTTATAGTATCTGCTTTGGTAGCTTTGCAGGTCCTTTACCTCGTCTGCAATCCTACAGTGTTTACTCCATTGTCTTATAAAAGATAAAACCTAAAGTTATTAAAAAATCAAAGATCTCCTGCTTTATTGGAAAAGCCAGTGCCTTTGACTATGGTTGACGGTAATCTACCGACCACCCCAATCGGGAGTTAAATACTTGTTGTTTTATTATGTGTCTTAAGTACAATCAGACCGGATTTTGAAGTGGTCAAATATAGTGTTAAGACAAGAATATTATATTCTCGTATTATTCTGGATCAGAAGGTCACCCCTGAAGTCACGCTACTCCCTATCCCGACATAACACGTCGGGACTTAACGGTCGTCCGGGTCCGAAACCTGACGTTACAACAAAAAACGGAAATGAATCAATTTAAAAAACTGATCCTTTCAAATAATCTATAATATAATCTAACGATATATCAGATAATAGCTACTTATTGGGGGTTACCTCTTCCTGGTACAATCCCTTCCTCGATAACAAGTGATCAAGATTGGCCAGACCATAAACAACAACTGCAGTGACGATTGATGTGTGATTCTGGTATTCAGGAATACTCTTGTTGTACATATCCCGTTCTGTGTGCCATATTTCGTTATAATTGAAATCATAACCCTTTGTATCTTCAATGCCAAAAGTAATTGTCGGTATGCCATTCATTGCAAAATATGCATAGTCTGATCCTCCTGCACTGGTTGGCCTTGGCCTCGGGGCCTCTGTCCGTTTTGTAAGGGTAAATGGGAACTCAGGATTGATGCTGTTTAATGGTTCACAGATCTTAACAAAATCATCATACATCGCTTCCGGCACGGTAAGGCTGTTTGCTACAGTCGGACCTCCGTCGCGATTTATATAATCGGAAATCTTATCCCATCTGGTTTTATTTCTTTCAACCCAGCTTTTTGAACCCCAGAGTCCGAACTCTTCACCTGCCCAGAGGCAAACAAGTATTGTACGTTTTGGTTTTCCTCCGGCAGCCATAATCAGCCTCGCAGCTTCCATTGTAGGAGTGGCTCCGGAACCATCATCGACTCCTCCACTTGCGACATCAAATGAATCGAGATGACCACCCATCATAACATACTCATCGGAGTACTTTGTCCCTCTTATAATTCCAATCACATTACAGTATTTTACAGGGCCCATACGGAAATGGTTCCGGATGTCAAATTCCAGTAGAAAGTACCTGCGTTCCTTTACCATCTGTTCAATGATCCTGTATTGTTGTTCATCAAGTTTAATATCAGGTATTGTAGGCAGAGTTTCAAATGTCATTTTCTCAATGTTTTTTCTGTCGTATAAAGCCCTGATCGGTACAGTAGAGGATTGAATTGTGCCCAGAATGCCTGCTTCGCGCATTTCTTTATAAAATAGTGCAGGTCCTTCTTTATAAGGAAGTGCAGGTTTTTGTTCCTTATCCGGATTCCTTCTGTTTTCAATCATTATCTCTCTGTTTTGTTTTGCAATATCCTCATTTTCAGCAATTACCTTTGCCCTGATTGAGTCGCCTTTCGTAGAATAATCAATCGGCCAGCCTGTATTTGTCCCGCTTATCAAAACCCATGCTCCTTTTAGAGCTCCTTTCATCCGTTCAAAATCCGCTTTAGTCTTAGGTTCAATAAGTACCTGGCCTCTTTGCACTCCTTTTGTCCCGGATGTATAGGAAGGAGTTGCAAAATGCAGATCCATTCCGTTTTCACTCAACATCCTTCCGAACCAGGGACCACGGTCAAATCCCACAGGTAATGAACCCGCTTCGTCCATCTGAACTTCCATCCCCCATTTTTTGAACTCGGAAGCAACCCATTGTGCTGCATTATCAAAGGAGCTTGAGCCTAAGATTCTTCCACCAAAACGGTTTGTGAGAATATCCAGATGGTTCATAGTCTGATTATCGGTCTGCCCAATCTTTATAATATTATTTATGACTTTACTTTCCTGGGCAGATACTGTTGAAAAGCTAAAAATCATCAGGATAGATAACAAGCTGTAATAGATTTTATTCATGATTATTGTAATTATAATTTGACGGACTTTATCAGAAGCAAGCTAATAAATAATTGATAAATCCAGAATTAAGCCAGTGTATTTTAAAACATATTTGATACGATAAACTCCATTTGACCGGCCAAATGTGGACAAGCTGTCCGACTATTGCAGATGGGTTAATAATCTGATTTTTTTCTGGTTTTAAGCCAGACTAAAAATCCTGAAATCAGAATAAATAGCGCAAGAAGTCCGGTTAATGGAACAATCAGTACATAAAAATCACCAATTATTGACTGAAAAAAAAATGCCCCGGGAAATCATTATCTCTTGAAATCTATCATGATATTGTTGAGAAATCTTGCCAGGTTTCTTACCAGGTTTTGGGGATAACAGGTATTAAATAATGGAAATGTAATGATTTTGTCTTGCGGTCCAGCGGTCGAGGTTGGAAACATTTGCCTGTTTTTTAGCTGTTACAGAAAGTCCTGGAGTTAACTCAGATGTTTAATTGTGATTCTTAATTTCCGGTAGTATTTATTTATCTTTAAAAAACTTATATTTCATATTATAAATAAGAAGAATTCCTTTTGTCATGGCTCATCACAATACAATTAAACAGAATAACTACAAACTGCTTGCAGAGAGATATAATCGTTTTCCACAGGGAGCGGTAGCCTCTGACTTGCTTTTCAAAATATTAAAAATTCTCTTCTCGGAAAGAGAGGCCGGACTGGTTTCATTGTTGCCAATAAAACCCTTTAATGTCAAAAAAGCAGCAGGAATCTGGAAAATGGGTGAAAAGGATGCAGGAAAAATATTGAATGACCTGGCTGACAAAGGATTGCTGCTCGATGCAGAGGAGAATGATGACATCATATATTCTATGCCACCTCCGATGGCAGGCTTTTTCGAGTTTTCTTTGATGAGATACAGAAATGATATTGACCAGAAATCTCTTTCTGAACTCTATTATCAGTATATGAATGTGGAGGAAGATTTTATTAAGGATCTTTTCATGGCAGGAGAAACGCAGGTCGGAAGGATATATGTCAACGAAAAAGTACTCTCCAGCGAAAATGCTCTTCATGTGCTCGATCACGAAAGAGCGTCGGAAGTAATAAAAACAGCTTCGGCTATTGGTGTTGGCATATGTTATTGCCGTCATAAAATGCAACATCTGGGAAAAAACTGCGATGCTCCTCTTGATATATGCATGACATTTAATGGAACTGCAGATTCATTAATCCGTCATGGAGTTGCCAGGAAAGTTGATCACTCAGAAGGATTAGATCTGTTGGAAGAAGCCAGGGCCCATAACCTTGTTCAATTCGGTGAGAATGTTCAGGAGCAAGTGAGCTTCATATGTAATTGTTGCGGCTGTTGCTGCGAGGCACTTATAGCCGCAAGAAAATTTGGATTTCAAAATCCTGTTCATACAACCAACTTTATTCCATTTATAGTTGAAGAGAATTGCAGCGGATGCGGTAAATGTGTTGCTTTATGCCCTGTGGAAGCAATGACACTTGTATCAGCAAACGATCCTTCAAAACCAGGCAGAAAAAAGGCAAAAGTGCTGCAGGATATCTGTCTGGGTTGCGGTGTATGTCTTAATGGTTGTGATAAAAAAGCAATTGAGCTAAAAAGCCGCACAGAACGAATCATCACACCTGTAAATTCTATTCACAGGATTGTAACAATGGCTATTGAACGAGGGAAACTTCAGAATCTCATTTTCGATAATCATGTTTTATTAAGTCACAGGACCATGGCTGCAGTATTAGGTGTTATTCTTAAACTGCCTCCGATAAAACAAGCCCTTGCAAGCGAGCAATTCAAATCAAGATATCTTGTCTCCCTGATCAGGAAGCAAAATAAAAACGGATGATATCATCAGCAGGTAGTTGCGGCTTTTGTATAGAGCGGAAATGTATAAATGTCAGATTCATAAATGTATTGAACATATATTAATCCGACATTATACTATTATTAATTCCAATAGACAAATAACTTATAACCTTTACTTCATTTTATCATATTTATTTTTGCAGGTGGTTGCATGTTCCAGGTGTTTACGCAAATCAAGAAGTGTTGTTGTAGCAAATGATTTAATATCTGAATTTTTCGTTTCTTTAATTTCTTTTTCGAATTCAGATATGGCCCCTTTGTGTCCACTAACCATCATATCGCAATACTCTTTGTCAAAAGAAGTTCCGGATAACTTGCTTAACTTTTCGTAATCATCATTCCCCTTGTCAGTTAATGAACTTGGTAAATCGATAGATTCTTTCTTTGCTAACGTGGTTAGTTTTTCCATGTTTTTACTATGATCGTTTTCTATCATTTGCCCCAGATCTTTGACATCTTTCATTGTACTTTTTTGCTGAGCCAATTGTCCAAGCTTAATTTCCTCTAAATTGATTTCAGCAGCAGTTGCAAGAAATTTTGCATCTTTTTCTTTACTGATATTTGCATCTTTTGCTTCATTTTGTACATTAGCAACAGGTTTAGCATCGTTGGCTTTTTGGCTGCTGCTGAATGACGACATACCCAATGAAATCACTATCATTAAAGCTGTTTGAAGCAATGCCGTTTTAAAGCGTTTCTTGTTTTCCATATTTTTAAATTTTAAATTGTTAGTTAATTATTACATTAACAAATAATTAGATTCTTTGTTTAAAGGCTAAGTTCAGATGGAGGATCTGCTAACTGGTAAGTCAGGAGACGAGATCAGACAAATGATGGGCCGTTCTAGCTCTCAGGTCACTGAACATTATTTGGCTAGTCCGGATATGGATAAAACATGGAAATTCAATAAAGGACTGTTCGGGACATAAAGAAACAAGTTTTGACCGATCCGGATTATAGTGAAGCCGACATAAAATTCAAAGTCTAAATGTTGTGGTGCAAGACGAAATGTTTTGTTGTTAGTTTCAAATGAAGAAACTCAATTTTTATACTATCGGTAACCTGTATTTGTGCGTTAATATCCGGAGAATTTTTCTAAACTTTAGGATGACCAGGTCATTTAGGACTTTTGCTATTATCAACATCTTGCTTTACAAATGACTCAGCACCATAAATTATTTTCCAATTGCCTTCGATTTTTCTAAATATGTATAGTATAGCTGTGGGGTCATTAAGAGAAGAATGACCATCTTTGAAATTCTCTAACAATTTACAACTTGTTGTATACAAGACTGTTGTTTTATCAAGAAATGCATATTTTTCATTTACTATTGTCACTTTTTGATTTAATAGTGTATTATATATTGGTCTTATACCATCAACTAACTGCTTGTAACTTAAAGCGTATCCATGGATCAGGAAAACAAAATCGGGTGAATTAAGAAATGGTTCAGTAACCATATCAATATTTACATTCTCGTTTCCTTTAAACATTTTGTTTACAACTCCTTTAATTTCACTTTCTATTTTGTTCTTATCAGCATCGGAAATTGAATTATTCGACGTTCTGCATGAAATATTTATGAGAATCAGAAACAGAAAAAGAAGCGTTGATTTCATTTTATCTGGATTTGGTGAATTGAATAGTCTATAAGAAACATAACAATTATAAGATAAAACGTAACTTAAATTAAAAATCAAATTTATACATAGACCGCAAGACCGCAAGACAATTTTTTGTTCCGGGTTTTTTTTGCCTGGTTTTGAAGTCTTCTCCCCGAAGTTCTCAACTTTATATGGTAGTTAATGTGCTGGTCTTTGCTCAATATGGAGAATAAAATCCCTGAGGGCCATTGAATGGCAAGGGACTTTGGATATTATTCCATTTTGACATCTGCAAAGTAATACCTATTGAAGAATTTCCGAATTTATAAGTGGATCCAATGGCATAACTGCTTTTTGGGAGAAAATAAAACGGAGAAGTACCTGTAAGTTGTTTTGTAGCTACACCATATATAGTCAACTGAGAATTAATATGATAGCTAGCTGATCCGAATACAGATAATACGTTAAATGTCCCATTTGTCGCACCTTCAGAATAAGAATCCGATAATGTAGAATAAAAGCGTCCGGCAATAATTCCGCCATCAACCGACAACTTTGGAGATATGGGAACGGATAAAAAAGGGGATAGTGTAAAACCAGTAACAGAGCCAAAATGAGGAACAATTAAAAATGTACTTTCTACTGAATAATGCAGCTCGGGCTTTAAATTTACTTTCTGGGAATTATAATCAGCAATACTATCACGGTAATTTATTTGCTGCGAAAAAGCCTGACCAGATACTAGTGAAACCAGGACAATAATTAAGCTTATATTACATTTACATGCAGACATGGTCAATAATAATCCATGTTAAAAAATCAGGTAAAATTAACAAGAAAAATAATAGAATAGTATCTGTAATGAGGAAAGTTTATTCAAAATGTCAATTTCCCTATATCCTGAGCTATTTGCAATATGACCATAAATCTTGCCGGATTTTTGAGAGTGCTAAAAAAAGATGTATCCGATCACCAACCAAATGTGCTCAGTAACTCAGACTTTTGGATTTTGTTCTAATTCACAATAAGGGAGATTTTTGGGTATCCAAGTTGGGCAATAGCTATGAAGTATTTATTTGCTTCCTCTATTGAATGGAATCCTGTAACAAATACTTTGTAGTATTCCCATTGTTGAACAACTTCAACATGCAGATTGAGTTTAGTTGTAATATTTTTCTGAGCATTCATCGCCTCAGATTTGTTGTGGAATACATCAATCTGAAGGACAATAGTATATTGAGACGAATCAGCTGTTTTTTCACCGGCAACCGGTAAAATTGTCTTCTCTTTATCAGGGTTTATGATCGTATCAGTTTGTCCAACTATTTGCTGTGTAATTTCTTCCGGCTCTTTAACTGGTAATACCCAAAAGGCCTTCATTCCAAGAAAAGCAAGCGTAGGAAAAAACTTCTCCATATCTTCTTCATCTGAAAATCCATTTATCCTTACCTTAAAAAAGCCATCTTCTGCGACTATAAAAATAGTTTTGTTAAGAACAGCATGAAGTTTTTCTTTCAATGCTATAGCATATGATCCGTTGTGAAATGCACCAACCTGGATTATTAAATCCTGATTGACAGACCTTTGATCGCGATTAAAAAGAGTATCAGACTGACTGTATGAAATAAGGCCAGGGAAACTTATCATAACAATTAAAATCAAGTAACGGAAAACCATATTTGATTGTTAAATGATATTCCTCAAATTCTTTCTTCCAAAAGTACACCAATATTTCATTCGGTGCCTCCTAAAACCAACTGATTATTAATTGGTTGCTGTTAAGTTTATTTACAGAATTACAATCTCACTTCGTAAGTGTCTCTATTATAGGTGTTTTATCAAATATTGATGTTCTCAATATCTTAAGGTTTTCATAGATTGATCGGTCAACATTCAATTAGTTACCGGCCAGATGTGGTCACTTAGCTCTGCTTTTAGATCAGTCCGATAATTCTAATTGCTGGCAGAACTTAATTGTATCATTTTCCTAAGCTGTAAATCTTTACCCAATCGACAAACATGTTGACCGACTTGCTAATTGATTCTACTGTGTTGTCAAATTGTTTCGCAATTTAATTACATCTTGTATATCAATGCATTTATATTCATTCCCGCTCCTACGGATGCGAAAACAAGGGTGTCACCTATGTTAATTTTGTGCGGTTCCAGCATATTTTTTAAGATAAGATCCAATAAGGTGGGTATGGTCGCTACTGATGAATTGCCCAACCATGAAATTGTCATTGGCATTATGTCTTTTGGCACATCAACTATATCATATAGAGCAAAAAGTCTTTTTAATATTGAATCATCCATTTTCCCATTGGCTTGATGGATTAACGCTTTTTTTATTTCACTGATGTGAATATTACATTTCTCAAGACAATCTTTTATCGTTTGAGGTACATTTTCAATTGCATATTGATAAAGCTTCCGACCATGCATTTTTAAAAAAATATCATCCTGGTTTTCATCGTCAGACTTGTATGATCTACCCATATATAACATTCTGGAATTTAACAGGGTATCCGATCGGGTTTTATGTGCAAGTATCCCGACAGGATATTCACTCTGTCTGGCTTCGAAAATAACAGCTCCTGCACCATCGGCATATAACATACTGTCCCTGTCATGTGGATCAGAAACCCTGGAAAGTGTGTCGGCCCCGATAACTAATACCTTTCTGGCATCCCCCGATTTTATTAAATAATCAGCATGAATAGTAGCTTGCAGCCACCCCGGGCAGCCAAAAAGTAAATCATAAGCTACTGTGTCGGGGTTTTTTATTTCTAATTTATGTTTAACCCTGGCAGCTAAACCAGGTACAACATCCATTCGCTTATTGCTAATCTTTATATCGCCAAAATTATGCGCAACAATTATGTAATCTAATTCTTCCTTATCAATGTCAGCGGATTTAATAGCATCAATAGCTGCATAAGAGGCAATATCAGAGGTTACCAAATTGTCTGTGACATATCTTCTTTCTGCAATTGTCGTAATTTCAAAAAACTTATCTATTATTACCTGATTCTCTTTATCGAGCTTTTTCCCATCTTCATCATAAAATTCATTTTTAAGGAAATCCTCATTTCTGATATATTTTGTCGGGAGGTAGCTTCCTGTTCCTGCAATAACGGTATATATAGTCTTATTCATATTCAAAGTTTAAATGTCGTTTGGTTTTTTGCCAGCTTTAAAATCATTTAGGAATTCCATTTATTGTGTGAAAATTAAAGAAGTATTACAGGCTCTGTTTTTGCGCAATTTAATACAAAATTTTATATTGCAAATGCCTATCATCCTGAACACAATTGACTATTAGAAAATAAACATTTATAAAAAGGACCCCCTGGTTCGGTGAGGCCTTTGTTTATGGGGTCGACTATAATGACGAATAAGCCTGCCTGACCTATCAAACTGTAATATTCAAAATATTGATCCTTCTCATTAGGCGCAGTTAATGAACAAAACATCATGTTGATAGTTAGTTATTTATAATATATAAAAACATGAAAAAGGTAGTTTTTGTCATTTTAGTATTGATTATTGATATGCAATTTGGCAATGCCCAGTCAGTTAAAGATGATGTTTTGAACCTTGTAGTTTCCCTGGATAATTCAATTGTCAAAAAGGATAGTATAAAGATAAAATCGCTGCTTAGTGAGGATTTTATTGGAACAATACCTACAGGAGAATCTTTTTCAAAAGACCTTTATATCCGTTTTCATTGCAGACGCAATGTTGGCCTTGTATCGATAAATGGTATAGATAAAGCCAGAACTTCAATACGTATTTATGGGAATAGCGCAATAGTAAACCGTCGTGTCCATGTTTCCAAAAAGGCGCCTGACGGTACCATGAGAAGTTTTGATGTACAGCGTATTGAAGTTTGCATTCAGAAACAGGGTAAATGGTATATTGCTGCAGGCCAGGGGACAGAGGTGATTAATAAGTGACCTTTCAGTTATGCTCAGGACGGATTTTTCAATTTTGATTCAATTATTGGAATTATTATCCTGAATTTCTCCGTTTGTTTCGTATTTTCTTCAATAGCAGCATTGTCAATTATTCTCCATTTACCAGCTCTCTCCAGGCTATCTGCTTTCATTCTGAGCAAATTTGCCATTTGCTCCTCCGCTGTATATAATGGTTTCATTTTTTCATTTAAAGCCTTTTCATCCTCCGCCAGTTTATGATATAACTTTTGCATTTCAGAAGAAGAAGGTACCTGGGGTACAAGAGATCTGTTATACATATCATTTGCCAGTTTTAACTGGAGCTCCCAGAATTTGTTACCCTGAAGAAACGCCCTTCCTTTATTTACAATACCTTCGACATTACCCTTCTCACTAATTACTACCTTATCTGGCTCCGAGAAATATATATAACCACAGAGAATAATAATAACTATTATAAATACTGTTACTTTGTACATGACTTATTCAGGTTAAAATATCGTATTATTGAATTCTTCGTTTTAGTCCTTTAGCACCAGAATTCCCAATTTCCCCTAGTACTAAGATTTTTGCAAAAGTACTAATAAAAAAATTTACAATCCCGGTGCAATTCTGCTAATGGCAACCTTATTCCAAAGTCATTTCACAATTAAGTTAAGATCCGCCATTTGCTATGTGACAGTCTCCTTTATAGTAATAACCGTAAACTGGTGCATTTTTAAGTCAAATCATAATTATTGTTAAACCCGACCTGATTTCAAATCATCAGGTATAACTTTGATATTAACGCAAAAACCAACAATAGATCTGCCCTGAGCATAGTCGATGCACGACTTACTATTATAGGCAAATCATAATAACTGATGAAAACCTGATATAAATTGTTACCGGTTATTTCTTTATGCACCGAACAGCTTCACCGCGTTGCTTGGGACTGTTGCTCTGGTCTAAACTGCCTCCCTGCGTCAGGTAGTGATCAAAGGCGGTGAGGGAATTGCTTTCTGTAGAACTCCACCATATTCCAATACTGCCCAGGTTCTTAAATAAGCCATTCTCAATACGGTAACCTCCCGGAAGACCTGCGAAGCCGCATTCATTATTTCCATTGTTGCCATCAATCCATCCACTCAGACTTTTCATCTTTCTGCCGGCAGCGGCCTGGCCTCCCAAAAAATTAACCAGTTTAGCCCAGTCGGCATCACTGGATAATACCCAGCCGGCGGGAGCCAGACCTCTCGGGTCGTTTACAGCGTACCAATTGTAGAGTTTGCCATATTTTGGACCATTCCTGGGGTCGTTATTATAGTAACACCAGGCCGGTTTTCCTGATTCACCTGCTGCAACCCATTCTTTGATTGATTTTGCCTCGGGTATTGAATCACCATTCCGGAAGGTGCTTACAAGGAGGTTTGTCACGGCCCAGTTTTGTGTACCAATGGCGACAATAGTACTGTCTTTGATCTTTTTCTGTGTTTCAGGTTTTGTAGATTTCGGAACAGTTTTAGATTTTGTTTGAGTTGATTTTGTTACGGTTTTTGTTGACTTTGGTTTTGTCTGAACCGTTTTTGTTTTTGTTTGAACAGATTTTGAAGTTTCCTGTGAAGAATTCAATCTGGCCGGATGATCTGAATTATCTGAAATATTTCCATAAGAAATTAAAAGCATGAAAACACCCGATAGCACGATAATCGCTTTTGACTTTTTCATATCCCTTAAAATTGGTGGCAGATATTAAACGTGCAGACCAAGACTTTGTTACACCAGGCTTGAGAAGAAACATTTAGCATCAGTTCAAAGATCAGAATAAGTAGATGATGCAACTTATTTATATATTTGTGTAATTCTTTCAACTTCAGGGCTCCCATCTTTGCTGAATAAATATTTGCTTAAAAACCATTACCTAACTTAACACAAATGAAAAAGTCAATTACAATTATTTTATTATCGCTAATAACTGTTCTGGTTGTTAATTCTCAGACACCTAATGAAAAGAGGAACAATCAGTTTAATGCAGGTATTGGTTTATCCGGATGGGGTGTTCCTGTGTATCTCGGTTTAGATTTTGGTGTTCACAGAGACATTTCTTTTGGTATTGAAGGTTCATTCAGATCCTATTACCAGAAGTACACCGGAAACAGATATAATAGCTCTATAACAGGTTTATCGGGAAATTTCAACTATCACTTCAACAGGGTTATGAATATTCCTAATAACTGGGATTTTTATGCAGGACTGAACCTTGGTTATTATTTCTGGTCTGCTCCTTCTGATTACCCTGGTACAGGTTCTTCAGGTATTGGTCTCGGGGTACAGATAGGCGGAAGATATTATATTTCGAACAATTTCGGACTAAATCTTGAATTTGGAGGTGGTAACGCCTTTTCAGAAGGTAAATTTGGAATCAGCTACATCTTTTAGGGATCTGAAAATATTATAAAATAAGGACTGAAGTTCAATTAAAAACATCACTGTAACGATCGGGAGATCCTTCGCTGGCGCTCAGGTTGACATTTTATTTTGTGTAAGAAGGATTGGAGAGAGAAAGATGGATCTTCTCTGAAAAGATAGCCTGATTAAAATAACTTCCTGAAATTTTAAAATAAAATTAAATCAAATAAAAGAGATAATATCTCTTAGGAATGACTATTATTATCAAAAATCAGCTGCAATAATTCAATTTCTCATGTTCAGGCTCGAATGTTTTCCAGCTATAATAAATATAAAATGACATTCCCGGTTAAATCAAAGAAATATAAATTCGTCAGGTTCCTTAAGAAAAATAAAGTATTCTGTAAATTTGAAAGGAATCGCAAGGATAGTAATAGAAGGTTTAATTCAATTGAATCTCTAAAGAAACACTTAGAGGAATGTGACAGGCAATTAGCAGTCTATTTAGGTTCAGCATTTGCCTTTGGCCTGACTTATGAAGGAAAGGAATTCTGGAAAAAACTAAATCTGGTCTGGGTAAATGAGATTAATATTCCGGTTATTCTTCTTTGAGTATTTTCCATATTTTATGCATAATCATTACCTTTCCGGTATAAATAAAGCTGTATGGAATATTACGATCTGATTCTCTCAAGAGAAAGTATCCGAAATTATGATCCGGACCGACCTGTTTCAAAAGAAATCCTTGAAAAAATTCTCAATGCAGGAAGAATTGCCCCCTCAGCATGTAATTTACAGCCATATAAATTTCTTGTAATCTCTTCATCTCCGGTTCTTGAGAAAGTAAGAGCCAGTTATAACAAAGTCTGGTTTAAAGAGGCGCCACATATTCTGGTAATACTTGGACTCCGTGACCAGGCATGGAACCGTAGTTATGATGGTTACAATTCGATAGAAACCGATATGGCAATTGCACTGACCCACATTATTCTGGCCGCTGAGAATGAAGGTGTCGGAACATGCTGGATTGAGGCATATAACCCCTTAATACTCAAAGAAGCTCTTAATATTAAAGATGGGCAGGTGATTTTTGGAATCACACCGCTGGGTTATCAAAAACCAGGTTTCAGAAAAGCTATTAATAAACAAAGAAAGCCCCTCGGGGATATTGTTGAGTTTATTTAAATCTTACAGAGATCAAAAAGCCTTGATAGGACGTACAAGATAACCGTCGCTCTTAATATTTATATATTGAGAGCCTGAGCCGCCTTCAGTGAAATCTTCGAGCCACGCGTTATAATAATCGTTCGAATCCTCAGTGGAACTCCAATAATAGTCTTACCATTTTCTGTCCATGTTTCTGCTACGCTATAAGTTGACACAAATTGACTGACAACCACAGGATCGGTGACTTTATTACAACCACATAAAGCTGCCATTACAACCAGCACAAATGTGCCTATTGATGCAATAAAAAACCATCCGCCTGAGACCTGCTCAGACGGATGGTATTATCTATTAGATGGCTAATTTGAAGACCGAATGAATTATTTTTTCTCAGTCTTGTCAGCAGGAAGAAGTTTTTTAACAAAACTTCCTTCTTTGTCATAAACAAGTGTCTCGGTAGAAGTTCCTTTAGCAACAACTACTTCATATGTAACAGATGTATTTTCTGTGACGCTTGTAGCTTCTTTAATTGTATAACCTACGAAATCTTTAGCGATATTGTCTGTTATAGGTTTTAGAAGATCAGCTACCATGACGGGAGCACGAACGGCGGTTGCTTTGGTAACAGGTGTATTGCTATCGGGTGATTTGACAACCTGGGCATTGACAGCTAAAACTGCCATAAATAATACAAGTACAAACACTAATTTTTTCATAAAGAATAATTATTTGGTTTAAAAACTAAAATTTTCAAAGATTTTTTGTTAGACAGAAAATTACAACGATCCAATGATCTCTTGCAATTCTTCTTTTGTTTTGCCAAGTTTGATTTGAAGTTTTCCTAACATCTCCTCTTTTTTCCCATCTGCAAACATCAGGTCATTGTCAGTCAGGATTGCAAATTTCTGTTTGAGCAGGGCTTTCTGCTCATTCCAGTTTCCTTTTAATTGAGTTGTATTCATCTGATTGAGTTATAAAATTGTGACAGAATTTTTGAGACACAATGTTACAGCTTCCTACGCGTGTAAATGTTATAAAAATTAAGAAATAAGTTATATTATTCACATGTTCAGGAGTATGTTATTTAACTACACGCATCATTCCACAGGAATAACCGTCTTTGTTTAAAACCTGCAAATGCAATGTTTAACGAAGATTCAATAGAGACTTTCATCCGCAATAACAAAGATAAATTCGGTGTTTACCATCCCCCTGATGGTCATATGGAAAAATTTTTGTTTAAGGTTAAATACAGGCTCCACTACATAATAAGTATCGTACCTTATCTTATCAGACTTGGTATTGCTTCAATTTTAATATTCACAGCATCTGTTATAATCTGGAATAATTATATCAGGAAAGACAGGCATGAAATTAGCCTGGGGAATAAAATAACTTTAGTTATAAAAAAAATATCAGGCCGTTAAAATGTGGTAACAAACTGACATTCGCGGCTATTGATAATAATTATATCTTTTGCATCAACTTGCAACTACCTCAGAATCTGATCCCAACCATGGCAAAATAAAATGCGCTGCCAGAGCCCATTTGTACACAATCCTATATGCCTCCTGATTGTAAAAGCAAAATTCTTCAGGTTGTAACCAACAGACGGATTAGCAGTGAGTTATTTGGATTATTAAACCCCGGTTTTATGCAATCTCCCAATATGCAATTCTTTTTGGACCTTTGAAAGATATTCAAATAGAGGCAGATTACTGATTTCGTCAATATCTTTATGTTTGTTTACGTTTACTATGACAATATCTCCCTGCCCCTTACCATATTCTCCCCTGAAATCATAGAATCCTCCCATAATAGTAAGTTCGCCGTTTTGAACAAGGTCTTTGTATTTTTTAAATGCAATATTTACCTGGTAATCGATGTTCTTTTCTATTACACGGCATTGCAGATTTTCTAAATCATTGCATTGCTGGTTTTCTCTGATAATTGGTTGCAAAAAATCGAGTTCGTGCTTAATTCCATACGATTCCTTCTCGAAACCATCAAGATAAGCTTTGATAGCCCCGCAGTCAGAATGACCAAGGAATAGCAATAATGGCGTTTTGAGATGATAAATACCATAGTCGACAGATCCTTCGGTCGACAAGATCTGATTACCAATGTTTTGAATTGAAAAAACTTTATTTGAAGTATCTGGCATTAAAGCATTAAGAGGAACACGCGAATCTGAACATGTAACCAGGGTAATATATGGTTTTTGTTCAAGACTGAAGCCTTCGAAATATTCGCGTGGATGGGTTTGAGTGAAATAATTATTTCCAAGAATAATTTGTGCGACTATATCGGAAATGATTATTTTATTACTCTTCATAGGTGCTTTTTTAATATCCGGTTCAGCTCTCGAAATTGAGTTGACAACTTCTTCATGGAGGTTGTCTTTCCGGCTTACATGACCAAGTAAATTCTCAATACCCTCGATCCGTAAAATATCACGAACCTCCGAGTGTGCCTCAACGATCTTAAATTCGATTCCCGTACTTTGCAGATTCTGACAAAGTCTTTTAATAAGCCTGGCACCGCTTGAATCGATAGTAGCTGAAGTGCTTAAATCGAAAATTACTGTTTTAAGAGTCGTACCTGATGACAATATTTTAGCCCAAATAGTACGATACACAAAAGCAACATTGAAATAAACCAGTGGTGATTCAACTCTGAATAAAAGTAATCCGGGGATCAGTTCATTGTCAGGATGTCGTTTAATGTCGGTATATCTGTTTGTGCCGGGAATCCGGCCAAGAAATGCAACATGAGGATTTGATACTCTATGTATAATAAGGGTAAGGGAGAATAGTGCTCCAATGAGTACACCATTTAATATCCCAAAGACAATTACACTTATCAGTGCTGTCATCGCAATTACAAAATCGAAACGGTTTACCCTGAAAAGCTTTTTCATTTCCTTAATATCGAAAAGTCCTATAATGGCAACCATTACAATAGATGCAAGTATAACAGTCGGAAGATTCCTGAGTAACCCGGTAAGAAACAAAAGAGATATTGCAATACAGATCGATGCAACAATCAGGGAAACCGGGGTTTTGGCTCCGGCTTTTTCGTTAACTGCCGACTGGGATAAACCTCCGCTTACCGGATATCCCTGACCTAACGAAGTAGCCAGGTTCGCTACTCCAAGAGCCAACAGTTCCTGTCCGGCATCTATTTCGTACCCATTCTTCTGTGCCAGGGTCTTAGCGGCAGATACCGTCTCGATATAAGCTAAAAGGAAACAAGCAAATGCCAGTGGCAAGACAGTTTCAATATCATGCAAATTCAACGATGGGAACCGTAATTCAGGTAATCCGCTGGGGATAACACCCACTGTTTTAAATCCCATTGAACCAACAGGCGTGAATGTAATTAACAGGATTGATATTGCCACGACAGCCATTGCAACAGGTTTTCCAGGAAACAACTTTTCACCCGTAAGCAGCAGAACAATTGCCAGAACCCCAAATATTAATACTGCAATATTTGTTTCGGGCATCTGGTTGAACAGAGTTGTCACACGGCTGAAAAAGCTATCTCCTCCACCTGCTACACCAAAAAGTTTCGGAAATTGTGTCAAACCAATTGCTATTGCAGCACCGGCCTTAAAACCAACAAGCACCGTTTCGCTGATGAAATTAATTATACTGCTGAGACGAACAATATATGCCAGAATGCTCATGGCTGCCAATAAAAGAGCAGATAGGGAGGCAAGGTCAATCCAGCGCTGAATATCTCCCTTCGCAAAATTAGCAAGAGTTACGCCAATAAGCATTGATATAGCAGAAGTTGGACCGATGGCTATTTGTTTACCTGTTCCAAGCATGGCGTAAAATGCACCTCCCAGGAGATAGCCATAAATGCCATATTCAGGTGGTAACCCGGCCAAAGTAGCGTAAGCCAGCGAAACAGGAATTGCATATGCTGTTAAAGTAAGTCCCGAGATTGTATCAGTACCTAATATCTTAAGAGAATATTGGCGAAGCCATTTAATAGACGGAATATGTTTCTGAAATTCCCTTTTAAGATATTTATTAATACTCATAAATAAACTATGAAGAGTTTTATTAATCTACACATTGCTAAAATAATAAATCCGGGAAATTAATACTCAAAAGTTATGAAATAAAAAAAGAGTAATAGTTGAAATTCAAAGTGTTAAATAATAAGAACAGTACAATTATTGACCCCTGATCTGTGAAATCCGAATTTACATGAAACTGTTGATTAGAACAAGTGTTGCTCCTGTCAATAATATATGATCATAAATACTTTCAGAAAGAAAATTACCGGATCAACTGTTTAATATACAATTGCCCCAACCTGCCAGCTTCCATTTTGATATGTAATAGATGGTGCTGCTCCTACTACCCATGAAGCTGTTGTTGATAATCCTGCCTGCCAGTTGGCACCAAGATCAGTACCATAATCGAGACGCGATGAAGGAACAAAATCATTGAGATCGATAAAGTTCGGATTTACAACCACCGAATGAGTATCATATCCCAATGTCTGCCATTCAGCGAATGTCTTTTTGGTTCCTAAATAATTGAATACCGGGGTACCAGCTTCACACCAGAAAATATTGTAATCAGATTCGAAACCATCCAAATCCTGTGAATTTTCGATTGTAATATTATAAATCTGATTAACGGTATAAAAAATATTGTTTTTAATTTTAGTCCCCTTTGAATATACTTTTGGTGATAATCCATCATTCGCAAATATATCTACAATACCATAAGCTGTCCCGGGTACTGAATTATTGGTAAACTTTACCTCATTTGAATAAAAGGTATTATTGTAAATAAGTACTCCATTCGTCCCCTTTACAGCTACAGCAATATCGCCAACCTTGTTTATTATATTATACGCAACCCCTCCGGCGGTGTAAGTCATTCCATTGGATTTTAGCACCATTCCGGTTGGAACCCTGTATAAATAGTTGTATACGATAATGCAATTAATATTGTAGCCTGTAAAAATACCATGAGTTATAGTACTGGCCTTATTAATGCCGTTCCATGTAAATTTATTACCGGTTATTATTTCTCCGTCAAGTTTGTTGTTATTTCCCCCCGGTGTTTCGTCCCCGGCCTGTAATAAATACCCTTCAGAATTTATTGATGTAATAGAATTATTCCGGAATATCATACTCATAGAAGTTGAACGAGGGATATTTACACCACTCCAGTTAGTTGATGAATTTATATAGTTCTGCCCTTCAATAATAATGGCTGCCGGGTTATTAATACTCCCAATTCCGATGGGAGACCCGCCAGTACCTGGAGAAGTGGTACCCCCGGTAACAGGAGTGGCTGTTCCACCGTTAACGGGAGTGGCAGCACTACCAGTAACGGGAGTTGTTGTTCCCCCAATTACGGGAGTGGTGGTTCCACTATTACTACCAGTACTGCTACTGTCAACACTGTTGATACTTGCAAGTGTAGTAAACTGATGATCTGTGCCGTAGGTTATACCGGCACTATTAGTTGCATAAGCCCTGGTATGATATACTGTCCCGGGATTTAACCCAATAATTATTGTTGTAAATGAACCCACTCCGGAACCATCAATTGAACTGCCATTTGCAATGGTCGGATCGACAGTAGTTGCCCAACATACACCTCTGGATATAACATCAGCATTACCATCATTTGAAATTTCTCCTCCTGTAACTGCAGTTGACTGGGTTATATCGATAACATCGCTGGTCGTAATTGTGGGTGTAGTCGGTTTCTTATTACAGGTAACAATGTAAAGTGATAAGAACAATAATATTATGACTAGCGGAGATATTTTGAAAGTTTTAATCATATTCAATTCACTTTTTTAATCACATTTCTTATTAACAGCATTGAGCTATTATAATCAGTGATTTATTAGTTTATAAACAAACTTTTCTCTGATAAGTTGAATTCTTTATGACGAACATAATAATTCAATAGTAAGGTATTATGACAGATAGGGTTTATCATCGGAATACCTGTGCTGACAGGTGAGCGTTGAACCAAATATTTGATCCGGATGTTTTCATTATATTTGAATATATAATCTCATGGAGGAAAAACTTCTCTATAAAATAAGTGTATCGGGACATGTCCAGGGGGTGGGATTCAGATGGAATGCTGCAAATGAAGCACGGAACAGAGGTATTAAGGGTTTCATCAAAAACCTCTCTGACGGAAGAGTATATATTGAGGCTGAGGGATCAACGAACCAGCTTAACACATTTGTGGAATGGTGCAGAAGAGGTCCTGCACGTAGTTCAGTAGAGACAGTCGATGTTGACAAGTTACCTCCTGTAAATTATGCGGAATTTCGTATTGAATCATAATACGCGGCTTATTTACCATTTTAAAATTAGTCCGATCTGATTTCCGTACTGAGTCATGGTAAGTTCGGGTTTGATTTTTGCCTTTGATGTAAAAGGACTGCCGCTACGTTCTTTCATTTTATTATAATGATTAACAACCTGTCTGCCGCATAAATATCCCATAATACCACCGACAAAATCATCTGAGGCCCAATGTTGATGTTCAGTTAATCTGGAAATTGCTACTAGTGATGCTGCTGAATAACAAATAATCGGAACCGCTTTAATATCTTTATATTGTTCCGCAAAAACTGTAGCAATTGAAAAAGCCGTTGCTGTATGACCAGAAGGAAATGCATCATAGGCGGAAACCGGTTTTTTTGCACCATCCTGATCATACTTTGATAGTGGTCCGTACCACATTCCACCCGGAACTTTACTGAAAGTATAAGTAGCCTTAGGCCTTTCCCGTCCGGTAAATATTTTTATTATGTTTACCCACACTCCCGAGGTAATCATTGCCTGCGTAGCGAGTAAGCTCGTCTGAACTCCTTTTTCATTGCTCAGGGTTGCACTCGCTACACCGTATAAAATAGCAGAGTAGACACCCCAGTCCCCTCCAAATCTGGTTACGACAGGTGATGTAGCGTTTATCCATTTATGATTCTGTTTTTGAACCTTTGCCCAATCGTCTATTTTGGGGTCAAAATGAAATAAGATTACAGTTATGCCAATTCCGGCACCAGTCATCAGCAGTTGCTTTGTATTCATTTTGAATGGTGCAGTGATCTGTTCTCCAAAGTCATCAAGCAACAATGGGAAATATCCCTTTTTAGAACGGAAAGAAAAAACACTGTCCGATTTATAAAAATTGGTTGAAATAACCGGCTCAGTGTTTCCCTTTTGTCCGAGTGCTGAATTGATTGTGTCGATTGCTAAAGAATCCTGATTCTGAGGGAAAACAGCATTGCTTTGTGCAACAAATATTACACAAAGTATTAAAAAGTCAATTAAAAAGCGTGAATGAATTTTCGAAGGCGACATAATAAACTCAGGTTATAGGTTTTTATCGGACACTTAAAATGGTTCATCAGATATTTTTACCTCATCAGGTAAGAAAATTCGAAGCGGTTGACAATACGTCTCATCTGTAAATTTCTTGCCCCGGTTGCAGATATGCGATAGTTTTTACCTCATGTTCATCCAATCCGGGCCTGATAAATTTTCTTGCATCAGGAAATGTCAGTTCGGTCCTCTTTCTGACTTCAGTCAACCCGATCAGAATTTCCAGAACATCATCTTCAATCTGAGTGCTTTCAGTTAAAATGAAAGACCAGGCAACAATTAACATGTCGATTGAAACCAGCGCGACTTTAGCAGAGCCATTCATATCATAATGGCTATATTCCCTGTTTTCCAAAAGGCCGGCCACAGCGCGCGTTATCTTAGCAGCGATCAAAAAATTATACAGGTAAATTACTTCGACAGAATCCTTATACCTTGAAAATTTTTCACTTAACGGAACACCCAGATCCAGCAAATTGCTTAACCTGGCAAAAAGATCATTTTCCTTCAGCCAGTTATGTATTTTGAATGCTGTTTCCTTTACAAAGATACTTAATGGATAACTTTCCGGGTCTTGTGGTGATGTCAGAATAATATTTTCAATCCGGGTAACATCAAATCCATTTAGCTGCAGAAGGTCATCGAGCATCAGACATGTTGCATCGACAACATTTTTTAAAGATTTCCATCCTTCTTTATCATCAAGAGGAGTATCTCCGGAGGATAGAGCGAAGTTGAGACACTTTGATGTGAATGGGCATTTTTCACACCATCTGTCGCAGTAATTAAATATAGTATCATTATAACTATCCTGAAGGGTTGTTTCCTTCATCCGGCTTTTAATTTCTTCGGGTGTTCTCATGAAATATATTTTTTAGCTCTTACACCATTTGATACTGCATACTATCGCATTTATAGTATAGAATCTCATTTTAACTCTTTCTGCAAACAAACCAGTGATTTATGATTACGTTCAATATGTTTTCACTTAGTTAAACAGATTGGAAATGTAAAAGTTAATTGACTTATCAATCTTAATCTGTTCTTAATGTAATCTTAATTTACTTTTTAGGAGAAAAGTAAAAAAAAGAGGCTGCCATGTTAAGACAGCCTCCTCAATATTATATCGATCTGTAGTTAAAAGTAACAGCCTAACTTTTAATTGAATGAGAAGCCTCGTCCCAATAAACTGTTTTCTGACTGAAATAGGATTCATTTGCCATATGACAGGCGATTGCAGCATGATTGCCAAAAACAGCATCCTCAACGACCGGCTTACGAGATTTTACTGATTCGAAGAAATTCCACATGTGAGGATTCATGTCGTCCCAATCGTGACCCCTGTAATTCACCTCATCATATATAGGTTCTTTTCCCAGTTTAGGAGCATGTTCGCTGTACCATTTTGCTTCATATTCAGCTCGCATCTTATGAGGAAAACTGCCAGCATAATAGCTTGGTGCAAGGTCAATACCAGGTTGAGGAGCATAACGGAGATTAAATTCACCTGCATCAAGAATCCCTTTCGGGCCCATAAACCTGGCTAGTTCAGGAGTTTCAGTTCCGAGCCCTAACCGGCAATAGACAGGGATCCCATGATAATCGAATAAAACAACATGCAGATCAGGCATGTTTCTGCCGTCTTTCCAGCGGAAAATACCTCCGATCGCGGTGGCAGAGCGGGGTACCTCATTCCATCCGAGAGTAAACATCATACCGCTTACAAGATGAACCATTAGATCTCCGCCAACTCCTGTTCCATATTCTTTCCAGCAGCGCCAGCGGGCAAATCGTTCAGGGTTAAATGGAATCTTCGGAGCATCATTAAGCCATGTTTCCCAGTCAAGATTGCTTGTAGACAAATCTGTAGGCGGAGGATATTCCCAGGCACCGGTAGGATCATTACGACCAAGTGTTATCTCAATCTGTTCAACATCTCCAATTGCACCGCTGCTATACATTTCCCGTGCTTTTTCACAGAGATTTGAGCTAACCCTCTGGGAACCGATTTCAACAATTCGTTTGTTCTTTGCTGCAGCTTCAACCATTGCAAATCCATCAGCCACAGTATGTGACATAGGCTTTTCGCAATAGATATCTTTCCCGGCATTACAGGCATCAACAACTACACGTTTGTGCCAGTGATCAGGTACTGCAGCAATGATGCAATCTATATCTTTCCGGTCGAGCAACTCCTGGTATTTGCGGGTAGTATATAAATTAGGATTGCCTGTAATTTCTTTTGCGAGTGTATGTCTGCCATCATATAGATCGGCAGCAGCGACACATTCAACTCCGGGGAGCGACATAGTGCCCGTCAATAATCCTGAACCTTCCATTCCTATACCTATTATACCAAATCTCAGCCGATCGCTCGGAGCGACAGGTTTTGATGAGGAACGATAGGGCATGGCATTGAGCTTAATAGCATTTGAAGCCAGAAGACCGCCGGTTGCCATAGTTCCTGCCTGGATAAATTTACGTCTCGTAAGATTGTTTTTCATAAGTTGTACCTCCTTTTTTTCTTATTTGAAATGAAATTTCTTTTATTGTGATTCAGATTACCTTCATATTCACCGGATCCCAGTTGATTATCTTTTTCTGGAAATAACTGTCATTACATGCAAGACAAGGCGCACAGGCTCTGAATCCGAATACTGGATCTTCAACTACCGGCTTGCCGTTTCTGACCCCTTCGAAGAAGTTTGCCAGGTGTTCAATATGTTCATTGTAACCTGCAGGAGCTGTGTACTTTGTTCCAGGTTTTACTGGTCGTGTCTGGTCGGCTTTGGAGTACTTCTGGTTGTATCTTTTAAGGAGTTCTTCCTGCATAGCCTTCGGATAAGTATCAAGGGCGTCCCATCCACCTATACCCGGTGCTTTTGACATCAAACTGTTGGTGACAACAAATCCGTCATCCACCATCTCCATAACACCTTCACTACCAATAAACCTGGTCATACCTTTTTCTCCATTGCCACTTACAAAATTAACTCGCAGCATAACCTGGAATGACGGATTTTCTTTTGTTTCGGGATAATGCATGATGGCTACCATGATATCAGGAACATCACGTCCATCTTTCCAGTATGTAAGCTGACCTGATGCAAATATTTTTTCGGGCCCTTTTGAATCTGTAAGTAAATGAATGCCTGATAAAAGATGAACAAAAAGGTCACCGGCTACTCCGGTTCCAAAATCACGGTAATTTCTCCACCAGAAAAATTTCTTTGCATCATATGGTATCTTAGGTGTTCCTGCAATATACCTGTCCCAATCAACAGTCTCTGGCGATCCGTCAGTTGGCATTGTATATTCCCATGCTCCCAGGGCATCCTGCCTGTCAAAAGAGGCCTCAATACAATTCAGTTGCCCTATGATACCGGTCTTATAGAGTTCCTTTGCTTTACGGTAAACAATACTGCTTACGCGCTGGCTGCCAATCTGCATCGTTTTTTTTGTCTTATCCTGTGTAGCGATAACTTCAAGTCCCTGACTTATTTTATGCACCATAGGTTTTTCGCAATAAACCGATTTACCTGCATTCATTGCATCGATTGATATTCTTGAATGCCAGTTATCACTTGTTGCAATAACGACTGCATCTATATCCTTACGGTTCAGAATTTCACGGTAATCTTTGGTTGTAAATATTTCCTTACCGTATTTCTCCTTAACTCTGTCGAGTCTGCCTGAGTACAGATCGCAGGCAGCTACTAATTCCACTCCAGGTACTTTTATTGCGTCATCGATATCCGAATTGCCCATAATGCCCATACCGATACCGGCAATCCTTATCTTATCGTTGGGTGAGAAATCCTTGTCAAATGCTGAGATATGCTCTTCAATTACTTTAGATGAGGCAAGACCTGTAAATGGTGCGGCTGACAGAAGCACTGCTGTGCCTCCAATACTCTGGAGAAATTTTCTCCTTGATGTCTTTGATTTCATATAGGCTGGTTTAAATTTAAAATGCTTGTTTCATATCCCCTTTGAAAAGATGAAGATAAAATATATATCTCAATCCTGTGCCTGAAAACTAGCTGAAATAATTATCTCTTTCTTACAGGTATCCATAATTCTTCCTCCGAATCGGGGCTGTCACCTTTATATTTTTCTCCCATTATTGCAAAATGAGGCCGGTCATCAATAAAATAATCAGAATCAGGAATCCAGGTTTCGAAAATGTACCTGTATGTCTTTGGTCCTTCACTTGCCGCACCATGATGCAAAAATACTGCATATAATCCTCCGAAGGTGGCAAAAGTCTCCAGTCCTGCCGGAACCAGACAATGGCTAGTTACTTCTATTGCTGCCCATTTCTCAAATTCTCTGCCCTGATCAAAATTATTAAAGTACCCGGGTTCATAAACTTCAATTGAATATAACTCCGGACCTATATTATTTGTGATCTGTTTTCGATATGGCATAAAACTCTTCCACAGTTCAACAGTTTCATTGTTTAAAAATGACATTCTGATCTTCTTCCCGATAAATTTCTTTTCAGGGAGTATTTCGATCCTGGGTTTCATAAAATTTTATTACTAACTGTTATTATCTATCTCAATATCATACTTATCCAGTAGGCCTGCTATACCATTAGCTGAGAACTTTGCCTTTTTAATCCTGTTCCTTTCAGGATCAAATGAATAGTTGAAGGAAGACCTGAAATCAGCTTTTTCAATTATCGTACTTTCAAAGGTTGCCCGGGTAAGATCACAGTTGTCAAATAATGAGCCTGTTAAGTCACATCCGGTAAAATCAACTTCCTGAAGGTTCAGATTTCTAAAGCTTGTCTTTTTAAGTTTCACCTTAAAAAAAGAAGATTGAGAAAGATTACAGTTTTCAAAAGAAAATACCATTCCGAACTCATTGCAGTCTTCAAAGTGGAGTCCCAGCATTTTGCAATTTTTGAATGTTACATCAAGCAAAGCAGTATTTGTCATTTTTGCCATGCTGAGGTTACAGTTTTCAAATTCGCATTCCATAAATTTTAACCCTGAAAGGTTTGAGCCTGAAAAATCACAGCTATTGAAGGCACAATGTTCATATTCTCCTTTTATCAACGCTTTTTTTGTAAAATCAAGTTTACTAAAGGTTTTCCCTTCTGCATATTCCATAAGTCATCAAATTAAACCTATATAATTCCTCCATCCTTCCACTCTTTTTCAGTTACACCCGGATAACGAAGCGATTCACTTCTGTAAGTGAACTTCGAAAGCAATTTTAATTTAATTCTTCCAAATTTAACATCATTATAGTTAACCATCAATTCCTGACCAAACAAATGCACTCTATTATTTTCAAACTAAGCTGCCAAAGACAAGATCTGGTAAAATTATGAGAAAACTGATCAAAGCCGGGGCCCATGGACTTGCTGAAGGAGATATTACAATTCCTGAAGATTAAATATCAGAAATTGGAGCTGATTCTATATATTTGGGTATATTTTATCCTTTAAGATATGAAAAAAAGAAGCCTGATCCGGCTTTTTCTATTGTGTTTGATTTTGGGCGCGAATAGCAGCCTGATTGCTGCAGAATCCGGCCATGATTCGGTTATAATAAAAAAATGCCTGGATTTTAAGATTACCGGAGACGGCCAGTCAGATCAATGGAAGACTACCGGATGGATAAATCTGAATCAACCCGATCCTGCTGATCCGGCTTATAATACTAAAGTTAAGGTTCTGTACTCCAAATCAGGAATTTACTTTTTATTCAACTGTGGTGACAAAAGGCTTACCTCAACAATGAAGGCAGATGATCTGAATTTATGGGAGGAGGATGTTGTAGAAGTTTTCCTCTGGACTGATGAAAATTTCCCTGTTTATTTTGAGTATGAGTTATCGCCCTTTAATTACGAGCTGCCACTTATGGTACCCAATAACAACGGGACTTTTTTAGGCTGGTTGCCATGGCATTATGAAGGTGAAAGGAAAACGCAACATGCCACAAACGTCAGACGGGAGAACGGGAAAGATATATCAGCCTGGGAAGCTGAATTTTTCATTCCTTATAAATTACTCGCTCCTTTGAGTAATGTCCCGCCTCTATCAGGCACAAAATGGAGAGCAAATATGTACAGGATTGATTATGACAAGGGTAGCGAAGTACCATTCGCCTGGCAAAAAGTAACCGGAACTTTCCATGAATATAAGAAGTTCGGAACTTTTATATTCGAATAAAAGCTTAAATTTGATAATAAATTGCATTATATGACACAAAAAGATAATTCATATCAGGAATCGTTCAAAGTATCGGGTGATGAGATTCTGACAAAAATTAAGGAGATTATCAAGGAGGGAAATGCCAGAAGGATAATAATTAAAAATGAGAAAGAAGAAACCATCATGGAATTTCCTCTGACTGTAGGTGCTATCGGAATTGTTCTTGCTCCTATTTTTGCTGCTGTTGGTACATTAACCGCGTTAGCAACAAAATGCACTATTATAGTCGAAAAGAAAGTCGACGAAAAAAAATGATTCGTAAGTTTTTTTAATCCAAAAAACTGAGAATGATGAAAACTGTAAAGAAAAAAACAGTCAGCAAGCCGAAGAAAGCAACTTCTGCGGGTAAAACATCAAAGGCCAAAAAAGCTTCTCCCGGTAAATATGTACCGAATGAAGAAGAGATTCGTGAAAAAGCGAGAGAAATATATTTTGAACGTATATCCCGGGGAGAACACGGAACCCCTGAAGGTGACTGGCGGGAAGCTGAAGAACTGCTAATGGGGAACTAAGCCTGTTACTGATCTGTTATAAATCTGATAAGATTTTCCCTCTGTTTCCGAAAAGGATTGTATTTTTATTCTCCAAACTTTTTCAGAAACATTTATCTCCCGGGTTTACTTCAGATCATAATAACTGAATTTCTTCAGATAATCAGATATTGAAGTTCCCAGAACATCCTTTCGGTCTATTAACCCTTTTGAGTCGAGAAACTTCTGTAATGAACCAGCCCCTCCGAGGTGTGAAGCTGCGATCATTCCAGATTTAGTGATCCTGACACCTCGGATTGAATCTCCTATGAAATGCTCATAATCCATTAATAATGAAAGATTTACTTTAATTAAAGTCTTTAGTGCCTTTAATTGCAGTTCGGGGGGGAAAATATTGGGATTTTCCTGAAACTTTTTCAGAGTTATTTTTCTATAGCCTAGAAATTTTAATGTGGTTTCGTGAAACTGCCATTCACCAAAACATCCTATCTGATTAACAGATAACCAATTATTTCTCGATTCGCTGAAACCAAGATCATTAATAAACCTTGTCAGTTCAGCATCATGATATTTCTCGGTGATTACTTCGGAAAGTGTTCTTACCGTCAGAAGTCTTAACCTGAAGTCAATATTCGGGGCACTACAGATACGTGAGAATATTATTAACAGAAGTGTCAGAAATACTTTTCTCATAATTAAGAAGTTTTATAAATAAGTGAACCTTTTGGTTCATTGATTGATAGTATAACAAAATATCCCGCGGGATATCTGGTCATAATCGTCATATTTTGACTAAACGAGGGATTATGTAGATAAGACACAGGTAATTTATGGCAGGAAAGAAGATTATTTTGTGTTTTTCTTCATTTCAAACTGAATACTTCCACTAAAAGTTCATGAAAAACATAAATAAGATTTCTGAAAAACATATCTTTAAGACAGAAAACTGAACCGGACTTCTCAATTATAATCTGATATCATTCAAAATGAAAGTATTAAATCTAACCCTGGTTTTTATAACTTTATCTGCCGGCTGTTATGCACAGAAGCTTCCTGTTCCGGCCGATAAAAAAGCAACTAAAGAGACGGTAATCCTTTTCCAGTCGTTGTATGACCTTAAAAACAAAGGTATTATGTTTGGCCACCAGGATGATCTGATGTATGGTTATACATGGTGGCATGAAAAAGATCGATCCGATACAAAGGATATTACAGGAGATTATCCTGCAGTGGCGGGATTTGAATTAGGACATATCGAACTTGGAGATGACAGAAGCCTCGATTCAGTTAGTTTTGTCGATATCGCAGAGCAGATTAAGATGCATTATAAACGGGGAGGTGTGGTAACTCTCAGCTGGCACCTGAACAATCCGCTTACGATGCAGATAAATGACTCAAAAGGCTGGCCCCATGGGACTGCATGGGATGTGAGTTCAAAAGAAGTAGTTTCATCTATTCTGCCAGGTGGTAAGAATAACGAATTATTTAATTCCTGGCTTGAAAGGCTGGCCACATTTTTCAAAAGCCTGAAAGATGATAAGGGTGTTCCAATTCCATTTATATTCAGACCATTCCATGAACACTCAGGCTCATGGTTCTGGTGGGGCACAAACATTTGCACCGATCAGGAGTATTCTTCATTATGGCATTATACGGTTAATTTTCTTCGTGATAAAAAGAATATTCACAATATTCTCTACGCTTACAATACAGATCGGGTATCGAGTCTTGAACAATATTTGAAAGGTTACCCGGGAGATGATATTATCGATATGCTCTCAATTGATATGTATGACCGCGGGGAACAATTTACCGGAGAACTGGACACTGCCCTGGGTTTTGTTACAAAGGAAGCTATCTCCAGGAACAAACTGACTGCTTTAAGTGAAACAGGAGAAAGAAGAGGAATGAATAATTGGTGGACTTCTGTGCTATTGCCCGTAGTAAGCAAATATCCTGTAGGTTACGTATTAACATGGAGAGATGCATTCAATACAAAGGCTACTGTATCAGGCAGCCCAGTTCAAACTTATCAGGAAGATTTCAGAAAATTTTACGACTCTCCACGCACATTTTTCCTGAAAGAGATCGTAGCGGCAAATATTTACAAACGGAAATAACATTGAAGCAATAGCAATGATTACCAAATTTAAAATCAGGAATAAATAGATAATCAGACTTTAACTATTTTAACAGACTTTCTGAAATCCTTATTATAAACCTCAATAAGATAGACTCCTCCCGCCAGTGTGCTGATATTTACTGCAGTCTGGTATCGGCAATTCAACTGCTCCCTGATTTTAAGGCCTGTACTGTTAAAAATTTGTATGTTGTAAAATGCATCATTGTTTAATGCGACATTGAATTCAGTGCTGGTTACAGATGGCCAGACAAACACCTGGGGATCAGCAGTGTAATTTGATCTTTTCACATACAGATAAATACTATCGCTGGTCTGAATACCACAGGTCCCGGTAACAATCACCCTGTAAATACCAATATCTGATGCGTTTAGATTCTGAAGAAACAATTCGGAGAGATTGCCATTACTAAGGGTATTGCCATCTTTTTGCCATAAATACGTTAAATCGTGTCCTTCTGAAGTCACACTCAAAGTCACATCATTCCCAAAAGGAGCTTCAGTATTGGGTGAAACGTTCGTAATTTTGGTAAGAGGATAAATCGTGAGGGTCATCGGATTAGAGGTTACAGATCCGCAAGAGCCTGTGACCCGGCATATGTAGACACCTGATTCACCAACAGAAGCAGATGGAAAAATCAGTTTAGGTGAAGGACCTGTCTGCACTTCCTGATTAGCCTTCGTCCATGTGTAATTAAGATTATCCCCCACAGCGTTAACGAACAGAGTTGCCTGAAGTCCGGTACACAATGCCGTATCAGCCGACTGAGTTAACAACCTGGTATTTAAGGCTAAGTTCACGCCGAGTCTTGACCAGTCAGATACTTTACCATTAACTGTTACTCTGAGGATAACATCTACTGAGCCGGTAAAAGCAGGATTCCAGATTACCGATGAATTTTGTGAATTTCCCGTGATAGTGCCTGCGGATGAAGGATAAAGCCCCCACTCATAAAAAGTTGCACCTGCAACCACCGGTACAGAATATTGACTTGACTCAGTTCCCTGGCACACTATTGAATCGCCTCTGGGTTCAGAGGGTCTGAAATCTATTGGCAGTCCGCTATTGGTTTTAATCCAGTCTATAAAATCAGAAACCCGGGTATAGGCACCATATGTATCACAGTTTTGACTTCCCCAGCTAACAATTCCAGCTAATTTATACTCACCCAATACCGGAACAACAAGAGAACCCCCGCTATCACCATTACAGGCATCTTTGTTTCCATTGAGAAAACCTGCCATAAGATCAGTTGCAGGAATAGTTGGTCCCCATACTGTCTCAGCCTGCGCCAATGATATAATAGGAAGCTGGACTTTCTGAAGTGAGGAAGGAAGAATATTCGGAGTGACCTGGATATATCCCCAACCGGTTACCCATGACATAACTCCCGGGAGTATTGCTCCTTCTGCTACGTCGTTAGCATTTATCAGTTTAATAGGTTTTGCATTTGTAAAATTAATTGTGTCAACTAATTTTAAAAGTGCGATATCATTAAGGAGTGTCTGATCATTATAACCTGAATTCACTATCGCCTGGCTTACCTGATAAGTTTTCCCTTCCAGCGGATTTGAAGGGTTGTTTACACCAACTACAACAGACATTTCAGAAGCAGGGATAGCTGCTCCTGAGTTGTCTTTTGTGCAATGTGCTGCAGTAACAACCCATCTGTTTCCAATAATTGAACCTCCACACCGGAAATTGCCTGAAATAAAATACACCTGCCAGGGGAAATCGGATATTACAGTGCTCACACCTCCTGTAATCTTTGCGTTTATAGCTTTTATACCAGTAAAAAAGGGAAATAAATGATCTCCCTGTCCTATATCAGATTTAATATAAAGGATTGGTTCATCATTGAGAATAAGCGAAAGAAAATTTGTAGTGGCATCTATTTTGTCTGATGCAGAAACTTTCAGATAGTATAACCTGTTTGCCTCAAGACCGAAGATTACAGAATCAAGCTTCAGATATTCTGTTCCTGAAAATATTATCTGATTATGATTATCAAGAATTTGCCAACCCGTTAAACCAGGGTTTTTTGACTGAAGGACCTCAATTGTTACCTTCTGGCTTAATACTGAAATTGAAAACAGAAATAGCAGAACAATGAATAAATTTCTTTTCATGTACAACAAACTATAACAGAGAGAAAATCTGAAACATTCTTTACCAGGTTAGTATTCCAAATTTTTGTAATACTATAACAAATAAAACTTATACAAATAACAGAAAATTCCGGAAGATGTTTTATCCCTTAGAAAATAAAAGATTAAATGAGTATCAGGAATCATGCATATATCCTCATTGATTTTCTTCGTTTACCCCAACTCCAAGGGGAGCGAAGAACCGACGACACGAAGTGGAGGAGCTCGACGAAGTCAAAATCAATTTACTCCCCTTGGGGCTGGGGTAAATAAATTGATTTTCAAGCGTTTTTGGTTTTCGTATGTATCATTACCGATAGTCAAAAAAGATTAAAAATCGATCAAAATGACAAAAATTACCTGATTCCTGTATCAATATTAATATCAAGCAAAGTTTTCTTTTCCGAAGTTATTGAAATTTACTTTGCATTTTTCAAAGCTTCATTTACAGATGCTTTAAAAATGTTATGTGACCATGTTGCACCCGATACAGCATCAACTTTGTTAATATCCTGTTTCTCGGAAAATATGATTGGATACGGTTGTACTCCTTTCCAATCATTCTGAATAAGTCCTTCACGAATTCATTGAATTACTGAGAATTAACCCCGCTTAAGGAGGGCAGAGGGGTCAAAACAGGAGTAGAATGCGAGGACCCCTGAGAAAAGAAAAACCGGTTATAATACCGGTTTTTGAAATTCAGAATTTGATCAGAAACCCTAATGTTTCATTATCTGGAGATTATCGTGTCATCATCGATAATCCTTTAATTTACATAGATTTGTATCCCCAATTCTTCATCGCTGCAAGATCGTCTTTAACACAATCCATTGGACTTTCGTTCTGGTAGGCCTCCTGTTCAATGATCAGCAACCATGCTCCATTTTTTACTGCAAGAGCCACAACATCTTTAACATTGAGCACGCCTTTCCCGAGAATTGTACTGTCGTGCCTGTTCTCACTATTCTTCTCTTTCAGTACATCTTTCACATGCAGGGAAGGGAACCTTCCGGGGTATTTCTTAATAATATCCATAGGGTTAGTGCCAGCTGCATTGTAAAGATTTGCTATATCATATTGCTGGATAGTTAATTTCGGATCGGAGTACTTCATGATGATATCGTATATACCCATATTATTAAGGACGGCATTAGCATTGAAATCATCATGGTATCCAAATTTCATTCCGTATTTCTGACAGAGTTGCCCGCATTTGTTCCAGAGATCTATCACCTTTAACAGAGTATCGTAATCCTTCTGAGCTTCTTCAGCTAATTCAGGAGTAATCACAAATTTCTGCCCCATAAATGCAGCATCTTCAACAGTTTTTTTCCAGGTATCTGTAAAATCCTTTTTCGAAGCATCCCAGGCTTTCATTCCGAAGTCAACATGACCGCTGTACATCTTCAGATCCAGATCTCCAAGTATTTTTTTAAATTCTACAGGCGTAAAACCGTAAAATTTCCCATCAGCATAACCGGCATGTTCAACCACTTTATAACCCATATCGGCCAATTTCTTCAGCGAACCTTTTGGATCACTTTTCATATCATCGCGTACTGAATACAACTGTAATCCTACCACGGTTTGCTCTGCTAAAGAGGAAAACACTGACCGTGGAAGAAAGGCTGCGCCAAGAGCGACCATGGCGCTGGATTTTACGAATGTTCTTCTTGAAGTTTTCATTGAGGTATCTATTAGTTAATTAGTTCAAAATAATTAATTTTCATAAAGTTATAAAATCTTTTTGTTTCACGCTGTTCTGATAGCTATCGGAATTGCAGATTTTCGCAGATTATAATTTTGCATCCTTCGGTTTTAATTCTTTGCGATCTATACCGTTCTCGTCGAGAGGTATGGTTAAGGATTTTATTTTACTTTTTACTTTTTACTTTTTACTTTTTACTTTTTACTTTTTACTTTTTACTTTTTACTTTTTACTTTTTACTTTTTACTTTTTACTTTTTACTTTTTACTTTTTACTTTTTACTTTTTACTCGTACATATCGTTTAAATCGGCCTGACACAGGCTAATCATCAGATCTCCAACATTTTTAATAACCTCATTAAAACATTTCTCTCCTTTTTGGGGAGATGATTTCGAGGGATTGCCAATACCGGTATCAGCAGTGACTTTTGACCATTTGCGTTCTGCCCAGGCCCAGTTTTCATTTAAACTTTTTATTCTGAATTTTTTGCCTGCGCCAACTCCTGCCTCATTTAATGGCAGAACAAAATCAGGAGAAATATACTGCATTATGCTGGTTTCCATTTCATCGGCATGTCCACCTCCATTTTCAAAAAAATCGGAGTTTGCAAAAGACTTATACCAGTTACAGCTGCAGATGAACATATTCGGGTATTTAGATCCCAGCTCCCTGATCATCTGCTTAAAATCGTTCCCTCCATGGCCATTAAGAATCAAAAACTTAGTAATTCCATGTCTGTTCAGAACATCTGTTATATCATTAAGAATAGCTAACTGAGTACTCGGATTCAGATTAATGTCAAGTTTGATATCGAGTTGTCCTGTATTTACACCAAAGGGTATTAATGGCAAAACTACAACTCTTAAACCCTTATTCCAGGCTCGCTGAGCAGCTTCTGCAGCTACTTTTTCAACCATTATATTATCTGTTGAATAGGGAAGATGATAATTATGCGCTTCTGTCGCGCCCCAGGGCAGGACAGCCAACTCGAATTTTTGATCTTTTACAGCTTTCCAGTTTGTATCAGACAAGATGAATGGTCTCATTTTTTCAGATTTTCATGTTTAAGAATAAACAAATTCACGATATGCAAAGTTTTCAATTATGAAGATAATATATTCTCAGAGCCTGAATGAATTCATTCTAATAAATAATTTTTATCTTGTTCCCGGTTTTTCTATCCTTCGTTTGGGGTGCATGGCAAAATCAAACTATGATAACCCTAAACAGTTACCCTTTAATATTAAGTTCCTAATAATCTGAGTAATGCAAAAAAATACTGATAATCCTGATACAAAAACACCATATGAAACAGCAAGAAATTGCCGTCATTATGCGATGTGCAAAATTGATTTTCTTGGAAGCGGTGTGTGTGCATCGGGTCTGGAAAAACATTTTGTAAGCTTCTATCCTCAGGGCAGAATGACACTTTACGAAGCCCTCGCAGAAAATAAAATAACAGTAACAGAAAAATGTGTTGAAATCGCAGACAGCTGTAATATGTGTGGGAAATGCGATTACCAGTGTTACTTCCTCAATGAAATGCGTCCTACAAAAGTTATGGAAGCATTGAAAAATCATGTGGCCGCTTTTATTAAGAACGGAGGTAAAATCAAACCTTCAAAAGAGGATATCCTCCTCACTGAAATAAGAAAAATTGTTGGAAAAGAATGGGCTTCAAATGATGAAGCAATCACAGTTACCTATTCGCACGATTTAAGTGCGATTTCTGAACCTAAAGTTACCAGGTTATGTTGTTTTACCGGGAACAAAGGAAGAAATTGCAGCACTTGATTAAACTCTTTAATAAAAATAATATCAATTATACTCTTCGTGGTAACGGTCAGAATCTTCTTGGATTTGCTGTTAATGAAGGTGTTATAATTGACCTTAACAGAATGAAGACAATTGAGTTTGATGAGAAAAACTGGCTTGTAAAAGTCGGACCTGGTGTTGCAGCATTTGATCTTCAGAAACAGGCTCAGAAAAGAGGTTACAGGATAAATGCAGCTGAACCTGCTGCTCTTTTGTGTGCCAACATTATGTGTTCAGGGATAATGTCTACTTTTTCAACTACTTATGGAATAAATGCAGACAATTTTATTAATGCTGAATTTGTTGATCACTCGGGTTCATTTTTTAACCTTAATGAGACTTCGTCTCCAAATCTTTATTCTTACAAAAATTTAGAACATAAGAATTCTCCCGGCATTTGTGTTTCAGCGGATATCCGACTTCATCCTGTTACTGATGACGAAAGAGGTATCCTTGTTCCGTTTGAAACTCTCAATAATGCCCTTGATTTTATTAAAGACTGTTCGGTAAGGCATATCGGGCTGGCTCTGGGAGTCGTCGGGGCTGAATATATTTCAACATTTCTTTCTCCTACAAAGAAAATAAGCTGCAGAAATTAAAAATATTTTCATTAACAAATTAAATATACCCTGGCTTGTAGTTGTAATCGGAGATAAATATGCAATTCGTTCCATTGGTGAAATGGGATATCCGTTCTTTGACCAGGATATGTTCAGATCGCTTTACCTTGGATTGCCATCCCTTAAAAATTGCTCAATGGCTCGAATTGGCTAAAAGAGCTCTCTGATGATGAACCTTATTCATATTTAGAGTTAAAAGTTTCGCAGAGCTTTTTGAAACAGCCCTTACTCCTTCTGCAAAGCTTGTATTCACAGGAAGTTGATAAGGAACTAAGTCCTTTTTTTGAAAAACTTTTCTCGCGTCACTGAAATGACTGATCTGGTATGGCTGAATATGTTCAGGATAATGAGTACCCGTCTGGGTCGTAAAAAGCCTTTTTTACCTGCGCTTATTTATTTACCTATTGATAAAAATTTTAATTAATGAATTCTATGAAAAGTTCAGGCTTATTGCTGAAAAATATCAGATTGACAATGATTTTGGTTTTATCACTCCAATAGATAACGGGAAAAGATGCATTTTTGAATATGATTTCTTTTATGACTATAATGATCCGGAAGAGATCCAAAGAATAAGACAGGCAGGAATGGAAGCGAATATGTTAATTGATGAATATTCAGTTAAAACCGGCATTGTAAAGGGCATCCATATGTATTGTATCAGGGATTCTGCAGGAAAGAGAACTTACTTATATTCATAAATAAAAAACTGTAGTTTTGACATTAGAAAATAAACCGACAATAGCCTTGACCGGAGCAACCGGATTTTTCGGCAGCCACCTTATGGCTTCTATGCTTTCAAAAGGATATAAAATCATAGTTTTCGGTCGTTCATCAAAAAACGAAACTCTGCAGGAGCGAATCAGCCAGACTTTTACAATGGTTCGGAATTGAAGATGTTTGGAACAGGTAACTTGTGTTGATACTGATTTGTCGCAGGATAATCTGGGAATTCCGATGGGAGAATATTCCAGACTCTGTTCTGTTGTAGATTCTGTCATTCATTGCGCATCAGATACCAGCTTTTCAGAAAGCAAACGTGAAAAGGTCATGGCTGCAAACATTAATAACCTGAATGGAATCCTTGAATTCTCAAAGAATGCGCATGTTAATTTTTTCCATTATATCAGTACTGCATACGTTGCCGGTACAAGTGTAACAGATTGCAAGGAAACTCTCTCATCGGTGAAAACCTTTACCAATGTATATGAAGAGAGTAAAGCTGAGGCTGAAAAAATTATATCCCGGTTTTGCGAAAAAAATTCTATCCGTCTTTCAATAATAAGACCATCTATCGTTTATGGAGATTCACAAACCGGACGTTCGCTTAAGTTTAATGCTTTGTATTTCCCTGTTCAGATCGGCTAAAATATATCAGAGATATTTATCTGAATGATATAATAAATAATGGTGGTAAGAAAGCAGCTAAAAACGGGATATTCATTGATAAGGAAGGTTATCTTTTTTTGCCTCTCAGAATATATTTGCCCCAAGAAGGAGATATTAATATTATTCCTGTGGATTATTTTGTAAATGCTACGATTAAAATAATCAGAGAATTGTTCCGGTAATGGTATTTACCACTTGACAAACAACTCTCATACAACAATGAAAATCATTTCCAAGTATTATGAAAAACATATGAAAGATCAACAGGAGTGGAGATTATTTATGGTAAATCGCCCGATGATGTTATTACGAAATCCGGCTGAAGAACTGTTCGATCGTTTTATTGAACCTTACCGTCCTTATTTATCCGACAACAGAATTTTCGACAGAGCAAATACTGACTTGGTAACAGATAATTTGAATCCTCCGGAATTTACTTATGAGATATTCAAAAACTGTATGGAATATGCCAATCAGTGTTAACTGGGGGGAATCGATTTTTGCAGAAGAAAATAAGAAAACAGTAATGTTGAAATGCATTTTATTAAATATAACTTTATGGCTAAGGTATTACTTATTAATTCCAATAGATTCAAGCATCCATGGCCTGTCATACCTTTCGGGCTTATGTTATATAGCGACTGTTCTGGAATCAACTGGAAGTCACAATATCTAGTTTTCTCGATTTATGTTTTTCTTAAATTGTGAAGAAGATATACAGAAGGCAGTGCAGAATTTTGCTCCTGATGTGATAGGCGTAGCTATAAGAAACATTGATGATACAGGAGGATATAATATCCATTTTTTGCTTGAAGATGTCAAAAATGATGTCATTGATTATTGTAAAAAAGAATTCTCGGGTCCTATTGTTATTGGAGGTCCTTCTGTAGGGATCAGCGGCAGAGAGATGCTTGATTATTTTGACCTTGAATATGCGGTACGTGGAGACGGGGAAGCCGTGATGCTTGAATTTGTAAAACGTATTGAAAACCGGCAGCCTTTGGAAGGATTAAAAGGTTTGATTATTCGCAGAGGAAAAGACAATTATTCAGGACAATCGAGCCATTCCGTGTGCAGGATCTTAGACTCACTGCCATTTCCCAAGCCACATCGTTATTTAGATCTTGAACAGTATCGCCGTTATGGGTCTCCTCTCCAGATACAGACAAAGCGAGGATGTGCTCTTAAGATGTTCATATTGCACTTACAATAAAATAGAAGGCAAAACAATATCGATTAAGGAATCCCAGCTCTGATTGCCGAGGAAATTGAAATTCTTGTTAAAGAAACAGGGATCAATCATGTTGAATTTGCAGATAGTATTTTTAATGTACCTCTCTCTCACGCAAAAGAGGTATTAAGGGAAGTCATCAGAAAAAATCTGGATCTCAAGCTGCATACAATGGGGCTTTCTCCTGCAGCTATAGATGAAGAACTCTTGGATCTGATGAAAGGTGCCGGTTTTAATGAAGTGGATATAGGTGCTGAATCTGCATGTGATGAAATACTTGAAAGCCTTGCCAAAAATTTTAAACGTTCGGATGTTATAAACACTGCAAATCTTCTAAAAAAGAAAAAGATACCTGTAACCTGGTTCATTATGCTTGGCGCTCTCTGCAGAAACCAAGAGAATCAGTGCTTGAAACTTTGAATACAATTAGCAAGAGTGTCATCAAAATGGGATTTGGTTTTTGTTTCAACAGGTGATAAGCGTTTACAACGGGTCTCCCGTTGCCGATCAGATGATTAAGAAATGATATCCATTGCACAAATGACAATTTTTTGCATCCGGTAAAAATTGAACCTGAGAAAATATGTTTGGAGGATATTCACTGCAATCGCAAAACGCTTTTCATTCAGGATTCCCAATTTTTATTTTTACGAAAAGGAACATATATATCCCGGATGGATTTTAATAATAGGTAATTTTTTATTAAAAGTTTTCATTCCCGTCAACCCGTATGGCGTTTACTAATAATTTTAAAAAGGATTGAGATGGATACTAGGAATTGGTTATGTTGAAAAGAAGATCTATATCCGGAGTTAAAAATGAGTTAATTGATTAAGAAAGACGAAAAACAAATGGGTTTTCTCTAATCCAGCAAAATAAATAACATTCAAAAAAATAGCGAAATGCAGAAAATTCCTGAAGAGATATACAATCGAATAAATAACGACATTTATAATGTTGAAGGTGACAGATGGTGGCAACCTGATTTCTCCCTCAATCTTTTAAGAACATTATATAATCCGTTCCGGGTCAATTATGCAAACAAAATATTTGAACAGGTAATAAATATTAATCCGGAAAAAATACATGTCACTCGAAGTGGGTTGCGGTGGAGGAATATTAACTGAAGAGATTGCAAAATTGGGTTTTATATACAACCGGGATAGATCCTTCCGATGTCATCATTGAATATTGCGATTAAACATGCAAAAGAAAACAAATCTTGAATATTAACTATGAGATAGCGTCCGGAGAGAACCTGCCTTTTCAGATCAGTTTTTTTGATGTTGTCCTTTGTTGCGATGTGCTGGAGCATGTGCAGGATTTGCCGGAAGTGATATCTGAGATTTCACGTGTTTTAAAGATGGGGGCGTATTTATTTATGACACTTTCAACCGCACATATATGAGCAAAATAAGTGCTATCAAAAGTATTGCAGGAATGGAAAAGATGGGCTATAATGCCTCCCAATACTTCATGTCTGGGAAATGTTTATCAAACCAGAGTGAGATAAGATCTCTATTGAAAGAAAACCAAGTTGATATGGAAGGAACACAGGGGATTAAAGCCAAACATTTCATATCTGCGGATGCTTAATTATCCTCCACAAAAGAGCCATTGGGGAATTGACCTATGAAGAATTTGGTGAAAAATTTCTCATGGTCGAAAGTCCGGGTACTCAGATTATGTATATGGGATATGCTGTAAAAACATAGGAGCTTTTTCACCTATCCGCCGATGCACATATGCTGGTTTTAAAAACGCTGATAAATAAAATTCGGAATGATTGGATGCAGTTATCTTTTGATCCCGGCTAAATCGCGTATTACAACTGACGCACATGCTATTCCAAAAGACGCCGGCATATATGATATGGTACCGACAACCGAGGCTTTGTTTTGTTCTCCATCTGTGACTATTACCCTGGTTTTATCAATTGACTCGGGGGAATAAACTGCAGTAAAACCATCCCTTATTTCCAACCGGTGAAGTCGTTTTCTAAGAATTCTGGCAAGCATGCAATTGTTGGTTTCAGAAATGTCGCAGATACTGACTTTCGTCGGATCGAATTTTCCTCCGGCACCCATTGAGCTTACTAATGGGATCTTCCTTTTTACTGTATTATAGATCAGAAATATTTTCGGAGATAAAGTATCGATAGCATCAACCACATAATCAAACCCCTGTCCGATTACCTCTTCCATTCTTTCATCCTTAATATATTCGTTGATAACCGTTAGCTTTATATCAGGATTAATATCGAGAATTCTTTGTCCCATAACCTCGGCCTTTGCTTTGCCTTCCGTGCTTTTAAGAGCCGGCAACTGCCTGTTTCTGTTAGTGACATGTACTTTATCTCCATCAACTATTGTCATGGAACCTACTCCTGCCCTGCAAATCATTTCAGCAGCATACGCCCCGACACCACCCAGACCAATAACCAGGACATTAGCGTTTTTAAGCCTGTTTAATTTCTCCTTATCAAGGATAAGTTCAGTCCTTGTCAGCCAGTTAGTCATAATGATTTCTAATGTTCTTCCCTTTGTGTCACTTTGATTTCCCTTTGTGATCCTTTGTGGTTAATTGATTTCATTTTTACCACAAAGTTACTCAAAGGTAACACTAAGGTTCACAAAGGATTAATCAATCCCAAAAAAGGCATTAAAATTATTGATAATTATTTGCTTTAATTGATCCACTGCAATGTCTAGATCAACTGCAACTTTATTATAAATATCTTTTATATCTACATCAGCTCCATCTGTTTCGAGAAATATCCTGCCCAAAGGTAAAGCTCGCAATAGACCTGCAGATTCTGGTCTCAATGCAAACTCAAACCAGATTGAAAGGAACATTCCCTTTGATAATAACTGATTTGCCAGCACTGTGTTTCCCCTGAAACCATGAACCAGCCACGGCATTTCAGGCCTGAATCTTTTTTGAACTGATAATAGCTCATCCCACCCCCGCACGCAATGTATGATCATTGGTTTTTTAATCTCTTCCGAAATCATTACCTGCTCTTCAAAAGTCTGGCGCTGAAGCTCTGCAGAGGGTCCTTTGAGTCTGTCAAAACCGGCTTCCCCGATAGCAATTATGGAAGGAAGCCTGACTATTTGTTCCACGGAAAGAATATGTTTCCCGTGATTATCCTCATTAAGAAACCAGGGGTGAATGCCAAAAGTGTAGGCGACTCCCTTGTGATCAGCAGGTAGCTTTTCCTCGTGTGCCATGAGGCTTTCGAGGATAAAAATACCAGGAGCCGGCTTGCCTCCGTGAACATGAATATCAATATAGTCTCCCGGTTGCGGCTGCTGCATTGTATTATTTACTTAACACGGATATACCTTTGTCAATCCGTTTCAGTGTTTCTTCCTTCCCGATCCATCCTATTATATCAAACATGTGCGGACCTCTTAATGAACCGACAATTACAAGTCTGAATGCGTTCATTATTGCACCGGTATTATAGCCGTTTTTTTCAATCCAGTCATTAATAGCTTTTTCAGTAGAGGATGCTGAAAAATCTGCAATAGATGCAAGTAATGACTTTAGCTCCATAAGTAATTTCGGGGAGTCGTCTTTCCACCTTTTCTTTACAGCATCCTGATCGTAAGTGTCGGGAGCCTGGAAGAAGAAATCGGCTTGTGTCCAGATGTCTTTTACAAAACTTACCCTTTCTTTAACCAATGCTATCAGCTTTTCAAGTCTTATTATATCATTCTGGTATCCTTTTGCTCTTAATAAATCCCTGAATTCCAGTGCAAGTTCAGTATTGCTTCTAAGTTGAAGATACTGGTGATTAAACCACTTAGCTTTTTCAGGGTCGAACCTTGAACCTGATTTCCCTACTCTGTCAATCGAGAAAGAATTAATAAGTTCATCCATTGAAAAAATCTCCTGCTCGGTACCCGGATTCCAGCCAAGCAATGCCAGCATATTAATAAATGCGTCGGGGAAATAGCCCTCTTCACGGTATCCCCTGGCTGTTTCCCCATAGGGCCAGAAAAGCGGAAAAACAGGAAATCCCATCTTATCCCCGTCACGCTTGCTTAACTTGCCTTTCCCATCCGGCTTAAGTAGCAGCGGAAGGTGAGCGAAAGCAGGCGGATCCCAGCCGAATGAACGATAAAGCATTATGTGAAGCGGCAATGAAGGAAGCCATTCTTCGCCACGGATAACATGACTTATCTCCATTATTTTGTCGTCTACAATGTGTGCCAGATGATAGGTAGGCATTCCGTCAGATTTGAACAAAACCTTATCATCGAGAGTCGAAGTATTTACCACTATCTGCCCGCGAATAAGGTCCTCAAACTTTATCTCTTCATCATGAGGCATTTTGTACCTGATAACATAAGGTTCTCCTTTTTCAAGCTTAGCTTTCCATTCAGCATCCGGTAAGGAAAGCGAATTATTCATTTTCCCTCTTATTTCAGCATTATAAATAAAAGCCTTACCGGATTTTTCTGATTCGTTTCTTAGTGATTCGAGCTCGCCAGGGGAATCAAATGCAAAATAAGCATCACCTTTATCAATAAGAATATCAGCATACTGCTTATAAACAGCCTTCTTATCACTCTGACGATATGGCCCGTACTTGCCACCCTCCCTGATCCCTTCATCTACAACAATGCCACACCATTCAAGCGACTCCATTATATATTCTTCTGCGCCCTCAACAAATCTTGACTGGTCGGTATCTTCAATTCGCAAAATAAATGTTCCTCCATTCTTTTTGGCGAAAAGATAGTTGTAAAGAGCTGTCCTTACACCACCTATATGCAATGGCCCGGTGGGGCTCGGAGCAAAACGCACTCGTATTTGTTTCATAATACAATTAATTCAGTAAACTAGTATGCAAAGATAGGTAAAGCCATGCTAATTATAATCTGTCACGGATGATAATGAACCACTCCGGTTGCTCTTTAGAAAAGTCAATGTTAAAGCATTTTAAACTAACTTTGATGATATTTTTGAACATTCTGTTTCCAAATTTATTGATTCAAAATATAAATAATCTGTAACCGCTGAAATGATCAACCAAATCAGGGAATACTGCAATAAACCCCGGGTAAGGGAAACACTCTTACTTATTCTTATTACAACGATAAATCTGATTATCAAATCGCTCCCTGCTTCGGTTCTTGAGCTCGGCAATGATGAAGTATATTACTGGACCTATGCGCTCTTCCCCGACTGGAGTCATTTTGATCATCCGCCTATGGTAGGTTTAACGATTCAACTGTTTTCGCTTAACCTCGCTTTCCAAAGCGAGCTGATGCTTAGATTGGGATCGCTGATTCTCTCGACTTTTAATATTTTTATCCTATATTATCTGGTTAAAAAACTTTACTCCCGGCAAGCAGCCTTTATATCTGTTCTTCTGTTCACTTCTTCGTTCTATTTCAATATAATATGCGGTTTATTTATATTGCCCGATACTCCCCAGATATTTTTTGTTTTGCTGGCACTTTATTTTGGATTGCCGTCTGTAATAAAACGGGATCCCGCAAAAAAAGATGATTTCAGACTGTTGCTCTTTGGTTTTTTTACCGGGCTGGCTTTTCTCAGCAAGTACCACTCCCTCTTTCTCTGGCTTGGATTTGCACTTTACATTATGCTTCATAACCGCAGCTGGCTTAAAAGACCATCTTTATACTTAAGTGTTCTGATAACAATTATTTTGATGATCCCGGTGTTTTACTGGAACCTGAAAAACAATTTTGTCAGTTTCACATTTCATGAGAACAGAATTGACTTATTACACAGTCATATTAATTTCAAATCATTTATTCAATTCAACCTTGGGCAGTTTTTCTATCAGAATCCAATTCTCTTCATTGTATTTATCCTTGCATTAATTGCTGTATTCAGGAAAAGGAAGAATAAAATAACCGATTTGAATCTGGTTTTGACTTACCTGGCACTGCCGTTGATACTGATTTTTTTCATTTTTTCTCTTTTCAGGAGTACATTGCCTCATTGGACAGGGCCCGCGTTCATTTGTCTCATAATACTAAGCAGTGATTGGCTATCAGATTTATATACACGAAAAAGGAAAAGAGTCATCATTACTATACTTTGTTCAAATCTTCTGTTTCTTGGCATCCTTGTTGCCGGCACATTACAGATAAATTATGGTTGTATTCTTCCGGTTGAAAAGAGTTCCGATCCAACAATACTTGGGCATAATGATTTTACCCTCGATATGTTCGGTTGGAAACAGGCTGCGCTAAAATTCCGGCAGTTTATGTCAAAAGAAAAAATCCCGCCTATGGATTACGAAAATGTAAAAATTATCTCAAATGAATGGTTCCCTGCTGCACATCTCGATTTTTATGTTGCTCATCCCCTCAAAATCGATGTGCTGGTTCCAACAAATTTCGGGGCAGCACACAAATATTACTGGATAAATAAAACAAGACATATTCAATCAGGAAATAGGATTTTCTTTATCACCAGCAGTCAGCATTATTTTTCTCCTGAAGGTTTTAAATTCATTTTCCCGGTAATTATTCCAAAGGACACTATGCGTATCGATAGAAATGGTGTTATAGTTAAGAATCTGTTCATTTATGAAATGACCGGTTTCAGTGCGGATTCTGTAAAGGCAAAAAATTGATTCAACACTCTAACGAAAGTCAGGTTCTGAACGCCGGATTTGTATTAATTTAGCAGCTATTCCCTAAATGGGGTTTCAAATAAGTCCTATTTAACCGCAAAGAACGCTAAGAAGGCGCAAAGTACGCTAAGTCAAAATATTTTTATTTCAACTCTTTGCGATCTTTGCGTAAAAAACTTTGCGACCTTTGCGGTTAATGGATTTTTTGAATTTATCAACATAAATTACTTGAAATTAAATTTCGTTTTATGAATAAGATGAAAGCTCTCGTTAAAGCCAGACCCGAGAAGGGTCTATGGATGCAGGAAGTTCCAATTCCGGAACCAGGTCTCAACGATGTAATTATAAAGGTTAAGAAATCTGCCATTTGTGGTACCGATCTTCATATCTACGAGTGGGATGACTGGTCAAAGAAAACAATTCATACTCCAATGATAATAGGCCACGAATATATGGGCTATATTGCAAAGATGGGAGCAGGAGTAGCCAATCTTAAAATTGGTGAAAGAGTTACCGGAGAAGGTCATCTTGCATGCGGACACTGTCGCAATTGCCGTCGGGGTAAAGAGCATGTTTGTGAAAACACTGTTGGAATAGGCGTTCATATTGATGGCTCATTCGCAGAGTACGTAAAGGTACCGGCGCAAAACGTAATCCCCCTCGATCACAGAATACCTGATGAATGGGCTGCTATTATGGACCCTTTTGGAAATGCAACTCATACTGCCCTTTCATTTCCTTTGATAGGGGAAGATGTACTAATTACAGGCTCAGGACTTATAGGAAGTATGGCAGTGGCAATTGCCAGATACGCTGGTGCCCGATTTATTGTTGCAAGTGATCTGAGTGATACACGGTTGGAAATTGCAAAAAAAATGGGAGCAACTCTTACTGTCAATCCTTCAAAGGGTGAAAAAATCTCAGATGCAGTTAAAAAGCTGGGGATGAGAGGCTTTGATATCGGTCTTGAAATGTCAGGCTCGCCAAAAGCCTTCGTCGAAATGCTCCACAATATGTATAATGGTTCAAGCATATCACTACTGGGTATACTGCCTTCTAATTTTGAAGTCCCTTGGAGTGATATTATTTTTAAGGCGATAACCTTAAAAGGTATTTATGGACGCGAGATGTGGGAAACATGGTATAAAATGGAGCAGATGATTATCGGAGGAATAGATCTGAATCCTGTTATTACACACCGTTTCCCGATCGATGAATTCCAGAAGGGATTCGATGAAATGGAAAAGGGGAATTGCGGAAAAGTTATATTGAATTGGGACTGAAATTAATCTTTTAACCCTTTGTGTAACTTAGTGTTGTACTTTGTGTTCCTTTGTGGTAAAAAAAATCAATTAACCACAAGGGGTCACTAAGGGAATCACAAAGGTACACGAAGTAAAATGACAAAATATGTATAGTAATTATCAAAATCACCTGCTGAAGATTATCGATGAAATTAAGGAAGCCGGATTATACAAGAATGAACGGGTAATTGTATCACCACAGGGTGCTGAAATAGAATTGAATACGGGACAGAAAGTTTTGAACTTCTGTGCCAATAATTATCTCGGACTTTCAAATAATTCTTCACTTATTGAGGCGGCAAAAGCCTCAATGGACGATCATGGGTATGGAATGTCATCAGTACGATTTATCTGTGGAACTACTGATCTTCATAAAGAACTTGAGAGTAAAATTGCAGAGTTTTTTGGTACAGAAGATACCATTCTTTATGCCGCCTGTTTTGATGCAAACGGAGGAGTCTTTGAGCCTCTCCTTGGTGAGGAAGATGCTATAATTTCAGATTCCCTGAATCATGCTTCAATTATTGACGGGGTCCGTCTCTGTAAAGCGCAGCGCTTCAGATACGAAAATGCCGATGTTGCAGATCTTGAAAAACAATTGCAGCTGGCGAAATCCAACCGGTTCAGACTCATAGTGACCGACGGAGTATTCTCAATGGATGGAAATGTTGCTCCAATGGACCGGATAGTGGAACTGGCTGAAAAATATAATGCAATGGTGATGGTTGATGAATCGCATTCGGCAGGGGTTGTCGGGAAAACAGGAAGAGGGGTCACTGAGCTTTTTAACATTAAAGGACAGGTAGAAATCATTACCGGGACATTAGGTAAAGCCTTTGGAGGTGCAATTGGCGGATTCACCACAGGTAAAAAAGAAATAATTGAAATACTCAGGCAAAGGTCGAGGCCATATCTCTTCTCAAATTCAATTCCACCAATGGTAGCTGCAGCAGGCATCAGGGTTATCGATATGATGACTGAAACTAATGTTCTCCAGGATAAGCTGCATTTCAATGCAAATTATTTCATTACCTGCATGAAGAAACTTGGTTTCGATATAAAACCTACTAAATCAGCAATTTGTGCAGTTATGCTTTACGAAGCCAGATTATCACAGGATTTTGCGTCAAGGCTTCTTAAAGAAGGAGTCTATGTTGTTGGATTTTATTTCCCGGTTGTTCCAAAAGGCCAGGCAAGGATAAGAGTACAACTCTCTGCCGCTCACGAAAAGGAACATCTGGATAAAGCAGTAAATGCATTTGAAAAAATCGGAAGAGAATTAGGAGTTATATAATAGCATTCTGTTATATCCCGAAGCTCAATTTTCCCGCAGATCTCGCAGATTTTCGCAGATGTCAGATATTTAAAATCACATTAAATCTTCGTCAATCTGCGTAATCTGCGGGATACAATCAAAAGGGAATTACTAACTTTATAAATGCAAGTAAATTATTAATATTAATGAATAGATTCTTCTTCCCCATATATCGTATCCTGGTTCCAAAACCACTGAGAACAATTATTCTGAAGAAAAATCTGAGTAAAAAGATCACTGCATATTTCAGCTCTCTGCCTGACGGGGAGGTTAATGATGAGCAAAGAGAGATAGTTAAATATCTTGAAAATAATGAAATTAGAATTTTCCCTTATTCATTTCATTTCAATTATTCTCCCGACAAAATTGAAGTGTTTTATGACAAGGAACTAAGCATGAGGTTTGTTTTGCAGGATGGTAGACGGCTTTATTTTAAAAAACGCTGGAAAGAAAAAAAAATCAAACAGGCATACAGCGATCTGATGCGGGAACAGGATATTAACAGTCCTCACAGGTATCTGGCCGGCACATTAACAGCAGGAAGCAACGATGTGGTAGCAGACATAGGCGCTGCTGAAGGCAATTTTTCTCTGGCAGTTATAGAGGAAGTAAGAAAAATCTATCTGTTTGAATATGATAATGAGTGGATTGAAGCATTAAAAGCCACCTTTGCGCCTTGGCCGGAAAAAGTTGAGATAATCGACAAATATGTAGGCGATCACAATGATGATTCACATATAAGATTTGACACTTTTTTCGAAAGTAAAAAGGATGTTACTTTTCTTAAAATTGATGTCGATGGTGCTGAAGAAGTTGTTTTAAACAGCTGTAAAGGATTGTTCAGTATTTCTCAGCCTTTAAAAATAGCGCTATGCACTTATCATAAGAATGATGATGAGAAGAAATTAACCTCGACACTGAAAGATTATGGTTTTCTTGTCACACCATCAAAAGGGTATATGATCAACTATTATGACAAGAAAATGAAAGCCCCGTATCTGAGGAGGGGGCTTATCAGGGCTATTCGTTAATCTCTGTGGCTCTCTGTGCAAGTTCTTGCCTCTCCCTAAATCCCTCCCCCTTGGGGGAGGGACTTTTATTTTTCACTTAATTGGTTACCCCCTTCTCCCCTGGGAGAAGGGGGCAAGGGGGATGAGGTAAAAAACAGAGATGCACTAAGTAGCACAAAGGTTCACAGAGAAAAATTAAGAATGTTTTTATTAAAAAAGGGTGCTCCGAAAAGCACCCTGCTGATTTATTATATTTCCCGTCTTCCCGGGACCCCATAATCAGAACTCAACCACATTTAGATGATCCGCAGTCTTTGCAGATCAGGCATCCCTCTTCATATACGAGGTTTTCCGAACCGCATTCCCCGCATTTGCCTTTTGCTTTTGTTCCGTTTGGTATGTATTTTTTCAAAGCTCTTTCAACACCGTTCTTCCAGTTATTTATCGATTCAGAGTCAAGTTTTAATGAAACAACCAGATTTACAACATCCTGGATAGGCATTTCGTGCCGCAACACGCCTGAAATAAGCTTTGCATAATTCCAGAATTCAGGCTTGAACATATGAGACAATCCCCCCATTGTTTTCTTATAGCCATACTTATCGGTGTATTGAAAGTCATACCGGGTATTCCCTTCCTCATCATTTATCTTTATTATTTTACCCTTCACTATGCTTTTTGGAATCGGGAAAATCTCCTCATCAGCTATACCAGTGAATATCTCATATGGGCGGCTTTCCTTAAGGCCTACAAACGCGATCCATTTCTCTTCATTAATATTAAACCTTATAACATCACAATCGAGCACTTTGGGACGTCTTGGTCTTTCAGGACGTACTTCTGTTTTTCCGGCGATTAGAACACCGTTTCGCGATCCGTCGCGATAAACAGTAGCGCCCTTGCATCCCGATTTCCATGCTGTAAGGTAGAGTTCACTTACCAGTTCTTCTTTGGCGTCGGCCGGAAGGTTAATTGTAACACTTATGGAGTGATCGACCCATTTTTGAATTGCTCCCTGCATTTTGACCTTGGCAATCCAATCCACATCGTTTGCAGTGGCTTTATAATAAGGTGATTTGGCAATTATTGACTCTATTTCCTCATCTCCCATCCTGGTAACTTCATCAACATCATATTTATTAAGTCTAAGCCAGTCAACGAATTTATGATGAAAGACATTAAATTCTTCCCATGAATCACCAACTTCATCGGTGAATGTAACTTTTACATCGAGGTCATTGGGGTTAACTTTTCTTCTTCTTTTATAGAAGGTGGAAAATATAGGCTCAATGCCAGATGTTGTCTGAGTCATTAGGCTTGTCGTTCCGGTTGGCGCAATTGTCAGCAGAGCTATGTTGCGGCGTCCGAATTTTACCATGTTATTATACATGACAGTATCGGCTTCCTTCATTCTGAGAATAAATGGATTATCCTTTTCTCTCTCAGCGTTATAAATAGAAAATGCACCTCTTTCTTTTGCAAGGTATGTGGATGCTTTATATGCTTCGAGTGCAAGTGTTTTATGTACCTCTACTGAGAAATTTGTAGCCTCATCGCTACCATATCTCATTCCCAGGCCAGCAAGCATATCTCCTTCGGCTGTTATGCCAATACCGGTTCTTCGGCCTTCCTCTGATTTCTTCCTTATATTACTCCAGAGATTTTTTTCAACATGCTTAATTTCCTCAATCTCAGGATCAGCAATTATTTTGGCAAGTATTGCATCGATCTTTTCCAATTCAAGATCTATAATGTCATCCATCATACGCTGGGCTAACCCGACATGCTCTTTATAAAGTTCAAAATCAAATTCAGCCTTTTCAGTAAAAGGATTATTTACATAGCTGTACAGATTTATTGCCAGCAGACGGCAGCTGTCGTACGGACATAAAGGAATTTCTCCGCATGGATTTGTTGAGACTGTTGCATATCCCAGGTCGCTGTAGCAATCGGGAACACTTTCTTTTATTATTGTATCCCAGAATAATACGCCGGGTTCTGCTGATTTCCATGCATTATGAATGATCTTACTCCATAGCTGAACTGCATCGATATCTTTTGCGAATTTCGGATTGTCAGAATTTATTGGATATTGCTGTCTGAACAGTGATTTGCTTTCAACAGCCTGCATGAAATCGTCGGTAAGCTTAACGGATACGTTGGCTCCTGTCACTTTTCCACTTTCCAGTTTGGCATCAATAAATTTACCGGAGTCGGGGTGCTTGATTGAGATAGAAAGCATCAGAGCTCCTCTTCTGCCATCCTGTGCCACTTCACGTGTTGAATTTGAATATCTTTCCATGAATGGGACAACCCCGGTAGAGGTAAGTGCACTATTGAGTACAGGTGTACCTTTGGGTCTGATATGCGACAGATCGTGACCTACTCCACCCCTGCGTTTCATGAGTTGCACCTGTTCCTGATCAATTTTCATAATCCCTCCATAGGAATCGGATGAACCATCATTTCCGATCACAAAGCAATTCGATAATGATGCAATCTGATAATCATTGCCTATGCCTGTCATTGGTCCACCCTGGGGAACTATGTACCTGAAATCCTTCAGAACTCTGTAGATCAGATCTTCTGAAAGAGGATTTTTGTATTTCAATTCTACCCGATGAATTTCGCGGGCCAGCCTGTGATGCATATCGTCAGGTGACTTTTCATACAGATTACCGAAAGAATCCTTTAAAGCATATTTATTCGCCCACACTCTTGCCGCAAGCTCATCACCTTTAAAATATTGGATACTTGCCTCAACAGCTTCCTCATGAGAATAAACTACTTTATCATTTCGGTTCTTATACTTTTCAATATTTTTTACATCATCTTTTTCCTGCATCTCTGATGCTGATTTTTCGTTTTTTGCTTTTTCAGTCGCAATAGCTGATTCCTGGACAAATAATTCTTCCATAGTTTTTGGTTATTCTCTGATATTAATGAGATTATACGGCCACTGATTTTTGAAGCGGGTAATTGCTAAATTAAACAAGCATAGCGCTGAATGCAAGTCTAAAATTTTAAGTTTATTAACATTTGATGACATAGTTATTAACTATTACATATATTACTGACTCTAAGCCTGTTAATAAAATCACGACTTAATATTTAGAAACAATTCCGTTAAGCAAATGTTCACCTGCTTCACAATAAGAAATGAACAGCGAACAGTAAGAAATGAACAGAAAATGTGAAAAACTTTCAGGGGGGGTGATGGGACTAAAAAAAAGAGGCTGCCAGAATCTGACAGCCTCTTATATTAAAGATGAAAATTTTTAATTGAAGATGTAACGTATTCCAAATTGCATCGAATATGTTGATGCATAACCTACGTTATTGCTGAAGGATTTTGAAATCATTGCGTTGTTATAGGGATTAAGTCTGAAGGTAGGTTTAACTGTACCACCCGCTACAACAGCAGCGTTGTTTGTCATAACAAGAATATTGTTCTGGTTGTAGAATGGAACAACACCCCAGCTACTGTTTAATAGGTTTCCGAAATTGAGGATATCAAGACTTAGCTGAATGGTATTGCGTTTACCGCCAACATTAATAAAGAAATCCTGTTTAAACTGAACATCAAACCTGTTCACCCATGGATATATTGCACCGTTACGTTCAGCATACTTGCCCATTCTTGTCTTAAGATATTTATCCTGTGCAACATATGCAAAGAATGCATCACTTTGTTCCTGAGCGGTCCAGGTAGTTGGAGTAGTAGCTCCGGAAGGAGTAAATGTATAATTCACAAATGTGATTTCAGATGGATCTTTCGGAACATAAATCAGGTTGTTTGATCCTGCGCCATCGCGTACTATATTGCTTGTATATACATAAGAGTAACGCCCTCCGGCTTCGCCGTCAAAGAACAATGATACTGATGTGCCCAGGAATTTAAGATACTCAATTCTGTAAGAAGCTGAAGCAATCAAATGATCAGGCATTACATAACTTGTATAGCTGAGTTCCGGGCTGTTAGCTCCATTTACATTTGCATTACCGTTCCATGCTGATGATGCCTGATCACCGGCTCCGTCAACAAGGTTTTTAGCTACAGAGTGAGTATAGGCAATCATTCCTGAAAATCCGCTGTTGAAAGTCTTCTCCAATTTTGCAGTCAGAGAGCCATAGTAACCGCCCTTCCTGTTTTCAAGGACAATCGGTGACACACCGTTACCCGTTCCAGCAGATGTGGTTACAATACCTTGAGCATTAATAAGCTGATAATATTTAGCAACGTTAGTTGTAGGATATATAAGCCTGTTATCGGGATAACCTGCTATATTCATGTTGGCAGCTCCCTGAAGACCTTCGTTCACAAAGAATGCAGTATTAAAGTCTTTATTATAAACACCTTCTATGGTTCCTTTCAATCCCCATGGAAGTCTTGCATCCAAAGCTAAACTGCTTTTCCATGTTTGTGGCATCTTGAAGTTCGGGGAAATAACTGTAAAAGTTCCCGGAACGATTGTTCCTGCTGCCGGCTGGGTAGCAGGATAGTATGCGTTTACTGCAGGATTAAATGGCCCTGGTACGTTAGCTCCGGACAAAGTCTGAGTAGTCTGGACCATTCCGGCATCTCCTACCTGTCCGACAATCCATACAAATGGAACACGTCCTGTAAAGATACCTGTTCCGCCGCGCAGTACTAAGGAACGATCTTCTTTCAAATCATAGTTAAAACCGATTCTTGGTGATACCATAACTCTTGATTTCGGTAACGTTGATGTATGATAAGTATTACCTCCAAAATCAAGTGTAGCGATAATCGGATGATCAGCACCAGGTGATGGATATGATGGAACGTCAAGCCGCAAGCCAGCGACAACTTTTAAGCGGCTGCTGGCAACAAACTCATCCTGAATGTATCCTGCTAACTGATTGAATTTGAATGAAGGAAATGCCTGTGCATAACCTGGTGTATTTGAGAATGTAACACCGTAGTTATTGGGAAGGCCCCCGCTTACAAATGTATTCCAATCCTTGAATACATAAAAACTTGAACCGAAGCGCATGAACCCGTTCTTTGTATTATCATGTTCATAGTTGATACCTGCGGTCATATTATTTTTCCCCCATGACCAGGTTACATCGTCATTAAAAGTGGTGGTAGCTACCTGACGAAGGTTTCCATATGAGAAAAGTTCAGTACCGAAAGATACATAAGGGCTTCCTCCCTGCAGAATATCAACAAATGGGAAGAGCTTGCCAGTAGTGCTTCGTGGTTCGTTCTGATAGGAGTAAGTTCCACGAAGTGAGTTCAGGACTTTTCCGTCGAAAAGAGTAGAGTTTAATTCTCCAGACCATGAGCTGAAGTTATTCTGCTGATAATATCCTGAATTCTGATACCACATAGCATCCATACTCTGTCTGTTGTTGGTATATATTCCTGAGAATGGAGATGTAGAAGTACTGGGATAACTAGGAGATTTACTTGCCTGGTAGCTGTAACGGACATTAAATTTGTTATTATTATTTATGTTCCAGTCAATTCTTGCAAGAAACTTTTTACCCGGACTTTCCTGTGAATATCCCTGGTATGGACCAGTGACATATCCGTAAGTATCTTTCAGGTAAGCGCTAATCATATCCATGTCGGCGACAGTGGGCCGTGCGATATTATTCGCATAATCAGGAGGATTTGTGGGTGAAGAGGCTACTCTTTGTGGGCCGGGAACAGTATTTTTTTCTGTTTCTCCATTTATGAAAAAGAACAATTTATTCTTAATAATCGGTCCGCCAAGACGAAATCCCTGCATGCTGTAGCTGGCCTGATTACGAATAAATGTTGCATCTCCTACTTTATTGCCTTTGTAATCCTGATTATTCATATAAGTATAAACAGATCCCGAAAACTCGTTGTTTCCTGAACGGGTCACAGCATTAACTGATGCGCCTATGAATCCACTCTGACGTACATCATATGGTGTGATATTAACAGAAATCTGGTCAATAGCATCAAGAGAGATAGGTGTTCCATTACCTGGCAGGTTGGTACCGATACCAAATGCGTTATTAAATTGTGCACCGTCAACAGTAATAAAGTTCTGACGATAGTTTCCCCCGCCGATCTGGTTCCCGTTTGCCTGAGGTGTAAGCCGGGTGATATCATTTATGCTCCTGCTTACTGTAGGCATCAGTGTTAATTGCCTGTTGTTGATGTTAATTGAAGTACCATTCTTTTCTGAATTAAATTGTGGTGTTTTTGCACCTACCACAACTACTTCTGAAAGTGCAGCTGCGCTTTCATCCAAAGTGGTGTTCAGGGTAAATTTTTCCCCCAGGTTCAACGTAATATCAGTTAATGTCTTCTTTGAATATCCAACAAAGGAGATCTCTACCGTATACGGACCACCTGGCCGCATACCCTGAATGACAAAAAGACCGTCATTATTAGCCAGAGCACCATATTGTGTTCCGGAAGGAACATGAACAGCTACAATAGTTGCACCCGGTAATGCTTTACCGTCTCTGTCAACTATTCTGCCGCCCATAGAAGATGTCGTCGATCCCTGCCCGAACATCAGAATGCCGATGAACAGGAAGATCAACATCATAAACAAACGTTTAAGTTGTTTCATCATAAAATTAGGATTAAGGATTTAAAAAATTTCTACAAGATTATAGTAAGTACTTGACAATTAGATTAAATTATGATTAATAAATTGTTAAATCAGGTGCAACAATTTACGTCTCTTTATATGAAAGGGGGAATTATAAAAAGATTACTTTTTAACAAATTATGAGCATTACTTGTTAATATCTTTTCTTATTATTTCTTGGATAATAATTTGAGTAGCTCCGGTGTTTTCTTTCACGTAATCTGATGCTAATAGGGCTGAATTTGTATAGATATTCTCATCAGACAGCAATAAATCTAAAATATCTTTAAATTCATTAAACGTGCTGAACGATCTCGCGCTTCCTGCACTTACAAGATCGACTGCTTCTTTAAAATTCTTATATCTTGGTCCAAATACAACTGGTATTCCCCAGCATGACGGTTCAAGAATGTTATGAATACCCTTTCCAAACCCTCCTCCTATAGCAGCAATATATGCATATCCATAGGCAGAAGAAAGCATCCCGATATTGTCAATAATAAGGACCCTGGAATCAGCAGCTGCTTCATTGAATTTTGAATACCTTATATATTTAACCTTCAGAAGCTTCTCAAGTCTTAATATATTTGATTCATCAATTTCATGTGGTGCAAAGACCCATTTCATAGCCTGTGGAAACCGGTTAATATATTCAGTTATGATCTCTTCGTCCGGCTTCCAGCTGCTGCCTGCCAAAAAAAGTTTTTCATTTCCCCTGAAAAGCTCAATTGCCTCGATCTTTCTTGCTGTAGCAGCAATCTGTACCACCCTGTCGAATCTGGTATCACCGGCAACAGAGACCCTATCCATTCCTATACCTTTCAGTAATTCAAGCGATTGTTGATCCTGAACGTATATCTGTTCAAATTTACCCAGCATATTTCTGAAAAACGATCCATACCATTTAAAAAAGTGCTGACCTGGACGAAAGATCCCTGATATCAGATAAAGAGGGATATTATTTGAATAAACCGTTGAGATATAATTATTCCAGAACTCGTATTTCACAAGTATTACAAATTCCGGATTAACAAGACTTATGAACTTTGAAGCATTCCCGGGGCTATCAGCCGGGAGATAACTAATACAATCCGCATTGCTGTAATTTTTTCTCACCTCATACCCTGAAGGAGAAAAAAATGTAATTAGTACTTTAAATTGCGGAAGGTCTTTTTTTATAGCTTCAATAACTGGTCTTCCCTGCTCAAATTCACCAAGTGAAGCACAGTGTATCCATATTACCCTGTCTCCTGGTTTAATCTTTTCCGAAATTTTTCCTGCCCAGTTTTTTCTCCCGTTCACCCACAGGGAAGCCCTTGTATTAAAGAGAGCGGCAATATGAGCTAAAGCAGAGAATAGATAGATTCCGAGGTTATATAAAACTTTCATGTATTCAGGTATCGAAGCGCCAAAGATAATAAAATTGGTGTAAAGGCATAAACCTCATCCCTCTGCCCCTTCTCCCAAGCGAGAAGGGGAGTAAATAAGTTATAATTAAATAGTTAAGTTCCTCCCCCAAGGGGGAGGGATTTAGGGAGAGGCGCCCTTGCGCCTTTCCGACTTAATTTGTGATTAAGTTAAATTATCTCCTATTTTTGTAAAAATATAAACATTTTCATGGTAAGACTTATTGCTTTAATTATATCGATCATCCTTCAAATCATTGCTGCATCAATAGCGTTGAGATTCATGAAGCTTACGAAATACCGGCTCTCATGGATATTGCTTTCATTATCTTTTGCACTCATGGCTGTATTAAAAATCATTCAGCTTATTGAATATTTTCATGGACCACCAAGATACTCCTGGCAAATGATAGATGAATGGATAGGTGTTATAATTTCAGTAATGATAATAGGCGGCGTAATTCTCATCCGTGAATTATTTATTTCTCTTAAAAGGGCTGAAACCGACAGAGTGCGTTCTGAAAAAAGAGTGATAAATGCCATAATCAATACTGAGGAAAATGAACGAAAAAGGTTTGCCAAAGATCTTCACGATGGTCTCGGTCCTCTACTCTCGACTGTTAAAATGTCAATCTCTGCACTTACCGACAGAATAAAAGACCAGTCAGGATCCATCATTCTCAGTAACACGAACCACCTTGTAAATGAAGCAATTAGTACAATAAAGGATATATCGAATAATCTAAGCCCTCATATTCTGTCAAATTTTGGTCTGGCAAGTGCTATAAGTGCATTTACGACTAAAATTAACCAGACAAAAGCTATTGAAATTGAGTTCAAGACTAATATGGAAGCCCAGCGTCTCGATAATGATAAGGAGGTTGTTGTTTACAGGGCTGTTTGTGAGCTTATTAATAATTCAATATTGCATTCCGGAGCATCGAAAATAGAGATCGAATTAAACAAACACGAAAAATTCGTTACCTTGCAGTTTTATGATAATGGTCGTGGCTTTGATACATCTTCCTTAGCAAAAGAGGACATTAAAGGTATGGGGATATCAAACATCGAGACCCGTGTAAAGACCGTTGAAGGAGTTTTTATTCTTGAAAGCACACCCGGGAAAGGGACAAGCGCACTTATTAAATTGATTGAATGATTGATATATTACTGAAATGGAAAAGATAAGGATAATAATTGCGGATGATCACCAGCTGTTTCGCAACGGGTTAAAAATACTTCTTAATGCCTTCCCCGAATTTGAAGTTATTGCCGAAGCTTCCAATGGAGAAGAGTTTCTGAAAATCCTGAAGAATACAACAGCCGATGTTGCCCTCATGGACATAAATATGCCTGAGATGGATGGCATAGAAGCAACAAGAAAAGGTCTGAAAATTTGTCCGGGAATTGATATTATAGCCCTTTCAATGTATGGCGAAGAGGAGTATTATTATAAAATGGTTGATGCAGGTGCAAAAGGATTCCTTCTTAAAGATTCAGATATCTCTGAGGTTAAAGAAGCAATACTCACAATAAGAAAGGGTGGCAGTTATTTTTCACAGGAATTGCTTTATCATGTGATCCAGAAAATCAAATACCGTGAACAGGAGAGTAAATCCGCCAACCTGTCAAAAAGAGAAAAAGAAATCCTGTTTAAGATCTGTGAGGGATTGTCAAATCAGGAGATAGCTGAAAACCTGTTTATAAGTAAGAGAACCGTCGATAAGCACAGGGCTAACCTCCTCGGAAAAACAAATTCCAAAAACACTGCAAGCCTTATATTATTTGCAATAAGAAATAAGCTGATTCAGATATAGTTATGGATAGTTTTGAATGCCTAAAGTTTGAAGTGCCTAAAGACACCCGTTGAAGGCACTCTAGGCACTTGTCACTTTAGTCACTTTATATATATGGCAGAATCGCATAATCTGGGACAAAAAGGCGAAGACCTCGCAGCAGATCATCTGAAGAACGCAGGTTACAAAATCCTCTTTCGAAACTGGAAATGGGGTAATAAGGAAATCGATATTATAGCAGAAAATCAGGAATTTATCATATTCGCCGAGGTAAAAACAAGGAGCGAAGATTTCCTGATGGATCCCGTTACTGCAATTACCAGGGAAAAACGAAGAACGTTAATCTATGCTGCTAATGGTTATCTTCAGAGGTACGGGATTGATAAAGAGAGCCGGTTTGATATAATTACAGTTATCCAGACCGCTGATTCTTATAAGATTGATCATATTGAAGGTGCCTTTTATCCGACACTAAGATAACTCACCACCTGCCCCTCTCTGCTCAGCAAAGAGGGGTGTAAGACACAAATATTCATATAGTTTCCCTCTCTTTACGAAGTAGAGAGGGGGATAAAAGGGGGTGAGTGCAGAAGATTAGAAAGAGAACCAGGAATTATAAATTAATAATAATAGAACCTTAAATATATGGACATAGTAACTCTACGGGATTATTGAACATCTAAAAAGGGATCTTGCTTCATTGAGAATAAAATAAAAAGATTAATTTATGAATAAAAATATTGAATTAGTAAAACATCTGTATGATGCATTTTCTAAAAAAGATATTCATACAATTTTAGGATTATTAAGTGAAGACGTAGAATGGGGAGAACCTGAAAATCCTTTTAACCCTGCTGGAGGAACAAAAAGAGGCCATGCCAATGCTACACCCGTCAGTTGGTTGGACAATATATTTTGCAAGTCCTTAAACACATATAACTTCGATTTGTTATGTTTTTAGAATTTTCACTAAAATATACTTAGTATAAAATTTAATCTATGAGAAACTTATCTTTTCTTATTATTTTAAACATTCTATCAATGGGATTATCTGCACAAAACAAAATTGATTCTATTTATTCCGAGTCTGAAATAATATTAAAGACTTCAACGGGAGTAATTTTTGGGACATTAACGATTCCTGATAATATAAAAGTATCTCCATTAGTTCTAATTATTCCAGGTTCAGGACCAACAGACCGGAATTGTAATTCACCATTGGGTGTAAAGACTAATGCATACAAAATGTTATCTGAAGGATTAGCAAAAAATGCTATTTCAACGTTACGCTTCGATAAAAGAGGAATAGGTGAAAGCAAGTCAGCAATGACAAGTGAAAGTGAACTAAGATTTGAAACATATATAAATGATGCCATTGCCTGGATCTCATTGTTGAAATCTGATAAAAGATTTTCAGAAGTTATAGTTTTAGGTCACAGTGAGGGTTCATTGATTGGAATGATAGCTTCTGAAAAAACTAATGTTGCAGGATTTATTTCCATTGCTGGAGCTGGAGAATCAGCAGATAAAGTTTTGCAGGAGCAATTAAAAACTAAATTGCCTTCCAAACTGCTTGATGAATCAAATAAAATCCTTGACAGTCTGAAAATCGGAAAAGAAGTTTCAAATGTAAATCCAAATTTAACAGCATTATATCGGCCAAGTGTTCAGCCATATATGATTTCATGGATAAAATACGACCCGGCAAAAGAGATTAATAAATTGAAGATCCCGGTTTTAATAATTCAAGGGACAAGTGACTTACAAGTGACAGTGAATGATGCCAAATTGCTATCCGCAGCAAAGCCAGATGCTCAACTTTTAATAATTCACAATATGAATCATGTCCTGAAAGAATCTGACAGTGATATTCAAAAGAATATGGCAACATACATGAACCCTGATTTGCCATTAAAATCCGGATTAGTTGAAGAGATAATTAAATTTATAAATGCCAAAAAATAAAACCGGACATCGCACATAGCAAGACTTGCACCTCGTTCGATTAACAATTTCCGTCCTGCTGTCCTTAGTAAGCTTATATTTATAAATTGACAATATTATTGTTTTGACTGTGGTAGCTTTCTTAAACCTCAAAATAATGTACAGCCTGGTAAAAAAAATAAAAATATTGAGTTGACCATAATACCTGGAATCATTTTGTAGTCTGATCAAGTATACTACTAAGCAATTAACTGATTATAAATAATTACCACTTTGTTCTGTTAGCAAATTAATCAATAATGATAAAACCAGGTTATAATGTATATAGGTCATTTTGGGGCAGTACCAGTAGCATAATATAAACCGGAACGCAAAGGAGCTCTGAGCGCCGGAATCAATTTAAATTATTTTTAATATGGATATTGAATGTTTAAGAGATTATTGTATCTCAAAAAAGGGATCAACTGAATCCTTCCCATTTGGTGATGACACTCTTGTTTTTAAGGTTAACGGGAAAATATTTGCCCTTGTAAATCTCGAAGGAGATCTTAGCATTAATCTTAAATGCGACCCTGCTCTTGCCCTTGATTTAAGAGAGCATCATCCTTCTGTTACCCCTGGTTATCATATGAATAAAAAGCACTGGAACACAATAAATCTTGATGGGACTGTTCCTGATAAAGAGGTTTTCTCATGGATAGATCATTCTTATGACCTGATCACAGGTAAGCATTAATTACCATAATTGGCAGGAATATTTCTTTTATTAGCTGTGATTTAATATTACGGTGCTCTGCACCTGTGGTTCTACTGTTCAATAATATTTCTACAAATATTTCGCAGCTCTGCTGCTTTGCATTCAAACTCGAAAGTTTAAGGTTTCCTAAAATTCGAAAGTAAATTTTGTGTGTCGATGAGCTTAAGGTACAGAGCACCAGAATATTTGTAGGATAATGTTTGTTGTAAAGAGTAAAGGTGCAGAGCACCGGAATATTATATTATGTCACATTTTGGTAAAGACATTGTATTTCAAATGTTTATATAGTATTGTTAAAAACCATATGAATAAAAACACTGGAATACAATAAATCTTGATGGGACAGTTCCTGATAAAGAGGTTCTCTCATGGATAGATCATTCTTATGACCTGATCACAGGTAAGCATTAATTACCACAATTGGCAGGAATATTTCTTTTATTAGCTGGGATTTAATATTACGGTGCTCTGCACCTGTGGTTCTACTGTTCAATAATATTTCTACAAATATTTAGCAGCTCTGCTGCTTTGCATTCAAACTCGAAAGTTTAAGGTTTCCTAAAATTCGAAAGTAAATTTTGTATGTCGATGAGCTTAAGGTACAGAGCACCAGAATATTTGTAGGATAATGTTTGTTGTAAAGAGTAAAGGTGCAGAGCACCAGAATATTTGTAGGATAATGTTTGTCGTAAAGAGTAAAGGTGCAGAGCACCGGAATATTATATTATGTCACATTTTGGTAAAGACATTGTATTTCAAATGTTTATATAGTATTGTTAAAAACCATATGAATAAAAACACTGGAATACGGTCACACTCAGTGGATCATTACCTCATAAAGAGGTTTTCTCATGGATAGATCATTCTTATGACCTGATCACAGGTAAGCATTAATTACCATAATTGGCAGGAATATTTCTTTTATTAGCTGTGATTTAATATTACGGTGCTCTGCACCTGTGGTTCTACTGTTCAATAATATTTCTACAAATATTTCGCAGCTCTGCTGCTTTGCATTCAAACTCGAAAGTTTAAGGTTTCCTAAAATTCGAAAGTAAATTTTGTGTGTCGATGAGCTTAAGGTACAGAGCACCAGAATATTTGTAGGATAATGTTTGTCGTAAAGAGTAAAGGTGCAGAGCACCGGAATATTTGTAGGATAATGTTTGTTGTAAAGAGTAAAGGTGCAGAGCACCAGAATATTTGTAGGATAATGTTTGTCGTAAAGAGTAAAGGTGCAGAGCACCGGAATATTATATTATGTCACATTTTGGTAAAGACATTGTATTTCAAATGTTTATATAGTATTGTTAAAAACCATATGAATAAAAACACTGGAATACGGTCACACTCAGTGGATCATTACCTCATAAAGAGGTTTTCTCATGGATAGATCATTCTTATGACCTGATAAAAGGAATTAAATAGCTTAAAGAATCGGAACAATTGAACATTAAACTCATAACATTTTAACTCAGAACAAAATATCAAAATTCTTAATTCGTTTGTTCTATGGTTCTTAATTCAAAAAGAACTTTAAAAGGTCATCCCTATCCGGAATGACAACACTTTCTGAGTAACCAGATTCGATGGTTGATTTCCATTATCCTTGGTAACGTCAAATAAGTTATTTTCAAATCCAATTCCAACAATAAAGTTATTATTTCCTGCGAGAGGATATTCCATCCCCGCCATTATATTGAATGAAAGGTTGAATGTGTTCAGTTCCGGCAAAGCATTACCTCCATATATATTGAGTGATGGTATGTCTGCCCTGCCTCCGACTACGATTTTCGGAGCGAATCCAACATTTGTAAAAAATTTCCCGAAACCAAGCTGGTCTGTCTGAAGTTTAATGCCCAGGGGTATGGATAAATAAGTTATTCTATATGTAATTGGGTCTCCTGACTGGACTGTAAGAATTGACCCATTGTAATCTTTCAGCTCGAAATTAGTGGTCCCTCTGTTTATAAGTCTTCCGCCGGCTTTAATAATATCTAATCCTGAATAAAAAGAATAATTGGGACTAAAATACCTGTTATATGAAATGCCGAAATTAAACCCGGGAACAACCCCGTCATTACGGGTATCATAACTGTCGGTAGAAAACCAACTGATCAGAGGATCAAAATGAATGCTGAAGCTTATAATTGGCGGAACGCCACCTGTGCGGAAATAGGGGTCATAACCTTGTCTGTAATTTGGAGTGGGACGAACCGGTACAATGACAGAACGGGGAGGTGGCATACGCGACCAGGGAGGAGGATAACCTTGCTGCGCATTTATATTCCAACACATTAGTATCGAAGAGATAGCGATAATTGCTGTTATCCTTCTGGCTGCGCGCATATATTTGAGTTTCATAGATTAAAAAATAAGTTAAAATTCAGGCTTACTATTAATATTATCATGAAGTTATAGGTGCAAATACCATACCAAGTTTCAATGTTCATAACAAAAATTCAAAATTCTTAATTCGTTTGTTCTATTGATCTTACCTCAGTTAAAAAATTAAAATAACCTTGTATAAAAAAAGTTAAATGGACAATTTCTCAATATTAAATTCCGTTTATTTTTCTAGCTTAGCATTTTAAATTTTCAATATTTTATTTTCTGTTTTAATATCAATAAACTTTAATGTTATGAAAAGCCGTATACTTCTGGTCTTTATACTGTCACTGATTGTTGCGCCTTCATTTTCTCAAAAGGAATCCCGGGAATCATCCAGGAAATCAGAGACCGGTTACAAATTCACTCCCCTCGTGGAATTAAAAGCCACTCCTGTCAAGAATCAGGCTAACACCGGAACCTGCTGGTGTTTTGCAACAACTTCATTTTTTGAATCTGAACTTCTGCGTATGGGTAAAGGAGAATATGATTTGTCCGAAATGTATATTGTAAGGTATAATTATGTTGACAGATTAAAAGATAATTTTATCCAGAAGGGCAAAGGGAATCTTGGACAAGGTAGTGTCGGACACGACTGGCTTGTTGAATTTATTAAAAACGGAATTGTTCCTGAGGAGGTTTATACAGGTCTGAATTATGGCCTGCCATACCATAATCATAGTGAGCTCAATACTTTTGTAAATGCAATAGCAACTGTACCGCTTAAAAGAAACAGGGAAAGCGATCAGTATTTCACTATAGTAGATGATGTACTTGATACTTATCTTGGAAAAGTTCCCCAGACCTTTACATATAAAGGTGTTGGATATACGCCAAAATCATTCACAGCAAGTCTGGGCATTAATCCTGCTGACTATATTGAAATAACTTCATTGACTTTATTCCCGTTTTATACCCAGGGTTTAGTTCCAATTCCCGACAACTGGAGAAAAATGAATTATTACAATGTTCCTATCGATGAGCTTATTACGATTATGGATTCTTCTTTGTTTAAAGGGTATACAATTGCCTGGGATGGTGATGTAAGCGAAAAGGGATTTTCTCATTCAAAAGGAGTTGCAATTATCCCTGAGCTTGAAAATACCGATCAATATTCAAAGGCTGATAAAGCAAAACTGGGGAAATTGTCAAAAGAGGAACGCGCAATCGAAGCTTATAAATTCGCCAGTCCTTTTCCGGAAGTAAATGTTACACAGGAGTTCCGCGAAGCAGGTTATGATAATAATTCTACTACCGACGATCACCTGATGCATATGACGGGTTTGGTTAAAGACCAAAATGGTACAAAATATTATGTTACAAAAAATTCATGGGGAACCGACAGAAACCCGTTCGGAGGGTATCTTAATATGTCAGTGAATTATGTTCGTGCCAAGACAATAGCAATTATGATCAATAAAAATGCCTTACCCGCATCCATAAAAACAAAACTCGGAGTATAATCTTATCTTCCCATAAGCTCCCCTAAAAAGGCCCCCTCCGCTTCGCGGTGGTATTAATGAATTAGTAAAAACCAGAGAATTTACCCCCCTTTAGGGGGGCAGGGGGGCTATTCAACCAGCAGATTGCAGCCTCTTATGTCAGAATTATCGAATCTTCCCAGCACTTCAAAACCGCCATCTTCATGGAGTTTTCCCAAATCACCCGTTGCAATAAAAGAGCATGAGTTGAAATTAGCCAGGTCAATTATATTAATTCCTCCGGAACTGACAGAATCATTATAAAGTGCAAGCGGATCCAGAGGATCTCTGATGATTATCTTCATCCAGGGAGGACAATAAAATATCCCGTCCCCTTTTGAGTAGGCCTGGCTTAATAATTCAGTCATGCCATATTCTGAGTGAATAAATGGCACACTCAGTCTTCTTTTAAGTATTGAATGAAGCTCTACACGCGTCAATTCTTTCCGTCTTCCTTTCATCCCCCCTGTCTCCATTACAATTACTTCAGAAAGATCAGGTGAATTGTTTTCAGCAAGATCAAGCAATGCAAAACTCACGCCTAACAACAGAATTTTCTGTTTTTCAGATTTTGCCTTAATTATTGTTGTTATTAAATCTTCTGTGTTATTCCTATAAAATCCGCTAAAAGAATTCTTGCTCTTATTGATCAGATATTCAGTCATATAAACAAGTGATGAACCCTCTCTCTCAATATATGAAGGAAGAAGTGCTGCTATAAGATATTCTTCGGGATTGCCATAAAACATTTTGAAAGTTCTCAGGAAACTCTCTTCATACAGATAAAGGTTATTAATATAATGTTTCGCCCTGGTTGTGACAGTTGTTCCGCTACTCTCAAAAATCTTTTCTACCGGTAAATTACCTGTTATTATTTTATGCCTCTTAAAAAATTCAACAGGAAGGAACGGAATGTCATAAAGTGTGTTAATTTCAGAACGATCTTTGCGGAGACTATTTACAAAATACTTATAGACAGAATTATTATTGTATTGATAGTCAAAGATATCAAGAGCTGTTTCAAGAAAATCTTCCTGACTTCTAATATTGAACACCCGCTTTTGCAGATCCTGCAAACCGAACATCATTTTGGAAAGGTTGAGGAGCCATCTGACTGATAGACCCATTGAAAAGTACATTCTCCATAAGCAATACTTGACCTGGTCTCATTCACAGTACTAACAATCCTGATTTTTGTATAATTCCCGGTTCCTGATTTGTATATCCACACCTGGTTATCAATAATAGGATCTGCCATATCCTGCCATTGAGTAACAGCTACTGTTTTCAGATTATCAAAAGCAGTTTGTGCAGTGGTTGCGTCAGGAAAATCTCCAACCTTATAAAAGGATGGGTTTAGATTATTGGATTGAAGTGTCAACCGGGGAGTAACATTGTCAATATTAACATAGATAGTAATGTCCGGTCCGGGACTAGGGTAAGTCTTAACCAGTTTCGCACCCGAAAATAAAAATCCATAATTATAATAAGTCGTACCGAAGTAGGTAATATTATCAATAGTATCAATTCCGGAAGTACGGGTAGCCTCTTTTTTGGTACAGCCTGAAAGAATAGAAATTATTGCCAGAAAAAGGACTAATTGTCTTTTCATTTTGTAAAGATAGTTGTTTTGGACTACTCAGTAAATATCGTTCTTATATAATATTTTAGGTCACGAATTCAAAACATTTAATCCTAATCATTAGTTCACAAATATTTAAAATAAGAAGGCCGCACCTGAATGCAGCCTTATTATTTCGGATTTCGGATTTCGGATTTTCTTTTATCTCCCCGTTCCCCTTTCTCCCAGTCTCTCCGTCCCTTAGTCTCTAAGTCTCTAAGTCTATTCTCCCCTAATGGCAGTAATCCCCGGAAGCTTCTTCCCTTCCATATATTCCAGCATTGCACCACCTCCGGTTGAAACGTAACTAACTTTGTCGGCAAGACCATTTTTGTTGATTGCAGAAACAGAATCTCCGCCACCGATAAGACTGTATGCTCCTTTTGATGTAGCTGCAGCTATTGCTTTGGCTACTGCTGTCGTGCCTTTTGAAAATTTCTCCATTTCGAAAACTCCCATAGGACCGTTCCAGAGAATGGTTTTAGAATTTTCAATTACCGAAGTAAATTCCTTAATGGTTTTCTCAGCAATATCCATACCCAACCATCCGTCATCAACTGCATTAACATCGGTTACTTTAGTGTTGGCGTCATTATCAAATTTATCTCCATTAAGACTGTCAACAGGCAGGTATAATTTAACTTTTTTCTCCTTCGCTTTTTCTATAAGCTTAAGGGCGAGATCAAGTTTGTCTTCTTCACAAAGTGATTTACCTATTTTACCGCCCATTGCTTTAATGAAAGTATAGGTCATGCCCCCACCTATTATTAGATTATCAACCCTGTTAAGGAGATTTTCGATGAGCATTATCTTATCTGAAACTTTGGCGCCTCCCATTATAGCTGTAAACGGACGTTGAGGATCTTTGAGAACTTTGTCCATTGCGATAAGCTCACTGTTTATAAGGAATCCGAACATTCTTTTGTCGATTGGAAAGAAATCGGCTATAACAGCTGTAGTGGCATGAGCACGGTGAGCAGTGCCAAATGCGTCATTAACATAAATCTCAGCATATCCTGCCAGTTTTTTTGCCATCTCTTTCTGTTTGATCTTCATCTCAGCCTTGGCAGCTTTTTTCACCTCTTCAGTCACACCTTCAGGCAGAATTGGTTTTCCTTCTTCTTCAGGATAAAACCGTACATTTTCGAGCAAGAGAATTTCTCCCGGTTTAAGGGCAGCCGACATTTTAACAGCAGATTCTCCAAGACAATCATCAGCAAAGAGAACTTTCTTTCCGAGAAGCTTCTCGAGAACCGGAAGTACAGGTTTGAGGGAATATTTCTCCATCCGACCTTCTGGTCTTCCAAGATGCGACATCAGTATCAGACATCCGCCATCATTAAGGATTTTATTTATTGTCGGTAATGCTCCCCTGATACGGGTGTCATCAGTTACTGTAAATGTCTTTTTGTCGAGGGGTACATTGAAATCGACCCTGACTATTGCTTTTTTTCCTTTGAAGTTGAAGTCCTGAATCATTTTCATAGATCAAAATATTTTTATTAAACACAAGAAATTCTCAACTACAAACCTACATTTTTTTTGGAAATATTCATCTGATTAAAATCTTCAAAATGTTTCAGGTAAGCCCGCCCGGAGGGCTATTGAAAAAATACTTTTGACCACAAAGAACACAAAGAAGGCTCAAAGGGCACAAAGCTAAATTATTATATTTCAAACCTTTGTGTACTTTGTGTAGTACCTTTGTGACCTTTGCGGTTAATGGATTTCAACTTTTTCAACATCCCAAGCTAATACTAAAAAAAAAATCAATGTGTTAAAGATACTGAATTTTTCAACCTTTAGGGTATACAGCAAAGCGGGAGTGAATGTCCCTAAACCTGCAAATTATTGGTTAAAAATCATTAAATTTGGCAGGAGTAATAAAGGAATAACTATTCATGAATTTTTCCCGGATTCCTGGTCAAAAAGAGATTAAAGAAAAACTTATCCGCTCAGTAAAAGAAGAAAGGGTAAGTCATGCTCAGCTTTTTGCAGGGCCTGAAGGATGCGGCAGTATAGCTCTTGCATTGGCTTATGCCATGTATGTAAGTTGTGAGAACCGGACAGAACACGATTCTTGCGGAATATGCAAATCGTGTGTTAAATATGAAAAACTCATTCATCCCGATCTTCATTTTGTATTCCCGGTAATTAAGGGCAAAAAAGCCACCGACCCCGTAAGTGACACGTACATTGAAGAGTGGAGAGAATTTGTAAATAAGTCGCCCTATTTTACACTAAATAACTGGATGGATTTCATAGAAGTCGGAAATTCCCAGGGTATGATATTTGCGTCAGAAGCATCGGAGATAATAAAAAAACTCAGTCTAAAGACATTTGAATCTGACTTTAAGATAATGATAATATGGCTGCCTGAAAAAATGCATCAGGCAACTGCCAACAAGCTTTTGAAAATGATTGAGGAGCCTCCTGAAAAAACTCTTTTTCTTCTCGTTTCAGAAGAGCCCGATAAGGTCATCCCTACAATACTTTCAAGGTGTCAGATGATTAAAATTCCTTCCATAGGAACCCGCGACGTCGAAAAATATCTTATTGAAACATTAAAAATACCAGTCGAAAAAGCGGCTGATATATCGCGTGTTTCAAACGGCAATATAACCAGGGCTATTGAACTTTGTGAGAATGAAGATTCCTCCCTGGCAAACCTTGAAAGATTCAAAAGCCTGATGAGGTTTGCATGGAAGCGTGATGTGATTTCTATCGTTAGCTGGTCGGAGGAGATCTCAGCGACCGGAAGGGAAGCTCAAAAAAACTTTGTTTCTTTTGCTCTGCGATTACTTCGTGAGAACCTTATGTTATCACTCGACCAGCTTAAAAACAGTCTTGTATATCTGACAGGGGAAGAGGCATCCTTTTCCGGAAAGTTCCACCCATCTATAAATCAAAATAATATATATCCTCTTGTTGAAGAGTTTGATCTTGTCTATTCCCATATTGAATCAAACGGGAATCCAAAAATAGTCTTCCTCGATCTGGGTCTCAAAATAATCAGACTGATCCGCTGACAAGACAGCATTCTTGAAAATGATTCATAAATTCACTACTTTTGCAGAGAAATTTCTGAATCTAAAAATTTCTATGATAGAAAATGAAGATATTCAAGGGCAGACCGGGGATGAAATCCGGATGCCAGATATAACTTATAAGCCCGGATATAATAAACTTGATTCTTTCAACTGGCTGAGTGACTTGCCGGAAACTCCCGATATGGACGATATTGTGGAGATACGGTTCAAGAATACCCGCAAAGGATTTTTTAAAAATGTCAACGGACTGAGCCTTGAAATAGGTGATGTTGTCGCGGTAGAGGCCTCTCCAGGTCATGATATAGGCAGGGTTTCGATGGTGGGATACCTGGTTGAAGAACAATTGAAAAGGCTTAAGGTACATCCGTCTCCGGATGATCTGAAAAAAGTATACCGGAAGGCAAAAGCTGTTGATATACAGAAATGGGAAGAGGCTAAAAAGCTGGAAACCCCTACTATGTTACGCTCAAGAAAGATTTCCGAAGAGCTGCGGCTTAACATGAAGATCGGAGACGTGGAATACCAGGGCGATAAGACAAAAGCAATATTCTATTATATCGCCGACGAAAGAGTTGATTTCCGACAGCTTATAAAGGTACTTGCAGATGAATTCAGGGTGCGTATTGAGATGCGACAGATCGGCGCCCGCCAGGAAGCAGGCAGAATTGGAGGTATTGCATCGTGTGGCAGAGAACTATGCTGTGCCACGCATATCACAAATTTTATTTCCATTACAACAACACACGCAAAATACCAGGAGCTTTCGCTTAATCCTCAGAAACTTGCCGGCCAGTGCAGCAAGCTTAAGTGCTGTCTTCATTTTGAACTCGATTGTTATGTCGATGCTCAACGCTCATTCCCTCCGAGAGATGTCCCGCTGGAAGCACTCGACTGTACTGCATACTTCCAGAAACTGGAAGTTCATAAAGGTCTTTACTGGTATTCTACCGACCCTCACTCAAATGCAAATCTTATCGCTATTCCTGTTCAGAGAGTAAAGGAGATTCAGGCTATTAACAGAAAAGGCAAAAAAGTTGAGAAGCTTAAACTTGTAGATGAAGCGTGGGAAGTAACGCCGGTTTCACAGGACCTGCTTAAAAATAACAGTCTGACGAGATTTGATCCACCTGAAAAAAATACTCAGGAAAGGAATCAACATAAGAAAAAAAACAGAAGATTCAATGATAAAAGGGACAAATAGATTTTCATTTTCTATAACATTGATATTCGTCTTATTACTCTCCTCATGTAAAAGTAATGTCGTTTATACCAGTTCCACTGCAATGGGGCAGGAAACATGGAAACTGATGGACATCGCAACATTCAAAGTTCCCATAACTGATACTATCAACAGTAATAATGTTATTTTTACGATACGTAACGGCACAGCTTACCCTTTTCGGAATATCTTTCTTTTCGTAACAACTTCATCACCTGATGGGAAAAGTATTACTGATACTCTCCAGTACAACCTTGCAGATGAAAAAGGGAAATGGCTTGGCAAAGGTTTTGGAGATGTCCATGAGCTCAACCTGCCTTATAAATCAAATGTATTCTTCCCCGCAAAAGGCATTTATGTATTCAAAATTCAGCACGGTATGCGCGTTGAAAATCTGAAAGGTGTTTATGATTTCGGATTGAGAATAGAAAAAATAAGAAAATAAAATCAGAAGGTGGGAAAGAATAAACTGGGCAGATGGATTGAATTGGGGTCATATGATAATGTAATCCAACCACTTATCGGAGATATTTCAGCTAAAGATCACCCCATTAAGGGGAACTGGAATCAGCAGCTTTTCAAGAACATGAATCCTATTGTCCTCGAACTTGGCTGCGGCAAAGGAGAATATACTATTGGTCTGGCAAAGGCATTTCCTCAAAATAATTATATCGGGATTGACATTAAGGGAGCTAGGATGTGGAGGGGCGCCAAAACAGCTAATGAACAGGATCTGCCAAACGTTGCTTTTTTAAGAACAAGAATTGAATTTATAAACTCTTTCTTTTCTGAAGATGAGGTTGCTGAGATCTGGATCACTTTTCCCGATCCGCATCCCGGAGGAAGAAACTCGAATAAGAGACTGACTTCTCCGTGGTTCCTTAACTCCTACCGCCATTTTCTTAAGAATAATGGATTGATTCATCTTAAAACCGATAATAAGGAGCTTTACGATTTTACCACCAGGGTTTTATCAGATAATAACCTGGAAACAATTTTTACTACAAATGATCTGTATTCTGAAAAAATTATCACAACAGATCTGCATTCGAAAAATTCCGGAAACTCTTATTCGTTTTTTGATGACATCCTTTCAATCAGAACGCACTATGAAAATATTTTTCTGGAAGCGGGTTTAAGGATCAATTATCTCTCATTCAGACTTGATAAAAGCAAAATCATCCAGGATGCCATCTCCAAAGAAAAAAGTGAGTGACGACTTCTTTTCAAAGGTATATGAGGTCACAAAGAATATCCCCTATGGAAGAATAACTTCATACGGTGCAATAGCACGGTATCTCGGGTCGGGAAGATCCGCACGAATGGTCGGCTGGGCGCTTAATGTCAGTCACAACGATCATGAATTCATCCCCGCTCACCGGGTTGTAAACCGGAAAGGACTCCTTACAGGTAAACATCATTTTGGTAATTCAACAACCATGGCACAGCTTCTCGGGAATGAGGGCATTATTATTGAAAATGATCAGATTATCAACTTTGAAGAAAAGTTCTGGGATCCCTCAAAAGAACTTTAATTCAATTTTTTTCTCTGTGTAACCCTGTACTCCTCTGTGAAACTCTGTGTCAGTTCTTAAGTTTCCCTCATATCCAAACAACTTTTATTATTAACATTTTGCATTTAGCCAAAAAACAGGTAAACTTGCACTGTTTATATTTAAATCAAATAAAAATAAGGTATTCCAAATGTTTCAGAAAGATCAGATATTAAACGCCCTTACAAAAGTCATTCACCCCGATAAGAAGAAAGATATCGTAACGCTGGGAATGATTTCTGAAATAGAATCAGGAGAAACCGGTATTTCTCTGATCCTTACCCCTGAAAAATCAAACGATCCTTTTATTTCATCTATTAAAAGCACAATCGTCAAAACATTAAAAGATACACTTGGTTCTGATGTTGTCATTAACGAAATTAAAGTGCAGCCTAAGGTTATCGTTGGTAAAAAAGAGGAAAAACCATCTGAAGTTTTATCAGGGGTATCGAATATAATTGCTGTTGCTTCAGGAAAAGGCGGTGTGGGAAAAACAACTATTGCTGTAAACCTTGCAATCTCTCTTGCCCGATTGGGATATAAAGTAGGGTTGCTTGATGCCGACATCTTTGGACCTTCCGTTCCAAAAATGTTCAGTGAAGAAAAGTACAGACCTGAAGTAACAAGAGATGGAAATGGTGATCACATTATACCATTAAACAAATTCGGAGTTAAAGTGCTTTCTACCGGTTTTTTTGTTGATCCGGCTGATGCAGTTATCTGGAGAGGCCCTATGGCATCCAATTTCCTTAAACAACTGATAGTCCAGGGTGACTGGGGGCAACTCGATTTTCTGCTTTTTGACCTGCCTCCCGGTACGAGTGATATTCATCTGACCCTTGTTCAGGAAGTTTCTGTTACAGGTGCTATCATTATCAGCACTCCACAGCAGGTTGCACTGGCTGATGCTATAAAAGGCATTGCCATGTTCAGGAGTGATAAAATAAATGTTCCTGTACTGGGATTAGTAGAAAACATGTCGTGGTTTACGCCTGCCGAACTTCCTGAAAGCCGGTATTATATATTCGGAAAGGACGGCTGCAGGCAGCTTGCTGAAAAAATGGATGTACCTCTCCTGGGACAAATCCCATTGGTTCAGAGCATCTGTGAAGGAAGCGACAGCGGACAGCCTGTAGCATTAAATGATTCTATAACAGGTAATGCCTTTCTTGCTTTGGCAGAGGAACTTGTAAAAAGAGTTGAAATAAGAAATAAAGAAACCAGGCCAACTGTCAAATTGCAGATAACGAAGTAATTTAGAACCTCTCCCCCAAGGGGGAGGGGCTAAAATGCATTGAACTTCCTGGGAGAAGAAGTTAGCAAATTCAGAGGAATTTTAAGTCCCTCCCCCTTGGGGGAGGGATTTAGGGAGAGGCCTCCGGGAGAAGAGGTCGGAGGATGAGGTAAAACCTTGGAGGAGGGATTTAGGGAGGGACCAAAGGAGATTAGAAATTCAGGGGTCCCACAGGTAGGTTAATAGCAAATGATTTTAAAAGGTGTATTCAATATTTTATAAATATTCACAAAATGAGCGAAAACAAAAGTATTAAAGAACGCGTGTTGAAAGCACTTGAAAGGGTGAGACCATATCTTCAGTCTGATGGTGGAGATATTGAGTTTATTGATGTTACCGATGATATGACTGTAAAGGTAAAACTTACAGGTGCATGTCATGGATGTCCTTACAGTATGCAGACTTTAAAAGCTGGCGTTGAACAGGCCATAATGAAGGAAGTTCCCGAAATAAAGAGAGTTATTGCTGCCTGAAAAAGTATATCAGCTCAATTTTATTTACCTTTGAAATACTATACCTAAATTTAGTCAGTTATAGTATTAAAGGTCGGTTATTGGCTTCATACAGGACACTATATAAATATCTGTTTCTATTAGGCTTATCCCTGGTATTGACTTACTGTTCGGTAGAAAAAAACACCGGCGCCAGCCGGTTTTATCAGGGCATGACTGCCAAGTACAACATCTATTTTAATGGTTATGAGAGCTTTAAAGCTGGTCTGGTTAAGATATCCAGAGGCTATCAGGATGACTATGGAGAATTACTGAAAGTATTTGAGTTTAGTGATCCATCAACTGCATCTCTTTGTTCCTCCGACATGGAAAAAGCGATACAAAAAGCATCAAAATTAATCTCCCTCAAGTCTATAACTGCAAAACCCGATATAAAAGATTCACCTGAATTATCAGAGAAAGACAGAAAATTCCTTGAGAGAAAAGAATATAACGATTGGGTTGACGACAGCTATCTTCTAATTGGAAAAGCCAGGTTTTATAAACATGAGTATAAAGACGCAGCTTCAGTCCTTGACTATTGTATAACTGACGCCAATGATCCTGAAATTAAGAAGGAAGCTTCCCTATGGCTGGCAAGGATCTACAACGAAACTGGTAATTACAGTGAGTCATTAAGACTCCTCGACGGTATGGAAATAACAGCGGATTTTTCAAAGTATTTAAAATCCATGTACTTCTCCACACGCGCTGATTTATTCATAAAACAAAAGAAATATCAGGAAGCAATAGATCCTCTGGGAAAGGCGATTACACTGGCTTCGGGTAAAAGGGCAAAATACAGACTTACTTATCTGCTTGCACAATTATGTGAAAAAACCGGTGATGCAGCACGGGCAACTTCACTTTATCGTAATGTAGTCAGACTTAACCCGCCTTATGATGTTGAATTTAATGCCGAGATAAATATTGCAGGTGTCTTTGATGTGAATTCCGGCAATCCGCAGGAAATTACAAAAGAACTTCAGCGAATGCTAAACGACTCGAAGAATAAGGAATATCTTGACCAGATATACTTTGCGCTGGGGAATATATCAATGAAAGAAGGGAATGAGGCTGAAGCCCTGAGGTATTTCAGGAAATCGGCAATTGCTAAATCACAAAATCAGAATCAGAAAGGAAGATCTTATCTGGCGCTTGCAGGATATTACTTTAAAAAACCCGATTATATGAAGGCGGGAACATATTATGATAGTGCACTCTATTTTCTTGATCAAAAATATCCTGATTATCAGGTAATTAAAATGAAATCTCAGGGACTGAACTCGCTGGTTACCCAGCTATCCATTATTCAACGCGAGGATAGTCTGCAAAGAGTTGCAAAGATGTCTGAGTCTGAGCGAAGTGCCCTTATCTCATCAATAATAGCTAAGCTTGTTAAAGATGAGATCGAAGGAAAAACCAACTCAAATGCGGACAGATATAATCTGGGACAATACTATGAAAATGAAAGGCGCTTCCAGGGGAACATAGATCAGGAAGGTAAGTGGTATTTTTATAATCAGGCAGCGCTGACATTCGGGCGGACTGAATTTCGTAAACGTTGGGGAGACAGAAAATTAGAAGACAACTGGAGAAGGTCAAACAGAACCAGAGTAAGCAATACGCAATTTACGATCAGTCCAAATGAAATAGCCCCGCGTATTACCGATACTGTTGCTGCTGTTACAAATAATAAGATGCCGGCATTCTACATTAATACCCTCCCTTTAAGCGATTCATTGCTAATGATTTCTAATGAGAGAATTGCTAATGCCATGCTTAATGCCGGTAAAGCTTATGCGGAACGTATTCCTGACATTCCAAAAGCAACTGAAACCTTAGAGTCGTTGATTAACAGGTTTCCCTCAAGTGAATTGATACCGGAATCCCTGTATTCACTTTATAATATTAATAAGGAAGTAAATAGTGTAAAATCCGAGACATACAGACAACGGCTGCTTCAAAAATATCCTGATAATGAATTTGCAAAGATTCTTTCAGATCCGGCTTACTATGAGAAAAAATTAGCTGAATTGAAATTAGCAGAAAAAAAATATGATGACGCTTATACTGCTTATAAAAATGAAAATTTTAATGACGCAATTTCAATATGCGATGATGCAATTAAAACATATCCTCAGGATCAGCTGATTCCTAAATTTTTGCTTCTCAGGGCCTACTCTATGGGGAGAACAAGTGATGAGAGAACTTTCAAGGAACAATTAAGCAAACTGGTTAAATTATATCCGGGGACAGCTGAAAGTAAAAGAGCGGAAGAGATGATTGCATATCTCAACAAGAAAACTCCTGAGCTTAAGGTTGAAGAAGATAAAAAAATTGCTACAGAGATTTATTCGGTAGCTGACACAACTGCTAAACATGTATTTGTACTGATTATATCTGATCCATCCTTCAATTTGAACCAGGGATCTTTTGATGTTATCAGCTACAATATTGAAAATTACACAAATAAAAATTTCAAAACCGAAGGAACACTAGTTGATAATAAATTTGTGCAAATAGTTGTCTCCGGATTTTCTGATTTTTCTCAGACAATGAATTATTACAATTCTTTCAAACCTGAAAAATCCATAAGAAATCCTTCAGGTGCCAAAATGATGACCTTTATAATAAGTGAAGGGAATTTAAAGGTCTTCAAAACGGATAAAAATCCGGATCGGTATAATCTCTTCTTCCTTGAAAAATATCTGCATAAAAAATAATCCCAATGAAAGCCCTCTCCCTCCTCTTCTCAGTGTGGGGATGAAACCCATTTACCACAAAGATCACAAAGAAGGCTCAAAGGGCACAAAGTTAAAACAATATAAACCAGCCCTTTGTGTACTTTGTGTTATGCCTTTGTGACCTTTGTGGTTAAAAAGAGCTTTTTCAACAGACCTATCATGTTCAGCACTTGACAACCTTTTATGTACCTTTGCGGTTACTTTACTGAATGCCGCCACAGAACCGGAAGTGGATGAATATAAAAAGAAGCTAGATAGAATGAGGAAAATAAAAATACTATGGACAGATGATGAGATTGAATCGTTAAAACCACATATTTTCTTCCTCCAGGAAAAAGGTTATGAGATCGATACCTGTTCAAATGGTAATGATACAATTGATCTTGTAAAACAGAATCGCTATGATCTTATTTTTCTTGATGAAAATATGCCCGGGTTAAGCGGGATTGAAACATTAAAACTAATCAGGGAGGTAAGGACTGACATCCCTGTTGTTTTGATCACCAAAAGTGATGAGGAAGATTTAATGGAAACTGCAATAGGGTCTGAGATAGCTGATTACCTCATTAAACCAGTAAAGCCCAAGCAGGTACTATTAGCCATTAAAAAAATTCTCGATCAGCGAAGACTTGTGACCGAAAAAACGACAACCGATTACCGGCAGGAATTTAACCGTATCAGCGGAATGATCTCATCTGCTTCAACCTTCAATGACTGGTCGGAATTATACAAGAAGATAGTTTTCTGGGAATCTGAACTTGAAAAATCAACAGATCCCGGGATGAATGATATCCTTAAACTACAGCAGAACGAAGCAAATAACTCTTTCTCCAAATTCGTTATAAGCAACTATCTTGATTGGTTAAAGCCCGGGAGCAAAAATAAGCCACTCCTTTCCCCTGCTCTCTTTTCGCAAAAAATTTTCCCGAACATTAGTCAAAATAGACCGTTATTCTTTATTCTGATTGATAATATGAGATACGATCAGTGGAAAACAATTTCTGCTGAGCTGTCAGGGATGTACAGGGTTATTGAAGAGGAATTATATTGCAGCATTTTGCCGACTTCTACCCAGTTCAGCAGGAATTCAATTTTTGCAGGTCAGATGCCTTCAGCAATTGCAGAACTTCTTCCCGATTTATGGATAAATGATGATGAAGAGTTGGGCAAAAATAATTTTGAGGAGGAGCTTTTTGCGGATCAACTAAAGCGTAAAGGATTGAAATACAAATGGTCATATAATAAAATAAGCAGCAACCTTGAGGGGAAGAAAGTTAACGAAAAAGTAAAGTCGCTGCTTCAAAATGATATTAATATACTCGTATTCAATTTTGTTGATATGCTGTCTCATGCAAGAACTGAGATTAGCATGATACGCGACCTTGCAAATGATGAACCTGCATACAGAAGCCTTACACGATCGTGGTTTATGCACTCATCCCTGTTCGACTTGCTGAAAACGCTGGCAACATTTCCTGTCAAAGTAATTTTCAGTACGGATCATGGGACAATACGTGTACAGAATGCGATAAAGATAATTGGGGACAGAAAGACATCTCCTAATCTCAGATATAAAATGGGCAGAAATCTTGATTACGATCCAAAAAAAGTCTTCGAACTCACAAACCCTGAAAAAGCTATGCTGCCAAAATCCAATTTAAGTTCCAGATATATTTTTGCACTTAACCAGGATTTTCTGATCTATCAAAATAATTATAATCAATTTGCCAGTTATTACAAGGATACATTCCAGCACGGTGGGATCTCTATGCAGGAGATACTGATTCCGGTAGCGGTTCTGGAGCCGGTATAACCTCACCCCTTCCCCTCTTCTTTAAGAGAGAGGGGTCTATGTAATTGATTATCTTCCTATTCCCCCTTCTCCTCAAGGAGAAGGGGGTTAGGGGGATGAGGTAAAAGGAAGAAGAAGGCAGGGGGATGAGGTAAAGAAGCGAACCAGGGAATTGCAAGATTGGTTTTAAACAGATATAAATGAATTAGAATTGATGGAGATCTATATTAAAGATAAACGACATTTACCTGCAGCTTCCAGAGAACTTCTGAAGCATTCGGCTGACAAGAAAATCTTTGCGTTTTATGGACCAATGGGTGCCGGAAAAACAACAATAATCAAAGCCCTGTGCAAAAACCTGGGCGCAGTTGACATTGTCAGCAGTCCTACATTCACTCTTGTTAACGAATATAAGACATCAGCAGGAGAATCATTATTTCATATAGACTTCTACAGGATAAAAAAACAGGAAGAGGTATATGATTTTGGTCTGGAGGAATATCTTACAGGCGACTCATATTGCTTTATGGAGTGGCCTGAGCTGGTTGAAGAATTATTGCCCCCGGAGACAGTCCGTGTGAGAATTACAATTGATAACGATGAGCAGAGAGTATTGTCATTGCCCTGAAAACAACTTATTTTGCTCTCTGTTGCAAATTATTTACCTTTGAAAAAATATCATCCCGACAAATATGAACAGCAAGTTGAAGAGCGGAAAAGTCAGTTTTGAGAATACGGTTTTCATGCCAAAAGAGGAACATCTCGAGACTGCTGTTAAAAACCGTCATATTTCAATCGGTATTCCCTCTGACTCAAAAGATGATGAAAAAAGAGTAGCACTTACACCCGAAGCAGTTTGTTTGCTTGTCGAAGGTGAAAATGAAGTTATTGTTCAGGAGGGTGCAGGTCTGGGAGCCAACTATACCGATAAAGATTACAGCGAAAACGGAGCAATTATTACCGACTCTCTAGCAAGAGTATATAGTGCCGACGTCGTTATAAAAGTAGCGCCCTTCTCTGAGAAGGAATCTGAGTATCTAAAAGGTAACCAGGTAATCATTTCTTATCTTAATGTGCTGAAGTTAAGCGAAGAAACTCTCAATAAACTTATCAGAAAAAAAGTAACTGCAATAGCATTTGAAAAGATCCGCGACGGTAACGGTGAAATGCCCGTTGTGGAATCGATGAGTGAAATTTCAGGGATCACATCTCTACTGATTGCCTCTGAATATCTCAGTAACATGCATGGTGGCAAAGGTGTTATGCTTGGCGGAATAACCGGTGTAACTCCCACAGAGGTTGTTATCCTGGGAGCAAATACTGCCGGAGAATATGCTGCACGGGCTGCTATGGGACTTGGATCAACTGTGAAAATTTTCGACAACTCTGTTCAGCGCCTCAGAAGGTTTCAAGGTCAACTCGGTCAACGTATGCAGACCTCCGTGTTCCACCCCCAGGTATTAAAGAAAGCATTGAAATCTGCTGACGTGCTTATTGGAGCAATTGAGCTTGAAGATCTCAAACCGTGGTACTACATTTCCGAAGATATGGTAAAGAATATGAAGAAAGGGGCAGTGATTATAGACCTTAGCATTGACCGTGGAGGCTGCATTGAGACAACTGAATGCCGTGCAATGAAGGATCCTGCTTATGAGAAGTTTGGAGTCATACATTTTTCTGCCTGGAATCTTCCATCGCGTGTAGCCCGGACCGCATCAATAGCTCTCAGTAATATCTTCACACCTCTGTTGCAGAGTATGGCTGATTCTGGCGGGGTCACTCATCTGATGAAAAATAATCACGGAGTCAGGAGCGGTGCATATTTATATAATGGGATGCTCACAAATGAAACACTGGGTCAGAAATTTGGTATTATATCAAAAGATCTGGATCTTCTCATATCAGCCCTGTAATCTCCACACGCTTCGCATGTGATCCGCAAAAGGCCTTAGTTTTGTTAAATCCCCAAATTTATTCGTTTACTCTAGTTTTACCCCCAAACCCCCCAAGGGGGGCTTTTAGATTCGTGTAATTCAATAATATCGTTTTATTACCACGAACTTAGGGTTGAGTAAAAACTAAAGTCCCCCTTGGGGGATTTAGGGGTGTAGCTCTGGAATAAACGAAAGCTGGAGGTTGAATAAGAAATTAAAAGTCCAATTCTGACCTAGTCGAAAAGGGGGATATATGGGTGTAACTTTGGAATAGAGGAAAACGGGGGCAAAAAAATTAAACATATTGAAGACGGATCTTGTCTCCTTTAATTTCAATCTTTGCCTCTCTCCCTATATACAATGCCCTGTTATCTGGTATATGCCCGGCAGGGAAATTAAAAATTACAGGATAATCATATTCATTCACAGCATCAAGAATTGTTTCTTCGATACTTTTTCCCCATGGAAGTTTTATATCATTGATCTTATTCATACCCCCGACTATAAGTGCTGCAAGATCCTCAAGATGACCTGAAAGCTTAAAAGAGGTCATCATCCTGTCAATATGATAATAGTATTCTCCAACATCCTCTATAAAAAGTATTTTCCCACGGGTAACCGGATCTGCCTTTGTCCCCCTTAGACTAAAAAGCAATGATAGATTCCCGCCTGTGAGCTCTGCAATCACATCTGCAGGTCTGTAAACAGGCCCCCTCCACTCATACGATATGGCTTCTCCGAATAATGCCTTTTTCAAAGAGGTAAATGTGTCAGCCGTCTTGTCCGGATTATTGAAGTTCAAAGGCATTTCTCCATGTACCGACATTATGCCGCATATTTCATTTAACCATATATGCAGAACTGTTATATCGCTGAATCCCGAGTACCATTTTGGATTTTTTATCAAAGGAGAAAAATCGGTTCTGTCGATAATTTTTGAAAGACCGTAACCTCCCCTGGAACAGAAGACGGCTTTAATTTCACTATCATCTGTCATTTCCTGGAGATCGAACAGACGTTCTTTATCACTCCCTGCAAAAGGACCTTCCCTTTTTGCCGCATTTCTTCCTACCCTTACTCTTAAACCCCATTTCTCAAGAAACGCTACCGCTTCTGTCAGTAGATTTTCATCAATGCAGAATGAAGGGGAAATTATTCCCACTTCATCCCCTGTTTTAAGGAAGGGAGGTTGTATTTTCTTTGTTGCCATAGTGAAATCTTAATATGTAAAAGTAATTGTATTTGATTCGTTTTACAACTCTGTAAGATTGCTTCGTTGCTTCGCGCCTCGCAATGACGCGGACATTATTAAGTTGGTGGTCATTGCGAGTAGTGAAACGACGAAGCAATCCCCAAATCTCATTACGAAATAAACTCACAGAGTAGTTGGGTCAAAAAACACATATATTTATTATCTTTGTTCGATTTTTTTAAAAGCTAATACCTCATTATCAATCTCATGAAGAATTTCAAAAGATATCTTGTTACATCGGCTCTTCCTTATGCTAACGGACCAATACATATTGGCCATCTGGCAGGAGTATATATTCCTTCGGACATATATACAAGATACCTGAGAATGAAAGGAGTAGATGTAATCTCTGTCTGCGGATCTGATGAACACGGCGTCCCGATAACCCTCAAAGCCCGCAAAGAAGGAGTCTCTCCGCAGGAAATTGTTGACCGGTATCATTCCCTGAATAAAAAAGCATTTGAAGATTTTGGTATTGCTTTTGATATCTATTCAAGAACATCAAATAAAGTTCATTACGAAGTTGCTTCAGGGTTTTTCAAGACACTTTATGACAGGGGTGAATTCACTGAAAAAATAACTGATCAATATTATGATGAGGAGGCGGGTTGCTTTCTGGCAGACAGGTATATTATGGGAACTTGTCCTAATTGTGGTAATGAAAATGCATATGGTGACCAGTGTGAAAAATGCGGAAGCTCTCTCAGTCCGAATGAACTGATCAATCCTCATTCCACCATTAGCGGAAGTATACCGGTGCTCCGCGAAACACTTCACTGGTATCTGCCACTCGACAAGTACGAACCCTGGCTCAAAAAATGGATTCTTGAAGAGCATAAAGAATGGAAACCGAATGTTTACGGGCAATGTAAATCATGGCTCGATCAGGGTTTGCAGCCAAGAGCGGTCAGCCGCGATCTGGACTGGGGTGTACCGGTACCTGTTGAAGGAGCGAAAGGCAAAGTATTGTATGTGTGGTTTGATGCCCCGATAGGGTATATATCTGCAACGAAAGAACTTACGCCTGACTGGGAAAAATACTGGAAGGATAAGGAAACAAAAATGGTCCATTTCATTGGAAAAGATAATATCGTATTCCATTGTATTATCTTCCCTTCTATGCTAAAAGCAGAGGGTAGTTACATCCTTCCCGAGAATGTTCCTGCCAATGAATTTCTTAATCTTGAAAATGATAAAATCTCAACATCGAGAAACTGGGCAGTATGGCTTCATGAGTACCTTGAAGATTTCCCCGGAAAACAGGATGTCTTACGTTACTCTCTTTGTGCCAATGCTCCTGAAACAAAAGATAACGATTTCACATGGAAGGATTTTCAGGCACGTAATAATAATGAACTGGTGGCCATACTGGGAAATTTCGTGAACCGGACGCTTGTGCTCACAAATAATTATTATGAAGGGAAAGTTCCGGAGAGGGGCAGGACTGATGCCAACGATGATTCTGTACTAAAAGCTATTTCAGGTTTTAAGGAAAATGTTGAATCGTCTCTTGAAAACTATAAATTCCGGGAAGCTCTGAAGGAAGCAATGAATCTTGCCAGGCTTGGGAATAAATATCTTGCGGATGCAGAACCGTGGAAAGTAATTAAAACCGATCCGGAAAGAGTAAAAACCATTATGAATATTGCCCTTCAGATCACTGCAAATCTGACAATTATCTGTGAACCGTTCCTCCCCTTCTCAATGAAAAAATTACGGGGCTGGATTAATCTGGGTGAACTGAAATGGGAAAATGCCGGAAAAACGGATCTGCTTGTTCCCGGACATGTAATCAGCAGACCCGATTTGCTTTTCGAGAAAATAGAAGATGAAGAAATAACACGACAGATAGATAAACTTCTTTTGACAAAAAAAATGAACGAGGAAGCCGGAGCAAAAACTACTCCCGGAAAGGAACCCGTGACATTCGATGATTTCAGCAGATTAGATATAAGAACTGCAACTATCCTGGAAGCTGAAAAAGTTCCAAAGACTAATAAACTACTCAAGCTTAAAATCGATACAGGTCTTGATGTAAGGACAATAGTCTCAGGTATAGCCGAATATTATGATCCGGCTGCCATTGTCGGCAAACAGATTTCAATTGTTGCCAATCTGGAACCCAGGATGATCAAAGGAATTGAATCAAAAGGGATGATTCTCATGGCTGAAGATAAAAACGGAAAACTCGTAATGGTTACTCCGGTTGAGAAAGTGAGTAACGGGAGTATGATAAAATAGATTATTTCTTTCTTGATATCCAGCTACCCGGAAATTTATCAGCAATGCTGTCTTTTTTTGTCATAGCTGAATGGAAATCGCTGCACATCATTGCACATACTCTGTAGAATCCATTATCTGTGGAGACAATTTCAGGTGAGAAACCTTCTTCTTTCAATTTATCAACCTGAGAAATAGCGTTCTCTCTGGATTTGAAACTTCCCGTAATAACAAAATATCCGTTTGTTTCCTTAATGACAGGGGTAATGGCAATTGGTTCAGCTGATATGATAGGTGCCGGTTCTGTTTTAGCAGGGATAATTTCTTCAGTTTTTGGCAATTCATTGACACCCTCATCAAGAGCCTTCTTGTTATTTTCAAATTCGGCTGTTACAAGAGGATTCAATGTGGTAGTTTCAACCTTCGATTTAAAGAGATTAGTTTTCAAGGGAACAACTACAAGAAGAGCAAGAAGAGGAATAATTACTGCAGCTCTCCACAGTATCTTTCTGACTGGGACCTGAGTAACCGGGTCCTTATCTTTTTGTCTGATAATCCGCTTTCTTACATCATATCCAACGAGAGGCAGGCATTGAAAAGATTCAAGCCCATATGAATCGAGGTAATAATTTACATCTCTGTCAGGTTCAAACTGTACATTGCCTTCCTGATTATTTATAAAGCTTCCTACATTATCAAAAACAACTTTTTCACCTTTTTCGAGCTTCCTCCGTACTCCGGAAACAAATTCTTCAACAATATTTCTTGCATCCCCGTAATTCAATCCGGATGAACTTGATATCTTCCCAATCAGAAGGCCGTCATTGTTATTCAGGTTTCTGTTAAAGGATATTTGTTTTAATGGAGGATAAAAGGTACCCGTACTTTTATCGATCCTGGCTGGTGTGTAATTTCCTATAAATCCACCAAAGCCGGGAACAATAACACAATCATGGCCGAATAACAATTCTCTTATAAAAGCAGTTACATCCACTATCAATCTTTCTTTTGTTCATTACAAATTTAATAAAAAATAATCAGTCATGAAAATGTATTTTAAATCGAATTGAAATAATCTTACCTGTAGTACTAATTAACTTTGCTGATCAACAAGCCCCATACACGGGAGGTTGGGAGGTTTTTCAATATAAATTTATTATCTTGGCACCTCCAAATTGTTTCATAAGATGAGAGAGATACAAATGGTCGACCTGAACGCTCAATATGAGAAGATAGGTCATGAAATTGACAGTGCAATAAAATCAATACTTCTTTCAACAGCTTTCATCAAAGGACCGGATGTAAAGCTATTTGAAAATGAACTTCAGGAATACATGGGCGTAAAAAATGTGGTATCGTGCGCCAACGGGACCGATGCGCTCCAGCTTGCCATGAGAGTACTCAATCTGAAACCAGGGGATGAAGTTATTACAACTGACTTTACTTTCATTGCAACCGTTGAAGTAGTTGCATTACTAGGTCTTAAACTGGTAATTGTCGATCCTGAACCAGGCACTTATAATATTTCTGTTGAATCTGTCAGAAAAGCTATTACATCAAGAACTAAAGTAATTGTTCCCGTTCATTTATTTGGACAATGTGCTGACATGGAAGGCCTTATGGAACTGGCAAAAAAAAATAATCTTTTTGTAATTGAAGATGCCGCACAGGCAACAGGGGCTGATTATATATTTAAAAACGGGACAACTAAAAAAGCCGGAACGATAGGACACATTGGAACAACATCATTTTTCCCATCCAAAAATCTGGGTTGTTACGGCGATGGCGGAGCCCTTTATACAAATGATGATGATCTTGCCAAAAAGCTCAGGAGCATAGCTAACCATGGCATGAAAATCAGATATCATTATGATGACATTGGTATAAATTCAAGACTGGACACTATACAGGCAGCAATCCTAAGAGTAAAACTTAAGCATCTGACTGAATTCAATCGTGCACGCGCAGAGGTTGCTGCTAAATACGATAAAGGCTTATCAACTTGTGAGTTTATATCTGTACCTCAAAGAGTATCCTATTCTTCTCACATATTTCATCAATACACGGTAAGAGTTAAAAATGGGAAACGAGATGATTTGAAGTCTTTTCTTGAATCCAGGAATATACCTTCAATGGTCTACTATCCCGGGCCCATCCATCTGCAGAAAGCCTACGCCTTCCTGGGTTATGGTGAAAATGACTTTCCTGTAACGGCGTCTCTTTGCAAAGAGGTACTTTCATTACCAATGCACCCTGAAATGGAAAAGGAACAAATAGATTATATTATTTCAGCCATCCTTGAGTTTTTCAAGAAATAAAAATAATGGAGAAGGAATATTTTGCACATGAAACAGCCATCATTGATGACGGCTGTAAAATTGGAAAGGGCACAAAGATTTGGCATTTCAGCCATATAATGTCAGGTTCAGAAATCGGTGAAAACTGCAATATCGGTCAGAATGTTGTCATCTCTCCGGGTGTAAAACTTGGGAAAAATGTAAAAGTCCAGAATAATGTCTCCATTTATACAGGGGTTATTTGTGAAGATGATGTTTTCCTGGGACCATCGATGGTATTCACAAACGTAATTAATCCGCGCAGCGCAATTATTCGAAAAGACAGTTACAATAACACAGTTGTGGAAAAAGGTGCATCAATTGGAGCCAATTCTACTATTGTCTGCGGGAACAAAATTGGAACTTATGCGTTTATAGGTGCAGGTGCAGTTGTTACGAAGGATGTTAAACCTTTTGCTCTTGTTGTAGGTAATCCGGCCAGGCAAACAGGCTGGATGAGTGAATATGGCCACAAACTTTTATTTGATAATTCAGGCTTTGCATCATGCCCAGAAAGTGGTCAGAGATACAGGATTGAAGATGGCAAGGTTTCCAGAATATATTAGTAATTTTATGCACTTATTTAGTAAAATTGAATGACAGTTACTCCAAAAAACTTCGGAATAATAGGTGTTGCGGGATACATAGCAGTAAAACATCTGCATGCCATTAAAGAGACAGGCAACAATCTCCTGGCAAGTCTTGATAAGTTTGACAGCGTCGGACGAATAGATAGCTATTTCCCTGAAAGTGATTTTTTTGTGGAATTCGAAAGGTTCGACAGGCATTTTGATAAATTAAAACGAACCGGTACAAAGATCGATTACGTCAGTATCTGTTCTCCTAATTATCTGCACGATTCACACATCAGATTTGCCCTCCGCCATCAGGCTGAGGCGATATGTGAAAAACCTATAGTATTGAATCCATGGAACATAGACGCTTTGCAGGAAATTGAAAATGAGACTGGTCGCAAGATATATACCGTTCTGCAGCTTCGCCTTCATCCAAAAATTATTGAACTTCGTGATAAAATCAGGAATGGTCCTAAAGGGAAAATTTATGACATTGATATGACTTATGTCACAAGCAGGGGAAACTGGTATTCAATATCGTGGAAAGGAGATATTCAGAAATCGGGAGGAATTGCTACTAATATTGGTATCCATTTTTTCGACATGCTGAGCTGGATATTTGGTGATACCAGGAAAAATATTGTCCATCTGTCCGAATCGCATAAAGCTGCCGGCTATCTTGAACTTGAAAACGCAAGAGTAAGATGGTTTTTGAGTGTCGATTATAATGATATTCCCTCTGCTTTAAAAGAAAAAGGTCAAAGAACATACAGATCAATTACTGTCGATGGTGAAGAAATAGAATTCAGTGAAGGCTTCACCGATCTTCATACGATGACTTATAACGAAATTCTTGCAGGAAGAGGTTTTGGTCTTAAAGATGCCAGGCAATCAGTTGAGACTGCATATACAATTAGAAATTCAACTCCTGTCGGACTTAAAGGAGAATATCATCCTATGCTAAAAACAAAATAAACCAGCTAATATGTTCAATAAACTTACAAAAAAAGAGACTAAACTTTCAGTCATTGGCCTTGGATATGTAGGTCTTCCTATCGCTTTGGAATTCGCAAAGCAGATAAAAGTTATCGGTTTTGATATAAAACCGGAAAGGATTGAGCTGATGAAAAAAGGAATCGATCCAAGCAAAGAACTCACATCAGATGCTTTTAAGAATACTGATATTGTTTTTACCAGCGATCCCTCGGAACTTAAAAGTGCTTCTTTTCATATCATTGCCGTTCCCACTCCTACCACTAAAAATAACCTTCCCGATCTTACGCCTGTTCTGAAAGCGTCTGAAACCGTTGGCAGGATATTAAAGAAAGGCGACTACGTTGTATATGAATCAACCGTATATCCCGGATGTACGGAGGATGACTGTATCCCTGTTCTTGAAAGATATTCGGAATTAAAATGCGGTAAGGATTTTAAGGTTGGTTTTTCACCTGAAAGAATAAATCCGGGCGACACAAATCATACTCTTACTAAAATTGTAAAAGTTACCAGCGGATGCGACGCTGAATCTGCCGAAAATATTGCAAGAATCTATGAGCTTATAATAAAAGCCGGTGTTCACCGTGCCAGCTCAATAAAAGTTGCGGAGTCGGCTAAGATCATCGAGAACACCCAGCGTGATATAAATATTGCATTCATGAATGAGCTTTCAATTATTTTTAACAGGCTGGGAGTTAATACTTACGAAGTGCTTGAAGCTGCAGGTACCAAATGGAACTTTCTAAAATTTTATCCCGGCCTGGTTGGCGGACATTGTATCGGCGTGGATCCATATTACCTCTCATTCAAGGCCAAGGCCCTCGGATACCATCCTCAGATGATCGACTCTGGTAGATTTGTAAATGATAGTATGGGTGGATACATTGGTAAACAGACAGTCAAAAAAATAATAGCAAGCGGAAAAAACCTGAAGGGATGCCGCGTTCTTGTTATGGGAATCACCTTCAAAGAAGATGTTACAGATATCCGGAATTCAAAAGTTATGGATATTGTCAATGAACTCAAAGATTTCGGAATTTCAGTTGATGTCATCGATCCGGGAGCTGGAAAACATGAGGTCAAAGAGGAATATCAGATTGACCTGAATGATAAACCTGCAGGGAAATACGACGCTGTGATTCTTGCTGTATCTCACAAAGAATACTTAAAGCTTGATGAGTCATATTTTACACCTCTTTTAAATAAAGACGGTCTTATAGTCGATGTTAAGGGAGTACTTCGCGGAAAGATCAAAAATAATCCTTACTGGAGCCTTTAAATAATGAAGAAAATTCTGGTTACCGGCGGAACCGGGTATATCGGTTCCCATACGGCAGTCGAACTGATAGGTCAGGGATTCGAAGTTATCATTATTGATAACCTTTACAATTCCGAAGCAGACGTAATAGACCGTATACACAAAATAACCGGGACCAGGCCGCACCTGGAGGTATTTGATCTTTGCGACCACGAAAAACTCGACGGATTCATAAAAAAGCACAAAGATATTTCTGCTATTATTCATTTCGCTGCATATAAAGCTGTAGGTGAATCGGTAAATGAACCGTTAAAGTATTACAGAAACAATCTTTTATCATTGATCAATATCCTCGGGGTGATGAAACTCTATGGCATACCCAACCTGGTATTTTCTTCATCATGCACAGTCTACGGTCAGCCCGCGATACTCCCCGTAACTGAAGATTCTCCATTACAACCTGCCACCTCTCCTTATGGAAATACCAAACAAATAGGAGAAGTGATAATAAAGGACACTACCACTTCGGATAAGAATATCAAAGCAATTTCATTAAGATATTTTAATCCTATAGGAGCTCATCCTTCATCACTAATAGGAGAACTGCCACGGGGTGTCCCTGAAAATCTTGTTCCCTACCTGACTCAGACAGGATACGGTATAAGAGAAGAACTCAAGGTTTATGGAAATGATTATGATACACCCGACGGCTCATGCATAAGGGATTATCTTCATGTAGTTGACCTGGCTAAAGCACATGTTGTTGCTGTTAAAAGACTGGTTGAAAATAAGAACAGGAAGAATTATGAAGTTTTTAACCTGGGAACCGGAAATGGTGTTTCAGTTCTGGAAGCAATAAAATCCTTCGAACGTGTTTCAGGAGTAAAATTGAAATACAGAATAGTCGGAAGAAGACCCGGAGATATTGAAAAAATATGGGCCGATCCTTCATTCGCAAATACAGAACTGGGATGGAAAACAATAAGTTCCCTTGATGAAGCAATGAAGACTGCCTGGGAATGGGAAAAAGTTATCAGGAGTAATAAGCTACAGAAATGAAAAGAACAATTCTTATAACAGGCGGAGCTGGATTCATCGGATCACATGTCGTGAGAAGATTTGTCAGGAAGTATTCCAACTATCTGATTGTAAATGCAGATAAGCTTACTTATGCGGGAAATCTGGAAAACCTTACAGATATTGAAAAAGAAACAAATTATAAGTTTGAAAAAACCGATATAGTCGAAAAACAGTCAGTTCTCGATCTTTTCGAAAAATATGATTTCGATGCAGTAATCCATCTGGCAGCTGAATCTCATGTTGATCGTTCAATAACTGATCCTGATGCATTTGTGTTTACAAATATAATTGGAACTGTAAATCTCCTTAATGCTTCTCTCAATAAATGGAAAACCCAATTTGAAAGAAAGCTTTTCTATCATATCTCTACCGATGAAGTATACGGTTCTCTTGGAAAAGAAGGTCAGTTTACTGAAAAGACATCTTACGATCCGAAAAGCCCCTATTCAGCTTCTAAAGCAAGTTCCGATCATATGGTCAGAGCTTACAATCATACCTTCGGACTTCCGGCAATAATTTCAAATTGCTCCAATAATTACGGTCCTAACCAGTTTCCTGAAAAGCTTATTCCACTTGCAATAAATAACATAAAAAATAATAAGCCTATTCCTGTCTACGGAAAGGGAGAGAATATCCGCGACTGGCTTTACGTTGAAGATCATGCAGCGGCAATAGATCTTATTTTTCATGAAGGAAGAATTGGTGATACTTATAACATAGGCGGAAATAATGAGTGGAAAAATCTTGATCTTATTTTGCTGCTTTGCAGGATTATGGACAAGAAACTCAGCAGGGTTACAGGTACTTCCGAGAATCTAATTACTTATGTAAAAGACAGGCCGGGTCACGATCTGAGATACGCTATAGACTCTTCCAAATTGCAAAAGGAGCTGGGTTGGTCACCTATACCGGAATTTACAGTAGGTTTGGAGAAAACTGTCGATTGGTACCTGGAAAACACAAAATGGCTTGAGAGGATTATCTCTGGCGATTACAGCAAATATTATGATCTGATGTATACAGGAAGATAACACCCCCTCACGCTTCGCTTCCGATAGCTATCGGGATGTCTCCCTGAATCAGGACTTAAGATCAAGTGCCCCCTGCCGCTTCGCGGCTGTCCCCCTAAATCGTAACTTAAGATCAAGTGCCCCCTGCCGCTTCGCGGCTGTCCCCCTAAAGGGGGACCAATTCGGAACCCTTTACAAATTTATTCAAAGACTGAGAATTAATCCCTCTTTAGGGGGGCAGGGGGGCCAAAATCGCGGGTCATTCCACCGTAACAGATTTCGCCAGGTTTCTGGGCTGATCGACATTACATCCTCTTAAAACAGCAATATGGTATGAAAGTAATTGAAGAGGGATAACAGCCAGAAGACCTGAAAAAATAGGAAGAGTTTCGGGGACTTCAAGAACATAATCAGCCATTTTGCTTATTATCTCATCACCCTCCGTTACGATAGCCACTACTTTTCCCTTTCTTGCTTTAATTTCCTGTATGTTGCTGACGATTTTATCATAGGTATCATCTTTTGTTGCCACGACTACTACAGGCATGTTTTCATCTATCAGGGCTATAGGACCATGTTTCATTTCTGCGGCAGGATAACCTTCGGCATGGATGTATGAAATTTCCTTAAGCTTAAGAGCTCCTTCCAATGCAACAGGGAAGAGATAACCCCGTCCTAAGTAAAGAGCATTGTGAGTGTTCTTGAATATTTTTGCAAGCTCAAGTGCCTGATCATTTACTTTTAGTGCTCTTTCAATTTTACCCGGAATTGCAACCAGCTCTTTTATCAATACCTTATAGCTCAGATCAGATATAATACCTTTTTTATGACCGATTTCAAATGCGATCATAGCCAGAACCAAAACCTGTGTGGTGAAGGCTTTTGTCGAGGCTACCCCTATTTCAGGACCAGCATGTGTATAAACACCTGCATCTGTTTCACGGGGGATGCTGCTTCCTACAACATTACAAATTCCTATAACTTTAGCACCTCTGCTTTTGGCCAGCTTAACAGCTGCAAGTGTATCCGCCGTTTCTCCACTCTGACTTATAGCAATTACAAAATCACCTTTTTTTATTATTGGATTTCTATATCGGAATTCAGATGCATATTCCACCTCAACAGGAATCCGGGTATACTCCTCAAAAATATATTCTCCAACTAATCCCGCATGCCACGAAGTACCACAGGCAATTATAATTATTCTTTCAGCCTGGGTCATTGGTTCCATTATACTATGCAAGCCTCCCAGCATAACACTTGAGTTATCAGGTAAAATTCTTCCTCTGAACGTATCGTGGATGGCTCTGGGTTGTTCAAATATCTCTTTCAGCATAAAGTGATCAAAACCTTCTTTATCGATTTCTCCTATTTTCAGGTCTATTTCTTTCACTTCAGGCTGAAACTTTTCTGTTCTGATTGTTTTCAGAATGAGCTCATCTTTTTTTACTATAGCAAGATCGTCGTCCTTCAGATAGATAACACGCTGTGTATATTGAACTATAGGTGTAGCATCGGAAGCAATAAAATTTTCACCTTCACCAACTCCGATAACGAGCGGGCTTCCTTTTTTGGCAGCAAATAATCTGTCAGGTTCTTTTGTGCAAATTATTACCAGTCCGTATGCTCCTTCAACTCTGTTAAGTGCCAGGGTGATTGCCTGTTCAGCAGTAAGATCACCTTCGAGATACATGTGTTCAATGAGATTTGCAAGAACTTCAGTATCGGTCTGGCTTGAAAATTTCACTCCCCTGCTCTCGAGGTGTTTTTTTAGTCGGCCATAATTTTCAATGATGCCATTATGAACAACAATAAAATTGCCTTTATATGATACCTGCGGATGCGCATTAAGTTCATTGGGCTCCCCATGTGTGGCCCATCGTGTATGCCCCATTCCTGTTGTTCCGTCGAAGCTGGTTTTATTAACCATCTCTTCAAGGTCTTTTACCCGGCCCGCACATTTAAAAATTTTTGTTTCGCCATTCACAAGTGCCATCCCTGCTGAATCATATCCACGGTATTCAAGTCTTTTCAGACCACTTATGATGATTTCACGGGCATGTTTTGTCCCAATATATCCAACGATACCACACATAATTAATTGTTTTAGAAGGTAAACACAAAAGTATCACTTTGGTTCACAAAATCTAGAACTTAGTGTAGGTAAATTCAAATTTAACCGGATTTTTGCTTTTATTTGCCTCAAAGATAACGTCTCGGTGTGACTCCATTGTTGTCTGAGATTGAGTAACACTACTCTCGAAAACTTCCACTTCAGGTTTCAAAGCATCGGTAGCATCATTCAGGTAATTCTGGACGAAAGCAGGGATATTGAAATTATAAACTTTGTTCACCGTATCCAGTGTACCGTCAAAGAAGGCATGATTAATATCCGAAGATGACATTGTATAATCAGGAACTACATACTTTATCCCGTTACTTGCTTTATATCTTAGGAATAAAACAAGTGGCAATGATTTTGATATATATTTAGTATTATTTTCATTATCGAATTTTACCGGAATGGTTAGTTTGGCTCTGTTAACTGCAATTTTCCCAAAAGAGGGATCTTTTTTTAAAGTTTCAAGTCCGGGCAACGTTATTTTTGTATATACTCCATTAAGCGACTGAAGGTAGGAAAGAGTGTCTTTATATGTTGTATTGCGGTGAACCATTTTATCTCCAATGGTAGCCGTAGTGAAATCATGTTTAAATACATTAAATGCAGCGTTTATATTCTTTGCATCCAGATTGAAGGCATATTCTATAACTGCGCCGGTATCATCATGCCCATACAGAGTAAAATAATTATAATAGGATGACTGATTAAAAACAAGACATAATGAAATCATCAGAGGATCGGAACTTGGATCCATCTGGAAATACAAACCTTTGAAATACGATCTGAAATCGGGTCTGTTATTACTGTAAAACAGTTGCGTTGTGTCACGTATTAAATAATTACCAAATTCTATCCCATCAGGCAATTTTATCTCTACATCATTTATTGTATCTGCTCTCAAAGCAGGAAGAGCAATATCGGTCACTTTGAAACCTGTAAGTGGGATAGGTGTTGAAGAATAATATGTTGAATCAGTATAGATTTGATTGCTAATCTCATACACGCTTATTGAATGGAGAATGTCCGAGATTGTTCCCTTTACGGATAATATATGAAGAATCAATTTCATGGAATCGACAGTAAATGGTACTGCATCCCATGCCGAACTGAGCCTTATCTGTGTAACAAAACCTGCCTTAGTTGTCCCAAAATATGGGCTGTATTCCTGCCCGAGATAAGAAATCTGGGGATTGTCAGTCCTTACGGAATCATCATATCTCAGATAAGAAACCGCATGAAGTGTATCAATGCCATTAATAGATACAAAATCGCTATTTGGGAGCAGATCACTGCCCTGTTTTAATAGTCCTTTTTCACATGAACTGACAAGTACCATCACTAAAGCAATGAGAGAAAGGCGAAAAATGTATTTTATAGGTTTTAGAACAGAAATAATTCTGCGGGTATGTCGGAGGGTATTATAATATCTTATCATAAAAATCATTATAGGCATCAATATATTCGGATTCATCCTTAAATTCGAGAACCGGCTTATTAACTGTAGTCAGATATTTCTTCAGATCTTCGTTTATGTTTTCGCTTCCGATAATAATTCCATCAGAATATTTAATAGCCAGTTTAGATACATTAACAAAATCGGGCTTCTTAACCATTTTAAGGTTTTCCCCATCTATTCCATCAAATCGCAGTTTATCTGCGAACGTTGATCTAAACGGCGTTTTAAAATCATTATTGTAAATGGAATAGATTATTTTGTAGTTGTGAAATAACGGATCATCATTATAAATACTTCTAAGATAAACGGGTACCAGAGCTGACATCCATCCATGGCAATGAACAATATCAGGGGCCCATCGGAGTTTCTTAACAGTTTCAATTACACCACGTGCAAAAAAAAGCGCACGTTCATCATTATCCTCAAATTCCCGGCCTGATGAATCACTTATTATATGTTTCCGCTGAAAATAGTCATCATTATCAATAAAGTAGACTTGCATCCTTGCAGATTGGATAGAGGCAACTTTAATTATAAGAGGATGGTCAGTATCGTCAATTATCAGATTCATCCCTGAAAGCCTGATCACTTCATGAAGCTGATTCCTTCTTTCGTTAATACACCCATACCTTGGCATAAAAGTGCGGATCTCTTTGCCTCTTTCCTGAATACCCTGGGGAAGAAACCTTCCGATCTTCGATAACTTTGTCTCACCTAAGTAAGGAGTGATTTCCTGTGAAATGAATAATACCTTTCTGCTTTCCATTTTCCTGCCTGATATACCATTTCGATTTAAGGTGCAAAGATAGTAAAAAAATATAACATTATAAATATGACCTTATTCATCATGAACTGAATATAAGACCCGATGAAGCTTCGTTTTTAATAAGATGTTTATCTTCGTTGTGCAAAATAATATGAAAAAATGTATCAGATTCTAAATTTTAACTTCAATGAAAGTCGTTAGTACCATAGCTGAACTACAAACTCTTCTGAAAGAATCAAGTCTTTCGCCGGTAGGGTTTATTCCCACAATGGGAGCTCTTCATGAAGGACATATGTCACTTGTCGGCAATGCAATACAGAGATGTCCGGTAATAGTTGTGAGTATCTTTGTAAATCCTTCCCAGTTCAATGACAAAAATGATCTGAGAAATTATCCCAGGACTCCTGAGGCCGATTGTGAGCTTCTTCAGAAAATATTGCGGGAGAAAGATATTGTATTTATTCCCACAGTACAAGAAATTTACCCTGAGGAAGATAAGAGAAAATTTCTTTTTGGGAATCTTGATAAGGTCATGGAAGCACTTCACCGTCCGGGGCATTTTAATGGGGTCGCCCAGGTTGTGACACGGTTATTTGATATTGTAAAGCCAGATATTGCTGTCTTCGGGATGAAAGATTTTCAGCAGCTTGCAGTTGTTAAAGCCATGGTAAAACAAACAGGCAATAAGGTGGAAATAATCGGCAGTCCCATTATCAGGGAAAAGGACGGATTGGCATTGAGCAGCCGCAACAGGCTTCTTGAACCCGCGATAAGAAAGCATGTTCCGGTAATCTATAAAACTATTTCGTTGGCTGCTGCAATGATAATTGACAACGACATATCTAAAATAAAATCATTTGTTTCAGACAGTATAAACAAAGAACCTGGATTAAAACTTGAATATTTTGAGATTGTGGATGATATTGAACTCATTCCTGTATTCAATAAATCGGAGATGAAACGTGACAGAAACTATTTTGGCTGTATTGCGGTAACCGCAGGAAGTATTCGCCTGATAGATAATATTGAAATTGGATTGGTCTGAACCAAAAGGTTAATTAACTTTGCACAAAATAAGATCAATACGTTATCAGAGAATGTTAATAGAAGTAATTAAATCAAAAATCCATAAGGTTTCTGTTACCGGAGCAAACCTTCATTACATTGGAAGTATTACAATTGATGAGGATCTTATGGATGCCGCAAACCTTATTGAAAATGAAAAAGTTCATGTTCTGAACCTTAATAACGGAGAGCGCCTTGTCACATATGTTTTAAAAGGAATAAGGGGCTCCGGAGATATCTTCATCAATGGAGCTGCAGCAAGAAAGGCCATGGTGGGCGATGTTGTTATTATAATGTCATTCGGATTACTTGATTTTCAGGAAGCCAAATCATTCAAACCGGTCATTGTTTTCCCCGATACCAAAACCAACAAACTGATCTGAAGTTGAGAAAAGGCCTGTTACAGACTCTTAAACTTATTGCTTTCCTTGCAGTCGGAATAGTACTTCTCTGGCTTGCATTCAGGAATGTAAACTTTGTAAAACTCAGAGATTTACTTAAGCAGGCAGATTATTCGTGGCTCGTTCTGTCCGTTATGTTCGGGTTGTTTGCTTTTATAAGCCGGGCCAGAAGATGGGTATTACTGGTTAACTCACTTGGATTCCAATCTTCAACAAGAAACGCATTTTACGCTTTGATGACGGGTTATCTGGCCAATCTCGCCTTGCCACGTATAGGGGAAATTACACGATGCGTGGCACTTGGTAAAAAAGAAAAAATACCTGTGGATCAGCTGATAGGTACAGTTGTAATTGAGAGAACGATCGATTTTTTATCACTCATGACTATAATGCTGATACTGATATTTACAAGCGGAGATCTTATTAACCTGTTCCTTAAAGAAAGTATTCTAATACCCGTACAACAGAAAGTATTCTATCTTTTTGGGAATACATGGATCCTTTGGGTGGTTCTTCTTTCTGATAGGAGTTATCTCCCTTTATATGATAATCCGATACAAAAAAAAGCTTCGTAAAATCCGATTTTTTTCAAAAATATTTGATGTTGCAAAAGGAGTAATAAACGGACTTAAAACTATAACTAAGCTTAAAAGAAAAGGAGAATTCATTTTTCATACTGTTTTCATCTGGCTTAATTATGCGCTTATGACATGGGTAGTGGTCTTTTCCCTTGAAAGCACCTCACACCTTACTTTTGGAAATAGTATTTTTATATTAGTAATAGGTGGCCTGGCAATGTCAGCACCTGTTCCGAGTGGGCTTGGGGCATTTCATTATATTGTGTCGCGGGGACTGCTTTTTGTTAACGGGATTCCCATTGAAGACGGCCTTGCATACGCATTACTTACTCATGAATCGCAATTGATTTTTGTAGCTATAGTAGGGGCTATATCATTCTTCATAATTTTCAGGAAAGAGAAAAAAACTGCTCCGCCTTTTGTTCAACCGCCCAAGCCTGCCTGATTTATTTGACAATCTTCCCAATATTTTATCCAGCCTGGCCCCCCTGCCCCCCTAAAGGGGGTTAATACTCTAATTATTTGAAGATTACCTTTTGTATAATGAAAATGAACCAATCCGGAAGTACTGTTTGGTCTCATTATCAGTTATATTCGACTAATTGAAAACACTTTTCATACAGGCGATATTTAGATTTTATTAAGTAATTTTAATTAGTTTTATACTCATCATTTTATAATTGAAATATTGATAAATTAAAAACCGATTTAACCCCCCTTTAGGGGGGATGGGGGGCAAAGAACATAGGGGAGAAAGGAAATATGGCAAAATCCAAAACAATATTTGTATGTCAGAACTGCGGAGTTGAATCTGCTAAGTGGATCGGACGATGTCCTTCATGTAAAGAATGGAATACCTATCATGAAGAAATAATTGCTCCTGCATCGTCGAGGGAATCGTCATTCATTATGAACCAGGAAAAAAGGAAACCTGAACTCCTCGATAGTATCAAGGCTGATGAATATGGCCGTCAAAAGACTGGGATATCGGAACTCGACCGGATCCTTGGAGGAGGCATTGTGGGCGGTTCGCTTATTCTTCTTGGAGGAGAGCCCGGCGTTGGCAAATCAACTCTGGCGCTTCAGCTGGCACTGGCACTTAAAGGGAAGAATATATTATATGTATCGGGCGAAGAGAGTGAAGAACAAATAAGTCTCAGGGCACGAAGGATGAAAAACTCAAATCCTTTGTGTTATATCCTCAGTGAAACTGATCTTGAAAGTATTATCACTCATGCTGAAAATATCAAACCGGGATTAATAATTATTGACTCAATCCAGACAATAAACAATTCACTTTTGGAATCTTCTGCCGGATCATTGACCCAGGTAAGAGAATGTGCTGCCCAGCTTCTGAAATACTCGAAGATTACAGGGATACCTGTTTTCCTGATAGGTCATATTACAAAGGATGGAACACTTGCAGGTCCGAAGGTTCTTGAGCATATAGTTGACGTGGTTCTTTATTTTGAAGGTGATAATAATTATGTCTACAGGATTCTCCGTTCAGTAAAGAACAGGTTCGGGTCAACATCCGAACTGGGTATTTTTGAAATGGTCGAAACCGGATTGAGAGAGGTTGATAATCCGTCTGAGATGTTTATCAATCAGCACGATGAAGCTCTGAGCGGTGTTTCGATCGCTGCAACGGTCGATGGACTGAGGCCTTTTCTCATAGAGACCCAGGCTTTAGTCAGCAGTGCTGTTTACGGAACGCCGCAAAGAAGCTCAACCGGCTTTGATATCAGAAGACTCAATATGTTGCTTGCTGTTCTTGAAAAAAGAGCGGGTTTTAAATTAGGTGTTAAAGATGTATTTCTGAATATCGCGGGAGGTATTAAGGTAAATGATCCGGCGATAGATATGGCGATAATGAGTTCAGTGCTTTCATCCAATCTTGATATCCCGATTGGTCGTGAAACCTGTTTTGCAGGAGAGGCAGGGCTCTCGGGGGAAATCAGACCTGTTTCCCGGATTGAACAAAGAATAAGGGAAGCTTCAAAAATGGGGTTCAACAAAATATATATATCCAAATATCACCGGAACATCTCACTCAAAAATCTTAGCATTGAAGTTATACAGGTGGGGAAGATAGAGAATCTGATAAGAGGGCTATTTAGCTGAACTTTCAATTGCCGTCGGTTTAAGCCAACGGCAATTGAAAGGCTCCAGTTTAGTATCTTGTCCTCCTCGAATTATCACTACGTGAGTTATTCTTTTTAACCTTATTACAATCGAGTTCCATGTTAAAATTCGACGGAACCTCAAATTCATCGGTTTGCATGCTGCTGAATTGCGGATCGGCATATACTTTTCTAAGAAAGAGGCCCATTATTGGAAGCGCCATATTTGCTCCCGATCCTTCGCCCAATGTTTCAAAATGTATTGCCTGATCTTCCCAGCCGCTCCAAACCCCGCCTACAAGATGGGGAGTCACACACATGAACCACCCGTTGGAATGATTCTGGGTGGTACCGGTTTTTCCGCCAATCTGATTCATGAGATTAAAATCCCTTCTAAGCTTGTTCCCGGTTCCGTGGAGGACCACTCCCTGCAGAAGATTAATCATGAGATAAGCCTGATTTTCACTTAACACCTCTTCTATTTTGGGAGTAAACTTTGAAATAGTGTTCCCGTTTTTGTCTTCGATACGGGTAACATACATCGGTCTGGTATAGACACCTTTATTAGCAAATGTTCCATAAGCTCCAACCATTTCTTCCAGTTTGATATCTGAGGTTCCCAGGAATATTGAAGGTACAGGATCAATAAAACTTCTGACTCCCATCTTATGCATAAGGTCAGTCACAGCTGTTGGTTTAAACTGCTTCATCAGCCATGCTGAAATGTAATTCTCTGATTCAGCAAGTCCCCAGGCTAAGGTTACCATTTTGCCATGAAATTGTTCGGGTCCGGTACTTCTGGGTTTCCATGGTATGGAATCTCCGGGGATTTCGAAAGATTGTGGAATGTCCATAACCTCATAACATGGCGAATAACCGTTTTGCATAGCAACGGTGTACAGGAATGGTTTTATTGTGCTTCCAACCTGTTTCTTCTGTTGTGTTACAGCATCATACTTAAAATATCTGAAATCAGGTCCACCCACATAAGCTTTAACATAGCCGTTAACAGGATCTTCGACCATAAAGGCTGAGCGAACGAAGTATTTATAATATCTTATGGAATCAAGAGGGGTCATTATAGTATCCCTGTCTCCCTTCCATGAAAAGACTCTCATCTTTACTTTCGTATTAAATGCCTGCATTATTGAGTCATCTGAATAACCCCTTGCCCTCATAATATAATACCTGTCACTCTGATGGAGAGAAGCCATGATAAGATCTTCAGTTTCCTTTTTGGTCAGATCATCTGAGAAAGGAGGATTTTTAAAATATCTTGCGCGTCGGTAGAAATCAGGTTGTACATCCTTTGAAAGATGTTCAGCCAATGACTCTTCCGCATATTTTTGCATATGCGAATTAATGGTTGTATATATTTTCAGCCCGTCGCGAAAAAGATCATAATAAGTGCCATCAGGTTTTTTATTTTTGTTACACCAACCATATAATGGATCATTGTTCCATTCCCATAATGCCTCATCATAGGAATCAGGATTAATATATTTCGACCTGTCAGGTTCGGGCTTTCTCATCCTTGTTGTCAGATATTGCCTGAGATAAGTAGCCATTCCGCTGTTGTGGTCCTCCATTCTGAAAACGACTACAATCGGCAATTTCATTACAGAATCCGCTTCAGATGAACTAATATATCCATAATGTACCATCTGTGATATTACAACGTTTCTCCTCTGCAGCATCAGAGCAGGGTTTCTTACGGGATTGTACTTTGTTGATGCCTTCAGCATTCCGACCAGAACTGCTGCCTGCTGAAGATTCAATGAATCGGGAGTAGTATTGAAATAAACCTTTGCTGCCGACCTGATTCCAATAGCATTATAACTAAAGTCGAATTTATTGAAGTACATCGTGATTATTTCTTCCTTTGTGTAGCTCCGTTCCAGCTTTACAGCAGTTTCCCACTCCTTAAATTTGGAAACACCCAGCTTAATTTTTCTCATGAGGCCGGAATTTCTCGAGGTATCTCTCGGATAAAGCTGTTTTGCAAGCTGTTGTGTGATCGTACTACCACCCCCTGTTTCCTGACCAAGAAGTATGGTTTTTATAGCTGCGCGTCCAAGACCGCGTATATCAATACCTGAATGTCTGTAATAACGGCTGTCTTCTGTCGATATAAGTGCAGCAGTAAGATATGGTGATATATCTTTGTATTCTGTCCAGGTCCGGTTTTCAATACTGATTTTACCAAGCAGGGCTCCATCTTCGGAGATAACCTGTGCGGCAAGGTAATATTCAGGATTTTCAAGGTCATCGAAAGTTGGCATTTTACCAAGCTTCTCTTTTGATATTAGTATAAATAATATAATGATAAATACGAATGGAAAAGTGAACAAAGCCCAGAACCAGATAAGGTATTTTTTGTTGTTTGAATTGCCTTTCATTTACTCATAGTGTTTGGTCCAAAAATAGTAAATAATAAAGAATCTTAACGGTTTATTTTGAAGTTTGGTACCTAATTGACTTACTTTGTCGTCTGATAAAAAGAATAAATTTCGCTGTAATGATCGAAAATCTTGTAATTGTTGAGTCGCCTGCAAAAGCGAAAACCATTGAGAAATTCCTGGGAAAAGATTTCCGTGTGATGTCAAGTTTCGGACATATAAGAGACCTGGCTAAAAAGAACCTTGGTATAGATATCAAAAACAACTTCACTCCTGATTATGAGATTCCAAAGGAAAAAGCCAAAGTCGTAAGCGAATTACGCAAAGCTGCTTCCGATTCGAAGAATATCTGGATAGCCTCTGATGAGGACCGGGAAGGTGAAGCAATAGCCTGGCATCTTGCCAGCGTGTTGAAACTTGATCTTCTGACCACAAAAAGAATTGTTTTTCATGAAATAACCAAAGAGGCTATTTCAAATGCCATCGAAAATCCAAGGAAGGTTGATATGAATCTTGTAAATTCACAACAGGCACGACGTATTCTCGACCGCCTTGTGGGATTTGAAATATCGCCGGTACTCTGGAAGAAGGTACAGCCTTCGCTTTCTGCGGGGAGAGTTCAGTCAGTAGCTGTTCGTCTTATTGTTGAAAGAGAGAGAGAGATAATCTCCTTTGAGTCAGAATCTTCTTTCAGGGTAATGGCTATTTTCAGGATAAGTGACGAAGAGAATGCTATTCTCAGGGCCGAAGCTTCCAAAAGATTTCATGATGAAAAAGAAGCCCAGGCATTTCTTGAGCAGTGCAACGTTTCAAAATTTTCAATAGGTAATATCAGCATTAAACCGGGTACCCGTTCACCGGCTCCTCCCTTCACAACTTCAACACTTCAGCAGGAAGCTTACAGGAAACTGAGTTTTTCTGTTGCTCAGACAATGGCTGTCGCACAGAAGCTGTATGAAGCTGGTAAGATAACCTATATGAGAACTGATTCAACAAATCTTTCAAACCTGGCTCTTGTAAAAGCGCGTGAAATGATATCATCAGAGTTCGGTGAAAATTACTCCAAGACCCGCCAGTTTAAGACCAAATCAAAAGGGGCCCAGGAAGCGCACGAAGCTATCCGTCCTGCATATCTCGATCAGCCAACCACCGGAGGCAGCCAGAATGAGAAACGGCTTTATGAGCTTATCTGGAAACGAACCGTCGCTTCGCAGATGGCTGATGCCAGAATTGAAAAAACGTCTATTTCAATCAATATGACTAATTCTACGGTCACATTCCAGGCAAATGGAGAAGTCATAAAGTTTGACGGATTCCTCAGGGTTTATGCCGAATCATCTGACCAGGAAAACACTGACGAAGACAGATATGTCATTCCACCGGTAACACAAGGAATGCCCCTTTCATTCGATAATATTACCGCAACTCAGAAATATACAACACCCCCACCAAGATATACCGAGGCGAGCCTTGTCAAAAAACTGGAGGAACTGGGAATTGGAAGACCTTCTACCTATGCTCCGACTATTTCAACTATCCAGAACCGGGGTTATGTTTCCCGCGAAGACAGACCTGGAGAAAAAAGGGAACTAAAGATTATAACACTTCTTAATGGTAAATTTGCAAATTCGACTAAAACTGAAGTTACAGGTAAAGAAAAATCTAAACTTTTTCCACAGGATATAGGAATGATAGTTAATGATTTTCTTCTCGAGAATTTTTCGGAAATAGTCGATTATCATTTCACTGCTGAAGTAGAAGAACAATTCGATGAGATAGCTCTTGGTAATCTTAAATGGACCGGAATGATAGAACAATTCTATTCCCCGTTTCATAAAACAGTTACAAACACCCTTGAGAAGAAAGAAAGAAAAACCGGGACAAGACTCTTGGGTAATCATCCTGAAACAGGTGAACCTGTTACAGTCAGAATGGGACGTTTTGGCCCGGTAGCGCAGATCGGTGATTCAGGAAATGATGAAAAGCCCAGATTCGCAAGTCTCTCAAAGAACCAGCTCCTCGAAACAATCACACTTGAAGAAGCACTCAACCTGTTCCGTCTTCCCCGTTCACTAGGGGAGTATGATGGCGGTGAAATGGTAGTAGGAATTGGCAAATTCGGTCCTTACATAAGATTCAAAAGCAAATTCTTCTCTTTAAAAAAAGGAGTCGATGATCCCTATACTGTAACATTTGACAGGGCCATTGAAGTAATCCTTGAAAAGACAGAAAGCGATAAAAAGAAAGTTATAAAGGATTTTGGAGATATTCAGCTCCTGAATGGCAGATATGGACCTTATCTGGTAAAAGACAAGCAGAATTACAGGCTACCCAAAGGTACGGATGCTGAAAAACTTATTAAAGAGGATTGCGAAAAAATAATTGACAGCAATGATAAACCAAAAAGAGCTTCTAAATAAACTATGGTAGACCTGAATGATTATTTTAATCCTGTAAGCATCGAAAGTCCTGATTTCGAATATTTGACAGAACAGGCGGGCTTTCCCCACAATATCTCTATACATACCGAGAACCATCCTCTTAAGGATATCAGTAAATTTAAAATTGCGTTGTTTGGCGTTCCGGAAGGAAGAAACTCACCTAATTCCGGTTCATTGAAAGGTCCGGATATGATCAGGGAACAATTGTACCGCCTTGCCAAAATCCCTGGCAAATCTAAAATAATCGATCTCGGCAATATGAAACAAGGCAACACATTTAACGATACTATTGCAGGACTGACGGATATTTTATCCATTTTAATAGCAGAGAACCTGTTTCCTGTAATTATCGGAGGAACCAGCGCCCTTATTCCTGCTGTTGACAAAGCACTCTCTCAATATATCAAAAAATATACTTTAACCGCAGTAGACCCACGTATAGATTTCAGCAGTGAAAGAAAAGAACCTGATTCTTTCAATTATCTAAATGCTATTCTCAGCAATCATAAGAGTACTTTCTCACATTATATCAATATAGGATATCAGACCTATCTTAATGATCAGCAAATAATAAACCGGTTTCTCAAACGACAGTCGGAGCTAATCAGGATCGGTGATGTCAGGCAGGCTATCTACCTTACAGAACCTCTTTTCAGGGATTCTGATGTGGCAATATTTGATATTTCTGCGGTAAGACAATCCGATGCCCCCGGAACTATAAGTACTTCCCCTAATGGTTTTTATGGTGAAGAGATCTGTCTTCTCGCCAGGTACGCTGGGATATCTGATAAACTGAAAGTATTTGGGCTGTTTGATGTTAATCCGGAATATGATATACGTAATCAGACTACCGGCTTAGCTGCCCAGATCCTCTGGTTCTTCCTTGAAGGTTTTTCTCAGAAGCAATACGAAACTCCGGTTTTAAATATCAGTAATTCAGGACGATTCATTAAATATCATGTCAGGATTACCGATCTGGAAGAGGATCTGATATTTGTGAAAAGTAACCTTACCGACAGATGGTGGATAGAGCTTCCGGCAGAGAAAGATCAGAATCTTTATGTGGCATGTTCCCATGAAGACTACCTCAAGGCTAACCGCAACGAAGTTCCCGAAAGGTGGGTTCAGGCTGTGGGTAGACTGAAATAAGCAGATTGCTTCGTCGCAAGCTCCTAGCAATGACCGTGAACTTTAGATGCGATTATTTAGTATAACTTTCCGGTAACAAATTCCTTTTCCCTTCGTTTAACCGTGATAAACCTAAAACTTAAATAAATACCTGTTAATTTGTAAACCAATCAGATTTTTATTTATTTTACTCGTTCAATCAATGGACAATCCATCTGTAAATAAAGAGATGAAAAAACTAACTACTGCAATTCTCTTTTTAGTATTTTTAGTACACCCGGTTTTTTCTCAGCAAGATCCATTGTCGAGTCAATATATGTTCAACATCCTGACCTACAACCCTGGTGTGGCCGGAACCTCCGGAATGATCTGTGCCACTGCACTAAATCGTCAGCAATGGGTAGGATTTAAAGGCGCCCCTGCTACAACACTTTTCAATGTTAGTGCCCCTGTTTCTCTTTTTGGCATAAAAAGCGGGGTTGGATTGGTTGTCGAGAGTGATAACATAGGTTTTGATAAAAACATAAACCTCTCAGGAGCTTACTCTTACATAATGGATCTTGGAGAAGGGAAACTAGGAATCGGATTAAATCTTGGAATGTATAGTATGGCACTTTCTCCCGACTGGCAAATACCATCCGGGGATTCGCATACTCCTGTTTCGGGAGATCCGCTAATTCCTGAAACCAAAGAGAGTCATGTCGCTTTTGATGCCGGACTAGGTTTCTTCTATAAGACTGACAAATACTATGGTTCTTTTTCAGTTACTCATGTTAATCAGCCGAAACTAAATTTCAGTAAAGGCTCTCCCTATATCAGCAGGCATTATTATTTTACAGGCGGTTATACATTGCAATTACCCAATCCATCGCTTGAATTATTGCCATCTGCATTTGTGTACAGCGATGGAAAAGCTTTCCAGTATGCAATTACTTCTTTAATCAGATACAATAAAAAGGTATGGGGAGGCGTTTCTTACCGAGCGGGTGATGCTTTTATCGGAATTGTAGGGCTTGAGTTATTTAATGGAATCAGGCTTGGTTATTCGTATGATTTTACAATTTCCGATGTAAGAACGAACAGCAGCGGTTCGCATGAATTTGTAGTTAATTATTGCTTCGACCTGAACCTGGGCAAAAGCCCGATGAAATATAAAAGTATCAGATTTTTATGATTATTAAAATAAATTAGCTTACTTGCAATATAAAATTCTATAGTATTATGAAAAAGGTAACCCTATCTGCTCTAATATTGATAGTCCTGTTAACTGGTTGTCACTCTTCAAATAACGGAGAGTTAACTGGCGTTCAAGGGCGGAAAAAATTCTTTGAACCGGAGCCCTTTGAAATGGCATTTATTCCTGCCGGGAATTTTATGATGGGACCAAGCGATCAGGATGCGGTATGGGCGATGAACAGTATATCGAAGTCCGTTACTGTTGATGCTTTCTGGATGGATCAGACAGAAATAACAAATAACAAGTATCGTCAATTCGTATACTACGTGCGTGATTCTATCCTCAGGACAAAATTAGGAAATGCCAGTATAGCTGACAGACAGTATTTTATGGTAGATAAAGACGGAAATGCCATTGAACCAAACGTTATTAACTGGGATGAAAAAATAGATCCTGAAGAAGAAACAACCAAAGCCACAATCGAAGAAATGTATTACCCTCCTGAAGAGAGATTTAACGGTAAAAAACAGGTCGATGTAAGAAAACTTAATTATTCATATTTCTGGGTTGATTACCAGCAGGCTGCAAAGTCGAATTACAAACAAGATTATGCAACCGGTACTGGAAAATATGAAGGCAAGGTCACAAATCTTGATGGAACACGTACCGATGTTAAAGATCGTTCATCATTCATCAAACACAATATCATAAACGTATATCCTGACACTCTTTGCTGGATACGTGATTTCACCTATTCGTTCAACGACCCTCAGGCATCACTCTATTTCTGGCATCCATCATTCGACGATTATCCAGTTGTAGGAGTATCATGGGTCCAGGCTACTGCATTCAGCGTATGGAGAACTAATTATATGAATACTGCACTGAGAAAAGACGGTGTTGCAGATGTACATGAATACAGGCTTCCACTCGAAACTGAATGGGAATATGCCGCCAGAGGAGGTCTCGATCTCTCAATGTACCCCTGGGGTGGACCTTACACCCGTAATTATAAAGGGTGCTTCCTTGCTAACTTCAAACCTCTTCGTGGAAACTATATCGATGATGGAAACGTATATGCAGGAAAAGTTGGCTCATATGAACCAAATGAATATGGACTTTATGATATGGCAGGAAACGTTTCTGAATGGACCTGCTGTGCATACTCACCCTCAGCCTACATCTTCCAGCATGATCTTCAGCCAAATTATGAATATAATGCCACTCCTCAGGATCCACCAGTTATGAAAAGAAAGGTTATCCGAGGAGGATCATGGAAAGATATTGCCTATTTCCTACAAACCAGTGCAAGAGATTATGAATATCAGGACTCTACTAAATCCTATGTCGGCTTCCGTAATGTAAGATCTTATATTGGTGTAAATTAAATAATTAGAACTAACCCTAAAATAATCACGTAAAATGAGCCTAGCAGAATTAGTACAAAGCAGCGGTTGGAAAAACTTCATCGCCAAACTATATGGATTAGGTGCTTCCGTCGTTATTATTGGTGCACTGTTTAAAATACAGCACTGGCCATTGGCTGGAACCATGCTTACCATAGGTCTTCTGACAGAAGCCATTATCTTCTTCTTTTCAGCATTTGAACCATCTGCATGAAGAAGTAGACTGGTCTCTGGTTTATCCGGAACTTGCAGGCATTCCGGAGGATGAAACACCGGAACTTGCAGCCCATGGCGGAAAATACCATGGCGGAAGCGGCGTTTCCGGAGGGATAGGCGGCGGAGCAGGATCAGTTGCCCTCGCTAAATTTGATGAAATGCTCGAAAAAGCAGAAATCACTCCTGATCTGTTCCAGAAACTCGGCGTAGGGATGAAAAAACTCAGCGAAACAACAGCAAACATGAATTCAATGGGCGATGTTACTGCAGCTTCATCGAAATATGTCAGTACAATAAACACTGCTAATGATTCACTTGGAAAATTTTCAGATTCATACCAGTCTACTACCAAATTAGTTAATGATTCAGGTTCTGCCTATAAATCAATGGCTGATTCATTGTCAGTTATTGAAGTTGGCGGAAAATCATATCAGCAACAATTGGAATCGCTGAACAAAAATCTTTCCGCTCTGAATTCGGTATATGAGCTTCAGCGTAAAGGCGCAGACGATCATCTTAAAGAATCTGATACCCTCTACAAAGGAATACAAGGTTTAATGAAAGACCTTTCAGAGTCAGCCGGTGATACTAAAAAATACCGCGAACAGATAACAAAGCTCAACGATAATCTTTCGGCACTGAACAATGTCTATGGAAATATGCTGGCAGCTATGAATGTTAAATAACGTGGCTTTTTATTCTAACTAAACCTACTACACAATGGCTCACGAAAAGCTATCTCCACGGCAAAAGATGATCGGTATGATGTACCTGGTGCTTACCGCCATGCTTGCACTTAATGTATCAAAGGAGGCTGTGGAAGCATTTAAAAAAGTTGATAAGGGTCTTACCCAGACAATTGCAAATTATACCCTTAAAAATGATGTCATTTATAAAGAATTCGACAGGGCTGCGGCAGAAAATCCCGCTAAGGCAGGAAAATATAAAACATCCGCTTATCAGGTAAAAGAACGTGCTGATGAAGCATTTAATTTTATCCAGGGACTCAAGATCGAAATAATTAAAAAAGCTGAAAAAGACCCCGAAACTCCAGCAGTTAAGGGAAATGAAGTCATTATTGATGAAGTAAAAAGGATTGATGATACCAATGTCCCATCTGAAGTTCTGATTGGAGCTAACGAAAATGGAAAAGCTAATGACCTTAAGGCCCTTTTGAGTGAGTATCGCCAGTTCCTGATTGGTGTTCTTGATGGTAAAAACCCTACTACTGAAGATGCACTCAAAACCAGTCTTAAAACTGAGGATGGAAAAAATGCTGACGGTGAGACAGAACGCTGGGAGAATCTAAACTTCCAGACATTACCTCTCGTAGCAGTTATATGTATCCTGTCAGAATATCAGGTAAATGTAAGAAATGCTGAAACAGAAGTACTTAATTACTTGTATTCCCAGATTGATGCGTCATCATTTAAATTTAACAAACTCACCCCTATTGTTATTCCAATATCAAATTATGTAACACTGGGAAGCGACTATGAGGCAAAAGTATTTATTTCTGCTACTGATACCACACAATCTCCTGTTATAACTGTCGGAGACGCACAACTTCTGCTCGATGAAACAGGAAAAGGTATTTATAAAGCACGTGCTTCATCCATTGGTCCAAAAAAATGGGGTGGCATCATAGCTCTGAAAGCCCCGGATGGCTCTACAAAAAGCTATCCTTTTGAAACCTCATATAATGTAGGCGAATCAAATGTCATCGTGTCTCCTACAGCAATGAACGTAATGTATTATGGTATCAATAACCCGATTGATGTTTCAGTACCGGGTATTAGTCCTGATAAATTAAAGATTAAAGTTATCAATGGCAGTTTCTCAACAGAAAGAGTAAAGAGATCAGGTGGAGAATATTTTAAAGGAAGCTGGGCGGTTAAACCAAATGCCGTAGGCCAGGAAGTTCAGGTTGTAGTAACAGCTGATATTAATGGAAAACCTGTTCAGTTTGCTCCTTATACTTTCAGGGTAAAATCTATACCTCCTCCAATAGCTATCTTTGGAAATAAAAGTACAGGATCTATCCCAAGAGCTACAGCTGCGGCACAACAGGGAGTATTTGCAACCTTACCCGATTTCGACTTTGATCTGCAGTATCAAGTTACTGGCTTTACAATTCTTTATTCTGATAAAGGTTCAGATTTTGAAGAAACAAGCACAAACAGTAACCTTACTACTAAGCAGAAAGACCTTATTAACAGATTGACCAGGGGTAAATATTTGACAATAAAAGATATTAAAGCACTGGGACCTGATGGCAAAACAAAAGAACTACAGCCAATACTTTTAAAGATTGATTAATATCAAAAATATATAACTATCATGATTAGAAAAATTCTTTTTGGAATTATTGCTTTATCCCTTTCCGGTATAATAAATGCCCAGAGTTTTGGGGATATATACCAGAAATCTATCAAGGATGCAAAAAAAATAGAATACCCATATCTGCGCGAAGCCGATGTTGTGTGGGCAAGATACTATTACCGCATGATAGATCTAAGGGAAAAAATCAATCAGCCTTTATATTATCCGACTGAGGCTACACTCGACGGCAGGAAGAGTTTCATAAATATCCTTCTTGAGGAGATCAAAGCCGGCAGACTTACTGCTTACGATCCTTTGCAAACTTCTGTTGCTACTACCTACAGCGATATAGAAGTCAAAATGGGAGCTGTCACTAAAACCGAATCAATAACAATTAATGCCGCCGGTGGAACAAGAGATACTACAATAAAGCAGGATGCAAAACCTGAAGAGGTTAAACAACTTCTTTTATATGAAGAGTGGTATTTTGATAAGAAACTTTCTTCGCTTCAAGTGAGAATAATTGGTATTGAACCTTACTACATGGCATTTGATGAACAGGCCGGAAGAGTTTTGAAAAAGCCTTTATTCTGGATTAAATATGATGATGTAAGGGATGCACTGGCAAAACAGGAAGTTTATATGACTAATAATGATGCTCAGAGAATTTCATTCGATGATCTGTTTATGCAACGAAGATTTAATGGTGTAATTGCCGGAGAATCTAACGTATATAACGACAGGAGGATCAACCAGTACGAAATAGGAAAAGCTACTCTCTTTGAAGCTGAACGTATCAAAACTGAACTATTCAACTTCGAACACGATCTTTGGGAATATTAAAATATATTCAGAAAAAAAGAGGCTGCCAGATTCTGGCAGCCTCTTTTTATTGTCTAAATTTTTATTGCAGGTAACCATCCCTGAAGTGCATAGGTGGTTCGATTCCTATAAAAACTTCTCCTTGGTTGAGTTTTTCACATCCTCAAGGTACTGCTTAATATTCTGCTCCTCCTCCTTCTTAACAATCAGAAGAACATTTTCCGAATCTACCACAATGTAGTCCTTTAGACCCTGTATAACTGCTATTTTGCCAGGCGAGATATTGAACAGGTTACCATGAGTCCCATATGAAAAGACATCTCCTCTGATTACTGAGTTTTTGTTCCTGTCAACTGCAGAATGCTCATAGAGCGAACTCCATGTGCCAAGATCAGACCATCCTATATCAGTCCCCATAACGTAAACGTTTTCCGCCTTTTCCATGATTCCGTAGTCAATTGAGATATTTCTGCATTCAGCATAGGTCTTCCCGATAAAGCTCTTCTCCTGTTTGGTTCCGAATAATTCCCGGCCTTCATCAAACACATTATACATATCCGGGAGATGCTTCTCAATAGCATTAAGAATCGCCTTAATATTCCAGATAAAAATTCCGGAGTTCCAGTAAAAATCACCGCTTTCAAGAAAAACTTTTGCCAGATCAATATCGGGCTTCTCAGTGAAAGTTTTAACCTTAAGCAGATTATTAAACCCTTTAACCGGTTTCTTCTGATCAGCCTGTATATAACCATACCCGGTTTCAGGTCTGTCGGGTTTAATGCCAAGAGTGATCAGGGCATCATTCTTTTCAGCAAAATCATAACATCGTTGAATAACTTCAGTGAATACATCTTCTTTCACAATCAGATGATCGGCAGGTGTAACAGCAATTAATGCATTAGGGTTTTCTTTAAGAATTCTGAACGATCCGTAAGCCAGACATGGAGCAGTATTCCTGCGGAATGGCTCCAAAAGCACACGTGAAGGATCAATTTCTAATTGTTCAATCACAAGATTCTTATGTTCGGCATTTGTAACTATAAAAATATTTTCCTCAGGACAACTTTTTTTAAATCGCCTGTATGTCTGCTGGATCAATGTTTCCCCTGTACCTACAATATCAAGAAATTGTTTGGGTTTTTCCCGGCGGCTCAGAGGCCAAAAACGACTCCCAACGCCACCTGCCATTATAATAACATACCTGTTATCCATAAGAAATATTTATTATAACATTTAAAATGCAAATATATAATTTATTATGCAGACGGGATTCAAAAACCTAATTAACGAAATTACAGGAAATATTAGTAATTTTGATCCTCTAAATTTTAAATAATGATCAGGTTCCTAACACAATTCGGGCGTTACTTCCTTCTCCTGAAAAAGGTATTTTCAAAACCCGAAAAACCAGCCATATACTATAAACAGACAATGCGTGAGTTTATATATCTGGGAGTGAATTCGATAGGGATTATCGCTATAATCTCTTTCTTTATGGGTGCAGTTATAACACTTCAGACTGCTTATAATACCGAGAATCCGATTTATCCCAAGTATCTTATCGGCCTTGGCTGCCGCGATTCAATGATCCTTGAGTTTTCGTCTACGATTGCCGCTCTTATACTCGCAGGGAAAGTCGGTTCAAGTATCGCGTCTGAAATTGGAACAATGAGAGTTACAGAACAAATAGACGCCCTTGAGATCATGGGAGTCAATTCTGCTTCATTCCTCATACTCCCAAAAATGATTGCAACACTGCTTTTTAATCCTTTTCTTACGATAATTGCCATAATCGTAGGTATTTTCGGCGGGTGGGTAGCAGGAACATTTTCAGGAGTTATGACATCATCGAATTTTATTTATGGAATTCAATACGATTTCATCCCGTATTATATTGTATACTCATTGATAAAAACAGTATTTTTTGCCTTCATAATAACCAGCGTATCTGCTTTCCAGGGATATTTCGTAGAAGGCGGCTCCCTTGAGGTCGGCAGGGCAAGCACAAAAGCCGTTGTCTTCAGCAGTGTATTAATATTACTCTTCAATGTTATTTTGACACAACTTCTTCTCTCATGATAAAAATTGTAAACCTTTGTAAATCTTTTAATGGGAAGACTGTTCTGGATGACATTTCGGTAACATTCGAACCAGGAAAAACAAACCTTATTATTGGAAGAAGCGGGTCGGGCAAAACAGTACTTTTAAAGTCAATTGTAGGCCTTCATGAAATTGACAGCGGAGAAGTTTGGTTCGAGAACACTCTGTTTAACAAACTGGATTTTGCGGGGAAGAAAAAAATAAGGAAAGAGATGGGTATGCTGTTTCAGGGAAGTGCTCTCTTTGATTCACTTACCGTTGAACAGAATGTCAGATTCCCGCTCGACATGTTTACAGATACCAGCTCTCAAGAGAAAATTGAACGGGTAAATTTTTGTCTTAACCGGGTTGATATAAAAAATTCGAACAACTTATTCCCATCAGAATTATCGGGTGGAATGAAAAAAAGAGTTGCAATTGCGCGTGCAATTGCCTTGAATCCCAAATATCTGTTTTGCGATGAACCCAATTCAGGGCTCGATCCTATTACTGCTATTCTCATTGATGCACTGATCAAGGAACTCACCATTGAATATTCAATGACTACTATTATTAATACTCACGATATGAATTCCGTAATGGAAATAGGAGAAAAAATAATATTTATCAGTGAGGGGATTAAATGCTGGGAAGGTGATAAAAATGATATTCTCAATTCAGATTGCAATACTCTAAATGATTTTGTTTTTGCAAATTCCCTTGCAAAGAAGCTTAGGGCGGCTAAATAGTTACTTTGACTTGTCTTTTTTAATCTCCTCGTAATCAATATATTCGCCTATTTCTTTTGAAACTTTTTTATAAGGCACTTTTTCTTTATTCCCTTTATGCATATCGGCTGAAGCTTTATCCCTTTTGCCGAACTTTACAATAGACCTGACTATCAGATACCCAATTATGCATATTAATAAATAACGAATCAGAGTCATACTATTATTGCTTTGTGATATTTCGAATCCTCACTTAGTAACAAATTCAATCTTTCTTTGTTAAAGCTACCCCCTTTCATTTTCCCCCAAGGGGGAAAGGTTTGTTTACACCTTCCCCCCTGGAGGAAGGATGGGAAGGGGGTATTAGATTGTAAAAAATCTATCTAATTAAAACTAATGTAACTTTAATTTTGAAGAATTTCACGATCATGGTTGCCTATTCCACCAAAATCATCGGTTTGTCCTTCTTCTCCTTTTCCCTGTTTCCAAATACAAGATTCATCCCTAATCTTATATTAAATGTATTCCAGTTTGCAGGCAGTACGACAGTACTGTTGTTGTTTTTTAACTTATCCCACATCACAGGAATCCTGTCACTTACAAGGTAAAACTGAGCGATTCCTGCACGAAAAGCCAGGGCCGCTCCAAGATTATCATACTGATGATTCGCAGCCGTATATCCAACACTGGCAGACAATGCATTGCTAAGATTTATATTTGCCGATAACGTAATTGCTTCCCGTAGCTGTTTTGATATAATCCTGGTATATGACAAAAAACCTAAAGAGAACTTGCTTGTAATATTGTAGCTTCCGCCTAATGATATACCAAAAGGCAGAAATGTTGTAAAGGCTGCCTTTGATTTGGTAAGAACGAATGCATTTTTGAGTGAATCGATCATATTCTGACTGATCTCATCAATAGACTTAGTTCCATTGAAAAAATCAACCAGATCCAGACCATCAAAAGTAAACTGATTGTCTGTACTTAAGCTTGTAACATCTTTTTTCCACCTTATAAATCCAAGGTCAGTGACAGCAGCCGAAAGAATTATCTTGTCAGTAAGTTCATATGTTGCGCCAATGTCAAGACCAAGTCCGGTGTTTCCCTTCCCTGAAATAAAATCGCGCACTCCGCTTGATGTTTTAAAGCGGCTGTCATCAAAAACAACACTGTCTATATTATGTTTTGAATCCATATAAACATTTACCGGGCCGCTTACATTAATATCGACGTTAGCATCAAAAACATGTGAATAATCATTATTTACCGTAATCCCTAAGGATTTGTTATTTATTGCAGCCGTTGCTATTCCGAATAATAATTTCCCTTTTATTCCGATTCTGAGCTTATCGGTAATATTTCGTGAATAACCCAGTCCGAATTCACGATAATATTTCATATCGGCCCGTAATGAAGACAAATCGATCGTGCTTCCGGCAAATGCTTCATTACCTTTAAGTGCCAGTTTAATAAGATCTCCTGGCAAAACAATATTCCCATCGAATCTCTCATCAATATCAAAAAATACATAACCATCCCTGCCAATTGAAAAGCCGATTCCTAAAAGCTGAATGGTGGATTCAGATTCCATGAAATTTCTGTCCTTTATTTTAGCCAGAAATTTATCAACGTTATAACCCGGATTAAGAATGGATATTATGGAGTCTTTTGGCTGACCCTTTATGAAAACATCTGAGAAGTTCACAAAATTATTATTGGTATTAAGATCAATACCGGATAATACGGGTAAGCCAATATAAACTGAATTAGATGGTCTGAGAGCAGGATTCATCAGGTGATTCTGCGGAATATTCATATAATACATTAACTGACCATTTTGTCCCGATGCACAGGTAAAATGTATTACAAGGATTAATGTGAGTATATATTTTATTTTCCCGATCATATACCGATTTATATTTTTATTAATTCAGTTTTATATCCGGTTTCACAACTAAAGCCGCACTGAAATCGAAAGTATAATCCGAATAAATCTTAACGTCTTTGGATCCGTTTCCTGTAGTGTTAAGAGTTAACCAGAAGATAATCTTATCTGCTTTTGAAACTGAACTGAAGAAATCCTTTGTTATTTCTATAGTCGCAGTTGATTGAGCTGGTCCTGTTACTTTACCGTTACTGTCAACTGGTGCCGGTGTCAGAATCGAGCCTGCATCCACAGTGCTTTTTTTAAGCCCGGTAGAGGAGTCATAAAGACTCATTTTGAGTGATACACCTAAAGGAAAACCATTCTCTGCAGTTATATTAACCTGAAGCAATTGAAAATCCTCAGGGTTAATGGGATTGTTGTTATTTGAATCTTCTTTCAGGAAATTATCTACAGTGTCAGCAAATTGCAGGTTTGTCATTTGCAACTCCATCGGAATCTCAATATCGAGAGATCCTGTAAGATGATTGGTTCCGATAGCATTTTCAGCATGACTGTCTTTTGATGAATACGAAAGTGTTACAGTGCCTGAAAAATTCAATACCTCAGGGGGAAGTGAAAACAAATCGGGCAGTTTAGAGTTAGTTTTATCAATTATAAAAGTTGAAGAGATTTCCTGTTGACCCGGTAACTTTGGACTTTTTATGTTGAATGGAACCAAATTGAGATCAACACTCTGGTTATTTCCGGTACCAATAACATTCAAATCCATTTGGACCGAATCGGGAAAAGAATTGGTATAATTAAATTTAACAGATGGATTTAAAATTTTAAAACTCCCTGTTATATGACTCAGGATATCACCCAGATTTACATCAATCTTATCAGGCGAGATCACTGCAGTTTTCTGTATAACAGGCCCTTTTACAAAGTCAGCCAATTTCAAATCAACAAATGAATCTTTCCTGAAAACAAAAGTCAGCAGATTATTCTGGTCAAATAATATTGTATCATTGACTTTAACAATGTCTTTCAGAGAAAAACTTCCTTTCACCGCTGATATTGCCATATTCGGAGAAAGATGAGTTTGCTTTGATAGCATACTCATGTTGTAAGTATCTTTTACACAACCGGCAATTGAAAGAAACATGATTATTAAAAAAAACAGTAAAGCTCTCTTTATCATAATCTTTCTCATTTAATTTCGGTGTCCAATTTATAATTATACAGGAATCTGTCAGTGCCACCGACAATAAGATGCCAGCCGCTTTTATCAGACAGTTTTCCTATTGAAAACATAGATGCACCTCTCAAAGGAAATCCCGCCATGGTTTTTCCGTTTTTACCGATCAGGTAAATAAGGTTCTTCGTCACATCGAAAACACCTATTTTTCTATCTGTAGATGAAAAGATAAAATTAATAGGCCCACCAAGTGTGTCAGAACCAAATTCTCTTTTAAAGATTTCCTCTCTGTTAATATTATAAAGATACAATATCCCCTGATCAATAAAAATATATTCGCCTAACCCGTCTCCATCTATGTCTAAAATATCGAATGAATGGTTGCTTGAAAATTTCTTAATAGAATATTTTGTAACACTGCCATCGAAATGTATATATTGAATGGTACCGTCAGGAGAAGTGCATACCACTGCCGGATCTGATGAAGTTGTCAGTCGCATTGCAGACCCGATAGCTTTAATGACGGGCTCTTTAAGATTTATTCTTTTATTCCCTGTCCTGTCGAGGAAATAGATACTGTTTTCATCAGCTGCCACAATGTAATCCTTTCCTGAAACTCTGAAATAACTAATTTCTGATTTTACAAAGCCTGTCGTTTTGAAAGGGGTCCAGCCTTTTACCACATTCCCCATTTTATCATATGAATATATTAACCTGTCCTCGCCTGCTACAAACATCCTGTAATTAAGATTATTGTCGTAATCGAACATAACCATCGGGTTTGTAGCCGGCGACCTTAATTTGACCGGATATCTTTCTACATAATTACCATTTCTGTCAACCAGATGAATATATTCCTTCCCTGAAAACAACAACTGATATTTCCCGTTCCGGTAAAAATCAATCATATATATGTTACTTACAATTCTCTCATTGAGTGGTACTTTCCATAACACACGTCCTGCCGCGTTTATCAGATATATATTATTCTTCATATCCTGGATGAAAATCTCCTTCGCTCCTGTAATATGATTAGTAAAAAAAAATGGTTTTATGCCCGCTATTGTATCTAACAGAGTTTCCCATTCCGTTGTGGATTCTTCCCTGGCCTGTTCCTTATATTTTATCGAAAGACTACTATACAGCATACCGTTGCTCGATGAAAATTTATACCCGGCTGCCTGAATTTTGTTAAGGGAGCTTTTATTTGATCTTAATGCATTAATGATGTCTTCATTTAGAAACCCTTCAAGGTAATCCGTAATGCGCGAGGGAATGCAAAAGAAATAATATCCTGCACGGCTGGGGAGAGTATTTTCAAAATCGCGGTATGCCAGGTCATTGCTAAGAGTTTTATTCAGAAGATTATCGTATAATAACCTGGAAACGGTTTGATAAGAGTTTCCGGCAATCAGAAACTGATCATAAAATGTAAAATAAGTTTCATTGAATCCTGGCGCGAATCCTGGAAGGAAGTTTCTTATAAGACCCTTAAAAGAAGTTTTATAAACTGGAATCTTAACCTGTTCATCGGGCTGAAAATAAAGAATTTCATTTTTGGCACCCGGCTGGTCCAGAAAAAGCTGTTCAGCATCGACACGGTTAGATAGTTCGTAAACGATCAGGGTATTGTCTTCGACAGGGCTCCCCTTGATATTGATTATTGCTCTGGTTATCTCTTCGCCAATAAAAGGTTTAATTTTTAAGGCGAGGTCATAAGCCTCCTGCGTCATGGAAGTATCCGAAACTGCGTGAAGACTAAGCGATGGTGGGATAAGCGATTCAAAAAGCACTGTGGCTGATGGCAGGATTTTATAAGTATGAAATTCATGTGAAGGCAACGATTTGTATTTATACAGTAATTCCGAGGAATCAGTACTCTCTGTATAACCACTGAGAACCAGCCCATCTTCACTAATATATATATCAACACCGGCAGTGCCGGCCAGCTTTGCTATCTTTTCAACCAATTCTTTACTCTGCTTATTTAATATTGGTCTGAGAAGGCCAGGGAGATTCTGGAACGAAATAAATATTTTGTCAACATTTTTGCCTGAAGCCAGCAGTACACGGGAAAACCCTGGTAATTTTCTGATGTCCGAATCTTTGTCTACCTGGGCAGAAGCGTTTTCAACCAATTCCTTTGAGCTGCTGCTTATTAACAAACCCGAAACAAGCGAAATATATGCAGTGTCATTCAGATTTGTTGTATGAAAAGGGATAGCAATAACCGGATAGCCATTTATCCTGATTTGTGACATATCATTCATTCCCAGCGAGTTAAACATCTCTTTGACATGCCTTAATTTTACATCCCCCGATATTGGCATGGAGATGACAGGCAATGTTATTCCTTTCCTGTCGGTGTGAAACGATATTATAGTGGTTCCGTCAATAAACAAATTTTTAAAATTCTGTTTATTCAACAGATCAGCGAGATATTTCAGATCGTGGTTTATTGAGCTAAGCTCCTTTATTTTACCGATTTCGCCAAATAAACCTCTTCCTGTTGTAAGGGAATTGAGCAGGCTCTTAATATCAACAGTTTCAATAACTATGCATGCATCAGGAGTTATTGTTTTGTAGGGATCCGTAATCAGATTCTTACTTCTCTCCCACAGAAAATACCCCATTATCGCAAGAGCTGATATCAGGATTATTATCGAAATAATTGCAATCCTTTTTCCCACTAAAAAGTATATATTGTATTATTCAAATTTAGCAAATAAATGTATATAGCCGTTTAGGATCAGCAATTAACAGAATCCGTAAGCCAGTTGAAGAGCCTGGCTTTTTTATTTCAATCAGAAGGGGCGGTATCCCATTATCTCTCTTACCTCTCTCACTGTTTTTGAGGCACTCGCCCTGGCTTTTTCCGCGCCATCTGAAACAACCTTAGCAAGATATTTATTATCAGATAAAATGTCTGTGATCCTCATCCGTATAGGTTCAGTAAATTTTATGATATCTTCTGCAAGCTGCTTTTTCATGTCGCCATAGCGGATCTCGCATGAAGCATACTTATCAGCGAAGTATTTAACCGTGGTTTGATCTGAAACAACGTTCATAATTGTAAAAAGGTTCTTCACCGGTTCTGAGATTTCCTGATCAGGAGTTGTAGGACCGGTATCCGTAACTGCATGCATTACTTTTTTCTTTATTTCCTGAGGTGTATCTGAAAGAAATACACCGTTCCCTTCACTTTTTCCCATCTTTCCCGATCCGTCGAGGCCAGGTATTTTCACAAGCTGCTGGCCAAAGTTATATGCATCAGGTTCGGGAAAATAGTTAACTTCATACATCTGGTTAAATCTTCTTGCAAATCTTCTGGTCATCTCAAGATGTTGTTCCTGGTCTTTCCCGACAGGAACTTTAGTTGCTTTATGAATTATTATATCTGCCGCCATAAGCACTGGATAAGTTAATAAAGCAGCATTAATATTATCGGGATGTTTTCTGATCTTCTCTTTGAAAGATGAAGTTCTTTCAAGTTCCCCTACATATGCATTCATATTGAGCAACAGGTACAATTCTGATACCTCCGGAACATCACTCTGTATAAAAACTGTTGCCACTTCCGGATCGATACCACATGCAAGATATTCCGCCAGCACCTGCTTGATATTACCATGAAGGTCACCAGGTCTTGGATGAGTAGTAAGTGCATGATAATCTGCAATAAAGAAATAACAATTATTTTCTGTTTGCATCTTAAGAAAGTTCTTTATTGCACCAAAATAATTGCCAAGATGCAGATTTCCTGTTGATCTTATGCCGCTTACAACTGTGTCCATTACTTTATTTTAATAATAATTCAGCGCAAATCTAATAAAAAGGCATAAAGGCACAAAGGCATAAAGGCATAAAGGAAAAATCAATATTTGTTTTCAGCAAAATTCAAGATTAAGATGTCAGGTAATATTCCCTTGATTTAAGGAGAGGCATCTTAGGGGAAGGATTTAGGGAGAGGTTTCAGCCTTTATGCCGTTACAGCTTTACGTCTTTTTTTATTACCTTTGCAGATTAAAATAAATCTGGCCATGGAATCGACAAGACAGAAAAAAGTATCACGATTAATTCAGAAAGAACTGGCCGACATCTTTCTGAAAAGGGGAAATGAATTTGCACACGGGAAACTGGTGTCAATCACCAGAGTCAGAGTAAGCCCCGACCTGTCATTTGCAAAAGTTTATATAAGTATTTTCCCGGCGACAAACCAGGAGGAGATCCTTAAGTCAATTGAAGAACACAGCTCCAAGATCAGATTTGATCTTGGTCATAAAGTCAGGTCTCAATTACGGATAGTTCCTGACTTAGCTTTCCATATAGATGACAGTCTGGATTATATCGACAAGATTGACAAATTGCTGAAATCCTGACATATATGCAATACGAACCAATTAAAAGGACACTCGGCAGGTTTTTTTCACGATCGCCGTTTTTGAGAAAAACTCTGTATTTTCTTCTTGATATCCTCCTTTTAAGGACATGGCATGTTAAAAAGGCCCTGCGAAAGATAGCCGCACAATTTCCAGGGAAGGCTCTTATACTTGATGCCGGTTCAGGCTTTGGACAATATACGTGGCGTATGAGCCGAATGAACAACAACTGGAACATTAAGGCATATGATATAAACAAGGAACAGGTTGACGATTGTAACATTTTTTTCGGGAAGACGGGTTTATCCCACAGGGTCTCTTTTTATACCTGTAATCTCACGACCCTAAATGATATAAATTGCTTTGATATCATTCTTTCAGTTGATGTGATGGAACATATTGAAGAAGATGTTCTTGTTTTTCGTAATTTCTATAAATCATTGAAAAACAATGGTATCCTTCTGATATCTACTCCTTCTGATATGGGGGGTTCAGATGTTCATAACGAGCATGAAGAATCATTTATTGACGAACATGTCAGAGATGGTTACAGCATCAAAGAAATATCCGACAAACTTTCCCTGGCTGGTTTCAAATCTATTGAAGCAGGATATACTTATGGAAAACCCGGAAATATTTCATGGAGGTTATCAATGAAATACCCAATCAAGATGCTTAATACGTCATATTTATTTTTCCTGGTCCTCCCATTTTATTACCTGATAATTTTCCCCGTGTCGCTGATTCTTAATCTTTTTGATCTAAGTATTACGCATAAAACCGGGACCGGATTACTGGTTACCGCAAGAAAGCTGGAAAAGTGAAGCTATCGTTATATATAGCAAAAAGGTATCTTTTCGCAAAAAAATCGCGAAATGCGATTAATATCATTTCGGCAGTTTCAGTTGCCGGAGTAGCCGTTGGCACAATGGCTCTTATAATTATTCTTTCGGTGTTTAACGGTCTGGAAAGAATGGTAAGTGGCATCTTCAATACATTTGACCCGGATATTAAGATAACAGCTTCTGAAGGTAAGACATTCATCCCTGATTCATCGCGACTGAAACTTCTGGCAAAAGTTAACGGATTATGTTGCTATTCTCTTACCATTGAAGATAATGCTTTATTGAAATACGGTTCCCGCGAATATATTGCTACGATTAAAGGAATTGATGACAACTATACAAAAGTATCCTCTATTGACAGTTCAATGTGGGAGGGAGACTTTATGCTGAAAAATAGCAAAGGACGGCCTTATGCCATCCCGGGGGTCGGAGTTGCCCAATATCTGGGAATAAGAGTCAATTTTATCACACCTCTTGAAATAATATTTCCCAGAAAGACAGGAAGTACTAGTCTGAGCGCGGAAAACTCATTGAATCATAAATTTATTTTCCCTTCCGGCATTTTTGAAGTTGAAAAAGACTACGATTCTAAATATGTTTATATACCTCTCGATGTTGCCCGGGAGCTGACAGAGACTGAAAAGGCTGTCTCAACCATAGAAATCAAGTTCCGGAAAAATGCGAATCCTGATGCGGTACAGAAGGCTATAAAAAAAATCTATGGGAAGGGTTATTTAGTCCAAAACCGGAATGAACAACAGGCTATTTTTTATAAGGTTATGCGATCCGAAAGGCTCGCGATTTTCTTTATCCTCACTCTTATACTTATTATTGCTTCATTTAATATAATCGGCTCTCTTACAATGCTCATCATAGAGAAGGAAAGGGATATCGAAATACTAAAAAGCCTCGGTGCAGATAACAATCTCATCCGAAAGATTTTTATATTTGAAGGATGGCTTATTTCTATTATCGGAGCATTATCAGGAGTCATACTTGGTTTTTGTATATGCTGGGTACAGCAAACTTTCGGTCTTGTAAAGCTTCAGAGTCAATCTCTTATAATGAATTCATACCCGGTTGTACTTAAGTTGATAGATTTTATAATTGTCCCTGGAACGGTTCTTTTAATTGGATACTGGGCTGCCTGGTATCCTGTAAGGTCTCTGACAAAAAAATATCTGAATAAAGATGAATAATATTTTATAAAACACATATATAACAAATCTCTTAATGAAGAGAATCTTTAATAATTTAACTATGCGGATTGCTTTTGCAGGTCTGATACTGATATCACTATTAGTCGGATCATGCAACAAGCGGGAAATTAAAATCGATGAGAAAAATCTAATCCCTGAAAAAGAACTGGTCCCATTACTTGTTGATATCTATCTGGCAGATGGTCTTCTGTCAAATCAGAAGATAAAAATACGGTTCTCCTCACTTGACTCAATTGCAGCATACTACCAGGTAATTCAAAAACATGGTTTTACAAAAAAAATGATGGATAATACAATGCAATACTATTTTGTCAGTGATTCCAAGACGCTTAACAAAATATATGATCAGGTACTCGGGATCTTAAGTGAGATGCAGGTTCATGTTCAGAAAGATTATCATGCTGAACAGATGCATATTTTAAACCTTTGGCCTGGAAAGGATTTTTATGCTGTGCCTTCATTAACCGGAACGGATTCCACTAACTTTAATTTGCCTGCCACCAAGACAGGAACCTATACTCTTTCTTTTACTTCAATTTTATACCCTGATGATCAGACTGTAAATCCAGGCCCAAGTGTATATTTAGTTGCTAGTGATAGCTTAGAAACAGGTAAAAGGAAATATTTTAAATCGTTTGAGTACCTGAAAGATGGCAGACCCCACACCTATAATATGTCAATGACTGTGCAACGTGATGGAAACCAACAGTTAAGAGGCTGTCTCTATGATTTTCATAATCGTCCCGGGACGAGGATTCACTTTAAGCTGGAAAATATTGAGCTTAATTTAAGACAGGTAATATAATGAAACGTTTCTCGGCTCAGTACATTATTACAAACTCAGGGCCACTCCTTAAAAGATCTGTTATAACAACTGAAGATGATGGAACAATAATCAACATTGAAAATAAGCAAGGCGACCTTAACGAAGAGCACTCAACGGAGTTTTATAACGGTATAATAATACCAGGATTCGTCAATTGTCATTGTCATCTCGAACTTTCACACATGAAAGGCGCTGTGCCGAAAGGCCTGGGTCTTGGCAGTTTTATTGAACATGTCATAAATTCAAGGGCTGATAAAAAAGAATTTTCTTATTCAGCATCCTCTGCTGACAAGTATATGTTTAAAGAAGGCATAGTTTTATGCGCAGATATCTGTAATACATCTGACACGTTTAATCTGAAGAAAGAAAGCGGCATCGTCTATTTAAATCTTCTCGAAGCGTTTGGCCAGGATCCGGACATAGCAGTTCAGCGGATGGATGAAATAAACACTCTTGCTGAAAAAGCTAAATCCATGGATCTTGCTTTTTCACTTGTCCCTCATGCCGTATATTCCATGTCGCAGACATTGCTTAAGCTTCTTAAAAGTAAAAGTTCAGCAAACAAAGTGACATCAATCCATTTCATGGAAACAGAGGGAGAAGAAGATTTTCTTAAGCAAAAAAAAGAACCCCTGATGTCGTCAAATACAAGATCAGAAATAGTGCCACCAGGACTTGAAACGGGTAAATATCACGCAGATATAATTTTGAATGAAATAACCAGATCAGGAAACCTTATTCTTGTTCATAATACTTTTGCCGATCAAAATACAATCAGAGCTATCCGGCAGAGAAAGAACCTGTTCTGGTGTATCTGTCCAAATTCAAATATTTACATTGAAAATAAAATTCCTCCATTAAACCTTCTTATTGATGAAGGTGCAGAAATTGTTATCGGAACAGATAGCTTAGCCTCCAATATGAGTCTGAGTATACTTGACGAACTCAAGACAATTCAGATTAATTTTCCTCTGATCCGAATTGAGGATCTTATTTTATGGGCTACCCTGAATGGGGCTAAAGCCCTTGGTGAAGAGAACCGTTTTGGATCAATTGAACAGGGTAAAAGACCAGGTCTTCTTGTGTTGCAGAATGTAGATCTGCAAAATATGAAGTTGCTGCCCGAAAGTTTTGTTACAAGATTGATATAAAAACCAACATTATGTCCACATTTCTTTTTGATGAAATAATATTCGGTCCGGTTAAAAGCCGACGGTTAGGCGTATCTCTGGGAATAAATTTATTGCCGACAAGGAAAAAGATCTGCAATTTCAATTGTATTTATTGTGAATGCGGCTGGTCAGAAGACATTAATAAGGCATTAAGCCGCCTGCCTGACCGGAAGGAAGTATTTCGTGCCCTTGATCATAAACTTTCAGAATTAAAGAATAAAGGGAAGCCTCCTGATGTAATTACATATGCTGGTAATGGTGAGCCAACGCTGCATCCTGAATTTCCGGGAATAATAGATGACAGTATATTTTTAAGAGATAAATATTTTCAAAAAACCAAGATTGCGGTTTTATCAAACTCAACGACAATTTCAGATCCCTTAATCAAAGAAGCTCTTTTAAAAGTTGATATGAATATCCTTAAACTTGACTCCGCCTGTGACTCCACAATAAAAAAACATAATCAACCCCGCATTAAAATTAAAGTCGATGATATAATAGACAACCTCGTCAGTTTCAATGGAAAAGTTATAATTCAGACACTTTTTCTCAGGGGTACATACAATGGAAAAGTGATTGATAATACAACTCCGGAAGAAATAGATGCCTGGCTGAAAGCGATTGGCAGAATAAAGCCTTCTGAAGTTATGATCTATACAATTTCAAGGGATACTCCTGATGGTGCCAGCCTTACAAAAGTATCTGTAGCGGAGTTAAAAGAAATAGCTGAAAAGGTAGAGTCGATTGGCATCAGAACGCAAGTTTCAGGTTAAACTTGAATAAGAACTTTTAGAGAAGATTCATAAACAGGGCCATTCCAAAAAACCCGGTCAATAATCCGACCCATACCTGCTGAGGATTATGCATATTAAGTTTCAGTCTGGAAGATAATGTTAATCCGGCTGCAATAAAGGCAGCAATCAGATACCACTGAAGAGGAGTTAACATTTTAACTGACAGTATCAACACAAGTGCGATCAGTGCACCGGAGCCAACAGAATGAAGTGATATCTTCCATCTGAAGTTGATTATTGTAACAACCAGCGAAAGAATCGCAGTAGAAATAATAAAGGATTTCAAAAAAACCGGAATCGGGAATTTGAAAATTATATATGAAGATGTGCCATACAGGATAGTACTGATTATCAGCGGAATATTCCTGTCTTTCCTTTCATTTATAGAGTATGAACTAATGATATGATGGTGGACAAAGAAAGGCAACAGAGAGATTGGAAGTAAGACATTATTTACCAGTATTATAAGAAATAATAATTTCATAATATTAAAAGGGAGATATCCTAATAAAGTCGGTGCGGCAAAGATGATTATTAGCCCATAAAGAGGCATGAACAATGGGTGAAATGCAACCGCAATTATTTTTGCATACCTGTTGAAATAGTCTTTTCGTTCTTCGGAGCTCATTTGGATATTTTAATTTTATATTTCTTTTCTCAGTCTTGCCACAGGAATATTCAATTGTTCCCTGTATTTAGCCACAGTCCGTCTTGCTATCTGGTATCCCTTTTCCTGAAGTATATCAGTCAGGCTCTCGTCTGTCAGTGGTCTGCGTTTTTGCTCATTTTCTATGCAGTCCCTCAATATCCTTTTAATCTCTCTTGTTGAAACTTCTTCTCCGCTATCGGTCTGAAGCCCCTCAGAAAAGAAATATTTCAATGGGAATATACCGAAATGGGTTTGTACAAATTTACTGTTTGCTACCCTTGATACTGTTGATATGTCAAGGCCAGTCATCTCTGCAACATCCTTCAGGATCATTGGTTTCAATTTTGTTTCATCGCCATCGATAAAATACTCCTGCTGGTATTCAAGAATAGCATTCATGGTAAGGAGAAGGGTGTTTTGACGCTGTTTAATGGCATCAATGAACCATTTGGCTGAATCAATTTTTTGTTTCACAAAAAGGACAGCGTCTTTCATCTCCTTTTTCTGGCTTTTGTCCTTACTGTAAGAATGCAGCATTTCGCTGTATGCAGAACTAAGTCGAAGTTCCGGAAGATTTTTCGAATTCAGATGCAGGTCAAAACCGTCTTCACTCAGCTCAAGAATAAAGTCGGGAATAATAGGCTGAGATGTTTTACTGAATGGGTCGCTGTAGACACCACCGGGTTTTGGATTAAGATGCAAGATCTCTTCAATAGCCGCTTTGAGTTCATTTTCAGTTATGCCAAGCCGGAAAATTATTTTATCATAATGCCTTTTAGTGAATTCTTCAAAATGCGAATCCAGTATATTGTAAGCAAGTTTCAGGGAAGGATCAGAATTATCACGCTTTTCCAACTGGAGTAAAAGGCATTCCCTGAGTGTTCTGGCTCCTACTCCTGCCGGTTCAAGATCCTGAATTATTTTCAGTACATCCTCAAGTTCTTCTTCTGTGGTTTCTACATTCTGAAGAAATGCCAGATCATCAACAATATTTATCAACTCTCTTCTCAGGTACCCATCCTCATCTATGTTTCCTAGGATATATTCTCCGAGAATTTTCTGTTTTTCAGTCAGATCCCTGAGGCTTAGCTGTGACTCGAGATGTTCCTGGAAGGATGCTCCTACGGAAAAAGGTATTTCATTTCTTCTATCCTCATCCTTACTATAATTTTTAGCCTGAAGGCGATATTCAGGTATGTCATCGTCTTCTATATAGTCATCAAGAGTGAATTCCTCCTGATCCTTATCTTTCTCATCAAACTGATCATCTTCTTCTGTTTCCGAAGGAATATCTTCTTCCTCTGATCCTTCCTCAAGAGCCGGATTCTCTTCGAGTTCTTTTTTAATGCGTTGTTCAATCTGCAAAGTAGGAACTTCCAGCAGCTTGATCATCTGGATCTGCTGTGGTGAAAGTTTCTGAAGCAATTTCTGCTGTAACCTTTGCTTTAACATCTTAGGGTCAGAAATTTATGGAAACGGCTAAAACTCCGCATTTTTAGGCGTCCTTGGAAAGGGAATCACATCGCGTATATTTAACATTCCGGTGACAAATAATATTAATCTCTCAAATCCAAGACCAAATCCGCTATGGGGAGCAGTTCCGAATTTTCTTGTTTCCAGGTACCACCAAAGATCTTTTTCAGGTATTTTCAAATCCCTGATACGGCCAAGAAGTTTCTCATAGTTCTCTTCTCTCTGTGAACCTCCAATTATCTCACCGATCCCGGGGAATAGAACATCCATAGCTCTTACTGTTTTCCCGTCATCGTTCTGCTTCATGTAAAATGCCTTAATAGACATCGGATAATCGGTAAGTATTACCGGGCGTTTGAAATGTTCCTCCACAAGGTATCGTTCATGTTCCGATTGAAGATCTGTACCCCAGCTTACAGGATAATCCCATTTTTTCCCTGAAGAAGTAAGTATTGAAACTGCTTCAGTATATGTTATTCGCACAAACTCATTTTCCAGAACAAATTTTAGTCTTTCAAGAAGAGCTTTATCGATCATATTATTCAGAAATTCAAGATCTTCGCTGCAATTATCAAGCGCATATCTGATCAGGTACTTAACAAACTCTTCAGCCAGATCCATATTATCATTAAGATCGTAAAAGGCCATCTCGGGTTCTATCATCCAGAATTCTGCAAGATGTCTTGGTGTGTTTGAGTTTTCTGCCCTGAAAGTTGGTCCAAAAGTGTAAATATCCCCTAATGCCAGAGCTCCCAATTCCCCTTCGAGCTGCCCTGAAACTGTAAGGTTGGTCGATTTCCCAAAAAAATCACCTGAATAATCAACTGAATTGTCAGGATTACGTGGCACATTGGAAAGGTCCATTGTTGTAACATGGAACATTTCACCTGCTCCTTCCGCATCACTTCCGGTAATTATTGGTGTATGCAGATAGAAGAATCCCTTATCATTAAAATATTTATGAATGGCAAATGCCATTGCGTGACGGATCCTGAGTACAGCGCTGAAAGTATTTGTCCTTGGACGAAAATAGGCAATCTCTCTCAGGAACTCCATTGAATGTCCTTTCTTTTGGAGCGGATATGTTTCAGCATCGCTTTTGCCAAATAGTTCTATCGATGCGGCGTTTATCTCAATTTGCTGACCCTGCCCTTGTGACTCAAGCAATTTACCCATGACACCGATACATGCTCCTGTTGTAATATCCTTAAGGAGGTTTTCATCAAATGAAGCAACCTCTACAACTATCTGGATATTGTTGATTGTCGATCCGTCATTCAAAGCAATAAAAAGAATATTTTTATTTCCTCTCTTCGTTCTTACCCAGCCTTTTACAAGTACATCCGATCCTAAGACAGGGTTATCTAACAGGTTTTTTACTTTAATCCTTTTCGTCATGAGTATTTATTTTAAAAAAAAACAGAGTACAAAAATAATAAAATGTTAAGCGCTAACTAAGAATAGACCAGCATTATTTTGCTTTAACCTTCATCTCTCTATCTTTTTGCCACTTAAAAAAGATCTGTTTCTACTTTTTATGGCACTATTTTTGAGCAGTTAAGCTCTCTTATGTGTTTTACTGACCGGAACATGTAATATTTACCCCCGATTGGAGTTTAGAATAATGATGATCACATAGTATAAATTGCACAGGACTCAGGGCTCAGAGCTCATTGAATAACAGATTCCGTGCCCTGTGCTCTGAGCCCAGTGCAAATTTTGATAAGTGGTAAAATCTGAATAACTTTGAATATAAAATTGTAAACACTTAGGCGCAATGGAAGAGAATAAAAAAGTTATAGTTGTACCATGGGATTTCTCTCATGTAGCTGAACATGCTCTGGCACATGCTGTCAAAATCAGCCGCATGGTAGGCAATGATATATGCCTTCTTCATATTGTTGACAATAACATTACCTCCAAAGCCCATTTGGAAAAAGTCAACCAGTTAAAAAAACTGATCGATGAAAATGGAAAAAAATACGATATCCCTATTTCTTATCATATCTCAAAAGGAAGTATTTTTTCAGCAATTGCAGAATATGTAAATGAAGTTGATGCCAGCGTCGTAGTAATGGGTACCCATGGTATGAAAGGGATGCAAAAGCTCACAGGCAGCTGGGCTCTGAAAGTCATTGTAAAATCAAAGGTTCCTTTCATTGTTGTACAGGACCCTCCGGCCGATCAGGAGAGGTATCATAATATTGTCTTCCCTGTAGATTTCAGAGCTGAAAATAAGGAGAAGATAAAAATGGCCATATTCATGGGAAAATATTTCGATTCAAAGATCCATATGGTAGTATCGGTTAGTACGGATAAAAACATACAGAAAAAGACAAAAATCAATTTAAATTTTGCTATCAAATATCTGATACAAAATAATATTGAGTATGAGATCCACGACATGCCAAAAGGGAATATCTCTCAGCAAACAATTGACTTTGCTCAAAAAATAAATGCCGACCTGATTCTGATTGTAACGACCAAGAATATTACTTTTGCCGACTATGTTGTTGGGGCATCAGAACAATATATTATCGCCAACAGTTCCAGGATACCAGTTTGCTGTGTGAACCCGATGACATCCTTTGCAAATGTCGGTCAGTTTATGGGTGGCTGGGGATCATGATGATTGCGGATTGTGGATTGTAAAATCTGAAATCAAAAAATCGGGTTTATGTCAATTGTAGTTCAGGGTGTTACAAAGCTTTATGGAAGTCAGAAGGCTCTCGACAATGTCTCTTTCGAAGTCAAAACCGGTGAAATAGTCGGATTTCTCGGTCCAAATGGCGCGGGCAAATCTACGATGATGAAAATAATTGCCGGTTTTATACCTGCCTCATCGGGCAGAGTATATGTAAACGGTGTTTCCGTCGATTCAGATAATAACGATGTAAAAAAACAAATTGGTTATCTGCCTGAAAACAATCCCCTCTACCCCGAAATGTATATAAGAGAATATCTTGGATTTGTCGCTTCAATTTACAAAAGCAGCATACCCCTGAAAAAGCAAATCGATAATATTATTGAGTTAACCGGACTATCTTCTGAACAAAACAAAAAGATTGGTTCGCTTTCTAAAGGCTACAGACAGAGAGTCGGACTTGCCCAGGCTCTGATTCATAATCCTGCAGTACTCATTCTCGACGAAGCCACAACAGGACTTGATCCCAATCAGATTGTAGAGATCCGTAATCTTATTAAAGCCGCCGGGAAGGAGAAAACTGTAATGATTTCAACTCATATTATGCAGGAAGTTGAAGCAATCTGTGAAAGGGTAATAATAATAGATAAGGGAATAATTGTTGCTGATGAAGAGAAAAGTAAAATTTATTCCATTATTAAACGCCCCCGGCAGCTTATTGAAGTTGAATTCGACAAAGACATTGCTGAGTCATCACTCTCCGGTATTACTAATGTAACTGAAGTAAAAAATATCAGGCCTAATATGTGGGCCATTGAAGCAGAAGGGGACCAGGACATACGACCTTCGATATTCAATTTCGCAGTGAAAAACAATCTTACAGTGCTTTCGCTGCAAAAACAGGAAAGTAACCTTGAGGAAGTTTTCAGACAGCTGACGAAGGGGTAAAACCCCTCTGTCGAAGAGTCCGCCCCGCGTTAGCCGCATAGCCGTTAATTTAAGAAGTCTAATATAAAAAACAGGGAGAGTGTTTAACACAAAACAGGATGTATAGTATTGATGTATAGTCTGATACATTTCCCCTCCTTTTGAAGCTAATCTTTATACACATCTTTTAAAATTTCGAATTTACTCCGTCATTTTAAGTCCTGATAACATACTCTTTAATTATTATTACAGATGGCTCTGAAAGAGCCAAATATGAATAACCCCTGGCGCCAGCCAGGGGTAGATGTCTACCAAAAACTTCCCAGCTCTGAAGGAGCTGAATATATTATTTATGGGAAAAACTTTTCATCCGGCGTTATGGCGTATTCTAGAAGAATATATTAAGCCCTTTCAGGGCTTGAGATCAGAGGGTTAGCTGTACCCCTGGCTGGCGCCAGGGGTTATTCATATTAAGCCACTTCGTGGCTTATAAAACAGAATTGCCAAAGATGTGTATAAAGATTAGCTTTTGAAGGAGGGGAAATTTATTTATGCAGTTTCACATTCATCCCCAAAGCTTAAGTTAAGGGCTATGGCGTTAGCGGAGGTGTAGTGTCATTTTTCCAGCAATAAATTTTCTTATCCCCATTTTTTTTTGTTCCTTTGTGCCTTATTGAACAAGTGGAAAGATTTGAGCTGATTGCAACCACAGGAAAAAAATGCTAAACCACGTACGATTCCGTTTTTTTCAATCATCCAGTCATTCCGCATTTTTAAATCTATAAATTAATATTTATTAATATGGGATATCTATTTACTTCGGAATCAGTTTCAGAGGGCCACCCTGATAAGGTAGCCGATCAGATTTCAGATTCACTGCTTGATGAATTTCTTCGTTGGGACCCTGAATCAAAAGTTGCCTGCGAAACATTTGTAACCACCGGACTCGTCGTGTGTGGCGGAGAAGTTCGTACAACAGGCTGGGTTGATCACCAGGAATGCGCCAGAGGTGTAATCCGAAATATCGGATATACTAAAGCTGAATACCGTTTCGATTCTGACTCATGCGGTGTTATTTCAACTATTCATGAACAATCGGGTGATATAAACCAGGGCGTTGTACGTGATAAACCTGAAGACCAGGGGGCTGGCGACCAGGGAATGATGTTCGGCTATGCCTGCCGTGAGATGGATAATTATATGCCTCTTACAATTGAGCTGGCCCACAGACTGCTTCAGGAGCTGGCTGCTATCAGACATGAAGGGAAACAGATGAAATATCTTCGTCCCGACTCAAAATCACAGGTTACAGTTGAATATGATGACAACAATAAACCTCTCCGGATCGACACAATAGTTATAAGTACACAACATGATGAATTTGTACTTCCTAAAGATAAATCTCAAAAAGCCGAGCTTGCAGCTGAAAAAGCTATGCAACAAAAGATAGGTGAAGATCTGAAGAAAATTCTCATTCCAAGAGTTAAAAAGACTCTTCCTGCCGGGATCCAGAAACTGTTTAACAACGAAATCAAATTTCTTGTTAACCCGACAGGAAAATTTGTAATCGGGGGTCCTCACGGAGATACCGGACTCACAGGACGCAAAATCATAGTTGATACTTACGGTGGTCATGGTGCTCATGGCGGAGGTGCATTTTCAGGTAAAGACTCATCAAAGGTTGACAGGTCGGCAGCTTATGCTGCTCGGCATATCGCGAAGAATCTTGTCGCTGCAGGTGTTTGTGACCAGGCATTAATACAGGTTGCTTATGCTATTGGAGTTGCTCAGCCTGTTGGATTATATGTAAATACATATGGCACAGCCAGGGTTAAAGATAAAAAAGGGAATGTGTTACATGATGGAGAGATTGCCCAGACAATCGAAAAGTTATTTGATATGCGTCCATACGCCATCGTTCAGCGCTTCGGTCTTAAAAATCCTGTTTTCCTTCCTACAGCATCCTACGGACATTTTGGACGTGACAGCTATTCAGAAACAGTTGAAGTTTATTATGAAGTCCCCGGTAGCAAGCCAAAATCTCTTAACGCGAATGGCAAGAAATCTTATCAGAAAAAAGTAGAATTCTTTGCCTGGGAAAAGCTTGATTATGTAGATAAAATAAAGAAGGCGTTTAAATTATAATTTTAACTACCTCACCCCTACCCCCTCTCCTTAAGGAGAGGGGAAGCATTTGACATCCAGACTCTTATCCCCTTCTCTTTAAGGAGAAGGGGGAAGGGGGATGAGGTAAAAAAGGCTTATGACAATTCTCGACGAATTAAAAACAGGTAAAGTACTTCTTTCCGATGGAGCATGGGGAACTTTGCTTCACGCGAAAGGACTCAAGCCAGGTGAATGTCCGGAAGTTTGGAATATTGACCACAGAAATGAGGTATTTGAAATTGCTGAGGCATATATTAAGGCCGGGTCGGATATAATAGAAACAAATAGTTTCGGAGGCAGCAGGATAAAGCTGTCACAATATGGATACGGCGACCGGTCAGCTGAACTAAACAGAGCAGCGGCCGCCATATCACGCAAAGCAGCCGGTAATCTGAAACATGTAGCCGGCTCTGTTGGTCCGACAGGTAAAATGTTATTAATGGGAGATGTCAGTGAAGCAGAATTATATGATGGTTTTTGCGAACAGTCAACTGCTCTTGAACAGGGAGGTGCCGATATAATAATTATTGAGACTATGTCGGCTATCGATGAAGCTGTTCTCGCGGTAAAAGCGGCGAGTGATACTACTGAATGTACAGTAATTATAACTATGACGTTTTCAAAAGACCTGAAAGGTGAATATTTTACAATGATGGGAGTGTCGCCGGCTGAGATGGTATTTTCAATGAAGGAAGCAGGAGCTCATATTGTTGGATCAAACTGCGGGAATGGTATCGAAGAGATGATTGGCATTGTGAAAGCTATCAGGGCGGCTGATAATAAAATCCCGGTAATGATTCAGGCCAATGCCGGACCACCGCAATTTATTGATGGCAAAACTATTTATCGCGAATCGCCTGAAATGATGGCATCATTTATTCCTGAACTTTTGAAAGCAGGTGCTAATATAATAGGCGGGTGCTGCGGAACATCTCCGGAACATATCAGGGAGATGGCAAGAGTTCTGGGGAGAACCAACCCGTCATGAAACCCCCTGCCGCTACGCGGCTGTCCCCCTAAAAGGGGACTAATTCGGAGTCCCAAATGAATTTATTGAAAGTGCCAGAATTAGCCCCCCTTTAGGGGGGTTGGGGGGCTGAAAAATGATGGAAAGTCGGCGTTTTAGAAAGTAGCCTTAACAATTCTCGCGATATTATCTGACCGCCCAAGGGTGTAATAATGTATGCCCGGAACACCCAGTTTAAGTAGCTCTTTTGATTGAGCTACAGCCCACTCGATACCAGCCTCTCTTGCTTCGCAATCATTTTTGCATTTCTTCACCGCTGTAAACAGATCATTTGGCAGATCAATATGAAACGTTTGAGGAAGGAGCTTTATATCATTCAGAGCAGAGATTGGTTTTATTCCGGGAATTATCGGAACAGTAATTCCTGTCTTTCTGCACTCATCTCTGAATCTGCAGAATTTGTTATTATCAAAAAACATCTGGGTCACAATATAACTGGCTCCTGCATCAACTTTCTTTTTCAGGTTCTCCATATCTACCTGCCGGTTAGCTGCTTCGAAGTGTTTCTCGGGATAGGCAGCAACTCCGATGCAGAAATTAGTAGGATCAGCATTTTCAAGGTTATCCTCAAGATACTTGCCTTTATTCATATCAACAATCTGCTGTACAAGCTCATATGTATGAGAATGGCCATTTTTCTCAGGAACAAATGAGCGGCTTCCCTTCTGTGGATCACCTCTTAATGCAAGAACATCGTCTATACCAAGAAATCTCATCTCAATAAGCACATTCTCCGTCTCTTCCTTTGAAAAACCACCGCAAAGCACATGAGGAACAACAAGTATGTTATACTTATATTTGACTGCCGCAGCCAGAGCAAATGTCCCTGGACGAAGCCGTACAACCCTTTTTTCCAGAAGACCATCTGGTCTTTCCTTTAAAATGGTTTCATTTCTGTGCGACGTAAAGTTTATATAAGCAGGCTCATATTCCATAAGTCTGTCAATTGCTGCATAAGTTCTCTCAATGCTATGTCCTTTCAGAGGAGGAAGGAGTTCAAATGTAAATAATGGTCCCTTAGCGCTGTTAATCTTGTCTATTACATTCATTTCAAATCGATATCATAAATTTGGGGCGAGCCACTTTGCAGCTTCATCTCTTGTAAAATTCTTCCTTTTAGCATAATCATTCAACTGGCCGGAGTCTATTTTTCCTAAATTAAAATATGTTGATCGCGGATGCGAAAAGACATAGCCACTCACTGACGCAGGAGGTATCATTGCAAAATTTTCAGTTAATGCAGCGCCTATTGCCTTCTCTGCTTCAAGTATATCAAAGATAACTTGTTTTTCGCTATGATCGGGACAAGCAGGATAACCGGGTGCAGGTCTTATTCCTTTATACTTTGTTTTAAGAATCTCATCAATTGTCAGCTTTTCGTCTTTTGCATAGCCCCAATAATCCTTTCTTATCTTCTCATGTAGCCATTCTGCTGCAGCTTCGGCGAGCCGATCACTTAATATTCTGATCATAATAGTCGCATAATCGTCCTCTTTGTATTTGTCGAATTTTACTTTATCAATATCTGCTGTAACGACAAATACTCCCATCCAATCAGCTAAACCATCATTTCCGGGAGCAATATAATCAGACAGTGACAGATTGGGAACTCCTTTCTCTTTTTGTTCCTGGTTCCTCAAAAATCTGAAAACCGATGTTACCTTTTTCCTGCTTTTATCTGAAAAGACTTTAACATCATCTCCCTCAGAAGCAGCAGGGTATAAACCAAAGACAGCCTTTGCGTTTAAAAGTTTCTCATCAATTATCTTCTTAAGATACATTTGTCCATCGTCGAACAACTTTTTTGCCTCAACTCCTTTTACAGGATCGCTGAAGATAGCAGGATATTTACCTGACAATTTCCAGGCAAAGAAAAAATAAGTCCAGTCAATATACTTCGATAATTCATTCAGATCTATCTCGTTGAGAATAAATCTTCCCGGTTTCTGCGGCTCATAAAGTCTGAGAGTCTGCCAGTCAGTCTGAAATTTGTTTTTTCTCGCTTCGGTTAATGAAATAAGATTTCTTTCGGCTTTATGAGAACTATGCTCCTCGCGCATCTTGTTATACTTTGTTTTTATTGAGGCGACATAAGAACTATTATCTTTCTTTAGCAAAGATGATACTACTCCGGCTGCCTTGGAAGCATCTTTTACATGGATAACACTATTGGAATATGCAGGTGCTATTTTAACTGCAGCATGTATCTCTGAGGTTGTAGCGCCGCCTATGAGAAGAGGAAGTGACAGTTTTCTCCGTTCCATCTCTGAAGCTACATGAACCATCTCCTCAAGCGAAGGCGTTATTAATCCGCTCAAACCGATAATGTCTGCCTTTTCTTTCAGGGCAATATCAATTATCTTTTCAGCCGGAACCATAACACCTAGATCAATAATATCATAATTATTGCACGACAAAACAACTCCCACTATATTTTTCCCTATATCGTGAACATCTCCTTTCACTGTTGCAAGCAAAACTTTACCGGCAATTTTTTTGGCTTTCCCTTCACTTTCTTTTTCAATATACGGAGCAAGTTTCGATACCGCTTTTTTCATCACCCTGGCACTTTTAACTACCTGTGGAAGAAACATTTTGCCTGCCCCGAAAAGATCTCCTACTTCATTCATCCCTCCCATTAAAGGTCCTTCTATAAGCTCAATGGACCTTGCGAAAAGCGGTCTGGCTTCTTCAATATCCTGCTCAATAAATTCATCAAGACCTCTTATCAGAGAATGTTTAATTCTGTCGATAACCGGTAGCTGACGCCAGGCATCTTCCTTTTCTACTTTCTTGCCTTCATTCTTTATGCCCTCGGCAAATTTCACGAGTCTTTCAGTGGAATCTTTTCTCCTGTTCAGTACAACATCTTCTACAAGATGAAGCAGGTCAGGATCTATTTCGGTATAAACCTGAAGCATCCCGGGATTGACGATTCCCATATCCAGTCCGGCTTTAATGGCATAGAAAAGGAACACCGAATGCATTGCTTCACGAACCTTATCGGTGCCTCGAAATGAAAATGAAAGATTGCTTATTCCTCCGCTTACCCTTGAATAGGGAAGATTTTGCTTTATCCATTCCGTAGTCCTGATATAATCGATTGCATAATTGTTATGTTCTTCGATTCCCGTTGCAATGGCAAGAACATTAGGGTCAAAAATTATATCTTCCGGAGGGAAATTAATTTTATCAACGAGAAGCCTGTAACATCTTTCAGCAACACTTATTCTCTTCGCATAAGTATCTGCTTGTCCTTTTTCGTCAAACAACATTACAACAGCTGCAGCCCCGTATTTCCGCAATGTTTTTGCGTGGTCGAGAAAAACTTCCTCCCCTTCCTTCAGACTGATTGAATTTACCACTGATTTTCCCTGTATACATTTCAGCGCCGATTCAATAGTGTTCCACCTCGAGGAATCTATCATAAGCGGCAGCTTTGAGATGTCAGGTTCCGCCATGATCAGATTCACAAACTTCACCATAGCTTTTTCTGAATCCAGCATGGCTTCATCCATGCAGATATCAATCACCTGGGCGCCACCTTCGACCTGATTTCTTGCAATAGACAATGCCTCATCATATTTTTCTTCTTTTATCAGCCGTGCAAATTTTATCGATCCCGAAACATTGGTGCGCTCTCCTATATTAACGAAATTAGTTTCAGGAGTAATTGTCAGAACCTCAAGACCGCTGAGACTTGTATATTTTTTAATCTCAGGCTTAATACGTGGTTTGTATTGCTTTGAAGCTTCCGCTATCTTTTTTATGTGCAGCGGTGTTGTGCCACAACATCCCCCTATGATATTCACCCAGCCTTCTTTCATAAAATCCTCAGCAATGGAAGCCATAAATTCAGCTGACTGATCATACTCACCAAACTGGTTGGGCAAACCGGCATTCGGATGTGCCGATGTGTAAAAACCCGACTTAAGAGACAGCTCTTCAACAAACGGGCGTAATTGTTCAGCTCCAAGGGCACAATTTAATCCAAGACTAAACAGAGGAAAATGTGAAACTGATACCATAAATGCTTCAAGAGTCTGGCCTGTTAAGGTCCTTCCGCTGGCATCGGTAATTGTTCCCGACACCATTACAGGAAGTGTTATTCCTTTCTCTTCAAACACTGAATCAATTGCAAAAAGAGCGGCTTTGCAATTTAAGACATCGAAAACAGTCTCAACAAGCAGAATATCCACGCCTCCATCAATCAGTCCGCGGGCCTGTTCTGAGTAAGCTTGAACAAGTTCATCAAAAGAAATTGCCCTGGCACCCGGATCGTTTACATCAGACGACATTGAAGCTGTCCGGTTTGTAGGTCCAAGTGTCCCTGCAATATAATGTGACTGAGGCTCTTCTGAATTTTCAAACTCAGTAATTGCTTTTGAAGCCAGAAGGGCAGCCTCAAGGTTCAGTCTGTAAACCAGATCCTCCATACCGTAATCCCGCATAGAGATTCTGTTGGAATTAAATGTATTCGTGGTAATTATATCAGCACCGGCTTCAAGATATTGATTATAAATATCTTTTATAATGCCGGGCTTTGTCAGAGTAAGAAGATCATTATTGCCTTTTTGCGATTTTGGATGATCCTTAAATTCCTCACCCCGGTAATCACTCTCAAGAAGCTTGTGTTTCTGGATCATAGTGCCCATCGCTCCATCGAGAATGAGGATTTTTTGCTTTATAATATCTTCAAGTTTTTGTTTCAATTTTCTTCGTTATTAATTTAAAAAGGTACAAAGTTACTTTTTTCTTGCTATATTTTTTAAAGCTACTCCTTCTAATTTAGCTCTCATAATAGGCTCGCCCCCTGCCGCTACGCGGCTGTCATTTCTTTTATTCATCAGTTCTTGTTTTGAGCAGAAGTGAATTTTCTTCCGGTATTCACAATAAAAACATCCATCTTACTGAGTTTTTCCCGTAACTCATAAAGGCGTTCAAGGTTCACCACACCAATAGCATACTTATATTGTCGCCCGCTGAAATATTCCGACACTTCCTCAAACTCAAATAATTCTCTGTCAGCTTCATTATTATACCGCAGGTAAACCTCCAGTTTATGATTCCGGGTATATTTAGATACTGTCCCCTGCTGAAATTTTTTGTATTCATACCTATAACCATAAGAATTTGCAGATATATCTGAAAGAACGGCGCTGCCGGTAGCCCATCCGCCGGCTCCTTTGCCGCAGAAAAATTGTTTATCGGCAAAAGCTGCCTCAGTTATCACTCCGTTATATTCATTATCGACATTATAAAGATATTTATCGGATGAAATAAAACGGGGAAGAACAAAGCTGGTTATAGTGTTTTCATTAGTCTTACCAACAAATGGTACAAGTTTGATTTTAAATCCTTTCTCTTTCGCATACTGGATGTCAAATTTTGATATAGTGTTGATCCCGTAATGGAATACCTGCTCAGGCTCCAGAAAGAGACCGTACGCATGACCAGTAATTATACACAGCTTGTACGTTGCGTCCCATCCTTCAACATCAAGAGTCGGATCCGATTCTGCAAAACCTTTTGCCTGGGCTTCATTCAATGCTTCAGCATAGGGCAATCCTTCGTTATGCATTTTTGTCAGGATATAATTTGTGGTTCCGTTAAGAATACCGCGTAATGAATAAAGAAGCTCATTATCATAATATTCCTCAAGATTTCTTATGATTGGAATGCTTGCTCCTGCGGATGCTTCATAAAGCAGCGATACTTTGCATTCCGATTGAAGTGCAACAAGTTCTTTCAAATGCTTCGCCACCATCATCTTGTTAGCTGTTACAACGTTTTTACCTCCCCGCATTGCAGTTGTAACAATGTTGAATGCTTCATCAGCATCGTCAATTAACTCAACAACAAGGTTAATTGAGGAATCGTTCAATATCTCATTTTTATCAAATGTGAAATTTGACATTGGTATTCGCCTCTTTTTCGAAGGATCTTTTACACAAATCTTCACAATGTCGGCCTTAAAGCCCTTACTGCTGTTTAAAACGTCATGCAAACCCTGACCAACGCAGCCGTAACCAAACAAACCAATCCTTAATTTTTCCTGTGTCATATTATATTCTGTAAATATTTATAATCAGCCTTTTTGCCCCCCTGCCCCCCTAAAGGGGGGTAAATCCTCAGTATTCTGGTCAATTCGTTAAGTTTACCGAATTAGTCCCTTTAGGGGGACCCCGCGAAGCGGGAGGGGGTTACAGGACTTTTTTAAAAGCCTGGTCAAAATCACTTATTATATCATCTATGTGTTCAATTCCTACTGAAACTCTGAAGAGGCCGGGGTCAATGCCCACTGCAAGCTGCTCTTCTGACGATAGCTGTGAGTGTGTAGTGGCGGCTGGTTGAATTATCAAGGTCTTTGCATCTCCAACATTTGCCAGGTGGCTTACCAGTTTTAAATATTCTACCAGCTTTACCACTTTCGACTTATCTGCTTTAAGAATAAAGCTCAATACCCCGCCTGCTCCTCTTGGCAGATACTTTTTAGCCAGGGCGTGATAAGGATTGTCCTGTAGACCCGGGTAATTTACTTTTTTAACACCTGGTTGTGTTTCAAGCCATTTTGCAAGAGCGAGCGTATTCTGAATGTGACGTTCCATTCTCAATGAGAGGGTCTCAAGTCCCTGTAAAAGCAGGAAAGAGTTGAAAGGGCTGATGGCAGGACCAAGGTCTCTCAATCCTTCAACACGTGCTTTTATTATGAATGCTATATTCCCCATTGCAGATGTCTGGGAAAATATATCACCGAAGATCTTACCATGATATCCTTCAGCAGGTTCAGTAAACACCGGAAAGTTTCCGTTGTTCCAGTTGAAATTTCCGGCATCTGTAATTACACCTCCTATACTTGTTCCATGTCCCCCGATCCACTTCGTTGCAGACTGAACAACAATATCAGCGCCATATTCAATTGGTCTGCAAAGGTAACCGCAGGCTCCAAAAGTATTATCCACTACAAGTGGAATACCATGCTTAACAGCAACTTTTGAGAGAGCTTCAAAATCGGGTATCTCAAAACCCGGGTTGCCTATTGTTTCGACATAAATAGCTTTGGTTTTTTTATCAATAAGTTTTTCAAATGATTCGGGATTCAGATCTTTTGCAAATCGGGCATCAATTCCGAAAGTTGCAAAGGTAACCTTGAACTGATTAAAACTACCTCCATACAGAAATGGAGAAGTAACAAAATTCTCTCCATTCTTTATTATGGTTGTGAGAGCAAGGAATTGAGCAGCATGTCCCGATGAAACAGCGAGAGAAGCGACTCCACCTTCGAGGGCAGATACTCTTTTTTCGAATACATCGGTAGTTGGATTCATTATTCGGGTATAGATATTCCCAAATTCTGCAAGATCGAACAGATCTGCAGCATGTTTAGCACTCTTAAATACATAAGATGAAGTCTGATAAATGGGTACTGCTCTTGATGAAGTGTCAGTGTCAGGTTGCTGACCAGCATGAACCTGTAATGTTTCAAATTTTATTTCGTTTTTCATTTTGTTGAATTTTAAATTTATCAATACCGGACAGACAGATACAATATCTCCCATGTATTTCCGGCCAATTATTAAAAAAGTTGAATGATTACAAATCAAATTTTACCGGCACATGCACATAGGCATGAGCGGCATGATAAAGTTGTTGTTCGTTAAATGAAAAGAATTCATGTTTTTTCGTGTTAAATTTTTATCATCTCCCGGCTTTCCGGGATTAGGTATTGGCACCGTTCCCCTGAATATTCAGGATTGGTTGCCAGGGTTTCTAAGAGCCTAATCTCTCCACCCTTCTTAATAAAAACCAAACACCCTATAGGAAGGAATATTTGATTTGTGAGGTCAAAAGTAAGAAAGTATTTATAAAAAACCAAATAATTTTGAGATTACCCCCTGTTTTTTTTGGCCTATATATCTTTTTTTGCCATCTGAATAGCGCCCCCTCCCGCTTCGCAGGGGAGGTGTCTAAAAAGTCGAAATCCATTAACCGCAGAGTTCGCAAAGATTTTTCGCAAAGGACGCAAAGAACTGATTTATAATATTTTGACTTTGCGCACTTTGCGCCTACTTAGCGTGCTTTGCGGTTAAAAAAGACTTTTTCAACAGTCCCTAATTCTGTGCTATTAAAGTAATTTATAATATTCAACACTTTTAAGTCCCCCTCTAGGGGAGTTGGGGCGTTGCGTTTAATGGATTTCGACTCTAATTGTGGGCAAAAAGGATAAAAATTTACCTTACTTTTGTCGTACCAAAAAGTATCATAATGCAGAATAATCTTTTCATCTACAACACTCTTTCGAAGAAGAAAGAACGGTTTGAACCAGTTCACCCGCCATTTGTCGGATTATATGTCTGCGGACCTACTGTATACAGCCATGCGCATCTTGGTCATGCACGGCCTGCAATTACATTTGATTTATTATTCCGTTATCTCACGCATCTTGAATACAAGGTGAGGTATGTAAGAAATATAACCGATGTTGGACATCTTGAAAATGAGACACTTGGTGAAGGTGAAGACAGGATTGAAAAGAAAGCAAGGCAGGAGCACCTGGAACCAATGGAGGTTGTCCAGAAATATGTGAACACTTATCACAGGAACATGCGGCAGCTTAACACCCTCTCTCCTTCGATTGAACCAAGAGCTACAGGACATATTATTGAACAGATCGAACTTGTTAAGATTCTTATCAGAAACGGATATGGCTATGAATCAAATGGCTCAGTATATTTCGATATCCTGAAGTATAATGAGAAATATAAGTATGGTAAACTTTCAGGAAGAGTTCTGGAAGATTTGATAAGCAATACCCGGGATACTGAAGGCAAAGAAGAAAAACGAAATTCATTTGACTTTGCTCTGTGGAAAAAAGCAAGTCCTGAGCATGCTATGCGATGGCCATCTCCATGGAGCGATGGTTTTCCGGGCTGGCATCTTGAATGTTCAGCCATGAGTATTAAATATCTGGGAGAAGTATTTGATATTCACGGGGGAGGTATGGATCTCCAGTTTCCTCACCATGAGTGTGAGATAGCACAATCTACCGCAGCACTGGGGAAAGAATCAGTCCGTTACTGGATGCATAATAATATGATTACAATTAACGGGCAAAAAATGGCTCGTTCGCTTGGCAATTTTATCACGCTTGATCAGCTTTTCACTGGTGATCATCCGGTTTTAGAGCAAGCTTATTCTCCCATGACAATCAGGTTCTTTATCCTGCAGGCTCATTACAGGAGTACGGTGGATTTTTCAAATGAAGCTCTTAAGGCCGCGGAAAAAGGATTTCTGAAACTGATGAAGGGTATTGAATCCCTAAGAAAAATTAAACCTTCTGACCAGTCAACTTTTGACATAAAAGGGTTTAGAGAAAAGTGCTATGCTGCTCTTGATGATGATCTTAATAGTCCGGTATTATTATCTCATCTGTTTGATGGAGTGAGATTTATAAACTCCGTACTGGATGGCAGCGAAAAAATCAATGCGTCAGATCTTGATTTGTTAAAGGACCTGTTCAACATATTTGTCTTTGATCTTCTTGGATTAAAGGATGAATCTACAGGGGCCGCTGATGACAAGCTTACGGATGAGTTGATGAAAATTATTATCGACCTCCGGCAGGAAGCAAAAAACAGCAAACAATTTGAGGTTTCTGATAAAATAAGAAAAGGCCTTAATAAAATCGGAATAACATTGAAGGACAGGAAAGACGGAGTTTCTGATTGGGAGAGAAACCTCCTATAATCCCCCCAAGGGGGGATAAAATTGTGGAAATTAGGGAAATTGGCCCCGGGAAGAACACCCCCTATAATCCCCCCAAGGGGGGATAAAATTCTGGATATAAGAAGTTTACTAAAATGAGATTGAATTATGGAAATAGAGAGCTAATGCAAAGGGCACGGGTTTTAAGAAGCAACATGACCCGCGCTGAATCAATTCTTTGGTCCAGGCTGAGATCAAAAAAAATTAATGGATATAAGTTTAGAAGACAACAACCCATTTTCGATTATATAACAGATTTTTACTGTGATGAACTTAGGTTTATTATTGAAGTCGATGGAGAAATTCATTCAGAGAAAGAAAAATCTGATCTAAAACGTGACAACACTTTTAAAATAAACGGGTATTATATACTCCATCTTTCTAATCTTGAAGTCGAAACTAATTTAGACACTGCAATTAATAGGATAATTTCATTCATAAACGAGATTTTGTCCCCCACCCAGGAGGACCGAAGGGGGTCGATATCATGAAAGACAAACTAAAAAAAACGGATTTGTCCCCCTCACAGGGGGACCATAGGGGGTCAAAAAGATGAAAGAAAGCCTTATAAATAGATACAAATCCTCGGTTATCCACATTGGCTCCACCCCACTCGGCGGCGACTACCCGATACGTATACAGTCGATGACCAACACTGATACTCTCGACACAAAAGCATCTGTTGCACAGTGTATGCGGATTATTGAGGCAGGAGCTGATTTTGTACGTCTTACCGCCCAGGGGATAAGAGAAGCAGAGAATCTTGCCCTTATAAAAAGGGAACTACGTAAATCAGGATTTCACACTCCTCTGATAGCTGATATACATTTTAACCCTGCCGCTGCAGAAATAGCTGCGCGACTGGTTGAAAAAGTCCGTATTAATCCCGGCAATTATGCTGATAAACGTGCCTCCTTTGAAAAACAGGAGTTCACAGACAGAGAGTATGAAGAGGAACTTGAGAGAATTCATGCAAAACTGCTTCCCCTGATAAATATCTGCCGTGAGAATAAAACTGTTATACGAATCGGAATTAATCACGGTTCTCTCTCCGACAGGATAATGACCCGGTTTGGAAATACTCCTGAAGGAATGGTTTTTTCAGCTATTGAGTTTATAAGGGTATTCAGGATGGAGAACTTCAACGATCTCGTGCTTTCAATGAAATCCTCCGACACTGCAATAATGATTAATGCTACCAGGCTACTGGTAAAAATGATGCAGAATGAAAACCTGTCGTATCCGCTGCATCTTGGTGTGACTGAAGCCGGGGAAGGTGAGGATGGAAGAATAAGATCTGCTGCCGGAATCGGCGCTCTTTTAGCTGAAGGAATTGGCGATACAATACGGGTTTCCCTCTCAGAAGATCCGGAAAAAGAAATTCCTGTAGCACAGCAGCTCGTTGACTTTTATCCAAGAGGTATTTCGGCTAAGGCTCCTCCTGAAATAGTCACATTTAAAACTCCACAATTCAAACCTGAAATTTTAAATAGTATAAATGGTCCGCTGGTTATCTCTGACCTGACTTCTTTTCCTGTATCCCACACAGACTTGTATGAGCATGCAGGTTTTATTTATGATCCGGTTTCATTAAAACTTAATAAAACTGATGGTTCTGCTGATCTGTTATTACTTAATGATTGTCCGGAAAAAATTCCTGATAATGTTACTATTTTAATTCCTGAAACAAACTGGAATGATAAGGATGATAACAGGGCATATCCGGTGTTCTCCCCCGAAACTTTTTCTGAAACCGTAACAAGATCCGGAAAACTAAATATCCTGCTCACCGACCCTTCAGTGAATAATGCCTACCTGGAAACACCCGATATTGATACGACACTTTTAATCTTCAGCTTCGATACTGAAAAATCTCTGTACGAAGCTGATTATTTTCTCAATTCTCTCGAAAAAGATAACCTGGGATTTAATATAATTCTAAGTCCTATGTTCCATGAAAATAATGCTGAGGCTCTCGGGATTAAGGCTTCAGCACTGCTTGGGCGTTATGTTCTGGATAAACGGATCGCGGGGATTTGTATTAGAAATACCGGACAAATTGAAACAAAAACCATTACTTCTATTTCATTTTCAATACTTCAGTGTACAGAAACCCGGATTACAAGAACAATGTATTTATCCTGCCCGACATGCGGCCGCACAAAATTCAACCTCCAGGAATCAGTCAGGAAGGTAAAAGAAGCGACAGCGCATCTGAAAGGGCTCAAAATAGCAATAATGGGATGCATTGTAAATGGTCCGGGAGAAATGGCGGGGGCAGATTATGGTTATGTTGGTGCAGCACCCGGGAAGGTTCATATTTATAAGGGAACTATGCCTGTCGTGAAAAATGTGCCGGAGGAAGAGGCTGTGAAGGAATTGCTGAAGGTTATTGAGAAGGGTAGATAATACCTAAGCCCATCTCCTTAAATGATATCTCTTCCCAACCCATCTTTTAATTACCTCACCCCAACCCCTCTCCTTAAGGAGCTACTCTTTGTACACAAATATCGTAATTTTGATTGTTAATAACTACTTTGGTCGTGTTAATATAAATATCTGAATATCAATGTATTACATTTGTAAAACTGATTAGTTTTTCGTACATTAAGTGCATGATTAACAGACAGTTTGACGGTTTTTACCAAGGTATTCTACCCGATTCAAGAATTGAAAAACGAGCAGAAAAAGTTATGGCTGATATGTTGAATTTTGGTAATGTTGTAGTTAATAAGTTTTGTACCACTAATACTAAAAGAAAAGGTGCTTACAGAATGCTAAACAACAACAGTTTTGACCATAAATATCTTGCAGAGGGACTCTACAGGGTTTGTAAGAACAATGACAAACCGGTGCATCTACTTTGTATTCAAGATACTACAGAGTTGAATTTTACTGATCATATAGACAGGATGAGAGAAGAGGATAAGGACATAGGTCCTGTTACGAAGAATGATAATGCAGGCTTTTTCTGCCATCCTGTGCTTGTTATAAATCCATCACACCAACTTCCGATAGGGATATCCGATGTTAACATATGGAACAGAAGTTGGGAAAAACTTTCTAGGCATGAACGTGATTATAAGCACCAGGATATAAAAGAGAAAGAGTCCTATAGATGGATTAGCAGTACAAAAAGAACCAAAGATTTGCTTACAAAAGCTTCATGCCTGACATTCATTGGAGACAGGGAATCTGATATATACGATGAGTTTGCCCATGTTCCGGATAAGAGAACCCATCTGCTGATAAGATCAAGTATCAACCGGAGATTGTTTGGTGAGGATCAGAAACTTTTTGAAAAGCTTGAATCTTCAAATCAACGAGCAAGTTATGATCTGGAAATTAGACATAATCGCAAAAGGAAAAAACGAAAAGCCAGGATGTCTCTTAAATACGAAAGAGTAAAGATACAGCATCCTGTAAACAAAGAAATTGGGAATAAACCTGCATATGTTGAAATGTGGGCTATCGAAGCAAAAGAACTTCCAGAAACCATTCCCGCCAATGAAACACCCATCTTATGGAGACTTTTAACAACACATATTATAAGTTCTCCGGAAGATGCATTAAGATGTGTGGATTGGTATAGTCAACGGTGGTTCATTGAAGAACTCTTCAGGGTCATAAAGAGTAAGGGCCTGATGATTGAATCAGCTCAACTTGAAACAGGTGAGGGTCTTAAAAAACTTGCTGTAATGGCTTTGCAGGTAGCATTGACAACCATGATCCTTAAGCTATCCTTAACAAACATCCATGAGATCAAAGCCACTTTGATCTTTTCCGAAGAACAATTAAACTTTCTCAAGATCTATATGCCGGAAATAGAAGGAAAGACACAGAAACTTAGCAATCCATTTACAGAAGGGACACTGCCATGGGTTGCATGGGCAATGGGTAGAATAGGTCATTGGGGTGGTTATATGTCGCAAGGTCCACCCGGTTACATCACTATAAAGACAGGTCTGGACAGGTTCAATGAATTATTAGATGGATTTAGGGTTGCAATGAAATATTTTAAAATAAAAGATGTGTACAAAGAGTAGCCTTAAGGAGAGGGGCTAAGATGTTTACTATATTAGATTAATAATCCCCCTTCTCCTCAAGGAGAAGGGGGCAGGGGGATGAGGTTTGAATGTGAATGGGAGCAGGGAATGAGGTATTATTCTGCCAGTCTGTAATCCAACTGTTTTTTCTGAAGATCTGCTTTAACGACAACAATATTAACGCGGTCCCCAAGAGTGTAAACTTTCCCTGTTGATCTTCCTTTTATACAGTAATTCTCCTCATCATATTCATAAAAATCATCAGCGAGTTCACGAATATGGATCATTCCTTCACACTGATTTTCAACAATTTCCACATATATTCCCCATTCAGTTACACCAGAGATAACTCCTTCAAAGACCTTTCCTGTCTTATCGCTCATATACTCTACCTGCTTATACTTCACTGATGCTCTTTCTGCCTCAGCGGCAAGCCTTTCCATTTTAGAGGAGTGGTCACATAGCTTCTCATACTTATCTTTGCTGCCCGGGTTTTCACCTGCAAGATAAGCAGACAACAATCTATGCACCATCATATCGGGATAACGTCGTATCGGGGAAGTAAAATGCGTGTAATATTTAAAAGAAAGTCCATAATGCCCTATATTATCTGTTGAATAAATGGCTTTGGCCATCGATCTTAGAGCCAGTGTCTCAATAATATTCTGTTCTTTTTTTCCTGCAACGGAATGCAGCAATTTATTCATTGCCTTTGGCAGTGAAGTCTTGTCATCCTCAATTAGCTTATATCCGAAACGTGTTATGAAATGACTGAAATTACTGATCTTTTCAGGATCAGGTTTATCATGAATACGGTAAACAAAAGTTTTTCCTTTGAGTATCTTCCCGACATATTCTGCAACCCGTTTATTTGCAAGTAACATAAACTCCTCAATGAGTTGATTTGCCGTTCCCATCTCACGGAATTTAATTCCAACAGGTTTCCCCTGTTCATCAAGATCAAATCTCACTTCAATCTTTTCAAATGCAAAAGCTCCGGTAGCGAATCTTTTTGTCCTGAGCTGCTGTGCAAGGCGATGAAGCAGCAGTACCTCGTCTTTCATATCTCCATCACCTGTATCAATCACTTGCTGAGCTTCAGTGTATGAGAATCTCTTATCCGAATTAATTACAGTTCTTCCAAACCATTCATTGAGCACCTCCGACTTATCATTTAATTCAAATACCGCTGAATATGTGAGCTTATCCTCGGCCGGACTCAGTGAACATATCTGATTTGAGAGACGTTCAGGAAGCATTGGTACAACTCTGTCAACCAGGTAAATTGAGGTAGCTCTTTGTTTTGCCTCCTCTTCAACCAGGGTGTCCATTTTTACATAGTGAGTGACATCAGCAATATGGATCCCAACTTCCCAGTTGCCATTTTCGAGCTGTTTCAGAGAGAGTGCATCATCAAAATCTTTGGCGTCGGCAGGGTCAACAGTGAATGTCGGTACCTTGCGGAAATCACGCCTGACTTTTAAATCATTCTCGGTTATTTCACCTGGGATCTTTTCCGCAGATGCTTCAACTTCTTCCGTAAAATTATATGGAAGTTCAAACTCAGCAAGTATTGCATGCATCTCAGTTTCATGAAGTCCGGGATAGCCGAGAACATTTATAATTTCCGCAACAGGATTTTTTGATTTCGGATCCCAGTCCACAACTTTTGCAACTGCTTTCTGACCTTGTTTTGCTCCGTTTAGCTTAGATGTTGGAATGAACAGATCAAAGGGCATGTTTTTATTATCAGGAATAAGAAATGCAAAGTTGGGCATTATCTCAACGGTACCGACAAACGAAGTTCTCCATCTCTCAATTATCTCAACCACTTCTCCTTCAGGTCTCGATCCTTTTCTCTTTGCATAAAGCCATACCTTAACCTTATCGCCATGCAATGCAGTCTTCAGATTTTTAGCAGTTACAAAAACATCATCCTCAAGGTCATCTGTAGAAATAAATCCATATCCCATGCGGGTCATATCTACTGTTCCGGTGATATAACCTTTAGTAACTTTCGCCTTATATTTTCCATGGTTTATTTCCTGAACACTTCCGCGTTTGGTAAGCTCTCTTAATATATTTGATATAATCTGTCTGCCGGGAGCATCGGTGATATTAAGTCTTCTGGCTATCTGTTTATAATTAAACCCCTGATCGGGGGTTTTTGTAAGTGTTGCAAGTATTTGTCCTTCAATAGATTCCTTTGAAATGCCGGAATCTTTTTTGCCAGTACCCTTTTTACTCATAATCCGTTTTTGCAAAGGTACCAAAAATGAACCATTAATTTTAATACATTTGGCTGATAATCGGATTGTCATGACGGGTTTGAAAACAATAGTTTCTCATTCTGCTTCAATAGTTACCCGAAAAACCGGAAATGAGTATGTACTTGTTCCTATAACAAACAACATTGCCGATATGAACAGTGTTTATACTCTCAATGAGACCGGTGCTTTTATTTGGGATCATATCGACGGGAAAAGAACTTTAGAAGAGATTATCTCTGCTTTAACGGCTGAATATGAAATTGATTCAGTAAATGCAGAGAAAGATGTTTTTGCTTTTGTAGATAATATGAGTAAGTATCTTATTATACATTAATTAAGTAATTTAATTATTATTACTTTAATTTTACACAAATGTTTTTTTGCCACCAAGGCACAAAGACACTAAGGAACACTAAGATATATATAATTATGTATAAGGAAGTGTCGGAGGAAGAAGATAGAATTGGCAAAGAAATAGTCAATGCTGCCTATCACGTTCATAAAGAACTTGGGCCTGCATTATTAGAAAAAGTATATGAAGTTTGTTTTTGTTATGTATTGACTCAGAAAGGCTTCATTGTAAAAAGACAACTAGATATACCAATTGTATTTGAAGGATTAGTCTTCGAAGAAGGTTTAAGACTTGATGTCTTAGTAAACGATCTGGTAATATGTGAATTAAAAGCATTAGAAAATGTAAATCCTGTTTGGGAAGCGCAATTATTGAGTCATCTCAAATTGACAAATAAGCGTTTAGGCTATCTCATTAATTTTGATGTTCCTTTAATAAAAAATGGCATCAGAAGAATGGTTTTATAATTCTTGGTGATTTCTTTGTGTCTTTGTGTCTTGGTGGCAGAAATCTTGTTGGAATAAGAAAATGAGGAATTATAATTTAAAAATAGCGGGATATAATATCGGGTTTGAAGCATCGGCTGATGGTCCGGAGCTAAAGCCGTCCGCCAAATTCCTCAGAAACATACACGACGATGGCGGATCGGATATTCTCATTCGTGTTCACTCTGAAATCTTTAATCTCCCAAAAGGTGCAGAAAGGGTCTTTCGTGCGCCATATGTTGAAGAGATAAACGGTATTAGATTCAATAATGAGACTAACTTCTGGAGTGTCTGGAAATATAAGTCCGAGCTTTATATATGGACTATCTTCCCTCTTTCTTCCACAGAAAAAAATGCCGTGCTGAAATTCTCACTTACTTCAATGGAATGGGATCTGTGGATCTATGGAACCCGGGATGAAACTGATCCATTAGAATATCCGCTTGACGGACTTATCCTCTATTATATTACTGTAATAAATGGAGATATTATGATCCATGCATCGGGAATTAACAATACAGGCCACGGTTATATCTTCAGCGGAGTATCCGGAAAAGGTAAATCTACGATGGCTAAGCTTTGGGAAAATTCGGGATCTAGAGTAATCCACGACGACAGGCTTATCCTGAGAAATACAGGTTATGGCTATAAGATGTACAATACACCTGTATATAATAATGATGAGCCCCGCGAATCAATTCTCAGCAAGATTTTCATTATTGAGCACGGTCCAAGGAACGAGCTTATTCCCTTAAAAGGGGCTAATGCTGTTACACAGGTTATGGCAAACTGCATTCAGCATAACTGGGGACCTGATATAATTGCCAGACTGCTGGGCTCCATTTCAATAATGTGCGGGGCAATCCCTACTTACAAGCTCATATTTAAACCCGACAGAAGTATAATCGACGTGATTTTAGAAAATGAGTAAGTTGCTTATCAACCATGCATTGGTGAAGGATTTGGGCCTCACGCTTCTCTCTGAAGGTAAAACTATCAGAATTAAAGCTCATGGATTCAGCATGTATCCCTGCATTAAGCCAGGGTCTCTGTTGCTCATCGAACCAATAAATATTAAGGGGGTTCCCCGTCAGGGAGAAATTATCGCTATCAAAAGAGAAACCGGTCTTATTGTTCACCGGCTCTCGGAAATAGTAGTCAAAAATGGAGTAAGTTTCTACATAGCAAGAGGTGACAGTAATGCATATCCTGATAATCCTGTAAGAATTGATAAAGTAGCCGGAAGAGTAGTTCGTGCTGAAACAACTGGTGAAAACCCTGTTGCTGCAGATATCAGGATTAATACAAAACCAAAGTATTTCATCAACAGGATAAGAGTTATAGGGATATCTTTGTGGAAGAAATTTAAATAACCGCAAAGCCTGAAATATTAATGAAGGATAAAATCAAACTATTCAGGGAATCGTTAAAGCTAGTCTGGAAAAGCGCCCCGGGCTGGACATTTACAAATATTGTAATGTCTGTTTTAAGGAGCGTATTTCCATTATTGCTTATATGGCTTCTGAAAGTGGTTGTTGATGATATAACCAGGGCTGCTACTCCATTATCCCGAAATATTAATTTTATCTGGCCTGTAGTAGCTGTTGCTGTAATATGGTTTCTCGATGAAGCCACATCTGACTTTAGTGGTTATGTCAGGAAAAAACAAGCAATGAAGCTGGAGATTTATATGTATGGTCTGCTGCATTCCAAAGCTATAAAGCTCGATCTGATCAATTTTGAACGTCCCGAATATTTCGATTGTCTTACCCGCGCATCCAGAGAAGCTCCATGGCGTCCAAACAGCATTCTGAATAATCTTGTGTCGATGTTCCGGGGACTGCTCTCACTGTTACTGATGGCCGGGCTTATTTTTACGCTTCACTGGACACTCGCAGTATTGTTGCTCGTTGCAAATATACCGGGAATCTGGCTTCGTTTGCATTATGCCGATATCCTATATAACTTTCAGAAACAACAAACACCTGAATCGAGAAAATCTTCTTATTTTAACTGGCTTCTCACCGGAGACAGACCATCGAGGGAGTTGAGACTTTTCGGGCTTGGAAATTATTTTATCGACCTTTTCAAAAAATCATTCCTGAAACAAAAAGAAGAAGAAATCAATATTATCAGAAGAAGAACAATAATTGAGCTGGTTTCCAATCTTTTCAAAGCATCAGCACTGTTAATTACTCTTTTGTTTATCGCACGTCTGACAATAAGCGGGAAGCTGACTCTGGGTCAGATGACCATGTTTCTTCTTGCGTTCAGGCAGGGTATGATTTATATTAAAGATCTGTTTGGGTCAATGGCCGGGCTTTATGAGGATAGTCTATTCATAGGGGATACCTTTGAATTTCTGAATCTTAAAGAAAATGTTACTGCTGTTGAACCGGCTATAAAACCAGGATCTTTAAAGAAAAAAATATCTGCAGAAAATCTTTCCTTCACTTATCCCGGCAATAATTTCAGTACAATCAATAATGTTTCCTTTGAAATAAAGAAGGGAGAAATCATTGCACTCGTGGGACCTAATGGTGCAGGCAAGAGTACTCTTGTTAGGTTGCTTTGCAGGTTTTATGATCCGGATTCGGGAAATGTAAAATATGACGGACATGATATCAGGAATATAGATCCTGAAGAATACAGAAAGCAATTTTCAGTTGTTTTTCAGGATTTTATGCTTTACAATCTTCCTGCCGGAGAAAATATCCGCATGGGAAATATTGATGAAAAAAATTCTGAAGATAAAATTAAGGCCTCAGCTAAAACCACAGGTGTACACGAACTGATCGACCATTTACCAAGCGGTTATGAAACAAATATCGGAAATCTTTTTGATGACAGTCGTGAGCTGAGCTGGGGGGAATGGCAGAAAATCGCCCTTGCGAGGGCTCTTTTCAGAGATGCCCCTGTACTTATTCTCGATGAGCCCTCAAGTGCATTGGATGCTGATACTGAGTATGATATTTTCAGTCGTTTCCGGGAGATCGTAAAGGGACGTACATCTATACTTATCAGTCACCGTTTCACAAATGTCAGTCTCGCTGACAGGATAATTGTTCTTGATAAGGGAGCAATTGCTGAAACCGGCACTCATGATGAGCTAATGAAAAGACATGGAATTTATTTCACAATGTTCACAAAACAAAGCAGCAGGTTTAACAAATAGAATTCTTTCTCGGTGTCACTCTGTGTAATCTCTGTGTTACTCTGTGTAAGTTCTTCAGATATTTCCCGATAACAGAAAGACAAAATCTGGAAAATATTAATTAATTCTGAAAATATTTGCCTAAATATTTGGAAAATTGCCTTCTTTTTGTTTAATTTTATATTGAAAGTCAAGTTTAAAGTAATATTAATTTAGGCAATAATGAACAAGTTTCAGAGAGAGACTCTAAAGATGAGGTTACTCAAGCTTGCATCGTTAAAAAGCACTGGTGCTCCGGCTGAGCTGGCTTTAAGATTTGAGATCAATGAAAGAACGGTTAAACGGATTGTTAAGGAGATCCGTGAAGAGGGGATCAACCTTAGGTACAGCCCGATCAGGAGGTCGTATGTGACAGATGAAGAATATGAATAACTATGTTGTATAACATATCATTTCTTCATTTTTTTGTCCCTGCTGTTTTTTAAACTTGCATTATAAAGTCATTGTCAACGATAAAGTCATAGGTTTTAATTTAGTTAATAACGTTGTTGTGATGTATGTAAATCATGGGATTCTGAGGCGATCTGACTATTCAGCATTTTCAAATTTATATTTGTCTTCCCTCGCTGCATTTTTCGTGCATTAGTCTGGTCATCCCGACCGGAACCCCAATCCCCGGGAGAGTGCTGATTATCTTCCGGGGATTTTTTTAAAGAGAATCTAATAAAGCGTCAAAATAAGAAACCCCTCAAAGAGAGAGGCTTTAATGAATTTCATAATCAGCAATAGAATAATTGCGATGAACAAAATGACTGTCGTAACATAAGAAAATTCATTTTTCAACGGATAGTCATGAATGCCAAAAAGAACAACGACAATTGTTTGTGCAATCAGATAAGAAACCAGAAAGGGTAACAATTGTAACTTCGATGCAGTCATTGGTGATAATAATTTCCATCCCGCAAATAAATAAATGCATGCTGAAACTAAAAGAAGAACCGAAATAATTTGCGGTAATAAACCTATTATACCCAGGAATGCGAGAATAAATGCTACCGCCATAAGGTATTTTTCAAAATGTTTCACAACATAAATTTATAAATTTATTAATGCAGTGGAAAAAGTGCAGATATTGGCCACGGTATTAAAGATTTTAATATTGCGGTGCGCTGCACCTATGATTATCCTTTTTACATTTTATCTACAAATATTTCGGTGCGCTGCACCTAAGGTTTCTTAATACTATTTGTTGCAATAAATATTGTGTGCTATGACCATTGTATGCTATGAACATTGTATGCACTGAACATTGCGTGTTCTGACCATTGTGTGCTCTGACCGTTCTGTGCTCTGACCTCTCAAGCGGCAGAGCCGCGTAACGTTTGTAGAATGCAAGACATAATTAATAAAAATTGTGTGCTCTGACAATTGTATGCTCTGACTTCTGAAGCGGCAGAGCCGCGTAACATTTGTAGAATGCAAGACATAATTATTATTTAAGGTGCAGAGCACCGTAATATTTTAAATAAATAATCTTTAAAAGATTCTAAAAGTATGTTTTATACCAATTCGGAATCATTCTTCAATCTTCAATTCTGCAATATTAATTGGAGATAAATCTAACTTAGATAATGGAATTACCTTCCTTGTACTGGTAACATAAAAGTAGACTATAAAGGTCGTTATAACTAAAGTTGCGATTAAAGACCCTTCCAGGCCAAATCCTTCAAATGGGAATTTCGATCCGGAAATATTCTCTATTGTAAAGATTCCGTGAGATGTCATTCCACTGACAGAAAATCCGTATATGGTTCCCTGGAAAAGATTCCAACAGAAATGAAATCCTATTGGAATTGAAAGATCCATCCTCTTAAGGTATAACTGACAAAGAAAGATGCCTATCAAAAAAATGTTCAACATACCTACCCAATTAAATGAAGAGTTAAAGGCATGCATCAGACTAAAGATTAAAGATGATATAATGATAGCAGCATACTTGTTTGAATGATTGTACAAATTGGTAAAGATAAATCCCCTTGACATTGCTTCCTCAGAAATAGCAACCAGAAAAAATAGTATAATATATACTAAGATGTTAATATTAAATCCGTTGAAAGTTATTTTTATTTTTGTGGAGAGCGATATAAGCAGAACGATCAATGTTATTGCAATTGCACCGAGAGCCATTCCGAAAAATAGCCCTTTTGGTTTAAACATCGAATTCAGGAATGCCGGTTTTTGTTTGTCAATAAATTTTGAAATAAAGAATATGGTTGAGAAGACAGCAAGGAATATTGCTGCCTGGCTGAGAAGTAAAAAACCATAATTATTGGAGATGAGTGTATCAAATTCAATTTTAGAACCTGAAAAGGATTCCGGATAAATCAGAAATAGTATCGCATAAAAAATAATTAAAAACAATCCCCAAAATGGGAAAAAAAGGAGAATTTTTATCCAACTATTCATAAGCTAATATAAAGATTTTTATGTTTACTTTTCATATGCTTCTCATTAACGGCAGCGCCGCATAATCACTGTAGAAAAGAATTTGTACAAATTAAATCTTTAGGTGCAGAGAACCGGAATATACCATATGTGACATTCGTCGTACAATCAATTGTGAAAATAAGGATTTAATAGCTTTCTCAAAATAATCATTATTCTTTAGTCTTCTTTCTCCGATAAATAATTACAATAGTATTTATCAATCCTGTTGCAATAAGCATTATAAGAAGTACATAATCCATTCTATTATATTCACCGATAAACAGCCTGTACAATAGATATATTGCTAAAATCACAAGAAGAAAAATCATCAATAAATTGATTCTGTTCATATGGATTTTAAATATTACGGTGCTACGCACATTATTAAATATCTTGAGCCTCTTTTTCTAAAAGGCAAATAATCAATGTAAATTTACAAGGCAGTATAAGCTATTTACAGCTATGTGAGAAACAATGCATAAATAAATACCTGTACTATATCGAACCCTAAGATATCCCCAAAAAATACCTGAAATAGCGACCAATAGGATTCTTATAGTTGAGTATTAAAATACGTCAAAATATCTATCATGTTCTCCTGCGTATTATCACAGTCTTTAATAATTTTCCCCTTTTCCATAAGAACTACTCTTGTACATATCTCGGAGATATGATTCAAATTATGGCTTGATATTATTATTGTTTTTGTATTTTTTTCATGATACTTTCTTAATATTTGTTTAAGGCAGTTCTGTGAACTAGGGTCCAGAAAATTGAAAGGTTCATCTAAGATTAATACTTCTGGATTTGAGATCATTGCCCCAATAATACCAACTTTTTGCTTATTCCCAGATGATAATGTTCTGATATATTTATTGTTGTCAATTACTTCTCCATTCATGAAAGCTCTAAAATCTTCAAGTCTTGATTCTAAAATAGCACCTGGTATTTCGTAAAGAAATCCTATAAAATCAAAATATTCATATGCCTTTAAAAATTCAATAAGAAAATTGTTATCTATAAAGGATCCTGTATATTTCTTCCAATGTTCCGACTGATAGATATTTTCACCCATTGATTTTACAACCCCTGCTTCTGGTTTTAATAAATCAAGCATCAGTCTAAAAAGTGTAGTTTTCCCGGCGCCATTATTCCCAACTAATCCAAATATTTCACCTTTTTTGATATCTAAGTTATCTATATCAACAGTAACGGCTGTACCATATTTTTTAATAAGTCCATTCAATGAAATCATTTTCTATATTCTTCTATAAGTGAATATTTCCTTTTTGATATTTGTCTGTAAATCATTCGAAACCATTTATTATAGTTCAGAAGTGAAATAATACTAATGACATTAAGAATAATTAAACTAGCATGTATATCTAGAAGAGTTGAGCTAAATACTAGGAAAGCTAATGGTAATGTAATTGAAATACAAATGGATATTATCTGCACAGGATTATTTCCCTTATAATTAAATAAGAAATGGTTGTTTAAATCCATTTTTGCTCTGTTAAAAGTGCCTGATGATAAAATTAAGAAAAATCCCATTCCTATATTATATACTAATGCTGTGAAAACAACAAATAGATCTTGATTCCTAATAATAAGAATAGGAAGGATACTCAAAACAAAGAGCAAGCTGACTAGTAAAATGAATGTATATTTGGCCCTAAAGTATTTACGGAAATCAAAATTTGAAGTCCACATAAAATCAAAAAAACTGCTTTCAAATGAAAAAATAAATTGGAGATAGCTATACCCCCAAGCACCACTCAAACATGTAAACCAAAAAAATACCAAATAACTATCATTAATTGGCTTAAGTAAAAATAGTGTATATGTTATAAATACTAAGTAGATGGGAACTGTAAAGATGCTCCTTATCCTCTTGTTCCTCATTATTAAATTAATTTCAAATAAATTGTATAAATTTCTTGTATCTTTTAAGTGTTTGCCTTCCTTGGTTTGAAATTTTATTTTATCCCCATTAATAAAAATATTATACAAGAGTTGTTTAACATAAAAAATGTTTAATATTATCAAAGATGAAATGAGTAGAGCATATATAATTAATGTCAAATAATTCCCAAATAAAATATTACTAAATAAAAATTCAGCTAATTTACCTAATACTGATTCGTAAAAAATCTTTAATACAATAACAAGTATAATCAAGAGAATTGGAATTAATGAGAACAAAATATTTCTATCTGACATGTTTCTTATTAAAACCGAGGAATAGGTTAAAATCCCTAAAATAAATAATATGTTAAGTGAGTAGAGAGAAGATGGAAGCCATCCATAGTCTGGAAAAACATTGACCCAAATAAAAGGGATGAAAAATAAAATAAGAAAGAGATTAAAAATATTAAAAATTTCTAAACAAAGTATATATGAAATAATTTTACTTCGTCTAATTGGTAAGTGTAAGTAAGATTTTATTAACCTAAAATCTCCTTTTTGAAAAAAGTATCGTAATAAGAAATCAATCGGGATCCAGTAAATTAATCCTTTATTTAAAAACATAACTTTATCCACTGAAGGATTAAATTTTAATACTAACTCACCAAAACTGCTACCAAAGAAAAAAACAATTAGGCAAATATTTAATAATCCAACTGAAATCAAGATCTTAATTATCAAATAGGTATCGAATCGAGTACTTCGAACAAGACTTTTCAAATATTGAGCAAACAAAATTTTTAACACCCTACTAGAAAATTTAAAAGCTAATATTTGATAAAAATCTGGCGGATTCATTCTAATCCGCCAGATCGATTTGATTTAATTTAGCAAGAAACAACCAAGAGTTGTTAATCCGCCCACTATAGGGTTAAAACCTGCTGCTAAACCAGCTGCTAATCCTAGAGCGGTGCATCCTAAATGCCTTTTGGTCAACCCTCCTTCAATTTTTTGCATTTGTTCCAAACTTAATGTTTTCATAGCGAGACAATTTTTCTTTCGCCTACTCTGTTAAGGCTTTTCGGCATCTGCCTGCAAATTTCTTCAAGTTAAAAGTAACTGCATATCAAAATAAAAAAAACGGAGTCTAATAATACCGGACTCTCTAAAATATTTTAATAAAAATCATCCCAGAATCTTTTATACAGGTTATCAGATTTGATTAGGTCATCGTGAGTTCCTTCATTCGTTATAACTTTATCCTCCATTACATATATATAATCGCTTAAATTTTTGATCATATTTATCCTGTGCGAGATCAACAAAATTCCCATTTCTGATTTAAGCCTGGAAATAAGACTCATAATCATTCCTTCCGTTAGTCGGTCCATATTGGATGTTCCTTCATCGATAATAAGAATGTCAGGTTTATTTAGCAGAACCCTTATAAATGCCAGCAATTGTTTCTGGCCACCTGAAAGATTAATTCCTTCCTCTCCGACTAAAGTCAGAATGCCTGAAGGAAAACTATCAATGTAACTACTTAACCCAAACTCTGAAATGGTTGAGATCATCTCCTTTAATTTTGCATTCAGTAATTTCCGTCAATAGATTTTGCAGAATTGTACCATTAAATATATGAATTTCCTGGGGAATAATTCCAATTTTTGTTCTCCATTTTGTCAGACTAATCTCCGTTGAACCCAAACCTTCATTCACAACTATCTCCCCTGATTCAGGGAAATAAAATCTCAAGATTATACTTGCCAGTGTGCTTTTGCCACTTCCGCTTTCACCAACAAGAGAAACTACCTTTCCTTTTTCAATATTCAAACATATGTTTTCAAGTAATAATTTTTGTCCGGGGAATCTGAAGGTAATTTCCTCCAAAGATATTTTTCTGATTTCTAACTCATTATCATTCTTTGGATCTTCCGCTTCAGGATCGATTTGTGAAAACTCAAACATTCTGTTCAATGCTACTTTTGCCTCATAGAAAGGAATACTAATCAACGCAAGGTTAAGAACTGAGGGAAGCAGAATTGAGCTGAGAGAAATAATGGCCATTAATTCACCCTGTGTTATTTTAGAACTCATAACCTGAATTGATGAAAATATGAGTATGATTATCAGATAAAGAGTTCCTGCCAATCCAGTAAGAAGGCTGAGTTTTACCTTAATTTTTCCTAACCTGAAAATCCTGTCCTGAAATTCAGAGTAGATGTTTTTGTTTTTTGCTGAATAATCATTTTGCCTGTTCAGGCTTTTAATTTCATTAATACCTCTCAGAGAATCAATGAAATTACTATCACTTAAGGCATAACCTGCCATTAAATCATTTTGAGCAGAAATTATTCGATTGTTCCATCGATAAACAATCATGTAAAACAATGGAAGACAGATTAACGAAATAATAGCTGCTATCCTAGAATAAAAAAACAATGTAATAATCGTTATAACCAATATTAATGCATCAATAATATATATTCCGGCAATTTCCGCTATTACACGCTGAATCCTCATAGTATCGTTTAGTCTTGCAACAAAATCTCCAGTTTTTCTTGTATCAAAAAAGGTTTTCGGAAGAAACAGTAATGAGCTATAAAAGTCATCAACTACTCTGATATTAAATGATTTACCCTGTACAAGAAGAAAAAATTGCCTGATTGCCGACAATATTATTCTAGAAGAAAGGAGAATTAGCACTACTACTGAGGCGATAATCAGAACCTTTATTTCTTTAGAAGGCAATATCTTATCTAAAAGCTTTTGAGTAAAAATCGCCATGACAAGTCCAAGGACAGATATCAGTATCCCTATAACCACACTTATTATTAAAATCTCTTTTTCGGGTTTAATTGATTTCAACAGCCAATCCTTTTTACCTCTCTTGTTTTCTTTTTCTAACTTGAATGAACTATTCGGTACCAATCCAAGACATTTTTTGCTTGTCCAGATTTTCCCCAATTCATTTTCAGACATGATAATAAATCCTTTTGAAGGATCCCAGATTTTAAACCTGTCTCCCTCATATCCAAAACTTATTATATAGTGCTCCAATTTCTCCTCGATGGTCACATGTAGAATAAGTACATTGCTGAAGGTCTTAATGTCCTGGAGAGTAGCCTCATAACCTGTTGCGTCCAGTCCGCTTTCTTTTGCTGCCTGGTAAAGCCCTAGCATTGTTGTGCCATTTTGGGTTGTTCCACTAAGGTTCCGTATTTTTTCTATCGTTGAATTCCCGCCAAAATACCTAATTACAGAAACAAGGCTTGCTGCTCCACAATCTGATGAATCATGTTGAAGTACCGATTTCTTTTTAATTTGGTTAATCTTATTCACTATATTGAAGGGAGTTAAGTATGACTTCTGTTTCCACCTCTCCATGAAAGGCTTTGATAAGTTTTAACTTTCTTGAATAAATATAACTTGAAGGAATGCTCCCCTTTCCAAAGATTTCCTGAAAGCTATATGCTGTATCTACCAGGACAATTACTGATTGAAAATCAGTGAAATTAAAATGATTTAAAAATGTTTTAATCGAATCAGGATGAGCTGAAGAAATCAGAATAACATTCCTGAATGATTTTGGGATATTGATTTTAAATAAATCTGAAATTTCGTATTGGCAATGTTCACATTCCGGATGAAAATGAACTACTAAAATCGGTCCTTCCTTTATTTCTGAAGAATAAAAGAGCCGACCAGATAAAGTATTTAACGAAAAAGCCGGAAACCTTGATATCTTTTCTTCCAGCAGTTTTTGCTTATGAACCTTATTAATTGTTCCTGTTACAAGCAAAATTGTTAACGAAACAATTATCAATATGACCGAACCTAAAATGATTCTTTTCATACAGAAATATCAATTGTTAGGAATATTATCAGCGCTACCCATATTACGAGAGCTGGTAGGTATGAGGACAATACAATTTTATCCGAATAAGATTTTTCTATGGAGCAAGTCTTACTGAGGCCAAAGGACAAAAAAAGAATATACAAAAGATGAAATAAATTGATTGTTTGAAAAGGATAAATCCAGACTTTGCTTAACTCTGACTTGTTAAAAAAGTTTACTAATGACAGAGGATAAAAGAACCCAAGATCATTAAAATTATAATTCCCGGCAAAAAAATAAAACCAGAAAAATTTTATTAATCCAGCAAATACAAAAACCAACTCACTTGCAATAACAATCTTAAAGATAGAACCAAGCGATATCTTGGTCTTAACATTATAAAAAAAGGCTCCAATGTATATTACAAACGCGATCATCGAAAATTTAATCAGGAGTATCAACGGAGCAAATACGTAAGAAATCCACGAAAGCCTCTTCATAGATTCAAATAATTGGAGAGATCGATCATAGGTTAATTGGCTGCTAAAAGCATTATAAAATACTACCTCATTTATCAATAGAGTTTTTGATAACCAGATCAATAAAAGGTTCAAAACTACAATACCAACAAAAAGGTGCAGTCCTTTCAGACTAAAATAATTGGTAAGCAAATTCATAGCACAGAATATTTACAGCAATTCGAATATAAAATTAAAGAGTCCGATAATACCGGACTATAGTAAAATAAAAAAGTTAGGTGTGAAATATATCTCAGAAAAGCATTCCGGGCTAAAGCCCTTTAAGAGAGTTAACTTCTGCTACCACGGCTTAAAAGCCGTGGTTATAGGAAACGCATCTTGTAACTAACTTTCCATACTGGAAATTACACAAAGCTCTGAGCGAGTTTATTTTACTATGCTGGAAAGTATCATTCCGGGCTAAGGCCCGTTAAAAGAATTGACTTCTGCTACCACGGTTTAAAAGCCGTGGTTATAAAACTTTGATTACTATCCATTAACCTCGGCGTGAAAGTTGTGATTATAAAACTTTGATGGCTATTCTTCAACCACGGCTTAAAAGCCGTGGTTGGGAAACAATGTTTGCTAGCCATTACCCACGACGTGAAAGTCGTGGTAATAAAACCTTGATGGCTATCCTTTAACCACGGCTTTTAAGCCGTGGTTAAGAGACTCAGATATGTCTCGGGCTTTAGCCCGGGAACTTCTCAAAACCATAAATCTTTATGAATTCATCTGTTTCTTCCAGCCAGGATTGTTTTTGATGATGACGCTCCTGATTCCTGATATATTCCCGGACATTTTTTATATCCGATTCACTCACAGAGACACCATAATATTCTTCTGCCCAAAGAAATTTTTGTTTTGTTAAAGAGTTTTTATTTATCCAATGGGAAGATTCACCCTTTACCAGTTGCATAACATACGACAGAGAATGGTCGTATTTCAGTGATAATAAACAATGAAGATGTTCTGCACTCCCATTGATAAAATCAATGTAAATATCCTTTTCTTTTGCATTTGTACGGATATGAGTCAGGAGATCATATTTTAGATCTCCCGTTAAGTAAGGAGTCTTGACTTTTGTGCCCCATACACAATGGAGCCAGTTCTTGACATATGGCATGATTTTCAGGTATTGTTAATACTCCGTTTATTTTAGGAACGAAGTAACTTAAACTCAGTCCAATAAAGCCGGACTGCCAGGAAAATAAAGTTATGGGCTAAAGCCCTCTGGTTGAGTGGGCTTATAACCACGGCTTAAAAGCCGTGGTTAAAGGAAACACATCTTGTAACCAACTTTCCATACTGGAAATTACACAAAGCTCTGAGCGAGTCTATTTTACTATGCTGGAAAGTATCATTCCGGGCTAAAGTCCTTTAAGAGAGTTGACTTCCGACTACCATGGATTAAAAGCCGTGGTTATAAAACTTTGATTACTATCCTTCATCTATACCCATCGTCCTGTTCATACCTCAACAATGATATCCAATAACCACAGCTTCTCATCGTGAAATCTATCTCAGAAATGACACAAAGTACCAGGTGTGTTCGTTTTATCATACTGGATAGCAACATTCCGGGCTAAAGCCCGTTAAGAGAGTTGACTTCCGCTACCACGGCTTAAAAGCCGTGGTTAAAAAGCTCTGATTGCTATCCTTCTGCCATGACTTTAAGCCGTAGTTATAAATCTCTGATCACTATCCCCCAACTATACTCAACGCCCTGCTTATACCTCAACAAGGATATCCATTAAACATTGTGTAAAAGTCGTGGTTATAAAACTCCGATTACTATCCTCTAACCACGGCTTTTAAGCCGTGGTTTAGAGACTCAGATATGTCCCGGGCTTTAGCCCGGGAACTTCCTTCGTCTCAAATACCGTGATTATCAAGAGACACCTCCTCCGAACAATTACTATCAGATAAGATATATTCCAGCTTAATCTTAATCCTCCGATTATCAGCGTAATAATATGACTGTCTGAAACAGGAGTATTTTATATTCACTCCCATCTCTCTCATCTCCTGAAGAGACAAAAAAAGTGTGCTTCGACGGATCCCCAGCTTTTCGGCAAATTCTTCAGGTGTTCCTGTCGCTATCATTGATATCAATGAATCCATACGTCGCAATCTTTCGATGTACTTTATCAGTGACATTATTTTTTGTTTTAGAAAACGCAGCAGATCAAATTTATGAATTATTTAAATCAAATGCCATATTTTTGTGATTTTTTTAAAGCAAATGTCACTTCTAAAAAAACGTGTGTTATCGCCCCTTCAGGGGAGATGTCGCGAATCGACAGAGGGACACCCCATCGCAAAACAGACTTTTAATAGATAATTTTTTACCCCCAAAACCCTCAAAGGGGTCTTAAAAAATTGTCTGAATATCGTTGCTGTTAATATAAAAATTGAGACTTGAACCCCCTTTAGGGGGCAAGGGGTGAAAAAATGTTTGAAATAAAAAGAAAGCTGTAGCTTTTGAGAAAACCTCTTACAAATGAATCTCTACTGATTAAGTTCGTCTTCCTTCCAATTTCTAATATTATTATAAATATATTCCCTGATATTTTCAATTGCAATTTCATTTCGTAATATCTGGTCATAAAAACGGGATTGCCATTGGAAATTATGATATCCATTATTGTTACACCAGCGTTTTACTGATGATTTATATTGGTTAATAATAACTGATATAGAGTTTTTTATTGGTCTTGAAAACTGAGATCGTAGGGTCATGCCATGGCATGACCCTACGTTATTCTCTATTATAGAGTGTAGGGCCACGCCATGGCGTGGCCCTACAAGAGAATGATCCAGAATTATTAATCCATGAATATGATTTGGCATTATGACGAATTCATCCAATTTGACATGAGAAAAATGTTCAGGTATTTCATGCCAATATTGCGTGGATATTTCACCAATTTTAGAAAGAGTAAAGTGATCGTTACAAATATTGCCAAAGAACTTTTGCTTATTATGGCAACATATGGTTATGAAGTAAACTCCATCCTTACTGTAATCCCAGTTTTTTAGTCTGAGAAGTTTCCTTTCTATCATGAAAATTTATTGCTAGCACAAGCATAACCGAAACTCGATCAAAATTATAAAAATCAGACTATCTGAAAAAAATTTTGGTCTATAATTTTAAGAATTAATACTTTGTAGGGTCATGCCATGGCATGACCCTACGTTATTCTCTATTATAGAGTGTAGGGCCACGCCATGGCGTGGCCCTACAAGAGAATGATCCAGAATTATTAATCCATGAATATGATTTGGCATTATGACGAATTCATCCAATTTGACATGAGAAAAATGTTCAGGTATTTCATGCCAATATTGCGTGGATATTTCACCAATTTTAGAAAGAGTAAAGTGATCGTTACAAATATTGCCAAAGAACTTTTGCTTATTATGGCAACATATGGTTATGAAGTAAACTCCATCCTTACTGTAATCCCAGTTTTTTAGTCTGAGAAGTTTCCTTTCTATCATGAAAATTTATTGCTAGCACAAGCATAACCGAAACTCGATCAAAATTATAAAAATCAGACTATCTGAAAAAAATTTTGGTCTATAATTTTAAGAATTAATACTTCGTAGGGTCATGCCATGGCATGACCCTACGTTATTCTCTATTATAGAGTGTAGGGCCACGCCATGGCGTGGCCCTACAGTACACTTAATATTTGAGAGCAGAACAACGCCATGGCGAGGCCCAATAATAATATCTTTCAGCTTTCAAACAAAAAGAGAGCCCGTCTTTCAACGAGCTCTCTTCTATTTATTTACCCACCTTCTGAACTTGACAAAGAGCGGAACACCTAACGTTCCAAATTTCAACCCCCTAAATCCCCCATTTGGGGGACTTTACTATTTGATAAAGAATGTATAAGAACCCAAAGCCCCCCATATGGGGGGTTGGGGGGTCTTTTAGTGCAGTAAGGTCACATCTCCCACCTTCTTGAATGGCATCCCGTTAGCATATTTCCCTTCGACATACCAGACATAAACTCCCTGAGCGCAAAGCGTGCCATGATAGTATCCGTTCCAGGGGGTATTAATATCATTGCTTTCGAAAATCAATACGCCAAGCCTGTTGAAGATCTGAAGCTTGTACTTAATTACTTTCTCATTTATTGCCGGGAAGAAGAACTGATCCATCTGGGTGCCAGTCGGCAGATGATCAATGGTTATCTCCCCGTCTTTATTCGGAGTGAACACCGTTGAGAACCTTAAAGTACCTGCCGGTTCCACCGTAACTCCCGGAGACATAACATACTTATCACTACAGACAACATTTACACCGTTGACCATATTATTAAGGTATGCCCACAGAGTAACATCATATACTCCTTCAGTCATGTATTTATGGAACGGTTCTTTTACCTTGGATGTGTCTCCGTCACCAAAATCCCAGAGATAAGAGTCTGCACCCTGGGTAAGGTTAAAGAATTTAACCTTTTCATCATTCACAAAGACAAGGGCTGGTGAAAGGTCAAAGTTAGCTTTCGGAGACGCATATGAACTTACAATCTGTGAGACACTTGAAGTTCCTCCCGGACCGGTTACTGTCAGCTCAACCCTGAAGATCCCCGCTGTAAAGTAGGTATAGCTAGGATTCTTCGATGTTGAACCGCCACCGTCACCAAAGTCCCACAAGTAGGTTGTTCCCGGAGTATTGGTATTCGCCGAAGTATTATTGAGATCAATGGTCAGCGGTGTACAACCCGATAAAATCTGATCAAAGGCAGCAACAGGCGGCAGTGGCGTAACACTTACCTGACGCTCAATGCTATCAGAACAAGTCTCATTGCTGACGTTCAAAACCACATCAAAAGTACCAAGACTTGTATAAGTATGCGTCGGATTCTGTGTATTTGATGTACTCCCGTCTCCAAACCTCCATAACCATGTCCATGTACCTGGATTGGTTGTATTCGTAAACGTAACCGGATTGCCGGCATCTTTGAAATACTGCGATACCGGAGATGCAGTAAACTGTGCAATTGGTACCGGCATTACTGTAATATTCATTGTTTTAACTGCTGTGCAATTATAGAATGAAGTAGTTGTAAGAGTAATTGTTTGCGATACTGGCGCAGTAGTGTTATTCGTATAAACGTGATTTATTGTATTTGTAAAATAGCCACTCACACCATCGCCGAAGTCCCAGAAATACTTGCTCGCACCCGGTAAAGAAGTGAAAACTATAGGACTGTTGCTGCAAACGGTATTCTTATCCGTAGTGAACGAAGGATCAATAGCCGGATATACTGTCACAATTGATGTATAAGTCTCCGTACATCCACCAGGTGAATTAACGGTTAGCGTTACATTATAGTACCCTATTGTCGACGGATTTGTGTTCGTAAATGTATGGCTAGGATTGGCTTCTGCTGTCTCTGCAGGAGAACCATCTCCAAAGTCCCAGGAGAAGCTTGCGATGCCTGCCATGTCCTTGGTAAAGGATACCGTGAGAGGAGTACACCCGTCATTCGGAGTCTTAGTATATATGGCCGATGGACTGTCTACAATTACCTGCAAATCAGCATTCGCTGTACAGCCTTTGCTATCGACAACCGCGTAATTGAGGTTATAAGTAGCATCAATTCCTGAATTGAAAGTCGGCGATTGAATTAAATAGTTGTTCAGCGGACCTACTTCACCTGTCCAGCGATTCTGAGGGTATGGTGCTGTGCCTCCTGTCGGATTTCCGTCAAGAACTATAGGAACATTTCCGCATGCGTTTATTGGTGCCGGGAAATTAACTACAGGGTTAGGATTAACCGTAAGTGTTGCACCATTAGTGGGTATTATTGCACATGCCCCAACAAGACCGAGACGATACTGTTTACCATTAAGTGAAACCGGTGCATTCGTAATTGCAAGCTGGTTGGTTGTAGTCCCGGAATAAGTTGCATCGTCGCTGATATCGTTCCAGCTCCCTCCTGAGAAAACTTGCCATTGAAGCGAAATGTATCCGGTTCCATTTGCGATAAAAGTTGTGCTTCCATTTTCGCATATTGGCTTATCGGTAGGATGGGAACTTACTATTGGTGCATTAATAACTGTTAACCTTGCAAAACTGCTGTAAACAGGGACCCCGCATATTCCGGTGGCTCTTGCTCTGAAGATCCAGTTATTAAACGCCGGAGGTGCTGCAGTAATTGTAAGTATATTAGTTGTTTCGCCACTGAAGTTTACATCAGCTGTTACAGGAACAAAACCTGCTCCTTTATTAACATCCCAATTCCATGTCAGAGAAGTGCCTGTAGCATCAGCTGACATTGTAATATCAGATCCAAGGCAAACAGCAGCATCGGCAGGTTGTAAAGTAAACTCGGGTGCTGTATTGACTGTAAGAATAGCATCACCTGAAGTCTGGACAGTTAAACAGCCTGATACCTCAACATGATAAATAAAACCACTCATTGCGCGTGTTGCTCCAAAAATGCTGAGTGTAGGGTTATTAGCCCCAAAATAAACTCCTCCGTCAACAACAGGATTAAATCCGCTTCCGGTATTTACAAACCACTGGTATGTAAGATCGGAGCCTGTTGCTATCGTAGTAAAGGTTGCTACTGCAAACTCACAGACTGTATTGTCATCAGGTGACATTGTGATTACCGGCAGAGCTCTTACAGTTACTGTAGCGGAGCCAAGAAGATTTGCCGGGACACTTACTTCGCAACCATTGAAATCCCTGACTCTCGTCAGTTTGTATGTTGTTGTAACCAGAGGAGAAACTGTTATATCAGCTCCGCTAATGTAGCCGGTTATCGTTCCAAGGTTATCGATGTCCATTTCGAAAGGACCTGTTCCAACAGGAAGATTAACATTTAATACAGAGGACTCAGTGGGGCAAATGGTTCCTCCACCCGACAGAATGGCCAGTGGAAGAGGATTAACAAGAATCTCTACTTCATTGCTGTAGACAGGATTACACAGACCTGAGGCAACCATGCGCCGGTAATATAAGGTTACCGTTGCTGCAGCGGGTGGTGTATAAGAGCTTAAAGTCGCTCCCGGAATATCATTATATGTTCCTCCTGAACTTGATGCATCCTGCCATTGATAATTATAGACAGGGTCAGTAGGGCCACCTGTTGGTGCCGTTGTAGTGAATGCAACAGGATCTGCTCCGTAACAAACAACCTGATTACTGCCTATGACTCCAGGAGTGAGGTCAGCCGGTTGAGTGAAAGTTATTGTCGATTGAGCTTCACAACCTTTAGAATCAGTTACTTTAACGGTAACTACCCCTGCACCTGCATTGAGTATTGTCTGTGAGTTAAATCCGGGAGCAGAAGGAATAGCACCTGCTGTATTAGCTTCTATACTGAATGTATAAGGAGCAGTACCACCAAGTGCATAAAATGTACCTGTTCCGTTTGTATTTCCGAAACAATTAAGTAACACGTCTGGAGTTGGATTCAAAACAAGTACAGCTGGCTCAGTTATGGTAACAGGGATTGTTATTGTACAACTATTAAAGTCTTTTACAATTACGGAATATGATCCTGCTGTTAAAGCCGTGAATGTACCTGAAACAGGCCAGGTTATTCCGCCATCAATACTGTAAGTGTAAGGTGCTGTTCCTGATCCCGGTGTTGCAGTTACTGTTACTGCACCATTATTTCCTGCATTACATGAAACATTTGTAGTCGAAGTGATTGATGCAGTAAGCTGGGTTGGCTGGGTAACTGACATAGGAACTGATTTTATGCAACCATTTACATCTTTTACAAGAACTGTATATGAAGAAGCAGAAAGGCCGTTATAAGTGCCTGATGCTTCCCATGAACTACCCCCATTAATACTATAGGTATATGGTGATGTTCCTGTGGCAGGAGTTGCAACAACAGTTACGGATCCGGTACTGTTTCCATAACAAGCTACGTTAGTCAGTGTAGTTATTGAAGCGTTTAGAGCTACAGGCTGATTAAGTGTTACATTTCCCGATATTTCACAGTCGTTTGCATCTTTCACTTTTACATAGTAAGTACCTGCAACAAGATTTGTCGCTATCGCTGTCATCTGACCTATTGGAATAGTCATTGCCGGATTGCTGAACCAGTTGTAGCTATAAGAACCTGTGCCACCGGTCACTACAGCCTCTGCTTTTCCATCAGATGCACCAAAGCAGCTTATATCCTGTCCATTATAATTACTTGTTACGTTAACAGTAATTGTCAGGGCCGGAGGAGCAGTAATTGTGATGGGTCCAACAGGAATCGAGCAACTGTTTTGATCTGTAACAGTAAAGTTATAAGGTCCTGCGGGCAGACCGGTAAATACCCCTGAAGTTGCTCCGGATATATTTCCCGGATCTTCAACAAGTATATATGAAAATGCTCCGGTTCCTCCACTACCAATTACAGTTATTTTTCCGTCTGTGGCCGTATTGCATGAAAGCTGGCTTCCATAATAATTGCTTGTTACCGTAGCTGTTCCCGAAATTGCTGTCGGAGCTGTTATGGTCACACTGGTTGTATTTACACAGTCATGAGCGTCCTTGATGCCCATTGTATAGATACCTGCTCCCAAACTTCCAAATACCGGTGAAAGCTGATAAGCTCCTCCATTGATATTATACTGATATACTGTAGTGCCTCCGGTTCCTGCTACTGTTATAGTCCCGTCTGTTGAGGCCGGACAGCTTATCTGTGAACCGTTATGGTTGCTTGTTACACTTCCGGTTATTGCAAGTATAGCAGGCTGTGTGATCACTACATCTGCAAGGTTTACAACACAGATGTTTGCCAGTGCATCTCTCACTCTTAAAGTATAAGTTCCTGCTCCAAGTCCGGAGAAAGTAGTTCCTGCCTGCCATGCATTGGCTCCATTGAGATCATATTCCAGAGTACCTGATCCTCCTGATGCCGTAACTGTTATCACTGCATCACTAACACCATTACATGATACAACTGTTGTTACAGCTCCTGAGCCGGTGATATGTGTTGGCTGAGTGACAATGACGCTTCCGCTCTTTGTGCACAGATTTGCATCGGTAACCATTACATAATAGGTAGCTGCAGGTACACCCACAAGAGTGCTGGCTGTTGCTCCTGCTACAGGGCTTGAGAAGGTCGCATCATAATACCACTGATATGTATAGGTTCCTGCTCCTGTTCCGCCTGCTGCCACAACTGTTGCCTCGCCATCGTTTCCTCCGAAACAGGTTACTATTTTTGTCTCCGATATTGAAGAGATTGCAAGAATTGGTGGTTCTGTAACTGTTACTGTTGGTATCGGGAAAATACATCCGTTTACGTCTTTTACTGTTACATCATAGGGACCTGCTATGAGCCCGGTGAATACATTTGACAATTTATATGCTCCACCATTAATGCTGTACTGAAGTGTTCCTGTTCCACCTGTTGCTGTCACCTCTATTATTCCATCCGATCCACCATTACACTTAATGTTGAAACCTGAAAAATCAGATGTGGCGGCAGCTGTTCCCGAAATTGCTGTCGGAGCTGTGATGGTCACACTGGTTGTATTTACACAGTCATGAGCGTCCTTGATGCCCATTGTATAGATACCTGCTCCCAAACTTCCAAATACCGGTGAAAGCTGATAGGCTCCTCCATTGATATTATACTGATATGCTGTAGTGCCTCCGGTTCCTGCTACTGTTATTGTTCCGTCTGTTGAGGCCGGACAGCTTATCTGTGAACCGGTATGGTTGCTTGTTACACTTCCGGTTATTGCAAGTATAGCAGGCTGTGTGATCACTACATCTGCAAGGTTTACAACACAGATGTTTGCCAGTGCATCTCTCACTCTTAGAGTATATGTTCCTGCTCCAAGTCCTGAGAAAATATTGGAAACCTGCCATGCTCCGGCGCCATTGAGATCATATTCCAGAGTACCTGATCCGCCTGATGCCGTAACTGTTATCACTGCATCACTAACACCATTACATGATACAACTGTTGTTACAGCTCCTGAGCCGGTGATATGTGTTGGCTGAGTGACAATGACGCTTCCGCTCTTTGTGCACAGATTTGCATCTGTAACCATTACATAATATGTTGCTGCAGGTACACCCACAAGAGTGCTGGCTGTTGCTCCTGCTACAGGGCTTGAGAAGGTCGCATCATAATACCACTGATATGTATAGGTTCCTGCTCCTGTTCCGCCTGCTGCCACAACTGTTGCCTCACCATCGTTTCCTCCGAAACAGGTTACTATTTTTGTCTCCGATATTGAAGAGATTGCAAGAATTGGTGGTTCTGTAACTGTTACTGTTGGTATCGGGAAAATACATCCGTTTGCGTCTTTTACTGTTATATCATAGGGACCTGCTATGAGCCCGGTGAATACATTTGACAATTTATATGCTCCACCATTAATGCTGTACTGAAGTGTTCCTGTTCCTCCTGTTGCTGTCACCTCAATTATTCCATCCGATCCACCATTACACTTAATGTTGAAACCTGAAAAATCAGATGTGGCTGCTGCTGTTCCCGAAATTGCTGTCGGAGCTGTTATGGTTACACTGGTTGTATTTACACAGTCATGAGCATCCTTAATGCCCATTGTATAGAGTCCCTGCTCCCAGACCTCCAAATACCGGTGAAGGCTGATAGGCTCCTCCATTGATATTATACTGATATGCTGTAGTGCCTCCGGTTCCTGCTACTGTTATTGTTCCGTCTGTTGAGGCCGGACAGCTTATCTGTGAACCATTATGGTTGCTTGTTACACTTCCGGTTATTGCAAGTATAGCAGGCTGTGTAATCACTACATCTGCAAGGTTTACAACACAGCTGTTTGCCAGTGCATCTCTAACCCGTAGTGTATAGGTTCCTGCTCCAAGTGCGGAGAAAATATTTGATGCCGGCCATGTATTTGCTCCATTGAGATCGTATTGGAGAGTACCTGATCCGCCTGATGCCGTAACTGTTATAACTGCATCACTTACACCGTTACATGATACAACTGTTGTTACCGCTCCTGAACCTGTAATCTGAGCAGGTTGAGTAACCACTACACTTCCACTCTACCGTGCAAAGATTTGCATCAGTAACCATTATATAATAGGTTGCTGCCGGTTACTCCTAACAGAGTACTGGCTGTTCCTCGTAGCAACAGGGCTGGAGAAACTGGCATCATAATACCACTGATAACTATAAGGTGCAGTACCAGTTGTAGCATTAACAACAACCTCAGCTGATCCGTCGCTTCCTCCAAAACAGGTCACTGCCTGGGTCTGCAAAACAGAAGTTAACACCAGTTGTGACGGTTGAGATACTGTAATTGGGGCCGAAGTAAATGTACAACCCCTGTTATCCGTAATTGTAACAGTATAGTTGCCTGCATACAAACCTGTTATATCTTCATTAGTGCTGCTATATGCACCCGGACCTGTCCAGAGGAATGTATATGGAGCTGTTCCTCCGGCCGGTGTAATAGATATTTTACCTTCATTGCTTCCAAAACATTTAACATTTTCTACCAGGTTAGTAGCCATAGTAATGGCAGGATTGGGTGTAACATTGACAACTCCTGTCATATTACGAGAACAGGCCGGGACAGCGTCCCTTACTGCAACAACATAATATGAACCGGCAAAATTACCTGCCAGGTAAGTGGGCTTCCATTGCCATGTTTAGTGTTAACAATTACAGCGCCATTCATTAGCTGGTATATTACATCAGCCTCAGAATCACTTAAGGTAAGAGTAACTCGCTTAAATCATCAGAGCAGAAATATGATGGACCTGTCAATGTATAAATAATTGGCAGAGGGTTAGATGGTTATTTTTACTGTACCTGAAACTACTTCACAACCTGAAACCACGTCGGTTACTTTCAGCATGTAATCTACATCACCTGCAAAAGTACCTGTCACAGTCGGATTAAGAATATTGTAATTATCAAGACCAACGGTGGGGCTCCATTCATACATGATAGCTTCCCGAACCAACGGTAACGGTTCCTGTAAGGTTGCCTGTTTCACCAATACATAATGTCTGGTCAGAGCCGGCTGAAACGACCGGTTCTTTATATACTGCAATTGGCTTGGTTACCCAATCACCGGTGCAGGATATTCCCAAAAATGCGGAATTCGTTGTCTCAAGTACTTTCAGATTATAGGTTCCTTCTGAGATCCAGTCAATTGCTATAAAGTTATAACCGTGTTCCTCCTCCGACAATAATATAATCAACTCCCCGGAACACCCGCCCCGGTCAATACATCTATATTCCAGATATAAGTATTGCCTGCATGCAAAGGAACAGAGTAAAAATTCCCATAAGAGAAAACGCACATAGTACTCTTTCCCTCCACCACCGATTAAAGGTGTATGAGGACCAGTCAGTACTGTGATGTTGACATCGTCGGTAGCAGGCGGTACCGGACCAGCTCCATCAGGATCATTAGATGTAAGAATAAAATTCAAAACCTTATAATTATTTGGCAATGCCAGATCAGAAGGGTTTATTGTATAAACCTGTGTCACCACATAATAATCATCCTTCGGATCGAGAGGAGTCCCGTTGTCAAATGGCCCCGTCACGACAGGAGCACTCAATGAACCGCTCAGAGGAGCGGGAGCCGTCCAGGTACCTGTTGTTCCGGAACCACCAATACGACCAATCAGAGTTATAGTCTGAGGTGCGCCGGCAGGTTCGCATATTTTCTGATCGGGTCCTGCATCAGCAGTTGGCAATGCTCCTATATGGATGTTTGCCTCATACCATACAACACCGCATGGACCTGCTCCATCAGGATCAGCAGAAGTAAGCCTGATTTTTACAAATCCGGCATCATCCTGAAAGGCAGTAGGATCAAAAGTTGTGCTGTTTTTCGTCGCATTATTAAAAACAGGATCACCAAATGTCCCTTCAACCGGAGCGCTTACCACGCTCCACGTTCCATTAACAGTTCCTCCTGTAATGGAACCTGAAATATTTGCCACATCCCCGGCAGCAATCAAATAATTATCCTGTGCTATCTTAACATGAGTCGCAGGATTAACTGTTATTGTCACAGTTCCCGGAGTACCTTCACAACCGCCCCAGATTGGTTTATTCTTTGGTGTAACAGTGTAGATAACGGTTCCGGGAGTAACTCCATCCGTACCCATTGTTCCGTCATTATACAGAAGCTCTGAAAAAGTATCTCCGGAACCTGGTTGTCCAACAGAAACTCCATGAACATTTGTTACCGTAGTAATTACCCAGTCGAATGTTGATTCTGTCACATTACAAACAGGAGCAGCAGTAGCCGCATTCCCGCTGCAAACAACCCCTGTAGCAGAAGTTAATTCAGGCGAAGGATTCACAATTATATCTACATGCTGTGCTGTACCAGAGCATGTGCCAATTTTGGGAGTCACAGTAAAAGTAACAGTAATCGGTACATTAGAATTATTTTTAAGATCACTCCCAATATGTAATGGGAAAGTGTGATTTGGAAGGTTTGTATAGGCTCCCCCGGAAGTATTTCCAGGATCAGTTGAAGACACAACCAGATCAAACAAAATAGGATTGGCACCACTTGATGCACTAACTGTTGTGATATCAATATCAACATTCTCCCCGTCACAAACCGGACTTACTCCATTATGAGTAATAGCTGCTTTTGGTGTCGGTTCAATAACTATAGTTGTAACCTCTGCAGAACCCGATGCACAACCTGAAAGTTTAGGAGTTGCTGTAAAAGTAACAGTTACATCATCGTTTGTAGTATTCGGGATACTATTACTGAAGTTATATGGATATGCTAAACTTGTTCCATTATAAACCGACATATCCCCAGTTGCTGCATTATCTGAAGAAACAACATCAAGATCGAAGGAAAGATTGGCTGGGATTGTCGATACATTGGGTGTGTTGATTGTAACACTTGTAGCGCCTCCTGTGCAAATATCCGGAAACAGATTAGTAATCGCTGCCTTTGGTGTCGGCTCTATCTTCACTACTGCTATGACATCTGTACCTACTGCGCAGGCGCCTAACTTTGGTGTTGCCCTGTACTCTATCGTTATTGCTGAGCTGGTATTATTGGTTAAGGTCCCGCTGATAGTATATGGATAACTGTTACCTGTTAATGTAGTCTTTGCATTCCCTGTTGCTGTAAGATCTGTCAGCAGACCCGTCGTGGCTACTATAGCCAGATCAAACGTCGGCGATCCAACATGGGTTGCCGCATTCGATATTACGATACCCGTTAGTGCCCCGCCATTGCATAATGTCTGGGCTGTATTGGTCATGGAAGCCTTTGGTGTTGGCTCTATCTTTACTACTGCTATGACATCTGTACCTACTGCGCAAGCGCCTAACTTTGGTGTTGCCCTGTACTCTATCGTTATTGCTGAGCTGGTATTATTGGTTAAGGTCCCGCTGATAGTATATGGATAACTGTTACCTGTTAATGTGGTCTTTGCATTCCCTGTTGCTGTAAGATCTGTCAGCAGACCCGTCGTGGCTACTATAGCCAGATCAAACGTCGGCGATCCAACATGGGTTGCCGCATTCGATATTACGATACCCGTTAGTGCCCCGCCATTGCATAATGTCTGGGCTGTATTGGTCATGGAAGCCTTTGGTGTTGGCTCTATCTTTACTACTGCTATGACATCTGTACCTACTGCGCAAGCGCCTAACTTTGGTGTTGCCCTGTACTCTATCGTTATTGCTGAGCTGGTATTATTGGTTAAGGTCCCGCTGATAGTATATGGATAACTGTTACCTGTTAATGTGGTCTTTGCATTCCCTGTTGCTGTAAGATCTGTCAGCAGACCCGTCGTGGCTACTATAGCCAGATCAAACGTCGGCGATCCAACATGGGTTGCCGCATTCGATATTACGATACCCGTTAGTGCCCCGCCATTGCATAATGTCTGGGCTGTATTGGTCATGGAAGCCTTTGGTGTTGGCTCTATCTTTACTACTGCTATGACATCTGTACCTACTGCGCAAGCGCCTAACTTTGGTGTTGCCCTGTACTCTATCGTTATTGCTGAGCTGGTATTATTGGTTAAGGTCCCGCTGATAGTATATGGATAACTGTTACCTGTTAATGTGGTCTTTGCATTCCCTGTTGCTGTAAGATCTGTCAGCAGACCCGTCGTGGCTACTATAGCCAGATCAAACGTCGGCGATCCAACATGGGTTGCCGCATTCGATATTACGATACCCGTTAGTGCCCCGCCATTGCATAATGTCTGGGCTGTATTGGTCATGGAAGCCTTTGGTGTTGGCTCTATCTTTACTACTGCTATGACATCTGTACCTACTGCGCAAGCGCCTAACTTTGGTGTTGCCCTGTACTCTATCGTTATTGCTGAGCTGGTATTATTGGTTAAGGTCCCGCTGATAGTATATGGATAACTGTTACCTGTTAATGTGGTCTTTGCATTCCCTGTTGCTGTAAGATCTGTCAGCAGACCCGTCGTGGCTACTATAGCCAGATCAAACGTCGGCGATCCAACATGGGTTGCCGCATTCGATATTACGATACCCGTTAGTGCCCCGCCATTGCATAATGTCTGGGCTGTATTGGTCATGGAAGCCTTTGGTGTTGGCTCTATCTTTACTACTGCTATGACATCTGTACCTACTGCGCAAGCGCCTAACTTTGGTGTTGCCCTGTACTCTATCGTTATTGCTGAGCTGGTATTATTGGTTAAGGTCCCGCTGATAGTATAAGGATAACTGTTACCTGTTAACGTGGTCTTTGCATTCCCTGTTGCTGTAAGATCTGTCAGCAGACCCGTCGTGGCTACTATAGCCAGATCAAACGTCGGCGATCCAACATGGGTTGCCGCATTCGATATTACGATACCCGTTAGTGCCCCGCCATTGCATAATGTCTGGGCTGTATTGGTCATGGAAGCCTTTGGTGTTGGCTCTATCTTTACTACTGCTATGACATCTGTACCTACTGCGCAAGCGCCTAACTTTGGTGTTGCCCTGTACTCTATCGTTATTGCTGAGCTGGTATTATTGGTTAAGGTCCCGCTGATAGTATATGGATAACTGTTACCTGTTAATGTGGTCTTTGCATTCCCTGTTGCTGTAAGATCTGTCAGCAGACCCGTCGTGGCTACTATAGCCAGATCAAACGTCGGCGATCCAACATGGGTTGCCGCATTCGATATTACGATACCCGTTAGTGCCCCGCCATTGCATAATGTCTGGGCTGTATTGGTCATGGAAGCCTTTGGTGTTGGCTCTATCTTTACTACTGCTATGACATCTGTACCTACTGCGCAAGCGCCTAACTTTGGTGTTGCCCTGTACTCTATCGTTATTGCTGAGCTGGTATTATTGGTTAAGGTCCCGCTGATAGTATATGGATAACTGTTACCTGTTAATGTGGTCTTTGCATTCCCTGTTGCTGTAAGATCTGTCAGCAGACCCGTCGTGGCTACTATAGCCAGATCAAACGTCGGCGATCCAACATGGGTTGCCGCATTCGATATTACGATACCCGTTAGTGCCCCGCCATTGCATAATGTCTGGGCTGTATTGGTCATGGAAGCCTTTGGTGTTGGCTCTATCTTTACTACTGCTATGACATCTGTACCTACTGCGCAAGCGCCTAACTTTGGTGTTGCCCTGTACTCTATCGTTATTGCTGAGCTGGTATTATTGGTTAAGGTCCCGCTGATAGTATATGGATAACTGTTACCTGTTAATGTGGTCTTTGCATTCCCTGTTGCTGTAAGATCTGTCAGCAGACCCGTCGTGGCTACTATAGCCAGATCAAACGTCGGCGATCCAACATGGGTTGCCGCATTCGATATTACGATACCCGTTAGTGCCCCGCCATTGCATAATGTCTGGGCTGTATTGGTCATGGAAGCCTTTGGTGTTGGCTCTATCTTTACTACTGCTATAACATCTGTACCTACTGCGCAAGCGCCTAACTTTGGTGTTGCCCTGTACTCTATCGTTATTGCTGAGCTGGTATTATTGGTTAAGGTCCCGCTGATAGTATATGGATAACTGTTACCTGTTAATGTGGTCTTTGCATTCCCTGTTGCTGTAAGATCTGTCAGCAGACCCGTCGTGGCTACTATAGCCAGATCAAACGTCGGCGATCCAACATGGGTTGCTGCATTCGATATAACTATTCCTGCAAGGGTCCCTCCGTTACATAACGTCTGGGCCATATTGGTCATCGCTGCCTTTGGCGTCGGCTCTATCTGTACTACCCTATCCACAGTAGTTCCAATACAATTAGTTGTTGCCGGCCCTTTTGGTGTAATATGATAGGTCACTGAAACAACTCCAGTTGTTGAGTTGGTTAGTGTTTGCGCAATATTATATCCTATTGCCTGGTTCACCCCGGCTATGGCACCAGCACTGCTTGGGTCGTCTACTGTCCAGTCGAATGTTGTGCCTGCAACATCAGATCCTAGAACTATATCAGTAGTCCCTCCTTTACATATTGTTGCAGCTGCATTAACAGTTGAGGATGCATCAGGTATCGGATTAATATGGATAGTATAGGGTACTGCAGGCAATCCGCCGCCTGGTACAAAACTTCCACAAGCATCCTCTACTGAGGTAATCCGATAGTCATACGTATTGACTGGTAAAGGAGTTCCAGAATTAAGAGAATAATCAGTTCCACTTGCATATGAACCTATTGCCGTTTGAGCAATGGTATTTGCTGTATAATTTATAATATATGGAGGCGCGCCACCTGTAATTACAGAATTTAATGTACTTATTGATCCATAACATGCATCACCACTTCCTGTTAGAGTAGCTAGCGTAGGTGACGTACCTACTGCAACTGTAAAAACAGTGGGGCTTGTTGCTGTACAGGCATTCTCATTCGTATAATTTATGCTTACTGTACTCGTACCAGCAGTTGTCCACTTTACTGTAACAGTATTATTAGTTGCGCCACCTCCGGCTGTAATCGTTCCCCCGGCAGAAACAACCCAGGTATAGTTCGTCATGCCCGCTTCCGTAGTGTAAACATTACCAACGGAATTTAGGCAAACTGATGCAGGCCCATTAAGTGATGGAATAGGTAATGGATTGACTGATACTGTCGTTGTCGCAGTATTGATACATCCGTTGCTATTGGTCGTCGTTAATGTATAGGTCCCTGCCATTGCTGCCGTCGCACTCACCGATACTGTTGGACTCTGTGATGATGAGCTGAAGCTATTTGGCCCTGTCCATGCATACGTCGTCATACCTCCGGGTCCTCCTGTGAGGCTCAAAGTTTTTCCAGCACATACAGGCCCGTTATTCGCTGCTGTCGCTACCGGCAAAGCATACACTGTTACTGTCGTTGTCGCAGTATTGATACATCCGTTGCTATTGGTCGTCGTTAATGTATAGGTCCCTGCCATTGCTGCCGTCGCACTCACCGATACTGTTGGACTCTGTGATGATGAGCTGAAGCTATTTGGCCCTGTCCACGCATACGTCGTCATACCTCCGGGTCCTCCTGTGAGGCTCAAGGTTTTTCCTGCACATACAGGCCCGTTATTCGCTGCTGTCGTTAACGGCAAAGCATACACTGTTACTGTCGTTGTCGCAGTATTGATACATCCGTTGCTATTGGTCGTCGTTAATGTATAGGTCCCTGCCATTGCTGCCGTCGCACTCACCGATACTGTTGGACTCTGTGATGATGAGCTGAAGCTATTTGGCCCTGTCCACGCATACGTCGTCATACCTCCGGGTCCTCCTGTGAGGCTCAAGGTTTTTCCTGCACATACAGGCCCGTTATTCGCTGCTGTCGTTAACGGCAAAGCATACACTGTTACTGTCGTTGTCGCAGTATTGATACATCCGTTGCTATTGGTCGTCGTTAATGTATAGGTCCCTGCCATTGCTGCCGTCGCACTCACCGATACTGTTGGACTCTGTGATGATGAGCTGAAGCTATTTGGCCCTGTCCACGCATACGTCGTCATACCTCCGGGTCCTCCTGTGAGGCTCAAGGTTTTTCCTGCACATACAGGCCCGTTATTCGCTGCTGTCGTTAACGGCAAAGCATACACTGTTACTGTCGTTGTCGCAGTATTGATACATCCGTTGCTATTGGTCGTCGTTAATGTATAGGTCCCTGCCATTGCTGCCGTCGCACTCACCGATACTGTTGGACTCTGTGATGATGAGCTGAAGCTATTTGGCCCTGTCCACGCATACGTCGTCATACCTCCGGGTCCTCCTGTGAGGCTCAAGGTTTTTCCTGCACATACAGGCCCGTTATTCGCTGCTGTCGTTAACGGCAAAGAGTTCACTACTATTGTATTATTTGCTGTATTTGTACACCCGTTCACGTCAGTGTAACTATATGTGATTGTTTTAGTTCCTGTTCCTGCAATGCTCGCATTAAAATTTGTACCTGACACTCCCGTGCCGCTGTACGTACCACCAGCTGGTGATCCTCCGGTTAATACATAGGTGGTTGAGCTTACACACTGGGCCGTTAATGTGCCTCCAAATGTAACTACAGGTAATGAATATACTCTAAGAGTAACAGGTGATGACGGACCTTCGCAAACATTACCTCCGGTCTGAATTTCAGCCACATTATATGTTGTTGTACTAGGGATTGAATTAGATGGCGTATAAGACTGAGCACCAATAGCCCCGGTAAATACTACAGAGGATTTATCGGCATTATACCACTTAAGCCGTCCTATCACAGCACTGGTAACTGCAAGTTTCTGGCTTCCTGTATTACAAACTGAGACATTAGATATTGTTGGGGCAGAAGGCGCGGCAACAACCAGAATTTGAATCTGGGTCCAGAGAGGCGGGTCAGAAGGATATGGATTACATTTGTTCCAGTTCCTGAGATAGACATTAAAGTATTCACCCGCCCTGCAAGTGGCGGGTATCAGAATAGACTGGCTTACAGAACCCTGATACGGAGCTGGGGTGATAACAGGTTGTGCATAGCCCTGGACTGTTCTTTGTGCATAGTTTACCATTCCACCGATATATACCTGAGGAGTTGTTGAAGAGACCAGTCCAATAGTATTCTGTAAAATGCCTCCATCATCTATACCATATAACCACTGAATTGTACGCGGATCAGTATTGGCAGGAGCATCAGATCCGTCCAGCCATTTCGGAGCCTGACAATTCCAGGTGCTCATATCTTTAATGGCAATACTATGCGATACTCCTTCGCAAACCTGTATTGTTGTCGACCCGGTAGCATTATCTACAATTAACAGACTCCCTCCTCCTTCATTATCTAATCCATGAACTACTACCTGAGATGCATTTGGCTTAACAATCAGTGGGTTACAAATACTAGTCACAGTGGTAAATGGTTCATAGTTACAGGCAGTTGTCGTTGTATAAGTATGTGTTCTGGAGAATGAGACACTTGCCCGTTCAGCAGCTGACATTGGCCAGGATAAAGTGCTGCCGTCACCCCAGTTTATAAAAAACTGTGTCCCAATATACAAACCATCTAAATCAGGGTTATGAGTGGCATCACCAGGAAAAAATGTCAAAGTCAAAGATGATCCTTTGTTTACGCACTCATCTGGCGTTGACCATGCAAAAGCTAAATTGATTGAAGGACAGGGCTTTGTAGTTGCAACATATTTTACTGGTGAAACCTGCAGAGTACCAAATTGATCCTGGGCTACCCAGAAATAAGTGTAATTTGTACTTCCCTGAAGACCGGAAAGGATTTGAAGAATAGATAAACCTACCTGCCCGGCATTTACAGCCAGAGTATTTGTAAAAATCCTGCTACCTGAAGGTCCCGAAATAGCATCAGCCTTAACTTGTGCAGAAGTATATGGTCCTGGATTATTATAGTTGTAAACTACCAAATAGACTGTACCAATCCGATCTATTCCGTATCTGCTATTTATTGTGGTAGGATAGGTACCTGTCGCCACCGGTGTTCCTGCCACCCAAACTGGTTGACTTAACCCTTTCAGACCAGTCAAAATGACCAGTGCAAGCAATGTAAATATTCTGATAGCTCTCATATTACGTGAGCGATTGATTACGGCGGAAGTTGACGTTCTCATGTCAGGTTAGTTAGGTTGAACTTAAACAATAGCTATTGAGGCTAAAATCAAGACTGTAAGATAAGAAAAAAGGTTGCACCGGGGGCAAGATCTGAATCTGTAATTTTTAGTAAATTTTTTTGACAAGAGTTGGGGACAGTGGATTATGGAAAGAAGTAGGTAGTAAGTAGTAGGCAGTAAGTAGTAGAAATCAGTAGGTAGTAAGTAGTAGATAGTAAGTAGAAATAAGAACTTTGTAATTTTTAGTAAGATTTTTGGACAAGAAATGTGATAGTGGAAATGTAGAAAGAAGTAGGTAGTATGTAGTAAGTAGTAGATAGTCTAGTTGCAGAATTTATCAGGGTTGTTGATCATTGAGTTTAACATTTTAGCAACTTCCTGGTATCGCTCAAGGAGTGAATTATGCAATTGATCATCTATGTATTTACAGTCTTTTGACATATCAATCCAGACTTCAGTTTCAGATTCTTCAGCAAGAGAATCGAGCAATTTACTGACGAATGATTTCGGATATTTCCTTTTCACCCATGCCTCACTAATATTAGCAGGGACTGACCTGGATGACCTTTTGATTTGATCAACAAGAGAGTATTTCTCCTCTTTAGGAAATGTTTTTGTGATCTCAAAAATCTCCATCGCAAGTTTGTACGACTTTTGATAAACAATCAAGTCCCTGAATCCATGATAATTAGACATGTTTTTTCGAGTTAATTTTACTTTCTAGCGCGAACCTTGTTTGACAATACAAAAAGTAGGTAGTAGGTAGTAGGTAATAAATCAGTATTATATATTTCTTACTACTTACTACTTACTACTTACTACTTACTAACCCTAAAGGTACAAAAAAGTAGGAAGTAGGTAGTAGGTAGTAAATCAGAACTACATACTTCTTACTACATACTACTTACTACATACTACTTACTGGCTTCAGCCTTTTGCCTACCGCTTTCTTCTTATTACTTACTACCAGAAGTTTCCGGAAAATATTGTATTTTTGACATATGAACGTAATTGATCGAAATATTGAAATAATCCGTGACCTTTGTTCAAAACATAAGGTATCAAGGTTGTTTGTGTTTGGTTCAGTACTTACCAGGGAATTTAAGAAAAGCAGTGATATCGATCTTCTTGTTGATTTTGAAGATGTTGATCTATATAATTATGCTGACAATTATTTTGATCTAAAGGATGCACTGGAAAATATTTTTAAGCGCCATGTCGACCTTCTTGAAGATAAGGCAATTAAAAATCCATATTTACGACAATCAATAGATTCTTCCAAACAACTCATTTATGGAGAATGATGTTAAAACCTGGCTTTATGACATTTTACAATCTATAAAAGAGGTTGAAAGTTACTATTCGGATAGACCAAAAATATTTGAAGAATATATTTCCGATTTTAAGACAAAACGTGCAATTGAGAGAAATATAGAAATAATTGGCGCAAGGCGCAAGGCGGAGGGCTGAAGGAAAACGGCTACTGTCTATCACCCCTTCTGGCTTCAGCTTGCCGCCTTCTGTCTCCCTTGGTACAATTATGCATTTAATTTGCATTTTTGTACTAACCTTTGTATTTTTGTACTATGATAAAGAGAGTTATCACGGAAAAAATCATACAATTAGCAGAAAAATTTCCTGTCATTTCTGTTACAGGTCCGAGGCAATCGGGTAAAACAACATTAATAAAAACAATATTCCCCGATTACCGTTATGAATCACTGGAAGATCCTGACACACGCCTTTTTGCTATAAATGATCCAAGAAAATTCCTGAATGCTGAAAAAAAAATGATTATTGATGAAATTCAAATAGCTCCTGAACTATTTTCATTCATGCAATCAAACACCGATAAGACAAATACTAACGGACAGTTTATTATATCCGGATCGCAGAGTTTCTTATTAAACCAACATATTTCACAATCTTTGGCAGGCAGGGTTGCAATACTGAATTTAATGCCCCTGAGCCTCATTGAACTTGTGGATCATGGCATTCCTGTTCCCGGATATGAAAAGCTTATATATCAGGGTTTTTATCCCAGACTTTATGACCGTAACATTGAACCGGTTGACTTTTATCCAAATTATATCCAGACTTATATAGAAAGGGATGTCAGGTTGTTGCAGAATATTCATGACCTCACATTGTTCATTCGTTTTTTAAAGCTTTGTGCCGGAAGGATTGGGCAATTGCTTAACATGAACTCATTGGCAAACGACTGTGGGGTAAGCCCCAATACCGCAAAATCGTGGGTTTCTGTTTTAGAAGCCAGCTTCATTATATTCTTATTACAACCACATTTTAAGAATTTCAATAAGCGTCTGGTAAAGATGCCCAAACTATATTTTATTGATACCGGATTAGCTTCGTCACTTCTTGAAATACAATCAGAAAATCAATTATCAACTCACTATTTAAGGGGTGCACTGTTTGAAAATTTCATAATTTCTGAATTTATTAAAACCAGGTTAAACCAAGGTTTAAGAAACAATTGCTATTTCTGGAGAGATAATAAAGGAATGGAAATTGATTGTATAATAGAATCCGGCAACAGACTAACACCCATTGAAATTAAGTCGGGCAACACATTCAATCAGGATTTTTTCAGGAATCTGAATTATTGGAACAAATTATCCGGCAACCCGGTTAAAAATTCATATGTTATTTATGGGGGCGATTCATCCCGGGATACCAAAGACGGTACCTTGTTAAGTTGGCGAGATAACTCCGAAATCGCGGGTATTTGACGCATGGAGCACATCTCCTTCTGCCTTCAGCCTTCTGCCTCTGTTACAGTTCTCTGAAAAAATCTTCTGCATGAAGTATCCTTGAGCTGTTATTCTTATTAAAAAGAAGATGTTCAAAATCTCTCATCTTCCTTTTCATATCGATGTTAGCGATAACTCTTATTGCAGCTTGTTTAAGGGTTTCAAGATCAGCAATTCCAGTCCTGATTGTCAAAAAATTAAAATCTGGCTTTACCTGAGAAAGCAAAAACATGGCATCGTAGAAATCACGTCCTTTTTGCCTGTCTAACATTGCAGAAACTTTCATAGCGCATAGTATTCCTGCAGGGGGTACTGACATTGGGAAAAAGAAACCACAACCTTTAATATTGATCATTTCAGGTTTATAATTCACAAGTTGATCCTGGCTTTCCACTTTTATAAGAAACCTCTCTTCCCGGTGACCTGACAATCCCAGGTCAAAAAGAAGTTCGGGAAAATGAATATTCCTGCGGAAGGCTTCTAATCTTTCATTATTCTTGTCTTTCGCTATCACTCTTAGGCCGGAGCGATCAAGGAAACGCAAAATACCATTGGTCATATCGATGAATTCATTTTCAGAAAGTTCCTTACAATCAAAATCCAGATCCTCCGAAAACCGGTCAATACCTTTAATCAGCCGGATACTTGTTCCACCAATAAAGGCTATTTTACGAATATAAGGGGTTGCTGACAGGTGATCGAGAATCATTAACTGGATATACTCTTTCAGCATATACTTGTAAAAAACGGCATTATCCCGTATCTGGTCCGGAAAAAAATTCTTAATTGCCTCAATTTTAATCATAATCCATAACCAATAAAAAGTTGATTTGCCCGTTTTTCAAGCGATCTGCTTTTAAACTGAGATATATATTCCCGAAAAAGATCCTTCTTCAGATCATTCCCGAGATACTCTTCATCGAGACGCAAATCCTGCATATCGTGTTCTGTTTGATATTCCGGATAGAGATAAAGCAGATCGGCCAGCGCTTTTTCCGGTTCTGCTATCTGAACAGTTCTTCCATCCGATATGGTTTTCAGGATGTAACCAAACATTAGTTCTTTTTTTATGGTCTTGTATGAATATTCGCCAAATGGATTAACAAAATAAGCTGTTTTTAATGCTGTGGCACTCGTAATCTGAATTACTGATTCCGGAATAATACCATAAAATGATAGCGCCGAATGCAGACTGATATAGGAAGGACGATACATGCGGTTGGCAAAATACCAGGCATAGTCAGGTTTGACTTTGTATTCAGGGAAGGTAAAATAACCCTGTCTGAGCCGGATAAGTAACCCCTTTTTAATCCACCTCGAAAGATTGTTTCTGTCAAAGCCGGGTTTCCATGCGTAAACCTGGTCATTACTAAAACAACCAAGGTCGTACATTTTGTCTTTAAATTCAATAAAATTCACTGTTTTTTGTTTCTGTTATGCAGCAAATATAGTGCATTTCGGAAATAAAAATCCAGGTCCGACCCGGATTTTTCGACTTACTACATACTTCTTACAACTTACTTCTTACTTTCTTCAGCCTACCGCCTTCAGCTTTCTGCATTCAGTCTTATGCCTTTGGCCTTAACTTCTGCCTACTGCCTTGAGCCTTAAGCCTTATTTTCAGACATAAAAAAAGGGGAACACTCCCCTTCTGCCTACCGCCTTCAGCCTCACTGCTTACTACCTACTGCTTACTACTTACTGTCTTCAGCTTCTCCTGCCGCCTACTGCCTATTTTTATCAGAAAGAATTTCCCCACATTCTTAGTATTCTGCCAGACCAATTCCTTGACCCACGGTCCCGGCTGATCAGTCCAGCGCTGAGGGTGAAAAGTCATCATAATCTTATCCGGAAGCTTTCCTTCTTCAGCAGCACGGATTATGTCGAAGGTGGAGTGGAACTTCGGAAATGTTACTGGTTGCGGTTGCTGGTTGCTGGTTGAATCACATCGCTGGCCCCATTGTTTTCTTTGCGACCTTTGCGCCTCCTTTGCGTTCTTTGCGGTTAAAGGTTGTATCCCTGATGTTTACAGAATCTCCATCCCATCCTTTGTCCTCCGTAGCTTTAGCGAAGGAGGCCGACCGGCTTATCCCTGACACTAAACATATCCCCATCCCATCTCCGCCCCGTATCCGTAAGATACAGCACCTCATCGAAATTGATATCGAAATATGGTTCCCCAATAATTCCAAAATCATGATAATCATAATATTTCCAAAGCAACCTGCTATCCCATTTACTCATCGGACTCCCATGCATGCAGATAGTATTAACCGGAACAATTTCCCTGAGTCTGATTGAGATTTTTCTTGAATGACTCTATACCAATACTTACAATCAGTTTCTCAAGTTCTTCACCCTGTGCCCTGAGCCCTGTGCCCTGAGCCTTAAGTTTTGCCTGTGCAAAACTCAAATCTTCGTAATGATATCCGATCTCATGCCCGAGTGAATAAATCTCTTTAATGATTTTTTCGTTGAAACTTTCCTGAACAACTCTGAAATAATATGTTGTATTGATTCCATTTTCAGATTCAATTTTAGCAAATATCAGAGAATTTTCGGGAAGTAAATCGACATCATGCCGTAATACAATGATTTTCTCGAAGGATTACTAATAAATTGTTCAAATGAGAAAAACGAAAAACCCTGAGAAGTCAGGGTGTTCAATAATGTGTTAAATGTTTTTAAGGTGAAATCCATGTGATTGTATTCGGTTACTACGGTAATACGGTTAATTTTCTATCCCATAATCCATAATCGCCTTTAAACACCTCTCCGCTGCATGTCCATCCCATAATTCCGGTCTTACAGGATTTCTTGTTTTTTTGAAAGCAGCATGATATTCCTTCCGGATTCTATCAATATTATTACCAACAAGCACGGATGCTCCACCGTTTTCAAGAAGAGTTACAGGTCGTTCAGTATTCCACCTCAAAGTTAAGACACGGTGTCCCGAGTATAGTGCATTCTTCCTGTAATCCGCCGCTATCGGTAAGCAAAACTTTCGATTCCATGTTGAGTTTCAGCATCTCCAGATAGCTCAGAGGATTTAAAAGAATAAGATTTTTTTGTTCAAGAAGAATGTCAAACAAGATTAAACGCTTCTAACATCTTTTTTGTACGCGGGTGAAGAGTCCATAACAACAACATTTTCGGAACAAACTTCATCAAGGATAAAACGGACAATCGGTTCTAAAATTTCCTTCTTGTCAACGTTGGAAGGTCTATGAAGAGTCAGGACGCTATAGTTGCTGGTTGTATGTTGCTGGTTGCTGGTTGCTGGTTGCTTGTTGCTTGTTGCGGGTTGCGGGTTGCTGATTGCTGGTTGAATATTAATCAGATTCTTTTTGATAATATCATTCACATTTAACCGATCTGCTTTTGTACGGTTTGATTCAAGGGTGTCAATCATAATGTTGCCGACAAACTTTATATGTTTTTCAGCAACTCCTTCCTTTCGAAGGTTTTCGGAAGAGAGCGGATCGGGTGTTAGCAAGAGATCCGAAATTCGATCTGCTACGAGCCTGTTTATCTCTTCGGGCATTGACATATCACCTGAGCGCAGACCTGCTTCAATATGGCAGCATTTAATATTCTCCTTTTTTGCAGTAACAGAACATGCAAGAATTGCATTTACATCGCCTACGACTACTACCCAATCAGGTTTTTCTGCCTTAAGAATCTTTTCGAATTCAATCATGGTTTTCCCAACTTGTACAGCATGACTTCCGGAACCAATACCCAGGTTAATATCTGCCTCCGGAATCTCAAGCTGATCGAAGAATGACCCAGACATGCTATTGTCGTAGTGCTGACCTGTGTGAAGAAGGAGATGTTGGACAGGGGAGCTGTAATCGGTAATTGGTGATCGGTAATCGGTTACTAACGATTTGTTAAATGCTTCTATTGCACGGATAAATGGAGCGATTTTAATAAAGTTCGGACGGGCACCGACGACTGAAATAATTTTCATCTATTTAAATTGGTTAACCAGATTAGGATTTTGTAAATAATCACTTTTACTCTTAGGGTAATTTTCGACAAACCATATCCAGAAGGAGGTTACATCAATTTTATCCTTTAACATAATCTCCCTTCTTCTCGCCCATTCTGATTTTAAGTCTGGAGTATAGAGTAGCTCATCAACTTTTTCAAGCAGCGAGTCAAACTGATCTGGATTGAAGCCATATGTCAGTCCGTATTTGTGTTCTTCTTCTTCAAGATAAGAAATCCTTCCGGCGAATGAGTTGCAGCGAACGGAAGGGGTCCCCAGAACCGCAGCTTCTGAAGTCATTGTCTGACTGTCAGCCACAAAAAGAGTTGCAAAATAGAGGAGTGAATGTATTTTATCTGAACTTATATTAATTTTATATTGTTCAAAAGCAGAATCAAGATTTCTTTCTCCAGTAATAAAGACTTTCCCTTTTTTAGATAGTAGCTCTACAAGCTTTCTTTTCTGATCAAACGAAAGTCCATTGATTCCGACATCATGGTGTGCTCTAAATGAATTAAACCTTAAAACAAAATAGGTATCTCCTTTCTTTAGCCCGATTTCTGATAAAATATTTTCATCGGGAATAAACCTGTTTGGATGGAGATATGCCAATTCATGATACCCAGGATAATATACAACATCTTTCCTTTTTTGTTTGTCTTTTAAAACGTCAGGGGAAAGAAAGTTCTGTCGCAAAAGGTTGTGCCCATTTTACAAAAAGTGGTTGTACATCATCATCGTCATCATCAAAAACTATCGATCTTATTCCTGCGATTTTTGTGAGATGTGTTATTGTAACCGAGACTCCCAGAGTAAGGTCTATTTTAAGCTTTTTGCATAGTCTCATGAGATACCAATCGTACCTAAATTGGCCAAAGGCCTTCCCTGTTAAAGAATCTAACTTTTTGGGTAGTTCTATATATTCAAACCCATTTCTTTCCAGCAGTTCCTCAGCGGAACGCAAACTTTTAACTGTTATAAAGATTTCATGCCCTTTCGATTTTAATATCCGTGCAAGATTTTTAAAATAGTGTACATGTGCCGGATGGCCTATATCAATCAGAATTCTCATCAATGAATGAGTTTCAGCATTTTTAGTCCAAGTTCGCCTACCTGGAACAGAAATCTGTTGTTTATCTTTCTGAACCGACCATATTCCAGAAGTTCACCTCCGAATTCCTCTTTATAGTTCCTTACACCATATTCTTTCCCTTTTACTCCTGCGCCCATAAAATCAAGATACTCAATATTATTTCTTATCCCGAAATCTATAACTGAAAGTATACTCAGATGAGTAGGAAAAATCTTTTTATGATAATTCCTGATCCCACAATAATACATTGTATAAATTGCTTTCCTCTTTAGGTAGAAACAGAAACTTCCGCCAATTATCTTTTCTTTGTGCAAGACAATGAATACCTTACCAGTTGTGGATCTGAACATTGCATAGAAAAAATCAATATCGGGTAATGGCAGTTTTACTTTATCAGTATATAAATCCTTTAAAATATGATATAAACATTCAATATCTGAACTATCCTTTGCTTCTCGATAAGTAGCCCCTTCAGAAATGCTAAGTTTTATTTCCCGCCGGCGATTATACTTCATCTTTCCGAGAATATCCTCCAGCGAATATTCTTTCAGTGAAAGATGAATGTCCAGATAAGGAATCCATTTCCATCCATCTCTCGTATAAGCTGATTTAAGTTTTTCTGCATCAAAATAATTACGGACTTCGATGTATATAGCCTCCTTTTTTAATTCAAGGGAAACATGTTGCAGCAATAACTCAACCGATCTTTCTGAACCGTCAATAAATAAAGGACTCCCATAGATAATTGCTCTCCTTGAAAAAAATGCTTTTACGCCTTTTTCTTTTTGTTTTATTATGACACAAAGAGCAAATAAATTTCCGGAATCCTCTAATCCAAATGCTTCTGCCGAATGACCTGGAACAGAATTATAGAACTGAAAAAAATCCCGTGTCTGGAATGGCGAAGAATAATTGCTCTCAGACAGAAGAGTATCCCATTTTTCGGGATTAATCTCGCTATTTCGTAGAAGTATCATTGGAATGGCTAATAGATCCAGGTGTTCTTGTTACTTTTTGCAAAAGCCGTTTCAGTCAATAAAAGTTCTGAACCAATACTCCAGGTGAATCCACTTCCAGATCTCTTTTGAAGAATTAGTTTTAGCTTGTAAATGTGATAAAAATATCCTCTTTGCAGCATTCACATTTATTATCTTCCTCCCTGCAAAAGATTCAGAATTTATAACTTCAATTACCAAATCCTCCCATCTTTTATCTCTGAACCATTCATCCTGGGGAGTATCGAATCCTATTTTATCTTTTCGGTTCCTTATTTTCTCAGGGAGTATCCCTTTCATTGATCTTCTCAAAATGTCTTTGGTCATGCCGTTTTTCATTATCACGTCGGATGACGTAGCTAAAGTCTTTTCAACAAGTCTGTAATCAAGAAAAGGAACTCTAGCTTCTATTGAGAACCACATTGAATTCCTGTCTTCCCACTTTAATAAATGTTCGAGCTTGTATTCGAAGTGATCTAACAGGGCTTCATGAAGGCTATTTGAACCATATAAATTCCCTGCAATAGAATTACTTTTTTGGTATTTATTTGCAAATTCAGAATTCAAATATGTTTTTTCTCCTACCCTCAACCCGGTTTTTGATTTTTGAGATAAAAGAAAGTACAGAAAGGTTTTTAATCCATATATACTGCGATGTTTCAGTGTATAATAAACCATTTCAGAACCCAATTTACCAAATCTCCGGGCCTTCAGTAATTCCTTAAAGTAAAACCCAAAAAAATAATGGTATCCTGCTAATTCTTCATCTGCCCCCTGACCGTCAAGAGTAACAACAACATTCTTTCTGGCAAGTTCCATTACCTTAAACTGGGCATATGGCCCCGTTGATGGAATTGGCTCTGCATGAGCCTTAACAAAATCCGATAGGTCTGCCATTAACGTACTTGCCGTAGGCGTAATGAAGAACATATCATTCACCGTCGGTTCGTACTCTTTAATAAATTCGGTTTCATCTCCATACTGACCTCTTTCATATACAGCTGAAAATGTATTAAGATCCGATTTATTATGATCCTTAAGTAGTACCGAAACAATACTTGATGAATCCAGTCCCCCGCTTAAACAAACGCCAACAGGTACATCACTGCGAAGCCTCAGTCCAATAGCCGAAGAAAATATCTGTCTGAAATCTTCAGGATTTTTGAAACCTTCTGAATTTGAGACTCGTTCTCTAAGGTCATACCATTTCTTTATAGACGCTTCAGGGTTTATATTTGATGATTCAGATTTACAGCGAATACTATATCCATGCTGCAGCTTCTTAACATCCTCAAAAAAAGTTCTTTCTGTCTGATCAGTTCTGTTGAAGACAAGATAATCAAATATTGATTGATAATCGGGTTTTGGTTTGTTTTCAAGGAGAGAGAGTAAAGGCGGAATTTCCGAAGCGAAAGCAAAGAAATCCTGAGTTTGAATATAATAGAATGGTTTAATACCATATCGGTCACGGGCTGCAAATATTTTTTTCTCTGTTCTGTCAAATATGACAAAAGCCCACATGCCGTTAAAATGATTAAGGCAATCTGCGTCCCATTCCTTATAAGCTGCAAGTAAAACTTCAGTATCAGTTCCGGTATGAAAAACATGATTGAGTAATTTAAGTTCTTCACGAAGTTCCAGGTAGTTAAAAATTTCGCCATTAAATACTATCACATAACGTTTATCTCCCGAAAACATTGGTTGGTGACCGGCCGAAGAGAGGTCAAGTATACTAAGACGGACAAAACCCAGACCCACATTTTTTTCTATAAACGTGCCTTCATCATCGGGCCCGCGATGTTTCATTGTCTTCATCATTGGAAATAACAATGATTCGTCGACTGATTTGTTGTTTATGTTAATTACTCCGCAAATCCCACACATAAAAAAAGTGAAAATTCAGAACTCAAAAATCCTGATTCGTTATAAATGAAAAAAAAAATTCACAAGGAATTATATAGAATAGAAATATATTAGAAAATTACTTTTTCTTCCGATCTCCGGATATGCCAATTCCTATATGGTTAAAAAAAGTTTTTTTCATATTTGAATAGCCAAACTCATCATACCATGAAATCACCTCATCTGTGGAATGATTCCAGTCATACTTTGGTGAAAAAGCATCAAACAAAGATAACCCAAGCTCCTTTAAACTTCTGTTTGTTCTGCGGCTTCCGTGTTTAAAAAATTTATACGTTCTTAAGTAACCCCAATAAAAAGGAGACAGAGAATAGCAAATAATATATAATATCCTGTGAGGGAGGTTATTAAAAAACCACTTATTTAGTTTTATAAATCTATCTATCAAAATGTCCAATTTATTTTTATGATCATAGGAATAAACCATTATAAAACTTCTTCCTCCGGGTTTTAATGTTTTTGAGATTATCTCAAAACCTTTTTTTGTGTCAGGAGTGTGATGAAGGACCCCATCACTAAAAATGTAATCAAAACAATCATCCTTAAATGGCAAATAATGTATATTAGCCTGAACAAGGTGGATAATTGCATTTGTCTCTGAGATACTTATTCTCCTATGTATATCATCGACTGAAAAAGACAAATCCACAGCAAACAACTCCACCTTTTGACCTGCTAATGCAATTTCTATTTCACCATGACCACAACCGGCGTCAAGTATTTTCTTATTTTGTATGCGGTCTAAATTAACATCAAGTCTCTGAACAAACTCATTTAATCTTTCTTCAGGAGATCGTCCCCAGGCCCTGTCGCCGTTTTTTAAATCAGACCATTCAGATGAAAAGCTTTTTTGGGTGTGCCTGAAATTTTTATCCAGTTTAAGGCTCTTTTCAAAATACTCATTATATTTCTTCAATTGAGTTTCATTCAATCTATGTAAATGCGGCGCTAAAATCTCGTTAAAAATCAATAGTGAATCAGGAAGCATACGGGGAATGCTATTAATAACCGGATAAAAGTATTTATCATCCTTTGATATTAATAATCCGGTGTCGATGTACTCAGAATTTTTGATTTGCTTCGTTTCAAAAACGATCAATTCAAGCTCAGTCCTGCTAAATGGACAAATTAGAGTGTTTAATAAAGTAAGAATCATAAAATAATAGCTTTCCTGAAAGTCAGTTCAAAACTTTGTTATATAAATGCTGAATTTTTCTTGCTGTTGAATTGGCGTCAATTCCAAGTTCAATGATGCGTTGACGACCGGTTGTGCGACCTGTTATTTTACTAAATTGTAATGCGAGTTTTATCTTGCCTGCAACATCTCCTTCTTCAAAAGAAGTAATGAAACAGCCGGCTGTTTCACCAATAGTCCAACGGACATCCCCGACATCAGTACAAACAATAGGACAATTGCATGCCATAGCCTCTTTAATCACATTGGGGGAACCTTCAAAAAACGATGTGAGTAACAGTAGATCAGCCACATTGTAATAATGAACCAATTCTTTGTTCAGAGTATCATGAACAACAATCGGTGTAATGTCTGCTATTTTGCATGCCTTTTTAGCCAGTGGATAATTTTTTTCACGACGGGAAGGATCTGAAACAAAAATCACGAGATTATCGTTGGGAGCATAACCCAATTCAGATCGTTCACTAATTTTATCCAATTCTTTGAAACTATCCAAACAAACTCCATTTGGAATAATTGATAGTTTATCCGATTGACCAAAAGTGTCCGCCATAATCTTTGATTTCACTATTATATGATCATAGAAAAAACTGCCAAGAAACCGATTGACGATAACAATTAATCTACTTTTAAACGTTGGCTTGCCATTTTGATTTATATCGCCCTGCATATCATCTCCCATAAAGGAAACAATAAGCTTATGTTTTCTTTTTGCAAACAAGCTCACTATACCGCATAAACCGTAATGGGCATGAATGAGATCGTAATTATTGTGTTTAAGATGCTTCCTGAGTTTTAAGGTACAAACCAGATACCCAAAAAAACCTTTTCTGTTTATAGGAAAATAATCAACTGAAATGTCCAAGAACTTTAAAGAATCTCCCTGGTTTTTAATAATGGGTGTTACTCCATTTTTAGAATTTCCGGCGCTTACAAAAAGGACTCTCATTAATCCTGCTTAAAATGATTCTTTTTTATATAATCAACCATACTTAATACGTATTCTTCCTCAAGGGTTGAGGTTTTTTCAATTATCTCCCATTTTGAATTATTATACGAATAAAAAAATTCTGCAAACTCAATAGTGTATGAACCAAAAAAAACAAATTGTGATTCCAACAGATAGAAATTCGTCCCATCATAAGCAACATCTATCGAAATCTGTGGTACATTAAACAACTCAATAACATTTTTTGCAAAATCCAATAATCCGGCAGGCAGATTTTTACTGTACGATAATAATCCCTGACCACTGGCACGAAAATCGCCTGCTTTGGTTTGCCTGGTTAATACATAATACTTATTCCCATATATAAGAATTTTCCAATCATTAAGCAGGTTTGGAATAAACTGTTGTACAATAATTTTATTTCTGTGCCAAGAATCCCTCTGATAACCATTATGCTTGTATCCCCTGCCTACGTCCTTCAACCTTTGGAAAATACTTGGTGTGCTCATTATCTTTCTGGCAATACAAAGCGCTTCTGATCTGTTGCCGGCGAGATAAACGCCTCTGCTCATTGCTCCTCTGTGCTTTTTTAAAACTACAGGATATTCAAATATTTCCGAAGCATCCCGAAGTTCTTCATAAGCTCCAAACCACCAACTATTTAATTTATCAAACCGGCTATAAACCAATGACTTAATTTGTTCAAAAAACACCTTATTCTCATGGGCTTTTAAAAAGACATAATTCGGAATAACGATTGCTCCTGACAATTCCGCAGCGTATATAAAATCTTCAATATATGATTTGTAGTATAATCCTTCATCTTCAAGAGATGAATAAAGCAGGAAACTTCCTTTTAATTTTGAAAAATCCACATTTACAGAAGATGGTGAAAAATAAATAACATCATATCCAAAATTTTTAAAAAGTTTTGAAAGCAGTATCTTATTAAATCCACTTCGGTATGGATTATCCTTGTATTTTGAACCGAAGTTTCCTTTGTAATCAGTAACCAGGTAAATTAACATCCGAATTCTATAAATAATAATCCAGTAAAATGGATTTGGGTTCATTAAGGCAAAGGCGGGCAACATCTTCACTGTAAATACCGAACAACGGCCCATTATTCATCTGGTAAAAATTTATTTCATTATTGATGTTGTTTACCTCTATGAGAAATATTTTCCCTTCCTCATTTACAGCAAAATCCAGCCCAAGTACCCTTGAATAAAGATATTTACCAGCTACCTCTTCTGCCAAAGAAATAATTGCCTCCAGAAAAGGAATTTTACCAATTTCGCAGAATTTCACCATATTTGATTCAGAGTATTTACTTCCATATTTATCTACACCAAAAGAGGATAAAAGACCCTCTTCTGATATTCCGCAGGCAATGCCTCCCGATGCCTGGTTATCTACAACACTTCCCGGCTTGCCGATTCTGAGGATCCTGTGTAAAACAACTATCTTTTCATCCTTCAATGACCGGTAAGTAAATATTCTTATAGTATTAAGTGAACTTTTATTGAACTGCCTGAAAAAAGAATGCTGTTCAAGATATTTCTGAATTATAAAATCTCTTTTATAATAATGTATCAAATCGCTGAAATTTTTGATTCCTGGAATCGAGGGTGTAATTGTTAACCTATCCCCGGTTATTTCAATTTTTCTTACATCAGTTCCGCCACCGCTCTCAACGCTGGGTTTAATAATGTATTTGAGATCTTTATCAATTGAATTTAAAAAGTTGTTCAAATCGTTTACCCTTTTATAATCCTCTGTGTACAGGATTCCTGAAATTGACCGTAGTAAGACGGGCGGAAGAATTGTATTGCTGAAGATTTTATGATAACTGTTTTTGTCTGAATCAGCTTTGGAAAAGGTTTTATCATTAAGCCTGGGTTCTATTTCTGAATAATAAATATCTTCAGGAATATATCTGTAATCATTTATACCTGAAATTGATATGTAAACCTTCAACCAGTCACTATTTACTTTTGATCTAAAACCTGCCCAGAGCGTTTTATATTTTTTCACAGTATCCCGGGATGGAACTGCCAATAGTTTTCCTGACTTGCTCAACGAGAATCTTATCTTCTTTATCTTCTTAATTGAAACTAAAGAAATTTGCCATTTTTGCAGCCGGCACAGGAAATATTTTATTGCTCGTCTCAATTTTACAAATTATGAATTGTAATTTTCAAGAGAAAACCCGGTAGAAATTACCAGAGGAGCGATGTCAGGTCTTCTTAGTAACTTATTAATGTTAAGCGGTAAGCCCAGATCAATTACATTTTGAATATATCTTTTCAATAACTCAGATGACCCGATTTTGCTTTTAAATGAATCTGTTAATTTATTCTTTTTATATAGTTCCCTGACTCCCCAGGCTACTTTTGGCGGCAACAGGTTTTCAATTATTCCCGGCCCAAAGTACTTCTTAAAAGGTTCCTTTCTATTAAAGGGGAATCCATAATCAGAGGGATATTCTGCCAACTCAGGTGAAAAATGCCTGATCAGCTCAATCTCAAAATTATTTGTGCAATCAAGAAAAGGAATTATACTGTAAGCTGCTTCTGAAACATGATGGTCAGCAAATGGACTCAGAAAAAAAGCCAGCCTGTTCTCAGCATTTGTCCTTGCACCACGGTAAGAAGATATGAAAATCTCATTCTGAATTCGCTTTAAATCGAATAGAGTCAGGTGATTTTTGTTTTCGTCAAACCCGGCTTTTGAAATTATTTTAACCTTCAGGTAGTCACAAAATTCTTTTTCATCTTTTTCATTAACAAATGAAGAACCTGAAGCCCTTCGAATATATCTGAATTTTACCCAGTTATCAAAATTCCATGACCTCAGACACATCCTGTCAGAATTTCTATACTGTTCACCTCCGATACCATGAAAACCGAGTCGTTTATCCCTAAGTGTTTTTAATCTGTATTCGAGTGTATTATACTCTTCGTTCCAATTGCAGGTACCTCTGATCTGCCCATCATAGAATCTTGAAGAACTACTCATTACTTGTAATAATTCTTCATCACTTAAAGATTCGAACGATTTTACCTGCGGAGAGACAAACTCAATATTATTCCCATTTGCTATTGCTTCTGCTATATTTCGTTCAACACTTGAATGATTTCTGTAATGGCTGTGAACATGAAAGTTTTTAAAATTTTTCATTATAAGGGACAAGAGTAATCGACTGTCATAACCACTCGTTAGCCCTGTATCAACAGAAAACTCATCCGCCAATCTTTGTATAGCAGAAAAATAACGGTTCAGAACATCAACCTGTAATTCAAATGCTTCTCTTTTACTTTTTAGCTCCTCAGTTTTTTTATAAACAGGTACATGAATTTTAATCCCTTGAAAATTGTTTTTTGATGCTGGTCTAAATTCTGTGATTTCGTTAAAGTGGGTTTCTTCGCCGGTTATACCTCCTGTAATAATATTCTCAGTAATTGATTTTTTATTCAGTGTAAGAAGGCCCCTGAGTATATTTGTTAATATCAGAAATGATGAACTGAGATATAACCCATTGGAATCAGTATATGCTTTTATTAATCCTGTCCCGTCATTAAATATTTTTAAAACACCTTTATTCCAGATAAATAAGATATAGTGCCCATATAGTTCATCAGACCTGGTAGTGCCATTAAGTTCATCATTAAGAATCTCTTTTAACCCGTTTGAATATGAAAGTCCTTTATATGCAGGTGTTCCGAAAGAACCAACAAAAGAACCATTTATTTCATAGAAATTATCAGGGAAATTTGAACCCTTTTTAAATAAAAATAAAGTATACTCTCCAAACTGCTTTGATATTCCCCGGCTTTCAATAAAATACCGGTTAAAAAGCATCTGCACATTTGAAAAAGCGGGATTATTACCTTTTATCAGCAGAAAATTCTCCATTTAAGTACATCAGTTTTTTTGAATAACCAAGGAATGAACCAATCAAAAGAAAATTTAAGGTTCTGAAAGAGAAGAGAGTAATGCTTCCGTTTAATGTTACAAACAGTGAGATGACAAACAGACCGACCAATGCAGCTTTTATACTTTTCAGCTCACCTACAGGAGGAATAGTTATAATTTCTCTTAATATACTTATATAAATTAAAGTATATAATAACAGACCGAACAACCCGAGGCTGTAGAAAATCTTTGGGATATCCGAATGAATCATTCTGTTTGTGCGAACACCATAGGCATTGGTATCAACAAACAAGTTATTTCCTGCACCAAAAAGAACCTTTAACGGGTCATCAAAACGTACAATAGCATCAGACATCTGTAAGTATTCAAAATATCTTTCTTCCTTTTTATAAGAACCCTTTTCAAATTTTCCCTGATCTTCTCTTATTTTATATCGCCTTTTTAAAACGGCTGAATAAAGCGGGTACAGAAGTGCAAAGCCAATTGCAATAATAAATAAATATTTCAGAATCCTTACTTTCAGGTTAGTTGGCATATAAATAAAGAATCCAAACAATCCTATTATAGGAATTATGATTGCTGTTCTTCTGACATTTAATAAAATAAATAAATAAAGGATTGCGGAAGAACCTATCAGGATTGCTTTGCCAATCATACGTTTCTCTGTTTTGAGCAAAACAGGCAACAGACCTAAAATGATTCCCGGGCCATACAATAATCCGCTTCCCAATAATCCTACATTTTCTGCGCCTGTTTTATATAGCTTGTCAGTAGTATATTCCAAATCACGTCCGATATTTAAAAAATATCCGAAAGCAGTAGCTATAATTGATATGTAAATAATTGGCTTAAGATTAGCTATCAGGTAATCAAATCCTTCCGCATCTCTAAATATGGAGTAACCGACAAGGAACATTGCCATTGACATTATAACCTGTGCGGTGACTCTTAACGATAAGTCAAATGTGTTTGAAAATAAAAGCATTATTACTACAAACAGAAAAAAGACGTAGAAATAGTTCCTTTGTTTTACTGAGTTTATCTTTTTACCTGCATAGAAAAAGAACAAAAAGTTAATCACTCCTCTCATTATTGTCGGCGCTGAAAATCCCGGGAAAAAGGTAAATGACATATCCGCAATAAGGTTGAAAACAGACAAATAGAAAACAAATTTCCATTTCATTTTTAACAGAAAAAACAGAGAGGCCAGAAAGAAAAGATAGATTACACCTTCTATCATGCTAAATTCTAATTTTAACTAATTTGATCATTCTTTCAGTATTCCCAAAACCTGTCTTATACGAGTTTCAAAGGTATGATACTGCCGTGCTTTCAAATGACCGGCATCGGCAATACTCTTATAGGTCCCCGATTCATAATGTCTGATGATCTGATCGATCATACCGACCAATTCCTCCATATTATTAAAATGAAGGATTTCCCGGTCAATCGTAAATAAAGACTCCAGCACCTCCTTATTACCATCAGTAAGCTGCAATGCTCCCGAGCCGCATATTTCGTATGTACGCGTACTAAATCCCGAATCTGCCTGCCGGGGCATGATGCCAAGACAAATCTTTGATTTATTATAACACTCATTAATCATTACATGATTCGCAGGCCGGCCTGTACTATACTTATAAAGTAGCGGATATTTCCTCCTCAACCTCATTCTTTTCACGAATGACATTGGTCCGTCTATTCTTATATTCAGATTTAAATGTTCCAGACGCGACAATAATGTTTCAAAAAAATCAAGTCTCCTCCCTAATGCCCCCACAAAATAGAGATCATATTCCTTTACTGTATCTTTAATAGGAAAGTAATAAGTATGATCATAAGCCATCGGGCAAAAAACAGCATTTTTACCTGACTGTCTTAATATATCTGATTCAGATTTGTTATAACATAAGATATAGTCAGAGACTTCAATATTGTTATAGAATTTCGGGAATGTATAAATTGAATCTATAAACCATATTAATATTTTCAGTTTTTTAGTCTCCTTTATCTTAAGCAGTTGTTTATTGGTCAGATAATTAATTCCAAAAAGAACAAGCAGACCATCTTCCGGGGCATTATCTAGACAATACTTATAAAATGATTCAGGATAGATATTATAATACCAGTAATAATACGCTTTCGAAATCAGTGGAATATTCTTAATGTATTTATTCGGGATCTTATATATTTTAAAATCTGACTTTATTCCATTCAGGTTAAATGCTTTACTAACTGATCCGGCATAAGAATAAATAGGACTACCGATCACCAGAACTTCATTCTTCATATTAATATCACCTTACAAAATGAGTTCTAATTGCATTCGGAAAAAACTTTCTTCACTGCCTCAAGAAATTTTGTACCATTCTTCTTATCTGGCTCAAGATAGGCTCCTTCGGCCCATTCATTCCATGCATTGATAAATATAAACTCCGATTTACATCTGGTTGCCTGTTGAAATATAAAGCTGCCAAATTTCTGAGGTGAAACATTTTTAAATAATGTGGATTTCCCTTTGAAACGGGGAGTGTTATCCCAATCGGTGAACGCACCGCGAAAAGCAATTTTGTTTTTGTAATTCTTCTCTCTTTTCAGGATTTTTTTCCAGACCTTATTGTAATCAAAGATCTTGTAATACCTTCCTGTAAGCTTTGACAACCTTTTTATAACAACGCTTTTAACCCTTGATATAATGTTATTCCCATCTCCTATTGTGAACATTGGCTCAAATTCCAACACAGCCTGAGAATTAGAGCATTGTGGCATCTTTTGAAAATTTGTCAGCATCTCAACGACAAATAATTTATTAAATCCTTTTTCCTTAAGTTTTAAATTCCAGAATGAGATCATTGTATCGAACCCGGCGAAGCTCTCTGTTCTGTAAATCAGAAAAACAGGATCCCCGTTGATTTTAATATACCGGGCATCCCTGAAATACTGCATCAGGTAGTTCAAATGCTCCTCCCATTCTTTCTCACCTCCGTATTCCTGTTCTATAAGTATTTCCCTGCTATTACCCTCCCAGGCTCTTGTCCATTTTTCGTTCGCCCATGAAAGGCAAAACGGGATATCAACATTCTTATCTGCAAGCATTTTTTCCAGAGGCTTTTCAAGAAGCTTTGTACCATTGAACCAGTAGTGATAATAACAAAATCCATGAATACCGGATTCTTTTGCCATTTCAGCCTGTTTTACCATAACTGATTCCTCTGAAAGATCATAATAATCAATTGGCACCCGCGGTTGATAATGACCCTCAAATAGGGGTTCAGCATTTCTGACCCTTATCCACTCGGTGAAACCCTTTCCCCACCACAGATCATTTTCAGGTATAGTGTGATATTGAGGAAGATATAATGCGATAAATTTTGTCATTTTATTTACGGCATATACGGCAACTGTGGAATTAAGCTCAAAACTTCTTTCTTATAAAAGAAACTACCTTTTTGGGAAACCGGATGCCTTTCATAATAATACCGCAGCTGATTGCTATAAAAGTAAATTCTGAACTGAAGCCGTATCTGATAAGATTGAATCTTTTTAATAAGAGATTGTATTCTGCCTTATTATTTCTGTTAATTTGTATTTGTTTCCTGATGGCATTAAGGAAACCCAGCTTCATCAGCCCGGGGTCTTTACACATTGCGCTCTGGCGGATTCTGTATATCGCCAGTTTTTTATCGATGTAATACACTTCCGGTTTTAAACCTAAAATTTTCATCCAGCAATCCCAATCTTCATGATTTGGAAGCGATTCATCGAAAAATATTTCGTTTTCAGAAAAGAGACTTCGGTTAAACAAAAAACAGTGACAAGGAATGGAAATTTTTGTCCCCCATCCGCTAATTAATTCGAATAGATAATTCTTTGTCCTGAATTCTGGATTCAGATACCTGGCTGGATATGGTTTCTCTAGATCTGTTTCATCAGACGCAAAATAATCGCAATAGCTAAGGGATTTCTTGGAAGAATTTTTTAAAACCGAAAGCTGTAGTTCAAATTTTTGATTGTTAATGATATCATCTGCATCGAGAAATTGTATGTACTCACCTTGTGCTGAACGCAAGCCGCAATTCCTGGCCGCAGCGAGTCCTTTGTTTTCAGTATGAATTACCGTGCATTTTGGTTTATTAAAATTTCTGAGTTTGTTTATTGTAAATTCATCTGTTGATCCATCATTAATGATAATTATTTCAATTTCTTCGATATTTTGATTAAGCACAGAATCAACTGCTTCATCAAGATATTGTCCAAGATTGAAGCAAGGTATTATAATGGATACTCTTACTATACCTATGTTCAAGTTTTTGAAAGTATAAATTTAATAATTAGTTATGCTATCATTAATGATTACTCTAAGGCAAATCTTATCCTTTTCTTAAATGCATTACAACAGCTTTTAAAAAATTGAAAGAGACCGATGCTTTATCCCTTATTTTAGCATCCCAAAATAATCTTGAAAACAGGAATGATAATAATAGTGATGGCGATGGATTATTTGTCCTGAAAAGAGCTTTCTTAACTAAAGAAATATGAACCTTTAGAAATAAACAGGAATCTATATAATTTAATCTTTTTGTAGTAATATATGCTTCATTAAATGCATTAAGCATTACATTAAATTCATCGTTAATAATTTCCAAATCGGAAACCTCCATTTTTATCAAAACATCATGAAACTCATCAACATTGTGAAAAATTAAGTTCTTATATAAATTTATTTTTACCTGTGTCGCAGATGCTAATTGTACTTTATTACTGTTATAACTTATTTGATCCGCATGAACTCTATAAAGTAAAAGCACCTCAGGAATGTTAGCCACTCTAGTTATCTTTATCAATCTCGACCATAATTCATAATCCTCAGCGTGTTTAAATTCGGGATTATAGAAACAATTATTTTCACTAATGACTTTGCGTCTTAGCATTACTGTAGGATGAGCAATTGCGCTATATTTAAATAATTGTGCATATATTTCATTGTGCTGAATGGGAGATTTTATGGATATTCCAGTAGGATAATATTCAAACCATGTTCCACATAACCCAATATCAGGATTATCACTCATAAATTTTATCTGCTTCTCAAACCTTAAGGGCAAAGAGATGTCATCACCATCCATTCTTGCAATATATTCCCCTTTAGCCATCCTTAATCCCATATTTAAACTAATAGTTAATCCCGTATTTTGCTGCTTTCTAACTATTGTTATTCGATTATCTTCCAGCGATTTCAAATATTCATAAGTCCCATCTGTGGAACAATCATCAATAATAAGTAATTCAAAATCACTGTATGTTTGATCAATAATACTTTTTACACTCTCTTCTATGTATTCCCTACAATTAAAAACTGGCATCAAAACTGATATTTTAGTTATTGCTTTTTGCTCCATTATCAAAGGTTGGAAATATTCGTCCAGTTTAAGAATGCTTTATTGATCGTTTTAATAACCTTTTGGCTAAGCAAAAAGCCAACTTAATTATGCTCTCATGCCCTAAAATATAATCAATGTCACCTTTTGACAAACCTAATTTTTGAATAACTTGGTTAGTAGATGGTTGTTGATAATAGTAAAGCAATTCAGGATGAACTAAAGTTAAAGGTTCATTAGTTGCGAAATACTTTTTATCCAAGACTCCTTTTCGAGCAACAAGAAATACATTTTGTTTATACCAGTATTCTACTAACCTATTATTCCATATAAGAGGCCTTAAAATATCGTAATATTCAAAACCATGTACTTTGAATTTCTTACTCCAATATTCAGGATTTTGTTCATTTAAATGATTTTGACCTCCTTGGTTTTTTATAGCAGCCGAGAATAGAATTATGTCGGCATGTTGGACCAGCGTTTCAATAAATAAATCAGCACTATTTTCTTGAATATGTTCTGCAACTTCAAGAGATATTACAAGGTCAAATTTCTTATTTAGATTGAATGGTTCACTTAAATCAAACGTTATGAATTCTTCATTCTCAATTTCAAGTAGTCCATTATTTATCCAATCCCCATCCACACCAACAACACTTTCAATCCCTAATTCTTTAGAAACGGCAAGCCATGTTCCTAAACCACAACCAATATCAAGGATACTTCTAATATTCCACATTTTAAAAACCAAAGGCAATATTTCTCTTGCAGCATTTTTATTGTGTGTAATCTTATCATGAATATACTTCATATAGTTTCATTTTTAAGTATATATGCAGTTCCTAATTTAGTTTGTCGGATTCTACTTGGTGACTTAATCTTACTTAAATAATCATGAATTGCTTTTGTACATCCATCCCAGGTATAATAGTCATCTATTATAATAAGACCATGTTGTCTAACCAGAGGATACAGGTTTTCAAGACATACTATTGTTGATTCATACCAATCAGCATCTAATCGCAAAATCGATATCCCGTCAATAGGTTTATTTGTAGGTATAGTCTTTTCAAACCATCCTTTACAGATTTTATAATTTGCGCCTAACCTATTAAACAATTTTTCTGCAAATTCCTGCTCGGCTCTACAGTTATCATAATATGTGGGACTTAATTTGTTTAGCTGCCAATCTTTCGCATCCCTCCCATCAATTTCCTTTACGCTTGGTAGTCCCTCAAAACTATCGTATAAATAATAATCAATATTTTGTGTCTTAAAAACTTCAGCAATTCCAGCAATCATTCCTCCTCGCCAAACTCCACACTCTACAATTGCACCCTCATTAGAAAAATGTTTTTTACATAATTTAAGATTATCAATATATAGCTCTTTAGGAATCATGGTGTAATCTCTATATTTATTATATATTGACAATAACTCACGTTCATGTTTATTAAAAACTTTTATATTAAGATTTTTTGCAATCCTAATTAATTTTCTTTTCATGTTTTATTAGTTTTGACGTAGCTACTATATTACCATTCTTCAATGAATGAGGAATTAGTCTTTTTTTTATTGGATTTTCAATGACTTCGAATTTTAATACATTTTGCTGCCAATCATATGTGTCGTTAAAATGGGATCCTATCCATAGAGAGATATAGTAAGTGTCAGGTATGAGTAAAGGAATATCAACTTCAACTTCTAAATACTGTGCGCTACTTGAAAAATGAATAAAGGGTTCATATCTGGGAATTGATTGAAATAATGTGTTTCCAAGAGAATTTTGAAAGTCAAAAGCAATAAAACCAGGATAACAGTTGTTTTTACATCCGATCTCAATTCCAATGAAAACCTTATTTGTAAGTAATTTGCAATTAGCCATTATAAAATACATAGTCTTACCTTCAGGCATCAATCTACACCAACTATTATTTATGCTATCTTCTACAAAAGATTCACGATAATAATTTATACATTTATCAACCTCTCCAGATATTGATATCTCACCATTTAATAGACAAATTGCTGTATTACACAAGTTTTTAACTGCTGCCATATTATGACTTACAAAAAGTACGGTTCGACCATATTCACGACTCACATCCTGCATCTTGCCTAATGCCTTTTTCTGAAATTCAGCATCTCCCACCGCGAGTACTTCATCAACAACCAGAATTTCAGGTTCTAAGTGCGCAGCAACTGCAAATGCCAACCGCACGTACATGCCGCTACTGTATCGTTTAACAGGAGTATCTATATATTTTTCTACTCCACTGAAATCAACAATTTCATCGAATTTGGCATCTATTTCTCTTTTGGTCATTCCCATTATTGCCCCGTTCAAAAAAACATTTTCGCGACCGGTTAATTCAGAATGAAAACCAGTTCCCACTTCTAGGAGACTGGCAATACGTCCTTTTACTTTTACACTTCCGATGGTTGGTAACGTTACCTGTGACAAAATTTTGAGAAGTGTAGATTTGCCCGCTCCGTTTTTTCCAATTATTCCAAGTATCTCCCCCTGATTGACATCCAAATTAATATCTTGCAGAGCCCAGATGAAATCTGTTTCTATTTTGGAGCTTCTTTTTTCGGTTTTTCTTGATAAAATATTCTCTTGTCCAATTTTTAATGTTGGATCATCTTTCCCCCTAATACGAAAGAACCATCGCTGCAGATCGCGTGTTAAAGTACCGGTACTTATTTGCCCGAGTTGGTACTTCTTACTTAAATTCTCTATTTTAATAACTACATCACTCATACTTACATTTCAGACGGTATCAATAAAAGATTTCTCTATCCTGTTAAACAATATTACTCCTGTTATCAGAATTACAACAGTAAAACAGGCGCTGTACAATAATTGAAAAGGATTAAATGTCCCGGAACCCAGGAGTACATACCTGAAAGTTTCAATAACTGATGATAAAGGGTTGAGCAAGATCCAGAATCTGAATTTTCCCGAAACACTTGAGAGTGGATATACAACCGGAGTGGCGTACATCCACAACTGGATTCCAAATGCAACCAGGTAAGTTAAGTCGCGATATTTGTTAGTAACAGATGAAATGACTATTCCAAATCCAAGCCCAAGAAAGGCAAGTAACACAACTAACACCGGCAAAAGAAGAATTGATGAATTTATGTTAAATTGAATACCCTTGAAATAATAAAAGCCGATTATAAATAATAAAAGGATAAACTGTATGAAGAACTGTATCAATGTCGAAATTACTACTGAAACAGGAACTGTAAGACGAGGAAAATAGACTTTACTGAAAATCTTCTCATTTGCCAGAAACGTTCCTGATGTACTTGTGAAGCAGGTTGAAAAGTATGTCCAGGCAATAGTCCCGGACATGTAGAATAGAACAGGAGGCAAACCGTCTGTAGAAAGTTTAGCCACTCTTGCGAAAATAACGGTAAACATTATTGTTGTAAGTATCGGCTGTATAATAAACCAGAGTGGTCCCAGAACAGTCTGTTTATATTTTGCCACAAAATCGCGTCGTACAAACAACGATATAAGATCGCGGTAGCGCCAGATAGCGCGAAGATTTAGCTCCAGCAAACTTTTTTTGGGACGAATAATTAAATCCCAGTTATCAGAAAGATCTTTGCCCATAGAAAATAAATGTGAAAAACAATTTTAAAAAGAGGAGTATCCTATTTCTCAGAATAATAACCATGGTCTTTATCAGAATATCCATAATGCGAACTGTATGGTCCATAATAGTTGTATCCATATGTATATCCATATCCCATTGAATATCCGTATCTCAAACCATAACCATAGTACCCTGACAGACTGATATCGTTAATAATAATAGCCAGATTTTTAAATTTATTCTCCCGGTATAATTCATCAATCAGGCCCAGGGTATTCTTTGAGGTATATCTTTGTCTTACAATAAATATATTAATATCAACATAAGGAGCAAGCAGTAGTGCATCGGTTACAATCGCTACGGGAGGAGTATCGATAATTATGTAGTCGAATTCTTTCTTTGCTCTCTCAAAAAAAGCTTTCATCTTTCCGGTTTCCAATAATTCTGCGGGATTCGGAGGAATGGAACCAGAAGGAGCATAGAATAAATTATCGATAGATGTTTCTTTAATTATTTCCTGGTATTCGCAATTTCCGCTAAGATAGGAACTCATCCCTTCTCCGTTATCCAGATTGAAAACCTTATGGATTCGTGGTTTCCTCAGATCGAGTCCGACCAAAAGTACCTTTTTGTTGAGCATAGCAATAATAGCTGCAAGGTTAATGGAGGTAAATGTCTTCCCTTCGGAACTGATTGTAGATGTCACAGAAATTACCAATGGGTCAGTATCATTCGAATAATACTTAAGCGCTGTCCTAATTGAGCGAAATGACTCGGCAAGAGTTGATGATGGGCTGGAAACAACAGGGATCTCTGTTTTATGTTCACTATGACTTACGAACCCCAGGATTGGTGTTTTAGTGCCTTTTTCTACATCTTTTTTGTCAATAATTTTGTTATTCAGGTAGTCGATTAAGAAAATCCCGATTGCAGGAACTAAAAACCCAAAAAGAAATGCGAGAATATAGTTCTTTCTTGTCTGTGGTCTAATCATTGATGAACTATAATCAGAAGCATAGTCAATAATCCGGTTTTCAGAAACAGTCGATGCCATTGCTATCCCCGCTTCAGCTCGTTTTTCAAGCAGGTATGTATAAACAGTATTATTCAGATCATATTTGCGCTGGATATTGATCATAAGTCTTTCTGTACCCGGCAACTTCAATAATTCAGCATCGGCCTCAGAAATGCGTTTTTTAACATCTTCAATTGCTACTTTTATCGACTCCAGGCTGTTTTTAAGGTTTTCACGTAAAGATGAACGTGCCAGTTCGATATCTTTGCCTGCATAATCAACGGCAGGAAGCTCTCCCTGTATATTAAAAGTCAGTTGATTTTTCTTTTTTTGTGCCTCAGCCAGGTTATCAACAAGCTTGATCATAACCTGATCGGAAATTCCAACAGATGAAGGTGATACAATTTCTCCCGATTCATTTCGCGATTCGACATATTCGGTTAAATAGTTATAATATTTTAACTGAAGTTCAGTGTTTGCCTTTTCATTTTCAAGCCGCTCGAGGCGGTTTTTAATAAGCGATCCTTCACTGCTTAAATCTATTATTTTATTAGTTAACTTAAATTTCTCGAGTTCACGCTCTGCAATGGAAAGTGAATCGGAAATGATCCCTAATTGTACATTAATAAAAGCTATGGTTGATTTCGCAGTAGCATTTTTGAATTCCAATCCGGAATTGATATACAGGTTCATAAGTTTATTCAGGTAATCAGCCTCCTGTGATGCAACTAAACCCGAAACTGACAAAGTAACCAGAGTGGCTCCCTCTGAAATGGGTGAAATATCGAGCTTACTCCTGTAAATATTCGCCAGTGTTTTGGGACTTTCAAAATAAAAATAATACCTGGTGGACAATTCATTTTTCCCCGGAGTATAATTCAATGAGTCCCTGAGCCTGATTACGAAATTAAAGCCATTATCTTTAAACTGATCTCCAAATTTAACGTCTTTTGTAAAATTTGATCCTCCATTCAACTGGATCCTGTACAAATATTTTGATAAAATATTAATGGTGACTCTGGACCGTGGTTGAGAACTTGCTGAGTCCGGAATAACAATAAACGGGGTAGTCTTATAAAGTTGTGTCTCAGCAATTCCTCTTCTTCCCACACTAACATACACAGTCCTGAATTCAGGTAAGGCCTGCATAACCTTGCAGTTCAAATTGAAAGATCTCAGAATTCCGATTTCATTTTTTAAATTCTGTCCTCTTCTGAAGATATCTCCACCGGGTATAATGCTTTCTATTCCCGATTTGGTGTCACCAACCTGATCTGCCTGAATAAGAAGAGTCGATGAAACCGTAAATACCTGGTCAGAATACCTGTTTATTCCATAAGCAAGTGTCAACGCTAAAAACAGTGCTGTTGCAAACCAATACCAGTTACTTAGAAACAATGATAAGTATCTTTTGATATCAAATCCTTCATCATCCAGAAGGAATGGGTAAGCCTTATCAGGAAGTTTTGGTTTGGAATCGTTCATGAGACTTTAGATTATAAATTAACATAAGTAATGTAACCGTCTGGTATTGATCTATTTGCCAAGATAATTTATTAACAAAATAGTTGTAGTGATAAGGCCTGTAACTGTTGAAATAATAAATGTAACTGTAGGGATATTCATATTAAATATTTTCTGCTTTTCTGCTTCTACGATTACCACATCGTTAGGCAACAGAAAATATGCCGGTGAGGATAGAATTCCCTTGTCATGAAGATCTATCCTGTAGGTTTGGGTTCCTCTTTCTGTTGGTCTGATCACAAGAATTCTGTCTTTACGTCCATAGTCCCCTATTCCTCCGGCACGGCCTATTGCTTCAAGCACAGTAAGATAGTTGTTATAGTTTATATATGTTCCTGGCGCTCTTATTTCACCGATTACAGTGAATTTAAAACTAAGCAATTTGCACTCAACCACTGAATTCGGGTAACGTTTCCCAAACTCATTTTGTAAAAGCTCTCTTAAATTCTCCATAGTTAACCCTTCAACTTTAATTTCACCTATAACCGGCAGATTAATATTGCCTTTGGAATTGACGTCATATCCGGAAATGAACAGACTTGATTCAAATTGCATACCTGACGAGCTGCCCGAAGCTTTCCCACCTGAAAGAAAATCAGTAATAACACCCTCTGAGTTCATGGCTGTAACTGTAATATAGAGAATATCCCTTGGTTGCACTTTATAACTGGGAATATCCATCTTGAAATATTCTTCGCCATTTGCAGGTGGCAGATTATTCAGATAAGCGAGTTTTTTCTGACTGGTGCAACCTGCTAAAATAAAGAAGGCTAATATTATGGGTGCTAGTTTTTTCATCATATCAGGTTTGAGATAAAAGACAAGGTAAAAGGCAAAAGTAAAAAGTAAAAAGGTAAAAGTCTGGTTAAAGATAAATGTTTTTGTGGATCGCAAGGTTCAAGGCAGAAGGCTGAAGGCAGAAGGCTGAAGGCAGAAGGCTGATGGATCAAATGTCGGGTTTTATTTGTTTGACAGATTCCAGGGCGTTGTTTAATCTTTCTTTGTTGGAAATTGCATTCTTAGCCTGGAATGTCCAGATTGTAAGAAATAATACAATAACAGCACTTTCTATTACCAATGAACTCCTTTTTAAAAATTGAATTCTGCTAAATGAAGCTATAAAATAACTCAGAGCCGGTATAATAAAGACAACCATCATTGGCATGCGGTATCGTTCCTGGTATTGGCCGAAGAAGACCGAAGCAATCAGGTAGTAGACGAAAAGGAGCAGGTAGACGGAAAGAAAGTTGCTGGTTGCTTGTTGCTGGTTGCTTGTTGCTGGTTGTTTGTTGCTGGTTGCTGGTTGCTGGCCCTGTGAAATAAGGCTTGAGCGTTCGCTTTGCGCTATTTCACAGGGCGGGTTATCAGTTGCCTGGCACCCGGCGCCCTCCTCCGACTGGCGGCTATGGAGGGCAAAGCCTGACGCCTCACGCCCTATCAATTGCTTAATTGCTGAAAAGTTAAAGAATAATATGAAGGCTATTATTATTAGTGCGACCGGTGCCACAACGACGAATGAAGTTAGCCAAAGTCTGCCTTTAAAGAGGCCGGTATAGAGTACTTTGAAGCTGGAGGTCTCGGGTACCACTCCAAAGGTTCTGAAGAATTTTGTGAACTGCAGATTAACCCATTTGAGAGGATGATGAGTTATGAATTTATACATCTCTTCTTTTTGAAATGAATTATAATCGTTTGTCCCCGGACTGGATATACTTTTTGTTCTACAGTAATCAGCAAAAGCTGTTTCATATCTGATCTTATTCTCAGGGTAAACAAATGAACCTTCTCCGCCGTCACCGCCGTAATCAGTATGACCGAAAAAGACAAAAGCGTTTGATATTACATTGTTTTTGGGATGGGTTATCAGGTCGGAAGTAGATAGTAGGTAGTAAGTAGTAAGTAGTAAGAAGGAAAGGGATAGGATTTTTATAAAAAATTGACGGTTAGCTCTGATGAAAAATAGAGAAAATATGACCAGGAACCATGGAAGATAATGTAATTCGGGTTTGAAGAAAAAGGTAATCAAAAATATTGTCAGTAAGCCGATTGTTGATAAGATGATTATTATCGGTTTGTTCCCGGTAAAGTAAAAATATAGTAGCAGAATAAACAGGGATAAAAGAAACATCATTAATACAGGAGAATAAAAAACTGAAGAAAAAACCATGAATTCAGTATAAAATGTTTGGATGACAATTGTAATTATCCCTGCCATTTTATTGCCTGTAATTTTTATAACCAGGAAATAAAGTACAAGACTAGTAATGGACCCAATCAGACAATTGAACAAAAAGAAGTAATCAAGACTCCCCAGTAATTTCTCAGTAAAAAATCCCAGGTAACTGATGCTAAATAGAAAATTACCATTCAGAACATATATTTTTTCACCTCTGACCAGTTGAGCGACTCCATCCAGGTAAGCTTTATAATCGGAAAAACTGAATAACAGGGTATTATGCCAGATCATTAACCGCAAAAGGAAATTGGCAAGTATCAGGGCAGAAACCAGGATCAAATAATTGAATTTCTTTGAACCGATAATGATATCCTTATTTTTTGTCCGGGCCATTTTTGAAAAAAGCTTTTATCGTGTCCGTGATTCTGATAATGTCATTCTCAGAAAGTTCATGGAAAATCGGTAATCTGATCAACCTTTCCTGATATATTAAACTATTAAGATTATTTGTATTGGGTTTAGTTCCCTGTGTTTTCAAAATATAAGGACTGTTGGCGAGGTTAAGATAATGTGTAAGAGCCTGTATTCCTTCAGATAGCAGATAATTTCTTAGTTTCTCGGCAGTTAGCTTATCCTTGAGAATCACATAAAAGATAGAATAGTTGATTGCGGAATTACCAGGAATTTTCGGTAATCTCAGAAGTTCAGGGTTGATATTTTTTTTCAGAGAATTATAATACAGTTCCCATTGGTTTTTTCTGTTTCCGATTATAGCGTGAGTATTCTCAATCTGTGCAAGAAGAAAAGCAGCACTGATATCTGACATTAGAAAAGATGATCCGGTATCGAGCCATTCATATTTTTGTACCTCGCTGCGGTGAAAAGCAGAACGGTTTGTTCCTTTCTCCCAAATAACTTCTGCTCTTTGAGAAAACGAATTATCATTTACCGATAACATACCGCCTTCTCCGCAATGTATGATCTTTGTTTCGTGAAACGAAAAACAACCGAGGTGTCCTATCGTTCCCAATAATCTCCCTTTATACTTTGAACCAAAAGCATGTGCAGCATCCTCAATCACATAAAGTTTATGCCTTGAAGCAATTTCCATTATCCTGTCCATTTCGCACGCAATTCCGGCATAATGTACCGGAACAATCGCTAAGGTTTTTTCAGTGATCAGGTTTTCAATTCTCTCTTCATCAATGCAAGGATTATCATTCCTGCTATCGGCAAAAACAATTTTTGCTCCCTGCCTGGCAAACGCAAGAGCTGTAGAAACAAAAGTGTATGAGGATACAATTACTTCATCTCCTGGTTTTATATCAAGTAACAATGCACTCATTTCGAGGGCGTCAGTACATGAACTGGTAAGAAGAGGCCGATTAAAGCCAAATTCCGATCTCAGTAAATTGTGGCATCTGCCTGTGAAAGGCCCGTTGCCGGCGGTTTGCCCTGAAGCAATTGCTTCAGAAATATATTTTAGCTCTTTACCTGTAGAATATGGCTTGTTAAAAGGAATCTTCATTGGATTTCCCTTTTAATAATTTTAGCGGGTACCCCAGCTACAGAAACATTACCAAAGTCGCTAAGGACAAGTGAATGCATGCCCACAAAAACATTGTCATCAAGTCTTACACCTTCCCTTACAGAACTGTTTAAACCGATGAAACAATGACTGCCGATGTTTACATTTGCCCCAACACATGCATTTGCTGAAATAAAGTTCCCATCCCCGATAACAGTATCATGTTCGATTGTTATGTTTGAATTTATGATATTACTGTTACCAATTTTTACTCCTGACTGGATTGTCGTATTGCTTAAAATTACATTTCCATAGCCGAATTGAATGTCGGGAGAAACGTAAGCCAGGGGATGTATAAAATTAGTCAATCGCTCATCAGGTATGTTATAGCTCCTGAGCAAATCATAACGTTCTTTCATTCTGTCCATCCTGTAGAGAGAGAAGATAAAAACCAGGTTCCTGTCTAGTAATAATCTAGGTATATCTTTAGCACAACCAATAACCTTAAAGTCACCTACGTTAGTTCCGGGAGCCTTATCGTCAATGACTATTCCTGCAAGTTCTACCGGATAGCTAAACTTCTCAATTGCTTCTCTTAATTGATAAAGTATATTCAGAGCTGTCCCTACTGCTCCTATTACTACAATCTTCTTATTCGTTTTCAACTGAAATAACCGGTAATGTATTTTTTTTCTCTTCCCACCTGTGGTACAGATCTGAGCCTATTCCTAAAATAAGCATAATCAACCCCGTCATTAAGATCCCGACCTGAATCTTTTTATCTGCAAATCCTGATCCTGATAATATGGCAGCAAATACAATAAGAATAGCAGAACTTATAAACATCCATTTTGTGATCCGGGTATAAGCCAGAATTATTCTTAAAGCATGAGAAATCAGTCTTGCGATATTATAGGTTGTCTTACGAACTGTATTTCCACGGTGATCAATATCAAGATAACCAATTTCAGAAGTAACCTTAATAAGGTTAGCATCAATGAATGTATAGGAGTTCTTTAGGTTTACAATTTTTTGAGCTGTCTCTCTCTTTATAATTCTATATGATGAATAATATCCTAATCCTGGTATGAAGTACTTCAAAAATTTCTGTAAGATCCCCGATGCTATCTTCCTGAAAAGAGGGTGTTTTGGATCCTGGAATCTGCCATAAACAACAGTGTAGTTACACTCTCTTTGTTTTTCGAGTAAGGGCCCTAGGTAGCAGGGGTCGTGCTGGAGATCTTCATCCATCGTGATTAATAATTCGCCTTTTGCCTCACTGATCCCATATAATATAGCATTATGCTGGCCATAGTTTTTCTTAAGTTTAAATATCCTGATTTCCTCGGGATATTTGCTTTTAAGCTTTTTAAGGATTTCCCAGGAATTGTCAGGCCCCCGGTCATAAATAAAGAGAACTTCAAATGATCCTTTCGAAACCAGGTTTTCATGAATCCTTTCAAATAACGTACCAAGGGAATTTTCTCCCCTGAATACCGGGATGATTACTGAAATATCCATTATGAAAATGAGTTCATATATTTAGTGGTTTCCCTGCCAGTATTAAACATTAGATCAATAATACTTAATTCATGGATAAATGGTGAATAAAGTTGGGTATATTCTTTATAACCTGAGTAGTCCATCCATTTTAATGTTATTCCCTCTTTGTTAAAAGCATCTTCGTCCAGATATGATTTTGCAGAAGGTCCTGAAAGATATTCTTTTGCACCAGCCTGAATACAGATATTTAATAGTTTATCAGATTTGTTACCTTCTAAATTATAGTCGGAAGATCTGCTGATTTTTGTTTTTATGCCAAGATATTCTGTTATTGCTCCGATTAAAACCAGATTAATTTCAGATAGTAAAGTAATATCTTCGCAAAGCCTGTATTTACCATTTAGTAATTCAAATGTATCTTCAAAGTATTTGGCTTTTGTGTAATTTTGCCTGAACATTTTAAGATGCTTATTTACCCATGTATTCCCTGATACTTTTGTCTCCCTGATAGATTGCGTATACCTGTTTTTTACCTCTACCGGGATAGTGACCCAGGCAGCACCATTGACCGTTTTAATTCTATTCCTGTTTCTCCAGTCGCGTTTGGTATATTGAGCATCATCATAAATCACAAATTCATCGACCATATTTATCATATCAAAGTAGCCTTTCCAGGGGATGTAGTTGGATTGCAATATTGCGATACGTTTTGGAGGCATGTCGGTTTGCTGTATGCGGTATGAGGTTAATTGAATCGGGTTTTAGAGTACGTGACTCTTAATCATGGGGTCACGCCATTATGCCGTTGTGCCGTTGTACCTTTGAGCCTTTTAATAGAACACAGATGACGCGGATGCAACAGATTTTCGCAGATTTTTTGTCCCCTTAACCTCATCTTTCATTTTCTCGTCTCAGTCATGTTTTGAGCGAAAGCCAATTCGTTTTCTTTCACTTTGTTCTATTTGATGCTTATCCTTCTCTAAAAGATAATTTATTGCATCATAAACATCTGAAAACTTTCCTTCTATCTCTTTTAATCTGTCAGTTAAGTCCTTATAGGTAAGTGCAAATTGCCTGATAATAACAAAGGCCCTCATTATAGCTATATTTACCTGAATCGCCTTATCCGAATTTAATATCCCACTCAACATTGCCAAACCTTGTTCAGTAAAGGCATAAGGTGTTGCAGTAATATTCCTTTTCTTAGATGCGGTCACATTTTGTGACTGCATAGTTTTACTGTTTCCTGATGCGGTAACAATTTGTGACCGCATGCTATTCCATTCATCAATTGTCAATCGAAACATAAAATCAGAAGGAAATCTCTGAATATTCCTTTTTACTGCCTGATTTAATGCCTTGGTAGATACTTCATAAAGTTCTGCAAGATCGAAATCGAGCATAACTTTATGACCCCTGACTTCGAAAATTTTATTCTGTATAACTTGAAGTTCCACAGTATAAATTTAATTATATAATCTTAATAATTAAAAGGTTCAGATGGTTTTAAATGAGGTTTCAAATTGCAACCTCAATATTTTGTGATCATATTCCGGTAGATTTTCTCTGATTTTTTGTCCCTTAGTCTCTTCGTCCCTTAGTCCCTTAGTTCCCCCCGCCGGGCAAGCTTTCGCCCCGTCAGTCACATGGTAAAATGTGTCTAACAAGGGCATCTGGTCTATGTTTGCAGTCGTTTCCGGCAAATTTGAAATAACTGACTTTATTAACTTCTTATTCTTTTCTTTAACCCTAATTTCTAAACTTCAAATCTTTTAACCGCAAAGGTCACAAAGTAGGCGCAAAGTTCGCAAAGGCTCTTTATCCTGTGCTCTGTGTCATGTGCCCTTAGCTTTCTTCCTACATACTACTTACTCCTTACTACTTACTTCTTAAAAACCCACCCCAAGCCTTCGCTTAGCTTCGGCTTGCGAAGCTTGCCCCTCCAAGGAGGGGAATCGTTTATGTCTCCACCCCTAACCCCTCCAAAGAGGGGAATCGTTTATGTCTCCACCCCTTACCCCTCCGAGGAGGGGAATAGTTTAGGCCTTTTCCTTTACTACTTCACTAACCCATAATGAAAGAAGATCGGACTTCTTTAGCTTCAGAATATGGCCGTCTGCCTCATCGGGATGAAGTATTACATAGCTTACTTTTCTTCCCACAAGCACTTCTGCCTGCATAACTTTCCTGGCAAGATATTCCCTGTCGATATTCTCACCAACAAGAATAAGTTCAATAACCGGACTATCCTTTCCGCGTGCAAAATCACCTGTCAGATAAATACATATGAGATTACCGATACGGTGAATCACCTTGTCGATAACACGGTCAATACCTGTTTCTTTCATAATTATGTTATGAATATCCCCAAATAATGGATGACCGGTGATTTGCCTGGTAAACTTTTTTATTTCCATCCCGCAGGGAATGCAAAAGTCCGGCTTCTTCAAACCGGTTTAATTCAAGACGTATAGAATTTGAGGATTCCCCAAATTCCGTTCTCAAGACCGCGGAGATGAGCTTTGGTGTTACTGTTAAGAAAAAACTTTCATAACAGCTTTATCCTCGTCTGTGAAGTAATCAGGGTGTTAATCATCACGAAAAGGTCAGGTTAATGAGTAGCAAACTTACTCATTGTTTTGAAATATCCAAATCCTTACTAAAATTTATTACTAAATAACAATTGCAAAATTACGATGCACTTATAACCAGCAACCAGCAACCAGCTCCCGATAGCTATCGGGACAGCAACCCGCCCTGTGAAATAGCGCAAAGCGAACGCTCAAGCCTTAATTCACGGGGCAAGCAACAAGCACCAATTCAACTAATTAATATTTTAGCATTGTTCATATGAGTATGTTATTAAATATTATATTTGCAATCAGATTAATCGTAAATTGTCCTGATGCAACTTTTGTTAAGATTGTTGAGTCATTAATGAAACCGGTAACCTTATGAAAAAAATAATACCCTTTATTTTTTTAGTGAGTTTCCCATTGCTGTTAAACGCACAATGGTTTGGGAATGGTTTGTCTGCCGGAACCGCATACTATGGTGTTATTAATGGCTCCAACACAATGCAGGCCTGGAATCTCAGCAACTATCCTGGCGGTGTTATTTACATAGGAAGGTCAGCCACTGGTCAGAATGACCTGGAAGTGGCATCAGGAGGTACTTTGATTATTCAGGCCGGGATTACTGTTAAGTTTTGTACTACCGCATCAGACCTTAGAATTACCGGAACTGGTATTCTTAATGCCACCGGGTCATCATCCAGTACCATTTTATTTACTAAAGACACTCAGGCCTCATGGGGGCATATCTCATTCGAAGCATCAACAGGAACATCTGTCATTAACTTTTGCACAATTGAATACGGTTTAAAAACAGGGGCTGGAATAGAAGGATACGGAGGAGGAATTCTGGCAAATACCAATACTCTTACAATTTCCAATTGTACTATCCGTAACAATTATGCCCAATATGGAGGAGGCGTATTTGTTTATTCAGGCCGGAACCCGGTAATAAATAATTGTTATGTTTATAATAACCGGGCGATGCATGCCGGTGGAGGGTTCTATTTTTGGAATACAGCGAGTTCTGTGATCACAAATTGTATTTTTGACAGCAATCAGAGTCTGGACCCATCAGTTTCTTACTATACTGGCGGAGGATTGGCAGCACAGACAACTTGTTCTATTAAAGTAGTAAATTGTACATTCGTTAATAATACCTCTACACGACCTGAGGGACAAGCTATCTTGCTTCACGGATCACCAAATTCCAGAGTTATAAATTCCATTTTCTGGGGTGTTTCAACCAAACAAGTTTATTGCTACAGCACAAGTGGAAATACGTTAATAAACTGTGCATACAGAGGAATAACTTATACCACAGGAACAGCTCCGATAAATTCCATAATATTAAATTCCGTAAATAATGCATCGGATGGGCCAAATTTTGTGGCAACGGATGGATCCAATTGGTCTATTGATGTCCTTTCGCCTTGCCGTAATGCAGGAGTAAATTCTTATCCTGGGGTAACAATTCCGCCTTTGGATTATTCAGGAAACAGCCGTATTGGAATCACGGACATTGGAGCATTTGAGGCTAGATACTGCATATGGACAGGCGCCACAAATACATTATGGTCTGTTGCTACTAACTGGGAAGGATCAATTGATCCATCTACTGTTGGAAGTGCAGATATTTTAATTCCTTCAGGGCTGACAAATTATCCAACCGGTTCCTCCCCCGATTTCACAATACAAACAGGAAGAATAATGCTAATTCAGCCTGGAGCGCATGTCAATCTTGGAAATCTCATAAATAATGGCTCATTAACTCTGCAGTCGGATGCTACAGCCCTGAGTTCACTTCTAATCTCCTCATATTCAGGAAATGATGCAGTTATCGGACTATTCCTCTCAGGAGGACTCGCTGGAGGTTCCGGAACCCAAAAATGGCATTATATTTCTTCCCCGGTATCTTCCCTTCCGGTAAGTACATTTGCTCCAACCTATACAATGAACGTTGTTGGATGGTATGACGCAAGGGTAACCACCACTCTGGCACAGGGATGGGTAGCTTACGACGGTTATGTGTATTCCTCAGGTGGAATGGGCGGTCCGACGTTTTCAAGTCTCACTCCGGGAAAAGGTTATGACTATTATGACTCTGGCGATGATCAGTACACTTTTTCAGGACAGTTCAATACGTCGGATGTGCCATTTAGTCTTTCTTATGCTGTAGTGGATAGTTTGCATGGCTTTAACCTGCTTGGAAATCCATTTTCAGCGGGGCTGAACTGGGATGCTATCGTCAATGGTGGGTCTTATCCGGCAAAGACAAACAAATATATTTCGTACACACGGGATAACACTGAGTGCACTTATATTAACGGTGTGGGTAATCCCGGTGATGTAACAGGTATCATACCTCCCATGCAGGGTTTCTTTGTAAGAACTCATTCAGCCGGAAATACAATTACCCTTGCAGCCAGTGCAAGGACTCAATCAGGAAATCATTTAACCTATAAAGCTCTTGAAGTAATACCTCTTGTTCGTCTGGCTTTTGCTGAAGGAAGCGCTACCGATGAGACAGTAGTCCGTTTTGACAATAATGCCAGTAAAGTTCTTGATAACGATTTCGATGGCATAAAAATGTTTATTTCCACTACTAATACACAACTTTATACTGCTCTCGGCGGAACTAACTATGCAATAAACGGACAACCATTCCCGACTGATTCCATTGATATACCTGTTGTTGTTAACCTCATTGCAGGCGGAGATCACAATATATCCGCAATACAAATACAGGGGATGGATAATTATAACCTGTTCCTCATAGATAAAACCGCAAGCACCAGAACCAATCTGAAATCCAATCCCACAGTCACATTTACCGCCTTAGCCGGCAAGTTTACCGACAGATTCGTTCTGAGGATCACCAGGCCAATGGTCACTAGCGGGTCAGGTGGAGATCCGATACCACCGGTTGTACCACCGGTTACGGATACAACCCCGGTTATTGGTTCAGATCCTGGTTCGGGTCACGATACGGTTCCTGTTTTAACGGCAATAAAAGACCGGACCTTTTTAAATGGAACATTTAATATCTATCCGTCATTCGGATCAATAAATATCCAGGATCTTTCTGATGACTGGGATGGCCTTACAGGTTCTGTAAGAGTTATTGATCTGATGGGAAAACCGGTTTCTGATCTTCAGAATGCTGAATTCAGAAGAGGCGATATTATCCAGGTACCGGCACCGGTGGCCAGGGGAATGTATTTTGTTGAAATAAAGTCGGGGATGAAGAGGTTTGTGGGGAAGATCATGATCAGATAGGCGGAAGGCAGAAGGCAGAAGGCTGAAGGGTTGGTTCGAAAGAATTCCCCTCCTGGGAGGGGTTAGGGGTGGGTTTTTTAGGTAGTAAGTAGTAAGTAGTAAGTAGTAAGAAGAGGCGGAAGGCGGAAGGCAGAAGGCAGAAGGGTTGGTTCGAAAGAATTCCCCTCCTGGGAGGGGGAAGGGGTGGGTTTTTTAGGTAGTAAGAAGTAGGTAGTAGGTAATAATAATTAGGAATTAGGAATTAAGAATTGAGAATTGAGAATTAAGAATTGAGAACCTGACGCTTGACGCCCGACTGTGAATCTTGATCGTTGAATTATTTGGATATTTTTTAGTTATTTTAGAGAGTTTTTGCAGTATATTAATATAAACCTGAGTTGAATAAGACGGATAATAAAATATTATCTAAAAAACGATATGTCACCCCGGAGGTTACCATGATAGTTCTTGATAACTCCATTTCTCTTGTTATGATGTCAGTCCCGCCCAACCCCGATCCGAGAGGTAGCAGCAAGAAACCGAATTCTGACAGTCAGCCGTTTCAGAGTCCGTTCGGGGATAAGCCCTTTTCATAAGGAGAAAGTAAAAAGGAGAAAGGAGAAAGTATTCCTCCAATCGGGTATATAACGTTTTAATTTCTTTGGGCAACTTTTACTGTAATGGATCCAAGGATATTTTGAACGCGTGCGGTTTTTTACGCCCTGAGCTCTGGTATAACGATTAACTACTTCTTATTTCGTGAATAAAGTTCCGGAAAACAGGTAATTTTTTTGATACAATGGCGTAAATTATTTCCAAATCAATTTTTTCGTACCGGTGAACTATGAAATTTCGAAAACGAACCATTTCAAGATATTCCGGATTATTTGTGATAATCCCCTTTTCAATAACTTTTTTTACCACATTTGACGATGAATCGGGCGCTGAAATGCCTTCAATTGCAAGTATGTGTTCACAAATGTCAATGATTGCCTCAATAGTTACCTGAAGAGCCCTTTCGGTTGCATTGCGTAACATCGAATTGGTTTGTAACTGTTGAAAAGAGACAATCTGCCAACTTTCTATTTCAAGCATCTTCTCCTCTATTGTCCTGAGTTTTGCCTCAATAATTCCATTGTACTTCATAACCCCGGTACTCTAATTGTTTCTGAATCCAATAAATCCTGTCCTCGTATTCGGCTGCAATTTTTGAATAAAATAAAGCATAATGTGATTTTTGTCCTTCGCGCACAAATAAAACATTACCGGCAAGAGCTTCATGTGCAAGCAACGGGTCTGCGTTGCAATAATTTACAATGTCTATCGGGATATTTTTAACCATGGGCTCAATGGTTTCCAATACTTTAACTTTTATAAAAGGATCTGTTCCATTATACCATATCGCAATGTCAATATCTGACCCATCTTTCACAACTCCGTCGGCCGATGAACCAAAGATATGGGCAAACAGTATTTCAGGAAATTTCTCCTCAATGGCTGTGGCAATATCTGATATATTAATTAAATTATTCACAGTAATTAACTTAAGGCTTCCGGCCAAATTAAATATATTCTTTTGTCTTGTTCACTTTATTTTTCTGATAGAGACGTCTTCTCTCGAATATATATGGCTTCAAATACATTTGTACTTATTTATTTGCAAAGATAATACTTAAAATCGGGATACGTCGTGCTTTGTCAGCCGAAGCTTTCTTTGAACAACGAAGCTTTCTTTGACAGCCGGAGCTTAAGCGAAGGTTGTAGCGAAGTTGGTAGCTATACTAATTCTTAAATTAAACGAAGGGTCGAATTACACAGTATGTGGCGTGTGGTTCTTCCTTTCTTTTTCCCGCAGATTACGCAGATTTGGGTCTCATATTCTCTACACTCAAATCTCATTTCTCATTTCTTTTTAACACTCTTTTCATAAATAACACTCATTTCAGCGAGTTCCTGTCCGATTTTGTTGATGCCGTAAAGAATATGACGACTTTGTTTCTCTGATGGCTTTTTATGACCTCGCACATACTGAGACAAAAGAGTGGGATTCATGCCAATTTTCTCAGCAAGCGCCTTTGAGTTGAGTACCTTATAATACTGAAAAAATTGCTTAAGATCTATTTCAAAGCAAATCGGTTGAACTTCTTTCTTTTTATCCTCAAAGGAGAAAGGAGAAAGTACAAATACCTTTGGGCTACTTTTACGGTAATTGAACCCAGTATATTTTTAAGTTCAAAACTTTCCTTGCCCAACCGTTCAATTTCAGGGTTTTTGGGATATAAATCCTGCAAAATCCTTAACCAATAATTTGATTCCCGCATTTCCTTTAAAGATATTCCAACTTTGTTACTGAAATCTGGTTTCGAAACTGCACCCTGAGCTTCCTCGTAATTTGCACCTGAAGAGGTAGACGATTTAATCAGCTGTGGCTTAATGATAAGTAATTCTGAATAACCTTTAAGATTCCGAAGCATTTTAATGACATCAATCGCAAATCGGAACAACCTTTTCTGCAAATTATTTTCTTCCATATTCTTTATTTTTGAGTTTTTACTTTCTCCTTTAAACTTTCAACTTTCTCCTTAAATTTAAGAAATATTACGTAATTGGTGTGCGAGATCCTACTCCTCCAAAAATATTTCCCATCCAATTGTAACCAACTTTGCAGAAATTCGTTTAACTTGCTAAAAGTCTGACCTGAACAATGTAACCTGAACTTTGAGTGTTCAAATAAAAGTATGAAATTCAGATACTTGTATATTTTTATTCTGCTGCTGCTGTCTTATAAAGCAAACGGACAGCCTGGTGAGGAAATATACCAGGGTACTAATATAATATCCGGGTATGTTAACAATGCCACCTATGGACCATACAGTATTGGGTTCAATTTTACATATTTCAATAACTCGTACACGCAGTTCTACGTAAATACAAACGGATTGGTATCATTCTCTCCGGTTGTTGATGATGGAATTGAAGTCCCCATTCCTACTGCTTCCCCCAACAACTTCATTGCTGCTTTCTGGGATGACCTGAATGTTGATGGAACCGGTAAAATATCTTATACAATAATAGGAGCTGCTCCTCACAGGAAACTGATTATACAATTCAATAATATGGGGTTGCGTCCATTCCCGGCGATGATGGGTTCGTTTAATATAGTCCTCTACGAAACTTCAAACATAATCAAAGTACAGTACAGACTAATTGTTGATTATACATCATCAAGAGCTCATGGTGAAAGCGCAACGATTGGTATTGAGAACTCAGACGGAACGGCAGGAGTGACATACGCTTATCATAGTTCAAATGCAGTTTCTACCGGAAAAGCAATTACATTCACACCTTCAGGTTCAACTTACACTCTGGATCCGGATGCAATGTATGAAGGAGTTTTCTTAACCTCTAATCTTACTTTGCCTGAACCGGGGATTCCTTTATTGTTAAGTCCGTCACAAAATGCCGTGATCGGTTCTGACTATACCTTTTCATGGTCAGATGCAGGAAACGCTGCTTCATACAAATTACTTATATCGACCTCTTCTGATCTGGGTGGAGCTGCTCAATATTTAGCCGGATCAAATACTTCGATCGATGTTTCAGGACTGGCGCTCAATGAAACTTATTACTGGGGTGTTGTTGCTACAAATACAACCGGAACTACCTGGTGCGAAATTAAAAAATTTACCACAAGCTCTGCTCCTCCTCTTGCTGCTGTTCCACAAACTATATGGGCAGAACAGTTACAGGACAAAACGTTAAAGCTTAATTATACCGGAGGAGACGCCGGTGCCAAAACAGCAATTGTAACTTCTCTCCCTTCACAAGGTCAATTATATCAATATAATGCCGGGGCAAGAGGAGCAGCAATATCCTCAGTTCCGACTTCAGTTACCGATCCTGCCAGAAATGTTATTTATGCAGCAAGCGGGAGCTATGGTAACGGCGTCGGAAATTTTAATTTCAAAATACATGACAATAGTGGTGATTCTCCGGAAGCAACTGTTACAATGAATGTGAGTCCTCCGGGAGTGCCAAATGTACTGTATGTGGCAAAGAATACAGGAGTTGAGATTCAGTTCGATCTTCCTATGGCTGATCCATCCGGCAAAAAGGATCAGTTTGCAGTAACTGTTAACAGTACTCCTGCCACGATAAGTTCAGCCAGTTTAAAACCTGGCGATCCGAATATAATAGTTCTAACCCTTGCAACGCCTCTCACCGCCTCAGAGCCTGTTCTCGTTTCATACACAATGGGGAATGTTTCAGGTTCAACAGGAGGTTTACTCCTTTCATTCTCCGATCAACCTGTCACTTTGCTTGCCCAGACAATAACTTTCCCTGTAATTCCTGTAAAACAATTCGGAATTGCGCCATTTAGTCCCGGAGCTACTGCTTCCAGTGGTCTGGGGATAACATATTCAAGTGCAAATCTTGCAGTAGCAACTTCAACAGGAAGCAATATAACTATCCTTTCGCCCGGATCTTCTGATATTACGGCACGCCAGGCTGGAAGCGTCATTTATGCACCTGCAAAATTTCTTCGATCCTTAACTGTTATTAAAGGGGATCAGACAATCACGTTTGGTATACTAACTGATAAAACATACGGTTCTGCCGATTTTACACTTACTGCTTCAGCAAGCTCAGGGTTGAGCGTCGGCTTCTCAGGTGATAATAATTCCGTAGCAACCGTAACAGGTAATTTAGTCCATATTGTTGGTGCAGGTTCAGTAGTCATAACGGCATCCCAGTCCGGAAATTCAAATTATAATCCGGCACCGGATGTTCATCAGACTCTTACCGTTAACAAAGCGGACCAGACAATAACCTTCAGCGCACTTGCTGATAAAACATACGGTTCTGCCGATTTTACTCTCACAGCATCGTCTAGTTCGGGATTGAGCGTCAGCTTCTCAGGTGATAATAATTCTGTAGCAACCATTACCGGCAACCTGGTGCATATTGTTGGAGCAGGGTCAGTAGTCATAACGGCAACACAGGCTGGAAATTCAAATTATAATCCTGCACCGGATGTACAACAGACTCTTACCGTTAACAAAGCGGACCAGACAATAACCTTCAGTGCACTTACGGATAAAACATACGGTGATGCCGATTTTTCTCTCACAGCCTCGTCAGGTTCAGGGTTGAGCGTCGGCTTCTCAGGTGATAATAATTCTGTGGCAACCGTTACCGGCAATTTAGTCCATATTGTTGGAGCAGGGTCAGTAGTCATAACGGCATCCCAGACTGGAAATGTAAATTATAATCCTGCACCGGATGTACAGCAGACTCTTACCGTTAACAAAGCGGACCAGACAATAACATTCAGCACACTTACGGATAAAACATACGGTGACTCCGATTTTTCTCTTACAGCATCGGCAAGTTCAGGGTTAAGCGTCGGCTTCTCTGGGGATAATAATTCTGTAGCAACCATTACCGGCAACCTGGTGCATATTGTTGGAGCAGGGTCAGTAGTCATAACAGCATCCCAGGCTGGAGATGTAAATTATAATCCTGCACCGGATGTTCATCAGACTCTTACCGTTAACAAAGCGGACCAAGCAATAACCTTCAGCGCACTTCCGGATAAGACATACGGAGATGCCGATTTTTCTCTGACAGCATCTTCAAGTTCCGGGTTAACAGTTGGTTTCTCAGGTGATAATAATTCCGTGGCAACCGTAACCGGAAACTTAATCCATATTATTGGACCAGGGTCAGTAGTTATAACAGCAACACAAGCTGGAAATTCAAATTATAATCCTGCAACTGATGTACAGCAGACTCTTACCGTTAACAAAGCGGACCAGACAATAACCTTCAGCGCCCTTCCTGATAGAACATACGGAGATGCCGATTTTGCACTTACCGCTTCATCAAGTTCAGGGCTGAGCGTTGATTTAGCATCTGATAATCCAACAGTTGCAACTATCACAGGAAACATGATCCATGTTGTATCAGCCGGAACAGCAACAATAACGGCTTCACAAACCGGGGATAATAACTTTAATCCGGCCCCATCCATATCCCAGGTGTTAACAGTCGGGAAAGCTGACCTTACATTCAAAGCCGCCAATAAATCAAAACCATATCTTTCAGCAATCCCTGTTCTGACATCTACAATATCAGGATTTGTTAATGGTGATACACAGGTTGAAGTTCAGCCTTCAATTAAGACTACTGCTGCCGTTGATTCCCCTGCAGGAGATTATCCTATCACATTATCAGGAGGAAGCGATCATAATTACAATTTTATTTTTATCACTGGAACGCTCACAATAACAAAGCTGCAACAGACAATTACTTTATCAGACTACCCAAAAAGGCTGTTGGAAGGCGACACTTATACCCTGGTAGCAACATCCTCTGCCGGCTTACCTGTTCTTTTTGAAACTTCAGATAATGCTGTTTCATCAATAAACGGTGACCAGATAAAGGGTATATCAAAAGGAAATGCAAATATTCGCGCCTATAATGATGGTGATCAGAACTATGAAGCTGCAGAGGCATCTTTTATTGTTGAGGTTTACACTACCCACAAAGACATCATGCATCTTTTTACTCCAAACAATGATGGCATTAATGATTACTGGGAACTCCCTGAGATGGCAACCTGGGGCAATTGTGATGTAAAGGTTTACAGCAGGAACGGAAAGCTTGTATTTTCCGACCCGCATTATAATAATCTGTGGGATGGAACTTCAAACGGTAACCCTCTCCCTGAAGGAGCATACTATTATATTATTAAAACGCAAAATGCAGGAATGATTAAGGGAACGGTCAATATTGTAAGGTAGGCGTCGGGCGACTGGCGTCAGGCATCGGGCATGAGACATAAACTATTCCCCTCCTGGGAGGGGTTAGGGGTGGGTTTTTTAAGAAGTAAGTAGTAAGTAGTAAAAAGTAGGTAGTAAGTAGAGGCGGAAGGCTGAGGGCAGAAGGCTGAAGGGTTCGTTTGAAACTATTCCCCTCCCCGGAGGGGTTAGGGGTGGGCTTTTTAAGAAGTAAGTAGTAAGTAGTAAAAAGTAGGTAGTAAGTAGAGGCGGAAGGCTGAGGGCAGAAGGCTGAAGGGTTTGTTTGAAAGAATTCCCCTCCCCGGAGGGGTTAGGGGTGGGTTTTTTAAGAAGTAAGTAGTAAGTAGTAAAAAGTAGGTAGTAAGTAGAGGCGGAAGGCTGAGGGCAGAAGGCTGAAGGGTTCGTTTGAAACTATTCCCCTCCCCGGAGGGGTTAGGGGTGGGTTTTTTAAGAAGTAAGTAGTAGGTAGTAAAAAGTAGGTAGTAAGAAGAGGCGGAAGGCTGAGGGCAGAAGGCTGAAGGGTTCGTTTGAAACTATTCCCCTCCCCGGAGGGGTTAGGGGTGGGTTTTTTAAGAAGTAAGAAGTAAGAAGTAGGTAGTAATTAGTAGGAAAAATAAGAATTGAGATTTAAGTTGTGAGATTTGAGGAATAAATCTTTGCGCCCTTTGCGCCTACTTTGTGACCTTTGCGGTTAATGGATTTTCATGAGATAAAATGATATGAAACGAATTTTTATAATATTATCAGTTTTCCTGGGTGGAATGACGCTGTTTGCACAGCAGACGCCTCTTTCGGAAAACTATTTCATGGATAAGTATTCGCTTGCTCCTTCTTATGCAGGAAATTATAATCCAAAATATATTATTACCGGATACCGCAGCGACTGGACCGGCATAAGCGGCGGACCAAAAACATTTAAGCTTTCCTACAACGATCTTTTCGGTTTTATGAAGAATGCGGGCTATGGAGGTAAAATTATATACGATAAGGCAGGCATTTTCACCCAGTTATATATTATGGGTTCGTATTCGTATAATCTTAAAGTAAGTGATGATCACCATATTATGTTTGGCCTTTCAGCAGGGATCTACAGGAACAGGCTGAACCTGCTCGATTATTACAATGATCCGAAATACTCAATTGATCCTTCTCTGATCAGTCAGGATATAAATTCAAGGATAAAATTCATGAGCGATTTTTCAGCTGTCTGGGAGTGGAAGAAAGTTGAAGCCGGTTTTCTTTTCTCAAATTTAAGCTTCGGGGATGCTTCATACAAAGAAGTTGACCTTAAATACAATCCACTTTATAATTTTCAGTTCCATGGTACCTATGCCTATAGCTTAAGTGAGAAATGGGATATTACACCACTTCTCATAGTAAGAGGAGGAAAATACATTAAGAGTCAGGGAGAATTAGCAGTACAGGCACTGTATCTGAAGAGGTTCTGGGGAAGTCTGATATTCCGCGATCCAGGAATTTTAGGATTTGGTATCGGGGCGAATATCGATAAGGGATTGAAGATCGCATATAATTTCAATTATGCAACAAATGTGGCAATGGGAGCGCTGAATAATCATGAGATCTCCCTGGGGATCAATATATTCCAATACGTTTCAAAACCCAAGGTTGCTGAAAACTAATAAAAGGTTGCTGGCCCTGTGAAATAAGGCTTGAGCGTTCGTTTTGCGCTATTTCACAGGGCGGGTTGCTGAGTCTGCCAATCAGAATAAACCGTTTTGGTTCCCTTGCCTCGTGCCCCCCAACCCCCCTAAAGGGGGGCTAATTCCTGGTATTTATTGAATTCATTAAGGACACCGAATTCGTCCCCCTTTAGGGCATAGGCGTAAACTTAAGCTAAGGGAATGAATGAGATACTGCATAAAAAAGTTTCCCCTCCTTTTGAAGGAGGGGTAGCCGGGACGATTGATTATCTGATATATACAGCATTTAATACCCGGCTGGGGAGGTTGATTAATTGATTTTTTCTTACATTTATGGGTATGAAAAACCAAAACCTCTATAACAGAAAAAGTCTTAAGTTCTTCAGATCATCACTTAGGAATAAGTCTACTTCTGCAGAGACTGAGTTATGGAACATTTTAAGATCTAAGAAACTCGATGCAAGAAAATTCAGAAGACAACATAGCATAGGTAATTACATAGTTGACTTTTTCTGTCCTTCAGAAAAACTTGTAATTGAGCTTGATGTAAATCCTCATGGGGAATATCATAATATAGAAAAAGATAAAAAAAGAGATCAATATCTTGAAGGCCTTGGTTTCACAGTACTGAGATTTGAAAACAGATTTATATTCCAGGAACCTGAATTTGTAAAAAATGAGATAAGAAAAACCTTCAAAAGAGAAGATTCGGAATTTGAATAAACAATCAACCACCCCGGCCGGTGTCAGCATTTGTATCATAATTAATAAGTGGTCCGGCCACCCCTCCTTCAAAAGGATGGGAAATCTATAGACCTTAATTTCAATACATTACACTTTATTTCTATTAATCTCTCCGTGTTTTGCTGTATTCAACTCCTTAAGTTTACGCCTATGCCTTTAGGGGGATAGCCGCGTAGCGGCAGGGGGCTCATACTTTAAGGCAAAAAGGCTTTTCAACAAACGATATAATGTATTGAAATACTAGAATTTATTAACTTTGTCCTATGCGTGAGCTATTATTACTATTATGCCGCTACCCCTTTGAGGAAAAGAACCGCGATCAGCTATCAAAACTGATCAGTGAGGTTCAGGATTGGCAGAAACTTGTTGAACTGATAAACGCTCACGGCATTATTGCCCTTGCCGCATATAATATAAAAGAAGCCGGTCTCGTAAAAGATGTCCCTGCAGAAGCCATGGCAATCCTTGAGCAGGGATACATGAAGAGTGTGGTCCGTAACTTATGGCTTACAGAGCGGTGGAAAGAAGTAAACACTATCCTTACAAATGCCGGGATAAAGCATGTGCTGCTAAAAGGAATGGCTCTTGAACATACACTTTATGAATCCAGAGGTTTACGTCAGATGAACGATAACGACATATTGTTGAAACGCGAAGATGCCCTTAAAGCCTGGAACCTGCTGAAGCAAAACGGATTCTCACGCGGATTAGTAAAATCTCCGCTGCATACCGGAATCCAACTTGATATCGGAAAACATCTTCCCAGTCTGTATAAAGGTGATTACTCAGTTGAGATACATCATAAATTATTCAGGGATGAAGTAAGCAATTTTAATTCCGGTGAAGATCCTGTTGATGATGCAGTTGAAATTGCTATTGGAGGAACGAAAGCATGGATTCTCCCTGAAAAGTTACAGCTTATGCATCTGACTGATCATTATGAAAGGCATGCTTCAGAAGGATTTTGTCAATTGCGTTTATATGCTGATATTGTGCTGCTTGATAAGACATCTGAACTGAATTTTCCTGATAATTTCATTTCAAACCCCCAACAGGGACAAAACAAAAAATCTCAAAAAGCAGCTTATAAAATTAACTACAAATCAATTCCAATAAACAAAAGACTGAGGTTCTTAACCGGCGATATTTTCCCTTCGCTCCAGTGGATGGAAAACAGGTATAGGTGCAATGGTATGATGGCTATATTGCATTATCCACTCAGGTTGGGGAAACTGATGTGGCTGATATAAAGGCGGAAGGCGGAAGGCAGAAGGCAGAAGGCGGAAGGCAGAAGGCAGAAAGTAGTAAGTAGTAGGTAGTAAGTAGTAGGTAGTAAGTAGTAGGGAGTAAGTAGTAGGTAGTAAGTAGTAAAATAATAAAAGAACTTGCTGGAACGATATTGGAAGAAAAAGAGTCCGCAGGAGGGCTCTTTTTTTGTTGCACCATTCTTGTGAGAAGGAGATTTAACTGAAGAAAAGCCGGGGGATGCTCTTTTTTATTTATCTTAGTCTTGTAAAATTAACCTCCTGGATCAATGAAACAAGCATTTTTTATTATAGCAATGCTTCTAAGTGCTATACCGGTGGCAACAGCACAGCAAAGGGTTGTTCCAAATAAACCTTTCTCTACTTTTAGTTCCACTCCCGGATTTGTTACAATTAACGAATTGACTGGTGGTCTCGGCCTGGTTGGCAAATCATACCCATATTCAAAGCATTTTATCGGATTCACATCTGTAAACGGATACCAGGTAAACAGTAATTTCTTCTTAGGGGCCGGTTTAGGCGTTTCCTTTTACGATGCAGGATTACTCGTACCTCTTTTCCTTGATTTCCGATATGCGTTTAACACCGGGCAACTTTCTCCTTACCTTTATGCTGACGGAGGTCTGCAGGTGCAAGCTTCCGATTTAAATCAAACAAAGTTGTTCATTAATCCCGGCGTGGGTGCCAGGTATGCCATGGAAAGGAATCTTGCTGTAAATATTAGCATAGGCATCCTTTCCCAGGTTGATGGAATAAACCGGGCATCATTTGCTAAGTTCAAACTTGGTGTGATGTACAAATTCAAGTAGAAATAGTCTTGCAGTCTTGCAGTCTTGCAGTCATGCGGTCTTTTACTTACCCGATTTCAGATATTTAATGAGCATGCTAATGCTGTTTATCAGCTTTTGAACTTCTTCTCTTCGTTCAATTGCTGTTTCCGGAAGTACGAATTCTTGATCTTCGGCTATATAATATATACTTTTTACCTCTCCTACCGAACCCTTTGAAATGTTGAGAAAATGTTTAAACTCTGAATCACTGTTTCTGCAGAAACCTTCAGCGATGTTATTCATTGAAGAGATCCCAGCTCTTGAAATCTGATCTTTGAAAGAGAAATCATGACATTTTCGAAAGTCAGAATAAATTAGATTAACTAATTGTCTCGACATCTTCCAGATCTCAAGATCCTCGAAATTTTTAATTGTTCCCATCTTAGCACGATTTTGATTATGGGAACTAAATTAATTAATTTTATTCATTCCATGGACTTCAAGACTGCAAGACCGCAGGACCGCAAGACCGCAGGACAGGATTTAAACTTTTTTCAGGAAGGCTTTCGGAATCTTGAGGATCAGATTCTGATCGAGACGATCTATCCTCACAACAACACGGTTCTTGGAACCGATTCTTATCAACTCCCCGGTGAGACCGATCAGAGAGCCGTTAATCACCTCAACATTATCACCCTGAGAGAATTTTTCGGAGGAGACTTCTATCTCAGCATTGCTGTTAATCAGCAATTTGAGATTATCAATCTGTCGCTGCGGAATTGAAACAGGTATGCCTTCGAATGAAACAAATTTCACTACTCCTATAATTTTATAAACTTTGGGGAAATTTTTCTTGTTTGTCTTTACAAAAATATAGGAAGGAAGAAGCGGTTTCTCCACCAGCTTTTTCCTGTCACTCCATACCCTGAATGTCTTCTGCAATGGCAGGAATGTTTCAATGCTCTCCTCTTCAAGACGGGCAAAGACCAGTTTCTCAGCCCTGGGCCGGGTATAAAGTGCATACCACTTGTCCTCAGAATCTTTCTTCTGAAGTTTAAGTTCCTCCGACGCAGTGCTTTCAGGCTCAGACATTCTTTCTAATTGAAAACGGGATCAAAGATAATAAAAATACGGTATGCGGTGTGCGGTGGCGTAAGGGCCTGTTCTATGCCGTTTTGTATCTGATCCACTGTGCAAGAAATACATCATTCAGCCGGTACCTGTCTCCTGAGTAAAATACAAATTCCTTTTCTGACAAACTTTTTATAGCCTGACTCACTGAGCTTGCTGCTCCAAGCGCGTATTTTGACAGAAACTCACTCGAAGTTGGGTTATCTATCCCGCTGTTAAGGGCAATTGCTTTTAAGACACGATACTGCATTGTAGTAAGAAGATTAAGATAGTTTGCATAAACAGGTTCATTTTCTTTCAGTATAGTAATGAGAGTACGATCAACATTTTCAATGTCAACTTTAGTATGTTCACTGTAAAGACGGTTGCAGAAAAGTTGTACATAGAAAGTATGAAGAGCTGTTATTTCGATTATTCTTTCTAAGGCGGAATCAGAAATTGCAATTGATCCCTTTCTGAACTTCTCTGTTATAAACTTTTTGTAAATCGTCGGCTCAATTATCCCTATTTCCATCATTTCCGTTATATTATAAAATGGTCTGGAAGGGGAAGAGAAAATTTCTGTCAGGATATGTTTCCGGCTTCCCGAAAAAATAAAACACACATTGTTTACTGTTTGCAGATGTGTTCTGAGAATTGCTTCCAGATTTTTCTCAGGATAATTGGTAGTCTGCTGAAACTCATCAATTGCTATAGCTATCCTGTAAGACTGATCACCAAGGTAGCGGAAAATTGTATTAAGGGATTTTTCCGCTTCATTTGTATTGTTTATATCAAGAGAAAGCGCCGGTTCTCCTGTAAGATGATCGATCGTCAGCTTAAGTCTTAATGCCGACAGACTTTTAAGAATTTTCTTCATTAATTGCGTCATTTTTAGCAATAGCAGTTAGTACAGCTTTACCAAAAATCTCAGAGAATTCGCGAAGATTTGTTGTCGCCATAATGTCAAGGTAAACCGGAACATAGTCTTTCTTTGCCTGATAGAATAAATGTCTGATTAGTCCTGTTTTTCCCATCCTTCTGGGTGAGAAGAGTGTAATATGTCTGCCATTTTCAATTGCATTAAGCATCCTCGACGTTTCCTGCTCCCTGTTACAGAAATATTCGGGCGAAATATAACCACTTATAATAAACGGATTTTGCTTCATAATACATATTTTATGTTACATATTTTATGTAACGCAAGATATGAAATATTTTTTACGTAATAAAATTACTTCGGGAAAAAAGGCAAACATTAAGGCCCCCTGCATACATGATTTTAGAGCCCCAATGCCCCCCTAAAGTCAGACTACATACACTTACATCAGAGATAAGTTTGTTCCCATAGTTTTTCTTAACCCTTGGTTTTTGGCCCCCCTGCCCCCCTAAAGTCAGACTACATACACTTACATCATAGATAAGTTTGTTCCCATAGTTTTTCTTAACCCTTGGTTTTTGGCCCCCCTGCCCCCCTAAAGGGGGGATAATTCGGTAATCTTTTTGTGAATCGCACTAACTACTGAATCAATATCATAGAGAATTTGATCATTAGTAAATCGAATCACTTCCAGACCGAATTTATTTAGTTCTGCATTCCTGTTTAAATCATGTTCTATCAATTCTTCTTCATTATGGATTTCTCCGTCAACCTCTATAACAAGTTTATATTCATGACAATAAAAATCAACAATGAATATCCAAACTGGATGCTGTTTTCGAAATTTAACATCAAAGATTTTTCTATCCCTGAGTTTTTTCCAAAGGATTTTCTCAGCTAAAGTCATATTCTTCCTAAGAATTGCAGCCGCTCTTAAAATGCTGGGCTCCGCCCCATAGAACATATTCACTCTGTTAATTCTCATATAATGGTAAAATGTAGCACCTATCAAATTTACATAATCCCCTAAAATTACGTGTATTTACCCCCCTTTAGGGGGGCAGGGGGGCCGAAAACAACAGAAGCAGAGGAATATAGGGGGACCAATTCGGTGTCCTAAATGAATTAATTAAAAACCAGAGAATTTACCCCCCTTTAGGGGGGCAGGGGGGCCGAAAACAACAGAAGCAGAGGAATATAGGGGGACCAATTCGGTGTCCTAAATGAATTAATTAAAAACCAGAGAATTTACCCCCCTTAGGGGGGCAGGGGGGCCGAAAATAACAGAGGCAGAGGAGATATAGGGGGACCAATTCGGTGTCCTAAATGAATTAATTAAAAACCAGAGAATTTACCCCCCTTTAGGGGGGCAGGGGGGCCGTAAATAACAGAGGCAGAGGGGCCTGTACCAGGGAACGGGGGGCAGGGGGGGCCGAAAACAACAGAAGCAGAGGAATATAGGGGGACCAATTCGGTGTCCTAAATGAATTAATTAAAAACCAGAGTATTTACCCCCCTTTAGGGGGGCAGGGGGGCCGAAAACAACAGAAGCAGAGGAATATAGGGGGACCAATTCGGTGTCCTAAATGAATTAATTAAAAACCAGAGAATTTACCCCCCTTTAGGGGGGCAGGGGGGCCGAAAATAACAGAAGCAGAGGGGCAGAATATACCAGGTTAGGGGGCAGGGGGGCCGGAAATAACAGAGGCAGGGGGGCCGGCGGGCAACCCCATGCAACCAATCTCATGATAATAATGTCATATATGCAGAGATTGCTGAATTTTTTATTTTCTTTGTTTTATAAAACCTAACCTGATCGTTGGTTTACCGATGGAAAAGCGTAGATTCAGGACAATAACCCTCCTGGCCGATGTTATCATTCTTTCTGTATCTTTTCTTGCAATGGTGTGGACAAAACCGGCAAGCCTGAGATCCTATCTCCCATCCCATACCCCTTTCTTTATTGCGCTTGCCATGATGTGGATAATTGTTTCTTTCATCAACGGTAAGATGAGCCGCAGCAGGATAACCGGGTTTACAACTCTTTTTGCACGTATCATTACAAGCAATATTATTGCCATCTCAATAACGGCACTTGCGATGTACACTTTCCGGACACTTGAATATTCCAGGACAATTGTCCTGGGCACAACATTGCTTGCAACATTTCTGGAACTTATCTTCGGGTCGGTTTATATGGCATATAAAAAAGCAACTGTCCAGTACTACGACGATGACGACAGGTACAGAAAATTCAGAAAGCCAAGTGAATATGACCTTGTTAACGGGAAAAACGGAAACGCAGTAAAGGAAGATAATCATACCGACGTGAACCCCGGGATCGCCAATTCCATCGAAAGAGAATGCGGACCCGAGATGGCAAAGGCAATACTCAGAATGACCTGCAATAACTTTACCGACAGGACTGCAGTGTTATCGACAACTTCGATTTTTAATATTAAAAGTCTGATTAAGGAGAAATATGATTATATAATCAATCTGCATAAGATAAATGATATACAGAAGTTCGACAGGTTTCTTGATGCAGTAAACAGCAAGCTTGAAATGAAAGGGTTCTTTTTCTGTGTTGTCGAAACCAAGGACCAGAGAAAAAAACGACTGTTAAACAAATACCCTCCGGGATTAAACTATATTTATTATTCTATCGATTTCGTCATAAAAAGGATTCTTCCTAAGATTAAGTTCACAAGGGGGATTTACATGTTTCTTACCCGCGGAGAGAATACCGTAATGTCGCGTGCTGAAACACTTGGCAGGATTTCCAGGGCAGGTTTCAGAATCAAACAGGAATTGTTCATAGGCAATTTGCTATGTATTGAAGCCAGAAAGTACAACGATCCTGTATATATTAATGGAACAGTTTACGGACCTCTGATTGCATTATCAAGAGTCGGAAGGGAAGGAAATATGATAAAGGTCTATAAGCTGCGTACAATGCATCCTTATTCCGAGTTTTTACAGGGATATGTTTATAAAATGCATGATCTGCAGGAAGGCGGCAAGTTCAAAAATGACTTCCGTATAACCTCCTGGGGATCAATATGCAGAAGGATCTGGCTCGATGAGCTGCCTATGGTAAAGAATGTTATACAGGGAGACATGAAGCTGGTTGGCGTTCGTCCATTAAGCAAACAATATTTTGAACTATACAGAAAAGACGTCCAGGAAAGAAGAATAAAATATAAGCCTGGTCTGATCCCCCCGTTCTATGCAGATATGCCTGCTGATCTGGAGGAGATCCAGGAATCAGAATTAAAATATCTTGATTCTTATGATAAACATCCGGTCACTACCGATTTGCGGTATTTATGGAAATCGAGCTGGAATATAGTGTTTAAGAAGGCCAGGAGTAACTAATACGGAGCTAGGGCCCACATGCCTCTGTCTGTTTTAGGGCTCCCCTGCCCCCCCTAAAGTCAGACTACATACACTTACATCATAGATAAGTTTGTTCCCATAGTTTTTCTTAACCCTTGGTTTTTGGCCCCCTGCCCCCCCTAAAGTCAGACTACATACACTTACATCATAGATAAGTTTGTTCCCATAGTTTTTCTTAACCCTTGGTTTTTGGCCCCCTGCCCCCCTAAAGTCAGACTACATACACTTACATCAGAGATAAGTTTGTTCCCATAGTTTTTCTTAACCCATGGTTTTTGGCCCCCCTGCCCCCCTAAAGGGGGGTAAATTCGGTAATCTTTTTGTGAATCGCACTAACTACGGAATCAATATCATAGAGAATTTGATCATTAGTAAATCGAATCACTTCCAGACCAAATTTATTTAGCTCAGCGGTTCTTCCTAAATCATATTCATTTACCTCATCTTCATCATGAATATCCCCATCAACTTCTATAACAAGTTTATATTCATGACAATAAAAATCAACTATGAATATCCAAACTGGATGCTGTTTTCGAAATTTAACATCAAAGATTTTTCTATCCCTGAGTTTTTTCCAAAGGATTTTCTCCGCTAAAGTCATATTCTTCCTAAGAATTGCAGCCGCTCTTAAAATGCTGGGCTCCGCCCCATAGAACATATTCACTCTGTTAATTCTCATATAATGGTGAAATGTAGCACCTATCAAATTTACATAATTCCCTAAAATTACGTGTATTTACCCCCCTTTAGGGGGGCAGGGGGGCCGAAAATAACAGAGGCAGAGGGGCCTGTACCAGGGAACGGAGGTGCAGGGGGGCCGAAAATAACAGAAGCAGAGGGGCAGAATGTACCAGGGAACGGGGGTGCAGGGGGGCCGAAAATAACAGAGGCATGGGGCTCTTGATAAAATGGAAAAAGCTTTTGCATGACGGGGGCCCAAAATAATTGCCAAATCCCCTAAATTTTTAAATTAATAAAAATTGAATACCTTTGCGGGAATTAAAAAATTTAACAATGGCTGAAAAGACTAGATATTCTGATGATGAGCTTGAGGAATTCAGACAAATAATTCTGAGCAAGCTGGATAAAGCCAGAAAAGATTACGAAATATTAAAATCCAGCATTACTCACGAAGAGAGCAATGATACAATGGATACCTCTCCTACTTTCAAGGTACTTGAAGAAGGTGCGACTACTTTATCTAAAGAGGAAGCCGGCCGTCTGGCTCAGCGTCAGGAGAAATTCATTCAGCATCTTCAGGCGGCTCTGATCAGAATAGAAAATAAAACTTACGGTATTTGCCGTGAAACAGGGAAACTTATCTCCAAAGAAAGACTAAGAGCAGTACCTCATGCTACACTCAGCATGGATGCAAAGATGAAACAGAAATAATGGCTTTACGACATAAAGGCTTAATGGCCGTCCGGTATCGGGCGGCTTTTTGTTTTTTTACTTGATTCCTATCCTCCATCTACCTCACCCCTGCCCCTCTCCTTTAGGAGAGGGGAAATATATGATATCCAGCTTCTTACCCCCTTCTCCTAAAGGAGAAGGGGGCAGGGGGATGAGGTAAAAGAAAGGAGAAGGGGGCAGGGGGATGAGGTAAAAGAAAGGAGAAGGGGGCAGGGGGATGAGGTAAAAGAAAGGAGAAGGGGGCAGGGGGATGAGGTAAAAGAAAGGCTTAATGGCCGTCCGGTATCGGGCGGCTTTTTGTTTATCTCCCCAACTGCTGTTTCACAATTTTTGCAATATATTTCCCGAGAATATCAAATTCAATATTCACAACAGTTCCCTTTTTGATCTGATGAAAATTAGTGACCTCCCAGGTAAAAGGTATTATCGCAACTTCGAAAGAACCCTGTTTTGAGTTTACAACTGTCAGGCTGACGCCGTTTACTGATACAGATCCTTTCTCTACGGTAATATAATCATCCTGCGCAGGCTCATATTCAAATGTGTAATACCAGCTCCCTCCTGCTTCTCTGACGCTTTTGCATACTGCAGTCTGGTCAACATGTCCCTGCACCATATGTCCGTCCAGACGACCATCGAGACGTGTACTTCGTTCGAGGTTCACCTTGTCGCCTGGCTTAAGCAGTCCAAGATTTGTCTTATCAAGAGTTTCCTTTATAGCCGTAACAGTATATGTCTCTTTATCTTTCCTTACAACTGTAAGGCAGACACCATTATGGGAGATACTCTGATCGATCTTCAGTTCGTTCACAAATGAACATTTCATTGTAATGTGAAGGTTATCTTTTTCTTTTTCAAGTTTTATAACCTGGGCGGCTTCTTCGATTATTCCGGAAAACATGAGATTATAATTAAATTAATTGTGACAACAAAAATAAGAATGAAATCCATTAACCACAAAGTTCGCAAAGGTTTGCGCAAAGTTCGCAAAGAAGTGAAATTTGTTTTTGCTTTGCGTGCTTTGCGCCTTCTTAGCGTGCTTTGCGGTTAAAAAAACTTAGGATCCTGACCATATCAATTTCTTCCCGAAACCCAGCCTGTTATCCGTCATTTTGATCATTGTCAGCTTTACCACCCAGAGATGAGTATTCATCAGTGCTGCAGGAGGAAATTTCTTAAGGTAAGCCCACTTTGCTTTTTGATTTAGTTCACCTTCGGGTTCTGAAACAGTTCCCTGGAACTGAATACCGCGGATCTTTCCTATTACCATTGTCTCAAGAACAACGGAACCTGCAACGAGAGGATTTAACAGAAACTCTTTCCCATGACGGGTATTGGAATCAGTAGTGAAGACAAGTGAATTTTCTTCTTCCAGGTAAGCATAAAAACAATTTGCACACCATGGCTCATTCCGCACAGTAGTCGCAATTGTGAGGACATGATGCCGTCGGAAAAACTTAACTATTCTGCTGTCAATCATTGCTCAGCCATCTGAAACCATTGCTGTTGAATCCTGCGAGGTCAATTACCCTGTCAACTACTGTCATCACAAGCTCATCAATGGTTTTTGGGTTACTGTAAAAGGAAGGTGTTGCCGGACAAATTATTGCGCCTGCCTCGGTTAATGATTTCATATTATTAATATGTATCAGATTGTAGGGAGTCTCACGCGGAACGATTATCAGTCTTCTCCTTTCCTTGAGAATCACATCAGCAGAACGGGAGATAAGATCATCCGATGTTCCATTGGCTATTCTGCCTAATGTTCCCATCGATGCAGGACAGATAATCATTGTATCATATTGAGAAGAACCCGACGCGAATGGGGCATAATACGACCTGTTGTCAAATTCCTTCGCTGCCCCTTCAGCATGAAATTTTGAACCTGTTTCAGATTCCCAGATCTCCTTTCCGGTTTCCGTGAAGATCACTGCGATCTCCACCCTGGCCCCGACTATATGAAGTTTCTCCAAAATCTTATAAGCATATATGGAACCACTTGCTCCGGTGATGGCGAGGATGATTTTACGGGTATGTTCTTCTGAATCTGACATGATACAAAGATAAGGATTTCTCTGTGAATGGCCCCCCTGCCTCCCTAAAGGGTAGTAAATTCTCTGTATTTTAATTAACTCATTAAGGACTCCGAATTGGTCCCCCTTTAGGGGGACAGCCGCGAAGCGGCAGGGGGCGCTTGATCTTAAGTCCTGTTTAGGGGGACAGCCGCGAAGCGGCAGGGGGCGCTTGATCTTAAGTCCTGATTAGGGGGACAGCCGTGAAGCGGCAGGGGGTCCTTAAAGAGCGGCCATTAACCTCTCTGTCAGTATCCCCACCCCCTTCGATGCATTCTTCCTTATCACCTCAACTTTCCTGTTGATCGGAATAACTACCTCCTTTGGATCAATAAGCCAGAGTGACGCTTTTGCGGGAGCATAAGCAATAAGTCCTGCCGCCGGATAAACATTTAAAGATGAGCCTATAACCACAAAAATATCCGCCTCAGCCGTAAGATTCACTGCCTCATCCATCATTGGCACTTCTTCACCAAACCATACTATGTGCGGACGCAACTGGCTTCCTTTTTCACAATTATCGCCAGCATTAATATCCTTATATCCGATATCATAAATCAGCGACGGATCGGCGCAGCTTCGGGCTTTTGTGAGCTCACCGTGCAGATGAATAACCTTAGTGCTCCCCGCCCTTTCATGCAGATCGTCAATGTTCTGGGTGATTATCCTGACGTCAAAATATTTCTCAAGCCTGGCCAGTCCAAAATGACCCTCGTTTGGTTTACTTGATGCCAGTTGTCTTCTTCTTTCATTATAGAAACGAAGAACCAGGTCCCTGTTTTTCACCCAGGCCATTGGTGTAGCAACTTCCGACACATCGTATTCTTCCCATAATCCACCGGAATCCCTGAAAGTTTTTATTCCGCTTTCAGAGCTCATACCGGCACCGGTTAAAATGACTAGTTTTTTCATATTTCAAAGGTAAGGAATTTGACTTCTCTCTGCGGAATTGACCCCCCTGCCCCCCTAAAGGGGGGTAAATTCAGTGATCTTTTTGTGAATTATCATCTGGAACCCATGCTCCCTCCTTCTTTTTGGCCCCCCTGCCCCCCTAAAGGGGGGTAAATTCTGTTATGTTTTTATGGATCTCAGTTATAACTGAATCAATGTTAAAAAGTATTTGATCATTTGTGAAACGGAGCATCTTTAAACCGAATTTATTTAGTTCTGCAGTCCTGTTTAAATCATGTTCTATCAATTCTTCTTCATTATGGATTTCTCCGTCAACCTCTATAACAAGTTTATATTCATGGCAGTAAAAATCAACTATGAATATCCAAACTGGATGCTGTTTTCGAAATTTAACACCTATCAAATTTACATAATTCCCTAAAATTACGTGTATTTACCCCTCTTTAGGGGGCAGGGGGCTCTTGATAAAATAGTAAAAGCTTTAGGGTGGCAATGGGGCTCTTGATAAAATAGTAAAAGCTTTAGGGGGGCAGGGGGGCCGAAAATAACAGAGGCAGAGGAATATAGGGGGACCAATTCGGTGTCCTAAATGAATTAATTAAAAACCAGAGTATTTACCCCCCTTTAGGGGGGCAGGGGGGCCGAAAATAACAGAGGCAGAGGGCTCTTGATAAAATAGTAAAAGCTTTAGGGGGGCAGGGGGGCCGAAAATAACAGAGGCAGAGGAATATAGGGGGACCAATTCGGTGTCCTAAATGAATTAATTAAAAACCAGAGAATTTACCCCCCTTTAGGGGGGCAGGGGGGCCGAAAATAACAGAGGCAGAGGGCTCTTGATAAAATAGTAAAAGCTTTAGGGGGGCAGGGGGGCCGAAAATAACAGTGGCAATGGAGCTCTTGATAAAATAGAAAAAGCCTTTAGGGGGCAAGGGGCCTAACCAATGGACAAAGAGAGGCAGGGACCAACAAACAGGAATTGATGGAATTGCACAGGGTACACACTTTAAGCCTTTACGCCCTTAGGCTTTTATGCCATTTTTTCATTATCTTTGTCGGAATTTTTTCGAATAATTCTAACAACAATAACTATTTGATACAATGGGGAAACGGTTTCCTGAATATAAAGGTCTTGATCTCTCGAAAGTAAACAAGGAGATTCTCACAATATGGGATAAAAATGATACTTTCAACAGAAGCGTACGTGAAGTGAACGGTAAGGGTGAATTCGTTTTTTATGAAGGTCCGCCTTCGGCAAACGGGATCCCGGGTATTCACCACGTTATGGCACGGACAATCAAGGATGCAATCTGCCGTTTCAAAACACAAAGCGGTTACGAGGTAAAACGTAAGGCAGGATGGGATACCCATGGCCTTCCTGTTGAACTTGGCGTTGAAACAGCTCTTGGCATAACAAAGGAGGATATCGGGAATAAAGCTTCTCCTAAATATATTTCTGTTGAAGATTATAACAAGGAATGCCGCAAGGCAGTAATGAAATATACCGATCTCTGGGAGGATCTTACCCGGAAAATGGGATACTGGGTGAATATGGACCATCCCTACGTAACTTACGATAACCGGTATATTGAAACTCTGTGGTGGCTTCTTCAGAAATTATATAACAACGGAAATCTGTACAAGGGATACACTATTCAACCATACTCACCGGCAGCTGGCACCGGTCTCAGTTCTCATGAACTTAATCTCCCGGGCTGTTATCGTGATGTAAAAGATACTACCTGTATTGCCCTGTTTAAACTGAAAAGGGACAAAAAGTCGGAAATTCTTTTTAACAATGTCGATACTGCGGATGTCCATATGATGGCATGGACTACCACGCCATGGACACTCCCGTCAAACACGGCACTGGCTGTGGGGAAAGAAATCATATATATAAAAGTCAGGAGCTTTAACCCGTATTCAGGTGATCCCATAACAGTTATTATTGCTAAAGATCTTTTGAATGCGCTATTCCCTGAAATAAATGCGTCAATAGAATTTTCAGAGTATAAAACGGGCGACAAAAAGATCCCGTTCAAAGTTTCAGGTGAATTTACCGGATCGCAACTCGAAGGCATTAACTATGAACAGCTGATCGACTGGATGAATCCAGGCGAAGGGGCTTTCAGGGTAATAACCGGTGATTTTGTCACAACTGAAGAAGGTACCGGTATCGTTCATATTGCTCCGACCTTTGGTGCCGACGACTACAGGGCCGGAAAGGAAAATGGAGTTCCGCCGCTTATGGTCAGGAGAAAAGACGGCTCCTTTGGACCAATGGTCGACAGAAGAGGATATATGGTCCCGATAGCTGATCTGGATGAAGCTTTTGTTAAACAAAACATAAACACAAAAACCTATTCGGCATTCGAGGGTCATCCTGTTAAAAATGAATATGACTCAAGTCTTCCTGCCGATGCAGAAACTATCGATGTAGAGATAGCCGTTATGCTTAAACAGCAAGGCAAGGTTTTCAGAATTGAAAAGCATATACATAGTTATCCTCATTGCTGGAGAACTGATAAACCTGTTCTGTACTACCCTCTCGATTCATGGTTCATCAAAACGACTGCTTTCCGCGATCGCATGATAGAACTCAACAATACTATCAACTGGAATCCTCAATCTACAGGAACAGGCAGATTCGGAAAATGGCTCGAAAACCTGGTGGACTGGAACCTCTCCCGCTCACGATACTGGGGTACTCCTCTCCCGATCTGGATTTCAGAGGACAAAAAAGAAGAGAAATGTATCGGTTCTGCAACTGAACTGAAAAATGAGATTGAGAAATCAATAAGAGCCGGATTCATGAAGAAGAATCCGCTGGCTGAATTTAAAGAAGGAGACAATTCACCTGAAAACTACGGGCATTTTGATCTCCACCGTCCGTTCGTGGATGATATTTTCCTTGTAAGCAATTCAGGAAAGAAAATGTTCCGCGAGACCGATCTTATAGATGGCTGGTTCGATTCGGGAGCAATGCCCTATGCACAGGCTCATTATCCGTTTGAAAACAAGGAAAACTTCAGTGAGATGTTTCCCGCCGATTATATTGCAGAAGGCGTGGATCAGACCAGAGGCTGGTTCTTTACTCTTCATGCCATAGCTACAATGATCTCCGATTCCGTTGCATTTAAAAACATTATCTCAAACGGTCTTGTCCTTGACAAGAACGGTAATAAAATGTCGAAGCGTCTGGGCAACGCAGTTGATGCATTCTCGGCTATTGAGGAATATGGATCCGATCCGCTGCGATGGTATATGATCACCAACTCCCAACCCTGGGACAATCTTAAATTCGATATTTCAGGAGTGGATGAGGTAAAACGTAAATTCTTCGGAACATTATACAATACCTATTCCTTCTTTTCACTCTATGCCAATGTCGATAATTTCAGATATACTGAACAGGAGATCCCTGTAAGTGAAAGACCTGAAATTGATCGTTGGATTATTTCACTTCTTAACTCACTTATTAAGGAAGTTACAGAATGTTACAATGGCTATGATCTTACCCGTGCAGGACGTGAAATTCAGGATTTTGTTACTGAAAACCTGAGTAACTGGTATGTTCGTCTGAACAGGAAAAGATACTGGGGAGGAGAATATGACAAGGATAAGCTTGCAGCTTATCAGACTCTTTATGTTTGTCTGGAAACAGTTGCACAACTTGCAGCTCCGATTGCACCTTTTTATATGGACAGGCTATTCAGCGATCTGAATGATGTTACAGGAAGACAAAAGGAGAATTCGGTTCACCTTGTACTGTTTCCTGAATATGATGAGTCGTTAATTGACAAGGATCTCGAAGAAAGAATGGATATAGCACAGAAAATATCTTCAATGATTCTCGGTCTGCGCAGGAAGGTAAGCTTAAAAGTGCGTCAGCCGCTGGCCCGCATAATGGTTCCCGTTCCTGATAAATATTTCAAGGCAAAATTTGAAGCTGTCAAAGACCTGGTTCTGGCTGAAGTTAATGTCAAGGAAGTTGAATATATTGACGATACTGCTTCAATACTTGTAAAAAAGATAAAGCCAAATTTCAAGACACTTGGTCCAAAGTATGGCAAGCTCATGAAGGAGATAAGCAATGCTATTGCGTCGCTGACACCCGCGGAAATTGTATCATTTGAAAACGCCGGAAATCGTACTTTCACCATTAATGGCCAACAGATAGTTCTTACAACTGAGGATGTTGAAATTATCTCCGAGGATATCCCGGGATGGCAGGTGGCCAACGAAGGGAAGCTGACTGTGGCCCTTGACATTACCGTTTCGGATGATTTGCGTAATGAAGGTATCGCCCGTGAGTTTGTAAACCGCATTCAGAATATCCGTAAGGAAAATGGATATGATGTCACAGATAAGATAACCGTGCTTATTGAAGATCATGATTTTGTTCATGAAGCTGTTAAGCGGCATGCATCATATATTGCTTCACAGACACTTGCCACTTCGGTGGAACTTGCTGATACAATTTCAGGAAATATAAATGAAGTTGATATTGATGAGTGGGTTGTGAAAATAATTGTCAGGAAGAATGTTTGAACCCGCAACTCCATAGCCGTAAAATTAAGGACTTGAATATAGTAAAATAGAGAGAGTTTAGTACAAATCAGAATGTACTATATTGAAATATAGCATGTTACATTTCCCCTCCTTTTGAAGGAGGGGTGGCCGGACCACTTTTTAATTATGATACAAATGCTGATACCGGCCGGGGTGGTTGATTGTTTATTCATATTCCGGATCTTTCTAGTTCCCATACTTTGTTGTCTTCTGAATTTTCTTGCATTAAGTATTTTTGATTTTCAAATGTTCCATAACACAGCCTCATGTTTCTAAGAGATGATCTGAAGAATTTAAGGTTTTTCATGTTAAGGAGGTTTTTGTTTTTCATCCTAATAAAGTTAAAAAGAAATCAATGAATCAACCACCCCGGTCGGGAAATAAAATTCTGTAAATATATGATAATCAATCGTCCTGACCACCCCTCCTTCAAAAGCTAATCCTTATACACATCTTAGGCAATTCTGTTTTCTAAGCCACGAAGTGGCTTAATATGAATAACCCCTGGCGCCAGCCAGGGGTACAGCTAATCCTCTGATCTCAAGCCCTGAAAGGGCTTAATATATTCTTCTAGAATACGGCATAAAGCCAGATGAAAAGTTTTTCCCATAACTTATATATTCAGCTCCTTCAGAGCTGGGAAGTTTTTGGTAGACATCTACCCCTGGCTGGCGCCAGGGGTTATTCATATTTGGCTCTTTCAGAGCCAGCTGGAATAATAATTGAAGAGTATGTTATCAGGACTTAAAATGACGGAGTAAATTCGAAATTTTAAAAGATGTGTATAAAGATTAGCTTCAAAAGGAGGGGAAACTTTTTTATGCTGTATCTCATTCATTCCCAAAGCTTAAGTTTACACTTATACCTTTAGGGGGCAGGGGGGGGGCCTCCCATGAATTCTCTTTTCTTATATTTGTACACAAACTATTTCTTATGAAACGAATTCTTGTTACCGGGGGCGCCGGATTTATCGGATCCCATTTATGTGAAAGATTACTCAACATGGGACATGAGGTGATCTGTCTCGATAACTATTTCACGGGGTCGAAACTGAATATAATTCATCTTCTAAGTAATCCGTACTTTGAGCTGATAAGGCATGACGTGACAATGCCTATTTTTGTTGAGACCGATGAGATTTATAACCTGGCTTGTCCGGCTTCTCCCATACATTACCAGTATAACGGGATTAAAACGATCAAGACTTCGGTGATGGGTGCGATTAACACTCTCGGTCTTGCCAAGCGGACAAAATCAAAGATCCTTCAGGCTTCAACGAGCGAGATCTATGGAGATCCTGAAATACACCCGCAGCATGAAGGTTACTGGGGAAACGTTAATACTCTTGGTCCCCGTGCCTGCTACGATGAAGGAAAAAGATGCGCCGAAACCCTGTTCATGAACTATCATAACCAGAATAACGTACGTATTAAAATAGCACGGATCTTCAACACTTATGGTCCGAAAATGAATTCGCATGACGGCAGAGTGGTTTCCAATTTTATCGTTCAGGCTCTGCGGGGAGAGGATATTACTATCTACGGTGATGGTTCTCACACTCGCAGCTTTCAGTATGTTGATGACCTCCTCGACGGACTTATCAAATTAATGGATACTCCGGATAGTTTTACAGGTCCGGTCAATCTTGGTAATCCGGTGGAGATAACAATCAAGACGCTTGCAGAGATGATCATAAAGATGACCGGATCAAAATCAAAAATTGTTTATCTACCTCTTCCGCAGGATGATCCCAAACAGCGAAAACCTGATATAACACTTGCAAAAACAATCTTAAAATGGGCTCCAAAAGTGGATGCCGAAACAGGGTTGGCTAAGACGGTGGAGTATTTCAGGAAGAGCTTAACATGATTGACCGTGCCACCATAGAACGCATACTTGATGCTGCTCAGATAGTTGATGTGGTGCAGGAGTTTGTACCCCTAAAAAAAAGAGGGGTGAACTATCTTGGCTTGTGTCCTTTCCATAATGAAAAGACTCCTTCATTTACAGTTTCTCCTTCAAAAGAGATATTCAAATGTTTCGGCTGCGGTAAGGTTGGCAATTCGGTTAATTTCGTAATGGAACATGAGCATCTTACCTACCCCGAAGCCCTCAAGTACCTGGCAAAAAAATATCACATTGAGGTCATTGAAAAAGAGCTTACACAGGAAGAGCTTGATAAACAGAATGAAAGGGAAAGTCTGCTTGTAGTCTCATCCTATGCATCACGTCAATTCGCTGAAAATCTTTTCCATGCTGACGAGGGGATTTCTATAGGTCTTACATATTTCAAAGAAAGGGGGTTCCGTCAGGATACTCTGAAAAAGTTTGAGGTAGGGTACAGCTTTGAAAAGAGGGATGCCTTTTCAAAAAAAGCACTGGAAGACGGCTATAAACAGGATTTCCTTGTCAAGACCGGTCTTTCCATTCAGCATGAGGACCGGATTTTTGACAGGTTCGCCGGGAGGGTAATGTTTCCTATTCATTCCCTTTCAGGACAAGTACTTGGCTTTGGCGGAAGAGTACTTAAGACTGATGCAAAAACAGCTAAATATCTGAATTCGCCCGAATCGGAGATCTATCATAAGAGCAAGATTCTCTATGGAATATACCAGGCGCGTAAATCGATTAGCCAGGAGGACCGCTGTTACCTGGTTGAAGGGTATACCGATGTGATGTCGCTCCATGAAGCCAATGTAGAAAATGTAGTTGCTTCGTCCGGAACATCTCTCACACAGGAACAGGTGAGGCTCATAAAAAGGTTCACTCAGAACATCACAATACTCTATGACGGGGATGCTGCCGGCATAAAAGCATCGATAAGAGGTATTGACCTTGTGCTCGAGGAAGGAATGAATGTCAAGATTGTACTTATTCCCGATAATGAAGACCCTGATTCCTACTCAAAAAAACTGAGTAATGAGGAATTTCTGAAATTCCTGAAGGATAATGAAACAGATTTTATCCGTTTCAAAACACAACTTCTGCTTTCTGAAGCAAATAATGATCCTGTAAAGAGAGCTGATCTTATCCGCGATGTTGTAAAATCGATCGCAGTTATTCCGGAAGCAATCACAAGGACAGTATATATAAAAGAATGCAGCATCGTTCTGGAAGTAAGTGAGCCAATAATTTATCATGAAGTAAATAAGATCAGGCAGCAGAAGAGTTTCCAGGACAGAAACAAATATCCAGGGCCGGAGGATCTGCCTGTACTGCCGCCTGTTTTAATAAAACCTGTTCAGCGTGAAACGGTAACGTACTATTCCGAAAAGGAGATTATAAGGTTGCTTCTGAAATTCGGCAACATGGAGTTTGAAAGAACCGTAGACAAGGAAGACGGAAAAGAGGAAATGCTGACTGTTGCAGATTATGTTGTCAGGGAAATAACTACAGACGATCTTCTTTTTGACGACACAGTCTGTTCAAAAATTTTTGCCGAATTCAAGTTTCATTCCGAACACGGACTTATCACTGCTGATAAACAATTTGTAAAACATGAGGACCCTGAAATATCAAGTCTTTCAGCTAATCTTCTTGCTGATTCTCATGAGCTCAGTGCTATCTGGAAAGCAAAGCAAACCTATGTTGAAACAGAGGAAATGAAACTTAAAGAAATCGTTGGTGATGCAGTCCTGAAGTTTAAGAGCGATAAGATCATGATCAGAAGAAAAGAGATAATGGTGCTGCTTGAAGAAGCTGTTAAAGCCAATGACATTGAAAAAGTGATACAGCTGCAGAAGAGATATGCAAATCTGAGTACGGTTTTAGGGATAATCTCAAGAAAACTGGGGAACAGGATACTGTTGTAGATATACTAAGTTCCTGTCAGCAAAGATTTAAATAAAGTTGTTTTTAACCACAGAGTACACAAAGTTGGCACAAAGTACACAAAGGGAGATATTCATATGAACCCGTTCTTTGTAACCTTTGTGTAATCCTTTGTGATCTTTGTGGTTAAAGGATTTCGTCTTTTTTATACTTTAGCTGTGAAATATACCCCCAATTCATATTTATTACTAAATTTGAATAAATAATAATGAAAATGAAAAGGCCGCTATCCTTAATTTTATTGCTTCTCCTGCCTTTCGCATTTTCCTGCAAGCAAGGAGGGAAGGAGAAAGAATCTTTCGTCCCGTCATTTTCAACCTACAAGTCCGACTCATTAAAGAAAAATCAACCAGTCAAGAATGAGATCTACTATGGAATTCTTACTCCAGTTGAGATAAGTACCATCTTTAACAGACTTGGCATCACTTATAATAATGATATTTTAAACCCTATAACCAATAAAGATCTCTACCTGAGCAGTTCCAAGGCTTCAATAAACACCGGAATATACGGAGTTGATTTTGCATATCTTAAGATCTTTGGTCTTGGACAGCAGATGATCGACTACATGGTTACAATCAGGGAGATGAGCAATAAACTTGGAATACCCGATAGTTACCTCGCAGAACCTATCAAAAAAGTACAGAACGATATATCAGAACCTGACACTATCTTTCTTCTTATGAATGATGCATACAATAAAATGGAGACCCATCTTCGTGAAGGAGGAAGAGAGAGTACTGCAGGTCTGATGGTTATGGGGGGATGGATAGAGGCGATGTATATTGCCACGCAACTTGCATATAACCCTCAGAAGCCTGACGCTGAGGTAATACAGAAAATCGCACAGCAAAAATATACCCTCACAACTCTCCTGAGTTTCCTGAAAAACTATTATGATGATCCGGTAGTAGTCTATTATTCAAAGAAATTAAAATTCCTGAAAAACTACTTCGATTCATTTGACATCTATTTCGAAAAAGGGGATCTTGAAATTGATACAGCAAAACAGGTTTTCCGTTCCACCGGAAGCAAAACGACTGTAAGTATCGAAACTCTCAATGAAATTAAGGACTATATCGCCAGGCTCAGGACTGAGATGGTGACGCCGTAAAATGGCCCCCAACCCCATAGCCGTCAACCTAAGGATTAGAATATAGTAAAACAGGGGAAGAAGTTAACACAAAAAACTGGATGTAAAGTAAAGAATTTAAGCATGATACATTTCCCATCCTTTTGAAGGAGGGGAAATTTTTTATGCCATATTCCACCCATCCCTGAAGCTTAGGTTGACGGCTATGCCCCCAACCCCCCTAATGGGGTTTGTTTATGCATTTGAAACCCCTCTGTCGCTTCGCGACATCTCCCCTAAAGGGGCGATAATACTCGTCTGTTTAGTAAGATTTAACTTACTTCCAGAATTTTCTCCCCCTTTAGGGGGAGTGCCCGAAGGGCGAGGGGGTTACAGTCTGTTTAGTGAGATTTAACTTACCGCCGGAATTTTCTCCCCCTTTAGGGGGAGTGCCCTAAGGGCGAGGGGGTCTAATATTAACAATAGGTTGGAGAATGCCTTATTAAATTCCCTAACTTTGCCCCATGAATTTCAACGATCCCGATGAATGGTTCCCGGTGGTAGATGAAAACGGGAATATAACTGGTAAAGCTTTACGACATGTATGCCACGATGGGAAAAGTATGCTTCTTCATCCTGTCGTTCACCTTCACCTTTTTAATACAAAAGGAGAATTATTCCTTCAGAAAAGAGCTTATACAAAGGATATTGAACCAGGGAAATGGGATACATCAGTAGGGGGACACGTGGGGTTGGATGAACCGATAGATGAAGCTCTGCTGCGTGAAGCGGGAGAGGAACTTGGCCTGATTAAATTCTCACCGCGTTTTCTGATAAGATATATCTGGCAATCAGCACGCGAAAGAGAATTGATTAACTCGTATTCAACAATTTCAGACGACATCCCTGAGGTAAATAAAAGCGAAATTGAAGAAGGCAGATACTGGTCACTTAAGGAGATTAACCTGAATTTCGGGAAGAATATCTTCACTCCTAATTTTGAACACGAATTTAAATTGTTATTTTATTGAGTGGTGTTTATCACATTGTCTTAGACAATAATAAAAAACATTTTGCGTACTTTCGTTGTTTATATGTTTGCTAAACATTCTGATCAAATATGAAGCCTGATAAGATCTACCTGTTCCTCAGTTTATTAATATTGTTTACGGTATTTTCATGGGTAACCTCCTGCACCCATGTCGCGAATATAGCTAACCTGCCTGAGGTTTGTTTCACGGGTGATGTGCTGCCTGTTTTTGTAAATAATTGTGCTATAGCCGGTTGTCACGATGGTACAGGCAGAGAATCGCGAATGTCGCTGAATAATTATGCTGATATAGTCCGCGAAATTACTCCCGGTAACCCTAATGGCAGCAGAGCATACCAGACAATCATAGCAAAATGGACGAACAGAATGCCTCCCCGTCAACCCCTATCATTGGAAAACAGGGAAAAAATAAGGATCTGGATTGAACAGGGGGCAATAGAGAGCTCAGCAGCATGTCCCAATGCTATAACTGGCGGAAATGGTGGCGGTACTCCTCCCGTAACAAGGGCCTGTTTCACCCGTGATATCTTACCAGTGATTCTTTCGCATTGCGCCACAACCGGATGCCACGATGGGGCTGCAGGTGGCGAGAGACGAAGTTTTACAACTTACGCTAACATCAGCGGTTCGGTTTCTCCAGGAAATCCTTCACAAAGCAGTTTATACAGGGTAATTACAAGCGCATCAGGCGAATCAAAAATGCCGCCTGCGAGCAGCCCTCAATTATCTGTTGCAGAAATTGACTCAATTGGCAAATGGATTGGTTATGGAGCTCTGAATGAGAATTGCGGAGAGGTCTGTGATACGATAAATCCTGTTACTTTCTCAGGTACAATCTGGCCAATAATGCAAACCTCATGCACGGGTTGTCACACCGGAACATCACCGGGAGGCGGTATCGCTATTGCGAATTATGCAAATGTTCAAGCGATCGCAGCAAACGGAAGTCTTATGAATTCTCTCAGAGGAACCGGGGTATCAGTTATGCCAAAAGGTAGTGCTTTCACGGCATGCAGAATACGGCAATTTGATATGTGGGTTAAAAACGGTGCTTTAAACAATTAGTAATTTGATGAATATGAGGCGATTATTTATTTCTCTTGCAATTATAACCCTGTTTTCATTCTTTTTCGTTTCGTGTTACTATGACAACGAAGAAGCTTTGTATCCCACACTTAGTAATACTTGCGATACTACAAATGTTACCTATAGCGGAACAATAGTTCCTATTCTCCAGAGTAGTTGTCTAACTTGTCATGGTACTCCTCCGCAGGGAGCAACATCAAGATCCCTTAGTACCTATTCTGAAGTTGTAACTAATGCACCTCGTATAACCGGAGCAATCAAACAACTTTCTGGTTTCCTGGCGATGCCTCAAAACGGCGGCAAGATAAATAGCTGTTCAATCACTCAATGGGATATTTGGGTAAGAAACGGAATGCCTAATAATTAATTTATCATTATAATACATTCAATATGAGACGATTATTCCTCGCTTTCCTTTTTTTACTATGCACATTGGGGATCTTTGCCCAGGATGACCTGATGAACCTGCTTGATAAGAATTCTCCGGAACAAATTAACTACACTACAGCAACATTCAAATCAACAAGAGTGATGAACGGCCATTCTATCGAAAGGATGCCCGCGGGACAACTTGATGTCAGAATTTCGCACCGTTTTGGCCAGATAAATACAGGTGGATATAATTTTTACGGCCTCGACCAGTCCAACATTCATCTGAGTCTTGAATATGGGATTACCAACTGGCTTATGGTCGGCGTAGGACGCGGAGAATACGAAAAGACATTTGATGGCTTTACAAAATTCAGTATCCTTCGTCAATCAACCGGAGCAATAGAGATGCCGGTTTCCGTCTCGGTTTTGACATCGGTCGCCATGAAAACATTAAAATTTCAAAATCCGGCAGTGACAAATTATTTCACATCACGGTTATCATATGTTGCCCAGGTACTTGTTGCACGTAAAATAAGTGAAGCATTGTCGGTTCAGCTGACTCCCTCTTATGTCCACCGAAATATGGTTGCAACGGAACTTGATCCGAATGATCTTTTCGCCATGGGTGCCGGTGCGAGACTGAAGCTGACAAAGAGAACCAGTCTGAATGCTGAATATTACTACCTGGTAAACCCGAGAACTTATATGAGTCAGAAAGTATATAATCCTCTTTCAATTGGTTTCGATATTGAAACAGGAGGCCATGTTTTTCAATTGTTTTTCACCAACTCTATTGGCATGATAGAAAAAGCATTTATCGGAGAGACAACAGGTACCTGGACAAAGGGCGATATCCGTTTCGGATTCAATATTTCAAGGGTATTTACTCTTAAGAAACACGCTAATCCGGCTGCTAACTAATAAACATTAAACGAGTATATTTGTAATCTTAATTATCCTTCACGATCTTCAGGTATGAAAATTTAATAACTGATTCAATATGAAACGCTTATTTTTATTTGTCTTTTTTCTGAATATTATAATCGCATTGAATGCACAGAAATTCATTACAAAAAACGGTTATATAGGATTTTATTCCCATACTCCGGTGGAAGAAATTAAGGGAGACAATAACCAGGTTGCAGGAATACTTGATACCTCAACAGGAGAAATGGTTTTCCAGGCGCTCATCAAATCATTCCATTTCGACAGAGCTCTTATGGAAGAACATTTCAATGAAAATTATATGGAGTCCGATAAATTTCCAAAATCAGTCTTTAAAGGGAAAATATCTAATCTGTCTTCAGTGGATTTTACAAAGCCCGGTACTTACGATGTTACAGTTGACGGCGATCTTACGATTCACGATGTGACAAACAAAATCAGTGCGAAAGGCTCCATAGAGGTTGTAAATGGTGGAATAAATGCAAGCTCAAAGTTTAAGATCATACCTGAAGACTACAATATTACTATTCCCGGTGTCGTAAGGGATAAAATTGACAAAAACCTCGAGGTAACGGTTACTATGAAATATACTCCCATTGCAGGAAAATAAAAAGATATCATCGCTTTCATATATAATGCTGCCCTATGAAACCATATGTTAAAGTTGCCTTGTTTGTTGTATTAATTATTGCTGTGTCAGGAATCCTCTATGCTCTTGTTTTATATAACAAGAAGCATCCTGATACATCAAAAGTCAAACCCGATTTTATAATTACTGCCACAGCTTTGCAGAAAGAGTTTGAAGATGGCGAAACGGCAGCATCTGCAAAGTATATAAAAAAAATCCTTGAAGTATCAGGTTCTGTATCTTCTGTTACACAAGCTGATAGCAATCATGTGAATATATCTTTAAAAAGCGGCAATGACCTGTCCTCTGTTATTTGTACTTTTGCAGGTGCAGATTCTTCAAAAGTTAAACCCGGGGATGAAATAACAATCCGTGGCGAGTGTTCCGGTTTTCTGATGGATGTGCTACTGAATAATTGTGCAATAGTACAAAAGCGAAAATAATATGAGCAATCCTGTAAAAATACTAATGTTTAAAAACCAGGTGGAAGCATTGCTTCTGGATGAGATACTTACCGAAAAACAAATCCCGCATATAATCCGTTCATACCACGATTCTGCATATGATGGTTTATGGCAAACCCAAACAGGCTGGGGCCATATTGAAGCTCCTGAAGAATATGCTGACGAAATAATAAGTACCTATAACGAAATGTCGTTATAATCGCATTCTTATTTTTCCTGTATAATCAAGTTAAGTTTTTATCTTTATCCCACATTTTTATGTCTCTTGTGCCTGGATTATTAATGCGCAGGTTTATTTTATAAGCGATGGAATCTAATAATAAAAAGAAAAACACTTTGTTTTCCTATGTCTCGGAAATGGCTCATTGCCTGATCCCTGTCATAAAAAGTAAATATCTTTATATTGGCATCCTGTCAATAATCGCCGGAGCGTTAATGAATTTCGCTTCCGAGACCTATCTCCACAACTATATGAGTGAAGGTAAAACACTGCCGATGCTCTCCGATTTAATTCTCGATAACCTTCCTTTTTATAATGTTTCCCTTATATATGATATCTTTTGTCTTGTTCCTCTTGTACTGGTTTTAGTTTATTTTGTTCATAAGAAAGATTATGACAGAATACCTCTTTTCATGGTGGCAAGTGGAATCTTCTATATCGTGAGGGCCATTTTCATCGTTCTGACACCTTTTGGAAATCCGCCAATGTTTAACGGATCAGATCCCCTGTTCCATGGTTTTTCAAATTTTGAACTCGGAGTCTACCCTTCGGGTCATACGGGTAATGTTTTTTTGATGTACCTTCTTGTCAAAGACAAAGGTTATAAATCTCTTATACTCATTTGCCTCGCTATTGTTATTATAGCTCTTTTCCTTGCGCGCGGACACTATAGCATAGACATTCTCTCAGGACTTTTCTTCTCATATGCCATCAGGGCATTCTGCGAAAAGCATCTGTCAATGTTTGATCTGGGTAGCAGAAAAGAACCTGCAAGACTGTCCGTATCTGATTAACTTAAAATTAAAAAATGTTGATTTGTTGCCCGGAGAAGCAAAACGTCATAAATTAGTTTTTTTCCTCTTTTCCATTCTCCTGATGAACCAGTAATTAACAAATCCAATAACTATCATTCCCAGAATGAAAAGCGGGTAGGTTATTTTCCAGCGACCGGGGCCGGTCATCATCGACCATTCCGACATACCGCCAATGCTTGCAAGCAATGTTAATGGCATGAATATAGTTGCGATAAGGGTAAGCCGTCTTACCGAGTTATTAGTATCGTTCGACATTTTAGTCATCAGGTTATTAAGAAGAGAAGTATACAATTCCATCAGGCTCGTTTCAATTTCGCGGTAAGTTTCAGTCAGCTCAAAGAATTTTGCAAGATGATCATAAATATCGCGATAATGTACGATTGCCTTTTCACTTATATAGGGACAATCTGACCTGCATATTTTCACAAGGATTTCTCTTTCGTGATATAATGTTTTTCGCAGTCTCATGAGATTTTTCCTCATTGTAATAAGCTGAACAGGCTGAAATTTTTCAACATCATCGAGCAACGATTCTTCTGCGGATTCAAGTTCCTCCTCCATATCATCAAACGCCTTGTATTTTTCATCAACAAGCCAGTCAATCACAATATGCATTAAGAAATCAGGACCTGCTTTACCATTTGTATTTCCCTTTTCAATAATATCTGTAATATTATTTAAAGGTTTTCTTTCATCTGAATGATGTCCGCTTACTGTAATCAGAAAGTTCTGTCCGATAAAAAGATTCACCTCATCAATAAAAAGTGATTTTTTAGCATAACTGAAAGAATTAAAAATAATAAATGTATTATTAGTAAAGTACTCGATTTTCGGAACCTGCTCCTCATCAAAGCAGTCTTCAACGGATAAGGGATGAATACCTACCTTATCCACAAGAGAAGAAAGCACTTCTTTTGCAGGTTTATAGAAATTAAACCAGACAAATCCGGCTTCCCCCACTGCCGCAACAGCTTCCTCCAATGTGGCTATTCCATAAAATGAACCTGTTGCCGGAAAATGGTAAAATTTCGATTCTGACATATTATATTCCGTTTAAAACTGATCGAAATTACTATAAATAGTTTGAAGTGCCTAAAGTTAAATGTACTAAAGTAGAGTGTAGCTCCCCATGGGATGGTCTGATGTTGTGCGTATTAACATGAATTCTCTGACCTGAATTTCATTTTTTTCATGAACTAATTGTAATACAAATGTGTTACAAAGTAGTTACTATTTAATTTTTATGGCAAAAAAATGAAATTATGAAAACAAAGACATTCATTGGATTTCTGATTCTGATCCTATTTGTAAGCTGCACTTCAAATGAAACACTAAAGAAACCCCCTCTTGCAAAGGCAGAACCTGTTGAAGACACTTATTTCGGACAGACGGTTTCTGATCCATACCGGTATATGGAGAATCTTCAGGATTCTTCTGTACTAAAATGGTTCAGGATTCAGTCAGATTATGCCCGGAATATCTTAAATAAGATACCTGGCAGACAATCGCTGATTGATAAAATGATAGAATTTGATGGCAGAAGAGCCACACGGGTTACCATGTTAAACATAACTGATAATGACAGGTATTTCTATCTTAAAACCACCCCTGCGGATGAAACAGGAAAATTGTTTTACCGTGATGGCTTTGAGGGAAAAGAAACCTTCCTTTTTGACCCACAGAAATACGGATCAGATACAACTGAAAAGTATGTAATAAGTTCCATTTCGCCAAACCTTGATGGCTCAAAAGTAGCATTTGTTGTGGCGCCGAACGGGTCGGAAAATAGTGTGGTTCTTACAATGGATGTCAAAACAAAAATTTTGGATGAGGAGAGAATTGACCGATGCTGGTTTGCTTCAATATCGTGGTTACCTGACGGGAAGAGCTTCTTTTACAACCGGCTCAAGTCAGGGGATGTACATCAAAAGGACCGTGAACTGGACAGTAAAACTTATATCCATTATGACGGTACCGATCCTATTGCAGATAAGGAGATGTTTTCAATGGCAAAACTGCCTGAGCTCGGAATTCGTCCTGAGGATATTCCAATAGCCTATTATGACAATGATTCAAAATATCTGTTCGGCGTTTTGGCAACAGTCGATAAAAGGTTGAATCTGTATTATGCCCCGTTCTCAGATCTGAAAAAGGAGAATATCAAATGGAAGCATCTGTTTAAACCTGAGGATGAAGTATATAGCTATGCTACTACAGATAAAGATTTATATATATTCACACCTAAAGGAGCGCCAAATTATAAAATAGTCAAAACCTCACTAACAGATCCTGACATTGATAAAGCAGAGGTAGTGGTTCCTGAGGATACTGCCAGAACAATAACAGCCTTTGCATTATCGGCAGAAGGACTCTACTACGCAACTTCAGAAAACGGAGTTTCCGTGAAATTGTTTTTCCTTCCTTATGGGTCAAAAACTGCAAAAGAAATAAAGTTACCTTTCCCCGCAGGTGATATTACAATAACTTCCAAAGGGTACAGGTATAATGAGCTATGGGTCAGCATCACCGGCTGGACAAGTGATCTCAGGAGATACAGGTATTTACAGGCTAAAAATGAATTCATTCCCGAAAATCTCTCGTCCTTAGCCAGTTTCCCCGAATTTGCAGATCTGACTGTGGAAGAACTAATGGTACCTTCCTGGGATGGAACAAAGGTTCCTCTCTCGCTTATCTATAAAAAGAATATTAAGAAAGACGGTAACACTCCCGTTTTCTTTTATGGCTACGGCGCTTATGGAATATCAATGAGTCCTCATTTCAATCCTGATCTGCTGCTTTGGACCAACAATAACGGGATTCTCGCTGTTGCTCATGTCAGGGGCGGCGGCGAATTGGGTGATAAGTGGTATAAAGGTGGCTATAAAACAACAAAACCCAATACCTGGAAGGATCTTATTGCGTGTGCTGAATTTATGATTAAGGATAAATATACTTCACCAAAAAAAATAGCTATAAACTCTGCCAGTGCGGGTGGAATACTTATAGGCAGGGCTATGACTGAAAGGCCAGATCTTTTTGCAGCCGCAATTCCTGAAGTTGGCTGCCTCGATCCGGTACGTGCGGAAGAGTCGCCAAACGGACCTGTTAATGTACCTGAATTCGGAACTGTAAAAGATTCCGTTGAGTGTAAAGCACTTATTGAAATGGACTCATACCTTCATATTAAGGATGGTGTAAAATACCCTGCGACCTTAATAACTGCAGGGATGAACGATCCAAGGGTCATTGTATGGCAGCCTGCCAAATTTGCAGCAAGGCTGGAGGCTGCTAATGCTTCTGACAAACCAATATTGTTTCTGGTAGATTATGAAGCCGGTCATGGAATCGGAAATTCAAAGAGAAAGAATTTCGAGAGCCTTGCAGATGTCTTCAGTTTTGCCCTCTGGCAAACAGGAGTCCCGGGCTTCCAGTTAAAATGAGAATAATAACAGAAAGAGCTTATAACATCAGGTGCAACCGGATAACCTGCTGGTTATATAATATTAATGAACTTTATGATGAGAAAGGGATAGAAACACTATCCCTTTTTTTATCGCTTTAAAGTATGTATTTATCTTACTAAAGGCAAAAATCTTTAGATATTCAAATTTTGCAATGCTTCCGGAGTCATTCCAACTCTGAACATATAAAATATTCCGGTGTTATAAGGGAACAAAATAATGATAGCAGGAAGAGTAATTTAAAAAAATTCAGTATCCGGAACGACATTTATCATTGAATAATATTTATTAACTACTCAATATTGCAAAAACAAATTAAGAATGAATAACGCTATATATAATTTCCGGGAACCCAAAAATGAACCTATCCTGATGTATAAACCGGGAAGTGAAGAACGAAAACTTCTCGAAGAAGAATTAAATGTTCAATTGAATCAGGTTATTGAAATCCCACTCATTATTGGTGGCAAAGAGATCAGAACCGGCAAAACAGGAAAAGTAGTAATGCCTACCGATCACCAGCATATACTGGCTACCTATCATATGGCAACCGAAAAAGAGGTTTCTCTTGCTATTAATGCAGCACTTGACGCTAAATGCGAATGGATGACCCTGTCGTGGATGGAAAGGGCAGCAATAATGGCTAAAGCTGCTGAGCTCCTTTCAAAAAAATACAGGTATCGTATCAACGCAGCTACCATGTTGGGCCAGGGGAAAAATGTATTCCAGGCAGAAATTGATGCCGCCTGTGAAGTAATAGATTATCTGCGCTTTAACATCTATTTTGCATCGCTCATCTACGAAGAACAACCGATTTCCAACGGGGAGAGTATCAATCGTCTTGAGTATAGGCCTCTCGAAGGTTTCATTTATACTGTTACCCCTTTCAATTTCACAGCTATAGCCTCTAATCTGAGTACTTCAGTTGCCCTGATGGGAAATACAACGGTTTGGAAACCTGCCACAACTTCTCTACTCTCAAATTATTACCTGATGAAGGTCTATGAAGAAGCGGGCATGCCGCCCGGGGTAATAAATTTTGTTCCTGGTTCCGGGCCGCTCATCAGCGGTGTTGTATTAAAGCACAGGGATCTTGCAGGTATCCATTTTACAGGTTCAAATTCAACTTTCAACTCTCTCTGGAAACAAGTCTCTGATAATCTGCACGTGTACAAATCTTATCCGAAACTTGTCGGAGAGACAGGTGGCAAAGATTTTATTTTTGCTCATGGTTCAGCAAATCCCCTTGAACTGGCAACTGCTGTAGTACGTGGTTCATTTGAATATCAGGGACAGAAATGTTCAGCAGCATCAAGAGCCTATATACCTGATTCTATCTGGGACCTCACAAAAAATCATATATTGAAAATGATCTCTGAGATAAAGACAGGAGATGTATGCGACTTCAGGAATTATGTAAATGCGGTAATAGATAACAGTTCGTTTGACAAAATTATGTCATACATCGACAAGGTGAAGTCGTCAGTTGATGCTAAGATTCTGACCGGAGGTAATGGAGATAAATCAAAAGGATACTTTATTGAGCCAACTGTAATCGTCACGGAGAATCCTCATTTTTTCACAATGGAAGAAGAAATATTTGGCCCGGTAATGACCATCTACGTTTACAAAGATGACAAATTCGATGAAACCCTGAATTTATGCGACGAAACTTCACCTTATGCTCTTACGGGTGCGATCTTCAGTAATGATAAGTATGCAATGATAAAGGCCTGCAGGGTGTTACGCTACGCGGCTGGTAACTTTTACATTAATGATAAACCAACAGGTGCTATGGTTGGTCAGCAGCCTTTTGGCGGAGCAAGAGCCTCCGGAACAAACGACAAGGCAGGGAGCCATCTCAATCTTATCCGCTGGGTGAGTCCAAGAACAATCAAAGAGACTCTTATTCCTGCAACGGATTTTAAGTATCCGTTCATGGAGTAGCGGTTAATGGATTTCTTTTGGTAAATTTGAGCATGAAAAGGAATGCTCATATAAATTGCAATAAAGCACTGTTTGTTCTCAATCCAAACTCCGGTGTTCCTCCTGTGAATTTCATTGTTTCAAAAGAGCTGGAACGGAGGAAGAAGGAATTATCTTATTGCAAATCAATGAACAAAGAAGCTACAGGAACTCTCATTAAGGAGAACTTTGATAATTATACGGTTTTTATTGCTGCCGGGGGTGATGGGACAGTCCATACGGTGGCATCCCAACTTGTCGGTAGCAATAAGATTCTGGGAGTGCTGCCGCTCGGTTCGGGTAACGGATTCGCTAAGGAATTTGGATTTAAAATGAATGTCCGTTCTCTTCTGACTGATATAAAAAAAGCAGAGAGCATGGATATCGATGTTATTGAGATAAATGATAAATTGTGCCTTAATGTAGCCGGTATCGGTCTTGACAGTTTTGTTGCTCATTCATTCAATGAGCTGAAACTTCGTGGTTTCCTTCCTTATGTCTGGCTTACATTCAAAACTTTTTTACTGCTTCGTCCGTTCCACGTAAAGATAAAAGTCGATGGGGAAGAAATTGTTTCTGAAAAGCTTTTCGTTCTTACAATTGCAAATACAAGGCAATTCGGGAATTATGCATTTATAGCCCCGTTAGCTAAACCCAACGATGGAATGATCGATATTGTACTGATCAAACCATTTCCAAAGATATTAGGCACGCTTTTTATTATCCGGCTCTTTACAAAAAGAATCAATAAATCGAAGTACGTAAGGCATATTACAACTGATAAAGAAATAGTTATCGAGACCGATGAAACAAGGTTTCACATCGACGGGGAACCTGTTGATCTTTATGGTAAAGTAGTGATCAGGATCAAAAAAGAAGTCCTGAAAGTACTCAAAACTTCCCATTCCAACTTCACCACTTCGACGTCCGCCATAAGGCCTGGCACAATCCATCCGAACAAAACCAGTAATATAAATATTTAAGTATTAATAGATTATTTTAATCACTACACAATCATGAAAAAACTTCTTTTATTTGTTCTTCTGTTTTCAGTTGGCAGGATGTATGCCCAGAATCCTGTTTTAAATCTGATTCCTCAACCTGTTGATATTCAACAATCGGAAGGTAAGTATGAATTACTCAAAACTGCTACTATCAGTTACGATTCTCCTGAAGCTCTGAAAATAGCTGTCATGTTTTCTCAGAAACTCAACCTCCCTACAGGCTTTACAATTAAGCCGCAACAGGGAAATACAGGTTCCATACAGTTTAATCTGAATAAAGTATCTGTTTCGACGATCGGAAAAGAGGGCTATACACTTGTTTCATCTCCAAAGGGTGTGGTTATAACAGCAAATGATCCTGCCGGTCTCTTTTATGGTATGCAGACTTTGCTTCAGTTATTACCGAAAGAAATTGAGGGCAAAACTGCGGCAAATATAGCCTGGACTGTACCATCGGTAAAAATTACCGATTATCCCCGTTTTGCATGGAGAGGGCTAATGCTTGATGTAAGCCGGAATTTTTTCACTAAAGAAGAAGTTGAAAAATATATAGACCAGATGGCAAGATTTAAATACAATACTTTTCACTGGCATTTAACTGATGACAATGGGTGGAGAATAGAAATCAAGTCGTTACCGAAATTAACTGAAGTTGGTGCATGGAGAGTTCCACGTTTTGGCAGGTTCGGCGAACGTGCTGAACCAAAAGAAGGTGAAGCAGCTACTGTAGGTGGATTTTATACACAAGCGGATATAAAAGAAATAATCAAGTTTGCACAGGATCGTTTTGTTACAATCCTACCCGAAATTGATGTACCAGGACATAGCATGGCAGCAATTGCATCATATCCCGAATTGAGCTGCACTAAAGATCCGGATACAAAAGTAAATCCAGGCTCTTCTTTCTCAGAATGGTTTAACGATGGCACTTTTAAAATGCGTATTGATAATACACTGAATCCATCGGATGAAAAGGTGTATGAATTTCTCGATAAGGTTTTTACAGAAATGGCTGCAATATTCCCAAATCCTTACATTCATGTAGGCGGTGACGAATGTTACAAAGGATTCTGGACAAAAGATGCCGGCTGCCAGGCATTGATGAAAAAAATGAATATGACCAAACCTGAGGAATTACAGGCATATTTTATGAAACGCGTGGAGACCATTCTGAAATCAAAAGGCAAAAAACTTATCGGCTGGGATGAAATTCTTGAAGGTGGCCTGGCTCCGGAGGCAACTGTAATGAGCTGGCGCGGTATTAAAGGCGGAATTGAAGCTGCTAAAATGGGCCACGATGTTGTTATGACACCTACAACTTTCGCATACCTCGATTACCAGCAAGGTGAACAAACAATCGAACCCCCTATTTACGCAGGTTTGAGGTTAAACAAATGTTATAGTTTTAATCCGGTTCCTGATGGTGTAGATGCCAAATATATACTTGGCGGCCAGGGAAATCTCTGGACTGAACAAGTTGAAACACTATATCATGCAGAATATATGACATGGCCACGTGCATGGGCACTGGCAGAAGATTTCTGGTCGCCAAATGCATCAAAAAACTGGGATAACTTCATCCAGCGTGTTGAGAAACAATTTGACAGGTCAGTTTTAGAGGGAGTAAACTACTCTACGGCTATCTACGATGCAATTATCAATGTGAAAAAATCAGAAGGAAAAATCAGTGTGGAAATGGCTTCTGAAGTTCCTGGTCTTGATATTTATTATACCATCGACGGAGCAATGCCAGGTATATATTCACCCAGGTATACCAACACTGTCAGCATTCCTGAAGGACCAGTTACGCTGAGAGTTGTAACCTACAGAAACGGGAAACCAATAGGTCATCTGATCACACTTAATCCTGAAGAACTCAAGAAGAGGGCCGGGGAAAAATGACCCCCTTGCCGTTACGCGGTCATGAGGCTGCTGTAAAAGTATTATTTAACCGCAAAGCACGCTAAGAAGTCGCACCCCCTGCCGCTGCGCGGCTGTCCCCTAAAAGGGGACTAAAACTGTTCTTTAAAGGGAATTTCATTAGGTTACAAACCATAAAGCCCCCCCTTGGGGGGGTTGGGGGGTGCGACCTTTGCGTAGAATCTTTGCGACCTTTGCGGTTATTGGATTTCATCTTTTTCAACAGTCGGGGGGTAAAACAAGGAGAGGAGTAGAAATTTGAAAATATTTCTGAACTATGAAAAGGACTAAAATATTTAAAAGAACACTGATTATTTTTCTGCTAATTGAAATTGGTATTTCGGTTAATCTTTCAGCCCAGACCTTACAGGAAATTGAATCGCATGCCGTTTCATTGCCAAATGGCTGGAGATTGACCCCTGTGGGAAAAATGCTTCCTCTGGGTGATCTGCCTTTGAATATTGCGGTATCTCCTTCGAAGAAGTTTGCAGCAGTAACAAACAACGGGGAAAGCGATCAGACGATTCAGCTTATAGACCTTGAAAAAGAAGTCGTTCTTGATTCGATCATTATTCCAAAATCCTGGCTAGGGCTGACTTTTTCTGATGATGGTAAATATTTATACGCTTCAGGGGGAAATGATAATAAGATAATCAGGTACATAATCAGTAACAATCGTTTGTCGGTTAATGATTCTATTATCATTGGCAAACCATGGCCTGTAAAGATCTCCGTTACAGGTATTGCTCTTGATGATTCAAAAAACAGATTATATGCCGTTACCAAGGAAAATAATTCACTTTACGTCCTGGATACAAAAATCAAAAAAATAATCTCTCAATATCCTCTTGGAGGAGAAGCATATACATGCCTGCTTTCTCCTGATCATAAATTGCTTTATATTTCGTGCTGGGGTTGTGATAAAGTAGTTGTGTTCAACACGCTTGAGGGAAAAATTACCAGTTCAGTCTCTGTTGGTGATAATCCCAACGATTTATGCATTACCAGGAACGGGAAATTCCTTTTTGTTGCCAATGCAAATGATAATTCTGTATCTGTGATTGATACAAAGCAACTGAAGGTTATTGAGATCCTTAATTCAGCATTGTATGCCGATTCACCTCCAGGCTCGACAACAAACGGCGTGGCTCTGAGCAATGATGAAAAAACCCTTTTTATTGCGAACGCTGATAATAACTGTCTTGCAGTATTTGATGTCAGTACACCGGGATCATCAAAAAATAAAGGCTTTATACCTGCCGCATGGTATCCGACCTGTGTAAGAGTTGCAAATAACAAAATACTGATAAGTAACGGAAAAGGATTGTCATCACATGCAAATCCTTACGGTCCTAATCCGGCACTCAAAGGCGATGAGGTTGTTTATCAGTCGGGAGGAAAAGAAAGAAAAATTAAGGAACAATATATTGCAGGACTTTTCAGAGGGACATTATCTGTTCTTAATGTCCCCAACGCGGAACAACTTGCTCTGTATTCAAAAGCTGTTTACAACAACACACCTTACAATAAGAAGACAGAATTGATTTCAGAAGGAAGGAATGGTAATCCTGTTCCCATGAAAGTAGGTGACAGTTCTCCGATTAAATACATCTTTTACATTATCAAGGAAAACCGGACCTATGATCAGGTGCTGGGCGACATTCCTGAGGGAAACGGTGATCCTAAGCTCGTACTATTCGGTGAAAATATAACACCTAATCAACACGCACTGGCCCGTGAATTTGTTCTTCTCGATAATTTTTACGTAAACGGTGAAGTCAGTGCAGATGGTCATAACTGGACGATGGGTGCTTATGCAACAGATTTTCTTGAGAAAAACTGGCCAACGAACTACGGCGGCCGGGGAGGTGTATATCCGGGAGAAGGAGCCCTGGCAATTGCAAATAATAAAGACGGATTCCTTTGGGATGACTGTAAACGGAACGGTGTCAGCTACCGCTCATACGCTGAATTTATTGAAGGCAAAAAACCTGCCATCACCGTGCTGAAAGATCACTTTTGTCAGAAGTTTGCCAGCTGGGATTTATCTATAAGGGACACGATACGTTTCAGGCAATGGAAAAACGATTTTGATTCTCTTCTGGCGCTTAACGCTGTTCCAGCTTTTAATTCAATCCGCTTTCCTAACGATCATACCGAGGGACTCAGCCTGGGAAAACCCACTCCTTTTGCCTTTGCTGCTGATAATGACCTTGCTGTGGGGCTTTTTGTAGACCATCTCAGTCACAGCAGGATATGGAAAAACAGCCTTGTAATTATTGTTGAAGATGATGCTCAAAACGGTCCCGATCATGTTGACGCCCACAGAAGCCCTGTGTATCTCGCCGGCGGTTTCGTTAAAAAGGGATTTGTCGATCATACTGCATATACAACCGCATCGCTGCTGCGGACAATTGAGCTTATTCTCGGACTGCCTCCAATGACACAGTATGATGCACCGGCCGTACCCTTATGGAGATGCATGAACAATACTCCCGATCATCCTGCATTTTCTGTTAAACCCTGTCTGGTCGATTTGAATGCAAAGAACATGGCAGAGAATAAGTGGCAAAAGAAAAGTCAGAAATTCAATTTTTCAAAGGAAGATATGGCAAACGATACCGAGTTCAATGAAATACTCTGGAAAGCTGTAAAAGGACTTGATTCTCCATGCCCTGCACCGGTGCATGCTGCGTTTTTTATGGCTAAAGATAACGACTAGAGCCCCGCTGGGAGCGCCCCCTGCCGCTGCGCGGCTGTCCCCCTAAGGGGACTAATTCGGTGACCTTGATTAAATTACTGATAGCCTGAGAGTTTACCCCCCTTTAGGGGGGCAGGGGGGCTCACCCTTAGGGACACTTCTTAAATTCTTAAATTTACTTCAACTTAAATTCCACAGGTACATTATATTTTACTGCAACGGATTTACCTGCCTGTTTTGCCGGTGTCCATTCGGGCATGCTGCTGATAACTCTTATCGCCTCAGCATTCAATGAAGGACTGACCGACTTAGTGACAACGACATCTTTTACTTTGCCTGCTGCATTAACCGTAAAATTTACATAAACTTTCCCTTCTATTCCGCCTTTTGCGGCTTCAGAAGGATATTTAATATTAGCTGCAATCCATGTCATCATGGCATCTCTGCCCCCAGGGAATTCAGGCATTTCTTCGACAACAACAAATGGCTGTTTCGCTTTCTCAGTTCCCTGATGATTCTGGTTTACTGCTTTGTTTTTTGTCTGGATTACAATCACACCATCATTCAAAGAAGGGGGCGGTGTTACATCTTTTATATCTTTAATATTATCTGCAGAAGGAACCGGTGGCGGTGGCGGAGGTGGCGGTGCAACTTCTTCGAGTCCTGAGTAATTGATGGTATCCTTTACCATCCTAATAGTCATGTCAGAATTGAAATCAGGTTTCAATCTCTTCGTCTTGAATCCTACGAAACTGGCGATAAGTACTCTATCTTCAGGCACATTATCAATTTTAAAATAACCTTTAATATCAGCAGAAGCTCCCATGGTAGTTCCCTGTACAACAACTGTTGCTCCCGGTAATGGTTCATCATCTTTAGTGACAACTTTCCCCTTGACCGTTTTTTGTTCAGCTGTTGTCGAAGCAAAATTGGAGGAGCTATCATTCAAATTCCTGTATTTGTAATCTGGCCGTGCAAATGAGAATAAAACTAATGCAAATACAGGAAGGATCAGAAGAACTTTCATTTTCCTGTAAGGTGAAGTGATAATATTTTTCATCATGGCAAATCTTTTTTTGTTAGGTGAATAATTGAAAGAATTTGAGAGACTGACGACAGGAGCGCCGACAATCTGATTTAACAGAACTGCTTTATAAATTGCCGGATCGGAGGTCTGCTTCAGCGCAACCTCATCGGCAAGGTATTCATGATTCTGCCTTATGAACCGGACATAAATCCAGACAAGAGGATTAAACCATTGCATCATACAAAGCAATTCAACAAGCAACAGGTCAACCCAGTGCTTCTGCCTGATATGTACCATTTCGTGAATCATAATCTCCTTTGTTTCGACGTCTGTAATTGAAGGATTGACAAACACATAGGAAAAAAATGAAAACGCTGAGGTATAATCAGATGTCTTAATAAGTTTTATTGGACGGATAGAAACCTTTTCTGATTTTTTTATTGTTCTGAGAACAGATTTCCCCTGTCTTAATATAAGTGTTATTACAAATAATACTCCCGTCACATACAAAGCCAGTAATATTATTTTGAGATCCGGGAGGATGCTCCGCCCGGTATTTTGAATCTCATTTACAACCGCATTGTCCATCGGCATGTTTTGTACAACCGGCAGAATAACAGTATAATGAATCGATATCAGCGGGAAAAAGAAAGAGGTAAGAATACCTGCCAGAAGATAAATCCTGTTAAGAAAGAAAAATCTTTCATTCCTGAGGAAAAGAATGAATATCAGTGCAAATCCTGCGATCCAGGTTACCGATTTTAGCAGATATAAACCAAATGTTTCCATTATTTCTTCGATTTTCCTTTTGACAATTCCTTCCTTGTATCCTCAAGAAGCTCATCGAGTTCTTTGATTGTGAGATCTTTTTCCCTGGCAAAAAATGAAGCCATAGCCGGAAAAGAGTTATTGAAATAACCTTCCATCAGTCCAAATAACTGACTTTTTGAATAGTCGCTTTTTGATATAAGCGGATGGTATAAATAAACATTTCCGTAAGCTTTATGTCCAACATAACCCTTTTTTTCCAGTACCCGCAAAACTGTTGACACAGTGTTGCGAGCCGGTTTAGGATCGGGAAAACTCTGGCGGATATCTTTTACGAGACCATCATTCATGTCCCATAATATCTGCATTACCTGTTCTTCTGCTTTTGTTAACTGCATCGTCATAACAACATTTTTAACCACGGAGGTACACGGAGTTTTTCACGGAGTAACACGGAGTGATTTACCATATTAACTTCATTTTTAACATCGCCTATCGCCTATAATACATAATACATAAAAAGTGCCAATCCTTCGAAACAAAGATATGACTATTTTTATAGTCAGCCAAATAATTTATGAAGAAAATGACTATATTTTTAGTCAGTTATTGTAATTGATTATTATACTGCTTGTTAAACTATGTCCTTTTTTTGCTGTTCCCTGGTTTTTTTATTATTAAATCATGGAACACCTCCGGTGTTCAAAAAAATATCGTGCCATTTTCCTAATATTTGTAAAACCCCTCCGGGCATAGGCGTAAACTTAAGCTTTGGGAATGAATGAGATACTGTATAAAAAAGTTTCTCCTCCTTTTGAAGCTAATCTTTATAGACATCTTTTAAAATTTCGAATTTACTCCGTCATTTTAAGTCCTGATAACATACTCTTCAATTATTATTACAGATGGCTCTGAAAGAGCCAAATATGAATAACCCCTGGCGCCAGCCAGGGGTAGATGTCTACCAAAAACTTCCCAGCTCTGAAGGAGCTGAATATATTAGTTATGGGAAAAACTTTTCATCCGGCGTTATGGCGTATTCTAGAAGAATATATTAAGCCCTTTCAGGGCTTGAGATCAGAGGGTTAGCTGTACCCCTGGCTGGCGCCAGGGGTTATTCATATTAAGCCACTTCGTGGCTTATAAAACAGAATTGCCAAAGATGTGTATAAAGATTAGCTTCAAAAGGAGGGGAAATCTATAATCCTTAATTTCAATACATTACATTTTATTTCTATTAATCTCTCCGTGTTTTGCTATATTCAACTCCTTAAGTTTACGCCTATGCCCTGCAGGGGGAGTGCCCGAAGGGCGAGGGGGTTCTCATCTGGCGACGATTTGGCTTCGGACTTCGACCGCCATAGTCGGCTACGTCCGACGAAGTCGGCGAGCTCGCAGTTGATGGATATTGCCTTCTGCCTAAACATTCTACTCTGCTTGGTTGCAATCGGTGCCAATATCATTATCACCGAAAATGTTTAACTATGTTTTCAACCGCAGTGTGGTTCCATTAAAGTAAATTACAAACATATTCCGAATGATTATTTTAACTAATTTGCATCGAATAATTTTTAAAAAATCATAAAATGAAAAGAAGCATTATTTTATCATTATCATGTGCAGCAGCAATGCTTATCATGGTCCCTTCCTTTGGTCAGGGTTTAAATAAACTTTCTGAAAAACAGAAGAAATCCGGATGGGTTTTATTATTTGACGGAAAGGATTTTAAAGGCTGGCGTCAATGCAATGGAACAGCAATGCCCAAAAACTGGGTTATTGAAGACGGAACAATGAAAGTATTTCCAGCGGAAGGTAGTAAAGCCGGGGAACCTTCAAACGGAGATATAGTTTTCGGTGACAAGAAATTTAAAAATTTTGAATTATCAGTTGACTGGAAAGCAAGTAAGATGGCTAACTCAGGTATCTTTTACGATGTAAGGGAAGTTCCGGGTCAGCCAATATACTATGCTGCACCAGAGGTTCAGATTCTCGATAATGTAAATGCTACAGACAATAAGATACCAAGTCACCTTGCAGGCTCGCTGTATGATATGTTAGCAGCAGATCCAAAAACAGTACATCCTGAAGGAGAATGGAATACAATTGTTATTTCTGTAAAAAACGGGAAAGTCACTCATACTCAGAATGGAGTGAAGGTTGTGGAATATGAATTATGGACTCCTGCCTGGGACAAAATGGTTGCAAATAGTAAATTCAAAGACTTCCCCGGATTTACTGAAGGTATTTCAAAAGAAGGTTTCATCGGTTTGCAGGATCATGGGTATACTGTATGGTTCAGGAATATTAAGATTCGTGAATTAAAATAGATTTCAGAGAACTTTTAAGCTTTAACAAATAGCACACAAATTCCAGGCAGAGGATGGCTCAAAAGTCGAAATCCATTAACCGCAAAGGGGTCTAAGCGTTAAGAAATAGCCCGGTGGGCTATTTTAGCGCAGGAGCCAGATTGCAGGGTTGGACTTCGCAAAGCTCGCAAAGAACTAAATAGCTGTATTTTGACTTTGCGTTCTTTGCGTTCTCTGCAGTTAAAATGGTCTGTTGAGACAGCCTATTTAATATAAACTTAACGAACAATGAATATTATCCAGACTATAGTTTTATCCATTATTGAAGGTATAACTGAATTCCTTCCGATCTCCTCTACAGGGCATATGATACTCGCATCAAGTCTTATGAATATTTCGGAAGATGCATTTGTCAAGACGTTTGAGATTTCCATTCAGATTGGCGCTATAATGGCTATAGTCCTGATGTATGCGAAACGATTCCTGCAGGGAATAACAATCTATATTAAACTTGCCGTTGCGTTTATTCCAACAGGCATACTTGGCATTTTTGCGTATCACTACATTAAAGCTTATTTATTCAACCCGATAGTTGTAAGCGTTTCACTAATTGCAGGTGGAATCGTTTTAATCCTGATCGATAAAAAGATGGTCAGCCAACAGAGTAAAACAGATGTGCTTGAAAATATTTCTTATAAGAATGCTTTTTTTATAGGCCTTTTTCAAAGTGTTTCGATGATCCCGGGCGTTTCAAGAGCTGCTGCAACTATTATTGGAGGAATTTTTAACGGGTTGGACAAAAAACAAGCCCTTGAGTTTTCATTTCTGCTCGCAGTACCAACTATGTTCGTTGCCACCGGATACGATTTGTATAAAACACCTGTTGTATTTACCGGCCATGAGATTTTCCTTGTATGTCTCGGTTTGGTTATTGCATTTATCACTGCGTGGATAGCGGTGAAAGTATTTATCAATCTGGTCCAGAACTATGGTTTTAAGTACTTCGGCTATTACAGAATTATTCTTGGAATCATCTTCCTTTTATTTGTAAATTTTTAATAACCTGAATTCTATGGAATATTTTACCGCACAAAAACTTGCCGTATCATGGGGGAAAAAAACCTGCGATCATCCTGTTATAGAAAAGGAATATTATAATGGAGCCTTTTTAATAAATTATGTTTGCACACAATGCGGTAAAGAATTTACCATAGCTCAAACGCTTGACATGGAAGAGAAAATCAAGTCGGTGACCTTCTCAGATAAGTAATTACTTTATTTCAATTGTATTAATTATTGAAACTTATGCAATATTCCTATCCGACAGATTTAACAGGAAAAGTAGCATTGATAACCGGAGCCGCCAGAGGAATAGGTCGTGCCTGCGCATTAGCACTGGCCGAAGCCGGAGCAGATATCGTTCTGGGGTTGAGAGATATCCATTCTGATGCTGGGCTGGTAAATGAGATAAAACCATTGGGCAGAAAAGTATTGTCCCTGCAAATGGATGTAAGCAAAATCAGTGAGATTAAAGCTGCATTTGAAATTCTGGAAAAAGAGTTCGGAAAATTGGATATCCTTATTAACAATGCCGGAATAGGACCAGAAAATTTAATTGAAGATGTAACTGAAGAGGACTTCAATTATACCGTTGATGTGAATTTGAAAGGAACTTTTTTCGTGAGTCAGTTTGCCGGCAAGCTTATGAAAAGACAAAATTCCGGATGTATTGTCAATTTAAGTTCCCAGGCCGGATTCATAGCTTTACCAACCGAGTCAGTTTATTGTATGACAAAAGCGGGGATAGCTCACCTCACAAAATGTTTTGCAGTTGAGTGGGGTAAGTACAACATAACTGTCAATGCGGTGGCACCTACATTTATTAAAACTCCTGGTACTGAAAAATCCCTTTTAGATGAAAAGTTCAGAAATGAAGTTCTGTCTAAAATTGTATTGGGAAGGGTAGGAATTCCAAAAGATGTTGCGAGTGCTGTTTTGTTTTTGAGTTCGCCTGCATCATCCCTTATTACCGGAACTACACTAATGATAGATGGGGGCTGGACGGCCCAATAAAAAAATCTGCCGGAGCCAGCCATACTAACTATAGATTAGGAATCCTGCGATGAGAACAAAGATAATTGTGTCTAAGTTATGCAACATAGATCGCAACCTTCACTATTGATTGATACTCGCCTGCTGCAGCCAATTTGATACTGCATACGTGGGTTTGAAATAAACAATATTGATTAACACTGCAAGGACAAACCCTATAATATTATATATAAAATATTATTAATTTAGTCGAAGTTAAGGAAACAGCATAGACATTGATTTACGATGATAACAAGACCATTTTTAATAAGAATTAATAAAATTTGGCAGTCAATAACTCTGGTAATTTTTATCATTTGTATGTCTGTTAATATTTACGGCCAGGACAGTCTGAATACTTATAAGCATGTTCCCGTCACTAAAGTATTTTACAAATTAGGCCATAATGCTGTTGGTAGTTTTAAATATCATTATGGTCTCAATTACATAATTGGAGGTGCAACTACATATGGAATGGTTGAAAGTAATATAGATTGGAACTGGTACCGTTTTACTTACAAAAACCATTGGATTTACAACACCGGGTACATTTCTGTAAATACAGGGAGTATAGTACCGACGGCCCTTTCGCTTGGATTATATATTTATGGACGAGCTGAGAAAAACTCAGATATTCAAATCACGGGTCTAGCCCTGGGGCAGGCAGCCTTACTGGGTCTTGCAATATCATCCGGGCTTAAAGTGGTAACAGGAAGGGTGCCTCCCACTAAATTAAATTTTACCGATGATCTTCGTGGCGATTTCCGATTTGGTTTTATGAGAGGTGGTGCGAATAATGGCTGGCCAAGCAGTCATACTTGCGTGGCTTTTGCCATGGCAACTGCATTAATTGAGCTGTATCCAGACAATACTGCCATTAAAATCTGTTCATTAACTTATGCTTCTTTAATTGGGGTGGGTGTGTCAACTAATGTTCATTGGGCTTCCGATGTAGTGGCTGGTGCTTTGATTGGATGGGCCATTGGAAGAACAGTCGGTATTAGTTTTAGAGATTTAATGAATGGATCTCAAAAATCACAAGCATCTAACTTTTATCTGACTCCAACAGGGGTATCTTATAATTATAAGTTCTAAGAACGTATACCCATTTCATTAATATATAAATCTAAATATCTATTATATACGGAATTATAGTTTTCCTGTATAAGACATTTCATAGCTTCCACCATGCCTATTATGTTCTACAATTAGAAACGCAACAATTGCTGAAGTAAGTCTTATTTATAAAAGTAAGGTGAAGGCACCAGGCAGATCGCATGTCAAAAGCTCTCGAGATGCATATAAACTTTAGATATACGAATATACAGAAACTGTGTAAAAGACACCTTGTTTAAAAGAGAAAGTTCAATAACAGACTTGCCAACATTTTATAGTAACCTATATAATTGTACCTTTAGTCTGGCTCATTTCTAATAAAGAATTATAACCAGCAAAATGGAACAAGTAGATTTCATTCATAAGAATATCCGGAATCGTATCGTAGGTTAATTGTTTCTAATAAAAAAAGAAAAATCTTTCTTCACCGATTAAAAACGGACCTATGAAAAAAATAAAGTTATTATGTTTTTTGGCATTATTATTTTCTGTTATAAGTTGTAGCAAGGACGAAAATCCGGCTGGTTTTGCAGATAAAGTTGTGGGTACCTATCTTGGAACAATGTATCGTGGAGCAGCCCCGCTATCCTGCACATCGCAAATTATAAAAACCACGGCTGCAAAGGTCAAATTAATAATCATCATCGGTGGATCCAGTTTTACTTTTGGAGAAATAGCCGTAATGAATGCAGCTAATAATACTTATATACTGTCCTATTCAGATCAAAGTGGTAACTTAGATGGTAAAGTTGATGGGAACACACTTACCTATAGCATTAGCAGCGGAGTTCTGAATTCTGTATTTACAGGTACTAGGTATTAATTGACCGTGACTTTGATTAGGGAGAAACGGAAGAATTCCCTGACAAATTCATTATGACATGACAGTTTCATTTCACCTGGACAAATAAATATGAAAAAGTTTATCCCACTGGTTTTTATTCTCGTTCTATCATCTTTAGCATTCAATGTTTTGGGTCAGGACGATAATCCAACTAATTTCGAAATTTCATTCGGTGGAGGTTTATCACTACCAGTTGGTTCATTTGCTAAGGAAAATCCTACAGAATCAGTTATCCTGGATAAAAATGTGTCATTTACCCGGATTATCGGTTTCTCAAAAACCAAAAATGGTTTTGCTAACTCGGGTTTTAACTACAATATGTCAATTAGCTACAAGATTTCTCCATCCCTAAGGTTACTGTTTTTGAGTAGTAAATTTATTAATCCCGTTAAATCCAAAGTCATTACAGACTATCTGATTCAAACATATAACAATGATCAATTATTTGAGGAATCCGACTATAAATTTTTGACTTTTACTCCCGGGATCGGATATGAGTACGCCTTAAACAAATTCGACTTTTCCTTTAATATTTACCTGGGTTATTCTCTAGCCAAATACCCTTATTATAAATTTATACTTTTATATACAATGCTTGATCCTCCCCCAATATTCGCTAACGTAGCTACTAGTTCTGATCTTCATGCATTTACTTTCGGTTCTTCCATTTCTGCGGGTTATAAGATTACACAAAATATCAAAATTGGGATAGATGCAATTTACTATCATGCTAATTTTCCATATCATATGTCAAATGCTGAAACACCTGGAGGATCACAGGTCTTTGAAATTTCTGATGTTCTGAAGGTCAAAGTGATAAATATAGGGATAAAGCTGAGTTATAGCTATTAACTCTGGGACCCAATATCAGTTGCGTCAGGATAAGAATAATGGTAAACATAACTCCGATGGTTTGCTGAATTGACTTCGTCGGGCCCGCACCGTAAAAGTTTATCAAATTGATTCGCAAAGTAGATTTCCAGTCGGGAATTGTTTCAGTATAGTTTCAGCAGAACCTTAAAAAAAAAGCGTATTCAGACCATAGATGTCTGTTTGCGCTTCTTTCATTGTGGGTTGTACTGGAGTCGAACCAGTGACCCCTACCCTGTCAAGGTAATGCTCTAAACCAACTGAGCTAACAACCCTTATCGGAGGTAAAAATAATAAATTTATTCAATCCCTTTGCTTGCTGCCGGAGGATTATCGATTTTGCTTTCAGCAAGTCTCGCAAGAAGCATAAACAGGTTTTTCTTCCCCTGATCAATTAAATCTGTATTTTTCAGGATCTCCCTTTCACTCTGTACAAATTTCCCCGGTGCTTCATCTATACCGTCTTTAAGCATATCCTGAAGGGAATCGCGGGTTGGCTCAAGGTGAAATTGCAATGCCAGAACTTTGTCTTTATATACATAAGCCTGGTTTTTGCATACTGCAGAAGAAGCCAGATGAATGGCATTTTCAGGCAAATCGAAAGTATCTCCGTGCCAGTGAAAAACCGTTAACCTGCTTCCCATGCCAAAGAACAAATCTCCCGATTGTGCCGCCTTGCTTAGCTCAATGTCGAACCACCCGATTTCTTTTTCTTTGTTCTTATAGACAGCTGCTCCCAGGGCAGATGAGACTAATTGTGATCCCAAGCAGATTCCTAAAACAGTTTTGCCCGATTCAATAGCCTGTCTTATAAATTTCTTCTCCCCTGCCAGCCATGGGTGCTTATTCTCATCATCAACATTCATTGGACCTCCCATAATGATCAGCCAATCAATATTTTTGATTTCAGGAAGCTTTTCGCCTTTGAAAAACTTTGTCGATGTCAGTGAATGACCACCGGTCTTTATCCATTCTTCAATGCTGCCCAGGCCTTCATGAGACACATGCTGGAAATAATGAATTCGAAGTTTTTTCATTTAAAATTCTTTTTAAAATATTTCACAACAAAAATGATTTTCAATTATTTCCGTTTTGCCATCGCACCATCATTTATAATACATTGTTTTGAATTCAAAATTCATAAAGTTTTATGAGATTCTGGTTTTTGGATTTCATAAAGGCCTCAGATTATTTTGGAAAAACAGGAGCCCCAAAATAATCTGCAACCTTGAATTTTCTTTGGTTACTTTCTTTGTTTCAAGGACAAAGAAAGTAATATTAATTATGAAAAATCAAACCCAGAGATATAAGCCGGTGCATTATAGAACCGCTCCTTCTCCTCTTCTGTCAGATTGATAAATTTTGAATAAACCAACCCCGGTTTTGCATTAAGCATCCTGTTTAATGCCCCCATCTTCACCATGGTCCTCATCTTGTCAAAGAGTTCACTATGGTCGTCAAGCCAAGTCAGTCCCGTATTAAATCCTTCAGCGGCACATGCTGATTCAAAGAGCTTTCCGAGCAGTTTTTCACTGCCCGTTTTGCAATATATGGCATCGAAAACAAGATATCTGAATTCCCCGGGATGGAATAAACGTCTGAAGTAAGGCATTTTTGGAAGGACTTTCATTATAACCCATCCCCATACTCCAGGCATATCATAAACTTTGTAAACCGAGGGTATTGCACTTACCCCTGCAACTATTTCTTCACCTTCTTTCAGAACATAGTATTTATCACCGTAGAATGAATAGTCTGTACTGAAAAAGGAATAATTTAAATAATATTTTCTAAGCAGAGATTCCATCCTGGTCTTTTCTTCACTCTTAAGTTTAAAAACACGCCTGTCAGATTTTGGGGAAAACCTGCTGAAGGCAACAGTAAGAAATGATCTTATATACTCATAACCAGCCTGATGAACAAGGTTTTTAGATCTTTCGTTCATGCTCTCAAGGAAAGCGTACATGATGTGCTTATCGCCCTCAAATACATCATTAAGATCAAGCAGATGAGGTTTACTGAATATCTCAAGAGTCTTTTGCTTGAAGCTATCATCCTGTTCCGGTTTAATAAGGGTTTTCAGGCGCTTCCTGAATCCTGAGTCAGTCTGATAAGTTGATTGAAAAGCCAGATAACGGAGATAAGAAGTAGGGTAGCACAGATTTCCCTGACCGGAAACCCGGAAACACGATCCTACCGTTCCGGTTATTTCGTTTTTTTTATAAAGAGAAACAAATCTAATCTGATCTTTATACGCAGCAATACGTGGAATTATATTCTGTAATGAAAATCTTAATCCTCCCTCAGATCCCTGTACTGCATGATTAAGAATATCCAGAATACCATCATTTGCGTAATCAGAAACTCTTACTTCAAGACCTTTGTAATCAAGTACCTTTTTTTCAAACATATGCAGTTTACAAATGTAGCGCAAGATATGAAAAAAGGCCCAACGGCGCAAAGGCATAAAGGCGTAACCCCTGCTGCTTCGAAGCTGTCCCCCAAAAGAACAATTTGCATTGATTGTATGACCCCCTGCTGCTTCGCAGCCGTCCCCCTAAAGGGAGACTAATACTGTATTTTTTAGAGGATTTTTGTGTGTGGAAGAGTTCTAAGTCCACCTTGTGGCATATGCGTAAACTTAAGGAGTTGAATATAGTAAAACATGGAGAGAGTTTAGCACACATAACCTGTAAAGTGTTTAATTTGAATCTGATACATTTCCCCTCCTTTTGAAGGAGGGGAAACTTTTTTACCCATTATCTCATTTATCCCCATTGCTTAAGTTAACGCGCATGCCCATGGCGGGGTTGGGAGGTAAAATATTCAGGAGATAGTTTTCAGAAGAGCATCAGATATCAGGAGATCCTCAGGATTTGTGATTTTTATGTTTTCCCGGTTGCCTTCAATAAGATTGATTTTTTCGCCTGTTTTTTCAAGAACTGTAGCATCGTCTGAAAATTCATTGCTGTATTCCTGCAAATAAGCATTTTTGATAAGCTCAGCTTTGAATACCTGAGGAGTTTGAATTTGTTTGACCTGGAACCGGTTAACAGGAACACTATCATTTCCTGTTACAATTCTAAGTGATTCAGTCGGGGAGATAGTAGGAATTGCATTTCCAAGCTTTTCAGCAGTCTCAAAACATCTTTTAATAGTATCAATGCTGACAAATGGTCTTACTCCATCGTGAATTGCCACCAGTCCGGGACTATTAACAAACTCCAGTCCGTTTTTAACAGACTGGAACCTGGTAAGTCCGCCTTTTACCAGAGTGTGTGGAACAGAAAATGAGTGTTTTTTCTGTAGTTCAAGCCAAAAGCGTAGTTGATTTTCCGGAAGAACCGTAATAATCTCAATTGAACTACTGAACTTTATAAATCTTTCTATCGTATGCATCAGAACCGGCCGCCCGGCAAGTTCAAGGAACTGTTTTGGTAAGTCAGCTCCCATGCGTTTCCCACTACCTCCTGCTACAATTACTATATACAGATCCATAAATTTACCCCCCTACCCCCCCATATGGGGGGTTTTTAGTTTCAGTTTTATATTAATTTTAAACTACTATAACTAGTTTTCATTTTCATAATTTACTCTGCCCCAAAATATTCACAGCGCTTGTTAAGTAAAGAACCCCCCAAATGGGGGGCAGGGGGGTTTATTCCTTTGTATACAAAAATCTCTTTATACTTCTTTTTGGCGTTTTGGCAAATTCTTCAGAATGAATTCTGAATTTATTTACAGCCATAAATTCGGGCAATCTTTCATTAACTTCTTTCCTGGTTTTTTCAAGAATTTCAAGTAACTGGTTCTCAGAAATATTATCACGTTTTATAGTTTCATAATCAGGAAAAACAAGCGCAATAAGTTTATTATCGACCGATATTACAACAGACTCGACTATATAAGGCTTATTATTGATTACTGCTTCAATTTCTTCGGGATAAATATTCTTGCCTGAAGGTCCCAGAATCATGCTTTTACTTCTTCCTTTAATAAAAATATTACCCTCCTTATCGATAATACCGAGATCGCCTGTGTGCATCCAGCCATTTTCATCAATCATTTCCCTTGTCGCTTTTTCATTCTTATAATAACCTGTCATGACGTTTTCACCTCTAAGAATAATTTCGCCGTCAACGGTTTCCGGATCGGGAGAGTCAATTGTAACTTCCAGGGTATCAACAGCCCTGCCCGATGCTCCAAGTTTTGTTGTGTTCCACGAAGCATAACTTATCAAGGGTCCGCATTCTGTCATACCATATCCAACAGAAAATCTGAATTTTATTTTTTTAAAGAATTTCTCTGCATCCGGATTGAAAGCAGCGCCTCCAATAACTATTTCAGCAAAAGCTCCACCGAATGTCTCAACTAGCGTTTCATTTATCTTTTTATATAATATCTTATTCAAAAGCGGTATTGCCAGCAATATTTTCATATGAGGCTTGCTTATCACAGGCAATAACTGCTTCTTGAATATCTTTTCAATCACTAAGGGAACTGAAAGAATTAACCGCGGCCTTATTTCTTTGAATGCCTGGATAATAATCTGGGGTGATGGAGTCTTCGACAAAATTGTTATATGACAACCAATTGTAAACGGGAAAAGGAATTCAAAGGCGCATCCGTAGGTATGTGCAAGAGGCAGAAAAGAAACCAGCGGATCTCCGGGTTTTAAAGGCATGTTATTCTGGGCATATCTGACATTTGAAGCCAGACTGTTGTGAGTCAGCATAACTCCCTTTGAAAAGCCTGTTGTTCCTGAGGTATAACTAATAACTGCAAGCTGATCGTTTGAAATATCGGAGAACTTTATGTCTTCCTTCCTGAATTCAGGGGATGAATCAGGATGGCTCATATTGATTGACGAAAAACTTTGTTCAAATCCGGCAACACATGAGATTACCATTTTGAAATCATCAAGAGATATAACTCCGATAATCTCCGGCATCCTCTTTATATCCAATAAGTCATAAATTTTATCATCTACGAAAAGCATCCTTGAATCAGAATGTGTAATGATATTAATTAGATCATCGGGTTTAAAATCGGGAAGAATCGGAACAATTACTGCTCCGTAAGTCACAGTAGCCAGATAAGTTACACACCAGTTCGCAGAGTTACGGCCAACCAGGGCAATCTTATCGCCCTCTTTAATTCCTGAGCTTTTAAACAACTTATGTATCTGAATGATCTTTTCAGCTATGTCTCTATAGGAATAGCCCTTTTCCTTATAATTAGATAAAGCCTCTATTTCCCAATTCTGCCTGATGCTCTGCTCAATGTATCCAATTAAACGTTCCTTGATCATAGCTAAGAGTTTTATATTTTCAACGAAATTACAAATTGATTTACAATGATCACACAATATATCCCTGTCTTTATTCTTATCTCATTTTAACCGGAACAAGTGACATCTTCTAAATTCCTGAAAAACACGATAAGGATGAGGCTTTTCAAACAAAATACATTACGAGAATCGCAATTATTGAAAGAATATTTACAACAGTAAAAAAGTAATTATACCCTTCTCTTTTCTTGCTGAACTGACCTAGTTTCCTGGCAAAAATACCAATGGTGGGTACAAAAAGTACAACTAGAAAGGCGAAAAACTCAATCCCAAAGAATACCTGTTCCAATCCTCCTTTAACGAGTGCAGAAAGGTAAATTACTATAAGCAAAATCAGCAAATAAAGAAGGTAGCTTATCTTAAGAAGGAGTGTTGAGACCATTCTTCTTTTATGAAGCTCATGTGGTTTCAGATATGCATAGGCGAGCGCGAATACTATTATAATAAAGACAACCCCAAGAATATGATTCAATACCAAAGGGAAATTTGCCATGGCCCGAGAATTAATTTTCCGATCACTATTTATTATTTGTCCATATCAGTGAACTTGCTCCGAGCACAGCTGCATTATGGGTGCTCAATTCTGATGGAAGAAGTTTGACCTTCCCTTTGTAGATACTCAGAAGATTTTCCTCCATATATTCTTTTGCCGGTTCAAAAATAAGGTCCTTGGCCAGGGCTAGTCCTCCAAAAAGAAAAATTGCTTCGGGATTTGTATGAGCAACAACATCGGCAAGTTTGAAGCCCAGCATCCTTCCTGTATGGGTAAATGCTCTTTTGGCTATATAATCACCTCGCTTGGCTGCATCGTGTATAATCTCGGCATCAAGTTCATCAAAACTGTATTTTCGGAGTTCGCTGGGTTCATTACTGTCGGCCATTATTTTCAACAGAGATCTTTTGAGACCGGTTGCTGATACATATGTCTCGAGACAGCCTTTTCTGCCGCATCCGCAATCGCGGTTTGACGGTCCCGGCCGGATTGCAGTATGTCCTATCTCGCCTGCAAATCCGTCATGTCCGTAAACCAGTTTCCCATCAATAACGAAACCGCTTCCAAGACCTGTGCCCAGGGTTATAACTACAAAGTTTTTCATTCCTTTCGCACCGCCGTAAACCATCTCTCCCACAGCTGCTGCATTTGCATCGTTAGTCACAACTACAGGCAGATTGGTATGCCGGTGGAAAATATCTGCAAGCGGAACTATACCTTTCCACGGTAGTCCTGCAGCATATTCTATCGTTCCTTTATTTATATTCCCCATTGGAGCGCCTATTCCATACCCTATTAGTTCGGCGCCATTTCCTAATTTCTGCAGTGTAACCTGTATCTTTTCATAGAGAGCAGCTACAAAAACTTCAATTTCGTCATAGTGCGTGGTTTTTATCCGGTCTTCACCAAGAATATTACCTTCTCTGTCGACTAAGCCGAAAACCGTGTTTGTACCTCCGACATCAATTCCGGCGGCTACTTCTTTTTTTGCCATATCTTCAAAAATTAAGTTAGCAATTATAAACTAACTAAATAAATACCAGGAGTTTAGGTTGCTTGAAATTCAAAAAACAGAATCCTTTTATTTCCATCCTCTGAATTCTGTTAGCAAGATATAACTTTTTTAAGTGATGAGATAAAATTAGATACTGTTTATTATTTTTTCTTCGTATCCCTTTGTGCTTATTTGTGTTATATTTTTACCCCCCAACCCCCCCAAGGGGGGGCTATACTCTGTCTTCTTTGAAATTTACTTACATAAAAGTTTTTGCCCCCCTTTAGGGGGACCCCGCGAAGCGGGAGGGGGTTCTACTTATTCCGGAATATATTCGTTCCCTACTTTCCTTGCTCTTGTCGGTTTGTCAAGATTGATCCCTAATGCAATACCTGTCTCTACCAGAATATTCCATCCTGCTGCAAGCTGAACATATTCAGCGTATTGTCCTCCATCAGGAATAATAATTGTAGGGAAGATTGTTTTCTTTGTCGAAACTGCAATAATATTCAAACCAACACCCTTTACAAGGCATTCATTGAATTTTTCCATTTCGGCAGGGAATGGTTCAATCCAGATAACGACTTCACTTTTATCCATTACCTCTTCAATACCATGAACCGCAAAAGTTCCCTCGAGGAATGCAGATTTTTTCCTTGTTATCTCATTTGTTTTAAGAGCCAGTTCTTCAGCAACACCGTTATTTCTTCCGGCGAAGTAAATCATGCTGGCTTTGCTTATTATACCTGTTATTGCAGGATCAATTTTCAGAGTCAGTGCCTCCTCCGTTTTATCAGCGAGCTCCTTTAATCCATCCATTTTCTCACCTTTAACAATTCTCAGGAGGGAATCGTAAAAAATCCCTGTTCTATAACCGATTTGGTAGCCGCAACAGCATCTTCTTTACCGCAGATTAAAATATGTGTGTCGGATACAATTTCTTCAAGCTTCGTATTTGGATTGGCAGTGAGACCAAAAACAGCTTTATGATTCTGCTTTTTAAGAGCTGTGGTGAGTCTTACAACTTCTTTTGTCTGGCCCGAGTTTGAAGCGGCAAAAACAGTATAATCATTGAGATTATATTCTTCAGCCTGGGTACAGCCTTCTGTAACAACAGGCAGGGTTAATCCTTTTTTATGAAATGCATAAATGGCTCTTTTTGCCGGAAATATCCTGCTGCTTCCTTCTCCTGTCAGAAATAAGCCTTTTAGTTTTTTTACAGTTGCAGCAAACCTGGCTGCAACTTCAGGTTTAAATAAGCGGATGATTGATGGAGTTTCCATCATTTCTCTGACAAGGGCATACTTATTGTACTTTTCTTCTGATAGTTTCATGATTATTAAATTTTATTGATTAGAAATTCTGAAAGATCGTTCTGAACCTGGGGCTCTTTCTGAAAACCGCCACCAAGATGCTGCCAGTAAACTTCGGCAAATTCCACACCCACCATTTTCCCATAATTCCGGTTTCCTTCAAGAACATATCCGAAGAAATCATTCATCTTATGCATATGCTGCATTAACTCAATCTGGGAAATATGGTAGCCGAGCATTTTTTTCTTTGTTTCAATAGCTGTTTTTATGTCAACAAAAAAATGAGGCGGAACTATTTGTGATCCCAGAGGATCTGATAACGTCAGCGGTGAAGTATGATATAATAAAGGCGTAATATCAAGAGGTTTCTCCTTAACCGGAACGGTATCGAGGGAAGAAACCATCGCAGCAACTTCAACAATATTTGCTGTAGTGCGGTGATCGGAATGATAATCGGAAGGCAGATGTGTAAATATTATACCGGCCCTGACCTTTCTGATAAGAGATATTGTTTTTAAACGCATCTCCTTTGTATCAAAAAGGAATCCGTCGGTACCTCCCAGCATATAATATTCAGCGTCAAGTACTGCCGCAGCCTTTTTGGCTTCTTCGATACGGATTTTAGCCGTTTCTTCCATTGTCATATTGCAACCACCAAGATCGCCTGAGGTCATGGTAGCTATGACTATCTTATAACCTTTGTCCTTCAGCAGTTTCAAAACTCCTGCATTCCAGGCTTCTGCATCATCGGGATGAGCATTGATTGACAGGGCAACTTTATTGAATTCTTTATTCATAATTAATTTATTATTTTCTTTTTGCGAATATTTTTTCAAGTTGTACAAATTCCGGAAGTTCACCGGCCAGTGGTTTAATATATTCAATGAATTTTGGCGATACATGATTGCCTTCAGAGTTAAAAAAGTCTTTCGGCATCGGTTTTGCAGAGACAGCAACTTCTTCTAAAGAAACTTTCCCAAATTCAATAGTATAAGGACTATTTGAAGTTCTTACAATGCTGACCATAAATCCCGATTCTCCTCTTTCTGCAAGCTTAACTGCTTCCACACCACAACGGTATGCCTCATCAAGATCAACCGGTGATGATCTCACAAAGTCGCACATTATCAGCGATTCTGTGATCTGGAATTCACCCCTGTATCCAAACTCACTCGTTATCATACGGTGAAGGCTGAGAGCTACGCTTGTGCCACCCATTGCTCCGAACTCGGTATTGTTGAATTTATCTTTTACCGTAGCGGCACTTACAGGTGTTCCGTCGGCATATTTTAATCCTTCTCCGCAAACGATCGAGACCCATCCGTATTTTTTAATACAAGCCTCGACCTCTTTCAGGTATTTATCACGGTCGAAATGAAACTCCGGAGCATAAATAAGGTGTGGTGCATCTTCCTCCTTTTTTCTTGCAAGAGCAGTTGCAGCTGCGAGCCAGCCTGCATCCCTTCCTATAGTCTGATAAATTACAAAAGTGTCGACTTTCTGCATATCACGTGCAAGCAAACCGGCCTGCATGACGTTCAGAATATTTGAACGGGCTGCCGATGCAAAACCCGGTGTATGGTCTGTTCCGAAAAGATCATTATCAACAGTTTTGGGAATGCCGATCCCTGTCAACTCGTATTTCTCCTTCCGGCAGAAGCTTTCAACTCTGTGGATCGTGTCCATTGTATCGTTTCCCCCGATCAGGAAAAAATATCTTATGTCAAATTTTTTCAGAACCTCCAGAATAAGTGGCAGATCCTTTTCCTGCACTTTGTGACGCGATGATCCAAGAGCTGAGGAAGGTGTGTGACGCAATCCTTCAATGACTTCAGGAGACTGTTTCCCAAGGTCGTAAAGCCATTCCTGCATAAAACCTTCTATTCCAAAGTGCATTCCGTAAATTTCTTTGATGAAAGATGAGGCCTTTGCTGTTTCAATTACTCCGGCAAGGCTGGAATTGATCACCGAAGTTGGTCCTCCTGATTGTCCTATGAGTGCATTTCCTTTAATCATATTTGCTATTCTTTAGGTTATATTATTTTTAATAATTTTCTTCCTTCACCAGGTTGGGCCCCCTGCCCCCCTAAAGGGGGGTAAATTCGGCATACATTACAATTTTGTTATTTGTCCGAATTGTCGCCCCTTTAGGGGAGATGCCGCGAAGCGGAAGAGGTGTTTCCATAATTTTCATATGAATTTCAACATCCCAAAATATTCCGGCTGATGATAATCAGGTTCTTTCGTTCCTACCGGATTCCATGTTACATAGTGAGGAACAGTAAGTTTATCTCCGCACTTATAAAAATTTGCCCTGAAGCTTTTTCCTTTCAGGTCGCTTATCTTATGCATGAAGAATACTTCAAATGGTACAGCTATGGTAATCGTCCATGTATATTTTCCAGTTTTTTCTTTAAACGGATCTTTTCCTGCGCTTGTAATCCTTCTGATTTTTGAAATAATTTCGGGATTCACTCTTTTACTGCTTGCCCGGTCGGAACCTACCCCAAGAAGACAAGTGCCGATAGGGTTAAATTCCATGTTGTAATAAATCCCGTCATCCCCGGGAGATACAAAAAATTCAACACACGAATCCTCACAGACCATCTCATTAGAATCTGTCTTTTCTGCCTTGAAATAGTTTTCGGTGACAAAATATTTAAGGAAAATTTCTTTATCACTATAAGCGATAGCAAGACTAACATCTGGTTTGTAATTATATCCTTCCCAGTTAAGAGTATCAATCAGAAGAGTTTCCTTCTGTGCATCCATCATTGATGATACTGTTTCAAGAGAAGGCTGGTCAGATTTAAGTTCTAATTTTTGTATTTCTGCTACTTTCATATTTGTGACTGCGTTTTACTTCGGAACTTAAAGAACCAAATTTAATAAAAAATTCATTCATTCCAAACAAGTGCTGTTCTATTTGGTCTTCTTTACTTCGCGTAATTTTGGATCCTTAAAGTTTTTTACACTTATATCCCATGGTTGATCTGTTAAGACCCAACCTAGCTTCAGGTCGAGCTCCTGGTAATAATATGAAACCGGTTCGGGTTGCCTGTGTTTGGAAAAATCTCCTGTGGTCCATTTTCCATCTCCATTCAGGTCATAAATAACACGGGCACGATATAAACCGGGATCAAGAAGATTAAAAGTTACTTTCCCGTCTTCTTTCATTGGTATTTCTGCAATAAGCTTTTCGGATTTGTCAAGAAGTTGAATTATCCTTTGGCCAACATAATTCTTAATGGTAAATGTTATTTTGCCATATGATTCCGGATCTTTTATTGAAAATTTTATCCCTATAGAATCGGAAGCCAGTTTATAAATGTCGCTAAAGGCAGCAGAATCGGCCACGAAAAAATATTTCTTCTCCAGTTCAATTTTTGATTTCAGAAAGTATTTAGTAGAACTTAAGCTGTCTTTAATAAACTGATAAGGTATTGTTTTTCTGGTTGTTGGCAACAATTCATAAAGCCTGATGCGTGATGTATCGGGCTCAGCAAAAGGTGTTTTTGATTTAAATACGATTGTCTGGCCGGGTTTCAGATTACCCGACTGGATATTACTTTCAAGAGTAAACGCTTTTTTCTTTGTCTTTGCTTTGGATGGCGCTTTTGAATTACGTGGAGCAGCAAATCTCATAGCCACAGTATCCAATTTATATACAACAACACCCAATGAATCCGTAAAAGGATATTTTATATTAGTTTCAATATTATCCTTTGAGTAAAGTGTACTATCCATGAGCCACACCATTAAAGTATCCCTGTTCCTGCTCGGTTCCAACTTATATGCGCTCTTGTCCGTTCCCGGAATGGAAAATTCAAAATTCATTGAATCGGGAGGCAAAGACAATATATATGTAAAATGGTATTTCAGATCGCGTTTAGAGCTAATAAGATAGTGTGCTTTTTTGTTCCCCTGAAAAAGATACAGCTTGTATTCTCCTATCAGATCAGGAACAGGTATCTTTTTAACTGTAGCTGTATCCTTGACTGCTTTTTTGTTTTTGTCTACAACCTTTTTTACGACAAGGGTATCTTTCGGAATGACAGGAGGAGGAATATAGTTTTTTTCGGAATTTATTAAAACGGTGGAATCCATAAAAGCAAATTCTTCGTCGGGAGTATTGTAGGTTTTACTGTTATCTGCATCCTTTAAGCCGTACAGTTTATAAATACCCGGACGAATATTGTTAAACCTGAAATATCCTGTCGGATCCAATCTTGTTATATACTCCGGAAGATGTTTTTCAACTGCAGAATCAGCAAGTTCCCGGTAGAGGCTCACTTGCGTTTTTTCAGGAACTTCAAGGTTATTTGCATTATAAATATTCCCTGTAACAGAGAGAGAATCGATCACCGGACCCGTAGATAAAACGAATTGAAAATTAGGAAGTATGTTTCCTTCATTCAGATCTCTTATTGCATCAAGAAAATAAAATGTGTAAGTAGTACTGTCTTTAAGTTTCTCTTCCAATTCAATTACAACTCCTTTGCCTTTGATGGATATCTTTGGCTTCTTTTTCATGGGTGGAGAAACCATGAACTTATCATTTATATTATCAAGAACAACATATTCGTCAAAAAAGACTTCAATTTTCTTCCCCCTGAAATTTATTGAGCCGTTCAACGGTGTGCTCTTAACCACAACGGGAGGGGTTCTATCTCTGAGCCCTCCTGACGGGGCACTGATCTTAGCACACGACCCGGCAATTACAATAAGTGCGGAGATAAGAAAAAGACGGATAATCATCTTTTTACACATAAATTCATCCTGTTATTAATAATTCACAAACTTACATCATTTTTTAAAGATTCATTTCTATAATACCTTAAAAGCCTTCGGGGAAACAGCAGTTTTGATTTTGATCAATAATAATATTTTTTACCTTTGGCAGTAATATAAAACAGTGTATTATGCATTTACTTGTAATTCCCTGGGATGTAAATCCTGAAATATTCCGGATTGGTTCTTTCGCGGTAAGATGGTACGGATTATTATTTGCATCTTCTTTTTTGTTCGGATATTATATAATGAACAGGATTTTTAAAAACGAAAATCTCGGAGAAGCTACTCTTGACAGATTGACTATTTATATGGCTGTCGGTGTAATTATTGGTGCCCGGCTTGGTCATTGTCTTTTCTATGAACCCGCATATTATTTCAGTCACCCACTGGAGATTATTATGATCTGGCACGGTGGTCTTGCAAGTCATGGAGCCGCAATAGGAATATTGATTGCAGTATATCTTTTTACAAGAAAAGAAAAAAAAGACTATCTCTGGGCGCTTGACAGGATTGCGATTGTTGTTGCACTTTCAGGTTTCCTGATAAGAATGGGAAATCTTATGAATTCGGAAATTTATGGTGTTGAAACAACTGTTCCATGGGGATTTGTTTTTCTGAGAAATCATGAAGTGGCTCCCAAACATCCGACACAAATTTATGAAGGATTGGCTTATCTCGCAATCTTTGTTCTTCTTTCAAGGTTATACTGGGTGAAAAAAGGAAAACATATACCAGGGAATGCTGATCAGCCTTCTATGTATACTTGTTTTCACAGCCCGATTCTTTATAGAATTCCTGAAGGAACCCCAGGAAGCATTCGAAACCACAATGAAACTCAATATGGGACAATGGCTGAGTATTCCTTTTATTTTGCTTGGAATTGCAGGACTAATCTGGAGCATTAAACGAAAGAAAGATTGCGGAATTCTAAGGATAATCTATTTTCTGACGATTCCATAGAACAGAACATTAAGAATTGCGTTCAGCCTGTTTTCGATATTCACCTCTTTCTTTTTCCAGAATAGAGGAACTTCAAGACCTTTGAGTGTGGTTTGAATGGCCATCGCGGTATATTCACTGTCGATTACATTGAATACCTTTTTCCGCTCTCCATGGTATATAATAAGACGAAGAATTGCCAGTTCCTCCCTGTCATATTTTTCGCGGATTGTCTCAATAAAATCAAAGTGATCAAGATTCTTATCAAAGATGGCATTATAATAATTTGAAAGTTTTTCGAACGATTTCATCCTGACAAAAACATAATTTTTCATTTTATCTATTGGGGAATCAACCGATTTAATTGCTGTAGTGAGCTCAGTTCTAAGAATATTAGCTTCATGAAGCACTACTGCTTCAAAGATATCTTCCTTGCTCTCAAAATAATAGTAAATAGAACTTTTCCCCATTTTCAGGGCTTTTGCTATTTCATCCATTGTAGTTTTCTTAAAACCATAACGGCTGAAAATCTGACCAGCAGAAGTGATTATTTTCTTTCTAAACTCTTCTTTATTAATCATATGTATCTCATTACTGTTTTCTTAATTCTTTACATACAAATATAATAAAATTTAAAAAATTAAAGCAATGCTTCGAATGAAATGGTCGAAAAATCGAAACAGATCATCCCTGACCCGGTAGTCAACCTAAGCTTCGGGAATGGATGAAATACAACATAAAAAAGTTTCCCATCCTTCAAAAGGAGGGGAAATGCAGGTTAAACTAATAATTTGTATTTTTGATTTTTATTAGTTCGGGGACTGGAGGGACTATTAAAAAATGAAAATTGGCGACCAAATTATCAAACCATCTGGATCGATGAAGATGATCCTCTTTCCGTAAAGGTCATCGACCAGCAGAAGTTACCTTTCTTCTTTGAAATACAAGATCTTCGTTCAGTTGATGATGTTTATGCAGCAATAGAGATATGACTGTAAGAGGTGCTCCTCTTATTGGTGCTGCCGGCGCTTTTGGTATCTATCTTGCCACTCTGGAAATCAACTCATACTACAAATATCCGGGAACACCTTTCCAATGCTGCCCGTTATCTGATTTCTTGCCGTCCGACAGCAGTAAATCTATCATGGGCGGTTAATTATGTTATGGACAGATTGCAAACAGTGATTCCGGCATCTCTCACAAAAACAGCTCTTGATTCTGCAAATGAAATCTGTGAGATGGAAAAGGAAAATTGCAGACAGATAGGGAAACATGGACTAAAATTAATCGAAGCTATCAGCAAGAAGAAAAAGGGAGCTCCGGTAAATATTCTTACGCACTGTAACGCCGGATGGCTTGCATGCATTGATTATGGGACAGCTACTGCTCCAATATACCGGCGCATGAAAAAGGGATAGCTGTTCATGTATGGGTTGATGAGACACGACCAAGAAACCAGGGAGCAAAACTTACGGCTTACGAACTTGGGCAGAATGGCGTTCCTATACGCTGATCCCCGATAATTCAGGCGGTCATCTGATGCAACAAAAAATGGTTGATATTGTTATCGTTGGAAGCGACAGAACCACAAAAACAGGAGATGTTGCCAATAAAACCGGAACATATCTGAAGGCTCTTGCAGCATTTGATAATAACATCCCGTTTTATTGTGCCCTTCCGTCAACATCAATAGATTTCAGCATAAGTGATGGACTAAGTGAAATTGTTATCGAGGAGCGGGATCCGGAAGAGGTAACGAATGTTACAGGATTTGCGGAAGGAAAGATCCGGTCAGTGAGGATTTGTCCGGAAGATACCGTAGCAGTCGAATTATGGTTTTGATATTACACCTGCCCGTCTTATTACCGGACTAATAACCGAAAAAGGAATATGCAGGGCTACAGAAAAGGATATTAAAGAGATGTTTTCAGATAAATTCAGTTAGTATGGAAGGGGCAGTTAAATTCAATTGTCATTGGAATCAGTCGGGACCCGTAATCTCTGATGAACAATATGAAATAATCAATTACTGGCGGGAAGTTCTGTACAACATGGATCTGATCGGAGCTTATGAAAATGGTGTTGGATTCGGGAATATAAGCATGAGGATAAAAGGCGGTCAATCAGTTTATAATTACAGGGTCGGCAACAGGAGAGATACCCGAACTTGAACCGGGGCATTATGTAAGGGTGAATTCCTTTAATATAGATGATAATGCAGTTCAGTGCGTTGGTCCGCTAAAAGCTTCATCTGAATCGTTAACACATGCAGCAATATACTCAGCCGACCCAGGGGCAAATGCAGTTGTTCATATTCACAGCATTGAGTTATGGAATGAGCTCATCTATAAAGTTCCAACAACAAATCCATCGATGGATTACGGTACAACAGGCCTTGCAAAAGATATTCTCAGGTTATTTAAGGATTCGGATGTATATGAGAAGAGGATCATCGTTATGGCAGGTGACAGGGCAGGGATACTTACCTTCGGCAATGATATGGATGAGGCAGTAAATGTGCTGATGGAGTACCTCAAAAAAGAGGGTTAAATATTTCTTTTAATCCTGCATTTGCATAATTACATTCAAATAACTAATATTGCAGTCCGTTTTTATTGGGCCCATAGCTCAGCTGGTTAGTAGCACCTGACTCATAATCAGGGGGTCGCTGGTTCGAGCCCAGCTGGGCCCACCTTCGCCCTCCGAAGCTTTAGCGTAGGAGGGCTTTTTTATTATCCTGGATTTTGATGCGATAAAGCTGCAGAAATTTATTTTCTTTTTATTCCGATATCAGGCAGGAAAACAGTGATTACACCGATAAGCGGCAAAAAAGCACAAACATGGTAAACATAATCGATGCTGGTTTTATCAGCCAGCATTCCGAGCAAAGCCGATCCCAATCCTCCCATGCCAAAGGCAAAACCAAAGAATAATCCCGAAATCATTCCTATCTTACCGGGAATAAGTTCCTGTGCATAAACCAGGATCGCTGAAAATGCAGAGGCAAGTATCACACCAATCATTATACTTAGTACAGTGGTCCAGAAAAGGTTGGCATAAGGCAACAACAGAGTAAAGGGCGCGACACCGAGAATAGAGAACCAGATAACATACTTTCGTCCCACCCGGTCACCAATGGGCCCGCCCAGGAGTGTTCCGGTGGCTACTGCAAAAAGAAACAGGAACAGATGCACCTGCGAAGTTTGTATCGATACATTGAACTTATGCATCAGGTAAAAAGTAAAATAACTGGTGATGGATGCCAGATAGAAATATTTTGAAAAAATAAGGACCAGCAGAATTACCACCGACCAGGCAACTTTTGCTTTCGACAAACCATGTCCTTTTGTTATTGCAGTAACTTTTTTCCGCATCATGTTCATATGATGAGTATACCAGCTTCCAACATTTAAAAGCACAATAATCGCAAGCAGCGCAAGTATTGAAAACCAAAGTATACTCGACTGCCCAAAGGGAACGATGATCATAGCTGCAAGTATGGGCCCCAGTGATCCTCCCAGGTTGCCACCTACCTGGAAAATGGATTGGGCCAGTCCCCTGCGGCCGCCCGAAGCCATATAGGCAACCTTCGATGCTTCAGGATGAAAAACAGACGATCCTGTTCCGATTACAGCTACCGAGACTAAAAGCAAAGCATAATTTTTTGCCTGAGAAAGGAGGATTAACCCCGAGAGTGTAAAAACCATGCCAACAACAAGAGAGTAAGGTTGCGGTTTACGATCGGTATACAATCCGATAAGCGGCTGAAACAAAGAGGCTGTTAACTGAAATACAAGGGTAATGATCCCTATTTGCGAGAAGTTAAGGTGAAAAGAATTCTTAACTACCGGATATATGGAAGGGATAAGGGACTGAATGGTATCGTTAAGAAGGTGAGAGAAGCTAATGGATAATAAAATGGAAAATATTGTTTTCCCTGCTATATCGCTGGCTAATGCTGCTGAAGTCTGATCGTCCTGATTTTGCATATTTCTGAAAATAAATCTGGCAAAAATAAACATCCTTTGGTAATGCAGGTAAAAAAACCAATCAGATTAGAGACCATTAAATATTTTAACACAGAATCAGAGCCTGAATAGATGAGCCTTTAATGTAATTAAAATTTTATTGAAAATCAGACTCCTCGACAGATTTGATCCCGGTTTTACTATTTTTGTCCTTATCCGGATCATAAAGTGAATAGAGTCGGAAACGGATTTAAAAACAATGCTTACAATTCATTCATCGCCACTTCAGGGATTTACTGATTTTCGGTTTCGTAATGCCTTTCAACAGTATTTTGGAGGGATCGACCAATATATTGCTCCATATATACGGGTAAATGGAAAACTGGAGATAAAACCAGGCAATGAACGCGATATATTACCTGCAAATAACAGATCGCTTGATCTTATTCCTCAGATAATTACCAAAGATGCCGATGAATTTTTGTTTGTGGCAAAGTATGTTCAAAAGCTTGGATATAATGAGCTGAACTGGAATCTGGGATGTCCATATCCTATGATTGCAAAAAGAGGAATGGGTTCAGGTTTGCTGAGTATGCCTGAGAAGATTGACGAAATTCTAACCAGGGTATGTGCTGAGACAGATATTCAGGTATCGGTAAAAATGCGATTGGGCTACGAAAGTTCGCAAGAGATATTTCATGTCTTACCTGTGCTGGAGAAATACCGCGCTGGCAAATATCACAATACACCCTCGGATTGGGAAGCAGCTATACAAGGGAGAAGTTGATCTTAAAGCCTTTGAAGAGTGCCTCGGGCAAACCTCTCATAAAATTTTTTATAATGGTGATATTACTTCAGTCCAGAGCTTTCGGGAAATGAAAGAGCGTTTCCCAACCATCAATAATTGGATGATAGGCAGAGGTCTGATTGCTGACCCCTTTTTACCCGCTATGATTAAAGCTGATAATCCTGTCTATCCTGAAAACAGATACGAAGTATTTAACTCTTTTCACGATGCCCTTTTCTCTTCCTATGAAGAGGCATTATCGGGTCGAAAACATCTTCTGATGAAAATGTATTCTTTCTGGGAGTTCTTTATTCAATCATTTCCCACTCTCACCAAAATGTCTTAAAAAAATTAAAAAGGCCCAGAGCCTAAGTGTATACAGGGAAGTGGTTAAGCAAATAATATACAACGAATCTGTTAATAGTGCCCTTCGTTCCAGTCACCTACTGTTTTTAAGGCAGTCGGTTTAACACCTGTAATTGAGTCTTGATTGGATTTCATTTGATTAGTCATCGCTATAAATTTGTCTAAACTAACCCCGCCAGGGAATCCGACAGGTTTTAGGAAAATCTAGTATTTTAATCTTGAGATTCAGTACAATTTCTTAATAAAAAAGTAAGCCTCTATACTCCAGGAGGAAGTTTTGAAAGCATTAACTTGCGATAATTTATGGTTCGACCATCAACTATAAATGTCCCGTCTCCATTAGCATGTATAGTGCGATGTTCCCGGGTTCCTGCATTTAACATATGCCCTCGCTCAAAAAGCCCTCATTTATTCCGTTCCTTATTGCTTTTTCTCTATTGCCTTCCAGTTTATTGGCTTTCTTTTTTCTTTCAGGAATGAAGTATTTCTTACCAAAACACCAGGTTACAGCCCTGTTGTTTGTGATCTTCAGATACTTTAACTTTACATTGTAATAATTAAATATTGGAGGAAAAACAATGAAAGAACTTGTAGTAAAAAATCTAAATTCAATAGAAGGCGAGAAATTAAACAGGGGTGTTGGTAATGAATTTACTATAAAACAGGTAATACCAAGGGCTGAGGCAACCAAATGCCGTGTTAATTTCGTAGAAGTGGAACCGGGAAACCAGGCTTTCAGTTATCATTTTCATGAAATGAACGAAGAAGTATTTTACATCATCAGCGGTACCGGCATTGTTCGTACATCAAAAGGAGATATTACAGTAAATACCGGTGATGTAATTACCTTTCCTACAGGCATTGAAGGAGCCCATGTCATTCGCAATGATTCAGCCACAGAAAAACTGGTTTATCTCGATTTTGATGCAATCAATATACCAGAAATTGTGCATCTGCCTGATACCAAAAAAGTTATGGTTATCGGGCCTTACTCGAATGCAATTTACGAGGAAAAATAGTCACTTTTTTAACTTACCAGCATAAAACAGAATGGTGTTTCAAAAGCTCAGTTTATTGTTTTTTTAACCCCTCCCTCTATTGTTTAATAGGTCCAAGCGTTAAAAAACAGCCCGGCTCGAGCCCCGCTGGGTATCAACTACTTGCAAATACACTCATTAACCTTGTAATTAACATCATGCATTGCAAAAGTTGTATTTGAAGGACATGTACAATCCTCGGGTACCGTAACTCCATATACTTTTATTCCGCCGGAAGTGGTATTACATTTAGCTGCTTCATTTTCCTGAGCTGTCTTACAAACATCTTCCTTTGTGCATCCTGTAAAAGTAGATGATAATAACCCAAAAACTGTAATAGTTAATAGAGCAAGTCCCATTCCCGCAGGGAGTAACAATTTAAATAATTTCTTTTTCATCTTTATTAGTTTTAGGTGTGAATCTTATATTGAATCAGGTAAGTTGTACCTTTTCTTAAATATATACGGTGATGGCAGCTCCGATTTTATAATAACTTTTACTGAATCGTGTCTCACATAAAAAGCAGTTGGATAGGCATCAGTCAACTTATCCATCTCCGGAACAGTTAAATCGTTTATAATAAAATCGGGGTGGAAATATTGGTCAAAAATAAGTTTGTCTTTAGGGTCCCCAACAGCAAAAACCACAACGCTGTCAAATTTTTTTGTTTTTCGATATTGACGCAGATTTTCAATTGAGTTCCAGCAGTGGGGACAAGTATATGAAAAACAAAATATTAAATAAGTACTATCCGGTGATGTTTTTATATAATGCGATAATTCTGTGTTTTTAATATTTTGATTCAGAAATTTATTATTACCTGCGCCTTTCATAAATGTAAAGGGCGTTTTAAAGGTAAAGCCCGATACGAAGATTGATAAACACATGACTGTAATAATGAGATTCTTTTTCCATTGAGCTGTTTCATTTTTCTCCTTTGGATATTTAATCCATAAAATAAATGACATAATAATTAAAATAAAATTCCGGATAAAAGAGAAAATGGGTCGAAAATTTGCCTGCCTGATAGAACCAAAACAACCACAGTCATTAATATTATACTTGAAATGAGCGTAAGCAAATAAAATTGTGAATATTATAAGCAGGATAAGAGAAATAAGAGAATTCCTTTTGGTATTTATTAACAGTATTAAGTACAGGCCTAACAATATTTCAAATAAAACAATTATTGGAGACAATATCATTAAAGGCCCGAGGCCGTATTGATAAATCAAGTTACTAAATCCTGCAGTATCAATTACTTTACCTATTCCTGAAATAATAAATAATGCTCCGATAATAACAGAATAAAAATTCAGTACCCGTTTTTCAAACATACAGAATAAATAACTTGAATATTTTTCGCGGGTTAAATGTCCCGGGGACAATTTAAAGAAATATTCACTTCCTTCCGACCCTTATCAAATGTACAATTATTTAATAAAAAAACAACAGAATTTTTATGCTATCCGTTTGCAATAACCATATACACTGTCTGATGTTACTAGTTTTCTCTATATGACAAATGGAATTCCAGGTATGAGTGTTCTTTTTTTACACCAGGTTTGAGCCATGTCTTGGATAAAATTTGTTGTTTTAATCTTGAGATTCAAAACAATTTCTTAATAAAAAAGTAAGCCTCTATACTCCAGGAGGAAGTTTTGAAAGCATTAACTTGCGATAATTTATGGTTCGACCATCAACTATAAATGTCCCGTCTCCATTAGCATGTATAGTGCGATGTTCCCGGGTTCCTGCATTTAACATATGCCCTCGCTCAATAAGCCCTCATTTATTCCGTTCCTTATTGCTTTTTCTCTATTGCCTTCCAGTTTATTGGCTTTCTTTTTTCTTTCAGGAATGAAGTATTTCTTACCAAAACACCAGGTTACAGCCCTGTTGTTTGTGATCTTCAGATACTTTAACTTTACATTGTAATAATTAAATATTGGAGGAAAGACAATGAAAGAACTTGTAGTAAAAAATCTAAATTCAATAGAAGGCGAGAAATTAAACAGGGGTGTTGGTAATGAATTTACTATAAAACAGGTAATACCAAGGGCTGAGGCAACCAAATGCCGTGTTAATTTCGTAGAAGTGGAACCGGGAAACCAGGCTTTCAGTTATCATTTTCATGAAATGAACGAAGAAGTATTTTACATCATCAGCGGTACCGGCATTGTTCGTACATCAAAAGGAGATATTACAGTAAATACCGGTGATGTAATTACCTTTCCTACAGGCATTGAAGGAGCTCATGTCATTCGTAATGGCTCAGATACAGAAAAACTGGTTTATCTCGATTTTGATGCAATCAATATACCAGAAATTGTGCATATGCCTGATACCAAAAAAGTTATGGTTATCGGGCCTTACTCGAATGCAATTTACGAGGAAAAATAGTCATTTTTTGAACTTACCAGCATAAAACAGAAAGGGTGTTTCAAAAGCTCAGTTTATTGTTTTTTTAACCCCTCCCTAGCTATAGCTATGTATTTCTTCACAATTAAGGTAACATATTAACTCTTGCTTCATTAACCCTTTATTTGCATTTGTGTTTTATCTAGGCTACCCCCTTCCCAACCTTCCCCCACGGGGGGACCGACCGTGGGGGAAATAAGAAAGGGGGTTATTTACGTAGGAAACCATTTTTTCTGTTACCAAAATTCTGAAGTATTACATAGCTATCGGGACCTTCACCTTAAACAAATTAGGTGAGGGTATAAATCCTTGTTATTAAATGAAGGAGGAAGCGAGGCACGTTTTTTTAGTAAATAGATGTTAGTACACCTTACTGTTAAAAATACTTAATTATTCAGCTCAAAGAAATAATCATATTGCCGGCTTCCCCTAATGCTTTATCTTGTTAAAAATTCTAAACTTTCCCAAAACAATTAAATAATAGAATGCATATGAATAAGCAAACCAACATTAAAACAAGGCTATGGTCGCTCATCATCAGCACTTTGCTGGTATTTATATCGCAAATATGCCTGGCACAAGGACAGGATAATGATCCTAACATGGGAATTATACCGGTACCTGCCTCGATCAAAAAAGGCACAGGTACTTTTGTTTTTAGTCAACTTACAACTATCAGAGCTGATAAACCAACGGATAAGGCGATCCTTTATCTTAAGGATTTCCTGTTAAATAATCATTTCAAAAATAAAATATTAACATACAATCCGAAAACTACCAAAGCTTCAGCTGGTACTTCGGTGATACTGACAGGCATTGGTTCAGATGGAATCCCAGAAGAAGGCTATAAACTAACAGTAACTCCTGACAAAATTACTATTATTGGTAAAGGTGCAGGTTTATTTTATGGTATTCAGACATTCATTCAACTGTTCCCTATTGAAAATCAGGATTTAGTTAAAATCAATGCCGTAACTATTGAAGACTCTCCCCGATTCAGCTATCGTGGAATGATGCTGGACGTGTCACGCCACTTTTTCAATGTACAGGAAGTTAAGAAGGTGATTGATATGCTTGCTTTATACAAGATAAATAATTTCCACTGGCATCTGGTCGATGGACAGGGATGGAGAATTGAAATTAAGAAGTATCCCAAATTAACAGAAGTAGGCGGTACAAGGCTGCAAACCAACTTCGGTGGCAACCGCGACTATCTTGATAATGTTCCCTATACAGGTTTTTACACCCAGGATGATATCAGGGAAGTAGTGAAATATGCCGCTGATCGTTATATCAATGTGGTTCCTGAAATTGAAATGCCTGCACATTCTGATGCAGCATTAAGGGCATATCCTGAATTGAAATGTCTGGGAGTTGATGGAAGTACAGGCAGAGGAAATGGTATCTATTGCCCTACAGAAGAGACCTTTACATTTCTTGAAAACGTTCTGACCGAAGTAATGGACCTTTTCCCAAGTAAATACATTCATATTGGTGGCGATGAAGCCGGCAAACAGCCCTGGAAAGATTCACAATATTGTCAGGATCTGATTAAAAGACTTGGACTTAAGGATGAAGATGAGCTGCAAAGTTATTTCATTCAGCGAATTGAGAAATTTATTAATTCAAAAGGCCGGAGTATTATAGGCTGGGATGAGATCCTTGAAGGAGGACTTGCTGCAAATGCAACTGTAATGAGCTGGCGGGGAGAACAGGGCGGAATTGCTGCTGCAAGGCAACATCATAATGTGATCATGACTCCTCAAACTAATGGCTTGTATTTTGATCACTATCAGAGTGATTCGCCTCAGGAGCCCGTTTCATTTGGAAGATATGCAACATTATCTGAAACTTATGGTTATGATCCGGTCTCAAAGGAATTAACAGAAGATGAAAGAAAATATGTTATAGGTACCCAGGGAAACCTTTGGACAGAATATGTTCCTACAGTTGCCAAATTGCAATACCAGATATTCCCGCGTCTGTTCGCTCTTTCTGAGGTGGCATGGAGCAAAGTTGAAAACAAAAGCTATAAAGATTTTTCTGAAGTGCGCATGCCGAAAGCTCTAGCCAGAGTAGAAAAAAAAGGATATGACTTCAGGGTTCCTCCTGCTTTGGAAGCTATTGATACTTTTATGATTGGTTCCCAATTCACATTTGAACCTAAAACCTTTATCCCGGGCGCACTGATTCACTATACTCTGAACGGACATAATCCTGGCGATACTGATTGGGAATATGCTTCTCCATTAACATTCTTTATTCCTCTGGGCGAAAAGCGGGAATTGAGAACAACAGTGATTACATCTTCAGGAAAAAGAAGCATTTCGACACGGGCAGTGATGTATAACCAGGCTCCTTTGCCAGCAGCCAGTTATTCAGGAAACAGTCAGGGCTTAAAGTACAAGCTTATTAAGAAAACATATGTTGAAGGTCAGCTGGAAACGGCCAATGTCGATTCCACAGGTGTTTCTCCTGCCATTGAGACTGAAGCTTTTAAAACTAGATATACTAATTTTGATATTGTTTATGATGGATATGTAAATATTCCAACAGATGGAATTTATGGATTTTCCGTTTCTTCCTATACTAATGGCGCTTTGTATATCGATGGTGAAAACCTCCCGGAGGGAGAAGAGTTAATTCCATTGATGAAAGGATATCACAGAATCAAGGTTAGCTATACTTATAATCAGCCCGCTCCTGTCGTTCCAAGACCAGGCTTTCAGGGTGGGGGTGGTAACAGGCGTGGCAGAGTAACCGCTTTCAAAGTATTTATGACTGCTCCCGGTGCAACCGGGGCAAAAACCGAATTAAGTCCTTCCGTACTCTATAACTAAAGTCAGGATTATGGTTCAATCAGACACTCACAGTTCTAAATTGTGAGTGTCTTTTTTTTACGTCAACTGTGTCGGATCTGCCATGAACAATAACAAGATGGATTTGTTGACCTTTATTATAAGAAACAGCATGAATTCTACCAATTCCTGGCCATCATTGCCATACGAAAAATGGAACGATACACTTGATTCGCTTCACATGAAAATGCAGATCATAGGTAAGGTGAAGCTTGCGTTAAATCCTTTTTTAAATCAGTGGTGGCAGGTAGCTTTTTATCTTAATATGAGGGGAATGACAACTGGCCTTATCCCTTATGAGGATGGTGTTTTTGAAATTGAATTTAATTTCATCGATCACAATTTGTCTGTAAGGTTAAGCAATAACCAGTTGAAAGTCATTCCACTTTCCCCCACTCCTGTGGCAACATTTTACAGCGATTTCATGGATATCCTCAAATCCATGGGAATAAACGTCGTAATCAATACCTTGCCTTGTGAAGTTCCTGATCCGGTAAAATTTGAATTGGATAATGGGAAAAAGTCGTATGATAAGGACTTCGTTCATACATGGTGGAAGATTCTTATTCAGGTACAAAAAGTTTTCGAAAGCTTCAGATCCGGATTCCGTGGTAAAAGCAGTCCTGTACATTTTTTCTGGGGTTCCTTCGATTTATGTGAGACTCGTTTTTCAGGAAATCCATGCGCGATTCCTATAGGGGCAGGCAGAATTATGAAATTCGCAGAAAACGAGGAAAACTTCACTTTCGGATTCTGGCCAGGAGATAAAAATTATCCTCACGCAGCTTTTTATTCATATTTCTACCCTGCGCCTGAAGGAATAGAAACTCCCGGTAATCATGGGGAAAAATATTATAATATTAATATGAGGGAGTATATCCTTGATTATCAGGAAGTGATTGATTCACAAAAACCCGGAAGAATCAATTCTTAAATTTCTGAACGAAACTTATGACATTGGTGCAAGAGCCGCCGGATGGGATGTTGAATCATTAAAAGCTGAAATACCTGTTAAACATCAGGTATATGGTTAATTCAGATCAAATTATACATTTTGATAATTTCAGTTAATATAAAATGCCATGGCACATACCTGCAATCATATTGAGAATGCCGACAGTAATATCAGCGCGAATACACCTGAGGGCTGTGAGGAATGCTTAAAAACAGGGGATTCCTGGGTCCATCTCAGGCTCTGCCTTGAATGCGGACATGTTGGTTGCTGCGATAATTCAAAAAACAAGCATGCTACCAAACATTTCCATGAAACCGGGCATCCGGTTATCAAATCCTTTGAGCCTGGTGAAGACTGGGAATACTGTTATGTTGATGATCTTTTCTATGAATAGATATATAATGATTGAACCGATAACTGAATTGAGTACCAGGGAAGTAGTTTCTTTACTTGGAAATCCTTCTGTACATATAATAGATGTTCGTCCTGTTGATGCTTATAACGGATGGAAACTGGCCGGAGAAATACGTGGAGGGCATATCCCGGGAGCCAGAAGCTTACCACTGAAATGGTTTAATTACATTGACTGGATAGAAATTGTAAGGAAAAAAGAAATTCTTCCCGGGAACAAAATTATTATTTACGGCTATAATCGCAAAGATGCCGAAAGTGCCTCCAAAAGATTCGCGAATTCAGGATATTCTGATATTAGTATTTATACAGATTTTCTTACAGAGTGGACATTGGATAATGATCTTCCCCTTGAGTACCTTTCCAGGTTTCGTTACCTGGTTCATCCTGACTGGGTAAATGATCTCATCAGCGGCGGGAAGCCTGATGAATATAATAATTACAATTATGCATTGGTTCATGCTCATTACAGGAACAGAGATGCATACCTTTCGGGGCATATCCCGGGAGCAATTGACATTGATACTCTTGCCCTTGAGGCTCCTGAAACATGGAACCGCAGGTCCCCGTCTGAATTAAGGACAGCTCTGGAGAGTCATGGAATTACCTCTGATACAACAGTAGTATTATATGGCAAGTACATGCACCCTGATAATAATGATCCTTTCCCCGGAAGTGCAGCAGGAGATATAGGAGCTCTGAGATGTGCATGAATAATGATGTATGCAGGAGTTAAGGATGTCAGAGTATTGAATGGAGGATTCCAGTCCTGGCTGGATGCCGGATTTGGTATGTCATTTACAGATGAGAAGAAGAAGCCTGTTGAAGAATTCGGAGCATCTATACCTGTTCATCCTGAACTGGTTGTTGACACTCCTGAAGCAAAAGAGATGCTCAAATCAGACGATGCAGAACTCGTTTGCGTGCGAAGCTGGGCGGAGTATATCGGAGAGGTAAGCGGATATAACTATATAGAAGCTAAAGGACGCATCCCAGGAGCAATCTTTGCCGATTGCGGAAGTGATGCCTACCATATGGAAAACTATCGGAATCCCGATCTTACAACAAGGGAATACAATGAGATCTCTGATATCTGGATTAAGAGTGGTATTACACCTGATAAACATCTTGCCTTTTATTGTGGCACAGGATGGAGGGGTAGTGAAGCCTGGTTCAATGCCTGGCTTATGGGCTGGCCATGCGTATCTGTTTATGACGGTGGATGGTTCGAATGGAGCAATGATCCGGATAATCCTTATGAAACCGGAATACCGGAAAATTTAATATATCAAATTAATGCAAAACAAGAATGAATATTTTATAGCTGAAATGACTGATATACAGAGTCTTGAAGCTGATACCATAAAAGGTTTGTCATCAACACCCAAATATCTGTTGTCAAAATATTTTTACGACGATACCGGTAGTTCTATTTTTCAGGAAATCACAAAAATGCCGGAATATTACCTGACAAAATCAGAACAGGAAATATTAGAAACTCAGAAGGAACAAATAACAGATTCATTTATTTCCGATGACTCCGCAATCGATCTTCTCGAACTGGGTTCAGGTGATGGATCAAAGACTAAAATCATTTTGAAACTGCTTCTGCAAAAAAAATCAAACTTTAAATATATTCCTGTCGATATCAGTTCCAAAGCAAACTGCTGATCTCGTTTCAAAGCTTAGTAAAGATATCCCGTCATTAAAAATTAATCCCTTGACCGGAGATTTTTTTGGTCTGACAGATTCAGGGAATATTTACAGGAACAAAAGAAAAGTGATCCTGTTTCTTGGTTCAAATATCGGGAACTTCACTGAACCTGAAATTGATCTCTTTTTAAAACAGCTTTTTGATTTATGCAGGAAAGGTGACAAGATATTAATAGGATTTGATCTTAAAAAGTCCCCTGAAATTATAATGAAGGCCTATGACGATCATTATGGCCTTACACGGAAGTTTAACCTGAATCATCTTGCGAGGCTTAACAGGGAATTTGGGGCCGATTTTAACCTCTCCCGATTCGAACATCATACTACATACAACCCTTTGTCAGGTTACCTGAAAAGCTTTCTGGTTTCAAAAGAACAGCAGACCGTTAATATTACATCATTGGGACAGCTTTTTGTTTTTAACAGATGGGAACCGGTTTTTATGGAACTTTCAAGAAAATTTGATATTGCCACAATAGAATCACTCGCATTCAGTCATGGATTCTCTGTTGTTAAGCATTTCACGGATCAAAAAAACTGGTTCACAGATTCCCTCTGGATAAAACCTTAATTTTTGCTGAGAATAAAAGCGCTTCAGGATAGTGTTCAGTAAATCTATTTTCATGTCAGGGACAGTCTGTCCATTGGCAATTAATACTGCCGTTCCTTTTAAATCAGAACAAAGAATTGCATAATCATTGTTGTATCTAAAATCTACAACTTAGTATTACTCTTCTTTCATACCAAGTTCTATTGATAACCAAACAGGCAGTAAATACATTTATCGGTCTAAACCTTGGGAGCAGCTCCCATTTTAAAACTCAAAAATAAATTATTATAGCTATGTTAAATTTAATTTTACTTAAGGCACCTGCTGTTATGGATACAGGTTCGACCGGGTTCATGCTTGTTGCAACCAGCCTTGTGATGCTTATGACTCCGGCGCTTGCCATGTTCTATGGTGGTTTGACTACAAAGCGAAACATTCTTGCGATTATGATTCAGAGTTTCGTTTCTCTTGGCTGGACAACCGTACTCTGGGTTATTTTTGGATACTCACTTTGCTTTAGCGGTGGTGATGGAGGCATTATTGGCAACTTTGATAAAGCGTTCCTGTCAGGAATTGGTGTGAATACTCTATGGTCTGGCAATGGTAAAATTCCAGAGTTTGTTTTCATCGCTTATCAGATGATGTTTGCCATTATTACTCCTGCACTTATAACGGGTGCTTTTGTAAACAGGGTTTCCTTTAAAGCTTATTTTATCTTCCTTACCGTTTGGCAGATTTTCGTTTATTATCCCTTAGTACATATGATCTGGGGTGGTGGACTATTAGCTCATTTGGGCGTTATTGATTTTGCCGGTGGCATCGTTGTTCATGCTACTGCCGGCTTTGCTGCCCTGGCTTCGGTTTTTTATGTTGGTGCCCGTGTAGATAAAAACTCAACGCCAAATAGTATTCCTTTAGTTGCAATCGGGAGCGGTTTGCTATGGTTTGGCTGGTATGGCTTTAATGCAGGTAGTGAGGTTCAGGTTGATAATGTGACCTCCCTGGCTTTCCTGAATACCGATATTGCTGCATCGTTTGCAACGGTGGCCTGGTTAGCGGTTGAATGGATAAGAGAACGCAAACCTAAGTTCGTTGGGCTTTTGACGGGTTCAATCGCAGGTTTGGCAACCATTACTCCATGCGCTGGTTTTGTTCCAGTGTGGGCATCTCCACTGATCGGGATTGCCGCTGGTTTAGTGTGCTACTCTGCTGTTCAGTTTAAAAACAGGATGAAATGGGACGATGCACTTGATGTTTGGGGGGTTCACGGAATGGGAGGTGTTCTTGGAACAATTCTTCTTGGCGTATTTGCATCTAAAGCAGTGAATTCCGCAGGGGCCGATGGCTTACTCTTTGGCTCAGGTTCATTCCTTTTAAAGGAAACAGTTGCAGTGCTTGCTACTGCGGCATACGCATTCGCGTTTACTTACCTGATGCTTATCATCATTAACCTGATTACCCATGTACGAGTAACGAAAGAGGAAGAACTTGCAGGTTTAGATAATTCTCTGCATGGAGAGAAAGCTTATGATGAAGGAGCTCTGTAATAATTTTTAAGTTGAAATATTTGATAAAGGCTCTGAAATATGGGCCTTTATTATTTATATTTTGTTTGGGTTAATTCTTTACTTTGACTAGTCTTAACCAATTAAGAGATGTTTGGCAGGTCTATAAATAGAAAATTGATGGTGCTATTCTTTACAGTAGGAGTATCTGCGCTTTCTGTAATTGGAATTTATGCTTATTTCAATGCAAAGAATGCCTTACTCAAGCGAACCCTCGACCAACTTACATCCATCAGAGTTATTAAGAAAGCTCAACTTGAGTTTTTCCTCAATGAGCGAAATAAGAATATCACTCTTTTAGCTGAAAATGATTACCTGAAGAACATAGCTTTGGATTTATGTAACAATATGAATCATAAAGTTGTATCTCAGAAGTATCCTAAATTCTCCCTGAACTACAAACTTTTTGGATTTAATAGTATGTATCTGATATCTGGTTCCGAAAGGAATTCACTTCAGGTATATAAGTTTAACGGTTCAGAAATCGAAAAAGTGAGACCCGATACCATTTTAATCAATCAGCTGTCAAAACTTTGGGAAGCGACAGCATCAACGAACGAGTCTTCTTTTGTCGATTTTAGTAAACGATTTAACGATGATAACGAACCGCTGTTTTTTATTGGCAAACGAATTATTGAGAGCAGCAAAAATATTGGCATATTAGCCCTTCAGATTCCTGTTCAGGATATCAATAACATTATGCTTGAGGATAGTCCTGAAAACGGGTTGGGAAAGTCGGGTGAAGTTTATCTCGTCGGCGATGATTATCTGATGAGAAGTAATTCAAGGTTTATTCCAAATTCTATAATGAATACCTCAGTAAAAACGATAAGTGCTTATAATGCGTTCAAAGATAAAACCGGCTCGTCTTTAATTGATGATTACAGAACGATTGCCTGCTTAAGCTCCTTTGAGCGGTTGTCGATACGTGGATTAAATTGGGCTATTATTGCCGAAATTGATTACAGCGAAGCAATGATTCCGATTGTTTCCTTAAGGAATGACATAGTATTTTTATCATTAATAATCTGTATCCTCCTCTTCTCTATAGCACACTTCATCTCCCGGACTATTACAAATCCTATAGTCAGATTAAAAAATGCTGCATTGATGATTGGGGAGGGTGATCTGGATGTTAACATCAAACCAAAATCGACCGACGAGATAGGATTGCTAACTGAAGCGTTTAATATCATGACGCAGCAACTCAAGGACGAGCGATTAAAGAGAATGTCTGCCCTTTATGATGGCCAGGAACTTGAAAGGCAACGCATATCCAGGGAATTACACGATGGACTTGGACAAAAGCTAATTTCAATAAAACTTCAGCTCGAGAGTACCAGCAAACAAAATGCCGAAGAAGTCAGGTCAACCATAGAAGAAGTTAAGGTTGATTTTCTAAAAACAATCGAGGAAGTCAGGCAGATCTCCAACAATCTTGCACCAAACATTCTCAAGGAATCGGGAATTGATGTTGCACTTAAAACCCTTTGCGATTCCATAAACCGAACTTCAAAAATAGATATTGAACTATCCGTTTATGGTGATTATTCAACCAACGAACCTAAAATCAGGTTCTATCTCTACCGGATTACACAGGAGGGCCTGAATAATGCAATAAAACATTCCGGTGCAACAAAGGTACAACTTCAGCTTATTGGCAATAAGGATAGCATCATTCTGATAATTGAGGATAACGGAAAGGGATTTGAGTATGATTCCAACTTTTGTACTCCCTGCAACGGAATTTATAACATGAAAGAGAGGGCACGTCTGCTTAATGGAACACTGGATATTGAGTCCGAACCACTTTCGGGAACTACAATAAGACTAAAAATTCCGAAACGACTTACATTGTAGAAAATTTATAATTAAAGCGATGAGTAAAATAAGGATTCTGATTGTCGATGATCATCAGATTGTGCGCGATGGAATTAAGCGGATACTCAAGGACGAGGATGACATTGAGCTGATAGGCTCAGTTGGCAGCGGTAAAGAGGCTCTCGATTTTATGAAATGCAACCAACCCGATATTCTGATTACTGACCTTTCTATGCCAAATATGTCGGGGATTGAGCTGACTGAGAAATTAATAAAGTTATACCCTGATATTAAAGTACTTATTCTATCGATGTTTAATAATGAAGAGTATATTGTCAGTGCAATTCACGCAGGCGCAAAAGGCTATCTTCCAAAGCAAGATTCTACTACTGAGATTTTACTTGAGGCCATACGAACCATTTCAAATGGAGATGAATTTTATAGTCCTTCAATTTCAAGAATTGTATTAAAGAGTTTTATTAAAAATGCTAAAAATTTAAGTGTTGGTGTTGTTGCCAAAAAACATCAGTTAACCTCCCGTGAAAAGGAGATATTGAAGCTTTATGTTGAGGGTTGTACTAATAATGAGATTGCTGGAAAGCTCAATCTGAGCGTTTTTACAATAAAAACTCACAAGAACAATATTATGCAGAAGTATAACTTCAAAAGCACCGTGGAGATGATAAAATTTGCACTTCGGAATAATATCGTGGAGTGGTAGCTCTTTAATGATTTTATCGTTTGGTGTTAAGTTGCAAAAACAGGGCATATTGACCACATATGGCCAAGTTCACCGGCTTGTCAGGAATAAAAGGCGAAACAACCTGTCACTATTCTTTCCAACCACCCCCCAGGCTCCTGTATAAAGCGACTACTGACTGTAGTTGCTGGAGCTTGTCGTTGATGCTGTTAATTTGTGCAGAAAGAAGACTCACTTCCGAAGTTAATACATCCAGATAGTTGGTTGTGGATGTGTATTTAAGCAATTGCATGGTATAACTGACAGATTTTTCGAGGTAATCCAGTTGACTTGTCCGCAATTTTATCTTTTCTGTTGCAGCCCGATATCCGTACAATGCGTCAGACACCTCCTCTCCTGATTTTAATATGACCTGTTTATAAGCTGCCACGTTTTCTTCCTGGTCGGCCTGGGCCATCTTCAACCTCTGCCTGTTTATTCCCTGGTTAAAAACAGGCTGAACCAGGTTCCCTACCAGGCTCCAGAAAACAGAAGCAGGGTCAAACATTTTAGATATGTTGCTGGTAACCAGACCTCCGGAAGCCTGAAGAGTGAGTGAGGGGTAAAAATATTTTCGGGCAGAATTGGTTATTTCATATCCGTATCTTAGCTGATATTCTGCTTCCTGCACGTCGGGGCGATTAGCAACCAGCTGTGCGGGGACACCGGTTTTGAGATCTGCAGAAATTCCCTGTTCGGAAAGAGTGCCCCTTGCAATCGGACCAGGGTTTCTTCCAATCAGAATGCTCAGTGCGTTTTCTGTTTCAAAAATACTCTGTTTGATATCCGGAATAATGACTTTGGCAGAATAAAGGTTAGCCTGGCTCTGCACCAGGTCAGCACCTGTAACCAGATCACTCTCTTTCATCAGACTAATGGTCTCTACATCAGAACTTCTGAGTTCAACGGTTTTTTGCGTTACCTGAAGTTGAGCATCCAGTGCAAGCAAAGCATAATAATTGTCAGCAACATCTGCAATCAGCTGTGTCTGGACAGCCCTTTTATATGCCTCACTCTTTAAAAACAGATCAAAACTGGCACGTTTCGTACTGCGCAGCTTACCCCAGATATCGGCTTCCCACGATGAGCTTCCCCAGAGCTCAAACCCTTCCGGTACTCCAAGTGTTCCGTTGTTTTGTCTGGTAGCACTTGCATTGACGCTGAGAGTAGGGAATAAAGCAGATTTGCTTTGTCTGAGTACAGCTTCTGCTTTTTTCATGCGTGCGACGGCAATCTGAAGATCGAGGTTGTTATGGATGGCCTCATCAATCAGGGAAACCAATATTTTGTCGGGGAACAAGTTCCTCCATAATATATTGGCGATATTTGAGGTGTCTTTTGACAGTGAGTCTCTGTAAAGAGTTTCCTGCGATTTAATCTCAGGTTCCTTAAATGACTGAGTAACTTTGCAGGAATTAACTGAAAGAATAAGGATCAGGGCAAACAGGATTGAGATCGTAAATTTGAATTTGTCTTGTAACATAGCACTCAATTTTATATTGCAATTAAGTCTTTATCGGTATTTTCTTCAGGACTATCTTTGGTCTTAATTCTTTCCTGAAGGGTCTGGAAAATGATATACAGTACAGGAATTACCAGGACGCCGAATAATGTGCCAAAGATCATTCCTCCCACTGCAGATGTTCCTATTGATCTGTTGCCGTTTGCCCCGGCACCTGTAGCCATCATCAGCGGTATTACGCCGAAAATAAATGCCAGGGATGTCATTATTATGGGCCTGAAGCGGGCTTTTGCACCTTCAACTGCGGCTTCAACAACTGACATCCCCTGTTCCCTTCTGGATGATGCAAATTCAACAATCAGTATTGCGTTTTTGGAAAGCAATCCGATCAACATTATAAGTGAGATCTGAGTATAGATATTATTGTCAATTCCAAATATTCTATCAAATACAAATGTTCCCGCTAGGCCAACCGGCAGGGACAGCAAAACTGCAAATGGGAGCAGGTAGCTCTCGTACAATGCGCTGAGCAGGAAATAAACGAAAAGAATGCTCAGTATAAATACATATATAGCCTGGGAACCGCTGTTCTGTTCCTCGCGGGTTACGCCCGAAAACTCGAAACCATAACCCGGCGGCAGAGTCTTTGCCGCCACATCTCTTATTGCCATGATCGCTTCACCTGAGCCGAAACCTTTATTCGGCGATCCTATTACGGAGATGGAAGTAAACATGTTAAACCTTGATATCCTTTCCGGACCAAAGGTATTGGTAAGTGTAATGAATTCCGTTATGGGTGCCATTTCATTATTCGCTGTGCGTACATATATGTTATTCAAGGCTTTCTCATTAGCCCGGGAATCTGGTTCTGCCTGAACCATTATCCTGTATTGCTTGCCAAACTGGTTGAAGTTGGAAACATAGATTCCACCGAAATTGGCTTGCATTGTATTCATAATTGTGCTTACATCCAATCCGGCCTCTTTGACCTTAGGAACATTTACGGTAAGCAGGTACTGAGGGAAATTCGGGTTAAAGGATGTCGTAGCGAGCTGAATTTCCGGACGTTTATTCAGTTCAGCCAGGAACTTCTGGCTGACCTTGTAAAACTCCTGAATAGTATGTCCTCCCTTGTCCTGTAATTCAAATGAGAATCCTCCGCTGAGGCCGAATCCCGATATTGTAGGCAATGAAAAAGGCATGATCGTAGCATCCCTTATCATAGATGTTTTTCTCATTAATGTCTGGATGATATCCTTATTGCTTGTTCCCTTCCTTTCTGCCCAGTCTTTGAGTTCAAGGATTACCATTGAATAAGAGCTTCCGCTGCCTGCTGTAAAATTCTGGCCCACTATGCGCATCACATTATTTATTCCGGGAATTGTTTTTGCAATGCTGTCAATTCTGTTTGTTACAACCATTGTTCGTTCCATCGACGAAGCCGGCGGCAGGCTGATACTGACAAATACTGTTCCCATATCCTCTTCAGGGACAAAGCTCGAAGAGGTGGTTTTCATCAAAATAAACAGTCCGATTCCGAAAATGGCAACTGTGCCGATTACGATCCATTTTTTCCCGGAAAGAAAAAAGACAGTATTTGTATATTTTTCCCTGGCAGAATTAAATCCTGCATTGAAGAGCTCGTAAAATCGATGCTTCTTTTCAGGTTTATTAGTCTTTTTGTTATGAGGTTTCAGGAATAGCGCAGCCAGAGCAGGGCTGAGAGTAAGAGCATTGACAGCGGAAATAAGAATTGCAATTGCTATTGTAATTCCGAATTGTTTATAAAATACCCCTGAAGATCCTCCCAGAAATGTTACCGGGATAAATACTGAAGCCATGACAAGTGTAATCGAAATGATTGCAACAGATATTTCATTCATTGCATCTATCGATGCTTTCCTGGCAGAAGTATATCCCTGGTCAAGCTTGGCATGTACAACCTCTACTACCACTATTGCATCATCAACAACGATCCCTATTGCAAGCAGCATAGCAAAAAGCGTAAGGAGATTAATGCTGAAATTGAACAGGTAGAGGAAAAAGAAGGTTCCGATTATTGCGACAGGTACTGAAATAGCCGGGATAAGGGTGGCACGGAAATTCTGCAGGAAAAGAAAAACGACAATGAAGACCAGAATGAATGCTTCAAGAAGGGTTCTGATGATCTTTTCTATGGAAGCATCAAGAAACTTGTTGGCATTGACAAGGTTGGTATAATGAACACCGTTTGGGAACTCCTTCGAGGCCTCATCCAGAACCGTCAACGATTCCTTAATGACATCTCTCGCATTTGATCCTGCTGTCTGGCTGATAGCAATGGCAGTTGTAGGCTTCCCGTTTGCAAACATGTCGCTGTTGTACGACTGTGCTCCAAGCTCAACCTTTGCAACATCTTTAAGCCTCAGGATATGGCCATCCTTTTCCATTCTGACGATTATATCCTCAAACTCCTTTACTGTCTTAAGCTTCCCGGTATATCTGATAACGTATTCAAAACTCTGTTTCCCCTGCTCCCCAAATTTCCCCGGAGCCGCTTCAATATTCTGATCAAGCAAGGCATCTGTAACATCGCTGCTCGCTATATTATAAACTGCCATGACATCCGGTTTAAGCCATATTCTCATGGAATACATCATTGAACCAAAAGCATTTGCTCCGCCAACTCCGTTGATCCTTTTGATCTTGGGGATAATATTGATTTCGGCATAATTCTGAAGAAAAATCTGATCATACGCCGGGTCATCACTGTAGATGGCAGAGATCAGCAAATTACTGCTCTGTTGTTTTCTGACTATTACACCGGCTCTCGTGACTTCAGCCGGGAGTATGCCCGTAGCTGCGGAGACTCTGTCCTGAACATGTACCGCTGCCATATCAGGATTTGTTCCAACCGCGAAATAGACATTTATGGAACCGTTGCCATCATTGGTCGCACTTGATGTCATGTACGTCATCCCTTCAACACCGTTGATCTGCTCCTCGAGCGGGATTATCACGCTGTTGAGGACCACATCAGCGTTAGCCCCGGCGTAATTTGCGGCGACATTAACGGTAGGTGGAGCAATGTTGGGATATTGCTCAATAGGAAGTTCAACCAGTCCAAGGATCCCCAGCATTACTATTATTATTGAAATGACAGTACTCAGAACGGGGCGCTCAATAAATCTTGTAAACATAAGTTGGAGCTCTTTAAATTCGCTAAATGATATTCTTATAGAAACTTTCAGGATCTGTTTCCTTTGGTACGATTGTGTCGCCATCTTTCAGCGAACTGATCCCGTCAATTACCACCCGGTCTCCTGGTTTCAGGCCCTGGGAAACCAGGAAATAATGTCCATCGTCACTGGGTGTAGAGGTAATGGCAACAGCTTTAACTTTATTATCTTTCCCAACAGTGAATATGAAACGCTTATCCTGTAATTCGTATGTTGCACTCTGTGGTACTATTAATGATTTGTTTTTAACACCGGGGATCCTTACTGTTGCACTTGAACCGCTTCTTAAAATGCCTGAAGGATTCTTAAATACAGCTTTAAAAGTTGCAGAACCTGTTCCTGTTGAAATAAGTCCACTGGCCATTTCAACCTTCCCTTTTTCCTTATATTCTGTTGAGTTGGCAAGAATCAGTGTTGCAGGTGGTATGTTTTTAAGTTTTTCTTCAAAAGTGACTCCGGTTGAATCAATAAGCATATCCAAAACCTGTTTTTCGTTCAATGAAAAATATGCAAATACTTCACTGATGTCAGACAGAGTGGTCAGAGCTTCCGGATCGTTGCTGCCTACAAGGGCACCATTCTTATAAGGAATTGTTCCAATTACTCCATCATGAGGGCTTCTGATATATGTGTAATTCAGATTTGTTTCGGCATTTTTGAGAGCAGCACGGGCTTCTTCAAGCGCAGCTTCTTTTGACTGAAGTGTAAGCTCGGCTGATTGTAAACGGTATTTACTTACTATCTCTTTTTCGACCAGAGGCTTTATTTTTTCTATTTCAATTCTGGCAGTGTTTACATCAGCCACAGCGCTGTTGATGCGCGCTTTTGCTGTTATTACATCCTCTGAATACTGTGGATTATTAATTTTGAAAAGCAGTTGCCCTTTTTTAATATTATCACCCTCATTTACAAGGATCTTCTCAAGGTATCCGCTAACCATAGGTCTGATTTCGATCACACGTTGTCCCTGTATGGTAGCCGGGAATTCATTATGAACAGTAACCGATCGGGGGTTAAGCGTCAATACGGCATAATCTTTTACCATGTTTCCCCGCTGTAAACCTGCTTTATTTTGTTTACACGAGAACAAAACCATCATCATAAAACAGATCACTATTAAAACACTTCTCATATAATATTGATTTTAAAATTTATTAGTTCTGTAATTTTTAAATTACTGCTTTGTCTCATTTGCAGAGAAGAGTAATTCCAGGATAATTCTCTTTCGTTCATAGTGTATGTTCTGATATTCGGTCTCACTGATTGCTATGCGTAGGTTTGAGAGTCGCAACTAGGGTTAGAGATTACAGGAATAAATATGAGACACTTTATCATACCTTCAAGCCATTTGTTTGTGTATTGGGGTTTAAAGATACTATCATGCAGGATGGTGTCAAAATAAATTGGGAAAAGTTCCTTTAATATAGCCGCAATCTTCTCCTGCATTGCTTCAACAAACTTTGTTACCCATTCAGAGAGGTTCTCGTTTTGGCGGTAGCTGACAAAAATATCACATTCAGAACCCTCTATTTTACTGGCCATCCTATCTTTAAAATCTAACAAGAATATACGGAGTTAACATCCTATGGCTGATTTTGTTCGGGTGTCGATTAACATAATAACTGTTGCCTGTTGAAGCGTTCAGGGTTTAGACAATCAAAATAAAAAACCATCCACCCAGGAATTAACCCGGATGGATGGAAATAACCTATACTAACTTAAACAACCCAAACAAAGGATGTTTTAACGGACTATTAATTTATTTGACCGGCTCAACCACTAATACGGTAAATGTGCCGGGTTTCAAAGCAGGACGCGGACGTGGATTCTCAGCCGTCTTTTCCGGAGTTGGTCCAAATTCAGCAGTTTGTAAATATATTTTATGGGTTTTGGCACTTACAGAAATAGTCCTTGCTCCTACTTGTGTAGGAACATTTGCAAGTACTTTAAAAGAATTCGGATTTTCTTCCTGCACAACTGTGAGCACTCCTTCTCCACAGGAACTATATGCACGTTTAAGACCCGGATCAAAGGCTGCTCCATCAACACGTCCGCCCGTAGGCAGAGTTGTGATGACTTTACCTGTTTCTGAATCAAGTACTACCATTAACTTATCTGTGGCACTGAAGAGGCGATGATTCTCATTGTCAAGTGCAAGACCACTTGGTCCTTCACCGGGCGCAATAGACCATGTTTGTTCTACTTTCCAGGTTTTCACATTGATCATGGAAACCTCACTCTTGTCTTCAATATTCACAAATACTTTACCTTTTCCATCACTAACAGCCGCTTCCGGCTTTCCTGAAAGCAGAATAGTTGCTATTACTTTATCAGTTTTGGCATCAATAACTGTAGCATTGGATGATCGCCCGTTCCACGTAATTATTGATTTGGTGAACGGTTCATATAAAATAGCATCTGGATTCTTTCCTGTTACAGGTATTTTTTCAATCACCTTGAAATCTTTTGTATTGAACACTGTCACATTGCTATCAGGTCCATTGCTAATAAAACCTTTATTGAATTCCGGCGCGATTGCAATTCCATGCACCCCATTTACATCTGTGATAGTAGCTACGCTTTTACCGGTTTTCATATCCACCACATTTACCATTTTACCGTGGGAAACATATAGCATTCCGGTAGCATCGTCTGCATTCAAATAATCCCAGCCACCATCTCCTTCAAGATGAATTTTTTGTACAATCTTATATCCGCCGGTAGCATTCTGCCCATTAAGCCCCAATAATGACATTAATATGCCAGCAATAATGAAAAACGTTTTTTTCATAATCTTTAATTTAATTTGTTTATCAGGTCAATATACTGATCAAATCTGTAAATATTCTGGATTCATAAATAGATAATGTCTGAAGACGTTGTTAAAACTTCTTTAACGTAAATGCAACCTAACTTTTATTTTTTTGTTTGTGTTATGATATTAATTACTTCAGATAATTCAACGACTATGAAATTAAAAGTCATTACAATTTCCGTTTTTCTGCTTGCGGGCATATCAGGAGAGGATACCGGGTAGTTTCGTATTAAAAAGCCTTTTCCCGACCTAAACCTTAGCCTCAACCTTTTACTGAAACAACTTTATAATATTCATTAGAAATAAATCTCCGAAAAGATATTTTCGTCAGGAATGTCCTTATCTCTTAAGATATGATAAACCTCGTAAATCATATTATTGTTACCGCACACATAAAACAACATATCGGGGTCCACAGGATAATGTGGTAAAAACTTTGTGATCCTTCCATTATGACCCCCGTCCCTCTCTTTTGAGGTACACAAAAAGTAACGGTGCGGATCATATTCAACCCTGTCGTAGGCTTCATTATTAAATCTGACTCCATGAAAAAGGACATAATCAATTCCCGTATAAGACCTTACAAAACTATGAAACGGGGAAATACCAGTACCCGATGCAATGAAAACCAGTTTCCGGGAAAACATGTCGAATGTTTCCAATCCAAAAGACCCGAATGGTCCATTAACCTGAAGTAACTCACCCGGGTTACAGTGTTTCAGTTGTCTTGATACTGTGCCGTTAATAACTTCCCTGACCAGTATTTCGAGAAAATCATCCTTTTCACCACTATAAATTGAATATTCACGCTGATTTAACTCTCCCTTCAAACCTGCAACGACTCGCTGCCCTGCCTTGAACTGCATATTTCCCCTGTCGAGCCTCACAACAAATGTTCCTTCTGTTAAAAAACGTATTTGCCTGATTTTGTGCAAGCTGGTAGAAACAACAAGATCAGGTACTTTCTTTACTATATCCACCATAAATTTGTTCATTTTAGACTGAGGAATTAAACAATGAGATTATCAGATTGTTCGACCCCCCGAAAGGTTTAAAAAACCCGACCACATAACCTTCCTTTTTATCCAACACTACTTATACCATAAGGTTTACCCCAGGAAAGACAAAAAGATTCTTCTTTAGTTTATTCCACACCTGACGGATAAATTTTAAAAAAATCTTGTCAGGTTTTAACGAGGATAAATAGAATATATTCTACTTTTAGGGATGTTTTAAAAAAATGAAGAGAATTCCCCGATTATTGATCCTGGTCATCATTGGTGTAGCACTGGTTTCGTGCTTTCCAATAAAAAAGACAACACCTGAAATTAAAAATATTATCCTTTTAATTGGTGATGGTATGGGCCTCCCCGATGTCTATGCTGCGATGACTGTTTCAGAAAAACCACTTAATATGGGGAGATGCAACATTATCGGGCTACAACAAACATTTTCCTCAAACAGTTATATTACCGATTCCGGTGCAGCCGGAACTGCTCTTGCAACGGGAAATAAAACTAAAAACGGGTCAATTGGTGTAGATTCACTGGGAAAACCAGTTAAGTCAATTCTGGAAATCGCTGAAGACAATGGTTTGTCCACAGGGATCGTTTCGACTTCTTCAATCACTGATGCTACCCCTGCATCATTTGTTGCACATGAAGTAAGCAGGAGCAATTACGAAGCCATTGCCCTGGATTTATTGAAAACTGGTATTGATGTTTTTATAGGTGGCGGATACAACAATTTTGCAAACCGTAAAGATCAACTGAACCTTCTTGACAGTCTTAAACTCAGGGGCTATGAAGTTGATACTACAATGGATATGGTTATGAGATCTTCATCAGGAAAAATTGCAGGACTTACTGCTCCATTTAATAATCCTTTTAGGTTAGAAGGAAGAGGAGATATGCTGCCAGAGGCCACTTCTAAAGCAATCGAAATACTAACTAAAAATAAAAAGGGATTCTTCTTGATGGTTGAAGGATCTGAGATTGATAAGATAGCTCACTTGAATGTTTCAGATACACTTATAGATGAAACTCTCGATTTTGATAATGCCGTTGGAGCGGCACTTGATTTCGCACAAAAGGACGGACATACTCTTGTCATTATTACAGCTGACCACGAAACAGGCGGAGTGACAATTATTGAGGGTAACAAAGAAACTCACAAAGTAAAGCTGAATTTTTCAACACATGGTCATACCGCCGTAATGGTACCAGTGTATGCCTTTGGTCCAGGTGCTGAAAAGTTTAGCGGTATTTACAACAATACTGACATTTTTCAAAAAATGCGGTCAGCTTTCGGTTTCTAGCAACATTAAACATCCATTCTGTAGAAATTAGGTTAAGGTTGATGCTAAGGTTAAGATGCAAAATTTGAATAGCCTTGCTTAACTAAATCTACATTTGTCATAATTATATTTATTAATGTTATGATTAAAATACATGTTATTGGACAACAATCAAATGCACTAAAAGTTGAAGGCCTTTTAGAGTCTGTGAAAAACCTCCCTGAAGAGCTCCGGACTAACTTTGATTAGTTACCGGATCTAAAATCTGACCGATTCTTCTTGTAATATTAATAATATATGTATTTTTGTTTCGTTATTAGACGAAATACTAAATGAAATGGAGATAAAGGAAAAAGTGTATACTGATAAACAGGAAAAGATTGCGAGATACTCAAAAGCACTTGGACATCCGGTAAGAGTGTTTATAATGGATTTCCTTGTGAAGAATACTGATAAATGTTGCTATAGCGGTGATATGGCAGAAGAACTTCCTATTGCCCGTTCAACACTCTCCCAGCATCTGAAAGAATTAAAAGAAGCTGGTTTGATTCAGGGTGAAATAAATCCTCCCTATATTAAATATTGTATAAATAAGACCGGATGGTCAGAAGCAAAAGAGTTGCTTTGGTTCATTTTTTAACAGAAAATAATAAATATTTATAAAATGGAAATAAAAATATTAGGTACTGGTTGTTCAAAATGCAAAACCCTTGAGGAAATTACCCGTAAAGTGGTAAAAGATAATGGCATTGATGCAAACATCACAAAGGTTGAGGATATTGTTGAAATTATGAAATTCAACATTATGACTACTCCCGCCCTGGTAGTTAACGGAAAAGTTGTTTCAAAAGGACGAATACCGTCAGTTGATGAGATAAAACAATTTCTAACCAATTAATCAGAAACCCTATGAAAAAATTATTTCTAATAAGTCTCGTGTTGATAACTCTTTTGGGTATTTCCTGTAATGCCCAGACAAACCAGAAACCGGCTCCGGCAGCTCAAAAGAAAGGTGATGTAGAGGTTTATTACTTTCACATGACAATACGTTGTGTGACCTGCAAAACTGTGGAAGCGGAAGCCAGAAAGAACGTTGAGATGCTTTATCCTGAACAGGTTAAAGCAGGAAAAATAAGTTTTACTGCTTTAAATCTTGAAGAAGCAACCGGAAAATCAATGGGTGAAAAACTGGGTGTAAACAGTCAGACACTCCTGATCGTAAAGGGTGACCAGAAGATCAATATTACAAATGAAGGTTTCCTTTATGCTGTTTCCCAGCCACAAAAATTTACTGAGGTTATGAAATCGAAGATAGATCCTCTGATAAAATAAACTGGGTGCTGGGTGCTGGGTACTCGGTGCTAGTTCTTGTTAGTAAGGTACTAATTACTCGGCAACCAGCACCAAGCAACCAGCAACCAGCAACAAGTTAACTCTTTCCCTATGGATTTTCTTACAAATCTTCTTGATAATAGTTCCATGCCATGGCTTACAGCCTTATTACTTGGATTGATGACTGCTATCAGTCCATGTCCGCTGGCAACAAACATTACAGCTGTCGGATTTATAAGCAAAGATCTGGAAAACCGCAACAGGGTATTTTTCAATGGATTGTTTTATACTCTTGGAAGAGCAATCACCTATACCCTAATTCCATTAATTATATATTTTGGTGCAGATCAGTTTAAATTCTCAGGATTTTTCCAGCGATACGGTGAGAAAATCATTGGCCCTTTATTATTGTTAATTGGAATATTCATGCTTGATATAATCAGAATAAATTTCCCCGGCCTTGGAAGACTTTCAGAAAAGATGGAAAAGAGAAAGTCGTGGAGGTTTATTGATGCATTATTGCTGGGGATGGTTTTTGCACTTGCTTTTTGCCCTTACAGCGGAGTATTGTATTTCGGGATGCTTGTTCCATTAACTTTATCAAGCGCATCAGGACTATATCTGCCGGTTATTTTTGCCATAGCAACAGGGATTCCCGTAATCATTATTGCATGGGTTCTGGCTTACACTGTTTCAGGAATAGGGGTGGTTTATAATAAAATAAAAATATTTGAACTTTGGTTCAGAAGAGTAATAGCTGTGGTCTTTATCATTGTTGGTCTTTATTACATTTTCAGGATTTACTTATAAAAAAATTTGCATAATTATTTCGTAGTATGACGAAATATTAATTCTAATTAAATGAAAAACATTAAAACAAATATCTGGATTCCTGTGGTATTGTTACCTGTCTGGTACATTATATATCATTACCTCCAACCTGGAACCAACTGGTTAATTGATTCGGTTTTCGGAATGACAAAAGGGGCACATCTCACTGAGGCTATCCGCTTCTTTGTTTTTGAATTCCCAAAAGTGATGATGTTGCTTACACTTATTATTTTCTTCGTTGGAATAATCAGGACATATTTCACTCCTGAACGAACCCGTAAAGCACTTGAAGGGAAGAAGACTTTCACAGGTAATGTAATGGCATCAGCATTAGGGATTGTAACTCCATTTTGTTCATGTTCGGCTATCCCCTTATTTCTGGGTTTTGTAGAATCCGGCGTTCCGCTTGGAGTCACATTTTCTTTTCTTATTTCCTCACCTATGATTAATGAAGTTGCTGTTATTCTTTTATATGGAATGTTCGGATGGAAGGTAGCTGCGATATACGTGGGAACAGGTTTGGTCATAGCAATTATTGCCGGCTGGGTAATTGGTTTGCTGAAACTCGAAAAATGGGTTGAACCATGGGTATATGAGACACATCTGGGTAATAATGGGGAGGAAGAAGAAAAAATAACATTCGGTAACAGAATCAGTCTCGGATATGATGCAATAAAGGATATAGTCGGTAAAGTATGGATCTATGTAGCTTTAGGTATTGCAGTCGGTGCAGGTGCGCATGGATATGTACCGGAAGAATTTATGGCAGTCGTTAATGGGCAAATCGGCATGGTACTCAGTACCTCTATCAATTTTAATTGGTATTCCTCTATATTCCAATGCAGCAGGTATTGTTCCAATTGTATCTGTACTTATTGAAAAAGGAGCGTCTTTGGGAACGTCTCTTGCTTTCATGATGTCAGTAATAGGATTGTCGCTCCCCGAAATGGTAATTCTGCGCAAAGTCCTGAAACTCCCTCTGATATTCACATTTATTGGAATTGTAGGAGGAGGAATAATGATTGTAGGATATTTATTTAATATCATATTTTAGATATATAAAAACCATGAAAAATAATAAAATGAATTTTTGCCTTTCATTTTTGGCAATAGGACTAACAATAATAATAACCGGCTGCGGTCAAAATTCAAATAAGGATAAAGGAAAAACCTCTGGGGAATTTTCGGCCAATAATCAAACTACAGAGAAAAGTTACAAAGTGACTTTTATCGAGCTGGGTTCTGTAGGGTGCATCCCATGCCGGCAGATGCAATCTGTAATGGAATCAATTGAAGCCAGATATGGTAATGAGGTAAAAATCGAGTTCCATGATGTCTGGACTGAGGCAGGTAAACCATTCGGTGTAAAATATGGCATTGAATCAATACCTACCCAGGTATTTCTTGACCAAACCGGTAAGGAATATTTCAGGCATGTCGGATACTTCCCTGAGGAAGAGTTAGTGAAGGTATTAAAACAGAAGGGGGTAAATCTGAATTAGATGAATAGCCTTTTTGATAATTATTGTTTTTAAGCTGCGGAATTTCAAATATTTAACCCTAAATAATATCATTATGAAACAGTCAATTGGTTTTATCGGTGGCGGAAGAGTGACCCGAATTCTTCTGCAGGGATTTAAAAATAAAAAGCCCCATTCGGCAATATTGTTGTTGCTGACACAAACAAAGATGTGACAGATAATCTGAAAAAGTCATTCCCCGATGTTCAGATTGATATTGCAACTGTTGCAGCCTCGCAGGATATTGTTTTTATCTCCCTGCATCCCCCTGTTGTAATGGATACCCTGGAACTTTTAAAGGGAAGTTTTGACAGCGACAGCATAGTGATATCGCTTGCCCCTAAAATCACCATTGCTAAAATATCATCAAAGCTCAGTCAGGTTAAAAACATAGCCCGCTTGATTCCAAATGCAACCTCCTTTATAAATGAAGGATATAATCCTGTTTGCTTTTCATCCGGTTTGACCGGGGATAAGAAACAAGAGCTCCTCTGCAGGCTCAGACTTCTGGGGAATACCTTTGAGGTCTCTGAGGAAAAGCTTGAGAGCTATGCCATACTTTCGGCAATGCTTCCAACATATTTCTGGTTTCAATGGAAAGAGCTTTCGGGGATAGGACAGAAGATTGGTCTGACCGAAAAAGAGAGTAACGATTCAATATACCATACTCTTATCGCTTCATTAAACCTGATGTTTAAATCAGGCTTAAAAACAACAGAGGTGATGGATTTAATTCCTGTGAAACCGATTGGAGAGCATGAAGTACAGATCGCGGAGATTTATGCGACTAAATTGATCGGGTTGTTTGAAAAGATAAAACCCTGAAAAACATTATTGTTATTCACTTAAACAATGAAACATAAAAAGATAGAATTTAGAGATACTCAAATAAATATGTCTGATTAGTAACGGTTTCAAAAAAAACAAATACAAGTTTTAGACAACAATAATGGATCAGCCGGTGTTATTAGTTTTAAGGATGTTACCTGGTAATTTTTTAATTAAACCCATATAGCATTATAAATCAAAATATGAAGGGGAACTTTTGTGAATTATGAAGTCAGGAACACTTCGGAGTTCAAGGAGATCTCATTAGAAGAAACATTCAGACTCCTTGAGACAAAAGCAGATGGACTTTCTGAATCTGAAGCAAGTGATCGTCTTCAAAAACTTGGCTATAATGAAATTGCTGAGGATAAACGAAACCCTGTTTTTGAATTTTTTATGCGTTATTGGGGGCCCATGCCATGGCTGCTGGAGCTTGCAATGGGTCTTTCTATTGTTTTAGGTCATAACCTCGAAGGTATAATAATCTTTGCACTACTTACGATGAACTCTGTAATAGGACAAATACACTCAAGCGGTTCGCAAAAAATAATTGACCTGTTAAAGGGTAAGTTAGCAATAAGGTCAAGGATTTTACGCAATAAAAAATGGTCTGAGGAAGATGCGAAAGGAATTGTCAATGGTGACATAATATCTGTCAAGCTTGGTGATATCGTGCCTGCCGATGCCAAAATTATTTCCGGGGAGCTATCGGTTGATCAGTCAGCCCTTACCGGAGAATCACTTCCCATAGAAATTCATCAAGCGGATATTATCTATTCCGGTTCAATAATAAGACGGGGAGAAGCTATGGGTGTTGTGATAAACACTGGTTCAAATACATTTTTTGGTAATACAGCCGATCTGATTAAAATCGCTAAACCGAAGTCACATCAACAAGACGTGATGATGGCTATAGTAAAATATATGATGTACCTGGGGATTGCTGCATCATTATTAATTTCAGTATCAGCTTTCCTGATGCATTTAAGCATTTTAATAATATTGACCTTCGTGGTTATTTTCCTTTTAGGTGCAATTCCTGTTGCTCTTCCTGCTGTACTTACCATTGTACAATCGGTAGGAGCTAAGGAGCTTGCGAAAAAAGGCGCGCTGGTAACCAGGCTCGATGCCGTGGAGGATGCCGCCTCTATTGATATTATTTGTTTCGACAAGACGGGCACAATAACCCAAAACAAGTTATCGGTTGCAGATAGCATACCTTTTTCAGGGAACAAGAAAGAAGATGTGCTCAGAATAGCTGCATTGACATCCCGGTCAAAACAATGGACCTAATTGATATTGCAATTATTGATTATGCTGAGAAATCAGGAGTGAAATTCAATGAATACAAACAAATATCCTATACTCCATTTGATCCCTCACTAAAGAGAACAGAAGCAATTATTGAAACGGGGGAAAACGTTTCAGGGCTGTTAAAGGTGCCGCTCAGGTGATTATATCGCTTTGCCGCGATTTAACAAAGAGAACTAAAGATGAAGTCAATAAAACTATAGATGGCTTTTCTAAGAAAGGTTACAGAACGATGGCTGTTGCCAGTTCAACCGGAAGCGATTTAAGCAATCTTAAATTTATAGGATTGATCTCCCTGGCTGATCCGCCAAGGCCGGATTCAAAAAGCATGATTGAACAGGCAAAGAAACTGGGTATAAAACCAATGATGCTTACCGGAGACAGCATTGACATAGCAAAAGAGATATCTGATAGCGTTGGAATTGGAAAAAACATTATCCGCATGTCGGATATTAAAGATTTAAGTGTTGATGAACAATTGAAGATTATTAGTGAATGTGACGGGTTTGCTGAAATATATCCTGAAGACAAATATAAGATTGTAAAACTGTTGCAATCCGATGGGCGTATTGTAGGGATGACCGGAGACGGAGTTAATGATGCTCCGGCACTTAAACAGGCCGAAATGGGCATTGCAGTGAGTAATTCAACCGATGTTGCTAAGGCAGCTGCGAGTATGGTTTTAACAGAAAGCGGCTTAGGAGTAATAATTGATGCTATAACAATAAGCAGACAGACCTACCAGCGAATGTTAACATGGGTTATCAATAAAGTTGCCAAAGTTATTGAGTTTGTCGTTTTACTCACAATCGGATTCTTCTGGTTGCAGAATATGTTGCTTTCTCTCCTTGGTGTTTCTTTATTAGTGCTTGCAAATGATTTCGTTACCATGTCTCTGGCAACCGACAATGTAAAGCATACAAATAGTCCGAATAAATGGAACGTAAAGAATAATATTCTGGCATCTCTTGTACCGGCATTATTATATGTTTTCGGAGACGTTATTGCTATCCTTGCCGGCAGGAATTATTTTCATTTACAATGGCCTGAGCTGACAACACTTGTGATGCTCATGCTTATATTCAATAGTCAATTGAGGGTGTTAATTGTTAGGGAAAGAAGACATTTCTGGTCATCCCGCCCCGGTAAAGGATTGATGATATCCTGTGCCGCAGCAATAATTGGTTTTGCTGTTATAACAGTATCAGGAGTACTTGTTCCTCCACTAAAACTGTCAATAGTTCTCACTCTTTTAGGATTGTCTGCTTTCTTAACTTTGGGGATCGATTTTCCAAAATATTATCTGTTCCGAAAATTCGGGTTATCTGATAAAGATTCAAAAATATTTGGTGGTTAAATAAATTGTCTATACTTTTGTAAGTGATTACTTACTTACGAACATGACACGCAAAACAACTGACATCAGACAAGAAGAGATAAAACAGGCTGTCCTCGATATTATATATACCGATGGTTTGAAAAACCTCTCTACACATAACCTCGCAAAACGGATTGGGATGAGTGAGGGTTCTATATTTCGTCACTTCCCGACTAAACAAGATATTATTCTTTCCATTATAAATGATGTCCAAAATGACTTTATCGGACAATTGCGGAATGTTTCTAATTCTGAAGAAGATCCGGAAACCCGTCTGAAGAATTTTATTTGTGCCACCATTGAATATCTCACGGCATAATAAAGGAATTACCATGCTCATATTTTCTGAAGCATCTCACAATAACGATGCAGCACTTGAAAAGCCAGCTTCAGAAGATATTCAATAGTCAGAAGGAGCTTGTAAGCAAAATTATTCTTGATGGAATTACTGCCGGAACCTGGGACGATCAGATACCTGTTGAAAACCTTGCAATGCTTTACATGGGTATTCCGGTTTCACTTAATATAGAATTGATCCTAAGCGGTGGAGAGTTTCATACTGATAATTATTGCAACAGGATGATGCAGCTTATGCTTAAAATTCTGAAAAAGTAATTTTTTTCATTTTAAACAATGTAAGTACTTACTTATATATATATGAATAAAGCGATTATCATTATAATTCTGCTCATTGGTTTAAGAACAGTCAATGCCCAGTCTGACAACAGCAAAGATTAAATTTGATTTGTCAGTGCGTTACCGCTTCGAGTTGTGGAATGGCATGAATGCCAAAAACTATGGTGATGACAGTCCTTCAGCTATTGGAAAACTCAATGATAAGATTCTCTATCAAAGGGTAATTACAGGTCTGACTTTTAATCCATCAAAGAAATTAACCATTGCATTTCATATGCAGGATGCACGTGCTTTCGGATGGTCGTTGCGTAATAGTCAAATACCCCGACCTATTTAAAATTCGTAAGGCAGGCACTCAAACACCTTATTATACAATGAATCCCAATGAGGAATTTTTTGAGATTTATGATGCTTATGTTGAATATAACCAGCTATTAAAAGATTTATCACTTAAGCTTGGCAGGCAAAAAATATTTTATGGCGATACAAGGATTTTTGGTCCGGGCGAATGGGGAAACACAGGGCGTTGGACATGGGATGCTTTAAAAGTTTCTTATAAAAGAGGCGAAAATTTTGTTGATGTTTTTGCAGGAGGAACCAAAATACATGATCCTGAAAAAATTTCAATTCCATTTACGCAGACCGAGTTTTGGGGCGGAGGAATGTACTCACACATTGATATTCCCAAGGTAATTAACATTGAACCTTTTTATGTCTTAAAAACTGAAGGTTCAGCAGATTATATCAACACTCTTGAATTTAGCAGGAACTGGACGGGCATAAGAATTTTTAATAACGATTTTTATCATTTTGTCTTTGACCTGACAGCAGTTAAGGAATTTGGCAGCGAGAACGGTAAAAAGATAGATGCCTACGGCTGGTTTGCCAAGGCCGGATATCAATTCCATAATATCCCGGCAAAACCCATCATCAGTATAAGGGAGAGTTATGCTTCAGGAGGTAAGAAAACAGATGCTGAAATTCACACTTTCGATCCGGCCTATGGAGCCAGCGATATGTACTATGGGAGGATGAATATTCTAACCTGGTCAAACCTCGATGACCGTGAAATCGTATTGGAATTGTTTCCCGTTAAAAGTATGTGGGTTGAAATGAAATACAACCGGTTTTACATCCCTGTTCCTGATGATGTAACACTTATTGAATACCATGAAGTTAGAGCCAGGGAAGCATCATTTTGGTGATGAACTCGATGTTTTTATAAGGTACCAGGTTCTGAAACACTGGCAATTGACAGGAGCATTCGGATATTTTATACCTGGAGAATTATCTCCAATAAATAATAAACCGGCAAAGGATGCAGAATGGTTTGCTTTGCAGGTGCTTTTTACATTTTAAGAATTAAATAAATAAAAATTATGGCATACTTTATTGTGTTTCTCATTATTACAGTTGCTTCCTTCATCTTTGCTATGCTCGGACTTGGTGGCGGAATGGTTTATGTTCCGGTGATCAACTGGTTTGGCTTCGATATGAAAGAGGTTGCAATCCCTCTCGGACTTACTACTTAACGGTTTAAATACGTTATTTGCACTTATTCCTTTTGCCCGTAAGAAACTTATTGACTGGAAAGGTGGTGCTGTAATGGCTGCTGCTGCCGTTATTGCTTCTCCGGCTGGTTCTTATGTTTGCTCAATATGTCCCGGTAGGTACATTGAAAATATTCTTTGCTGCTATGGTTGTGGTTGCTGCAGTCAGAACCTTAATGGTATCAGGCAATGCAGAACCCGAAACTATGATGTCATTTAAAAGACGGGCAATCATTGGTCTTTTTGTCGGGATTTTCGCTGGTTTTGTGGGAGGTATGTTAGGTATTGGCGGAGGTTTTATTATTGCTCCGATTTTAATGTGGATGGGATATAAGACAAAAGAGGCGGCTGCAACAACAGCTTTTGTTGTCACATTCTCTTCTTTCTCAGGTTATTTTGGACACATGGCACAAGGACACATGAATTGGACGCTTACTATTATTTTAATTGTATCCGTAATCATAGGTTCCCAGTTTGGTGCAAGATATCTGTCTTCAAAAGCCAAATCAAGGCAGGTAAAGATTATATATGCTGTTGTGTTGCTGCTGATAGCAGCTAAATTGGTTATTGATGTTTTGGTAAAATAAATTCTTATAATATTCACTTTAAAATTTAAAATCATGATTGATCCAAAAGATTGGCTCGAATTCGGGCAAAAATTTCACGGGCATAAATGTCCTGCCATGCCAATGGGCTTACGTGTTGGTGCTGCTGCAATGAATAAACTTGGAATTGAACGTGCAAAAGATGGACAGATTGTTGCTTTTGTCGACTTAGGTGATGACCATTGCGCTACTTGTTATGGTGATGGTTTGCAGGTTATAATGGGAACTACATTTGGCAAAGGAAACCTCAAGAAAACACATAAAGGAAAGTGGGCAGTTACCGTAGTTGACAGAGCTACCAACAGGGCAGTCAGAGTAACTCCTAAAGCGGAAGCTATGCTTAACAATAAAAAAACAGCATTTTTTACTGACTATCGTATGCTTGGTAAACCGGCAAGTACAGTTCCCGCAGAGATAGTTGACCCACTTGTGACCGGAGTTATGAATGCACCTGATGAAAAGCTTCTGAATATTTCTCCGATATTCGAATATAAACTTGAACCTAAAAAGGACAGTTTTGATGGTTTCGTATGCGAAGAATGCGGTGAGATGACTGTGATGGAATATGGCAGGATAAAAGGCGATAAAAAGGTTTGTATTGATTGTGCCGGAAAATAATCCCCTCAATTACATTTAAAGAGGCTGTCTCAAAAGACCATTTTAACCGCAGAGAACGCAAAGTATGCGCAAAGAACGCAAAGTCAAAATACATTTATTCAGCTCTTTGCGAGCTTTGCGACAAGGTCAACCCTGCAGTCTGGCTCCTTCGCTAAAATAGCCCACCGAGCTATTTTTTAACGCTCGGCCCCCTTTGCGGTTAATGGATTTCGACTTTTGAGACATCCTCTTTGTAAACTAAACCCTATTAACTATTTCTTGCTTTTCTCAGGTTTTTCACCTGCTTCTTTTAGGTCAGACTTCTTTAAAACCTTCCCGCTATTATCAATCAGGACTTCAATTGAGGTCTCTCCTTTTTTCAATGTCATTTCAAATCCCTTACTTTTAGAATCCTCGAATATTGATATATCACTTTTTTTATATCCGGGATAGTCTTTATTCAGAGTGTTTATTACCGTTGCCGGCAGATCTTTTTCATAAATCGCTGTTTCAGTTTCCATCCATTTCCCTGCGATATCATAGACTACAGACATCTTTTTGCCATCCATTGTGAATTCTGCTTCCCATTCATTTTGCTCCTCATTGTCCCACTTTACTGACTGAGCCGTTGCATATTTTATTGCAAATTCCTTTTTAACAACCTCCGGTGGAGTCTTCTGGCTGAATGCCGGAACAGAAATAAATGTAAGTACAACAATAAGAATGATTAAGTTTTTCATAATCTTTTTTTTTGGTTTATCGCGTCAAGATACTGCTCAAATCTGTAAATATTCTGGATTCAGAAATCAACAATCACTGTATGAAGATTGTCCGAGCACTCATACCTTATTTCCCATTTATTAAGCCTGCAGATTTCTTTAACAATTGCCAGACCAAGGCCGGGAGAATCAGATGAATTGCCGGTTTTGTAAAATCTGTCAAAGAGTTTTGAGGCGGATACCTGGAGCTTTTCTCCCCTATTGGAAATTTCAAGATGTTTTTTATCCAATTTGATATTGATCGATCCTTCTCTGATATTATGCTTTACAGCGTTTCCGATAAGATTTAATAAAAGCGATTCTGCGAGAAAAAAATTAGTCTCGAGAAAACAACCAGGGCTGATCTCTTTAGTAACAATCAGCGATTTATCTGAGATCTGTCCTTCGAACATATTAATCTTCTCATTTATCAGTTCTGATAAATTTATCTCCGTTTTTTCCGGGAATTGATCGTTTGCTATTTTTGTAAGCAATAAAAGGGTCCGCGTAAGCTTTGAAATCCGGATAGTATATATATACGCTGAATTAATGATTTCGGCCTGGTCTTCTTTCAAATCGGGATACTGCATAAGTGTTTCAAGTTTTGATTGTATGACTGCCAGAGGAGTCTGAATCTCATGAGAAGCATCTTCAGTAAATCTTTTTAATGTCTGGTAATCGGAGATCACCTTCCGGGTCAGCATCCCGAGTGTTTTGTTTAATTCAGTAAATTCATACAGGTCGCTTTCAGACGAGAGCCTGAATCCTGGCTTATCATAGGAAAACTCTTTAAGCTCATCGAGGGTTTTATAGAATGGCTGCCAGATTTTAAGAGACAGTTTACGGTTGATGAAATACAGACTGACAAGTAGAAGCACGAAAATTGAACAAGTCACAATAGCAATCACTTCGAGCAAATCATCTTCTTCGAGCAATGTGTCCCTGGCTGCAATAAAGTATTCCCTTCCATTGATCGTAGTTATCAGGCTTATCTGGCGGAAGAGAATTTTTCTCTTTTCGTAGACATTATAAATAAGAGTGTCTATCGTTTTATAAGATCGTTCTGATTGCGGGGAGATTTCCTTAATCTCGATAAAGGGATAGTAATTTGGTGTCTCTCCGTTTCTTTCAATCGACCTTGTAATATTTCTAATGTCGTGAAAGAGCTTTTCATTAAGCTGATCCTTGAAGAAAAAGCTGATTACAAAATAAAATGTAACTCCGGCAATTATAAATGCTGTACCTAAAATAAGAAAATAAGCTCTGTTTGTTTTTTGAAGGAGTCTCATCTTTCAGAGAATTTATATCCGATTCCATAAATATTATGGAGATAGTTTATTCCATTACTATGTTCAACTTTTTTCCGGATGTTCTTTATATGGCTATAAATGAAATCGAAATTATCAGAATAGGATATGTTATTCCCCCATACATGCTCAGCGATCGATTCGCGGGTAATTACTTTATTCCTGTTAACAATGAAATAAAGAAGGATTTCATACTCTGTCTTTGTAAGGTCCAGCCTTATTCCGTTTACAAAAACCTCATTCGACTCTGTATCTATTCTTATCTCATTGAAAATTAATTCGCTCGATCCATCAAAATGCCTCCTTCGGGCAAGAGATTTAATACGGGAATTAAGTTCTGCGAGATGAAAAGGCTTGGTGATATAATCATCTGCCCCCATATCAAGTCCTGTAATCTTGTCATCAAGACTATTCTTAGCAGAAACAATCAACAATCCGGCCTTCCTGTTCATGTCCTTTATAAGCTTTATCAGATCAAGTCCGCTTCCTCCGGGCAATGTCAGATCAAGAATGATTATATCATAAATATAAGACGACAGGGAATCTTCTGCCTCGTAAAAGGTATAAGCTGTCTCGACAAGAAATCCTTCAGTTTCGAGGAACTTTTTTATTGCAGCTACGAGTTCTTTCTCGTCTTCAATAATCAGGATCTTCATTATTAATTATTTATTCCTTAAAGATAGATTCTAATTCTGGACAAAATCTGCTTGTGCTTAATCGGTTGAAAATAATCTTTAATTAGACCGATTTTAAATTGTTTCTGTCATAAAACAAATCGGCATAAAAGGATGTTTTAATATTTGTGAAAGGACTAGCATTTTAACAGTGAAATGGACTGTTTAAAAATATTATAACCTTCTATTCTCATTTTTTTGTAGATATTTTAGGATTTTATTAAACGTAATGCGGGGAGGAAATGTCAATGAAAAAGGAGACCGAATATGTTAATCAGCTAAAAAAGTTCGTTGTTCAGATCCAGACCGGATTTGGACGATTAGATGTCAGAACCAGAGAACAATTAGTTAAAATTACCAAAAGAAAATGCACGGATAAGGAAGAAAAAAAGTTACTTGATGATTTAATCGTCCGTGCTAACATGTTTGTTGAATTGGAACATGTTGTGCAGGAGCAAAAATGCTCAAAAGAAGAGGTCGAAAAATATTTTTATTATGCCCGATGGTTCAGCAGTATAAAAATGCTTCTGGAAACTTTTGAGGTACCTTTACAGCAAGTTTCGTTCACCGATCTCGCTCTTAAGGAATAACTGATTCTTTTCCGGAGAACCCCCTGGAGACAAGGATCACCAGAATCGTTACTCCAACAAATCATAACTTGGGGATGAAATATCTATGGGCAAAAAAAATGTACTAAGTTTGCGTTAGATTCTAAATTCCAAAAAATGAAAGCAAAAATCCGAATCTTCCGGACTTTATTCTTGTTTCTGAGCTTAACTCTGACAATATCAGCAACCTATGCGCAAACAAAAAGTACAGGTTCTCCGAAATCAAATCCTAAACCGGTAGTAAAAAGGACAAGTAATAACACCCAGACATCTGATTTCTGGTATGTAATTCAGAATCGCCGTTCAGTCAGAAGTTACAAGCCAGATCCCATTCCTGATACGAAAATCAGACAAATTATTGATGCTGCACGTATGGCACCAACTTCAGGAAATCAACAGCCATGGAAGTTCCTTGTTGTAAAAGATAAAAAACTGATTAACCAGATGCTGGAAGCCTGTGTTGATGAATCACTATCCGGGTATGGAGCCAACCCCACCAGTGAAACTAAAGATCAATACGAACAAAAAGTAAGGAAAGCTCTTTCAACTGGTTATTTTTCTGCTCCTGTTTTTATTGTCGTTTTAACTGATAATAATTCAAAGTATCCCGATTATAATCATTGGGACGGACCTTTGGCAGCAGGATATCTGATGCTTGCTGCAAGAGCTTTGGGTTATGGCACTGTTTTTATTACGGACGCCATCTCGGAAAATGTTACGAAAGAAGTTCTTCAAATTCCTGACAACTATACCCGTGTTTGCATCACTCCTCTTGGAGTCCCGGTGAAATGGCCGGTCACACCGCCCAAAAAGAAATTAAGTGAAATGATTTCGATTGATAAACTTTGAATTGCCAAAGATCTCAGAGATGCCTCAATTATAAACAATTATTGTTTGGTTTAAACCCATTTTCTATGCATTTGACAAAATATATTGAATTGAATCTGCCTCTAAAAGTTAAATATTACCCCGACAAACCATTTATTTTAAAAAGTTAAACTAAATTTATAATCCTAAAAACCTCAAAATGAATTATAAAAATATATTTAAACTATTTGTATTGATTTTCCTTTTTAACAGCTGTTCCTCAAAAAATCCTAAATGGGAACCACTTTTTAACGGGAAAGATTTAACAGGTTGGGATACTTATCTTGGACCTAGATACGACTCAGTGCTTAGGAAGTCCGATTCAATTCCTATTGGTCTAAATATCGACCCCGATAAAGTCTTTAGTATTGTAAAAGAGGAAAATAGCAATGTGATCCGGATTTCAGGAGAAGATTTTGGAGGTATATCGACAACCCGTGAATTTGAAAACTACCATCTGCAACTTCAATTCAAATGGGGAGAGTTAAAATGGCCTCCAAGGAAAAAAAATAAAAGAGATAGCGGCATTATGTATGACGCGGTAGGACCTCAAGGTGCAGATGGAGGGTACTGGATGAGATCCCATGAATTTCAGATTGAAGAAGGAGATTGTGGTGACTACTGGGCATGCGCCGGGGCGATTGCAGACGTTAACGCAAATAAAAAGAATGATTCAACATATATTTTTAACAGTGGTGGTAATCTGGTAACATTTAGCACCTCAAGTCCTGATGGCCGGTATTGCATTAAATTCCCCGACGCTGAGAAACCGACAGGTGAATGGAATACCATTGATTTATATTGTTTTGGCAATACCAGCATCCATATAGTTAACGGTAAGGTAAATATGATACTTCACAACTCCCGCCAGACTATTGAAGGAAAAGAAGTTCCGCTAACCAGGGGGAAAATCCAGATTCAGTCTGAAGGATCGGAGATTTTCTATAGAAATATCAGGATTACCTCAATCGATAAAATTCCGGATGATATTCAACCAGTACAGTTTCGCTGATAACACCTTTCATCTTCCTGGGCAGTTGCATCGTAATTTTTACTGTCTTTATCAGTGCATCCCTTAATTTTATCAGATTCCCATATAATTAAACATTTCAGAATCAATTAGGTTAATATAATTCTTTATGATTTTAACAGATCTACTGAGAATTCCTACATATGGAATTTAAAATCTATTTTACCGGCTGTTAAACCTTTTAAAGATTGCAGCATCTAAAAAGAATAAAAAATGTTTAACCTTTAACTAAATTGAGATGATATGAAAAGAAAGATTGTTTATAGGTTGCTCATCTTCTTTTTTGCAGGAGCTCTTTCTCTTTACTCGTGTAAGAAAGATTCCACTACAGCCAACAATAATACTCTTACAGGTATACAGGTAATACAGGTTCAGAATGCTGATGCCCAGGACGCCCTGGCTGATAAAACTGAAGAAGATATTGACAACAGGCTTGATGAACTACAAAATAATAATTATTCAGAGTTATCTGCGAAAGCGCTGGGACCTCTGACAGATACTGTTGTAATAACTGTTGATCATCCTGATACAACAACATTCCCAAAATTGATTACCCTGACTTTTTATAATTTAAGAGACAGCTCGCTAAATGAAAACATCACTAAAAATGGGAAAATTAGGGTTACTGTAACAAGCACGAATCCGAACCATCGTAAATTAGTGTCGAGAGCTTTTGTTTTCAGTAATTTTTCAATAAGTACTGACAGTACCACAATTACATTGAATGGAACACGAAATGTAAACAGACAGAGCGCGACACTTAAACCGACAGGATTTCTTTCAGAGAGTTTGTCGGTTATTGACAATATAACTGCTGCCACAAGGTTTGCAGTGGTAAGTACAGGAAAAACTGATACCCTTAAATTCACCAGAAACGTTAATAAGGTCAGAACTGCAGTCTATCACTTCAGGAACGTGATCTACAGACCGCTTGAACCACATCGTATCTTCTGGCGGTATGTAGCCTCATCTGATACAATTACCTACACAGGTTCCGTTACCGGTATTAATGAAAAGGGTGATACTTATTCAAAAGAAATTATTTCTCCACTTGAAGAGATTCTCTTTAGAGGAAGTCTGATTATTTCAAACGGAGAGCTAAAATATACGGTTGGCACCGATACTTATCAGATAACCTTCGAAGAAGACCCTTCGCACAGGCATTTCACACTGGTAACCGTGATAAATAATCAAACAGGCAACACCACTAGTTTCGACCGCCGGTTTGGCCGCATTTTCAGACGCTGGTGGTAGATAACAAAATTTATCACCATGAATTGAACGGACCCATGCGGCTCTGAGAGGTTCCACGCAAAGGTGTTTATTTTGCGCTCCAGGGCACCAGTGCTGAATGATAATAATTTATATTCATCGCTTTTAACCTTTCACCCTGTTTCCCCAGTCTCACTTTGTAGTCGGTCCATTTTCTATCTTCAGATGGAGTCCATCCTATTTCTGCAAACCCGGGAAGTCGCGGAAATATCATATACTCCATGTCTTTCATATTCGTAATTGTTTCTGTCCACAATGCAGCTTCAATACCAATTATATTATCTTTTCCTATACCGGGAATAAGAGTGGCTGGATCCCAGATATAAGCACTGTCAACTTCAATGTAAGCAGCCCAGTGTAATCCAAGCTTTGTTGTTTTATCGTACTTCATATCAAGGTACGCTTTAATAGCAGGTGACATCAGAATTTTTGCTCCCTGGGCAACTGCCATTTTTGCATTTTTCACATTCGCCCAGTGCTGTGCTATAACATTTGGTTTCAGTGTTGATATTGCTATATCATCCCATCCAACCACCTTTTTCCCATGTGAGAGTACAATGTCCTGTACCTTATTAATGAAAGGAATGTAGTCTTCTCTTTTGGTTGAATGTGATTCATCGCCACCGATATGGATATAAGGTCCCGGAGTAATTGCAGCGAGTTCTCTTATTACATCATCTATAAATTTATAAGTTATATCAAGAGTAGTGCATAATGTGCTGAAGCCGACGTCTATTCCTGTATATAACTCTGTTGCCTTGCCACTGCAGTTCAACTCAGCATACGAGGCGAGCGCAGCATTTGTGTGTCCGGGCATGTCAATTTCAGGAATAATTATTATAAAACGGTCTTTTGCATAGTTGACAATTTCCGTGTATTGTTCCTGGGTATAGAATCCGCCCTTCCCTCCTCCTACCTCGGTACTTCCGCCGTGTTGAGTCAGATTAGGCCACGATTTAATTTCGATTCTCCAACCCTGATCATCAGAAAGGTGAAGATGTAATACATCCATTTTATAGTATGCCAGAAAATCTATTAATCTCTTTACATCTTCTACTCCGAAAAAATGCCTTGATACATCCAGCATTGTTCCACGATATGAATATGAAGGATAATCAGTTATTGTACCTGTGGCAATTTCCCAGGGCCCTTCCTGTTTTGTGGTCATTTCAATTCTTGCAGGCAAAACCTGTCTTATAGTCTGAATTCCACGGAATAATCCGGCAGGAGTATTAGCCGAAAGAATGACTAGTTTTTTGGTTATTGTCAGCTCGTATCCTTCTTCACCTAATTTGGGGTTCACATTGTTTCCTGTCAGTGTCAGATAAATATTTCCGGAGCCGGGCTTTTTATCAGTATTTTTGACATTAATGTCATAGCCAGTGGATACTTTCAATCTGTCTGCAAGAAATTGTCCAATTCTTTTTAATTCTTCTGATTCGCTGCCTACATATATATCTGACCCCGATTTTAATGTAAAATAATCTCCGGTTGCTTTTATTGAAACTGGTTTCGGAATAATATCGGCTATTGACAAATCAGAAGGAGTCTTAGCTGTCATAGCTGTCTGAATAAACAGCAAACAAAATGTCATTAGTGCTGTACTTAAAAGGTTATATTTCCTGGTTTTCATATGTATGTAATTTATTTGGGATTAAGATATATAATAAATTTTAATTGCTGGTTTTAAAACAATGTATCTAAGCTACTGTTATTATAATAGTTATTTAACTTTGCCACAAAGACACTAAGACACTAAGGCTCACCAGGATATACATGATGGCTTAGTGCAACCTGGTGTCTTGGTGCCTTGGTGGCAAAAAAATCACCTTCGTGAAAATGTCCATAGATAAAAGCTTTTCAGAAAAAACTATTGATCTGGATCCATTTATCCAGTTTAAGAAATGGTATAATGAACACTTATCATTCAACGTTGATATTCCCAATTCGGTAAGTCTGGCAACGGCAACAAAAGATGGAAAAGCTTCACTCAGGACAGTTCTTCTGAAGGATTATAATAAAGAGGGGTTTGTCTTCTTCACAAATTACAAAAGCCGCAAGGGGAAGCAGTTATTATTGAATCCCGGGGCTGCACTTCTCTTTTACTGGCCTGAATCAGCCCGCCAGATAAGAATTGAAGGAACAACTGAATTATTGTCACAGGAAGATTCCGAGTCATATTTCAAAACCAGGCCCAGAGAAAGTCAGCTCTCAACCTGGGCAAGTGAACAAAGTTCAGTGATCCCCAACAGGGAATATCTTGAAAACCGTTATCTTTTATATAAGAATATTAACTCTGAAAAGGCTGTTACCAAACCAGAACACTGGGGCGGTTTCTGTCTTGTTCCCGAGTGGTTTGAGTTCTGGCAGGAGGGAAATTTCCGCCTTCATGATCGTCTCACTTACTCCAAAAGAAATGGTCACTGGGTTATTGAAAGACTCGCACCTTAATTCAATATTTAAACGAGGTCGCAGGCATCGGGAGGCATCCAGTGTGCATCCTGCCCTTCCCATTTTATGTTACATCCTATCGGATTTGTCACAGGAACTGAAACCGGCTTTCCGTTTGTCAGTTCTTCCAGTGCTCTGTCAAGGTCAAAGATTTTCATTCTTGAAACATCCCTGGGACTGTCTACTCCTCTTCCAGTGTAAACCAGTTTTCGTTCTTCATTGAAAACATAAAAATGAGGAGTCCTTAATGCTCCATATGCTTTAGCTACTTCCTGTGTTTTATCATAAAGGTAGACCCAGGGGAATTTATTCTTTTTCATCCTCTCAACCATCCCCTGAAAACTATCATCAGGATAAGTGTTTTCACTGTTTGAATTTATTCCGGCAAACCCGACTCCCATTTTGCTGAATTTCTTAACGGTTTCCCTCGTAGTTTCGTCAGAACCAATTACATAGGGGCAATGATTACATGTGAAAAAGAGAACCAGATATTTGAACTTTTCGAAATCCTTAAGGCTGTATTCTTTCCCTTCCGTTGACGGGAGTTTGAAATCGATTGCCTTCTCACCAATTTGTAAAGTAAAAGCCATAATAGATCAATTTAATTATTACCAATAACAACCCTACTGAAGAAAAGTTCTTAGGCCGGCCCTGAGCCTGACCTAACCACATCGCCGTCAACCTAAGCTTCGGGGATGGGTGGAATATGGCATAAAAAATTTCCCCTCCTTTAGGGGGCGGTAAAGGGTGAACCTTGCAGGATTTGGGAATGGCTTTGTTAATAAACCACCACACCTGTTAACAAGTCATGTTTTTTCTTTTGATCAATATGATCTGCCTATTGTTTATGATCTCATGTAATCATTAACAATCAAATTAAAACCGATGAATAAGCTATTGACTAAACCAATAATAGTAAAGAAAAACGGAAAGAACGGACACTCAATTCTGGGTCCTGTTGATAATCTTGAAACCTACCTCCGACCTGACTGGTGGAGAAGGATATTTAATTCAATGTATCTCAAGACTGATGCAGATGTTGTTGACGATAAGCTGATTACAAAGAATGAGGTGGAACTGTTCACCTCAATTCTTAATATGCCAAAGGAAAGTGCGATACTCGATCTGGCATGTGGTCAGGGCAGGCATTCCATTGAACTTGCACAAAGAGGTTATACAAATGTAACCGGGCTTGACAGGTCGCATTATCTTATACGAAAGGCCAAGTCGGCTGTACAGCAGGAAGGTCTGAAACTAACTTTTAAGGAAGGAGATGCGAGAAAATTACCTTTCCTTGCCGATACATTCGACGTCGTAATGATTCTTGGTAACAGCTTTGGCTACTTTGAAAGCAATGAAGATGATGCAATGATCCTCAAGGAAGTTTTCAGGGTGATGAAACCGGGAGGAACATTTTTAATTGATGTGGCGGATGGTTCATATCTGAGAACACATTTTCAGGCGAGAAGCTGGGAATGGATAGACAAAAAATATTTTGTTTGCAGGGAACGGTCACTTGCAAAGGATAATGAACGGCTGATATCCCGGGAAATAATTTCCCACGTTGAAAAAGGAATAATTGTTGATCAGTTTTATGCAGAAAGACTTTATTCTTATGAGATGTTGACTAACATCTTCACTAAATCAGGGTATCAGAACGTAAAATTTCACGATGTGATTGAAAGCAATTCGGTGCGCAATCAGGATCTCGGTATGATGGAAAGAAGGATCATAATGACTGCCAGAGTACTAAAGCAATGGACCCCGGTAAAGGCAAAAACTCCGGAAGTAAAAAATGTACTGGTTATGCTGGGAGACCCTACAAAGCCCGATATTGTAAAGCCTTCCAGCATTTTCGACGATGATGATTTTATTACTATTGAGAAACTAAAAACGGCTTTGTCGTCTTTGAAAAGCAACAGATTTACATATCTGAACTATCATAAGACTCTCTATGCTGACTTGCTTAAGAATAAACAAAAAATTGATTATGTATTCAATCTATGTGATGAAGGATATAATAATGATGCAAGAAAAGAGCTCCATATCCCTGCTCTTCTTGAGATACTTGGCATTCCATACTCCGGATCGGGTCCACAGAGCCTGGCTTATTGCTATGATAAGTCTCTAATACGTGGAGTTGCCAAGGAAATTGGGGTTCCGATAGCAAGAGCATTTTTTGTAAGATCAGAAGATAATGTATTTGATCTGCAGATCGATTTCCCGGTAATTGCCAAACCAAATTTTGCCGACAGCAGCTTTGGCATCACACAACGAAGCGTGGCAAATTCAATTGAAGAGCTGAATGATGCTATTCTTAAAATCAGGCACGACTTCGGATATGAAAGTTCTATACTTGTTGAAGAATTTCTTACAGGGAAAGAAATCAGTGTCGGGATTATAGGTAATCCGCCTGAGTCGTATATTACCTTGCCAATTATCGAAGAGGATTATTCGCAACTCCCTCCCGATCTGCCTAAAATATGTGGCTACGAAGCAAAGTGGGTTCCTGAATCTCCCTATTTTAATCTTCTCAGATCCATACCTGCTGAATTGCCGGAAGATGTTGAAAAATCAATTATCGAAAATTGTGTGAAACTATTTACCAGGCTTGAATGCCGCGATTATTGCAGGTTCGACTTCCGACTCGATTCATCAGGTATCCCAAGGTTACTTGAGGTAAACCCAAATCCTGGCTGGTGCTGGGATGGTCATCTTGCTAAAATGGCAGGCATAAGCAATATCAGCTATGCGAAGCTGCTCGAAATGATACTCCAGGCAGCTGAACAAAGGATTTCTCAAAGTAAAATCTAGGGCGGAACACACAACGACACCGGATATAAAAAAGGTCCGCGGCAGAAACAGCAGCGGACCTTTAAGTCATCATAAATATTGATTATTTCTGTACCGGATTATCCGCTCTGTTGAAAAACTCATCCTGGAGCTGCTTAATAGAATTATCAGTCTTCAGGAATTTAATCAATTGGGCAACCTGCCCCGATTCGCTTTCAATCATTAATTCGCCCAGTCTTTTGTTGGGAGTATTTACATCGCTGGCAAAATGGTTTGGATACTTGGCATACCACCAGATTCCTGCATAGCCAAAAGGTATGCTCAGCCTGTTCTGGTCAAGACCTGACTGACTCTTCAAGGCTTCCTGATCAACAAAAGCAGGATTAATGTAATACATCATGGAAGTCTCACCCTCACCTGCATGAGAATCGAGTTTCGCTTTTCTAAGTGATTTGATCTCGGGGCCATTCACATCATCTCTTCCCTGCTGGAATAAGACAACAACATAATCATGTTGTTTGGCCAGTTGTGTCTGACAGAAGTATTGGAGAAAAGATGTATTACCACCATGTCCGTTCAGGAGAATTATTTTCTTCAATCCATTTCTTGACAACTCGGAACAAGTCTCTTCAAGCATATTCCATATCAGCTCATGAGAATAAGCCACAGTCCCGGGCTGATGCCGTGCTTCATTAATCTGTCCGACAAAATAAGGAGGAAAAACGACTGCATATTCTTTCTGTGCGGCATGAAATGCAATTTCCCGTGATTCATACATATCGGTTCCAAGAGGAAGCGCCGGTCCGTGCTTCTCGATAATTCCAAGAGGTATAATTGCAACTCCTCCTGCCATATTTACTGCTATTGGAAATTTCGGTGATGTAATATCCTCCATCTTGTAAGGAAGGATACCCTGATCAGAATTTTGCGCACAGAGCACGGTTGTAAATAATAAAACGGGTAAAATAATTTTTAACTTTTTCATGAATTGATAGGTTTTGAAATTGATTAAAGATAAATCAGGTTATTGGGGAAATCTTCCCTCGTCATTAAATATTTAATGTAAGAATTATCCCCGGTTAAAGATAAAGAAATATAATTTATCCATCTTTTTCGTTACGTTTGAATTCTGAATTATAAAATCCAATAGATGAGCCCGGTTCTGTTATTTATTATCATCCTGCTCTATTTTTCCATCCTGATGATCATTTCCAGGATTGCATCAAGACATGTGCATGATTCAACATTTTTTGACGGTGACAGGGCTTCCCCGTGGTTCCTGGTAGCATTTGGAATGATCGGTTCAGGCATTTCTGCAGTATCGCTGGTTTCAATACCCGGGAATGTTGGTAATAACAATCTTTACTATTTTCAGTTTATTCTTGGAACTATTGTAGGATACCTCTTTATCGCGTTTGTTTTAACACCAATTTACTACAGATTAAAATTAGTTTCAATTTATACTTATCTGAATATCAGGTTTGGAAACGTTACATATAAAACCGGCTCCTTGTTTTTCCTGGTATCTCAATCCTTTGGTGCAGCACTCCGCTTCTTCTTTCAATAAAAATATTGCAATATGCTTTTTTTGATGCTTTGCATATTCCTTATTTCGTAACGATAATCGTTGTCCTGATTCTTATCTGGTTGTACACCAATAAATCAGGGATAAAGACAATTGTCTGGACAGATGCTCTTCAGTCACTGTTTTTGATTACTGTCATTATAATATCAATTGTGACAATAAAAAACTCATTGGGATTTTCCTTTTCTGAAATGGGTAAGACGATCATCCATCATCCATATGCCCGGGTTTTTGATTGGGATTTCCATTCGGGATCGAATTTTTTCAAACAGTTTATTTCAGGATTATTAATTACTGTAGCGCTGGTTGGTCTCGATCAAAGTATGATGCAAAAAACACTTACCGTGAGGAATGCCCGCGATGCTAAGAAAAACGTTCTGACATTCAGTTTTTTCATTGCATTTGCACAGACAATGTTCCTCGGGTTGGGAATATTGATTTATATTTATGCAGAACGCCATGGGATCAGTCTTGCAACTCAGGATGGGAAATTTGTAAATACCGATGGTCTTTATCCATTGCTGACATTGAATTATTTTGGTAAAATTGGCGCTATTGCTTTTCTGATAGGAGTAATTGCCTCAACCTTTGCAAGTATTGATTCGTGTATTGCAGCTCTGACAACTGCATTCAGCTATGATTTTATGGATATTGAAAATCAGCCTGCAGATAACAGGAAAAAAATTAAAAACCGTGTCCTTCTTGGAGTAAATATTGTGATGTTCATAATAGTGATGTCGTTCTGGGGCAGCAAGGGAGCAATAATCAATACAATTTTCAAAATTGCAGGTTATACTTATGGTCCTATTTTAGGGTTATACCTAACAGGGTTATTTACAAAAATAAAATTCAAAGAGAAATGGGTGCCATTGGCATGTGTTTCTGCGGCATTCTTTACCTGGCTGCTTAATGGATTATTTATCAGGTCTTTTAACTTTGATTTCGGGTTTATGAATATTTTTGTGAATGCATTACTTACAATATTGTTCTTATTCGTAATAAAAAGAAATGAATCAATAGCTTAAGTAATGCCTTCGTGTACCTTAGTGTTCCCTTTGTGTCCCTTTGTGGTAAAATAAATCCAAACCACAAAGGTGCACTAAGGATTATACAAAGGACCACAAAGGAAAAAAGTCATATGAAGAATGAAGAAACAAGAAAACGTAATAATCAGACAAACGACTGATCCAAAAGAATTTGCAGTTTGTGCGCGGATGATGTCTGTAACAGACCCGTGGATAACACTGAAAATGGATTATGAACAGTGTCAGAAAGCTTTTGAAGGATCCTACAGGGAGATTTATATAATCGCTGTTGATAAAGTAATTGCGGGATTTGTAATTCTTCAGACATGTGGTACGTTTTCAGGATACATACAAACTATCTGTATAGGAGAAGATTACAGAGGAAAAGGATTAGGAAGGAAACTTCTGGCGTCTTGTGAAGAAAGAATTTTGAAATTTTCACCGAATGTGTTTATATGCGTTTCTTCATTTAATAAAGGCGCAATTAAACTTTATTACGATTTTGGATTTAAGCTGATCGGAGAAATGGATAATTTTGTGCAGGAGGGTTTTACTGAATTACTGCTTCGTAAAACGGTCGGTCCAAGAGTCGGATATACCGGCCGGCCCTGATAATTGGCAATTTTGTGACTTTAACTCCTTACATGTAAGGACATAATAAAAATAATCTTATGCGAAATCGAGTGTTTTTTTTGGTGGTTCTTCTCTGCTCAATCGGGTCTGTATCGCATGGTCAAAGCAATAGCCCCGGGAATGCACGTGCTAACTTAATTTCCAAAATTGACAGCATCCTTCAAACCAAGGTTGACCTGGATGAAATCCCGGGTGCTGTAATTGAGATTAAGAAAAAAGACAAGGTAATATACAAACATGCATACGGCTATGCACAAAAATATGATTATACACATAAAGTTCTGGATCCGCCTGATAAAATGACAGCAGAAGATCTGTTTGACATAGCTTCTCTTACAAAAGTCATTGGCACAACTACATCAATAATGTTATTGGTTGACCAGGGAAAACTTAAAGTCGATGACCCGGTTGGCAAGTACATAAAAGCTTTTGAAACTCCGGATAAGAAGGAGATAACTATTCGTCATCTGCTTACTCACACAGCTGGCCTTTATGAATGGTATCCGTTATTTTACCGGGCTGCAAATAAGGAAGAAAGTTACAAGCTGATAGGGCAACTCCCACTAATGTTTCCCGTCGGTGCGCAACGACGATACAGCGATTTAGGTTTCGTAATTCTTGGCGAAATAATTGAGACTGTTTCTGGCATGTCTCTGGAAAAATTCGAAAAGGAAAATATTTTTGTTCCTCTTCATATGACAAATACAACTTATAATCCGCTTAAATCAGGCAGTTTTAAAAAGATAGCGGCCACTTCTCACGGAAATCCTTATGAAAAGAGAATGGTATATGATTCAACTCTGGGATTCAAAATTAAAGGGATCGATCCGCAGGAATGGAATGGCTGGCGGAACTATACATTGAAAGGTGAAGTAAATGATGGAAATGCCTGGTATGCTAATGGGGGTGTTTCAGGGGCGGCCGGACTATTTTCCACCATTGACGATCTTCAGAAACTGGTTGATATGCTCATGAATAAGGGAAAGGCGGGATCAAAGCAGTTTATCTCTGCAAAAACAATACAGACATTTTTTACAAAAGATAAATTCAATAATGGTCTGGGCTGGATGATGGATCCCGACAATTCATTTATGAAAAACGGACCAGAGGGAACCTTTGGTCACACAGGATTTACCGGCACAAGTATATCAGTTATTCCAAAATATAATATCTCTGTCATATTGTTAATTAACAGGCAAAATACAGGCTTGTTAAAAAACGGCGAATACTATAATGTTAACCCCATCCGGCTGCAGGTATTCAAAGCTGTTTTAAAATATATGACTCCAGGCGAAGGAAGGTAGAAATGTATTATATTTCAGATCCCTTCGCAGAAATTAATTTGAAAAAGAATCTGAAGTATCTTATTCCCGAAAGAAACAATGCAAGACCGATTCCATTGTAAAGAATAGATAGATATCGCTTTGGAAACGATGAATGTCTGAGTGCAATACCCATGGCAACCATAAACAGAACGGTTAGATAGCTTTTAAGGGTCATGAAAGAAAATACACATCTTTTTTCTGTCAGCGGAAGAAGTCTGTTAAGATTCTTATCCACAATTTTCAAAAAGCCGAAATGGTGTATCGGCATAGCAGCAAGAAATCCTGCAAGGAAATAGAAAAACTCTACGTTCCCGGGATAAGGCGACAACCATGAGACTGAAAAACTTATAAGCATAACACCTACTCCGCACCACATAATTCCAGGAAGAAGAACCAGTATCTTCTTATCAACCACAGGAGTAAATTTTCTCAAGTCCATATTCAAATATTTAAGATTCCGGCTTTCTTTTTATTCAATTTTAACCACGCGAAATGGTTTTATTTCCAGCTTTTTCCAGACACCTTCGGTGATATAGGGTTCATTTTTCAATCTTTCGTCGAGAGTTTCTCTGTCGGGAAAATCATATACTACCATTGAACCAGTCATTATTCCGTTGTCATCAAGAATTGCACCGCCGAACAAAAACTCACCGTCTTTTTTAAGACCGCTTATTTTCCTCAGATGTTCATCCCTGACTTTTAATCTGCGTTGCAAAGCTTCAGGATCAGTTCCGTCGTAAGCCAAAAGTAAAAATTGCATATGAGATATTTTTAAATCCGAAAAACTTTAATGAAATTTCTTGTACAAATCTATTGATTTTTACCGGCTTTATTTATTTATAAGAATCTGTATATCCAGCGACACTCAAATTGGGCTTCTCCACAAAATTAAATTCCGTTTTCATTGTTTATCTTTGTCAGATTGATATCTATTCATTCAGGCTGATAAATTTCATATGCCCAATATCAAAAATCTGTTCAATTTTTTCGGATTTTTCAGAGACCTGAAAAGAAAGGACCATACGCGTACCTTCGGTGCGCTTGATATTTTCAAATATATAGGACCGGGCCTTCTTGTAACGATCGGTTTTATTGATCCGGGAAACTGGGCTGCAAATATTGCAATAGGATCGAAATTCGGCTATACATTATTATGGGTAGTTTCACTTTCAACAATAATGCTGATTGTCCTGCAGCATAACGTGGCACATCTGGGAATTGCTACTGGTTTGTGTCTTTCAGAAGCCGCAATGATCTATTTAAAGCCTGCCGTCTCAAAATCAATCCTTTCCTTTGCAGTACTTGCTTCTATTTCCACCTCAGTTGCTGAAATACTTGGCGGATCAATCGCTTTGAATATGCTCTTTAATATTCCCCTGAAACCTGGCTCCGTTCTTGTAACAATCTTTGTAATGATAATGCTGTTATCAAATTCTTATAAGAAAATTGAAAAATGGATAATAGGTTTTGTTTCTATTATCGGACTTTCTTTTCTATATGAATTATTTCTTGTTAAAATTGATTGGATTCAGGCAGGTGTTTCGTGGGTTTATCCTGCTTTCCCCAAGGGTTCTATATTATTAATAATGAGTGTAATGGGTGCTGTTGTTATGCCTCATAATCTTTTTCTCCATTCTGAAATAATCCAAAGCCGTCAATGGAACCTTGAGAACGATGAAGTCATTAAAAAACAGCTCCGGTTTGAATTCGCCGATACATTGTTTTCAATGATAGTGGGTTGGGCAATTAATAGCGCCATGATACTTCTGGCAGCAGCAACTTTTTTTTCGAGCGGATATAAAGTTGATGAACTTCAGCAGGCAAATAAGCTTCTTGCCCCTCTCCTGGGGTCAAATGCCTCTGTTGTTTTTGCAACCGCACTACTCCTTGCAGGTATAGCCTCTTCAATTACGTCAGGAATGGCAGGCGGATCTATTGTTTCAGGAATGTATAAGGAACCATATAATATAAAAGATAATCACTCAAGAATTGGAATTATTGTTTCCCTGGTAGGAGCCTTAATAATAATATTTTTTATCGGAGATCCATTTAAAGGGCTTATCTTGTCGCAGGTTTTTCTTAGCATACAACTTCCATTCACCGTCGCTATTCAGGTTTATCTGACGTCTTCAAAAAAGGTAATGGGAAAATATGCAAACAGCCGGTTTCTGGTAGGCCTTTTATTAACTATTGCAGGTATTGTTACCTTTTTGAACATTAAGTTACTGTTTGATTTTTTAAAAATATAGGAGACCAGAGATATGTCGGATAATAAATTCAAAATCGGGTTGGTCTTAAGCGGGGGCGGAACGAGAGGTTTTGCTCATCTGGGAGTAATCCAGGCTCTAAACGAAGCAGGAATCTATCCTGACGTTATTTCCGGAACGAGCGCCGGAGCCCTTGTTGGAGTTCTTTATGCTGATGGCTATTCTCCACACGAAATTATGACTATGATGAACTGGGCCAGCAGGTTTAATTTTATGCGACCCGCCATGCCCAGAGAAGGATTGCTTCAGATTAATGGCATCATTAAGATTCTAAAAACCAGTCTGCGGTCAAAAACATTCAGTGAACTTAAAATTCCTTTATTCGTCTCCGCTACCGATCTGAACAATGGAAAAGTTGTTTATTTCTCCGAAGGCGATTTATTTGAACCTGTAATTGCCTCAGCAAGCATCCCGGTCCTATTTCAGCCTGTAAAAATCAATGATATCTCGTATGTTGACGGAGGTGTTCTTGATAATCTGCCTATCAAGCCGATTGAAAATTCATGCAACATCATTATCGGTTCATATGTAAATCCCGCAGGTCGTATAGATAAAATCAGCGGACTAATCAGTATCGCCGCCAGGACGTTCATGCTTAGTATGTCAAAGGATGTACTTGACAAGGCAAAGCGCTTTGACCTGTTTGTTTCACCGGCTGATTTAAGAAATTACGGGTTTCTCGATCCTGAAAAATCTCAGGAAGTATTTGATATCGGTTATTACGCAACTAAAGAAAAGCTGGAAGATATCGATATAGATGTATTTCTTGGGTTGAAGCTGGCATGATAGGAAAACTTCCATCCCGTCGTTTTTGCCCCCCATCCCCCCTAAAGGGGGGTAAATTCTCAGTCTGTCAATAAATTCATCAAGGGCACTGAATTAGTCCCCCTTAGGTGGACAGCCGCGTAGCGGCAGGGGGCTTCCCCACCAGCGAATAAAGATTCTTTATTTCTGCTTCATATAATGATTCATCAGGTGTTTCCAGAATAAGTGGAAGATTATCAAACCTGCTATCATTCATAAGCATACTAAATGTATCCTGTCCAAGAAAACCCTTCCCTATGCTGTCATGTCTGTCAACTTTTGTCCCCAGATCTTTTTTAGTATCATTTAAATGTATTCCCCTTAAATACTTAAACCCCACAACATTATCAAACTTACTGAATGTTTCCTCGTATCCATCTTTGGTTTTAATGTTATATCCTGAAACATATGCATGGCATGTATCTATGCAAACGCCAACCCTCGATTTATCGTTCACCTTATCAATTATATACTTCAGCTGTTCAAAGGTATGCCCCATATTTGAGCCCTGCCCGGCTGTATTTTCAATAACTGCCGTAACACCTTTTGTCTTGTCAAGTGCAAGATTAACTGATTCCGCAATCCTGTTTAAGCATTCTTCTTCACTGATGATGTTAAGATGACCCCCGGGGTGGAAATTCAGTCTGTCAAGACCCAGCTGTTCACATCGCTGCAATTCGTCAAGGAATGCGGCTCTTGATTTTTCCAGCAGCTCTTTATCAGGGTGTCCGAGGTTTATCAGATAACTATCATGAGGCAAAATCTGAAAAGGTTTGTAATCGTATTTTTCACAATTTTCACGAAACGCTTTAATTGTTGCAAGTGTTAATGAATTTGCTTTCCATTGTCTCTGATTTTTCGTGAAAAGAGCAAAAGCCCTGGCACCTATTTCATTCGCATTCAAAGGAGCGTTCTCTACTCCTCCGCCTGCACTTACATGTGCTCCGACATACTTCATTGTGTAATTGTCATTAGTTTGGGAAATAACTTTGATTACTGATTATCTATATTTAAATATAACAAAAACCTGAATTTTATGTTTATATTTTTAATTGCAGGGAATGGTTGCAACCATTTCCTGCACCGTAAATTTATTAATTGACGGGTATATTTGAAAAATAATAATGATATTGCTATTTTTGTGGCGAAATCTTTTAAACACAATAAGATAAATGGCAGAGTTAAATAATAACCCTATTAATCAGGAACCCAAAAAATCATCACCTACAGGTATGATAATTGCATCAGTTATTCTCGGCCTTGCGCTGGTTTTTCTTATCTACCTGTATTTCGATAAGAAGAACAAAATGGCCGAAATGGAAACCGTTCTTACCCAGGAAAAAGATTCCCTTGCCAATGAACTCAGACATATGGCTGTAGCATATGATACTCTGAAGACTAATAATGATACTCTGAATGCCGGGCTGCAAAGACAAAAGGATAAGATAGTTAAACTATTATCTCTCAATGCCTCCAATGTACAGCTCATAAGAAAATATAAGAACGAGATCTCTACAATGAGAGATATAATGAAAAGTTATATTGTACAGATTGATTCTCTCAACACAAGAAATAAACTGCTTTCTTCAGAAAATACAGAAATCAAACAGCAGATTAACCAGGTCCGCAGCACCAATACGGAATTGTCGAAGGTAAAAGAAGAACTTAGTTCCAAGGTTGAAGTTGCCTCAGTTATTCAGGCCAAAGATATTGTTGCTGTATCGCTAAACAAAAAAAGGAAAGAGACTACAAGGATAGGTAACCTGGATAAGCTCAGAATCTGTTTCACATTAAGAGAGAATCCGCTTGCTCAGGCAGGGCAGAAGGATGTCTATATGAGGGTGATCAGACCCGATTCTCTCGTTGTAACAAGCAGCCCCGATAACCTGTTTGAATATAAAGGCAATAAGATTATCTATTCAGCTACACGCCAGGTTGATTATATGAATCAGGATATCGAAGTATGTATATTTCTTGACAATAACGGTGATTTTATTGTGGGGAATTACAGTGTTGAGCTTTATCTTGAAGATAATATTATAGGACGTACTAATTTTATGCTTTCAAAAAGGTAATTATTCATCTTCCAGCATCATAAACTCTGAAATTATATTGTCTGATATCATTTTTCCCTGGTTTGTAAGAACCAGGGAATTTTTGTCCTGTTTCATCATACCGTAATTCCTGTATTTTGATGCCAGATTTACTACATAGTCATAACCCTCTTTCTCAAACATCTTCTCAACATATTCAAGATCAATACCCCACATTGTTCTGAGAGAAGTCATTATATATTCATTAAAGCGAATCTTTGTGTCAAGTTGCTCACTTTCAAAGAATTCTTTTCCTGTATTGATAGCCTTAATATAGCCCATAACATCTCTTATGTTCCATTGACGGGAATATCCATTAAAAGAATGAGCCGATGGACCCAGACCAATATAACTCACTTGTTTCCAGTAATTTGAATTATGCAAAGAAAAATAGCCCGGTTTTCCGAAATTAGATATCTCATACTGAATAAAGCCTGCTGATTCTGCTTTTTCAATTAATGAATTGAACTGAACTGTACTATCATCTTCATCGATTTCGGAGATTTCCCCTTTTTCAAGCATCTTGCCAAACACTGTTCCTTTTTCAAATGTCAGATGATATGCCGACAGATGCTTGATATCGAATGAAAAAGAAAAATCAAGATTTGATTCCCAATCTTTTTTGTCCATCCCCGGAATGCCATAAATGAGGTCGATACTCACATTTTTGAATCCTGTATTAAGTGTGTCTTCAAGTGCCTTTGCAGCCTGAGCTGAACTATGCCTTCGGTTCAGCATTTTAAGATCGGAATCCCTCCACGACTGGATGCCTAAGCTGATCCTGTTGATATCAAGTTGTTTCAGGCTTGATAAATATGCCGGATTAACATCATCGGGATTGAGTTCAATCGTTATTTCACATTCATCATTCACAGTGAAAATGTTCTTTATACGATCGAGTATCTTTCCTATTTCTTCGATTGAAAATACTGACGGTGTTCCGCCACCAAAATATATTGTAGATACTATTTCGCTGCCGAGATAATCTTTTCGTAATGATGTTTCTTCCAGAAGAGCATCGATAAAAGCAGTGTTATCCTTCAACGATATTATATGATAGAAATCACAATAAAAACAAAGCTTTTTACAAAAAGGTATATGTATGTATATGCCTGCCATATTTAATGCTACATTGAAGCACAAAGTTACTAAAAGTCTTGACGTCCTGACGTCTTGACGTCTTTGTGACTTTTTTGTTCAGATCTTCGTATCTTTGCGCTATAATGCCGTTTCACCGTTATGCCTTTATGCCATTAAAATAATGATTAAAAAGAATGCCTTCTCTATTCTTGTTGCTCTGATAATAATGTATTTAAGCCTTGCCAACTCTCATACATTTGATAGTGTCACAATTTTTAATTCCATTCCAAATTTCGACAAATTTGTACATGTGGGAATGTATTTCGGTTTGATGTCCGTTATTATCCTCGAGCACAGGAATTCAATCCATAATCTAAGACAACTGCTCCTGGTTGGTCTTATTCCCGCTTTCTATGGCATATTAATGGAAATATTTCAGGCAACCCTTACACAAACCAGGACAGGAAGTGTTTTCGATGAACTGGCTGATTGCGTTGGTATTCTGATTTCGATTTTTGTATGGCTCTGGTTTAACCAGTCAAAAAAGATAAAATCAGACAATTATTAGTTCCTGATTGTCTGATTTTTCTACCAGTTCATGAATTGTGGTGTTGCTGAACAAGCTGATTAGTTCTTCCCTCGGCTTTTCATAATCCTTATGCATAGCGCAGTGGATTTTATTATCTCCTCCTTCACACGATCCGCTATGAATGATACATCGGGTAAAAATATCATTCCCATCGATGGAATTAACTATATCAAGCAAAGTCAATTTACGGGGATCTTTGAGTAAAGAAAAGCCTCCGTGTGGTCCTTTTGATGAACTTAGAATTTTTTGTTTGGCAAGCTGCTGAAGAATTTTTGCCAGAAAGGGAGCAGGAAGCTTAAGGTCGCTGCTGATTTTTTTTATGCCTGTTTTAAAATTCATCGTTGGCTGACTGGCAAGATAGATGACAGCCCGAATACCATATATGCAAGAATTTGAAAGCATCTTAATACATTTTTAATGAAATCTTGCCAACTCTTCTAGCATGACGTCCTCCCTCAAATGATGTACTCAGAAAAGTCTTGATAATCAGAAGAGCTTCTGATTCTGAAATAAACCAGCCGGGAAGAGCTAGTATGTTGGCATTATTATGTGCCCTGGCTAAACGGCAGATTTCTTCATTCCAGCAAAGAGCAGATCTTATTCCGGGATGTTTGTTCACAACCATATTTATCCCGTTACCTGTTCCACAAATTGATATCCCGTATTCAAAGTCACCGGCTGAAACAGCATTTGCAAGAGGATGACCAAAATCGGGATAATCAACTGCCTCTTCAGAGAAGCATCCAAAATCCTTTACTTCATACTTCTCCTTAATCAGATAGGCCAATACCTTTTGCTTAAGGAAAAATCCCGCATGATCTGAGGTTATTGCAATTTTTTTATTTTCCAACTTCTTAGCTTTTAATAATGCTCGCAAATTAATACAAATGCTCTATTTAAAGAAAAAAATATTCTTTTATCTTCAATTCAGATGTTAACATTGCTTTTTGTCCACTTGGAGATGAATGAGATACTGCATAAAAAAGCTTACCCCTTTTAAAACTAATCTCTTATCACATTTATTTTATCATATTCCTGCAATACGAAGGAGATCCCTCATTCCTCCAAATCTCCGCAGGCTCCGATTTGTCGGAATTCGGGATGACAGGTTATTTTGTGGGATATAGGAGGAAGAAGCGGCAGTGGTGTTAATAACCTGCTGATAACTGACGATAAAGATTTATAATCTCATAGTTTATCAACCATTTTAACATATTATATGGGTCATGAACATCTGACATGCAAGTTTTCAGAAAATAATGCCAAAATATTAACTTAAAATGAACGTTTAAACTATGACTTTTGGTAATTAACCGCTATCAACAAACACATCTTAACAGTTGTTAATTTCTATACTAATTATCTGATTTTCAAAAAAAATTTGGTTTTTCAAGTGTTCAAAACTTGTTGGTATACCGGTAAAGATGAGATATACAATGAAATTCTGAATATTCTATCAACACAATTAACAGCATATTATCTTCATCATAAATAAAATTTAATTAAAAGATATAAGAATATTATGCTGTTAATTATAATCCAAAACTAAGAAGAACAGAATCCATATTGCAATTATGATTAATTTTGGGAATCAATAAGAAAGTAATGCAGTCAAAGGACCAAAATATTCTGGAAATTAAAAAGCTGAAGGCAAAGAAAAATGCTATCATACTGGCTCACTATTACCAAACAGGAGATATCCAGGATATTGCGGATTTTGTCGGAGACAGTCTTGCTCTTTCACAAAAGGCTGCATCAAATTCAGCTGACATAATTCTTTTTGCAGGTGTTAAATTTATGGCTGAGACAGCAAAAATTCTTTCTCCTGAGAAAAAAGTCCTGCTACCCGATCTGATGGCCGGCTGTTCCCTGGCAAATTCATGCAAAGCATCTGATTTTAAAAAGTTTATAAATGAAAACCCTGGAAGGACCATTATTTCCTATGTGAATACAAATGCTGATATTAAAGCAATGTCGGATATAATATGTACCTCCTCAAACGCCGTTCAGATTGTTGAATCACTTCCTCCTGATGAAAAAATAATATTTGCACCCGATCGTAATCTTGGTAATTATGTTTTGAATAAAACTGGTTATGACATGATAATCTGGAACGGAACCTGTCATGTTCATGAAGAGTTTTCTCTTGAAGCAATTATACGTTTAAAGAAAGAAAATCCCGGTGCAAAAATTATTGTTCATCCTGAATGTGAGCTTCCGGTTAGAATGGTTGCAGACTTTATTGGTTCCACCTCATCATTGTTACAATTTACAAAAAAAGATCCGGGAAATTGTTATATTGTAGCAACTGAAGCAGGCATAATTCATCAGATGAAAAAAGAGAACCCGACCAAAACATATATACCGGCACCACCTATAGACTCTACCTGCGGATGCAGTGAATGCAGTTTTATGAAACTTATTACGATTGAAAAAATATTGAATTGCCTTAAATACGAAAAACCAGAAATTAATATTGATCAGGAAATACTGATCAAAGCACAAAAGCCAATTAATAGAATGATGGAAATATCAGAAAAACTTGGTCTTTGAATTATGAAAAGAATTCTCATTTTAGTGTTTTTTGTTTTTAGCTGTACATTAAGTTTCACGCAGGAAAAGGAAACTTTAAAAGATGGTTACCAGGTATTTAAATATCCTAATGGAACTATTTCAAGCGAGGGTCTTATAAAAAATGGTAAACCTGAAGGATTCTGGAAAAGTTTCTATGTAACAGGGGTAAAGAAATCGGAAGGAAGAAGAACAAATTATCTCCTCGACAGTATCTGGGTGTTTTATGATCAGTCAGGTGATACCACTGAGAAGATTAATTATCTGTATGGCAAAAAAAACGGCTGGTATTATAAATATAAAACTGATGCCACCAGAGGAATTTATATTTTATCTAAAGAGTTATATTCTGCCGATAAAAAAGCAGGAACCGCTTATGCGTATTTTCCGGATGGAAAGATCCGGCAGACATTTGCTTATAACAACGGAAAAAAAGAAGGATTATCAAAAGAATTTGACAGTGATGGAAAATTGATAACGCTGCTTGAATACAGAAATGATTTTCTTGTAAGCAGGGAAAAAATAAACAGAACCGACAAGAACGGATTAAAACAGGGAGAATGGAAAGAATTTTATCCAAATGGGAGTATAAAATCTGAAAAAACATTTAAAGATGATCTCATGCACGGGTATTATAAAGAGTATGATACCCGGGGTAAACTGGTTCTTACAATGCTTTATGAGAATGGAGCTATTGTAAAGTCAAATGTTGAAGACTCACCTGATATTGAAATCGTCACAAGGCATGATCAGAATGGGAAACTGACCTACAGCGGACCATATCGTAACAAGGTACCTGTAGGTGTTCACAGAGATTACGGAAGTGACGGTAAAGTAACAAATGCATATATTTATAACGACAACGGATTACTACTCTCCGAAGGAATTGTAGATGAAGCTGGAAAATATAATGGAAAGTGGAAGGATTTATATCCAGATGGAAAGGTACAGGCAGAGGGTCAGTACACTGATAGCAGACGAACAGGCCAATGGAAATTCTATAATATATCAGGAAAAGTCGAACAGACAGGTTCTTACAATAACGGCCGTCCTGACGGACTATGGAACTGGTATTATGAAGACGGGACTTTATTGAAGGAGGAAGAATATTTCCAGGGGCATCGTGATGGATTGTCAACGGAATACTCAGCTACAGGTGAGATAATTGCACAAGGTCAATATTCCGATGGTGAAAAAAACGGAGAATGGAAATTTAAAATTGGAGATATTACAGAAACAGGCAAATATATTACAGGCTTGAGAGACGGTGTATGGAAGTCATATTACAGTAATGAAAAACCTAAATTCAAAGGGAATTATGTTCAGGGAAATCCCGACGGATCTCAGACTTTCTATTATGAGAATGGAAAAATCAAAGAGGAGCAATACTATGAGATGGGCATCAGACAAAAGACCTGGAAAAAGTTTGATGAGGAAGGATTTGCATACATGATTACTTCTTATAAAGATGATGTTGAGGTAAGCATAAATGGTGTAAGAATTAAACTCCCGGGAAGCGAAACTAAGCTGATTAAATAGTTACTTTGCGTTATGGAAGAAAATATTAATATCAGAAAAGATATTATAACACCTAACGACAAAGAGTTCGAAAAACAACTTAGACCATTGAGTTTCAGTGATTTCAAAGGTCAGAAGCAAGTTATTGATAATCTGGTCGTTTTTGTGACTGCAGCAAAACAAAGGGGCGAATCTCTTGATCACGTTCTCTTGCATGGTCCCCCGGGGTTGGGAAAAACTACTCTTGCCACAATAATTGCGAATGAACTCCAGGTTAATTTGCGGGTTACGTCAGGCCCTGTGCTTGACAAACCGGGTGATCTGGCCGGATTATTGACCAATCTGCAGGAGGGTGACGTTCTTTTTATAGATGAAATTCACCGGCTGAGTCCGGTCGTTGAAGAATATCTTTATTCTGCAATGGAGGATTTTCAGATTGATATAATGATCGATAAAGGACCAAGTGCACGAAGTGTTCAGTTGACCCTTAATAACTTTACTCTTATTGGAGCAACAACCCGCTCCGGACTTCTTACAAGTCCTTTAAGAGCAAGGTTCGGAATAAAATTTCATCTTGAATATTATGACCACGAAATACTAACAGGTATCGTAAAACGCTCGGCAGGAATATTAAAAGTAAAAATAGACGAAATAGCTGCCGTCGAAATTGCCAGGCGAAGCCGTGGGACACCGAGAATTGCCAATGCCCTGTTACGAAGAGTTAGGGATTTCGCTCAGGTGAAAGGTTCCGGAGATATCGATCTGGACATAACGAAATATGGTCTTAAAGCTCTGAACATCGATCAGCATGGACTCGATGAAATGGACAACAGGATCCTTTCAGTCATAATTGATAAATTCAACGGCGGACCTGTAGGATTGAATACGATCTCAACTGCAGTTGGTGAAGAAAGCGGAACTATTGAGGAAGTCTATGAACCGTTTCTTATCAAAGAAGGATATCTGAAGAGAACCCCAAGAGGCCGAGAAGCAACTGAACATGCTTATAAACACCTTGGAAAACAATTCGGAGGTGATAATACCGGGAGGCTGTTCTAGACCCGAGGAGCCCCCTGCCACTTCGTGGCTGTCCCCCTAGGGGGACTATTTCGGAGTCATCACTGAATTAATTAAAAACCGGAGAATTTACCCCCCTTTAGGGCATAGGCGTAAACTTAAGGAGTTGAATATAGTAAAATAGGATAAGAATTAAGCATAAAATAGTATGTAATGTATTGAATATATGTCAGATACATTTCCCCTACTTTTGAAGGAGGGGTGGCCGGACCACTTTTTAATTATGGTACAAATGCTGATACCGGCCGGGGTGGTTGATTGTTTATTCAAATTCCGGATCTTTCTAGTTACCTATACTGTGTTGTCTTCTGAATTTTATTGCATTAAGTTTTTTGATTTTAAAATGTTCCATAACACAGCCTTATGTTTCTAAGTGATGATCTTAATAATTTAAGGTTTTTCCTGTTAAAGAAGTTTTGGTTTTTCATACCAATAAAGGGAAGAAGAAATCAATGAATCAACCACCCCGGTCGGGAAATAAAATACTGTATATATAAGATAATCAATCGTCCCGACCACCCCTCCTTCAAAAGGCTCATCTTTATACACATTTTTTAAAATTTCGAATTTACTCCGTCATTTTAAGTCCTGATAACATACTCTTCAATTATTATTCCAGCTGGCTCTGAAAGAGCCAAATATGAATAACCCTACACGCCAGCCAGGGGTAGATGTCTACCAAAAACTTCCCAGCTCTGAAGGAGCTGAATATATTAGTTATGGGAAAAACTTTTCATCCGGCGTTATGGCGTATTCTAGAAGAATATATTAAGCCCTTTCAGGGCTTGAGATCAGAGGGTTAGCTGTACCCCTGGCTGGCGCCAGGGGTTATTCATATTAAGCCACTTCGTGGCTTATAAAACAGAATTGCCAAAGATGTGTATAAAGATTAGCTTCAAAAGGAGGGGAAACCTTTTTATAAAGTATCTCATATATCCCCAAAGCTTAAGTTTACGCCTATGCCTTTAGGGGGGCAGGGGGGCTAAGCTCGAGGGAGATGAGATTAATTAAACATATTACTTATCTTCTCCAGTCCCTTTGTATTCAGGATCTTTATTTTTCTGCCATTCAGCTCCACCAGTTTATCTGATTTAAACTCTGAAAGTAACCTGATAACTGATTCAGTAGCTGTTCCGACAATATTGGCCAACTCTTCACGGGTAAGTGAGATATTGAGGAATTGATTGTCGTCAATTCCGAAGTCATGTACCAGGAAAAGAAGAATCTCTGCAAGCCGTTCTCTTACAGTCTTTTGAGCAATATCAGTAATAAAAGAGTTTGCTTCACCCAGTTCATGACATGCAAGCTTAAGCAGCTCGAGTGCATATGCAGGATTTGTTTTGATGAAAGAAACCAGGATCTCCGAAGGAATAAAACAAACATGGCAATCTTCAATTACTTTTGCAGAAGTACAGGCGAGTTCATTGCTGAGAACACTCCTGTATGCAATAATATCTCCATCCTTCGCAAATCGTATTATTTGTTCTTTGCCGTCAAAACCTGTCTTGAATACTTTTATTATCCCTCTGTGAATACAAAAAAATCCGCTTATCCGGTTACCTTCCTGGTATAGAATATCACCCCTTTTATATTGACGGAAATCTTTAGCAAAGTTAAGAGCCTCAACTTCATCAGGAGTAAGATATTTAAATATTGACCCAGTTTCGAGGGAGCAACTATCACAAAGCGGGACATGAATTTCTTGCTGTTTCATTTCGTTTCCTCTGCTTATTTATTATTTCAAATATTCAATTTAAAAAGCGCTTTTAAACTGATCAAGAAATCTCAAATCGTTTTCAAAATATAAGCGCAGATCATTTACTCCGTATTTTAGCATTGCTGCGCGCTCAATGCCCATTCCGAATGCAAAGCCTGTATATTTTTTGCTGTCAATATTACAGGCTTCAAGCACATTTGGATGTACCATACCGCAACCAAGGATCTCAAGCCATCCGGTATGTTTGCATACATTACAACCCTTTCCTCCGCAAATCTTGCAACTAACATCCATTTCAGCAGAAGGTTCAGTAAATGGAAAATATGATGGACGAAGTCTTATCTTAGTTTCCTTACCAAACAATTCCCTGGCAAAAAACAGCAAAGTCTGACGCAAATCAGCATAAGAAACGTTCTCATCGATATATAAACCTTCAACCTGGTGAAAAATACAATGAGCACGTGCAGAAATAGCTTCATTACGGAAGACACGTCCGGGAGATATGGTACGTATCGGAGGCTTCTGGTTCTGCATTACTCTAACCTGAACCGAAGAAGTATGAGTACGCAACAGGATATCCTCAGGATTCGAATCTTCAGATGATAAGCGTGAAATATAAAATGTATCCTGCATATCCCTGGCCGGATGCTCCGGTGCAAAATTCAGTTTTGTAAAGACGTGATCGTCATCTTCAATCTCCGGGCCTTCTGATACCGTAAAACCAATCCTGGTAAATATGTCTATAAGCTCATTTCTCACAATGGATATCGGATGTCGCGATCCTAAATTATATGGATATGGCGGCATGGAAAGATCGGTGTCTGTTTTCTCATCATGATTCTCCAGCTCTGTTTTGAGGGAATTAAATTTCTCAAGAGCGCTCTGTTTTAACAGATTGAGCTTCTGACCAATCTCTTTTTTCTCTGAACCAGGCACGTTCTTGAAATCCTCAAATAAATCGGAAATCAGTCCCTTTTTGCTAAGGTATGTTATGCGGAACAATTCGAGCTCTTCGGAAGTTTTAACCGAAATGGAGGATACCTCCTGTAAAAGATCAGTAATTTTTTGAAGCATCAGTTCCTTACAATTTTTATTTTTAATATCTTTATGTCATTCAATGGTTTATCATTGCTATCAGTAGGTACTTCCGCAATTTTATCAATAATATCAAGACCTTCAATTACTTCACCAAACACCGTATAACTTCCATCAAGACGGGGAGTGCCCCCTATAGTTTTGTAGATATTTCTTTCCTCTTCAGATAGCTTGAAATCTTTGTATGATGATAGAAACTGAAACATTTTAATTGAAGCTAACTGCTTTATTTCTGCATCAGTAACCTCTTTTCCAGTCATTCGGACACTGTCGGTTGTTGCTTTTACAAAGCTGTTAAATTTACCTTGCTTCATAGTACTGTTGATTTGTAGCTCCAATTGATTTAACTCGTCATCAGTTAACTTAACACCCTGGACGATATAAAATTGGGTTCCGGAAGATCTCCTGAGTGGATTAACATCATCGCCCTGACGCGCAGCAGCTAAAGCTCCTTTCTTATGAAAATAAAGTTTATTGAATTCTGCCGGAATTGTATATGTTTTTAAAGAATCCGGAAGGTTCTTTGAAGGACCTGATTTTGTTTCAGGATCACCAGCCTGAATCATGAAATTCTTTATAACCCTGTGAAATGAGATACCATCATAAAAATGGGAATTGACAAGACGAATGAAATTATCTCGATGTATAGGAGTACTGTCATATAGCTTAATCTTCATATCTCCAAGTGAAGTTTTAATAAGCACCACAGAATTATCGTTGCCTGACGGAAACTTACATGAAATAAGAGAAAGCAGACAAAGAAGAAAAACCGATTTTTTTAAATATGAACTCATGAATAGAATAATATTGGTTATATTAAGTTCTGTAAATGTGAGTGCAAAGATATTTAACTTTGAGCATTACAGGAAATATTGATTTTCAAATTGTATTATTTTCATCAATTCAATTTTTGAAATGTATTGGTAAAGGCTTTAGCAGTATATTTGTCAGTTAGTTTTTAATTACTATCGGAATTTTGAAATGGTAATACAAGTAAAAACAAGTCTAAACACAAATCGCCGGAATACTCAACTGGTGAATCAGATGGAATGTATTTAAGTGCGAAACTTGAATAATAATGGTGAACTTATCGAACGAAAATTTCGTTATTAAAGATGGTGCTGGAATATTTCAAATGATAATTAGAAAACACGAAAAAGCTGAATGGCAGAAGGTTGAAACACTTTTGGATTCTGAAAGAGGATCGGGGGATTTGAACATAATGGTAAATTTTAATTATGAAGTCATATAGATATTATTTTATTTTTTTGACTCTTTTTATTTTGAGTTTTTTTTCTTGTGGAAAGAATCTTGCTCCCTCTGAAACAAGAAAAAGCAAAAATGAATTCGACACCGCTGCCTATAACGAAATTTATGTTGAAGCTCTTAAACAGAAATTGTTGGGAAATGTTGGGGATGCCTTAAAATTTCTGGAGCAATGCGTGAAGATAAATCCGGGAAGCGATGCTGCTTATTATGAGATGGCTCAGATTTTAATCGCAAACGGAGATATTAAGAACGGAAAAAAGTTCGCTGCAAAAGCCTTGTCTTTAGAGCCGGATAATATCTGGTATCTGACAATGTTGGCAGGATTGTATTATCAGGAAAAAGATCTGGACAGTTCCATTATCTACTACGAAAAAGCTGTGAAATTATTTCCAGAGAAAGAAGATTTGCAGATAACTCTGGGAAACTTATATTCTGAAAATAAGAATTATGAAAAAGCAGATCAAATATTTGATGCATTTGATAAAAAGTACGGAGTGAATGAAAAATCGACTTTGTCTTCAGTAAGAAACCTTATAGCGGAAGGAAAGTATGATAATGCATTAAATAAAACAATATCGCTGACAAATGAATTTCCTGATGAAATGTTGTACCAGGGACTTCTTGCTGATATATATAGGATGAAAGGAGATAATCAAAAGGCCCTGGATGTGTATAATAAGCTTTTAGACGCGAATCCGGATAATCCTCAGGTTCAATTAGCGCTTTGTGACTTTTTGATAAATATTAAGAGTTATGATGACTTGCTCATTTATCTTAATACAGTATTATTGAATAATAAGGTTGAACGAGAAAGCAAGATTGCCTTAGTTTCACGTATAATAGAATTGCCGGACCTGACAAATGAGATGGAGGACAGGCTGGTTGTTTCATTATTGGTATTCGAGGCAAATTACAAAGGGGATAATATAATCCCTTTGCTTCGGACAGAACTATTGATTAAACAAAATAAACTGAATGATGCTGCTTTTCGGCTTGAAGAATTAGTTAAGATAAACCCTGATAATTATTATGCATGGGAGAAGCTTCTTTTCGTTTATCTTCAGATGAAAGATTATACAAAATTGTTTTCCAGAGGTGAAGAATGTGCAACCAGGTTTAATACATCATTTACAGCAAAATTATTATATGCAAATGCTGCACTTGAAACAGGAAAATACTCTGTAGCGATTGATGAATTGAAAAAGGCAGAAATATTGGCGGGAGACAATAAAGACTCTTTGACTCAGGTTCTTACTATGCGCGCTGATGTGTATTATAGAATGAAAGATTATCCTAAAGCTTTTGAAACGTTTGATTTAGCAGTAAAAAACGATAAAGAAGATCTGACAGTTCTGAATAACTACGCTTATTACCTGGCGCAGCAAAACACAAAACTGAAGGAAGCAGAAGAAATGTCAAAAAAAGTTGTTGAAAAGGATAAAGGCAATACCACTTTTCTCGACACATATGGATGGATTTTATATAAAAGAGGAAAGCTTCAGGAAGCGGCAAAAGTATTCGAGTCTATAATAAAGAGTGAGGATAAACCTGATGCTGTCTGGTATGAGCATTATGGATATGTTCTGAGAAAGGAAAAGAAATGCGCCGATGCTGTAACTAATTGGAATATTGCCTTAAAGCTCGACAGTACTAAAACTGAATTAATAAAGGAAATAGAAAATTGCGGAAAATAGCTAATATAGTTTTATTGGGATTATTAGTCGGCGGATGTTCTGTTTTTAGAAATAATGAAAGAACAATCAATGAAATACCCGATAAAATTGTTAGCGATGATATTCTGGAAGGCACAGATAATCAGAATATTACAAATAATGGATTTTTTATTCAAAAGGCTGAAATTGAGGTTAATTCTAAAGGAGGTAACGATAAATTTATTGCAAATATAAAGTTTGAAAAACCCGACAAATATCTGATAAGCTTAAGAAGCAGGACTGGTATTGAGGGAGCGCGAATATTCATTTCTGGCGACAGTGTGGAAATGAATGATCGGATTAATAAGAAATTGTACTCTGGAACCTCGAGTTTTTTAGTAAAGAAATATGGATTATCTCAGAGTTTTCTGCCTCTTATATTTGGAGATATAATTCTGGATAAAAGATGCATGACAGGCAGGGAGAAATGTGTTGACGATAAATTAACAATAGATTGCCAGCTGAAAGGAATTCCTTTAAACTACATAATCGACTGTAAGAGGAAAAAGGTAATTACAGTGAATCAGATCAACGGCATAAATAAAGGGGGTTTAAGTATAGTATTTGATAAATATTTTAGTTCCGGGAATGTTATTATACCCAGAATAATCGAATTGAGTGATATTAATTATGGTATATCACTAAGGATTAAGATTTTGAAGGTTGAATCCCCATGGAACGGAAACATTAGCTTTATTCCAGGGAAAGGTTATGAATTAATTGAACTGCAATGAGAATTCTGGTTCTGATATGTTTATTGTTGTCTATAATATTTTACAATTTATCTGCACAGACTAAAGCTGAATTGGAGCAAAAAAGAAATTCAACGCTGAATGAAATAAATTATGTAGACAATATGCTGAAATCCACTACTAAGAAAAGGGAAGAAAGCATGAATGAAATTAAAATAATTGGTAATAAACTTAATTTACGTGAATCAGTAATTAGAGGAATGCGCGATGAAATTAACCTTGTAACAGAAAGGATTGATCTAAACACAGATGCAATAAATATGATGGAGAGCGATCTGGTTGAGTTAAAAAAAGATTACGCCCGGGCTGTCGTTAATTCATATAAATCAATGAAGGAAAACCCTGAAATAGTATATATTTTATCTGCTAAAGATTTTAATCAGGGTTATAAACGTTTGAAATATTTGCAGCAGATAACCAAGTTCAGGAGAAGAGAGTCTGAGGTAATTATTGAGCTTAAGGAGCAAATCCAGGTTACAAAGGACCGTTTGCAGAATGATCTGGATAGAATATCCGTTTTGAAATCAAAAGAAGAACAACAAAAGTATCTTTTACAATCTGAGCAGGGGAAGAAACAACAGATGGTTAAATCGCTGAGTAAGAAAGAAAAACAATTAAAAAAAGATCTTGAGGAAAAAAGGAAGATTGCTGATAAAATAGAAAGGGAAATTGCAAGGATTATTGAATCGGAAAGAAAAAAAGTAATAAAATCTGACAATACCCCGGAACAAAAGCTTATAGGAGAAAACTTTGCAGAGAATAAAGGGAGATTACCCTGGCCTGTTGAAAAAGGAATTATCACAAGCCAGTTCGGCATTCAAAAACATCCTGTATTGAAATATGTTACTGAAAATAATATTGGAATAGAAATTACAAGCCTTGGTAAAACAGCAGTCAGAAGTGTGTTCAAAGGAGAGGTAGCTAAAGTATTTTTTATCGAAGGGGCAAACATGACTGTAATTATCAGACATGGGAAATATCTTTCAGTTTATCAAAATATCGTAGATTTGAAAGTAAAACCGGGTGATAAAGTTGATACAAAACAGGAAATTGGTAACGTGTTTTGCGATACAGACAATGGAAATAAGTCAATACTTAAGTTTATGATATTTGAAGAGAAGGAGAAACTTGACCCGGAATCCTGGATTTCAAAAAACTGAATGGTTTGTGTAACAAAATTTAAATATTTAAGTATAACGGGGGGCAGTTAATAGGTTATGAATAAAAAAATCAGGATTGAATCTTCGGTGGAGAACTTAAGAATCGTGGAAAACGCAATTGACGAGACGACTACTGTTTTAGGTATTTCACAGGATAATTATGGAAAGATTCTGGTTTCTGCAATGGAAGCAGTTAATAATGCTATTTTACATGGGAACAAATTAAACACTGATAAAATTGTAGAGATAGAAATTTCATATAAATCTGATCAGCTCACTATCACTGTAACTGATGAAGGACCGGGCTTCAGCCCTGAAACTGTCCCGGACCCAACAACACCTGAGAATATTGAGGCACTAAACGGAAGGGGAATTTATCTGATGTCACATCTTGCTGATAATATTAAGTACAGTCAAAAGGGAAATTCTGTAACAATGACTTTTAAGAATATTATATCTTGAGCATAAGAATATTCTATGACGAGTTAGTTTTCAGGCTAAAAAGATCAGGAAAGGCCAAAAAGCTAGTCAGTGATATAATCACTAAAGAAAATAGGATAGCCGGGGATCTGAGTTTTATAATAACAAACGACGAACGGTTGAAGGAAATTAATATCGAGTTTCTCGAACATGATTATTATACCGATGTTATTACTTTTAGTTATAATGAGAAGGATGTAATTAACGGTGAAATTTATATTAGTCTGGACAGGGTCAAAGAGAATGCATTAAACTATAAAGTTAGTTTAGAGGCTGAATTATTAAGGGTATTAATTCATGGAGTTTTACATCTTGTGGGGTATGATGATAATAATGAAGAGAAGAGAAGTGAAATGAGGAGAATGGAAGATTACTGGTTGAATTCACTTAAGGAAAAAGATTATGGATTTTCAATATGATATAATTGTAGTTGGAGGGGGTCATGCAGGTTGCGAAGCTGCTCACGCATCAGCAACAATGGGAGCAAAGACATTGCTTATTACAATGGATATGACAAAGCTTGCTCAGATGTCGTGTAATCCTGCAATGGGTGGAATTGCAAAAGGACAAATAGTAAGAGAAATCGATGCTATGGGAGGAATGAGTGGAATTGTCACTGACCGGAGTATGATACAGTTCCGGATGCTGAACAAGTCAAAAGGTCCCGCAATGTGGAGTCCAAGAGCGCAATGTGATCGTCAACGGTTTACTATAGAGTGGAGAAAAGTTTTGGAGAAAACCGATAATCTTTTTATATGGCAGGAGCAGGCAAATACTTTGCTTATTGAGGACATGAAAGTGACAGGAGTGGAAACTTCATTAGGTACCCGATTTTATTCAAAAGGTGTGGTTCTGACTAATGGTACATTTTTAAATGGCTTAATGCATATCGGGTTTAATAATATTAAAGGAGGAAGATCAGGAGAACAGGCATCAACAGGTTTAAGTGAACAATTGGAACAATTAGGATTTTCTGTTGAGAGGATGAAAACAGGAACCAGTGCCAGAATCGATGGACGATCGGTTGATTTCAATGCCATGACTGAGCAACAGGGAGATGACGAAGATGAAACTTTTTCATATCTGATAGAAGAGCGAAATACCCTTTTAAAAAAGAAGTTGCTTTATTACTCATACAAACGAAGAAGTTCATGAGGAGATAAGAAAGGGTCTAAAATATAGTCCTCTGTTTACTGGTAGGATAAAAGGACGTGGTCCAAGATATTGCCCAAGCATTGAAGATAAGGTGGTAACATTTAAGGATAAAACATCACATCAGCTATTTATTGAACCGGAAGGAGAAGATACAATTGAATATTATGTAAATGGTTTTGCAAGTAGTTTGCCGCTTGATACGCAATTGAAAGCTTTGAGAAAAGTAAAGGGATTGGAGAAGGTGGAAATTTTCAGACCGGGTTATGCCATAGAATATGATTTTTTTCAACCTACCCAATTCACTCACACTCTCGAAACAAAGGCTATAAAAAATCTCTATTTTGCCGGACAAATTAATGGTACTACCGGATATGAGGAAGCTGCGGCACAGGGATTGATGGCGGGAATAAATTCTGTACTGAAAATGAGAAATAAGGAACCATTAATTCTGGGAAGAGAAGAATCTTATATTGGTGTACTTATTGATGATCTGGTAACAAAGGGTGTGGATGAACCCTACAGAATGTTCACTTCAAGGGCGGAATACCGCATCCTTTTACGACAGGATAACGCTGATGAAAGACTTACGAGGAAAGCATTTGAAATCGGAACAGCTAAAATTGATAGAGTAAGACACCTCGAAGAGAAGGAAGAAATGGCAAAAGAAATTATTGAGTTTCTTTCAAAAAAAAGTGTTAAGCCTGAAGAGATTAATGCATTCCTGGAAAAGGCCGGAACCAATAAAATTACTCAACAAATAAAAGCAATTAATCTGGCAGCTCGTCCACAGATTGAAATTGGAGAATTATTGAAAGAAATTGAAGATGGGAAAGAACTTAGGGTGTTCATGTCAAAGCGGTTTAGGGAAATAACAGAATCAGCAGAAATTAAAATCAAATATGAAGGATATATAGTGCGAGAGAAAACTGTGGCTGATAAGATAAAGAGATTAGAGAATTTAAAGATACCTCAGGATGTTAATTTTAATGAATTAATTTCTATCTCAACCGAAGCACGACAAAAGCTAAGTAAAATAAGACCTGTGAATATAGGTCAGGCAGGAAGAATCAGCGGGGTCTCACCATCGGACATCAATATATTACTTATGTATCTTGGAAGATAATGTTCCACGTGGAACAATTATTTTTATTTTCAAAAATAAATTTATGAAAATTCTTGGGCAACTGGTAGATGTTCATTTGAAAAAAATTTTCCCGGCAATTGTAGAAATACAGCAGGGAAGGATAATAGCGTTGAAAAGCGGTGAGTGCACCTGAAATTTTTATATTGCCCGGATTGATAGATTCTCATATTCATATAGAATCTTCGATGATCACTCCGGGAGCTTTTTCAGCTATGGCTGTTAAACATGGAACATGTGCTACAGTTTCAGATCCTCATGAGATTGCAAACGTATTGGGCATAAATGGTGTCGGATTTATGATCAACGATGCTAAAAAAGTGCCTGTTGATTTTTATTTTGGAGCACCATCATGTGTTCCTGCTACAAGTTTTGAGAGTAATGGTGCAACCCTGAATCATGAGCAAGTGGAGAAACTTCTGGAGATGAAAGGAAATCAGGTATCTGTCGGAGATGATGAATTTCCCGGGAGTTATTTTCAAAGATGAAGAGGTAATGAAGAAACTGTCGTGCGCAAAGAAACTTGGGAAACCGGTTGATGGGCATGCCCCTGGTTTATCAGGTGATCAATTGAAGAAATATGTCGCAGCAGGTATTTCAACTGATCATGAATGCAGCAATCTGAATGAAGCAGAAGAAAAAATCGCGCTTGGGATGAAAATTCTTATAAGAGAAGGCAGCGCTGCGAAGAACCTTGACGCGTTGAAAGATCTTTACAAAACTCATCCGGATATGGTAATGCTTTGCAGTGACGATCTTCATCCTGAAATGTTGAGAGAGGGACATATTAATAAATTAATCGCAAGACTTATTTCAGAAGGTTATAATGTTTTTGATGTTATTCGCAGTGCTACAGTTAACCCTGTAGAACATTACAAACTTGATTCTGGTTTGCTCCGGCCCGGAGATAAAGCAGATTTTATTCTTGTTGATAGTCTCGATAAAATGAATGTACAGGAGACATGGATCGCAGGCGTCAAAGTATTTGATAAAGGGAAAGTACTATTCGAGTATAAACCAGGTGCTGCGGTAAATAATTTCAATTGCCGGCAGATAACAGAATCTGATATAAGGGTAAAAAATAAACATGGTGAAATCAGAATAATAACTGCAATGGATGGGGAACTGCTCACCGGAGAAATTACCGGCTATTCAGGAAACTCAGAATTCGTGACCTCTGATGTAAAGAATGATATATTGAAAATAGTCGTTAAAGACAGGTATAAAGATTTACCACCAGTTGTTGGATTTATAAAGGGATTCGGACTAAAGAATGGAGCTTTTGCAAGTTCAATAGCACACGATAGTCATAATATAATAGCTATTGGAGTTGAGGATAAAAATATTATCGAAGCAATTAATCAGATTGTAACATTGAAGGGTGGTCTTGCAGTATCCGATGGTGAAAAAACAGAGTCGATTCAGCTTAATATCGGAGGTATAATGACCACCGGCACATGTGAGGAAATTGCCGGAGAATATGAGAATCTGAATCGACTTGTAAAAACACTCGGATGTACAATGAAAGCCCCTTTTATGACCCTCTCATTTATGGCCTTACTGGTTATTCCCGATCTGAAAATAGGGGACAGAGGATTATTTGATGTTAAGAAATTCCAGCCTGTTTCTCTGTTCGTTTAAGTGAATTGGAAATTAAAAATTTAGGGACATGCCATGGCATGTCCCTACGGAGCATCAAGATTTATGTAGTGCCACGCCATGGCGTGGCCATTCAATAAATCCCTACATTCACTATCTTTGCATCAAATTCATCATTTCAGATGGCTATCGACGAAAAATTTAAATCAATACTGTCCTCTCTTCCTGATAACCCGGGGATCTATCAGTTTATTGATGCATCAGGAGTAACCATATATATTGGTAAAGCCAAGAATCTGAAGAAAAGAGTTACATCCTATTTTTCAAAAAATCAGTCAGGAAAAACTATAGCTCTCCTGAGAAAAACAGTCGATATCCGCCATATTGTGGTCGATCATGAGTCGGATGCCCTCCTCCTTGAGAACAATCTTATTAAAAGACATCAACCCAGGTATAATATCCTTTTAAAGGATGACAAGACATTTCCATGGATTTGTATAAAAAATGAACCCTTTCCCAGAGTATTCAGTACACGAAATCCGGTCAGGGACGGCTCACTGTATTTTGGTCCCTATACTTCTGCTTTAATGGTTAAGACTTTAATAAGCTTCATCAGACCATTGTATAAAATAAGAACGTGTTCACTCAACCTTTCTCAGGCAAACATCGAAGCCGGAAAATATAAAGTCTGCCTTGAGTATCATTTAGGAAACTGTAAAGGTCCCTGTGTTGGCAATCAGCCGGAGAAGGAACATCTCGAAAATATTAACCAGATAAAAGACATTCTGAAAGGCAATATATCTGGTGTTATAGATCACCTGAAAAGAGACATGAAAAAATTCTCAGAAGATCTCAGGTTTGAAGAAGCACAGTCAGTAAAGGAAAAGATCGATATCCTCTCAAAATTCAGAAGCCGGTCGACAGTTGTAAGCAATACTATAAGAAATGTGGATGTTTTTGCCTTTACCCAGGAATCGGATAATGCTTATGTAAATTATCTTAAGGTAATTCAAGGATCTATTATACAGGCACTTACAGTGGAATTAAAAATAAGGGTCGAGGAAGAAAAAGAATCTATGCTGGGTTTTGCAATAACTGAAATCAGGCAAAGACTTTCCAGTGATTCTCCTGAAATAATTGTTCCTTTTAAGCCCGACCTTCTTCTTGACAAAGTCATTTACACTGTACCAAAAGCTGGCGAGAAACAAAAACTTCTTGAGCTGGCTGAACGGAATGCTATTTATTACAAACTGGAACAGAAGAAGAAAAGGATGGAACATTCTCCACAGGTAAGAACAGGTAAAAACCTCGAAAAGTTGAAAAACGATCTGCATATGCCTGAGTTACCAACACATATAGAATGTTTCGACAATTCTAATATTATGGGATCAAATCCGGTGGCAGCTTGTGTTGTATTCAGAAATGCCAGACCAAGTAAGAACGAGTACCGTCATTTTAATATTAAAACAGTAACTGGTCCTGATGATTTCTCTTCTATGGAAGAGATAGTGTACAGGCGCTACAGGAGAATGATCGAGGAAAATCAAAAGTTGCCTCAGCTCGTTATTATCGATGGGGGGAAAGGACAGCTTTCATCAGCAATGAAAAGTCTTGATAAATTAGGGTTAAGGGAAAAAGTTACTGTAATAGGAATTGCAAAAAAACTTGAAGAGATATATTTCCCTGGTGACAGTGTTCCTATTTATCTTGATAAAAATTCAATTAGTCTGAAAATAATCCAGCATCTGAGAAATGAAGCTCATCGTTTCGGAATAAATTTTCATCGTGATAAGCGTTCGTCAGATATGATAAAATCCGATCTCGATCAGATTAAAGGAATCGGACCACAGAACAAAAGAAATACTTCTTAAGCATTTCGAGTCAGCTGAAAAAATTAAAGATGCATTACCTGAAGAACTTCAAAAACTTGTAGGCACGGCAAAAAGTGCCGTTTTAACAGAATATTTCAAAAAACTGCAATAGTTTCCACGTGGAACATATTTGAGATTAAAATAGGTTAAGTCGCAGAATGTGTGACGATTACTGTAGCTTATCTGATCCCTTAAGTCATTGAGAATTGAAAATTTTGGGTGAACCTGACGCAGGGGCAGGAATTTTTGAAGCAGAATCACATCAAAGCCTCCTCAATCTCTTTTGCAATTTCAAGTGACCCATTCGTTAAAAGACCTTTCATCCCAAATTCCCGGGCGGAAATCACATTTGCTTCCAGGTCGTCAATAAAAAGACATTCACCTGGAATAAGTGAATACCTCTCCAGAAGAATTTCATAAATCCTTTTCTCGGGTTTTGAAGATTTAGCTTCAGCAGAGATCAGTCCTCCATCGAAATACCTGAAAAAATAATAACCTGACCTGACTTCATCAAAAATGTCAAGAGGAAAGTTTGAGAGATAATATAGTTTAAAACCCCGTTTTTTTAATCCAGGAAGCACTTTTATGTTTGAATCGAGGGGAAACAACAGATCAGTACGTAAGTTGAAAATATGATCGATTTCTTCCGTTTTAAGAGAAGATCTTTTTGAAATGGCACTGATAGCATCCTGTGTTGAGATTTCACCATTATCAAGCATAAGCCATTCCTTACTTCTGAAAATATCTTCAAGGATCGTTGCTTTAATTGCTGCAGGATATTTATGTTTATCAAAATATTCTGAAGGTTTGAAGCTGAGCAGGACATTCCCAAGATCAAAAACGATATTCTTTATCATATCAGGGATTTTTCATTGATACAGGTTGACCGGTTGCCTCAAGTACATTCCACCACACTTCGCCTTCAACATCAATCTTTTTACGTTTGGCAACGACGGCCTGTATAGGCATAATTGTAAACTGATTATTCCAGAATCCGATGACAAAGTCAGTTCTACCGGAGATGGCTGCATGAACTGCATTCTGTGCGAGGAGGTTGCAGAATTTACTATCGTTTGCGTTTGCCGGGGCGCTTCTTATGATATAACTCGGATCAATATATTTTATGGAATGAGGAAACTCTTTATTCTTAAACTCTTCGGAGATTTTATCTTTCAGGTAGATCCCTATGTCTTTATATTTTATATTCCCTGATTTGTCTTTACTGTAATCAGAACAGTCGAAAAACTCCTGACCTGCCCCTTCAGCAACCACAATAACTGCATGATGACGGTCTTCAAGTCGTTTCCTGAGAACATGCAGAAACCCCCTCGGACCGTAAAGATCAAAAGCTATTTCAGGAACAAGTACAAAATTTACTTCCTGAATTGCCAGGGCAGCATTTGCTGCAATAAAGCCAGAATCACGTCCCATCAGCTTAACCAGCGCAATCCCATTGAATGCTCCTGATGCCTCATTGTGTGCATTCTTAATAATATCATTAGCTATCGAAAAAGCCGTTTCAAAACCAAAAGATTTCTGTATCAGATCGATATCATTGTCAATCGTCTTTGGAATGCCGGCAACACAGATTTTAAGCTTTCTTTTTTCAATTTCTTTATGTATTGCATGTGCACCGTGAAGTGTTCCATCTCCTCCAATGCAGAATAGCATATTAATATTCTGAATCTCAAGAGTATCTACCATTTTTTCAACATCCTGCTCGCCTCTTGAAGATCCAAGGAAAGTACCTCCGGTAAGATGAATATAGTTGACCATTGAAGATGTAAGTTCAATAGCAGCATGATTATAAGAGGGAATTAACCCTTCATAACCATATTGTATTCCAAGTATCCTGCTTATTCCATACCTGTAATGCAATTCATTGACAAGACTTCGGATAACATTGTTTAGTCCTGGGCATAACCCTCCGCAGGTGACAATAGCAACTTTCGTCTTTGCTGGTTCAAAATATATATTTTCTTTTGGGCCGGCTTTTTCAAAAGAGACAGGCGGTTCTCCCGTTTCATGACATTTTCTGAAGTTTTCGAGCGAAACATCATATAAGATTCTTTCACTGTCATCAACAAATTTATAAATGGGATTCTCGGCGCGGTGGGTGTGCCTGAGTGGGGATGTAATACTTCCTTTTCCAAGAGTGCTTACAAGAAGATCCTCATATTTCATCTTATTTTCAATAATAAGGTTAGCAACAACCAATGCTTGAAAACTTTGCTGTTTTCAGGCATTTCAAATTTAGATAATTTTTTGATTGATCGAGTAATAAGCAGATTCAGATTATCTCTTTAATCCGACCAACAAGACCATTCTCAAGCATAACTTTAATACCATGAGGATGATTCGGTGAAGATGTAAGAACTTCCTTAACTTTACCTTCCGTGAGCCGGCCTGTACGTTTATGTTCAGTCAGTTCAACTCTGACTTCTATACCAGGTTTAATATCAGCTCTACGAGTCCCTTCCATAAACTCTAATTTATTAATCATTTGTTAGGATAAAATCACGTTCAGTATAGGTTCAAAACAGATTACAATATTAAAATAAATTTATGTACCAAAATGTTAAAGTGATAAATGTTATTAACCGAAAAATGTCGATATCAACAAACCCCCTTGATCAACGTCCGTATCCTGTAAAGGCCTTTACTGGCGGTGATAAAGAGACTTTTCATGTCTTTTCCGCCAAAACAAACGTTGGCGGTCCAACTTTCCGGAACAGCTATGCTTCCCAGAAAAACACCATTTTTATCAAATACCTGTACGCCGTTACCAGTAAGATAAATGTTTCCCTTTGTATCAATTGTCATGCCGTCGGATCCCTTTTCACAGAACAATTTCTTATTGGTAAGTGTGCCATCTTTGTTAATAGTATATCTCCAGGTTTTATTACCTTGGATATCAGCTACAAATAGCGCTTTACCATCAGCAGTTCCAACGATTCCATTTGGTTTTTCAAGGTCATTAATTACCCTTGTAATCGTTTTGTGATCGGGAGCCAGATAATATACAGCCTGGATTGCCTGTGGCATAGTATCGTGATCCCACCATGATCTCTTGTAAAACGGATCGGTAAAATAAAGGCCGCCAGAGGGTGTATTCCACAGATCATTAGGACCGTCCAGCGGTTTACCCTGATATTTTGAAGGAATTACAGTAACTTTCTTATCGGGGGAGATGCACCATAACTCATTTTTCTGATCTGCACAAGCCCAAAGATTTCCTTTGTTATCAAAGGAAAGACCATTTGAACGGCCACAGGGCTGCATGAATGTAGAAAGTTTCTCTGAAGTACTCCATATCATGATTCTATCGTTCGGCTGATCCGTGAAATATACATTCCCCATCTTATCTGAAGCCGGACCTTCAGTAAACGAAAATCCATCCGCCAGCTTTTCAAGTTTTGTACCGGGTTTAATTATTTTATCGAGCCCTTTCCGGGGGATGAAGGCAAAACAGAGGCTCATGACAACCAGATAAATAAGAATTTTTTTCAGATTCATAGGTAGATTGTAGTTACATTAAGAATTAAAATTCAAGTACTTTGTTCCTTTGGCTTTAATGACCCCCTTCCCCGTCCTTCCCCCAAGGGGGAAGGTATGTACTATCATTTCCCCCTTGGGGGAAATAAGAAAGGGGGTTATTCATTAAAATAGAAGTTATTCTGCTGTTGGCAATAAGTTATTTCACTGCCAACACCTTCCTCATCCTTCCGAGATAATTTTCAATCTGTTCCGGCCGGTCGACCCCGACAATTATTAAATCAACAGTTCCAGGTCCCAGGCACATATTTGATAGATGCATCTATTTTTCCTGTAAAACTGACACTTTAAGACAAGATGGATACCTGGTATCATGATAAATCCTTTGGGTTGCCTTTTGAAAATCAGTCTCAGAACATTTATAGATATTGACAAATTTTTGCGGATTCCTGTCAACCAGTGGAAACCAGGAGTTCTGTACCTGTACCATAATGCGGTGACCCTTCCTGAAAGTATGGGCTATATCCGTTAATTCATAACTGACCTCTGTTACTTTTCCAGGAACAAATGCCTCAGGTTTTTCGAAGCTGTTACGATACCTGCCACGGAAGATATCTCCTCTTATCAGCATCTGGTAACCTCCAAGAGGAGTATTGATTTCTTCGTTCGCCGGAGTAACCATATCATCGGGGAATACATCTATAAGTTTAACAACAAAATCCGCATCAGTTCCGGTAGTTGATACAAAAAGATCGGCGATGATTGGTCCGGTTAGAGTTATGTTTTCATTGAGTATGTCAGTCTTATATACCATCACATCCGGCCGTCTTGCAGCAAAACGCTGATCATCTGTCATATATTCCCTGGTTCTTTCCGTATGAATTTCATTGCAATAGGGAACTGGTTTCATAGGGTCAGAAACATATTCATCGTATCCGCCATCTGTTACAGGAAGGGTACTTGAAACCATTCCTGAAGGCTGAAAATAAAGAGTCTTTTCCACCCTGTTTTCCGGTGGCCATTTGTCAAAACTTCTCCATTCGTTTGAACCGGTTACAAAGATCTCTGCTTCAGGGATTTTACCTGTTCCCTCACCTTTAAGATAATAGTTAAAAAATTGTTTTTCCTGTTCCTGAAATTTTTCATTTGCATCAAGCCCCCAGTAAATATTTCCGAGGCTTCTGGCATCGCCACTGGCCCATTGACCATGAGCCCACGGACCCATTACAAGGAAGTTTTTAACTGTCGGCGGATTCTGATTTTCAATGGCTTTATAAGTGTGCAGCGTGCCATACAGGTCCTCAGCATCAAACCATCCCCCAACTGTCATAACAGCAGGGGTGATATTTTTCAGAAATTGCCTCGGATCCCTTGATTTCCAGAAATTATCGTAATCAGGATGTGCAAAAACATCATTCCAGAATTTTATGCTGTCTCCCATATATTCAGAACTTAAGTTCCTGTCAGTTCCGAGAGACATGAAAAACTCATAATTATCGTACACCGGCCATTTAAATGATGGATAATCATGTCGGGTAAGAGACCTGTGTGGTTGTCCGAAACTGAAATAAAAAGGAAAGCAATCAAGAATGAAGAAGGCACCGTTGTGATGAAAATCATCACCTAAAAACCATGCTGTTACTGGTGCCTGGGGAGAAACTGCCTTCACTGCGGGATGAGCGTTTATCAGACCCATTGTAGCGTAAAAACCAGGGTAGGAGACGCCCATAATTCCAACTTTCCCATTATTGTTCTTTATGTTTTTTATCAGCCAGGCAACAGTATCCCAGGTATCTGTTGATTCATCAATATCCTTATTGCTCTTTTTATAGGCGATAACGGGACGAATATCTTCAAATTCACCTTCACTCATATACCTTCCCCTCACGTCCTGGTATACCATAATATATTCTTCATCTGTATATCTCCTGTAAAGCTGTACCAGGAAATTAAAACTGTCAGTACCTCCGGGTTCAATATTATATGGTGTGCGGCTCATAAGTATGGGATGCTTAACAGAATCATTTTTAGGAGTGTATACAGATGTAAATAATCTGACTCCATCCCTCATGGTTATATAAACTTCCTGTTTATCATATTTATGTCTCAGATCAGTTAATTGTTGAGAATATATGACAGATGTACCAGAAAAAAAATAACTAATACAGCCAATTGCAGCAAGCATTTTTTCCAGGGTTTCATTTTTAATCGATAAGTGGTATTTACTATTCTAATCCAAGTTTTAGAACCAGATCTCCGGGCGGAGGAACTGGTCTCCCCTTCTTAGTTGCTATACCAGTTACCCTGGCCCTGACAACTAATTTTAAATCAGGCAATCTGAAAATATCCTGAATAAAAAGTATCCTGGCGTTTCCTTCTCTCTGAATGTTAACAGTTACCATGAACTCATCACGGCTTTTAAGAGGGAATTTATATTCGATTTCCACCTTTGTAACGATCAGATCTATCCCTTCATCGTGAAGCTGAACAAAACCTACTCCACGTGAGATAAGATATTCATGTCTTGCGTGCTCAAGATAATGCTGATAATTGGCATTATTAACCACCCCCTGCAGATCACATTCGTAATCGCGGACAATGAATTTAAGATTGTAAGAAGCTGTGTTTTCTGCCATTATTTTGGAAAACGACCAAAAAGTTTCTTAAGACTGCCATGGAATTTATGGATACTATGAGGTTTGTAATGCATGAGGATGCATTCACCTTTAATAAGATTAATTCCTGAGTCTTTAAGTTCAGCGAGAGCTTCCTTGCTATCGGCCATCTGCTGAATCCAGATGTTTTTTATTCCCTTTTCTTTTGCGTCGCGGATAACAGAGGCGGTCTTATCTTTCTTTGTTACTATGATAATACTCTTCACTTCAGGAGGGAGCATTTTTACATTAGGATAAGATTTTTCCCCCATTATTTCCTCAGCCAGAGGATTGACCGGAATAATTTTCATTCCTTTTTCTTTAAGCTCTTTTAGCACAGAGTAACCAAATTTTTTAGGATTACGTGATGCCCCTACCAATGCAATAGGCTGCGAATCAAGAAATTCATTAATTTGTTTTAAAGTTGTCATAGTTTCAGGAAGTTTTAAAATTAAACAATGAAAAGTAGTAATTTTTTTTCTTTTAACCACAAAGTTCACAAAGGGTTGACACAAAGATCACAAAGAAAATGATAACAAGGTTTTGACTTTGTGTCCTTTGTGTGTTCTTAGTGTTCTTTGTGGTTAATGGATTTCAAACACATAGGACTACTACCAGGCTAAGTATAAAGACTTAAAAAATGTATTAATAATTCTAACTCACATTTATTTTTCCGTACTTGGTGTTGCCGTTGAATAAATTTAAGTCAGAATGAAAAATCCAGTAGACCGTACAGGTTACCTGTTTTCTCTCAGGTATTCCAACTACGTTTTTATGTTGCTGTTCCTGTTGTATATGTTTGACTACATCGACAGAATGGTTGTGACATCGATGTTTACCTCAATTGAACGAGACTGGGGAATATCACATACCCAGAGCGGGTTACTGGTTTCGGCTGTTTACTGGGCAATAGTGATACTTACTTTTCCAATTTCGATACTGGTCGACCGATGGAGCAGGACCAAGACAATAGGAGTAATGGCAATAATGTGGAGTATGGCCACCGCAATATGCGCCTTAACGGGAAATTTTGTACAGCTATTTATGGCCCGGATGCTAATAGGAGTAGGAGAGGCAGGTTATGCACCGGGAGGGAGCGCAATGATATCAGGGTTATATCCGGTAGACCGGAGAGCCAGGATGATGGGATTATGGAATGCTTCAATACCTCTTGGTTCAGCAATAGGTGTACTTCTGGGAGGCGTTATTGCAGCAAAGTTAGGATGGAAACATGCTTTCGGTATTGTTGCAATTCCCGGAATGATAGTAGCGATACTTTTCCTTTTTGTAAAGGATTATAAAACCGTTGATCTTTCTTTTTATGATAAATACAGCAATAAAATAAAAATGGAAAAGAAGGACATGGTAAAGGAGTTTATTACAAAACCCTCTGTCCTCCTTACTTATCTTGGTATGGCAGCTGTAGTATTTGTTACTACTTCAATGCTTACCTGGTTACCTACATATTTTGAAAATATGAGGAATATACCCCAGGAAACAGCCGGAAAAATGGCAAGCTCAGTAATGGTATTAGCACTTGTTGGAGCTCCTCTCGGAGGATATCTGACAGACATCTGGAGGAAATCAAAAAACAACGCCAGATTATTGTTTCCTGCTACCTCTTCCTTTTTATCGGCGGTAGTATTGTTTCTTGCATTAGTCGTGTTTAAAGGAACAGCCCAGTATGTACTTTTTCTGGTTTTCGGAGTCCTGGTGCTGGCTTTCATTTCAGGTGCAGCTTCTGTAACACAGGATGTAATTCATCCGGGACTGAGAGCAACTTCATATGCAATTGCTGTGGTGATTCAAAACCTGTTAGGAGCATCTACTGCGCCCATTGTGATGGGTAAAATATATGACCTTACAAATATACAGACAGCATTGTCTGTACTTCCATTTGTCCTTCTGTTAGGGGCATTCTTATTCTGGATAGGTTCAAGATATTACGTGAAAGACCTTGAAAAGGTAGCAACAATCAGGCTTGAGCCGGAATGATATTATTTTTTTCTTGAAGTTGTGTATCGAACAAATTCCCTGAGTGATGCTTTTACCTCGGATTCGCTGTAAGAATCAAGGATTGCGAGAGCTTTATCCCTGTACTGGTTCATTTTAAGTTCAGCATAATCAAGTCCGCCATAGTCTGTTACAAAACTTATAACTTCATTTATTTCTCTCCGGCTTTTCTTCTTGTTTTTGACAATATTAAGAATATGTCTTCGCTTTGAGTTCTCCGATTGTTCAAGGGCATGTATCAGAGGAAGAGTAATTTTTTTTTCTTTAATATCATTCCCGACTGCCTTTCCTGTCAACCCTGTTCCTTCATAATCAAGTATATCATCCCTTATCTGAAAAGCAATCCCGATATTCTCCCCAAAATCCTTCATAACTTGTATTATTTCTGCATCCTCAGTGACGGATTTTGCACCGCATGCCGTACAAGCTGATAATAAAGCTGCAGTCTTGCTTATTATGATCTTGTAATAATCTTCTTCCTTGATGTTTAATTTTCTGGACTTCTGAAGCTGCAGCAATTCACCTTCTGACATCGATTTAACTGCTTCCGAAATAATCTCGAGCATGTCATATCGTGATTTTTCAACACAGATATGCATTCCGGATGAAAGAAGGTAGTCACCAAGGAGGACCGCAATTTTAGAATTCCATAACGCATTAATTGAGAGAGAGCCGCGTCTTTCGTGCGCATCATCAACAACATCGTCATGTACAAGAGAGGCTGTGTGAAGAAGCTCAATACAAGTTGCCGCTATATAAGTAGATTCAGCAATTTCGCCATTGAGACGGGCAGTCAGAAAAACGAGCAACGGCCTCATCTGCTTGCCCTTGCGCCGTAGAATATAATTCAGAATGATATTCAGTAAAGGTATATCACTTTGCATGGTACGGCTAAAGTATTTTTCAAACTCAGCCATTTCAATCTCAACAGGCTTTCTTATTCCGGTAAGAGCAGACATAAATTTTTATTTCAGTCAAATATAATAAAATCAGCAACTCCAGATCATTTTTTAAATGCAGTTCTTTTAATGAATGTAACTTTATCCTGACAATGAGGGATTTTCATCATATCAACATATTTATATATATTTGCGAAAAGAAAAATCAGAGGATGGAATTTAAAGATCTAAATCCGGAGAGTCTTGAAAAAGCAGCTGGTATGCTAAAAGCTATTGCACATCCGGTAAGAATAAAAATTGTAGGATGTCTTGAGGACGGGACTAAAAGGACAGTCACTGAAATACACCAGCAACTGGGGATAGAGCAATCAACTGCTTCTCATCATCTTGGGATCTTAAAGGATAAAGGGGTTCTGGCTTCAAAAAGGGAAGGGAAAAACACATGGTATTACCTGAAACATGAAAACCTGAAAACAATATTGAATTGTGTCAGTGGTTGCTGCCAGTAAAACTAGTGTGAAGTAGATTGAATTTTATTTTCGCGCAGATCCCGCAGATTTACGCAGATAAAAATCTTTGCTTGTCCTGCCCGATTTAATTTTTTATTGCCCTGCGCCCTGCGCCCTTAGCCCTTTTTAGGTGAGGTTCCGGAACATCCTCTTCTGAAACAAAACAATTGAGATTACTCCACAGGTTATTGAAGAATCGGCAATATTAAATACCGGCCTGAAAAACACAAGTGATTCGCCTGGCCGGAAAGGTGACCATTGTGGCCAGTGAGTGTTAATTATCGGGAAATAAAACATGTCTACTACTCTGCCGTGAAGGAAAGATGCATAACCTCCTCCCGGAGGAAAAAGGATGGCGTGCTGGTTGTAACTTTCACTGAAGATCACTCCGTAAAAAGCGCTGTCAATAATATTCCCGATCGCTCCTGCCATTATTGCACTTACTGCAAGAATTAAGCCCAGATTTGCTTTTCTGTTAATCAGGGAAACAAGGAACCATCCTATACCAAAAATGGCAACTACCCTGAACACACTAAGAACAAGCTTCCCGGGTTTCCCCCCCATTTCCATACCAAATGCCATTCCGTTATTCTCTATGAAATGAAGTATCCCCCAATTTCCAAAAAGATGAATTTCTTCTCCGATTATCATGTGTGTTTTGACCCATATTTTGAGAACCTGATCAATAATAAGGATCAAAATAATAAGTAATACAGCCTTTTTCCCTGATGACATTCCCTGGTTTTTAAAATTACGGAGCGCAAAATAGTAAAAAAAAAGAAGACAACAATTTCATGCAACAAAAGAAGCGCAGCAAAAACTCAAGTTTATGCTGCGCCGGAAAGATTTTAATACAATATGCAGATATAAACTACCCGGCTCAGTTCTCAATCTCTTTCCGGGTATTAAAAAGATCAAACCTTACTGACAAAATCATAGTTACGGCAAGTAATGCAAATAAGCCTATGTTCCCGGCCAGGTACGCGTAATCATTGAGAGTCAATAAGATAAAAATGAATGAATAAAGGAATACAAGTAAACCTGAAATTAAAAGAACTGTAAGTGTCCTTTTAAAGAGGTTACGGAGAAAGTAAGTAATTAGTATAATAGTTGCGGATGCAGAAATCAGATATGCCAGATTAAAGCCGGTATATTCGCTCAAAGCGTTTAGCAGAGAAAAGAACAGAACTAGGCCCAGTGATACAAGAAGATATTGAAAAACATGTATTCTTTCTTTTATAGCCATTTCTGCAAAGATCAATGCAAGAAAAGTCAGGGCAATAAACAATATTCCATATTTTGCACTTCTTAACGACTTTTGATAGTGATCAACAGGGAGAATAAAATCTACACCAAACGAATCATTAGCAGGGTTAAAGGCACTTCCGGCCCATACCTGCGGGAAATTCCGGTTGAGGTTGGTCACAAGCCACTTTGCTTCAAAACCCGAATCGTTCACTTTTCTCTCCACGGGCAGGAAGTTTCCCGTGAAGCCGGGAGAGTTCCATTTAGAAGAAAGTGATATCTCGGTAGATTTTCCGATAGGGGCAAAACTCAGGCCTTCCGATCCGGATACATTCAAATTCAGAGAAAAGGAAAGGCTATCCTGTTTTGCGGAAAGATGTGCAGGAAAACTAATGCCGGAACGGAAAATATCGGGATCTTTCAATCCCGGAATAGCCTCCAGATTTCCTGAATCTGTTTTTAGCCATATCTTCCCTTTTAATCCCCGGTTATCGCTTATTCCGGCTGTATAATAGGCATCCTTCCAGAGAATATCACTTTTTTCCCCGGTATTGATTTCCGGTAAAACAAAATTCCCTGTAATCTTAAGGTCAGCAGTATACACTACTGCCTGATAAATGCTTTTGTGTCTTTTTTCAGTTTGTATTTCTCCTCTCACTTTAAGTGTTTCGGGCATTATATGAAAAACTGAAACATAAGGGTCAGCATCTTTTTTCGAAGGAAATATTCTGACCGGAATATTCAGAATTGGTCCGGTAATGTTTTGCTGACCAGCCCACTGAAATGCAATTTCCTTTTTCACATCTTCAGATGTTTTTTGCCGTTCTTTGATAATTATTATTATCATCTGCAGGGGGATTAAAAGGAAGAGCCCCAGGAATGCCAGCAATACCATCTTAAGCGTTAATGAATGCTGCCATTTTTTGTTTTCATCAATTTCAATTTTCATTGCAATAAATATTATATTAAAAGTACTTTGAAACTCAAAGTTAATTAGTAAAAAAATTATTGGGGTTTAATAAGATTTTCGAGAGCATTTATATGATTACGGAATAGAAGATTACCGTTTTCGGTAATTGAATAGCTGGTGTTTGGTTTTCTTCCAATGAACTGCTTATTTACCTTTATCACTTTGTTTTCTTCCAATGCCTTCAGATGACTTGCCAGATTGCCATCGGTTACACCCAGAGATTCCTTCAGATCGTTGAAATCGCACGGGTTATTTACAATCAGAACAGACATAATTCCCAGTCTCACTCTGTTCTCAAACAATTTATTTAATCCTGAAATATCGGTTTTCATCCTTGATATTTTCTGTACATAATAAAACCATAAACGATATGAAGAAAACCAAAACCAAGAATCCAGAACAGAATGAATGATTCCTTGAAAACAGCTGCCAGAAATCCGGTTATCAACTCAGCCAGACCAAGATAAAAGATCTCACTATATGTAAACTTACCAGCATTTACAAGAGCTAATCCGTAAAAAATCAACATGGCCGGAACAATAAGCTGCCATTGATTCTCAATAAAAAGAATAAGAATAAAAAACCCCCCGGAGATGAGAGGAATAAAAAGACTCAGGAGCAGCCTCCTCGAAACCGGCGTCCATACCTTCTGTCCTTTCCTTCTTGCTTTTCTTATCGAAAAATAAAATGAACCGGTCAGAGCGAGTATAAGTATTATCAGGGCAACTGAGGCTACTTCGTATTTCACCCTGGTCATATCCTGATTCTGAAGAATCAGAAAATGCGCAGCAAATCCTCCCAGAAAGGCTAATATTCCTGCAAATATCCCGGATAATCCACTCAATGACAGAAATCTGGAAGATTCCTCCATAATTCTTTTGATAGTTTTTATATCATCAGAATAATCTGTTCTTGTTTCCATTTCAGCTAGCTTAAAAGTACTTTGAAGTACAAAGTAAGATATAATTATTCATAAAACAAAATTTTAATAATCATTCTCTTCCAGCTCAGGGATACAGAAGCGATATGGAGATTACCTTCGGTGAACTCGTCCCGCTTAATCGTGACCCGGTTCCTCCTTCCTCTCCATCTAAACCTTATACGAAAGGTCATCCCGGGTTTTTATACAAAAAATTTGCACCTCTGCCGTTATGACAACTGTACTATTGGCCTTTTACCCCCTTTCTTATTTCCCCCACGGGGGAAATGGTGGTTTTGCTCCTTCCCCCTTGGGGGAAGGTCGGGAAGGGGGTAATAGACTTAAAGACAACTGGTCATCTGGCATATAATCAGCGTTTTATAATAAGTTGTCATTAGTAGTAGTAATGAGGGATCTCCGGGGGTTTAGTCTGTGTCTGGGTTATAGGATGTTATCCCTAAGGACAAACTATATTAACTTTATTTGAATCCCAGCAATACCAGTTTGAATCTCCCATGTAATCAACTGATTTCACATGACCATTTTTTGTGGTGGTATTCCATTCAACATTAACATCAGAAAATCTTGTTCCGTTATAGTAATGTATTGTGTAGAACGCATTTAAAGGGTCCGATGTTAAGCCATACTGTATATAACTATCCTTAAATGATCCTGCTTTTATATATGTGTATTTGATATTCCCTACAACATTAGTGGTTTTTGCCCAGTCAATCTGAAGAAAAGCATCTCCTGTCTGGGGATCCTGATAAATAGTCCATTGTCCGCCACTTCCGTCAATATTAGAAGTTCCTTCGATCCACAGGAAATCAGTGAATCCGTTTGTTCCATCCTGCGAAACATACATTTTCCACTGAACATCACTTGCACCTATAAGGCCTGTCAGTCTTGCTTTATATGTTACATTAAGATATGTAGCAGTATAGCTCCATTGCCAGGTTTTCCCAGAAACGAACACCGGATTCTGATTAACTGCTACCTTGAAAACCGTAACCGGTAACGCGAGTGTTGTGCTTAAAATAAGTTTCCAAAATCCGGCAACTGTTGCAGCGTATTCCCAGTTACTGTTCGATGTTCCTTTCTGATCGGGAAATAGCTCAAGGGATTTAGTTGTAGAAGAGAAATTACTGAAATCGATTGTCATGGACTCAGCTGGTGGCAATGTCGGTGGATCACCTTTATCCTTTTTGCAATCAGTAAGCAAAATCGATAAAAAAACTAAAAATAATACCGGGAAGAAAATCTTTTTCATGGTTTGGTTGTTATAACAGAATAATTTGACACCGACCTGAACAAATTATGATTCATGAGCAAAGATATAAAGACAGAATTAATATTCTAGCTATTTGTCATTATATTGGAAACAAGTGGAAATAATGACGGATATTTTTGTTTCGGTTTCATTAAAAAAATAAATTGTATTGTGGTTCAAAAATTTATGAGCAAATTTATATTTTTGAATCTGGTTGATTTTTGAAGGGGAGAGTTGACATAATTCCGTTAGTTTAGTATTTAATACACCATAGTTTACTACAATGCTCATGAATTCTCCCGTAGTTAAAATTAAATATTTCTTAGCCGTCATCTTATTTTTAATTTTTGTCACGCCGGGAAACGCCTGGGCTCTAGCTACTGTTTCTGTGGGAGAATTGAACATTGCTGACACTGTTAAAACACCGGCAAATGATACCTTAAATCGAACCCGGGGGGAAAAAGCTGAAACTCTTGTTCAAACGGTACCGGACTCCGTCATTTATAAAAAAAGAGACTTTAAGGCGGAAGAAATAGTTAGGGGAGAGCGTCTCTTTTTCGGGCTGGCTTACATTAAAAATAAGTCTGTTAACTGTGCTGCCTGTCACAATACAATAGTCTCCGACACACTTAACTGGAATCCCGATGCACTTGAGATCTCGAAGAAATATCTGAATAAAAGCGCACTGGAATTAAGCAGGGTACTTCTACGACCTGTCGGACAAAAAATGGCACAGGTGCACAAAGACATTCATTTGAGCCCCGAAGACATTGTTCTTATAAAGGCCTACATGGATAGATTTGTTAACATCGGTCTCAGGCAGGATAAACCGGTAATAACAAATCTTTTGTTGTTCATTATTTCAACGATCTTTTTCCTGTTTTCTCTTATTGATATAACTATCAGTAAAATACTTAAAAGACGCTGGATTAATTATCTGATTCTTCTTGTTACAGGAATCTTTATTACCAATTCCCTGGTAGTTAATGCGATCGAAATTGGCAGGTCAAAAAATTATTCTCCTTTCCAGCCCATCAAATTCTCCCATGCTGTTCATGCCGGACAGAACGGAACAGCATGTATTTACTGTCATAGCTCTGCCCCCTACAGTAAAGTTGCAGGAATTCCGCCCGAAAATGTTTGTCTGAACTGCCATATTATCGTCAGGAGCGGAACACGCTCAGGCGTATTTGAGATATCAAAAGTGATAAGTGCATATGAGAATCACACACCTATCGCATGGATTAAAGTTCATAACCTTCCTGATCATGTATTCTTCAGTCACGCCCAGCACGTTAATGCAGGGGGAGTTGATTGTTCCGAATGTCATGGAAATGTGAAAGAGATGAATGTAATAAAACAGGTATCCGACCTGTCAATGGGATGGTGCATTAACTGTCACCGGACAAGGAAGCTGAATGTGCAGAGTAATCAATATTATTCACAATACAGGGATCTGGCTGAAAAATTGAAAACAGGTGTTATTGACAGTGTTACAGAAAGCATGTTTGGGGGTGTAGAATGTATGAAATGCCATTATTAATAACAGAATATTGGAAAGGTGCTGATACATGAAAAAGAACGGTAAGAATCCAGAAGAAATAATAAACATTTCATCTATGCAGGGAGAGAACCGGGATATTAAAAATGATGAATTACTCCCGGGCATACCCGGAGGTGATTTTCTGAAAAAGGGCACTTCACGAAGGGATTTTTTAAAAGTTCTGGGCTTCAGTTTTGCCTCAGCAGCTATTATTGAAAGTTGTAAAAGACCGGTTCAATATGCCCTGCCTTATGTTATTCAGCCTCCCGAGATCACACCCGGGAAAGCACTTTATTACGCAAGCACCTTTTATGATGGTCATGAATATTCTGGTATCCTGGTAAAAACAAGAGACGGAAGACCGATAAAAATAGAGGGGAACGCTCTTTCGGAATTCAACAGGGGAGGAACTACAGCCCGTGTTCAGGCATCTGTTTTAAGTCTTTATGATGATGCCCGGTTGAAATATCCCACTTTTCAGAACAAACAGGATTCATGGGAGAATATTGATAAACAGATCATCAGTAAGCTAAGCGCAATAAATTTAGCTGGCGGACAAATTGTTTTACTAACCTCGAGCATCATTTCGCCATCAGCACAAAGGTTGATAAACGAATTCGGGAAAGGATTCAGGAATTTTAAATGGGTACAGTACGATGCCGTTTCATATTCAGCAATATTAGAGGCGAATCTTCTCTGTTTCGGTAAGTCAGTGATACCTGATTATAATTTCAATAATATCTCTCTTGTTGTATCTATCAACGCTGATTTCCTTGGTACATGGCTTGCTCCCGTACATTTTATCCCAGGATACACTTCACGGAGAAACCCTGACAACAAGATGGAAAATATGCTAAAGCATGTTCAATTTGAGTCGGGGATGACACTTACAGGAGCTAATGCAGATATAAGAAAGAAGATAAAGCCCTCTGAAGAAAAAGTACTGCTTATTGACCTGTATAATAAGATAGCTGAAAGAATTAACGGAGTCAAAACCGAAGCCCCTGTTTTTAGGGAAGATCTTTCTGAACTTGCAGATGAACTCGTTAGCTCAAAGAGAAGGTCCGTTGTAATTTCAGGCACTAACAATGTTGACATTCAGGTCATTGTCAACGGGATTAATACGCTTCTTGATAATTACCATGAATGTATTGACCTGAACAACTGCCTGAACCTGGCCCTGGGTATAGATGGGGAAATGGAAGCACTTGCAAATGAATTAAGTTCAGGTAAAGTTGGCGCCCTCCTGATGTATAATGTCAATCCTGTTTATGACTACTCCGATCCGGATAAATTCCTTACAGCATTCAGTAAGACAGATCTGACAGTAAATATGACTGTTGCCTTAAATGAGACTGTTGGCAAAGCAAAGTATGAATGTCCGGTCAATCACTATCTTGAATCATGGGATGATGCAGAGATAATGCCCGGGCACCTCTCTTTAAGCCAGCCTTGTATAAACCGGATATTCAATACCCGGTCATTTCACGATTCGCTCTTAACATGGTCGGGAAGTAAAATGACCTGTCATGACTTTATCAGGAGTAACTGGGAGAAAGAGTTTTTTCCTTATTCGGATCTTCATGATTTCAGGACTTTCTGGGAAGCCTCTCTTGGGAATGGGGTTTTCTCTTACAACGCATCTCCCACGAAATTCACTCCTTTTAACAAGGAGGCCTTATCTCTTGCAATAAACAAACAAAACAAAATAGTTACAGGTGGCTTTGAGGTTATTATCTCGGAAGGTGTAGCCCTGGGAACCGGGATGCATGCGAATAATCCCTGGTTAATGGAACTTCCGGACCCTGTTTCAAAACAATGCTGGGAGAATGTCGCTGCCCTGTCAGCAGGTGATGCAAAAATACTGGGTGTCATCAACGGGGATATGATAAAGTTGACGAAGGAACTTACCCTTCCGGTATTTATTCAACCCGGCCAGACAGACGGAACTATTTCTGTTGCAATGGGATATGGTCATGGAAATTCGGGCAAGGTTAGCAGCTCTATTGGCGTAAATTTATTTCCTTTTGCAGGTTATTCAGAAGGCAACAGGATTTATGGATTTACAATAGAAAAGCCTGTCAATACCCTTAAAAAGAGTCAGCTGGCACTTACTCAGGAACACTCTTCAATGGAAGGAAGACCCTTAGCACGGAATACCGTTCTGAGTGAATACAGAAAAGATCCATCTTCAGGGAATGAGTTTCATAAGGAGTTTGAAGAAAATCATAAAACGCTCTATCCGGAAATAAAATATGACGGATTTCACTGGGGTCTTGCTATAGATCTGAACGCGTGCGTGGGTTGTAATTCGTGTGTTATAGCATGTCAGGCAGAAAATAATATCCCGGTTGTCGGGAAAGATCAGGTGATACGGAAAAGGATAATGCACTGGATAAAGATTGACAGATATTATTCTGAATCCGCTGATGATCCAAAAGTTTATTTCCAGCCCCTTACCTGCCAGCATTGTGATAATGCTCCATGCGAGAATGTCTGTCCGGTAGCAGCTACCAGCCACAGCAGTGAAGGCTTGAACCAGATGACTTACAACAGATGTGTCGGCACTAAATATTGTATAAACAACTGTCCCTATAGAGTCAGACGATTTAACTGGTATCGATATACCAATAACAAGGCTTTCGATTTTAACACCGCATCAGATCTTGGCAGGATGGTATTAAATCCCGATGTTACAGTGAGGGAGCGAGGAGTTGTAGAAAAATGTTCTTACTGTGTTCAACGGATCCAGGAGAAGAAATTACAGGCGAAACTTGAAAACAGAATACTCAAAGACTATGAAATCAAGACTGCCTGTATGCAGGCCTGCCCGGCAGGAGCTATCGTATTTGGCAATCTGAATGATAAAAACAGCAAGGTTTCCGGTTTATTCAATGATCCACGATGTTATCATCTGCTCGAGGAGTTGCATACTCTTCCAAATACGGGATACCTTACAAAAATCAGGAATGATGAAAAAGTATAGTCATTAATAGTGAGACGTTAAACGATGTATAACAGGAAAGTCAGAGGTCCGCTGGTCGAAGGAAATAAAACAATCGGCCAGATTTCAACGGATGTAATCAATCCCCTTGATACCAGTCCTGGATTATGGTGGTACATTGCTTTTGGAATATCAACGCTTGCCGCACTTTTTGGAGGATATGCAATTTATATCACTGTTTCAAAGGGCATAGGTACCTGGGGAGTAAATAATACTGTAGGTTGGGGATGGGCGATTGTCAATTTTGTGTGGTGGATAGGTATCGGACACGCAGGAACGGCTTTTTCCATTTTCCTGCTTATCCTCAGACAAAAATGGAGAACATCAATAAACAGGGCCGCTGAGGCAATGACCGTATTTGCGGTAATGTGCGCAGCTCTTTTCCCTGCTTTACATATGGGACGAATATGGCTGGCATTTTTTATATTCCCTTATCCTAACACACGGGGGCCGCTGTGGGTGAATTTCAATTCCCCGCTGTTCTGGGATTTTACTGCTATTTCAGCATATCTTTTGATTTCAGCATCATTCTGGTATATGGGTATGTTACCCGATCTTGGCACAATCCGCGACAGGGCAACTTCAAAAATCAGGAAAGCCATATATGGATTTTTCAGTCTTGGATGGACCGGATCAAGCCGTCAGTGGATAAGATTCGAGTCTCTTAGTTTCATTCTTGGCGGTATTGCTGCTGTCCTGGTTGTTTCTGTCCATTCGATAGTAGCTACAGACTTTGCTGTAGGGGTAGAACCTGGCTGGCATTCAACAATTTTCCCGCCTTTCTTTGTTATAGGTGCTATCTTTTCAGGTTTCGCAATGGTAATGACACTTATGGTACTTATAAGAAAAATATATAAGCTTACTGACTATGTGACAGACAATCACATGGATGCAATTGCCCGTATTCTCATTTTTATATCTCTGATAATGGGAACTGCCTATCTTACGGAAGTCTTTATCTCATGGTATTCGGGAAATCAATATGAAATGTTTGCAATATTCAAGAACCGGATCACCGGCGATTATACAATGCAATTCTGGGGGATGATCATCTGTAATGCATTCGTGCCACAGTTATTCTGGTTCAGGAAAATAAGAAGAAACTGGGTAGGCCTGTTATTGATATCACTTACCATTAACCTGGGCATGTGGCTTGAAAGGTATAATATTGTAATAACTTCATTAAGCAAGGATTTTCTTCCTTCAAACTGGGTATCATACACTCCGACTATAATTGATATCGGTGTTTTTGTGGGGACTATAGGATTATTTGTATCCGGAGTTTTGCTTTTCATGAGATATATTCCGATGATGGCTATCAGTGAATTAAAAAGTGTTGATCACATCGGAAATAAGAAAGAGGATTAAACGGTTAAGTTATGACCAGAACTTTTAAAATTGGGATTTTCGATGATGAAGGGAAATTTATTTCTTCAATCAAGTCATTGCAGGATCAGAAGCTTCTGATATTTGAAGTATTCACACCTTATCCTGTTAATGAGGTATTTCATCTTCTTAAACGCAGATCGAGGCTTCCAACTGTTGCTTATTTTCTGGGTTTATTTGGTATCGTATCAACACTGGGTTTTCTCTATTACGCTTCAGTAATTGACTGGCCTATAGATTTCGGAGGTAAGCCATTCAACTCCTTCCCCTCATTTATTGTCATAACAATAGTTGTAACAATACTTACAGTGACAATTGGAAGCCTGGCCATTTTCTCTGCCAGGTCAAAACTATTTCCTGGTCGCGACAATACAATATTCGACGACAGAGCTACTGACGACAAATTTGTAATAGTTGTCAGCACAGATACTCCCGGGCAGTCTTTAGCAGGTAATATTATGGAAGAACAGGGAGCAATTGAGGTAATTGACAAAGAATATGAAAAGGTAGAAACATGATAAATAATTATTTTATTGGGAGATACCTGAAAAATATTTTCCTGGTCTGTTTACTGATGAATCTCTATGCCTGCAACAGGGAAAGGAATAAGCCCGGCTGGGACTATTTTCCTGACATGTTTTATTCCATTGCATATGAGACTAATACAAAAAATCCGAATTTTCAGGATAGTATGACTATGAGAGTGCCTGTTGCAGGAACGGTCCCCCGCGATTTTACCCCGTTCGATTATACCAATGATCCGGAATCAAGGATTAAGGCAGGCAAAGAACTCATAAACCCTTTTAAGCCGACAGCTGAAACAATATCAAGAGGCAGGGAGATTTATACCACTTTTTGCCTCCAGTGTCATGGCATTACCGGAGAAGGAGACGGACATCTTTATACAAGTGGTCTATACATTTTAAAACCATTATCGCTTGTGGGCAGCAATGCTGTGAAACTGAAAGACGGCGAGATATTTCATACTATTACACTTGGAATTCGCGCGATGGGAGCACACGGTGGGCAGATCAGACCGGAAGACAGATGGAAGCTTATTCTTTATATAAGAACACTTCAGGATGAAGAGGCAAAGAAATCGGAATTAAAGGAGGCGGGAAGCAGATAATATTAATAACAACAGGTCTTAAGGACTTATCAAGGCATTTAAAAGATACTGGTAATTTATACCTAAAATAGTCAGCTAATGAAGGAGCAAACATCCGTATCCGGGAAATTCAAAATAATAACCTTGTTGTTAATAGCGATCGGCGCCGGTACAATCATTTTTGGACTGATTACAGACCACAAGGCTGCCTGGGCGAACTATCTGGTGGTAAATTATTACTTCCTGTCAGTCGCAATGGGAGGCGCCTTCTTCTTCGTTATTCAGAGCATCTCTCAATCAGGATGGTCATCAGCATTCCAAAGAGTCTCTGAGGCAATGATGTCATATGTACCTGTTGCTGCAGTTTCGTTTCTGCTTCTCTGGTTTGGTATGAATGATCTTTATCATTGGTCGCACAATCAAACAATGGCAATTGATCCTCTTTTACAGCACAAATCCCCTTTCCTGAATGTTCCCTTCTTTTTTGCCAGAATGGTACTCTATTTTGGTCTCTGGATAATCTTTATCCGGATTTTAAGAAAGATCTCTCTCAGGTCGGATCTTGCAGATCCGGCAGATAGTAATGGTATAATGTTGCTTTTCGGCAAAACAGAACTGTATTCCAAAATATTCATTTTCATTATTGCAGTTACTTTTTCATTTTCTGCAATCGACTGGATAATGTCGATAGATTACAGATGGTACAGCACAATATTTGCCCTTAAAAACCTGGTTGCAGCATTCCTTCATGGTGTTTCAATCCTTACTCTTATAGTTTTCATTCTTTATAAGAGAGGATATTTTCCATTCTTCAATAAATATCATATGCACGATTTTGCACGATACCTGTTCATGTTTTCAATAATATGGGGATATTTCTGGTTTGCGCAGTTTATGATTATCTGGTACGGGAATATACCTGAAGAAACCGTGTATTTTTATACACGTTGGCATTCAGGATGGAAGATCTTGTTTTTCGCTGAGATCGGACTGAACTGGTTTATACCTTTCATGGTGCTGCTCCCGGTAAAGGCATGCAGGAATATGACTATTATTACAATTGTTATCATATTCCTTATAATTGGTCAGTACGTTGATCTGTTTGTACAGGTGATCCCTGGCACAACCGGCATATTGAAGTTCAGCTGGATCTCAGCCGGAACATTTCTCGGATACGCCGGATTATTTGCCCTTGTTATTGCCACTACGCTTAGTAAGGCGAAAATTATGCCCATCAACCATCCTTATCTCAAGGAGAGTCTGAATCACAAGTTTTAGGGATTGCATTTTTTTACTTCCGGCCATTCACTTTTGTGGAATTAGCCCGGTAAAGTATTTTTCAGAAAGTCACCCAATTATCCTGTCGGTAATCAGGAGTATCAGCACAAGTAAAAAGTAAGAGTCGAGGAGGATTGAATACTTTTTATCTGTTTTATTTTCGGCCTTGTCTTTCAGCAGGGGTATAAATTCCCAGATCAGAAAGATTGATGAAGTGAGGAGAATTACTATAACAGGAATGCTTTTTATTATCTCAAAATAACAGAGGAAGATAGCTGCTATTACAGAGGTCATGGTCCAGGCAAAAGTGAGTCGTTTGATCTGTCCGGTATTAAAATGATCAGTAAGCGAGGGAATACCTGCTTTGCTGTACTCTTCACCATATTTAAGGATTAATAACCAGAAATGAGGGATCTGTCCGGTAAAGAAAAGGAATTCAATAAAAATAATAGGTTTGTCAAAGATGCCGCCACCTGCAGCTATCCATCCGATAAGAGGTGGCAACGCACCTGTAAGAGCACCTGGAACTACCGCAAATGATGAAATTCTCTTCGAATAGGTATAAACCACATTATACCAAAAAACAGTAAACAGACCGATAAGCGAGGCCAACAGGTTACCTTCAATAAATATTAAAAATATGCCTGCAAAAAAGCTGGCAAATGTGAATAAAATCGCATGAGAAAGACTTATCCGCCCGGCAGGGAGAGGACGGTGGTGAGTCCTGTTCATCAGGCTGTCAAGTCTTCTTTCCTGAATCTGATTGAGCGATGAGGCAGAAACAGCCATTAAAAGGATTCCCAGGCTTACCAGGACGAGTTTTAATGAAAAATGAGGATTTAAAAGGAAATATCCCGTAAATCCTGTAAGACTCACGGGCAGCATTATTTTTAACTTACTGAGCTGCAGGTAATCCCTTAACCGGCTACCTGAATTATTTTTCATTTAAAGATTTAAGGTACTCGATTATCTTTGCAATATCAGCATCGCTGATTTTGCCTTTGTAGCTCTGCATCAATCCCTTGGGATATCCTTTGACAATATCAGCATTAGGTTCATAAATTGACCGTTTAATATAGTCATCATCTACTGAGATTGTAACATCTTTGCCATCCCTTGTTACAACCTCCTTTTTTCCAAATAGATTAAGGTAAGTCGGTCCGACTATTTTTGTGCCGTCCGTAGAATGGCATACCAGGCATCCTTGTGCTTTCATAATCGCCATTCCTGCCGAGCCGGGAACCGATGATTCAGCTAACTTCGACACCGAAGTGGTATCGCCATACCATGATTGATATTTCTCTTTTGAGAGAACCTGGACTTTTGCATTCATATACGAATGCCTCAGGCCACAGTATTCTGCACAAAAGAGGTCATAAGTGCCTTCACTTTTTGGAAGAAACCACATAACCTTCGTCCTGCCGGGGACCATATCAGATTTAATTCTGAAAGCAGGAATAAAAAGACTGTGAATAACATCAAGTGATACGAGGTTTATCTTAACAGGAGTATTTACAGGAACAATCAGGTCGGGACTTTGCTTGCCATTATCGTAAGTGAAATTGAAGTTCCACATTCTTGCTTCACTTGTAATATTAACCGCATCCTTGGGCACTTTTGTCATGGGTTTCCATCCTTCCCAGCCAAAATAGAACATTGCCAGAGCCAGCAGAGTGGGAATGATAGTCCAGACAGTTTCCAAAAGATTACTTCCTTCGATCTGAGTTGCAGTCTTGTTTTTCTTCTTATTATACTTGAAAACAAAATAGAGCATTAGGAAAGTCAGTCCTATCAGGAACAGCAGAGAGATACCGGTTATAAAATAAAATGCAGTATCGAAAGTGGATACATAATTTGAAGCATCAATTCCTGTGGTTGAATACATACGTATTATCTGTATAGGTAGTCGAGAAAGGTTATAATAATTACAGAACTTATAAGCAGGGCAACTGATATGACGCCAATAGTAAACATTCGGCTCTCAAATTTAAGATGCATAAAGTATCTAAGTACCAAAGAAGATTTGATAACTGCAATTATGAGAGCCAGGGCTACTGTAAGTGTGCCCAGATAAATCTGAGTAAGTGTCACGGAAGTTAAAGCCAGCACTATTAAAATTACCAGAATGATAAGAAATGTCCGGTACGGAATTATATGACTATTTTCATGCTCTGTGTTTTCCATTATAATCATGTAATAAGGTAAAACAAAGGAAACAGAAAGATCCAGATCAGATCAACGAGATGCCAGTACAGACCACTGTTTTCAAGCAACACAAAGTTTTCTGAATTAATCTTATCATTTATTACCCTGGTCGTAATAACTCCGATAAAGACGAGACCGATAATGATATGTAATGCGTGAAGGCCGGTCATGAAAAAGTACAATCCATAAAAAAGAACGTCACCCTGTCCGCGCAAAGCCAGAACAGGAGAGCCCGGATATATATGCTCCCTGATATGACCTGCCCACTCAAAATACTTATTCACAAGGAAAGCCAAACCCAAGAATATTGTTATGCTGATTAATGTAAGGCAAAGCTTTTTGTTTTTTTCTTGCAATGCAGTTATTGACATAGCGATCATTGCACTGCTGATAAGAAGAATGATAGTATTTATTGTACCGATAGTTACGCTTAATTCCTGCGCCGCGAAATGAAAAGCTGTCGGGTTCCTTAGACGGTATACGGAGTACACTATAAACAAGCCTCCGAATAACAGCATTTCAGTGAAAAGGAACAGCCACATTCCTGTTTTGGATGCCAGATCGTCGCGATGTATTTCTGTTTCCATACTCAATTATAGTTGTATGGTCCTTTGGTAATAACAGGTATCTCTTCAAAGTTTTCAACCGGAGGAGGAGAAGGGATAGTCCATTCCAGTGTTTTGCCACCCCAGGGATCAGCCGGAGCTTTTATGCCTCTTTTCAAAGAGGTGAAGAGGTTAATGATTATTATTGCCAATCCGGCATAAAGTACCATTGCTCCCATCGATGAAACAATGTTTCCCGGATGGAAGACCTCATCGTAATCAAAATATCTTCTTGGCATGCCCAGGTAGCCCAGGTAAAACATAGGTCCATAAAGGGTTATAAAACCGACAAAGAAAATGACAAGTCCAACGTTTGCCCATATCTTATCATACATCTTACCGGTTATTTTCGGATACCAGTAATGCATAGCTCCAAAAAAGGCAAAGCCTGTACCTCCAAATACGATAAAATGGAAATGTGCCACCACAAAATGAGTGTTATGAAGATGAACGTTTGTGGCCAGTGATCCCAGAACCAATCCTGAAAAACCGCCTATCATAAAAACAAATATAAAGGCCATTGCCCAGAAAAACGGAGTCTGAAGATCTATTGAGCCCTTATGCATTGTAGCTATCCAGTTGAAGACTTTTATTGCGCTGGGTATAGCGACAAGGAATGTGAGCAGGGAGAATGTATACAATGCTGTGCCGCTCATCCCTGAAGTGAACATGTGATGTCCCCACACAAAATATCCGACAAAAGCAATAGCCAGAGAAGCAACAACCATGAATTTATACCCGAATACCGACTTATGTGAATAGGCTACCACGATCTCTGAGATTGCACCCATTGCCGGCAGAATCATAATATAGACAGCCGGGTGGCTGTATGTCCAGAACAGATGCTGATAGAGGAGGGGATCGCCTCCAAGGGTAGGATCGAAAAAGCCGATATGCAATGTTCTTTCTGCAACAATCATAAGTAAAGTGATCCCGATTATCGGAGTTGCAAGAAGCTGCACCCAGCCTGTAGCATAGAGTGTCCAGGGGAACATAGGCATTTTCATCCATGTCATCCCCGGCGCACGCATCCTGTGGATTGTAACTAAAAAATTCAGTCCTGTGAGAATTGATGAGAATCCCAGAACAAATGCTCCAAACACTGCAGGAAGCATATTGCTTGTAGTCCTGAAACTATATGGAGCATAAAATGTCCATCCGGTATCAGGTGGTCCCTGTCCTGTAAACTGCGAGATCAATACCAATGAGACGCCGGCTACATAAAGGTACCACGACATGAGATTAAGCCTGGGGAAAGCAACATCCCTGGCTCCTATCATTATGGGAAGGAGAAAGTTACCAAAAACAGCAGGTAACCCGGGGATAACCACTGCAAAGATCATTATTATCCCGTGCAGCGTGAAAAATGCGTTATATGTCTGCGCATCCATGATAGTTTTCCCGGGGGCAATAAGCTCAAGTTTCATTAGCAAACCAAGTGTCGCGGCAAGACCAAAGAATGTCATTATGGAAAAAAGATACAGAATAGCTATCCTCTTATGATCTGTTGAGAAGATCCAGGCAAATATGCCCTTGTACTTTCCTTTATAATCGAGGTAACTGGGTTCTGAATGAATTTCCTGTGTACTCATCTGTTTGCCTTTTTTATAAATTTAATACGCGACAGGGTCAAATATAGAAATAATACTACAACAAAGAATATAATAACTATCGCAGAAACCTTGGTTACATTAAAAACATAGCCGTTGCCTTTACTGTCATATCCGTAACAAACTGCAAGAAGACGGTTGATACTGGGTCCGATCTTCCCTTTGGCGGCTTCAATCATTGTTATTTTGATGTCGAAAGGCAGAAAATCAATTCCCCTCATGTATCGTATTATTTTTCCGTCGGCAGCCAGAGCTATCAGTCCCGTAGGATGAACGAACTGGTCATTAACTTTTTCATAATTAAAACCAACGGATTTGGTAAGCCTGGCTATGTCGGCACTGTCGGATACAAAGAAAAGCCAGTTTTTTGCTTCGTCTTTTTTCTTCATAGTGCTTAAATAGCTGGCTTTTTTATTTATGCCCAGGTTTATCCCTTCCGAAGGATCAAAGCTGATTGTCAGAACCTGATAGTCCTTTCCAAGCTGAAGATCAACACCATCAATGAATTTTGATATTCCCCACATAAGAGGACTGCAGGTTCCTGCACACCGATAATAGGCCAGGTCGAGAATAGTTGGTTTCTTGATCACATCCTTTAAAAGAACGGTATCACCTGCCTCATTTACAAGTTTTACATTAAGATCCGCATATTGTCCCTGTTTTTCATCAAACCCTACCTGCATCTGCTGATTGAACAGAGTTGTCTGTGAATATGCTGTCATACTTAACAGGCAAACAATCAGAGAAATGGGTATTTTTGTTTTATTCATAGAAAAATTCAATATATAAAGTTAAAATTTATTTTCTTATAGTCCTGGTCAGCCAGTCAATTACTGCCTTCTTCTTTTTGCCATCTTTTCTGACGAAAAACTACTTTTTCAAATGGTCAGCTTCTTCCGAATACATACCGGCAATCATCAGGGAACCACCCATTAGTGAGATATCTTTCAGTAGTTCGATTATGGAAATGGTTTTATCCGCATCAGTAAACAGGTGGGGGATATGAATCGTAATAATAAAGATGAAAAGTAAAACGGCCAGTAACAATGTGGAAAACTTCACAAGGATCTTTGTAATGATGCTTACACTGGCAGCAATAAGCATTATTCCGGTTAGTATTATGGTATAAGCCCCAAGAGGAACAAAGGAAGTCAGCATTCCAAGGTAATAATCGAGCATCAGGAAATGATTAATACCAAAAAGAGCAAAAGGGATCGCAAAAAGTATTCTCCCGATAGATGTAAGTTTTTTCATGATATAGTAATTAGCTGATAAGGTTTATCGTTATTATTAAGTTAATACTGGCAGGCCTTCATGTTAAAAGCAGTTCGGGTTGGAGAAAATATGATTCAACATTATCAAAAAATCTAGTCTTAGGCAGTTAATCAAAATAAAACTCTTATAAAAGTAGGAATTTTTTAACTAAAACTGTTTTAACTCCTCTTTGCTCTATTTTGTATCACAAAATATGAACAATTGAAAGTGAAAAATGTTAATGGATAAAAAATCTTTAACTATGGAACGCAGAAAATTTTTTAAAGCAGCCGGGTTGTTAACAGCAGCTGCTTATGTAGGCCCAAGAGTTTTAGGTAATGTTCAGGATAAAGCAAATACTTCTGATTTTGAAGGAGTTCCTCCATCAGAATTTCCGCCTCTTCCATTTGCCTATGATGCCCTTGAGCCTTATATAGATGCCAGAACGATGGAGATCCATTATGATAAACACCATCGTGCTTATTATACAAATTTCATGGCTGCTATAAAAGGCACACCTCTGGAAGGGAAACCATTGAGCGAAATATTTAAATCAATGTCAAGCCAGACCGACGCTGTCAGAAACAATGGAGGAGGCTATTATAATCATTTATTCTTCTGGAAGAATCTTGGTAAAGGATCTGGCCGCCCTTCAAATGAATTATCGGAGGCATTGACAAAATCATTTGGCTCAAATGAAAAATTCATGGAGAATTTCAATAATGCAGCCAAAAAGAGATTTGGGAGTGGTTGGGCATGGTTGTACCTTGGAGCAGATAAGAATCTGGCGATAGCAAGTTCGCCAAATCAGGATAATACGCTAATGGATTTATCACCTGTTAAGGGAACTCCTTTATTGGCACTCGATGTATGGGAACATGCCTACTATCTTAAATATCAGAATAAAAGGCCTGAATATATTGAAGCTTTCTGGAATGTTGTAAATTGGGACGAAGTAAACATAAGATATCAGGAGGCTCTGAAGGGATGACCTCATTTATACTTCTGTTTTTGGATTGAAAACCCCTCTGTCACTTCGTGACATCTCCCCTAAAGGGGCGAAAATACTCTTCTTTTATTGAAATTATCTTCCCTCCAGAATTTTTTCCCCCCTTGGGGGGAAATTAAAAGGGGGTTCTGGAATAGAAGAGGCGCTAAAGTAGCGGCAGAAATATCTAGGTGTACAAAAACCTCTTGATCTTCATTGTTGCAGTCTTTTGGAATGGAAAGGGCTGTAAAACAACTTTTTGAATCTGACTGAACTTGTTAACCTGTGAATTGACGTACTCACGTAATTCATTAAGCACATCATCAACCTTATCTTCAAGCTGTCTGGTCATATCCTGTTTAAGAGTCTGATATTTCTTTTCGAATTCTTCCATATTGATATGAACCAATGCCACAAGTTTCCCCTTCTTTTGAACGACCAGGGATTCCACAACATATCTGAAATTATTAATGATTGATTCAATTTCTTCAGGATATATATTTTCTCCACTGGCACCTATAATCATATTTTTCAACCTTCCTTTTATATAAAGATTATTGTTTTTATCGAATGTGCCGAGGTCTCCTGTTTTAAACCAACCATCCTCGGTAAGAACAGCCCTGGTCATCTCTGGTTCTTTATAATATCCTTTCATAACATTCGGACCTTTTGCCCATATTTCACCCTCCCCTGTTTTTCTGTCAGGGTTATTGATCATCAGCTCGACTCCTTCTATTGCGGGTCCTGTGGATTCAAATACAGATTGTTGAGGATTTGATCCTGCTAACAATGGGGCAGTTTCGGTTAGTCCATATCCGACAGAGTAAGGGAATTTTGCTTCTCGAAGAAACCGTTCCACCGTTTTATTAATTTTTGCGCCGCCAATTCCATAGAATTTTAATTCCCCTCCGAATGTCTTTCTGAGTTTTTGCCCGGCTGCTTCATTCAGTATTTTTCTGAAAAAGGATATTTTATACAAATACCTTATAATAAGTTTTTCCCTGAAGGCAGGCACTATTTTATTGAAATATATTTTTTCAATTATAAGTGGAACTGTCAGCATCATTGTCGGTTTTATCTCAGCCAACGCGGGTAAAAGGACTGATGGAGTAGGCGGTTTTCTGAGATAATAAACACATGAGCCGCACAACATTGGTAAAATTAAACCAAGTGTATTTTCATAAGTATGTGATAATGGAAGAACTGACAAAAAACGATCATTTTCATCTATGAATTGAATGACCCTTCCTTTTAAAGCATTATAAGAAATATTTCCGTGGGTAAGCATTACCCCTTTTGATCGTCCCGTTGTTCCCGAGGTATATATAATTGATGCAAGGTCATCTTTGTTTATGTCATAGTTTTTTACTGAGAGTACCAAGGGATCATATTTTGGCCGATCGTTTCCCGGAGTTAAAATAGAATAATCCTCTATAAGTATCGACAATGTCAGAATATCCGATTTAAAATCCTCGATACGGGATAATAGTGACTTTGAAATAAATATTGCTTTTGCTCCTGAGTGTTCAAGAACATTAGCAATCTCAACCGGAGAAAAATCAGGTAACACAGGTACTACTACTGCACCCATAAAAGTAATTGAGAAAAAAGCAATACCCCAGTTTGGCATGTTTAAGCTAAGAATTGCCACTTTGTCTCCTGGACGAATACCATTTTCTTCCAGGAATGCGATTAGGGCTCTGATCTCCCTGTCGACTGATTCATAGGTCTTTGGCTCTTCTCCGACAAATGCATATGCACTTCGCTTACCAAACTTTCTGAGGGTCTCGTTAAATAAACCCGGGAAGGTCAGATTAATTTCATTGGTTGTATTCATTATCCCCTATTCTTAAGCATAATATGGCGCAAGTTACGCAAATTAAACTTCATGCAATATTTGAAAGGACAAATTTTACTTCAACAACTCAAATCCATTCAATACCTTAAACCAATATCAGTCAGAAAGGTTAATTTTGTATTTGTATTTTTTATGTGTTCCTGTACTGAATTGGCTGGATGATTCTTTGATTCCCTGGTCTCCCTGGCTTTAAAGTATCCGGTACATAACACCGCTAAGCGAAAACAAAAATCTCTTTAGTTGTCAATTTTATTTTAAAGATATGAGTCCTATAATAAGAGTTACGAAAGAATTTCCGTTTGAAATGGCCCACGTTCTATGGAACTACGATGGCCCGTGCAGAAATGTACATGGTCATTCATACCGGCTTTATGTTACATTGTCAGGCAGCCCGGTAGGGAATGACGACGATCCTAAAAATGGAATGGTCATGGACTTTTCCGATCTGAAAAATATAATCAGAATCCAGATAATAAGTCTTTTTGATCATTCGGTTGTTATAAGTGATAAGATGAATAAGGAGAAGGCGGAAATGTTCAGGGAAATGTTTGGTAATACGGTTATTGTGAATTATCAGCCTACTTGCGAAAATCTGGTAGCTGATTTTGCAGTAAGGATTGCTCCTTACATCCCTGAAGGAATTAAATTACATAGTCTTAAACTTTATGAAACAGCTACATCTTTTGCTGAATGGTATGCAAGCGACAATGAATAAGAAGTTTGAAGTGCCTGGAGTTTGGAATGTCTCAAGTTGAAGAAATGAAACAGTGTTCAAAATAACTCCAGACACTTTAGGCACTCTAAACTAGACCTACCTAAAAAAAAGAATTATAAAATATGACTGACAATACAACGAAAAAACTCTTCCTTCTTGATGCTTATGCACTAATCTTCCGTGCTTATTACGCATTTATTAAAAATCCGAGGGTAACATCAAAAGGATTAAACACCTCCGCTGTTTTCGGGTTTTTGCTGGCACTGGAAGAGGTCCTCCAGAAACGAAAACCAACCCATATTGCCGTAATATTTGATCATCCAACGCCAACCTTTCGTCATGAAATGTTTACCGGTTACAAAGCCAATCGCGATGAGACACCGGAAGATATAAAAAAGGCAGTTCCATACATTAAAAGCCTTCTCGAAGCTTATAAGATACCGGTAATTGATTACCCCGGATTTGAAGCTGACGACATTATCGGCACGTTAGCCAGGAAAGCTACTGAAAGGGGTTTTACTACTTATATGATGACACCTGATAAAGATTTTGCCCAATTGGTTTCCGACAATGTTTTTATGTTAAAACCATCGAGAAGCGGAAATGAATCAATTTTATGGGGAGTCGAAGATATACAAAAGGAATTTTCTGTTCAGAGACCTGAACAGGTAATTGATGTACTTGCCCTGATGGGTGACACTGCTGATAATATTCCCGGAGCACCCGGTGTCGGACCAAAAACGGCAATGAAACTGGTTTCAGAATATGGAAGCATTGAAGAGCTTTTCAGAAATACCGATAAACTTAAAGGGAAATTAAAAGAGATTATTGAAATAAACAGGGAACAAATTGAATTATCTAAAAAACTGGCGACAATTGAACAATATGTTCCCGTTGAACTAAATGAAACTGCTCTTGAGCTGGAAGTTCCCGACCCTGTCAAATTGAAAGTATTATTTGAGGAACTGGAATTTAAAACACTTGCCGCGAAAATATTTTCAGATATCAGTAAATCGGAAAAACCAAGAGAACAACAGCAGTTATTTGCTCCCTCAACAGATGCCCAGGGTTCTCTTTTTGGAAATGAAGAAATAGCACAGGATAAAGAAAAAACCTCGATTGAGAATACTATTCATAAGTATATCAGAGTTGACACTATTTCTGAAATAAAAGAGCTGGTTAAAAAGCTCAATATGCAAAAAGAGTTTTGTTTTGACAGTGAAACCACTAGTATAAATCCATTAGATGCAGAACTTGTCGCCCTTACTTTTTCATGGGAAAAAGGAACTGGTTACTTTATCCGTTTCCCGGAATCTCAGAAAGAGACAAGAGATATTCTGGAACTGGTCAGACCTGTTTTTGAAAATCCACTTAGCCTGAAGATAGGGCAAAACATAAAATATGATATGCAGGTTCTTGCCGGATATGACATTGAGTTGAAAGGACCTTTATTCGACACCATGATTGCCCATTATTTACTGGAGCCGGATATGAGGCATAATATGAACCTGTTATCTGAAACATTTCTTGGTTACAGCCCGGTGCACATTGAGTCGCTGATAGGAGATAAAGGCATTAACCAGAAAACCATGAGGGATGTGCCTGTTGAAAAGTTAATAGAGTATTCAGTTGAAGATGCAGATGTTACCTATCAGTTAAAGAATATATTTGAACCAAAAATTAAATCCGAAGGATTATATGATCTTTCGCACAACATTGAGATGCCTTTGATAAGCGTACTGGCGACAATGGAACGAAATGGTGTCAAACTGAATCTGGAAGATCTCAAAGCCATTACCATAAATCTCCGCGATGATATCATTTCTCTTGAAAAAGAAATATATGTGCTGGCTGGCACTGAATTTAATATTTCCTCACCGAAACAGCTTGGTGATATTTTATTTATCAGATTAAAACTGGACGAAAATGCCAGATTTACCAAAACCAAACAGTTTATTACCAGCGAGGAGATATTGCAAAGACTGACTCATAAACATCCTATAATAAATAAAGTGCTGGAGTACAGAGGGCTGAAAAAGCTATTGTCAACTTATGTTGAGTCGCTGCCACTTCTTGTAAGCAAGAAAACAGGCAGGATTCATACCTGCTACAATCAGGCTGTTGCCGCTACAGGCAGGTTAAGTTCAAATAATCCCAACCTCCAGAATATACCTGTCAGAGATGCTCGGGGCAGGGAAATCAGGAAAGCTTTTGTACCTGAGGAAGGACATATTTTCCTTTCAGCTGATTACTCCCAGATTGAACTCCGACTGATGGCTCACCTGAGTAAGGATAGCAGTATGATCGCTGATTTTCTTTCAGGCAATGACATTCATGCTGCCACAGCATCAAAGATATTTGGTGTTGAGATTGCCGATGTTACCAGGGAAATGAGAAGCAGGGCAAAAACAGCGAACTTTGGGATCATCTACGGAATTTCCTCATTCGGGCTTTCAGAACGGCTGACAATTGGCAGAAAGGAAGCAAAAGATCTCATTGACGGGTATTTTAATTCTTATCCGGGAGTTAAGAAATACATGGATGAGAGCATTAATAAAGCCCGGGAAGTGGGATATGTTACAACGATGTTCGGTCGTAAAAGATATCTTGCCGATATCCATTCAAGAAATCAGGTTGTAAGGGGAAATGCCGAAAGGAATGCGATAAATGCTCCGATACAGGGAAGTGCAGCAGATATTATAAAGATTGCCATGGTAAGGATTCACGAGAGGATGAAGACTGAAAATTACAAGTCGAAAATGATTCTTCAGGTACATGATGAACTTATTTTTGAAGTTATAAGCGACGAAATTGAAAAGCTCAAAGAGATGGTTTTGTTTGAAATGTCAAATGCGGTAAAACTTGATATCCCGTTAAAGGTCGATTGTGGTATGGGAAATAGTTGGTTTGAGGCTCATTAACCCCTCTGTCGCTTCGCGACATCTCCCCTAAAGGGGAGAAAATTCGGAGCATGTCAAAAGCTAAAAGAATAAACTGAATTTACCCCCCTTTAGGGGGGCAGGGGGCCAAAAGGGGAGGGAACAGAATATATTAACAGAATGAGACTATGGAAGTAAAAGTACTATTCTTCGGTGTATTGGCTGAGATTTCGGGAACCGGATTTAAACATTACAATGGAGTGAAATCAATGGGGGATCTAATGCACAGAATACAGGATGATTATCCGGAAATAGTACATTATAATTACCGTGTTTCAGTCAACAGCGAAATAACAGATGATGACAGGTTGCTGAAATCGGGCGATGAAGTCGCATTAATGCCTCCCTTTGCAGGGGGTTGATACTAAATTACTGAGAACAATGGAACTAAATTATTTAACTGATGGCCCGGTTTCACAGGAATCAATATCACGGTTAATAGAAAAGATGAACGGCAGGACTGATTGCGGAGGACATATGATTTTCCTGGGGCAGGTCAGGGCTGATGAAATAGAGGGGAAAAGGGTTAAAGCTATAGAGTATTCTGCATATATTGAACTTGTCGGAGCTGAGGCAGAAAAAATAAAAAAGTCGATTTTCGCTGAATATGACGACGTAAAGAGTGTTGATATTATTCATTCAACAGGAATAGTCGCTGCCGGTCAGATTTCTCTTTTGGTACTGGTATCGGCAGGTCACCGGCAGCAGGCATTTCAGGCATGCAGCAAAACCGTTGAACTTATAAAAAAGAATCTGCCGGTATGGAAGAAAGAGATCTACGGAGATGAATCCTACACCTGGAAATAGCCGTTAAACTCACTTTTATTTTACAACAATTGCGCCTTCTGTACCTTTAAGTATAGCATCATATTCGCCTCTGTTATTTAATAAATCACGGGCTTTCAATACCTGTTCATCTTTTTTAATCGTCCATGCAATAGCTCCCTGTTCATAGAAGTATCGGCCCACAATTTCGTCTTCAAGCAGATCGGTGATTTCGCTTCTGAACATTGTAAGATCCTGGTTGAGATTATGGGTAACGTCTTTCTCGAGATCGTTAAAAAGATCTTTATGAATATCGTAGTATTTTTCTTTTTTTGCGTTTGCTATCAACTCAGTGAGTGATTCTTCCGTACTTGTTTTGTAATTGAATTTCCTGTTAATGAGAAACGTTTTAAAATCAGAATAATCCTGATCGGTAAATGTGAACTGATTTGGTGAAGTAATATTGGGGTGGGCCCAGAAATAGGCAGTTGCATAATCAAAAATATAATTCCTGAGGAAAAGTTCCGAAGATATCTGGCTCAGAGGTTCCGGCAATATCTCAACGTCGGGTGTAATACCACCACCATCTTTAACTATTCTTCCGTCTTTAGTTTTAAATTCCGAGATAAGAGAATCGGGAATTAAGCCAACACTTCCATCTTCGTTGGGATGCGAAAAGTCACGGGCCTGTATGCATCTTCCACTCGGGATATAATATTTGGCAGTAGTAACCTTCAATTGCGTGTTATAGCTTAAAGGACGCGTTATTTGTACCAGGCCTTTTCCGTAAGATCTCTGTCCGACAATAATTCCCCTGTCAAGATCCTGTAATGCACCAGCAACAATTTCTGATGCTGATGCTGAACTCCTGTTGATTATTACTGCCAGTGGTATTTTATCATCAACGGGCTCTTTTGTTGTTTTAAAGTCTTCATCAAATTGTTTGACCTTTCCTTTTGTTGATACAACTTCATTTCCTTCAGGAACAAAAAGGTTTACAATTGCAACTGCTTCAGTGAGCAGTCCTCCGGGATTTCCCCTGAGATCGAGGATTATCTGTTGTGCATTACTGTTTTTCAATGAGATTAAAGCAGCTTTAACATCGTCGACACTATTCTGGGTGAAACTTGTAAAGCGGATATAACCTGTTTTTGAATCAATCATACCGTAATAAGGAACCGGTGGCATAACGATCTTTTCGCGTTTCATATGATAGTCGGTTTCTTTACCGTTACTTTCAATTGTCAGGTATAACTCAGTTCCCGGATTACCCTTTAGTTTTTCGCTTACCTTATCTGTAGTAAACCCTTGAGTGATACGCCATCAACCTTTTTTAATATATCGCCGGGTTTAATTCCGGCTTTATCTGCAGGAAATCCCTTATAAACTTCGCTTATAATAGCATAATTACCGTTGCCTCTTACCAGCGATCCTATCCCGCCATATTTACCAGTAGTCATAATAGCAAAATCTTCCGCCTCTGATTCAGGGAAATAAACAGTATAAGGATCAAGGGTTTTTAGCATATTATCTATTCCTGCTTTTATCAATTTGTCAGGATCTATCTCGTCAACATAGAAGGTGTTTAATTCCCTGAACAGAGAAAAGAAGATATCAAGATTTTTTGCAATTCTAAAGTCCCTGGTTTCCTGATTAGCCAGAAATCCGGTACTCACTCCTACAATAAGCAAAAGCGAAAACACAATTATTATCCTTCCGGAGCGTATCTTTTTCATATACAATATATCTAAATTCAGAGTCGCGAAATTAAGAAGAAAAATCGGGAAGGATTTTGATAACGAAACAATTAAAATAATTTTAACATAATTTTTCCATTTCCTGGCGGTGAGTACAATGAGCTTATTTATAACATCCTTGATAGATTTTTCAATAGTTAAATATCGGGGACTGAATTTCCTTTCAGATGATAACAATAAACACAATCTGAATGTTTTCTGAATTAAAAGATGGCATAAAGTACCCTTTTATTTTTCCGGTAAGCCTCCCGCATCCTTCTTTTTATAAGGTTCCTGGTAACTGCCAGCCGGAAACCTCTTTTTGAAACACTGAACGCAACCTGAGCGGGTACCGATCAGGAAACCGGACTTTTTCCCAAACGACTTTAAAAAGAGAATTATGGAAAATGTTACCCGTTTCGAACACATCGGCCAGATGGTTTACTACTGCAAAGCCTTTCAGACTTATCGAACGTCTCCCTTTATGATTTCATTTATATGTGTATCAGTGTTGCAGGGACTGTTACATTCAACGTCCCTGCAATTTTCTTGCAAGCCTGTAATATGGCAAATTACCTTAAATTTTTATTGTATTCTTTAAGAAAATCATCAAGAGCCATTGTCATTGATGGAGCTTTTGGATTGGGAGCATTAATATCAAGTCGAAGTCCTTCACTTTCAACGGCACAGGCCGTTGTTGGCCCGAAAGCTGCAATTTTAATATCCCCCTGAATAAATTCAGGAAAATTTTCTTTAGAGATTTTATTCCCGAGGGGCTGTAAAATACAAGAATATCATAATCGAACTCCTTAAGATTAGAAAAATCGGTACTGATTGTCTTATAAAGAGTTCCGATTGAATATTTTATACCATTTTTGTCAAGAGATTCCGGAATTTCAGCATTATGGGGTTCAGAAAGAGGAACAAAAAAATTGTCTTCCCTGTGTTTGATTATAATATCAATAAGATCCTGAAATTTGGCTTTCCCATGAAATATTTTCCGTTTTCTGTAAACAATGTATTTCTGAAGATAGAATGCAACATTCTCTGTAATACAGAAATATTTCATAGTGTCGGGCACAACAGCTCGCAGTTCATCGCAGATCCTGAAAAAATGATCAATACCGGTTTTGCTTGTAAAAATAACTGCAGTAAAATCAAGGATATTAATTTTTTGTTGACGGAAATCTTTTGAAGAGATCCCCTCAACCTGATTAAATGGCTTAAAATCAACTTTCAGATTATATTTCCTTGCCAGTTCGAAATATGGAGATTTCGGATTTAGGGGTTCTGGCTGCGATACTAAGATCTTCCTTATTTTCAATTCTTTACAGTTTAAGTTCAACTTCCAAAGTAACACTCGACCCAAGCTAAACAAGACCTGTAAAATACTTACAATGATTAAAACAGGCAGAATTTCCAGCGCACAAAGGTATAAAATCAAATAGAATATTGAAATATTCCTGTTTAGAAAAATTATCAGAAGCCTGATTACCCTTATAATATACATAATACCCATTATGACAATTCCTGATACTATTAAATCATTAACCGGTAAAATTCTGGTATATGATATGAGAATAATAATTGCTGATAGAAAGATTGCAGCGAAACGGTACGTCTGATAAATACTAAGAAGGTATTCCCTGAATATTTCCTGTTCTCCGCTTAAGGCTCCGGTAAGTATACACGCCAGATGTCTCAACGTAACGGCCAGACTGATTATTCCGATTGCAATCAGCCAGATGATTATCCCTTTGACCCCGGCAGGGATTAAGTTGTAGTATTCGGCTGCTGAATAACAAAAAAGCCCTATAATGAGAAAAGAAACAAGATTCATTACCGTAGACTGCCAGTAAAATAATCCTCCGATATCACGTGATACCGGCTCAGTAACACCGCGAAAAGTAAAAAATTTTGTAAATCCCGATGACAGATTGCCAGAAGTTCTCTTAACCAGTGAAAATAAGAAAGCAGCCGTAAACAGTATCACAATCATCCAGTCGGTATGAAGCGGCGTGGGAGGAAGGTCAACCCCGTTCTTCAAATGTTTAACCAGTAATATTTTTTCCCGGGCTTCCTTTTCTCTGACTTTTTCGGTAAGGATGAATGGGAACTGTTCGTATGGTTTTTTCCCGATTTCAAATACAAAATTGTTATGATCAAAAAATGTAACGTCAGCTACATTGTTTCTTACGCAAACGGAAGTGGTATCACTGTTGTCAATTTGAAGGGCCGGACGTATTACAGATTTGTGTTTAAGCGAGTCTTTAACCAGTACATTCTTAACAATGAGTGAATCACCGCCAGAAACCGGTTTATTTGCTTTATGTGAAATGGTATCTTGTTGAAGATAGGAATAGGATATCATCATTTTTGTATTCAAACACACAAAAGTAATGATAATTCCAAGAGATGTGTGAAAAAACCTGAAGACAGATTATTCAAAAGTGAACACTCGGGCAACCTGAAATCTCTGACAGAATATTGTTGGCAAGCTTACTGGCGCCGATTCTGAAAAGTGAATTATTCAGCCATTCATCACCAAGACAGTGTTTAACGATCTGGTAGTAAAGAATTGCGTCTGCTGCAGTGGAAATTCCCCCTGCAGCTTTGAATCCCACTTTTATTCCTGTTTCGGAATAAAAATTTGAAATTGCACGGCACATTATATAGGCAGCTTCCGGTGTAGCGGAAACAGTTGTTTTTCCGGTAGAAGTTTTAATGAAATCGGCGCCGGCATCCATTGCAATCATCGATGCTCCGAAAATAAGTTCCGATTCTCCCAAAAGACCCGATTCGACAATAACCTTAAGTTGTCTGGCACCTATTGCCCCTTTTATTTCCCTTATTTCTTCTGCAACAGCAGCAAAATCATTAGCAAGAAAAGTACCAACAGGAATTACTACATCAATTTCATCTGCACCCGCTTCAACAGCCATTTTGCATTCGGTTATCTTCAGGCTTCTGAATGTTTGTGAAGTAGGAAATGCACCTGCAACGGAGACGATCTTAACATTTCGCGCAGTAAGTTTTTCCTTTACTACCGCAACAAAATTTGGAAATACACAAATAGCTGCAATATTGGGAATGTTAGAAAACCTGCCTGAAAAACTATTTACCTTGCCTGTGAAGCGGATAATGTGCCCACGATTATCGGTGGTATTCAGGCTTGTAAGATCAATCATATTCAAAAGACTCATCATGAGATGTTTGTCAGACACATCCGATGAAGGTAAAGAAGATGATATCTTTTTAAGTCCTTTCCTGATCTCGCTTTCAGTAGGGATTGATTTTATTAATTTCTCGTAAAGCTTTGTCATGTAACCGGTTGTTATTTTAATTAACTCTTACTTCTCTTAAAAAAGAACGGGGTTAATATAATGCTTTTTGTTTTCAAAATACATTTTCTTTGAATATTATGTTGTTTTTCCTGATGCCGCCTGTCGGGAAACAGAATCGAATATCTCAAACTTTCTGTAATCCGGTGTAAGTTCTTCTTTTTCTTTCCTGCAGATTGCGCTGATTTTCGCAGATCACACCTCACTCCTCACACCTCATTCCTTTTCTTTAGTATCAATTATTATAGTAACAGGCCCATCGTTTACTAATTCAACCTGCATCATGGCACCGAATTCCCCGGTACCAACTTTTTTCCCAACAAGATCTGAAAGCCTGATAATAAAACTGTCATACAAAGATTTTGCGATTTCCGGACGCGCGGCCCTTATGTATGATGGTCTGTTTCCCTTTTTTGTTTTTGCGTGAAGCGTAAACTGACTGATTGCGAGAATATCTCCACCGGCATTAAGAACAGATATATTCATAACATTATTGCTGTCATCAAATATTCTGAGGTTCACTATCTTGTTACACAACCACTCAATGTCAGTTTCGTTATCATTTTCTTCAAATCCTGCCAGAACAAGCAAGCCGGTTCCTATCTCAGAACGGATCTTATAATTGATTGATACAGATGCCCTTGTTACCCTCTGAATTACAGCTCTCATTGAATAGATATTATTATTTCGATCAAATATATACAATCAATTTCAAAATCTTTGAGTGACGATTTATATTATCTTTGCAAACTTATGCCTGAAATATGGACTATATCACAATTCTGATCATAGCACTGAGCTTATCATTTGATACGTTTGCCGTATCAGTATCTTATGGCGTTATCCGTAATCGCATTCTCTTCAGGCAGGCATTATGGATCGCAATAGTTTTTGCATTATTTCAGGGAGGGCTTACAATAGCTGGTTATTATCTGGGCTCAATAATTTCTGATGATCTTAAAGCTGCAGATCAGTGGATTGCTTTAGGCTTGCTCTCATTTCTGGGAGCAAAAATGATAATTGAAGGGTTAAAGAAGAGGGAGGAAGAGAAGACTAAAAACTTCAAAAGCACACTTGTGCTTCTGACTATTGCCCTTGGAACAAGTATCGATGCATTTGCGGTGGGAATTAGTTTTGCACTACTTGATGTAAAAATCTGGGAAGCCGGCATAGTAATAAGCACGGTTACTTTCCTCGCTTCGATGGCTGCAATAAGAATCGGGATATCTGCGGGGAAAAGGCTGGGAAACAAAGTTGAAATTATAGGGGGTCTCCTGTTAATAGCAATTGGAATAAAGATATTTCTAGAGCATATGATGGCTTCGTAGATATTACTTAAATCCCAAGAGCATACCCCCTGCCGCTACGCTGCTGTCCCCTAATGAGGGAGAGCCCTAAGAGCCAGCCCCGCAAAGCGGAGGCGAGAGAGTCAAAATGGCACCATTCGCCTGACTCTCTTATCAAAGACAGCCATCTCAGAAAAACCAATATATCTCAGCAGTTCATATGCTTCATCAAAATACTGTCCGACACGGGCTGGCATATGTGCATCAGAATTGACACATACAGGCACTTTTTCTTCCAGAAAGATATGAAGGAATTTCCTGTCAGGATAAAAATCAGCGAGAGGCCTGTTCCTTCCGTTTGTATTAAGCTCAAAAGCCACATTATGCTTTTTCATTGTTTTTGCCAGTTTGCGGTAAAAAGGTTCCGGATCCGTCCCTGGTACATAGCCGTAAATTCTTATAAGGTCACAATGTCCTATAATATCAAAAAGGCTGGATGCTACTGCATTACATACTGAATCGAAATATGAACTGAATAGCCTGTCAATATTTTTTCCTTTGTAAAATTCAGGGTGGAGATCAACTGTTTTCTCCCCAAGATAATGCACAGATCCTATTATGTAATCCAATGGAAGGGGTTGAAGAAAAGCCCTGGTAGCTTCTTCTTTTCCTGCAAAATAATCAACTTCAAGGCCGATTTTTATTTTGATATTCTTTGTTTTTTCACGGAGGGCCTCCATATGATTTATGTATGGGGAAATATTTATTGGATTCATATTCCAGTCCTGAGGATCTTTAAATAATGTAAGATGTTCTGAAAAGCCTATTTCACATAGGCCTGCAAGCAGAGCAGGAGAAATATATTCTTCAGGAGCGGATCTTCCATCACTGAAGCTGGAATGCATATGATAATCAGTTTTATAGATCATTTTATGACACAAGAATGAATAATCTGGCAGATTCAAATCAGGGCCAAATATGGCAATAAAATAAATTGGTAAGATAGTTTTATTTGGAAAATGGTAATTTTGTCAAAAGAAAAAAAGAATGAACGAAAAGAAAAGAGTATGCTCTTGCGCTAGTTGTGACTTTAAGGATGTAGTATTTTCCTTCCTGGATGATCCTGCTGTAGAGGAACTTTGCGATCATAAGGAGGAACAGTTTTTTCGCAAAGGAGAAGTAATTAATCACCAGGGAGAGAAAATCAACACCTTTAAATATCTTAAAAGCGGTCTGGTTAAACTTTATAGAAGGACTCCGGCAGGTGACGAGCAGGTGATTGCAATAACCCGGCCTTTTGAATTTGTAAGCAATATGAGTATCTTTTCGGAGGACCGCTATCAGTATTCCGTTTCTGCCCTTGAAGATTCAGTTGTGTGTATGGTAAAGCTTGACTTTATAAAATCACTTTTTTTGAAAAACGGTGGCTTTGCCCTGGGCCTTCTTAGTAAAATTTCGAGGATAAATGATAAAATTATTGCCCAGACACTAGATATAAGACAAAAAAATCTTGTTGGAAGAGTGGCTTTTGTTCTCCTTTATTTCGCCGGTGAAATATACAGGTCTTTAATCTTCGAGATGCCTGTTTCAAGGAAAGAAATTGCAGATTATATTGGGATGAGTACCGCCAATGTTATCAGGACATTATCTGATTTCAAAAAAGAAGGAATCATAAAAATTTCGGGCAAGACTATAGAAGTGGTTGATAAAGAAAAACTTGAAATAATATCAAAACACGGTTAAAATTAACAGGCATTATCCGTTGATGATATTATCAAGTGCTTCTTCGAGGTTTGGATAAAGAAATTTAAATCCTGTATTCATTAGTTTTTCAGAAGAGACCGCGTTTCCCTTTAATACCACATCGGCCATTTCTCCAAGTACCGTTTTCAGAACAAATCCCGGAACAGGTATTGGAAATACTGGTTTTTTCATTACTCTGCCAAGCACTTTAATGAATTCTGCATGGGTAACTGATTGAGGAGCTGTTGCATTATATGATCCTGACATGCCTGTTTCTTTAATAGCCTCCAGATAAATATTACATAGATCTCTGATATGAATCCACGGCATGTACTGCAGACCGTTTCCGGTTTGAACAAGGAAACCAAATTTTGCAGGCATCATTAATTTTGATAGTGCACTATCAGTCTTCTCAAGAACAACCCCTGTCCTGATTTTTACTGTACGTATCCCTGAATTAGTAAAGAGATCCGATGCTTCTTCCCATTGTTTACAAACAAGACTGAGATAATCATTTCCCGGCAGATCATTTTCATTAAAAATTTTCGTGGAAGAAGAATTTCCATAAAATCCCGTTGCAGATGCAGAAATGAAAGCCTTAAGTATGATTTCTCTTTCGGATACAATTTTGTGAAGGAATTTTGCCGAATTAACACGGCTCCCGATGATTTCAAGTTTTCTCTTTTTACTCCATTTTTTTTCGCCGATATTAGCTCCTGCCAGATGAACAATGTAATCGACTCCATCAAGGGCTTCAGGGTCAATGAATTCTATATCAGGACTCCATTTGAATACTCTTATCTGACCCAGTTTGGCTCTATTTCTTGAGAGATGGGATACTTTATAACCCGAATCAAGAAGTGTAGCGGTAAGGTGACTTCCGATCAGTCCGCTGCCGCCGGTTATTAGCACAGATACTTTAGTCTCAGAATTTGAACCGGTCAGATTTTGCGGCATAACAACAGTTTTTTGGAATAATATTAAAATGTTTTACTTTAGAGGTCTCAAATTTACCAATAATGGAATCAAATAAAAAGCAAAAGACCATGGCAACTCAGAAATCGACAAAAGGTATTATTGCTATTCTTACGGGAGGGGGCGATGTCCCCGGTTTAAATCCGGCCATTCGTGCTGTTACGATCCGTGCAAACCGTGAAGGATACAAAGTAATCGGGCTCAGAAGGGGATGGGCAGGAATCTCAGAACTGATAAGAGATCACAAAGCAGATAACAGCAACAATTTTCAGATTCTGACAGATGATATAGTAAATAAGGCAGGACGAACCGGGGGAACATTTTTACATACCTCCAGGACAAGGCCTAGCCATATGTCAAAAGCAAGCGTACCTGAACATCTTCAAAGCACATATAATGCTGAATATAATGATATAACGCCTGAGATTATCAAGAATCTTGAATGGCTTGGAGTAGACTTTCTCATTCCAATTGGCGGAGATGATACGCTGAGTTATGGCGTTCATCTTTATAAAAAGGGGGTAAATGTAGTCGCTATTCCAAAAACTATGGATAATGATGTTCCCGGAACGGACTACTGCATAGGCTTCAGCACCTGCATTTCACGAACCATTCAGATGACAAACAGTTTAAGGACATCAGCAGGATCACACGAAAGACTCCTGGTACTTGAAGTATTCGGAAGATACGCTGGGTTTACAGCAATGCTGCCTACTCTTGCCGGCGCTGCCAACAGATGTGTTATACCTGAATATGAGTTTGATATCGATCAGCTTACAAAGCTTCTTGTAGAAGACAGAAATCACAACCCAAGTAGATATTCAGTTGTTCTGATTTCAGAAGGAGCAATGTTTAAGGGAGGTCAGATGATTTTTTCCGATAGTGAAAAGGACGCATATGGCCATGCAAAACTTGGCGGGATAGGCGATATGGTATCAGCAAAACTGAAAGAGCTTTCACCAAAATATAATCATGGGAAAACAATCAACGTAATTTACCAAAAACTTGGCTATATGGTACGCGGAGGAGATCCCGATGCACTGGATTCCATTGTCCCTATGGCATATGGGAACCTTGCCCTGGACCTTGTTCTAAAAGGAGTACATGGCCGGATCGTAGTATTGAAAAATGGACGATACGATAATCTGCCCATCGATGTTGTTACTTCATCTAAAAAAATTGTGAAACTATCAGATTATAATACTGAAAGATTAAGACCTTATTATCATAGTTTTGAGATGAAACCGTTCCTGTTAATGGCCTCGGATAATTAGTAGAAAAATAATATAACTGTATGATGTAGAGACGCCCAATTGTGGCGTCTCTACGTGTTTCTTAATAACCCTACCCCAGCCACCACTTCTTAAGGAGAGAGCCTAAGTTGTTTATTAAAAGAGGGTTACACTCTTTCTCCTTAAGGCTGAGGAGAAGGAGGATGAGGTATAAATAATTCTTATTTTTACAAGAAATAATTCTCTATTGGAAAAAGGATTAGTCTTAAAATCAACCGGCAGTCGTTACCGGATTCTTTATGGAGCCGGTAAGACTATTGAATGTTCCATCAAGGGTAAATTAAGGATTAAAGAATTCAGAACAACGAATCCAATAGCAGTCGGAGATAGTATTTTGTTTGAAATCGATTCGAAAACTAATTCAGGCATCATAACTGAAGTACTCGACCGCCGGAATTATATATTACGAAAATCTTCAAATCTTTCCAGGCATTCACAGATACTGGCAGCTAATATTGACCAGGTATTTCTAATGATTACTATAATTCTTCCCGAAACACCTGTCGAATTTATTGACAGATTTCTCATCACCGCTGAGGCGTACAGAGTTCAGGCTAAATTGATTATAAATAAGACAGATCTCTATGGTGAAGATGAAATAGCAAAGATGGAATATCTTGAATCGGTGTACAGTAAAATTGGCTATGAGTGTTTCAGGCTCTCTCTGAAAGAACAGACAAATCTGGATATGCTTAGAGAAACAATGAGAGGAAAAACAAGTCTTATTTCGGGTAATTCCGGCGTAGGAAAAACAACACTTCTGAATGCTTTTAATCCCTTACTTCATCTCAAAACTGCTGAAATATCGGATTATCATAAACAGGGAAAACATATAACAACATTTCCTGAAATGCATCTGATGCCATTTGATGCCTTTGTGATCGATACCCCGGGGATAAGAGGTTTTGGTGTCGTCGACATGAAAAAAAATGAAATTTACCATTTTTTCAGAGAGATTTTCCAGGTATCAAAAAAATGCCGGTTTAATAATTGTCTTCACCTGGATGAACCCGGATGTGCTGTCAGAAAAGCGGTTGAAGATGGGGAAATAGCCTTTTCCAGGTATAAAAGTTATCTCAATATCATGTTAGGAGATAATGGCAAATACAGATGAAACCTAATTATTACATTAATAAATTATCTTTATAGGAGATAAACAATTTGTTGAGATGAAACGGATCCTTATTCTAGTTTATTCAGCATTCCTGCTAATCCTGCTGGCAAACTATATATATTATAAAAATCTGTATAACAAGCAGATAAATTATGTTGTCAAGCTACTTGACGCTCAGGTACAGGCAGTAGGGTTTGCTGTCGATAGTACCGATAACTTATTTTCAAGCGATTTGAATAAGATAATAATTAGCCAGGACCTCAGTCAGTTTTTCACAAATCCTCAAAGTCAGGGCATGGCAATGGTAAGGGAAAAAATGAAGATATTTTTTTCAAAGTATAATGATATCGTAACCGGGATAAAATATTTTGACAAAGGCAGAAATGAATTCACATTAAAAAAGGAGGGTGACGAATGGCTTGAACAATCATTTGTTCTTAATGCCGAGTCAAAGATTTATCTAATGGAGAAACTGGTTTTTGAAAACCAGAGGTACAACTATTATTTACCGGTTCTAAAAAATAATGAAACTATCGGAAATCTGGTTGTTTCATTGGACTATAAGAAGTATTTCAAAGCGATTTTTTCGGAATTTAGTCTAAGAGAATATCAGTGGCAATGGGTTGTGAGCGACTCAGGAGAGATAGTCTATCAGAATAGTCGGGACAAGGTTGAATACTCCCAGATCGATAAAATTTCAAGAAGTGTTAAGTCAGGGTCTGTTTCAAATCTCATTCATAAAGCTGCAATAAATGATAAAAAAGTAGAAATAATTTCATCTTTTTATTCCACTCAGCTTCTTCATCGGCAATTTGGACTTGTGTTTTCAGCTCCAACAACCTTTATCCAGAAGTTTTTAATCTGGAATTCTCTCTTAATAGTTATCGTTACTTTGCTCCTTATCCAGGTGATAATATTTATTTTCTGGCGATACCTTAAATCACAGAAATCTGAGATGGAAGGCCTCCAGGCTTCTGAAACAATGCTTTTCAAATTGATTGAGGAAATGCCGGTAGGAGTAATAGTTCATAATAAAAACAGGGAAATTCTAAAAGCAAATAAAGTTGCTGCAGATCAGTATTCCTTTTCTAGTGAAAATGAAATGAAAGGGAAGATCTTTCCCGAATCCAGCTTATCCGATGAAAATGATTATTATTCCAAAAATCTTGGGGGATCTTTCAACCCCGATCAATTTGTAATTCTGGTAAAGGAATTCGGGGAGATTATACTTTACAGAAACAGTATCCCTGTTATGTTTCTCGGTGAGGAAGCTACTATGGAAATACTCATAGATGTTACGTTACTGGAATCTGCCAGAAAACAGGAAGCTAAAGCCAATAAAGCAAAATCGGAGTTCCTTGCAAGAATGAGTTATGAGATAAGAACTCCCTTAAACGGCATAATTGGAATGACTGATGTTCTTAAGAAATATCACCTGACAACCGAGGTAAAAGATATTATTGGACTATTACAACGGTCAACTGAAGTGCTTCTGAGTATTATTAATGATATTCTCGATTTTTCAAGGATTGAATCTGGTAAAATGATCCTTGATGAAGTTCCGTTCAACTTACGTGAGGAAATAACCTATTGTATCGACCTTGCCAGGACAAATGTTTCTTCGAACGATTTTCAGTTGAATTGCACAATTGATGATAAAATACCCGAAAGGATAATTGGAGATCCGTTCAGACTGAGACAAATTCTTACAAATCTGATTAACCATTCTGTGAAGAATACCGGGAAAGGTGAAGTACGTCTAAAGTGCTTCCTTAAGGATATTAAAGATGGAATAGTTACTCTTGGATTTGAAATTCTTGATACAGGTAAAAATTTTGACGAGGAGAGTCTGAAAAAGATCTTTGGAGATTTTGTAAATATTGAGTCACAGAAAGTAAAGTCCAATGACGATTCAGTATTTGGTACAATTCTCGCAAAACAGTTAATAGAGATGATGGGTGGAACTTTGTCTGCCATAAGTCCATCAGGGATATCAGGCGATCAGGGTACTAAAGTGACATTTACCATTCGTACCTATTCGAATGCCCGTCAGGTAAAAGAGCTTTCTTTAGAGAAAATAAGAACCTTTGCCAATATCAGAACACTTGTGATAACAGGGAAACAAAGCAGGGATGAAGAGATCTTAGGCGCGCTACACCGGCTTGGGTTAGCTATTACAATTACGACCTTTCAGCACTCTACAGTCAATCAGATAAAGTCTAATATGAACTTTCCGGAAGAAAAATATAATCTGGTGATTTTGTTCGATGATGAAGAATTTAATGGATTCGAAGCTGCCAGGGCAATCTGGGAAAACAAGCTTTCAGTTAATTTCATCATGATTATGATAAGCTCAAATGACAAAAAGGGAAATTATCTGAGCTGCATAACGCTCGGAATTGATCATTATCTCATAAAACCGTTTGATATCAGCGAGTTGGTGAGCACAATAAGAAATAGCTTCCCTTTCTTCGACCATAAAGCTTCTTTAGTTGAAATTGGCAATGTGAGAACTGATATCAGCATATTGATTATTGAGGATAATAAAATGAATCAAAATGTAATTGGAACTCTCCTAAGGAGCCTCGGATACAGCTATGAGATTGCTGATGACGGTTATGCAGGCTACCTTCTTGCTAAGACTAAGAAATTTGACCTCATTTTTATGGATCTTGTAATGCCGGAGATGGATGGTTTCGAATCGGCACAAAGGATTGTAAAATTTGATAAATCAGTTATAATAGTTGCCTTCACTGCTGATAATATGCCTGAGACAAAAAAGAAAGCAGAAATATCAGGAATTAAAGACTTTATCCCCAAACCTGTAAGGATTGATGATCTCAAGAGACTATTCGCAAGGTATTTCAAAAAATAAAATTTCTAAATAAGATCCTTTGTGAACTCTTCGTGTACCTTTGTGGTAAAAATAAATGCATTAACCACGAAGGAACACAAAGTTTACACTAAGGATCACAAAGGAATAAATTCAAACTTCCTTTAGCAGAACAATGCCAATTCAAAAGATTAATATAGAACGATTTCTGGAACTCTCGGAGAATATCCCTGTTGCAGATGTAAGATCTCCTTCTGAATTTAACGGCGGTCATATTCCGGGAGCAATAAACATTCCTCTGTTTGATGACAAAGAACGGGAAGCAGTTGGAATAAAATATAAAAAAGAGGGACGACTGCCGGCAATAACTGAAGGTCTCAGGCATACCGGGCCAGCACTTGTGAACAAGCTGGAGCATGGTCTGAAAAGCGCGTACAATGGAAAGCTCCTGGTTCATTGCTGGCGGGGTGGCATGAGGTCAGAGGCAATGGCCTGGTTGTTTTCGCTGGGAGATCTGGAGGTCAGCATCCTGGATGGCGGATATAAGTCATATCGTCGTTATGTTACGGAAGTTTTGACGGAGAAAAGAAAAATGATTGTTCTAGGGGGAATGACCGGAAGCAGCAAAACCCATATTCTAAGAACACTTAAGTTTTCAGGCCAACAGGTTCTTGATCTGGAGCAACTGGCTAACCACAAAGGTTCTGCGTTCGGATCGCTCGGACAATCGCCTCAGCCAACAACAGAACAATTCGGAAATTCACTATATACCGAACTTGTCAAATTAAACAATGATCTTCCTATTTGGGTAGAGGATGAAAGCAGGAATATCGGATCAGTATTCATGCCTGATTCTTTTTATCTGAATATGCAGGAAACGCCGGTTATTGTCCTGGTTATGGATTTGAACATGAGACTTCCGCGCCTTTTGGAGGAATATTCTTCTTATCCGCGCGAAACTCTTAAAGAATCTGTTTTGAAGATAAGCAAACGGCTTGGAGGTGACAAAACAAAGGATGCAATACTTGCAATTGATACCGGCGATTTTGCCAGGGCAATTGAAATAGTTCTTTATTATTATGACAAGGCTTATCTCTTCGGGTTAAAGAAAAAAGAGAGTAAAAACCTTATCTATGTTAATACAGATACAGATGATATTGAATCTAATGCAGCTAAAGTATTGGAGGCTTCCAAAAAAATAATTTGGCCTTGAGTAAACGAAATCCATAAACCGCAAAGGTCGCAAAGTAGGCGCACCCCCTGCCGCTGCGCGGCTGTCCCCCTAAAGGTAATGTCATTTGACATTACAAGGGGTGCATAAATATAGTTATCGTTCTTTGACATAGTTGTTAATGATTTGCAGATATTGTTTTATCACGGGTCTGGCAATGTTGGTAGTATGATGAATGAAGTTTATATCCTTATTGTCATTTACCAGGGTTTTTACTCTGTTAAAGTCTTTAAGGTACCTATCAACAGCAGGTTGAGAGTGATTTGTCTCTCTTGCAACAACAGCTGGATCTTTCTTTTCAACGACATGCTTATATACAATAATGCGTTTATGAGTTAAGGTAGTTCCCATGTCATGAATGACTCCGGAATGAGGAAGTATAGTTTTATGTTCTTTCTCATATTCGATCCTTAGCCGAGAGAGATGAGGTGCGCTTGATACCAGTATCAGGCTTAAATCCCTTGTAGATAAGACAGCTCCTTGGTGAAAGGCTTCTTTTATTATTCTGGCCATAACATTTTTTCGTATCGTTGCCATTGAGCTTCCCTTCTCGAACATTGAGACTTCATCATCAGTTACCAGAGATAGTATTACTGGTTTATACCGGCGCTTTTCACTATCTGCCCTGGTTCTTTTATCCAGAGCGTTCCAGACTATCTGGCCTGGTTTTAACCTGGATGACTCAGGGCAAAGGGAGTTAAAAAGATCGATAAGAGCTTCAGCAATATTTTCTCTCACAACAGGACCAAACATACCACAAAACTCACGCTCAAAGAAGTTTACAATAGCAGGCTGTAAGAACCTGTCATGTGCTGAACTGTAGTGTTTTACTGATGATATTTTTGGTATCATGTCTGTTTGTTGATTTAACCGTTCTGTCGACTTTTTTTTATCAGATCATCCAACTCTTCCATCCGATGTGGTACCGCATCTATTGCATGATACAGGTCATAATACTCCTGTGTTAAACTTGGAGATAGTTTGACTAAAAAGGCTATGGTTTTAATTTCATAGTTATTCTTAGCCAAACATACAACACGCTTGAACTTGTCAACGTAGTTTGCAACTGCTTCAATGCTGTGATGAGTTGCCCTGGCTATCTCTGAATATTCTTTGCCCGATAGCCACTGCTTAACGATCAACGCCCGATGTGTAACAGACTTTCCCATGTCACGTATCGTAGAACGAAGGGGAAGGACAACATCCTGTTCTTTGAATGCTTTGATGTCACGACATAAGGTTCGTTCACCGCAATTAAGCAACCGGTTGGCAATGTCCTCGACAGTTAGAAGACCTCCTTGTTGGAATGCCTCATTTACTATCCGTTGCAGTCGATGCCGTCGTAAGCCCTGGACTCCTTGATGTTCTTTTAACACAAGATCTTCTTCCCCTGCATCGAGGGTAAGAACCACGCTGACCATCTTGCATTCAGAAAGCTTCTTCTGAGAGCCGTTATCTATCGATACCACTTCAAACAGAACTTGACCGGGCTTCATTGCCCCGGAGTTATCAAAGAACGGTTGATAGGTCTCATAGACAGCATTCAGGATGGCTTTGGCTTCAAACTGAGAACAGTTCATTCCTTGAATGAGACTATTAACAAACTGGGTGTCTAATTGCTTCTGCTTTAAACGATCCCATTTCTGAAGTGAGGAATTGTTGATCATAAGTAGTAAATTTAAAGCACCGTTTTGTGGGATTACGCTTCGGCTACGCCTCCGCTTCATCCCACAAAACATATCTACAAACTTAATAATTATGTCAAAGAACTCTTGTCCTATCCTATATTGCCAAATGGCACAAATATAGGGGGACTAACACTTTTCTTTAAAAAAAATTCATTTGGTTACAAAACATATAGCCCCCCCTTGGGGGGGTTGGGGGGTAAGGCCTTTGCAGTTAATGGATTTGGGCTGTTCTTATTTTGAATCGACCAGTTTGTAAACTTTATCAGATCTCCTGAGATAATCGGGTGATTTAATTGAACACAACTCGCCTTTTAAAGCGTTCTCAGACGTTTTCAGATCAACACGGATCTCATCTACTATATATTCCACAACGCCTGTCGTAGGACCTGTAATAAGAATTGTGTCACCTTTGTTGAGATCACCGTTCTCCAGCTTTATTTCGGCAACATTCAGTTTTGTAAAATAATTTGTAATCTTTCCGATATAGACTTTTCGTTTAGTTGCACTTGAGCCATAATTTTCATTCCATTCACCCATTGTCTGTCCCAGGTAGTAGCCATCCCAGAATCCTCTGTTAAAGACAGTCGACAGCCGGCTTTTCCAGGCATCAGTTTTGTCACGGCTGAAAGTTCCATCTTCTATTGAACTTACAGCTTCGCTATAGCAGGAAGTGACTTCCTTAACATATTCAGCTGATCTGGCCCGGCCTTCAATTTTCAAAACACGCACACCTGAGGCAAGCATCTTATCGAGAAATCCGATTGTGCACAGGTCCTTTGGAGACATTATATATTTACTGTCTATCTCAAGTTCATATCCGGTTTCCATATTCGAAGCCAGGTAAGCCTTACGGCAGGTCTGATAGCACTCTCCTCTGTTTGCAGATTTATTATTTTCGTGTAAACTGAGATAACATTTTCCTGAAATGGCCATACATAGAGCTCCATGAGCAAACATTTCAATTTTCACAAGGTCTCCTTTTGGCCCTCTAATATTCTGCTCACTGATTGTTTTATAAATGTGAGCCACCTGATCCAGGTTCAGTTCACGTGCCAGAACTGCCACATCGGCCCATTTAGAATAAAACTTCAGAGCTTCAATATTGGTTATATTCAGTTGAGTCGAAAGATGAACTTCAATCCCGGCAGAGTACGCATAATTGATAACAGAAAGATCTGACGCAATAACGGCAGTTATGCCACTTGCCACAGCGGCATCAATTATCCGGTGCATCTGCTCAATTTCATGGTCATATACTACCACGTTTATTGTGAGATAGCTTTTGAGCCTCTTTTCTTTGCAGATTGCAACAATATTACGGAGATCATCTAAAGTAAAATTGTTGGATGATGCAGCCCTCATATTAAGCTGTTCGACACCGAAATAAACAGAATCAGCGCCCCCTTGAATTGCTGCCATTAGCGATTCATAGGATCCTGCCGGAGCCATTATTTCAATTTCATTTCTATTCATTGGAATGCAAAGATAGTAATTAGAATTTACCCTTTGTTCATGATGATTCTGATGGTCGATCCCTTGCCTATTTCCGAATGCCTGACGAAGATCTTCCCGCTATGGTAATCTTCAATGATGCGCTTGGCGAGGGAGAGGCCCACTCCCCATCCTCTTTGTTTAGTTGTAAAACCCGCATTAAAAATTTTCTTAATTACTGATTTTGGAATTCCTTTTCCTGTATCAGAAATATCTATCAGAGCATGTCTGTCAGTTTCTGCGATCTTGATTGTTATATCACCAATCCCCTCCATTGCGTCAATGGCATTTTTTGAAACATTTTCAATTACCCATTCAAATAGTGCTGCGTTTACCGGGACTATAACTTCCTTTTTATCAGTATATTCGTCGATAAACCTGACTTTTGATGAAGCCCTTGATTTCAGGTAATCAACAGAGCGGGAAATGATAGGAACAATATTTTCATTTGTCAGAGAGGGTTTGGACCCGATACGCGAAAATCTCTCAGTTACCTTTTCGAGTCTCTCAACGTCGCGCGAAAGCTCTGCAGTTATTGAGACTTCAGGATAATTATTCTGAAGAATTTCGATCCATCCGGCAAGTGATGAAGTTGGTGTGCCAAGCTGGTGTGCTGTTTCTTTTGACATCCCGACCCATACCTGGTTTTGCTGCGCTTTCTTTGATGACCTGAAAGCAAGGTATGAAACAAGAATAAACAAAAATATGAATCCGACCTGTATATAAGGATAGAAAATCAGCATCGTAAGTATGATACTGTCTTTATAGTAAATAAGATTATAGTGACCGTTCTCCAGATTAATGATTATTGGTTTGTTCTTTTCTTTCATCGTACTCAGAACCTCCTTCAGATCCTTAGTTTGGGATTCAATATTTCTGGTTGAAATGATACTGTCTGACTCGTCAGTTAAAATAACCGGAACAGTATTATTGTTGGCAATTATAGAGTAAGGGAAATCAACATTCTGATTTGAGTCAGAAACAGAGATCAGTCTTATAGCTTCAGCCCAGAGCTGAACATTTTTTCTTTCTTCTGCTTTCAGCTTCGAAACGAGTATTTCTGTATAAATTAACGATCCAATGCCAACAACCACAGCAAACAGAAGCAAAAAGGACTTTCCAAATGTTTTATATCGAAAAATATTCACTTTTTAAAGTTATTATGAAAACAGGCAAGATCATGGTGACTTATAATGATATTGAGTTTTAGATAACGCCGAACTATTTCTTATGTTTTAAAAACTATTTATTATTTTTTTGGCAAACTTTTGCCAGCTGGTAATTCCGGCACGGTCTTTTCAGAATCTCCATCATCCCACTTGATCTTGAATCGTGGTTTCTTCTCTTCCGGCTTAGGTTTAAGGGTGGAGTCTTTTTTATATAAGCCGTATTCCTCATTCAATATTGTCTTAATTGATTGTTTGTCCTTTTTAAAGTTATCCTTTATCAATGTTCCTGCTGCTTTCACGTCATACCCGACTTTAGCTATCTCTCCTTTGCCCACAATTTTTAACAAAAGAGATGTTCGGCCCAGACCATCATCTTCCACTGCACCGAAATCAGATATATGGTGTCTGTTTTTTATTCTTTTTCTTGACAAAATTTCAGACAATAATATTTTAACATGATATTCATAATCATTGTCAAAGCTGTGTTTCCCGTTTACGCTTAGGTCAGCAGCCGATGATTTTATTTCCATCTGAGGGATATATACCAGGTTATTTCTTATGGAAAAGTCATTTTGCAGTTCTTGAAAAGTAATATTTTCCAGCTCTGATAGTTCAATGAATGATGATAGCTGTTTTACAGGATCAAAATTGATTAAGGCCCCATTTACAAGCTTATAGTTACCGTCAGCAGTCAGTGTTTTAATATGAAAATTCAGTAGGGAATCAACAGGGAATAGTAATGCCAGTGAACCAGATAAAGAACCTTTAATATTCTCAGCTTTTAGAAAACTCTGGCCGAAATTATGGAATGTTGTGAAAGCTTTATTTACATCAATATCTTTAACAATAAAATTACCTTTCGTTATCAGACCATGATCACTGTTCTGAACTATAAAACCATTACCGGAGATAAGTCCGTCTAATGATTTCATATTTAAAGATTTAAAAGTCAGATACTTTGGCTGATAAATCAATTTCCCTTCAACGGCAGAGGCAGAAAATGTTTTGTATGTTAAACTATCCAATCTGAAGGTTATATCAAATTTAAGGTCGCCTGGAAGCGATACAGCTTTCTTTCCTGAAAGCTGCTTTTTCGACGGATTAGCAGTTGAAAAGAATGTCTCAGGCATTAGCTTATCACATGACACAGTTGCTTTCGCCGTCATGATTACTTTTCTGCCCGTAAGCCATTCAGGCAGATTATAGAATTCCCCGGTAGTATTAAAATTCTGACCTTTGTATTTAAATCGAAAATGTTCAGCCCTGACAGAATTCAGAATTGTCAGTTTTCCATTTACATTACTGAACAGGATTTTATCATGTTGAAATCCAATTGTCAATGAATTAAATATCAGATTTGCTTCAGGTTTAAGATCAATGATCCCATCAAGAGAAGAGACTTTTTCAGTCAAACGCGCATTATTAATTTTCATCTCCATGTCCACCGATCCTTCTGCTGTAGAAAGGTTCTGAATATTAAAGAAATCTTTCAATTCCTTTGGAATGACTCTTCCTTTAAGATCCATATCAATAACAGCTTTGTTAAAATTCTTCAGACTTGCCGATCCTTTGTACTCTGAAGATCCAAGCTTTGATTTGAAATCTTTTATTGAAATAGAACTTGTCGTAAACTGATTCCCTGAGCCATTTGAAAGATGACCGTTGAAAGAAAGATCCTTTAAAGCGAGACTTGATTTTTTATAAGCTATACGGCCATTTTTGAGCTGCCAGTCTATCTCAACATGCGGGTTTTTTTTATGGCTTAATTCCCCTTTAATTTTACTGTTAGCATTTACTGATCCGGTAAGATCATAATCATTAATAAATCTCAGGAGATTTTCAGGAAGATAATTCCGGATCCTGCGTATATCCAGATTATGCCCTGATAGTGTAAGATCGAGCATATTCCCTGAGATTACTGTGCCTTTCAGGTCAATATCGTAATTATCAATATGCATTACACTTTTTTTGAAGGCGATTTCATTTTTGGAGCTTTGAAGAGTTATATCAAGTTTAGCAGGAATAGCCCTGCCAAGTTTGAAATTGTAAAGGTCGAAACGATTGATTTTTATTTCTGTACCAGCAGTAAAATCGATAATATTACCTGATATTCTGCTTTTAAGTCTCCCTGTTTTAATTGGTCCTGCTATAATAAGATGAGCTCCGAGATTATTATAATAAGCATTTATATCAGAAATGCTTATTCTTTGAAGATCGATCACAGTCACTTCATTCCCTGAGCCCTGATTCTTAAGGGAAATATTGTAATTGATATGACCGGCTGTATCAGTAAAAAAATTCGCCTTGCCTGTTTTTGCACTGATACTTTCAATTGTATAATTTCCCTTCAGAATATCTGTCAGTTTGAATTCAAGAGATACGGTTCGGGCTGAGAGGAGAGTATCGGTATTTATTCCACCAAATGAGGAAGAATTAAAATCAGGAGAAGAATGAACAAGAACGTTCTTTAATTCAAGTGACGCCTTAGGGAATTTCTTCAGAAATGACAATTTATAAGAACCGACTTCAAGCTTTGTTGAGAGATTCTTGTTGATGGATTTGAGAATAATGAATCCAACCTTATCTTTAAGAAGAAATGAGGCTGAAATTAGTATTATGGAGACTGTCAGAATCAGTATTGCCAACAGTTTCGCTATTTTCAAAAACAGTTTCATTGAAATAAAAGAAATTTCCGTCCGCGAATCACAGCTGGGCAAAGTTAACTCATTTGGATTAGAAATGATTCTTTTATTTCAGAAGGAAATTTAGGTCATTAGCTTGGTGAGATGGGGATTGCTGAAAAAGTCGAAATCCATTAACCGCAAAGGGCGCAAAGAAATTACGCAAAGATCGCAAAGAGCTGAATTATAATGTTTTGACTTTGCGTACTTTGCGCCTACTTAGCGTACTTTGCGGTTAAAAATGACTTTTTCAACAACCCCAGTTCATACTAAAACTTCGTAATATTATGATTTTCAGGAATATTTTTAACGGTAAATGTTTTAAATGTATTATTTAGAATATTGATTAATAAGATTTTACCTGAAAGCACTTCACCTGTTTCTGTAATAATTTTTATCACCTCATTAGCGGTGTAGCTTCCAATTATTCCAGGAAGCACACCAAACAATCCCACATCCTTGGGCAGAGGATTTTTAGAATCCTTTTTAGTCACCGGATTATAACATCTGTATGTTGGTCCTCCCTTGTAATTAAATACTGAGATTATTCCTTCATACCCGTATATGGAACCATGAATCATTGCTTTACCGAGAATGACACAAGCATCGTTGATTATATATCTTGAACTGATATTATCAGTTGCGTCAACCACAACATCATAATTGTTAAATACCTGTAATGAATTACCTGTATCACATCTTAAATTGAAAATCTCTAATTCTATGAGGGGGTTTAAGTCTGCCAGACGGCTTTTTGCTATTATTGATTTTAATTTCCCAACATCCTTTGAACAGTATAAAATCTGCCTCTGAAGATTAGATTCATCGACAATATCAAATTCTGCAAGTCCGATTTTCCCAATTCCTGCTGCTGCAAGGTATTGAAGAGCAGGACATCCCAGGCCGCCAGCACCGACAACCAGCACCTTTGCCTTTTTAAGTTTTTGTTGTCCCTCCGGCCCGATCTCCGGAATCATGATCTGTTTTGCGTATCTTCTTTCTTCCCGGGGTGATAATATGTTGCTGTCCATTGTGAGTCAATTTATTAGATACAAATATACAAAAAAAGGGACGCCCGATTCATGCGTCCCTTCATCAAGGAATTAACAGGAATGAAAAAATAAATTAATCGTTAAAAGTAAGTGCTAATCCTATTTCAAAAGGATACAGGTCAACACCTCCCGGGCCCTTTCCAGTATTGAAAAGAGGAGTTTTATAGTACGTTCCGTAAAGCTGAAAATTTCCATAGCCTACTCTTCCTGTTACGCCGTAGCGAAGCATATTTAAGCTGAAGTCACCGTTAGATTTGATCTTATCGCCGTCTTTAAATACCATTTTAGTGTGTGAACTTAGTTTCAAAGCTCCGATTGGTCCGGCAGCTAGACTCAAATGGTTATGATGGACCGGCACCTGCAACTCCAGCATAAATGGTACAGTCAGAAATAAGGTCGCAAGCTTGGATTTTTCCAGGGTAGCTCCGGGATCAAGCTCTTCGATGACACCGTTATTGCCTTTCACAATATTGTTATTACCATCAAACCTGTAATTATTCCAGTTCAGACCGAGCCCTGTTACAAATCCGATGTGCCTGCCAAGACCGAGACTTAATTGTGCAAAATTGATATTGAAATTACTTGATTTTCCAGAGTTAAGAGTCATGAAATTTATATCGTCAGGAAGAACAATACTTTTGTCGGACGTTCCATAATTGTTGAATCCAAATTCAATCCCGGCCCAATGTCCTCTGAACCTTGATCTTCTTCTGTATTCCCTGTCATTGTCTTCCTGATCCCAGTCAGCATCGTTCGAATATTTTTTTAAGCTGAATTTAGGTCCTTCAAGTGATTCAAGTATAGTAAGACCACGATTTCCTATTTTTACATTCACAGCGGAGTCGCTTTCTTCGACACTTACCGCATCCCTGCCAATGACAACTTTAGTGGATTCATCCTTATTATTTTTTGTTCCCTGGTTTTCACCAGTCTGGATTTCAGCCGATACTTTAATGCAAGATCCCAGAATTATTATTGCACTCAGTACGATTATTGTTTTGATCTTTTTCATGGTAATAAAATAAAATTGTTCTATGTTTCGGCTAGGACGGAGATGGTGCCAGAAAAGTTACTTAGCCGGCTCAACTTTATTAACAGGAGCATTAAATTTCAGGAGCTTTGAACTGAAATAGACCGATTTAAGTCTGCCATTTTCATCTTTTCTTTCATCAAGCGCCATTTCCCAGCCAAGGAGCTTATTAAGTCCTGTAATACCTGCTTCGGCAATCTCATATCCTTTAAGAGGGTTATCTTTTGGCGTTTTTTCCCGCAACAATTTATCCCGGAAAGCTTTTGCAATGAACTTACTGAATCTGGATTGGCCGTTATCATAGTCAGAAGGAATCGCGACATTAGGATTCAAGGCAATCAGTGACCCGCTGATTCCATTCCCTTCAAGGAATACTTCCGATGAGAAAGTTATTTTTGCGACGATAATAGACGATCTGACCGGAATAACAGGCAATGAATCGATCCGGAGATTCAGAGTTCCTCCTGTTGGACAGGATGTTTTTTTAGATTGGGCAAAACGACTTATAGTTTGTCTGGCTATATGCGTACTAACTGCTGATGTTATTTTTCCGGAAGGATCTCCAATATCACTCTTATCAGGTTTAATTACATTCTGAGCTGTTTTTTGGAAGTTGTGCCGGGTTATATTAGTTTTTGAATTGAATGCAATGATGGCAAATATAATTATTGCTGCCGCAGATAATCCAATAACAGAAAACTTCCGTGCATTCTGACCGATTGTTCTTCTTATCAGTGAATTCTTTCCTTTACATGAAACAAGTGTCGGAGTAAATTTCGTTTTCTGAAACAATTCAAATATTCTTTTTTTATCAGTATCACGCTCAACTATTTCCTTCAGTTCAGAACATTGTTCTGCTGAAAGATCATTTTCCAAAAAGGCAATGCACATGAACTCAAACTGCGAATCCGTAATATTTTCAGTTGATTTTTTCAGATGATTTTTATTGTAAAGGATTTTCTCCGAAGGCTTAAGCCTTATTGAGCTTAATTCATCAAATTCTTCTTTTAAGTCAGGGTTCTCTTTTAGAAATTGAATAAGCGTTTCAACCTGAATATTATTCAGATTACCATCGAGCCAATCGATAAACCAAATTTCGTAATTTGACCTGTTTATCTGCATCACTATAACACTGTTTCGATCTTACCTATGAAATTTTTTAAAGAGACTCTTCCTCTGTATATATTTATTTTTACCTGGCTTTCACTCAATCCGGTAATTTCACCTATCTCTTTATAGCTGTAACCTTCATAATCCCTTAGCAGAACCGAGGTTTTTTGCTGTTCAGGCAGATTATCCAATGCCTTATGGAGAATTTCATTAAGATCAGAATACTGATATTCATGAATCATTTCCTTTTCATGACAAAGTTCAAGTTTTGTCATTTTTTTCTCTTTCCTGAGAATATCGATCATAATATGATAGGCTGTCGAGAACAACCACGATTTGACAACAACAAATTCAATTTCTGCAACATTTCTCCATAGCCTTTCAAAACTATCCTGCACAATATCGCTTGCCCTCTCTTCATTCTTAAGGTTCCCTAGGATGAATCGGTACACTGAATCTGCAAAGTCTTCCACAGATTTGTTATATTCTTTTACTGTCATAAGAAGAATTACGTTCCTAAGACGTATATAAATTATGAAAAGTTACAATCCCTGACAAAATAAAAGACGTCCAAATTGGTCGTCTGTGACATCCAGGGTAGAAAAGGCTAACCGGGGTGACTTTATAGCCCAGCAGGTATTAAATAAGCGGAGACACATTAAAAACAAGTAGAGACGTCCAATCTGGGCGTCTCTACAGCTATATAATGTTTCCGGGGGAGATCCAATAAATTGTACTTGTATGTTTTATTTGGTTTTATAAACCCTGACCCAATCAATTTCCATTGATGTTGATCCGTTGATAGGTTTATTTAGTCCGCCGGCAAGAAGTACATACATCGGTTCCTGGGGAACATCTGATGTTTGTATATATACCTCTGTATCGTTAATTTTCCAGACAAGTTTATCGGATGTCCATTCCAGGGTATAGATAAAGTAGTCATTTGAATATTTAGACCCTAAAGAAGTCTTTGAGACATTCCCTTTTGGAGAGAAATAGTCGAACCATACTTTTCCTCCGGTCGTACGGCAAATATCAAGATGAGGTGTTATCTTATCTGCAAGCATCCAGAATGCGTTTCTTGCATCAGCATTTCCCAGTTTGATTTTAGCACGGAAAATCCCATACTTCTGTCTGAAACTTGTACCGGTATTGATAAGCCCTGATGTGTAATCAAAATCTTTTTTTGTAAAGCCATTTGTTGCGGACCAGACTTTCCCGGAGACTTTTTGGGTCTTTGTATTTATTTTCAGAACACTATTGCGTACTTCAAAATTGTCTTTTTCAGTGTAAGCCTGCAGATCAGATTCAACACTGTATCTGTCTTTCAATAATTTCTCACCCCAGTAATAATTCGTCAGCCATTTTTTTGCATCAAGTTTGTCTCCTTCAAATTCATCGGAAAAAGTAAGCTCACGACTCTTAATAATGTTGAATTTATCAGAGTCTTTAACTTTAAAATACCAGATAATATCGGGACTTTTCTTGAGTTTTACGTATTCCTGTGTGTCTTTATACAACTCACTTTTTTCGAACTTTTTCTTATCGGTGAGATATTCTTTTCTTTGTTTAAATTCGGGAGTAGCAACATATTCTTTCAGTTCTTCATATCTTTTAATCCGTGCGGATCCGTCTGTAGTGAGATAATTTGCATATTCTTTGGAATTTTTGAACCGATAGAACTCTTTAATTTCCAGAGTTCCCTTTAGTCTTTTGTATTCAAGCAGTTTTTTATATTCTTCAGAATCTTTGAAAGTGATGGGTTTCATCCTTTTTTTGGCAAGAAATTCTGCTGAGTTTACAAGTGTCTGAAGTTCTTCAAATCTTAAGATTGATTTAGTCTTCTTAATCTCATCTTTTTTCTTTGACTTGATATAGGATTTTACTTCAGGATCAGATTTTAGAGAATTAAATTCATTTAACTGCCGGTATTCATTACTATCTTTAAAAGTAACAGGCCTCATTTTTTGTTTTTCCAGGAATGCGGGAGATCCAATGAACTTTTCAAGCTCCTCAAACTCTTTGATTTTATCTGAACCCTCCATCTCCTTGAATCTTTTCAGAGAATTTCCTGATAGAGTTTTAAAATACAGCACAATATCTTTAGCTTTCCGGAGAGAAAAAACTCTTTCTCTTTTGAAGATTCTTCGGAGTCCTTATACTGAAGAGTCTTTATTTCTTTACATTTCTGAAGAAAATCTGATGAATTTACAAGCCCGTTTAGCTTGGTGTAGTCAGCCAGCACTTCAGATTCAGTAAAAATAGGTGAAGCTTCTCAAATTCAGCAATCAAAGCATTTTCAGCCTGCTCGATTTTAGAAGTCGATGGGATCATTCCCAGTAAAAGCTTGAGACTTGCCATTGTAAAAAAGATTTAGGTACAACTGATAAAGATAAAAAATCTTTCCAGATTAAGACATCACGATTCTTCAAATTTCAACATGTCCAGTCCGTTTCGGGATTTTTTATACTTTTGACCCATTACTAAAAATCAAAAAAAATGGCCCTGGTACACGAATTTGAAAAAAGCGGGAACTGGTTATTTAAAAGAAGAAGCTGGCTTCCATTGTTTATTATTATTGCAGGTATTGGTATGATGTATCTGGGCAACAGGCAGGCAATAATCTTTGATACGCGGGATGAACTTATCTTTCTTGGGGTGAGTCTTTTCGGACAGATTATAAGAATATTAACAGTTGGTTTTACGCCAAAAAATACTTCCGGCAGAAATACAACAGACGGTCAACTGGCCGATGAACTGAATGTTACAGGAATATATTCTATAATACGTCATCCTCTTTACCTGGGAAATTTTTTCATGTGGCTCGGTCCTGTTCTTTTTCTGCGATCATTAGGAGTCACTTTAGTATTTATACTCATATACTGGTTATATTATGAGCGTATTATGTTTGCTGAAGAGCAATTTCTCAGGAGAAAATTCGGTGATATCTACGATAAATGGTCAGAAAAGGTGAGTTCGTTTATTCCCTGGTCATTTCATTTTGTTCCTCCCGGTCTTCCTTTTTCTATAAAAAATGTTCTTAAACGCGAATACAACAGCTTTGTAAATATTTTTGTCATTTTCACCCTTTTGGATCTATTCAGAAACTATTTTCTTTCGGAGCGGATTTACCTTACAGGCTTGTGGATGTGGCTCTTAATTGGAGCGGGAGTGATATGGCTGTTCGTGAGAACAATTGAAAAAAGAACACACTGGCTTGATGTGGAAGGGAGATAATAAGGGTCACCTCCTCGTCCCTGTAAATATCATTATATAATATAATAAAGTAGCCAGGGAGCCCAACGCAGCAATTACATATGTATAAGCAGCCCACTTCAGAGCATCTTTTGCCAGGTTATGATTCTGATATGATGTTATACCTGCGTTTGAGAGCCATGCCAGAGCCCTGCGGCTTGCATCAATTTCGACTGGAAGGGTTATGAAGCTGAAAATAGTTGTCAGTGCGAACAGTACAATACCAGCGAGTAATAATGCCGGAAAAGTCCTCACTGTAAGGATTCCTGCAAGTAATATCCATTGAACCCATTTGGATGAAAAGCTTACAGCCGGTACAAGTTTCGACCTGAATCCAAGCCATGCATAAGCCTTTGCATGCTGAACAGCATGCCCGCATTCATGTGCAGCAACAGCAGCAGATGAAATATTCCGGCCGCTATATACATCGGGACTCAGATTTACTGTCTTGTCAGCAGGATTATAATGATCGGTCAACTGACCTTCAACACTTACAATTCTTACATCCGTTATCCCGTTATCGCGCAGCATTTTTTCTGCCACATCCTTTCCCGACATGCCATTATCGAGTAGTACTTTTGAATATTTACTGAATTTTGATTTTAATGTCATGCTTACAATCCAGCTAAGGATCATAAATCCTATAAAAATTATCCAGATACTCATAATTTCATTTTCCTCCTAAATTTAAGTTTAAGGTCACCAGCAAAACCTTTGCCAAACTCAATTCTGGCAGATTTTTTGGTCAAAGTGACAGAAATAAAGGCTAAAGATATTTGTTTCTCGCAAAGGTGCAAAGGTGCAAAGAAAATTAAGAACTTACACAGAGTCGCACGGAGAGGCACAGGTGACCACAGAGTTCAGACAACTTGTTATCTTTGTAACGTGATTAAAGGAATCAAGACAATATTATCATTTCTACTATCCCTGCCTGTATTATTTTACAGATATATCATTTCTCCGTTGATGCCTCCTGTATGCCGTCATGTACCATCATGTTCACAATTCATGCTTGATGCTTTAAAGATACATGGACCTTTCACAGGCTTGCTACTCGGGACAGGACGTATATTAAGATGCAGGCCGGGAGGGACTCATGGATATGACCCGGTACCTCTATTCCGGTTCCGGAAATATAAACCGCTATCAGGTTTATTCAATAAATATAAAACAGAAAACCGGTTGAAAAGATAAGTTAATCGGATTGGATTACAACTCCAATTGAAAATCCGGACTTGGGAGGAGAAGATTGCTTCGTCGCTTCGCTCTTCGCAATGACCGCAAACCTTAACCGATTTCATTTAGGTTCCAGATTGAAATTAGCTTACTTACTTCCAAGGTCATTGCGAGCGAAGCGAAGCAATCCCTCAATCTTGTAACAATTATGTCAAAATTTCAGCTCTTCTTTGAGATGTTTATACCCGGAACGGCTCACAGGAAGTTTATCACCTGAATGAAGGATTGCCACATGATTATCTTTTCCATAGGGTTCAATGCCTTTTATCTCCTCCACTTTAACAATATATGAGCGATGTATTCTGACAAAATCCGATTTCGGGAGATTATCCTCGTAGAATTTCATCGTTTGTTGTTTGAGAGCTTTACCAGATGAATGAAAAATCATAACATAATCATCCTGTGCCTCAACATATCTTATCTGTTCGACGGGTATCAGGTTTATTGCATTACCTTTTCTTACGACAATTCTGTTAACCGGAGCGGAAGGTTCGGGCAATTTTGAAAGAATCTGGCTGGCCGGGGCTTTATTCCCCTGCCCTGAACGAATCTTGTCAATCGCTTTTTTTACAGCTTCCAGAAATCGTCTTTTTTGATATGGTTTCATTAGATAATCAACTGCGTTCAGCTCAAAAGCTCTTATCGCAAATTGATCATATGCAGTCGTAAAAATTATCTCTGGTTTTTCGGTAAGAACTTCAACCATTTCAATTCCGGTAAGTCGTGGCATCTGTATATCAAGAAAAACAAGATCAGGTTTCATCTGCGAGATTGTTTTCAATCCTGTAAAGCCATCTGCACACTCAGCAACAACCTCTATAGATTCGACCTCTTTTAGATAATGTTTTATTATTTCCCTTGCAGGGGTTTCATCATCTATAATTACTATCCTGATATTTTCCATATCGAAGTTAAGCTTAGTACCTTTGTTTTTTCTTCGCCTAAAATTAATTATTAATTTTCAAATAACATTTACAAATAGTCTGTCGGTATATAAAGGTTAACACTATATACTCCATCCTCCTTAGTGGTCTTCATCATAGCTTTGTTTCCATAGAACAGCTCAAGCCTTCTGTTAACATTTAGCAGACCAGTCCCGGTTCCTTTTTTCAATGATGGAGAAGGATAATAATTATTACTTATTGATATTTCAATGTATCCATCTGTAATCTTTGCATGGGTAATAATCTTCACACTTTCGGTGCTTTCATAGACTCCATGTTTAACTGCATTCTCGTAAAGTGGCTGTAAAAGCATCACGGGGATTTTAAATTCGAGACAGTTGCTGTCAATGAATTCTTCCGTAATAAGTTTATCACCGAATCTTACTTTTTCTATATCGAGATAAAGGCGAAGATTCTCAAGCTCATTCTGAAGCGACACCGGCTGTTCATCCTTCCTTGAAAGTGCATATCTCATAAATTCAGAGAGTTTGACAACCATATCTCTTGCTTTTTCTGGATCAGTAATGGTGAGGGAACTTATTGAGTTCAGACTGTTGAAGAGAAAATGAGGATTGATTTGTGATCGGAGCATTTTAAGCTCCGTCTCTTTTACAAGGCTCTCCAACCGGGCTTCTTTGGCATTTTTTTCAGAAAGATTAGTCAGACTTACGAAAAGATAATAAGTCATGATGATCAATCCGTAAATAAAAACTCCGGTTCCTACTCTGTAAGGCAATGTCGCAACCCAATAGGCCTGGTAGTTATTTTGTTCCGGAAGGAAGAGATTCATTAATAGTTTTGTTACCAAAACCCAAATGGTAACAGATATTGCGCCGCTGGCGATCAGGTTGGATATCAGAACTGTGACACGTGTTTCACCTGAATTAAAAAACCGGAATGGAAACCAGAGAGAAAGTGCGATTCCGGAATAGATCAGGACTGACACGATACTGTCAAGAATGCTTACAGTTACAAAACTCCCATAGGCAAAACAGAAAAGCAGTGACTGGCCTGCAGCCAGGAAAAGCCAGACCAGCCACCAAACAATATGCCGTACATTATTAGATAGGACCGGATGTTTCATCCGTCAGTTTATTAATAGCTTTTTATTTCGCCGCCACCAAAAACTACAGCTCCTTTTATTACAAGCTGTCTTGTCGGATCTGTAGTTCTGCCGGGTATTAATTTACGCGAATCATTGAATCCACCAAGAACAGGGGTCACTTCAATTGATATGTTCCAGTCGTCAGGTACAATAAAAGTTGCGCCTCCAAATACACATGCTATTTCAAGCTCATTTCTTCCAGGTGCGAGTTTTGCTTTTGTCAGATCGAGTTCCATACCACCAAAAACAGCAGATATTTTGCCCCCACTGAAGTTTTCTGAAACTATCTGACGTTCGCCTCCGCTGAAAACATTTACGATATCAATGAAATCATCACCTGTAATTCCGTTCGAAGCTACAGAATTCCAGCCTCTGCGTTTAGTAACCATAAAAGTCACACCGATAATGATAAAGATCGAAGGCCAGAATAAATTATAAGCATGAAATGTTTCTCGGAAAATCATTGGAATAAGAAAAAAGCCTCCAACTGCCATCACAATTACTCCTGATGTTTTTTCGGATGCTCCCAGAGTCATAACCAGTCCAATTGTAACAAGTAACATTGGCCAGCTGAATACGACATGATCAATGAATTCAGGGAAAACCCCTGTATTTCTCATAACCAGAAATAATCCGACAAGTACAAGTACCACTCCTATAATTGGTCGGTTGCTGGTAAGATGATGATGCTCATGTCTCAGGCTTCTACGGTCATCTCGTTCCTGACGGCGTTCATCTTTGAAATTTTCATTCGTTTCCATAATCGTAAATTTAATTGTTTCTCAACTATTTATATCATTTTTCTTTTTAAAAATTGATGACAGTATAAATGCCAGACCAATCAAACCAATTACTGCCGGCCAGTAAAAGGTATTAAAGGTTTCAGGGGAGATAATGAATATATGATCTTTCAAAAACCATATTCCACCTGCAATAAGCAGCAGGCCTCCAACAAAATGAAGGTTAAACAGAAGTAATACACCGATGAAGATCATAGCAGTCTCCCAGGTAAAATAACTGCTTATATTCCCAAGGTGAAGAAGATCATTTGTCGCAATAAGAAGTGCCACGCCGAGTACAATAAAGAAAATGCCTATACTTATCCGGGGATGGTGTTCCCTGTTGCTGAAACGGGGATATTGCCGGTAGTGATGGTGGTTATAATCTCTGTGTCTCATAATAGCGAGTATTTATTATGGATCAAATATAATTTTAAGATAAACAATGAGTAAGAGATATTCGGTAAACAGCATGTTTCTATCGGTATTTGGTCTTTTATGACAATAAATGTTACTTTTTTGTTGATAATTTTTTTAATTGAAGAAGGATTCATATTTTTGCAAACCAAAATTTAAAGAGATGTCCTCAACATATACCATACCGATAGGCGGACTAAAGGAAGGGCACCACACATTTGATTTTGAGATTGATAAAAAGTTTTTTGAACAGTTTGAAGATTCGGAAGTTAAGGAAGGAAGCCTTATTGCTAATGTTAAGTTGGATAAAAGATCTACCCATCTTGACCTTTTCATAGAGGTTTCAGGAAGTGTGAGGGTAAGCTGTGACAGATGTCTGGAAGTTTTTTCGCAGCCAATAAGCAGTGAAAACAGACTTCTTGTAAAATTTGGGAAAAACATGGAAGATATAGATCCTGATATTCTTTCACTTTCCATTGACGCAAATGAATTGGATCTGAAACAGCAGATTTATGAATTTGTAATGCTGGCTTTGCCGATAAAGAGAGTACATCCTGTGGATAAAAATGGGAAAAGCACATGTGATCCGGGAATGCTAAAAAAACTGGAAGAGCTCATAATAGATGAGGAGAAAGATAATGACCCGCGATGGGATGAATTGAAAAAACTAATGAACGATAATTAAATTAATTTAAAATGGCACATCCTAAACACAAACATTCTAAAACCAGAAGAGATAAGCGCAGAACACATTATAAGGCAACTGCACCTACAACGGCAAGCTGCTCAAATTGCGGCTCTTCAGTTCTGTATCACAGGGTATGTCCTGAGTGCGGTTTTTACAGAGGTAAGCTGGCTATTGAGAAAAAGGCTACAGCCTGACTTCTTGGGTAACTAAAAAAGTAGAATATGAGAATTGGCCTTGATGTCATGGGTGGTGATTTTGCACCTGAGTCAATCATTGAGGGCGCTATAGATTCCCTTCAGCATTTATCAGTAAATGAGAAGATTATCCTTATTGGAAATGAATCCTCCATTTTAAGAAAACTGAATGAGATGCAGATTGATCCTTCTCTGTTTGAAATTGTACATACCTCTCAGGTAATTGAGATGGGAGATCATCCTGCAAAAGCGTTCTCACAAAAAAAGGATTCAAGTATCTGCAGTGGGATACGGAATGCTGAAGAAAGGGAGTCTGGACGGGTTTTGCAGTGCAGGAAATACCGGTGCAATGCTTGTTGGAGCAAGCTATACAGTAAATGTGATCCCTGGTGTATTAAGACCAGCACTGGCTACTGTCCTGCCTTGTATTGATAACCGTAATTTTGTTTTACTTGACGTGGGATTAAACCCTGACTGTAAACCAGATGTTCTTTTGCAATATGGATTACTCGGAAGTATTTATGCAAAATATGTGCTTGGGAAAGAAAATCCTACTGTCGGATTACTCAATATCGGTGAAGAAGAAACGAAGGGAACACCTACCGTAAAAGCTGCATTCGAATTAATGAAGGAACATCCCGAAATAAATTTTGCGGGAAATGTTGAAGGAAATGCTCTCTTTCGTGAAACAATGACAGATGTTGTCGTATGTGATGGCTTCGTTGGAAATATAATTCTTAAAATGGGAGAAGCATTTCACCATATATACAAGATCAAGAATCTTAAGGATGCATATTTTGATAGTCTTGATTGGGAAAATTTTGGTGGAACGCCTATTGTCGGAATTAATGCCAATGTCGTTATCGGCCACGGAATTTCAAAAAGGAAAGCCATCATGAACATGGTTCTGCAGACCAGGGAGCGTTGTGCACGCAAATCTTGCTCAAAAGATTAAAGAAGCAATATAATTATGGAAAAAATACGGGCAGCTATAACAGGGATAATCGCCTGGGTACCGGAATATAAGACTTACAAATCAGGAACTTTCTAAAATGGTTGATACCTCCGATGAATGGATAATGCAACGAGTCGGAATAAAAGAGAGAAGGATTCTTAAAGGAGAGGGACTTGGGAAGTTCGGATCTTGGAGAACAGGCTGTCAGGGGGTTGTTGTTAAAAACAAATACGACCCCTGAAGATGTTGATCTGCTAATTTGTTCGACCGTTACTCCTGACATGTGTTTCCCGGCTACAGCGAATATAATTTCTGATAAATGCGGAATTAAAAATGCATTCAGTTTTGATCTGAATGCAGCATGCTCCGGATTTCTTTTTGCTTTGCAGACGGCGCAGCTTATGTTGAAACCGGAAGATATAAAAAAGTAATTGTGGTGGGTGCCGACAAAATGTCATCAATAACCGATTATACTGACCGTACTACCTGTCCTCTTTTTGGCGATGCTGCCGGAGCCGTTTTGCTTGAACCAACAACAGAGGATTTTGGAATAATGGATTATATTTTTCATACCGACGGTTCAGGACGAAAATATCTTCATCTTAAGGCCGGAGGTTCTGTCAAAGCCTGCTTCACATGAAACTGTTGATGCCAAAGAACATTACATTTATCAGGAAGGACAAAGTGTTTTCAAATTTGCAGTTGTAAATATGGCTGATGTTGCTGTGGAAATAATGGAACGTAATAATCTTAAATCGGAAGACATCGCATGGCTGGTTCCCCATCAGGCAAACCTTCGGATTATTGATGCTACCGGGAGAAGAATGGGTCTGCCTCCTGAAAAGGTAATGATCAATATCGAGAATTACGGAAATACAACATCTGCAACAATCCCGTTATGTATATGGGAATATGAGAAAAAGCTGAAGAAAGGTGATATTCTTATTCTGGCTGCTTTTGGAGGAGGATTTACCTGGGGCGCAATATATCTTAAGTGGGCATATAATCCGAAATAGGCCTATTATTTACTTATTATTTTCTGCAATAGTTTTTATATTTGTGAGTTATTAAGTTACTACCTATTAACCTTTAAATACTATGGCAAAGTTCAACGAAACGGAGAATACCCCTACAATTAACTTAATAAGCACGGGCACAGATATTACTGGTGATATAAAATCAAATGGTGACATTCGTATCGACGGATCACTCACCGGTAACCTTAATACCAAAGGCAAAGTTGTTATTGGCCCGACAGGAAAAGTTAAAGGAGAAGTCATTTGCAAGAACTCGGAAGTTGCAGGAATCATTGAAGGTAAAATTATAGTTGAGCAATTACTTAACCTCAAGGCATCTTCAAAAATAACTGGAGATATAGTCACCGTAAAACTTTCTATTGAACCGGGAGCATTATTTTCCGGAAACTGCAAAATGAGTGAGACCGAAAACAATGGAGGAACAGGAATCATCAGAGAAAAAGAACCCGAAAAAACTGCCAAATAAAGGGCTTCAGGAATATGGCAGATATTCAGGGATTGCATTCCAGATGGTAGGGATTATCCTGATAACTGTCTGGGGTGGCGTTAAACTCGATAAGCTTACAGGGTGGCATACTCCTGTTTTTACAATTGTCCTTTCTCTGCTTGGAGTCTGCGCAGCAATCTATACTGCAATAAAAGAATTTATTAAGTAATCAACATTCTTGAAACCAATTTGTAAAAACATTTTCATCCTGGTAATATTCAATGCATTGTTATTACCAGCGGCATTTATTCTTGTACCTTTTCTCAGAGCCGACATCCACTTTTATGATATATCAATTGTATCGTTTGTTTTTTCTGTAATATCATTAATCACAATATCAATTTTTTTAAAAGGCCAGACTAAAGAGCCAGATAGTCAGACATTACACAGCCTGGTAGCACTAAGCCTGAAATTCATCTTAGAGCTGATATTTACACTGCTATGGTTTATTGTTGCTAAAAAAAGTTCTTTGACGCATATTTTAATATTTTTTGTTCTATATTTAGCACTCACTTTGTTTACGATATATGTTATTGTTAAAACACTGAAAAACAAAGTATTATAAAACCGATACTGATTTGAAAACAAGAATTTTATTTGGGTTTTTATTCTTTCTTTTGATTAACGGATCCACAATTTCACTTTTTGGGCAGGAAGTTAAAGGCGCTGGTGAAACAACAGAAAAATTTGATGCAAATACTTTCATACTTGATCACGTTGCTGATTCTCATGAATGGCATATCCTGACAAAACCCAATGGTGAGAATGTAGCTCTTTACCTTCCGGTAATCGTTTATACCAAAAACACGGGATTTAATGTTTTTTCTTCAAAAAAACTGGCCTATGGTAAGGTGTATAAAGGTTTTAAAATTGAAGAAGAAGGCGACCTGAAAGGAACAATTGTAACTGTAAATGAAGAAGGTGTAGCAGATGAGAAAAATCTCCCCCTTGACCTTTCACTTACAAAAACGGTTGTGTCAATGTTCTTTGCAGCCATAATCGGTCTTCTGCTATTCCTGTCGCTTGCACGCTCATATAAGAAAACCGGGATAAGTCATCCAAAAGGCATGCAGAGCTTTCTTGAACCTGTAATACTCTTTATCCGCGATGATATTGCTATTCCAAACCTTGGACACAAGTTTGAAAAATACATGCCTTATCTACTGACAGTTTTCTTCTTTATCCTGATCAATAATTTAATGGGACTTATTCCCACTCCACCGCCTTTCGGAGCCATTGTTACCGGTAATATTGCCGTCACATTTGTCCTTGCTGCCTGTACATTTATAGTTATACAGTTCAGTGGCAACAAGATGTACTGGAGACATGTTTTTGCTACTCCCGGTGTCCCATTCTGGCTATTACCAATAATGATACCGGTAGAAATTATTGGTTTATTTACAAAGCCGTTTGCACTGATGATAAGGTTATTTGCAAATATGGTGGCGGGCCACTTTGTAAGCCTCAGCCTTATATCCCTTATTTTTATATTCGGTTCGCTTGTACTGGCTCCGGTATCAGTGTTATTTGTGATATTTATGGATTGTCTCGAAGTTCTTGTGGCATTCCTTCAGGCATATATTTTTACATTGCTCTCCGCCTTATTTATAGGTATGGCAGTTCAGGAAGAGCATTAGAATTTTTGTTTAACTTAATATATTAATTATGACAGGAACATTAGCAGCACTTGGAGCAGGTCTGGCAGTAATAGGGGCAGGACTTGGTATCGGCAGGATCGGTGGTTCGGCTATGGATGCAATTGCACGCCAGCCGGAAGCATATTCCAAGATACAACTTGCAATGATTATCTCAGCCGCTCTTATTGAGGGAGTTGCTTTTTTTGCAATTGTGGTTTCCCTATTGAAGTAATTTAAAGCTATAAAGCCTGCAACGGTTGGTTGCAGTGCTTTATTTTATTGGTACAGTTAAATTAAAATTTATGATATTATTAGCAAATAGTCTGGTCACGCCTGCAGTAGGAACACTCTTCTGGTCAGCATTTATTTTCATTTTGTTTTTTCTTCTGCTTGCCAGGTTTGCATGGAAACCTATCCTCTCAGCTGTTAAAGCACGCGATGAGGTGATAAAAAGTTCTCTGGAATCAGCAGCAAAAGCCAGGGAGGATATGTTAAAAATTCAGAGCGATAATGAGGTAGTACTCCGAAAGGCAAGAGAAGAACGGGAAATTATACTGAAGGAAGCAAGGGATATACGCGACAAGCTCATCTCGGAAGCTAAAGGAAAAGCTACCGAAGAGGCAGACAAACTGATTGAAAAAGCAAGAACAGGTATTGAAAATGAAAAACTAAAAGCCCTGTCTGACATTCATGAACAGGTTGCCACCCTTTCAGTTGAAATAGCCTCAAAACTTCTGGGAGAACAGCTTAAACCCTCAGGAGAACAATCGAAACTTATAGATAATTACCTCAAGGAGATTGATTTAAAAAAGAATTAGCAGACCTGTAATGAACGATAGCATAATATCTGTAAGGTACTCGAGGGCATTATTTCAATCAGCTCTTGAAAAGAAAATACTTGATAATGTTAATCAGGATATGATTTTCATTTCGGAGATTTGTAAAACAGATGAAGCCCGGGAGTTTCTCCATAGCCCGATAATTCCACCCTCAAAAAAAGAATATATATTTCATAAAATGCTGGAGGGGAATGTTGAGAAGATCACACTCTCTCTTATCGATCTCATTGTGAAAAACGGAAGAGAAAGTTTTATTCCGGCTATTGCACGAAATTTTATACATGAAACCAAGAAATACAAAGGAGTTACTGATTCTGTTCTGACTACAGCAGTTAAGGTTGATGACAAAGTCAAAAAACAGATTACCGAACTCATCTCAAACATTTTTAAAACAAAAGTAGATCTTAAAGAAAATATTGATCCTGAAATAGTTGGTGGATTTATTTTGCAGGTCGACGACAGTTATATTGATGCAAGTGTAAGAAATAAACTCAGGAAAATAAAAAAAGAACTTATTGGAAGTGTCATTACTCCCAACTAGAAAATATTAACAGATAAAGATTTTTAAGTAGAAACAATATGGCAAATATTAAACCGGCGGAAGTTTCAAAAATTCTAAAACAACAGCTCGAAGGTATTCAGACCGGGGTTGACCTGGAGGAAGTTGGAACAGTGCTTCAGGTAGGTGACGGCATCGCACGTATTTATGGACTTTCAAATGCAGAATCCAATGAACTGATTGAATTTGAAAACGGAATCGAAGCAATTGTTCTGAACCTCGAGGAAGATAATATCGGTGCAGTTTTACTTGGTCCCACAGAGGAGATCCGTGAAGGTGATATTGTTAAACGGACCGGAAGAATTGCTTCGCTTGACGTTGGAGAAGGTTTGTTGGGAAGAGTAATAAATCCGACCGGACAGCCCCTCGATGGTAAGGGGCCTATAAAAGGTGAGCTTTTTAATCTTCCTTTCGAGAGAAAGGCTCCCGGCGTTATTTTTCGCCAACCAGTAAGACAACCTCTCCAGACAGGGATCAAGGCAATAGATGCAATGATACCAATAGGACGTGGACAGAGGGAATTGATAATCGGCGACAGACAGACAGGAAAAACAGCTATCGCGATAGATACTATTATTAATCAGCGCAGTAATTTTGAGGCTGGGAAACCGGTTTATTGCATTTACGTCGCAATAGGTCAAAAGGGCTCTACCGTAGCTAATATAGCTGCAACACTTGAGGAACATGGGGCACTTAAATATACAGTTATTGTTCTTGCAACAGCATCTGATCCTGCTGCATTACAATTCTACGCCCCCTTTGCAGGTGCCGCTATCGGCGAATTTTTCCGCGATACGGGTCGTGATGCCCTGATCATTTATGATGACCTTTCAAAACAGGCTGTTTCATACAGGGAAGTTTCATTGCTGCTACGTCGTCCGCCCGGACGTGAGGCATATCCGGGAGACGTATTTTATCTGCACTCAAGACTTCTTGAAAGAGCAGCTAAAATTATTGATTCGGATGAAGTTGCCAGAACGATGAACGACATCCCCGAATCAATAAAACACCTTGTTAAAGGAGGAGGTTCGCTTACTGCACTGCCAATAATAGAAACACAGGCAGGCGACGTGTCAGCTTATATTCCTACAAACGTTATTTCTATCACCGATGGACAAATATTTCTGGAGACCGCACTATTTAACTCCGGAGTCCGGCCGGCAATTAACGTTGGAATTTCAGTTTCCAGGGTAGGAGGTAACGCCCAGATAAAAGCAATGAAGAAGATTGCTGGTACACTCAAGGTTGACCAGGCGCAGTACCGAGAGCTGGAGGCATTTTCTAAATTTGGTTCTGACCTCGATGCTTCAACTCTGGCTATCCTGAATAAAGGAGCTAAAAACGTTGAAATTCTTAAGCAAGGGCAGTTTGCGCCAGTGCCTATTGAAAAACAGATAGCAATAATCTACTGCGGAACAATGGGTCTTCTAAAGGATGTTCCTACGAATAAAGTGAGGAGTTTCGAAATTGAATTCATAGAATTCCTTGAACTGAAGCACAGGGATATACTTGATAGTCTTCGTGCCGGAATACTTAATGATGATATTACTAATGTACTTGAAAAAGCAGCTGCAGAATTAGTCATAAAATACAAACCGCAATAAGCAGCGTAATTGGAAAAATGAATTTTAGATGGCGAATTTAAAGGCAATAAGGATCAGGATTACTTCATTTAAGTCAACAAGGCAGATTACTTCTGCCATGAAGATGGTATCCGCTGCCAAATTACGGAAAGCTCAGGACAAGATTGTAAAGCTAAGACCATATGCAAACAAACTGCATGAATTGTTTGTCGATCTGTCCCTTAGTCTTTCCGATTCTGAAGTTGAAAATGTTTATGGAAGGGTTTCTCCGCCTGAAAAAGTACTGTTAGTTGTAATTACCTCTAACAGAGGTTTGTGTGGAGCATTTAATACAAATGTTATAAACGAAACCAGGAGAATAATTTCTGAAAAGTATCAAGATCAGTACCAGAATGGGAATCTGAAGATTCTGGCAATAGGAAGAAAGGGTTTTGATTATTTCAGGAGGCAAAAAGTAAGTATGCTACCCGAACAGAATAGTCTGTTTAATGAAATGACCTTTGACAAAGTTAGTGTGGTGGCTGAACAGGTTATGGAGAGTTTTGCGTCAAAGGAATTTGACAGGGTTGATCTGATTTATAATCAGTTTAAAAATGCGGCTGTTCAAAATCTTACAAATGAAGCATTTTTACCTGTTGAAACCATTCCGGCAACCGGAAATCGGAAGACTACTCCTACTGACTACATATATGAACCTGATGTGGAGGAGATAATCCTGGAACTTATTCCAAAATCACTAAAGACTCAGTTTTATAAAGCAGTTCTTAATTCATTCGTAGCAGAGCATGGCGCAAGAATGACAGCTATGCACAAGGCAACAGACAACGCAACAACCATGATTCGCGATTTTACACTTCAGTACAACAAAGCAAGACAGGCCGCTATTACAAATCAGATACTCGAAGTGGTAAGCGGAGCAGAAGCGCTGAGGGGATAATAATTATTGATTATCACGTTGTAAAAAGATTCTTATGTTTACTCAGTCTGAGCTAAAAAAAATGGTCAATAAGGCTATTCAGAATCTTTCTTATAACGAGGAAGATGAAAAGCTGAATGATCCGGTTAAGTATATACTTTCGATTGGTGGGAAAAGGCTGCGTCCTGTTTTGGCTCTCATGGCCTGCAATCTTTACAGTGATAAGATCGATGAAGCAGTAATTCCGGCCACCGGGCTTGAGGTATTTCATAACTTCACACTTGTCCATGATGACATAATGGATAATGCACCTGTCAGAAGAAATGTACCTACCGTTCACAGTAAATGGAATATCAACCAGGCTGTCCTTTCAGGAGATGTAATGGCATTTCTGGCAAACGAATGTTTTCTTCAGACACCATCACGCTACCTTTTAAAAGTATTTAAAGTGTTTAACAGGGCTGCTATTGAAGTTTGTGTTGGTCAGCAGCTTGACATCGATTTTGAAAAAGCGGCAATAGTTTCTAATGAGGAATACCTGCGCATGATTGAACTTAAAACGGCAGCTCTGATTGCGGCTTCCGCAAAAATCGGTGCAATACTTGGAGGAGCCGATGATAAAGATTCCGATCTCCTGTATGAGTTTGGCAGAAATCTTGGTATGGCATTCCAGATCCAGGATGATCTCCTTGATATCTATGGAGATATTAAAGTCTTTGGTAAAATTGTCGGAGGAGATATTCTTTCAAATAAGAAAACATTTATGCTTGTAAAGGCACTTGAAATAGCATCAATCGAACAGGCACGACAGCTTCATGAGCTTTTCAGCTTAAAGGATATTGATCCTGAAATAAAAGTCGAAAAGGTAGTTAGCATATACGATCAGCTCAACATCAGGAATATTTCAGAAAGCCTTGCCGGTGATTATATTAATTCAGCATTTGAACTCATTGACAGATTGGATACACCAAATGAACGCAAAATGGAACTTTCAGGCATCGCGAATTCTCTGATCGGAAGAAAAAATTAGTTCAAATCCGCTTTCTCGTGTTTTTTCATCCAGACAATATCTAAAATGATTCAAATCAGATAATTAACAATCTTTTGAAAAAACTTAATTTATAAGGCTATTACTCAGGTTGGATTGCAAAAATTATTAAATTTGTGTCCTCTGGAGAAATTAAAATAAATAATTAGAATATATGTCACAGAACACAGGGAAAATCAGCCAGATCATCGGACCGGTGGTTGATGTCGCTTTTGAAAAACAAGGTCTGGAAATGCCCGAAATATATGATGCTCTTGAAATAAAGAGAGATGATGGTTCTGTTCTGGTTGTCGAATGCCAGCAGCATATCGGTGAACGGACTGTCCGTACAATTGCAATGGATTCCACCGATGGACTTCGCCGGGGAATGGATGTTGTTGCAACCGGGTTACCAATCACGATGCCTATTGGAGAGCAGATCAAGGGCCGTCTTATGAATGTTACCGGAGAGGCTATTGATGGCATAGGATTTCTTGACAAAACAGGAGGTTATCCAATTCACAGGAAACCGCCAAAATATGATGAACTTTCAACTGAAAAGGAAGTTCTTTACACAGGTATTAAAGTCATTGACCTCATTGAGCCGTATTCAAAAGGTGGTAAGATTGGTCTCTTTGGTGGTGCCGGCGTAGGAAAAACAGTTGTAATTCTTGAATTGATAAATAATATTGCAAAAGCATATTCCGGCCTCTCAGTTTTTGCAGGAGTGGGTGAAAGAACAAGGGAAGGAAACGACCTTCTGAGGGATATGCTTGAAGCCGGGGTAATAACCTACGGTGAAAAGTTCCTTGAGAATATGAAATCAGGAGGATGGGACCTTTCGCTGGTTGATAAAGACGCCATTAAGGAATCGAAGCTTGCACTTGTGTTCGGACAGATGAATGAACCTCCGGGAGCAAGAGCCAGGGTTGCTTTATCGGGTCTTTCAGTCGCTGAACATTTCAGGGACGGTGATGGTAAAAGCGGCGGAAGGAATATCCTGTTTTTTATGGACAATGTTTTCCGTTTTACACAGGCCGGATCTGAGGTGTCAGCTCTTCTCGGAAGAATGCCTTCGGCTGTCGGTTACCAGCCAACACTTGCTACTGAAATGGGCGTAATGCAGGAGAGGATTACCTCTACAAAACATGGATCAATTACTTCTGTACAGGCTGTGTATGTGCCTGCAGATGACTTGACTGACCCTGCACCAGCTACAACATTTGCTCACCTCGATGCTACTACTGTTCTTAGCAGGAAAATTTCAGAACTTGGCATTTACCCGGCAGTCGATCCGCTTGATTCAACTTCAAGGATCCTGACAGCTGAGATCGTTGGTGATGCTCATTATAACTGTGCCCAGCGGGTAAAAGAATTGCTTCAGAGATATAATGAATTGCAGGATATCATTGCAATCCTTGGTATGGATGAGCTTTCTGAAGAGGATAAACTGGTTGTCCATAGAGCAAGACGTGTTCAGAGATTCCTTTCACAACCTTTCACAGTTGCTGAATCATTTACCGGCATAAAAGGTGCTCTCGTTTCAATTGAAGACACAATCAAAGGTTTCAACATGATCATGGACGGCAAGGTCGATCAATATCCCGAATCTGCATTCATGTTGGTGGGAACTATTGAAGATGCCATTGAGAAAGGTGAAAAAATACTCGCCCAGTCAAAATAACTTCTGAAAATATACACCTGTTTATCAAGTTGTAATGAAGATAGAAATTATAACACCCGACAAGAAAGTTTTTGAAGGGGAAATAAAGTCAGTACGGGTTCCGGGAAAGAAAGGTTCATTCCAGGTATTAAAAGACCATGCACCCATAATCTCTACCCTGGAAGGCGGACCTGTACGTATGATGGATGAACAAAACAATGAAATAATATATCAGATCAGCGGAGGAGTGATTGAAGTAAAGGCGAACAAAGTGATACTTCTTGCTGATTCTGTAAGATAAACTTATCAATGACGCCTGATGAATTCCGCAAACACGCCCATGAGCTCGTTGAATGGATGGCTGGCTACATGGAAAATGTCTCAAGTCTGCCTGTAAAATCATCAGTCGAACCGGGTGAGATTTTTAAAAAGATCCCTGACAATCCTCCCAAATCTCCTGAATCGTTCGATTCATTTATGAAGGATTTGAATGAAATAATCATGCCTGGAATAACCCACTGGCAAAGTCCTGATTTTTATGCGTATTTCCCGGCAAATACCAGCCCTGCGTCTATACTTGCAGAAATGATTACTTCTACTCTTGCGGCGCAATGCATGATCTGGGAAACTTCTCCTGCAGCAGCCGAACTGGAAGAAAAAATGATGATCTGGCTGAGGGATTTAATCGGTCTTCCTTCAGCATTTGAAGGGGTTATTCAGGATTCTGCATCAACAGCTACACTCGCCGCGATATTAACAGCCAGGGAAAATGCAACTGATTTTACGTGTAATACAGATGGCCTCCTTAATACCGGCATGTTAAAAGTTTATTGTTCTGAACAAACTCATTCATCTGTTGAAAAAGCAGTTAAAATAAGCGGAATAGGGAAAAGAAACCTTATCAAAATACCCGTCAGGGACGATTTTTCAATGGATCCTGAAAAACTGAGAGAAGCAATAACCGCCGACAAAAACAAAGGATTTATCCCTTGCTGTGTGGTTGCAACTCTGGGGACTACAGGAACGACCGCATTCGACCCTCTCAGAGCCATAGGCGAAATCTGCCGCGAAAACGGTGCATGGTTACACGTCGATGCGGCAATGGCGGGAACAGCTCTTATCCTGCCCGAATTTCAATGGATGCTTGACGGCAAAGAATATATCGACAGTTTTGTGTTCAATCCTCATAAATGGATGTTCACCAATTTTGATTGCACAGCCTACTTTGTAAAAGACGCCGGTAAACTGATCAAAACTTTTGAAATTCTTCCCGAGTATTTGAAAACAAGGACAAGAGGAAAAGTAAATGATTATCGCGACTGGGGCGTACCTCTCGGGAGAAGATTCAGATCCTTGAAACTGTGGAGTGTAATCCGGACTTTTGGTGTTGAAGGCCTCCAGGCTAAGGTAAGGGATCATATTAATATTGGCCATACTTTGTCGCAATGGATTTCGAATGAAAGTGATTTTGAAATACTTGCCCCTGTGGTAATCTGCGTTGTTTGTTTCAGATTTGCACCTGTTGGCTACAATGAGGAACAACTGAATATTCTGAATGAAAAATTAAATCACCGGCTTAATGACTCCGGCAAATTATATCTGAGCCATACCGTTTTAAACGGAAAGTATACGCTTCGAATGGTAACTGCCCAGACGAATGTAACACTTAATGATGTCAGAAAAGCGTGGGATCTGATAAAGGAATCGGCCCGAAGCCTTTCTGAATAAATCTGTTTAAATTCTTCTTTTACCCAGGGTAATTCCGTATAAATCGATATTAAAAAGGAATCCGATTGTTGGAGGCCCTTTAATATTTTTCCAGGCTGATTGAATTCCGCCGGATATCATATAAGGAATCCTGAAAACATGAAAATCGGCAATCAATTCAAAACCGAATGATTTAAACGACTCATATTCAGGGCCGTTATAAAATGGAACAAGTCCGTTTGCTGTAACTTTATATAAAGAATTGCCTGGTCCTTCAGCATAGTCGTAAAACAATGAAGTCCGGATTCGTTTTATATAAAGAAGACTTGCCACATTGAAATCGGGATAAGCCAGCGGTAAAGCATAATCTGCTGACAGGAAGGTAATTTCTTTGGCAATGATGTTATTATATCCCCTTGGGAGCGACGAAAAATTTCCGTAAAGATATTTCTGAGTTTCCTGTTTATCAGTTTCAAATCTGATTTTAATACTATTATTAGGAAAAAAGCCGGGAAAATAAAAGGCAGTTTTTAGTGATATTTCTGATCCATAAATTGACTTGTTAAATGGAGCAAAGGAGTAATTAAAGTCGAGTATCTGTGCCCATCTGGGGTATATATCCCTGATACCTGATACCTGATAATTTGTAAAATACAATCTTCCGGTCATTATAGTCTGGCCATAATCATAAGTTCCTTTTTCCTTAATGTAGATATATTGGTTAACATAATTAGTTGCAAATGAGGGTTGAAGAAACTCAGAGAATTTGCCAGTAGTAAACTGAAGTGGAATTGAGAGGGTATTCAGAAAACTCATGCCTGGCTGTATGCCGGAAGGATCAGCAACATTTTCCGATAACTTGTAGATAACCGGACGGGCTCCATAATCAAGTTGAGATTCAATGACAGGGTACCAGCCGCTCCACTTGATATGTGAGTGAAAAACGTTTCGTTTTTCAGAGGAATACTCGTAACCAAAGGTAGAGATGAGGCTGCTTAAAGTGTTTTGCGTCAGGATGGTAACTCCGGGACGTACACTTGCAGGGTCAACCTTTAATTCTGCGACATCAGCATAAAATGGCATCCAGCTGTGAAATCTGAAAAGATGCTGCCATTTTCTATAAGGTTCCGGGTTGTAAATTAAATTGCTGTTAGCTGTACTATCTGGTTTTTTGATATTGAATTTGTTGATCAGGAATGATGAAACACTGTTATTCCCGGTACCTTTCGCTTCCCCGATTGTAGTAGTTGAGATCTCATTTCCCATAAAAGAATAATTGCCGAAATACACCTTACTGCCTCCTGAAATTGCATCAACTACGCCAAACCTGGAATTTGTAAGAGAAATTATTCTTTTGTCGGGCGTCTGAATATAAATATTATCAGTTCCTGACGATGAACTCACAAAGAAAAGAGAATCATTTCTGAGAAAAGCTGACTGTAAATCATTTCTGCCGGGTTGAAGAAGAGTTTTCCATTCGTGATTTTGGGTATTATAAGATATTATTCCTTCTCCTGCTTCCGAAAGGAAGACAAAGGTCAGTTTCTTACTCCCTGAGGTCCATTGAGGATGCTGTAGAGAAACATTTCCGGGTACAGGAACTGACTCTTTGAGTTCTCCTGATACTGCATTAATTAATACCAGATTATTAATGTTCCCGATTGTGTTTTCTGCTGCAGCTATTTCATGTCCGTCGGGGGAAATGGAAGCCGCAAGATATCTTGATTTTCGGGAGATGGTACTTGTTTTCCTGCTTTTGATATTCATCATTTTTATAACCGAATATTCCCTGTTCTCCCATCTTGGATCAGGAACCGTTTCGACCCAGACAAGCTTACCATTTCCAAAGGTAATAAACCATGGATATATTTGTCCGGGAATATGAATCCTCTTTTCAGTTTTGAGCTTGGAATTTATCAGCACGAATGAAGCCGGATATGACAGGGATGTCTTAATAGCTATGATACTGTCGTCGCTTATAAAGACCGGGCTATAGTAATTAATAAATTTCCCGTGTTTATCGGGATTTACCGGGGAGTACAAAGCAGGTTTGTTTTCAGTGATCTCTTTTGACCAGAGATCCTTCAGGGTATCATAGGTTTGATACCATAGAGTTTTTTTTCTTAAACCTATATTTCTTGAAAGACTAATGTTAACGGGATTAATAGTAAAAGGTTGTTCGGCGGTAAAATTCAGCACTTTATTCCAGATATGAATATCATTTGTCAGGGCAAGGGTGACCATCTGATATCCGGATTGATAATAATCAGGCACATAATCTTTGTAAGAGCCATTTAGTATTTTGTCGTATTTATAGGGTTTCCTGATATCAACTATCAGTGCTTTCAGCGGTTTTTGGAATGACGGAGTCCGTCCTCTGCCTGAGGGAGTAAGGACCGATTCTGCAAATACCGCATCGCCTTCAAGAAACCATTCGGGCAAAAGGGAGGCAACAACTCCGGTGAACTGTTCTCCAAGAAGGTACGACATGTATTTCGAGAACCCCTGATTTAAGGACGAGAGCTGAAATACATGTGTAAGTTCATGAACAGAGAGTTGTTCTTGTTCAGATAATGGAATTGTGTTTTGTTCGGGAGTAGGATAAAGTTCAATTCTTTTTGGAGCCCATGAGACATAGCCGTTTGACTGAACAGTATAATTATGGATCACTACAGGGATTGTAAACTTTTTTTCAGGGAAAAGTAACACAAGTTTGGAATATGCTTTTTCAAGGTTTTTTGCATATTCGATTCCGCCGGCGCCATATTTTTCAGGATAGATAACGGTAAATCTGCCGGTTTTAATCTGCATCCATTTCAGTGAGGCAGGATCCTGCCCGGTATCATAATATTGTGCGGCAGCTATATATGACAAGCATATTAAAACAAGAAATATAAGAACTTGTCTAAGTCTCATTGATCTTAGGTTACAGGTATATTAAAATAATAATAAAGGGATTTGTCTAAATCTCGTTGATTCATTATTTTATAATAATCCCCCAAAAATAGCAAAATTGTGAACGATATGAGGTTAGCGTTGTTATGAAAAAAATAAGTATTTTCGTCATCTTAAATATAGGTTGCATTTCCGAACAAAAAAGACGAAATAGAATGAAGAAATACAGGCTGATCAATAATATATCGGGGTGGGTAATATTTGCTATTGCTGCTTTTACTTACCTGTCGACAATTGAGCCTACGGCAAGTCTCTGGGATTGTGGAGAGTTCATTGCTTCAGTTTTTAAGCTTGAGGTAGGGCATCCTCCCGGAAACCCCGTTTTCATGATAATGGGCAATTTCTTCACACTTTTTGCCGGAGGAAATCTTGCTAAAGTTGCAATAACAGTTAACTCAATGTCTGCTCTTGCAAGTGCCTTTACGATACTTTTTCTTTTCTGGACAATTACTCATCTGGCAAGAAAAATTATTATCAAGTCTGAAGAACAGTTCAATTCAGGAAGGATCATTGCAGTAATAGGCGCTGGTGTAATTGGCGCTATGGCATACTCATTCTCAGATTCATTCTGGTTTTCTGCTGTTGAGGCCGAAGTTTATGCTTCATCTGCATTTTTTACTGCCATTGTGTTCTGGGCAATCCTTAAATGGGAGGATGTAGCAGAAGAAATACATGCCGACAAATGGTTAATCCTGATAGGTTTACTTATTGGTCTTTCAATAGGTGTGCATCTTCTTAATCTGCTAACTATACCTGCATTAGTGCTTGTTTATTATTTTAAAAGGTTCGAATTTTCATGGAAGGGACTCCTGGTGTCTTTAGTAATATCTGTTACACTTCTTTCACTATTGATGTATGGAATAATGCCGGGAATTGTAACAATTGCAACAAAATTCGATCTGTTTTTTGTAAATACTTTAGGGTTACCAGCTAACAGTGGAATGATATTTCATATGGTTCTTGTTGCTGTTCTGTTTATCCTTGCAGTAAAATTCTCATTCTCATCAGAGAACAGGATCAAAAATGGTATATATGCTATTGCGGCTCTTTTCTTCACCGGGATTTGGGTGGTTACAGGTTCATCAATATTTAATTTAATTGTACTTGTAATTATCTCAGGACTCGTTTGGTACATGGCAGGCAAAAGCAGGGTTACATTGAATACGATGCTGACTGTAATAATGGTCATTCTTATCGGATATTCTGCCAATGCTATAATTGTGATCAGGTCATCAGCCAATACGCCACTGAACGAGAATAACCCTTCGAATCCGGTTAACCTATTATATTTTCTCAACAGGGAACAATATGGTGAAAGACCATTATTTAAAGGGCCTTATTATGATGCGCCTGTGATTGATTATAAAGACGGGAAAGCAAAATATTCTCTTGAAAAGGGGAAATATATCATAACCAGCCACGACATTGAACGGATATATGATCCGCGTTTCGTCACAATCTTCCCAAGAATGTGGAGCGACCAGCCTGATCATATCGAAGCTTATCAGCAATGGGGGAAAGTGCAGGGAATACCAATCCAGGTGACAACACAGTCGGGTGAGAAAAAGGTACTTAAAAGACCCACTTTCACCGAGAATCTGCGTTTTATGTTCTCATACCAGTTTGGTTACATGTATTTCAGGTATTTCATGTGGAATTTTGCAGGGAAACAGAACGATACTCAGGGATCAGGGGGCGCAGTGAACGGGAACTGGATGTCAGGAATTAACTTTATTGACGAGCCAAGAATAGGTACCTCCGATGTTCCGGGAGACATGAAAACAGATCCTTCAAGGAATAAATTCTATCTCTTACCTTTTATATTAGGTCTTGTTGGGATGTTTTATCAGTTGAACCGCGATAATAAGAACTGGGGAATAATACTGCTTCTTTTTATTATGACAGGAATTGCGATTGTTTTATATCTTAACCAATATCCTGACCAACCACGTGAAAGGGATTATGCTTTTGCCGGATCGTTTTACTTTTTTTCAGTATGGATAGGTCTCGGTGTCCTTGCCCTTTTTGAAGGGCTTTCAAAGATTATACAAGAGAAATATGCTGCTGTTGCATCAGGATTGATTTGTCTCTCGGTTCCGGTTATTATGGGCACACAGGATTGGGATGACCATGACAGGTCCGGCCGATACCTCACACGCGATGTAGCCTGCAATTATCTGAACTCATGCGCTCCAAATGCAATACTTTTTACAAACGGAGATAACGATACCTTCCCCTTATGGTATGCCCAGGAGGTCGAGGGAATCAGAACAGATATCAGGGTAAGCAATCTGATGCTTCTTAATACTGATTGGTATATTGACCAGATGAAAGACAGAGCTTACAAATCAGCTCCTCTTCCTGTTACATTGCCTGTTCAAAAATATTATGATGGGGTAAATAATCAAGTCTATATTGTTGAAAAAACAAAAGACCCTGTCGATATTTCAACAGTAATTGATTTTGTAGAGAGTGATAACAAAGCAACTAAAGTGCAGGTTTCTCCGACAGAAGTGCTCGACGTTATTCCTACCAGGACAATCAGAATTCCGGTTGATAAGGAAAAGGTACTTGCATCGGGAACTGTCAAACCTGAGGATGCTGATAAGATCGTTCCTTATATTGATATTAAACTCAAAGGCAACTACATTATGAAAAGCCAGCTGATAGTTCTCGATATTCTGGCACATAATAAGTGGGAACGACCTATTTACTTCGTAACCGGATATTCTAATGATGCTCTAGGTCTCGAGGAGTATTTCCAGCTGGAGGGACTTGCTTACAGATTAGTGCCTATAAAATCGGAGAATAAGAACTGGATTGATTATGGACGTATCGATCCTGATATTTTATACCAGAACATGGTAAAGAAATTCTTATGGAGAGGGGCAAACAAAAAAAATGTAGACATTGATTATAATCATAAACGTACAATCATTGTAATCAAAGCCAGGCTTAATTACGCAAAACTAGCAAAAGCTCTTGTTGCAGAAGGGAAAAATGAAAAAGCTATTGAAACTTTAGATTTTTGCATGAATGCGCTTCCTCTTGATAAAATTCCATATGATCCGTATACCGCCGATATCATTGAAGCTTATTTTGCTGCAGGAGCTACCGAGAAAGCAACAGAAATGTCAAATGCATTCTGTGACTATTATTATAAGCGACTCGATTATTTCCTTAAACAAAAACCTTATATAGTTAGCTCAGCTGAGTTTGAAATTCAGACAGCTTTGCAATATACATCACGTATAGCAAATGCCATTACAGCCAATGGTAAACCCGACGTAGGTGAAGCTATTACCAAAAAACTGGAGAATTACTATACACAGTATGTTAAGATAGTACAGCCGGGAACGAAGTAGGTCCCTTGCCTGAAAGCATTAATTTCACCTCCCGGCCACCCCACAGGGCTGGGAGGTTCTTTTTTCCCTGAGTTTCACCCCCAAATCACTGGCACCGGGGGTTATTCACATTTAGCTCTTTCAGAGCTAAAATAAAATTATAATTCGAAGTAAGTAATAAAGATGTGATGTAAGATTAGCCTTTTGAAGGAGGGGAAATGTATCAGGCTTAATTTCAATATATTAAATTCTGGTTTGTACTAAGCTCTCTCTATTATACTATATTCAACTCCTAAAGTTAACGACTATGCCCTAACGGGGGAGAAAATAATTAACAAAAGTTGATTTTTCCTAAAAAGAGAAAGGAACCGAAATATCTGTCTTCAGGTATTTAGCCAGCAATGAAAATATCTTTTCGGGATATGTGGGCTTTAATACATATTCGCTGCACCCTGCGATATAAGCATCGGTCTTTGCCTGTTCAGACGAATATGCAGTGATCATGATTACCGGAGTGCTTTTTCTGTCTTTTCTAAGGATTCTTATACATTCAATTCCGTTAATCAGAGGAACGAGAAAATCCATAAACACTAAATCTATCTTCTTATCAGGCAAGGTGATATAATCAACAAATTCCATTCCTGTGTGAAATATCATTACATCAGCTCCGGTATTTTTAAGTAAAGTTTCATAATATCTTATTGAAGGCAAGTCATCCTCAACAATAACTATATATTTGCCTGCCAGATCTAAATTGCTGATATTCAATGTCATTTGCAGTCCGGGTTAAACATGAATAAAATTACGATAAGATGAGGATTCAGAGCAGGCATAATTAGGCACTTATTAACAATTTATCAACAAAGGCCATAACATGAAGTCGGACAGATATTTGGTTTCCTGAATTAAATTGTGCAATTTCGTATTACTAAACGCCTGACGTGATGACTAAACAGTTTCGCTTTGTTAAGCTATCAATCCTTCTTTTGGGATTATTATCAATGTTCAGTAAAGTTTCTGCTCAGACGACTTTAAATAACGGTACCAGGGCAGTGTTTATTTTTGATATTGCAAAATACATAGACTATGGTCCGGGGTTTGCAGACTCTTCTGTTTTCAGGATAGGAATCCTCGATAAGGATGAGTATTTGTTTCTTGAAATGGGTAATCTCAGAAAAACAAGGACGAAAATTCAGGATAAGCCAGTAGAGTTGGTTAGATTTAATTCAGAGAATAAGATTACTTATACCCAGGTGCTCTATGTTAATAAAGCTTCAGGTTTTAACCTTGATAAAGTTAAAAGTAAAATCGGCAATCGCCAGACACTACTCATGACTGAAGGTTATGAATTCAGGGAATCAATGATTAATTTCATGGGAGTTGAAGGTCAGATGCTGCCAAAGTATAGTGTGAATGAGGACCTGATCAATAAAGCCGGAATGAAGGTTAATCAAATATGCTTTTTCAGGCGGTTAAGTCAAAGGAAGACTGGGAGAATCTGTTCGGAAAGGCAAGTGAACAGATTGTATTACAAAGGGATACTATCCATCAGCAATTGGAAATGATTGATGCCCAGAAGGCTGAAATTCTTCGTCAGAAGGCGCATCTTGATAGTCTTGACAAAGAGATTTCATTAAAGGAAAAGACATTAAATGAAAAACAAAAAGTACTGGAAAAACAATATGTTCAGATAAGCAGGCAACAGGGAGAAATTTCAACACAGAAGAATACAATACTTGTTCAGCAGAATGCAGTGCAGATACAGAAAGACACACTTGCAAATCAAAAGGCAAAGATCTCGATACAAATAGGCAGAATAGATGAGCAATTAAAACGAATTTCAGAACAGGATGGCAAGATTAAGGTTCAGCTTGAAGCTATTGAAAAACAAAAGCTTGTATTGTATTTTGTCATTCTGGCACTTCTTCTCGTAAGTTTTCTGGGTTACTATATCTACAGGGGATATAAAATAAAAAAAGAAGCAAATATAAAGCTTGAGGAGAAGAACCGTACAATTTCATTACAGAAGGATGAAATAGAAAAACAAAGGGATCTGGCGGCAGCACAGAGAGATCAGATCGGGTATCAGAAACGTCATATCGAAGACAGTATAATGTATGCCAAAAGGATCCAGACAGCATTAATACCCTCACTCGAACTTTTTAGTGATAAACTGGAACACTTTGTACTTTATAAGCCACTTGCCATTGTCAGTGGAGATTTTTATTGGATAAGCACTCAAAGTAACCCGCAGGTTATTATATCAGCCGACTGTACAGGACACGGAGTTCCGGGAGCATTTATGAGTATGCTGGGTGTTACCTTACTTAATGAAATTGTTAACGGTAAACATATTATCTCACCCGAACAGATAATAGAAAATCTTCGCCAGGGAATTATAAAATCACTCAAACAGGTTGCCGCTGAAGATAGTATCAAAGACGGGATGGATATAGCTGTGTGTGTAGTCGATTTCGATAAAAATATTTTATGGTATGCCGGGGCAAATAACCCTTTGTATCTTGTAAGAGACGGAGAACTCATTCACTATAGGGCTGATAAAATGCCGGTAGCCATTCATTACAAAATGGAGCCGTTCACTTTGAATAAGATTGAGCTACGGAAGGGCGATGCATTTTATATTTTCTCTGATGGATTTGCTGATCAGTTTGGTGGACCAAAGCAGAAAAAATTCATGTCAAACCAACTTAGGGAGACTCTTATAGCGATGGCCGGAATGCCGATGCTTAAGCAAGGTGAAAGGCTGAATGAGATATTTGAGGAGTGGCGGGGTGATGGACCACAGATAGATGATGTAACTATAATAGGAGTCAGGTATTGACTACCTGCAGACCCACTTGGTTGTAGCGCCTAAAACAGTAACATCAGGAGTTGCTTCAATCCTGATAAGTGATGCATCACAATATTCAGATTCACTTCCTGAAGTAATTAGTGTATTATTCGCATCATAGGTATTTTGCGAACATACTTTGCAGTTTTTGGTACATGTAGACATCGACATCGCTAAAAACAGAAGGCCCGCAGCATACAGTGATTTTCTTTTCATACGGTTAGATTTAAAAACCAAATATACTAAAACTCTCTACTTTTAAGTACAGATTTAGTGTAAAATGACTGCTTCTGTAAAAAAAAATAATTTGTTGATGCATCAATTCATTAAATTGTCAGTCATTTGAGCAGGAATGAAAAAGTTTTTAAATTGCATAAAAAATAATTGTCATGGAAGATTCTAGAATGAAAAAGCATGTAGCGGTAGTCGGAGCGATCCAAATCGGGTTCGCAATCCTCGGATTAATTTTAGCAGTCGTCATTTTTTTCGTAATGAGCTTTGCAAGAAGCCAGGTTGGTGGTGACCGAACAGGAGAAATGGTGCTCGGCTTCTTATCCATCAGCTTACCGATCCTCTTTGGATTTTTGTCAACTATTGGACTTGTTGGCGGGATAGGACTGCTGGCATATAAACCATGGGCAAGATATCTCGTTATGGTAGTAGCTGCTCTCGGCTGCCTCAATATCCCGATAGGAACACTTAAAGGGGTATACACTTTATGGGTTCTGTTACAGGATGAAACTATCAAGCTTTTCGAAAATAACTAACTTTCCGGAAAATATTATATAGGGTTGGACTAAAGATTCAACCCTTTTTGTTTTTATATCTGTTACCTTTAGATATTCTACCCCCTTTCTTATTTCCCCCAAGGGGGAAAAGTTTTATGCACTCCTTCCCCCGTTGGGTAAGGTTGGGAATAAGGTTGGGAAGGGGGTTATTAACTAATCATTTGAATCCATTGAATCAAAAAACTCGTAAACTATATCAGAACGTCTATTTTCATCTTATTTTTGCAGGGTAATTAATTTTATTGTTATGACAGAGGATAATAAAATCATTTTTTCGATGTTCAGGGTTGGAAAAACATTTCCACCCCACAGGCAGGTCCTTAAAGATATTTCGTTGTCTTTTTTCCTTGGAGCCAAGATTGGAATAATAGGGCTTAACGGGTCGGGAAAATCCACACTCCTGAAGATCATTGCAGGTATGGACAAGGAATACCAGGGGGAAGTTACATTTCTTCCCGGGTATACAGTAGGGCATCTTTCACAGGATCCGCTTCTTGATGAAAACCGGAGCGTAAGGGAGATCGTTGAGGAAGGATTGAAAGATACGATGGATTTGATCAAGGAATATGAAAAAATAAATACCAGCTTCGGTGAACCTGAGGTTTATGAAAATCCTGATAAAATGGAGCAGCTCATGAACCGTCAGGCAATTCTTCAGGAGAAAATCGACTATTCTGACGGGTGGAATATAGAACATAAGCTGGAACGTGCGATGGATGCTTTACGCTGTCCCGAAGGAAGCGCAAAGGTCAATGTGCTTTCAGGCGGGGAACGCAGACGGGTAGCTCTATGCAGGTTACTTTTACAGCAGCCCAACATTCTCCTGCTCGACGAACCTACAAACCACCTGGATGCAGAATCGGTCCAATGGCTTGAAACCACTTTGAAGCAATACAACGGGACAGTAATCTGCATTACTCACGACAGGTATTTCCTGGATAATGTCGCCGGATGGATACTTGAGCTCGACAGGGGTGAAGGAATACCCTGGAAAGGCAATTATTCTTCATGGCTTGAACAAAAGACAAAACGACTTGAATCGGAAGAAAAAGGGAACGTTAAGAGAAGAAAAATTCTTGAACGTGAACTTGAATGGGTCAGGATGTCGCCCAAGGCAAGGCATGCCAAGTCAAAGGCCCGGTTGGGAGCATATGAAAATCTTCTTAATCAGGATGTAAAGCAAAAAGAAGATAAACTTGAGATTTTTATTCCAAACGGTCCCAGACTTGGCGACAAAGTAATAGAAGCCAGATCAGTATCCAAATCATTCGATGATAAGCTATTGTTTGAAGATCTTGAATTCAGCCTGCCTCCGAATGGCATTGTTGGAGTTATTGGACCTAATGGCGCCGGGAAAACAACTCTTTTCAGAATGATTATGGGTCAGGAACATGCAACAAAAGGAACATTTAGTACCGGCAACACAGTTACTCTCGGTTATGTTGATCAGGCTCATTCAGCAATTGATCCTGCCAAAACTGTTTATGAAGTAATATCCGGTGGACAGAATGATGTATTGGTTGGAAATCGGCTTGTTAATGCAAGAGCCTATGTAGCCCGTTTTAATTTCACAGGAGCTGATCAGGAAAAGAAATGTGGGGTTCTCTCCGGAGGAGAGAGAAACAGGCTCCACCTCGCTCTTACGCTGAAATCCGGGGCAAATGTCTTACTTCTTGATGAACCTACGAATGATATTGATGTAAATACACTGAGAGCCCTCGAGGAAGGACTTGAGAATTTCGCAGGATGTGCCGTAATAATATCACACGACAGATGGTTCCTCGACAGAGTGACTACTCATATGCTTGCATTTGAGGGAAATTCTAAAATAGTTTGGTTTGAGGGAAATTACTCCGATTACGAAGAAAACTATAAAAAAAGAGTTGCAGATACAACCCCTGCAAGGATAAAGTATAAAAAACTGGTGTAGAAAGACGTAAAGGCTTAAAAACTCTAAACAATATTGCCTGTCGACTGTAATACATAATACATTTTTAACGTGAACCTTCTTGATGTGATTCTGTTTATTTATGGTAACACAAAACAAAAAATTGTAAAGGATGAAGATTAAGATTTTTCTATCCATCGTATTCCTGGTTGTTCTGACCCAAGTTAAAGCAGTTGTAGAAAGTGATTCCCTGAAGGTTCCTTCATTTGGTAAAATTTTTATTTTTAACCAGACAAAAACACCCGAGATTGTAATAATAATGATTTCGGGAGAGTCTGACTGGAAATCAAAAGCTCAGACTTTTTCAGAGAATAGCCTTGTTATAGGCGTTGATCTCAGGCAATATTATAAAACCCTCAAGGCGCGCACGGATGACTGTTATAACGTAGCTGCTGATTTTGTTGAGCTTGCCACTGAAGTTGAGAAAAGGTATGATTTCCCCGATTATAAACCGCCTGTATTAATGGGTTATTCGGGTGGCGCAACACTTGTATTTGGAATATTAGCCCAGGCGCGGCCCGGCACGTTTATAGGAGGGATATCAATCGGATTTAATCCCCGTTTTGAGCTTCCCAAAATGCTTTGCCAGAACAATGGCCTTTCTGAATCGGTAGATATCCCCGGCAAAAGATATCTTTTTCAGCCTGGCGAAAAACTTGGTAATCCATGGATTGTCATCCAGAACGAGGCTGACAAAGCAATTAACTATGCTCTGGTATCTGATTTTATCTCCAAAACAAAAAATGCAGAACTTATAACAATACCAAAAGAGGTAAAAGGGTCTACCAGGAGAAACGATTTATTAACAGAATGGAAAAATGCCTACAGTCGTTTAATAACAAGATATGAAAAAGATAAACCGCCGATTGTTAATATCGATCAGGTTAAGAATATTCCTATAGTTATAACTAATTCCAAGATTGAAGACCGGAAAGCTCCGATTGCTTTAGTTGTCTCAGGAGACGGAGGATGGTATAGTTTTGAACAATTAATTTCAGATAATATGGCCAAACAGGGAATCCCAACCATAGGTCTGGATTCAAAAAAGTATTTCTGGAAACGGAGGACTCCTGAAGAAACTGCCTCAGATATGGATAAAGTTTTAAACTATTACGGCAAACTATGGGGCAGAGACAAATTTGTCCTTATTGGCTATTCTCTTGGTGCGGAGATTGTTCCATTTATTGTTAACAGATTACCTGAGGAAACAAAATCAAGAATAGAATCTGTAGTTCTCTTATCTCCTGCAACAACTACCGACTTTGAGATCCATATATCAAACATGCTGGGCATGGGTAACCGGCAGAATGTCTATCATACGATTGATGAGATTAAAGAAATGCAAGCTATACCAACACTTATTATCTTTGGTGATGGAGAGAAAACGGATTTTCCGGAATTATTGAAAAACACTTCAGTAACAATTAAAAAAATACCCGGAGATCATCATTATAAATTTAATCTCCAGCTTATAATGCAGACCATGAAAGAAAATAAAGCTTTCTGAAATCGATGATAAAAGAGAACCCGTCATTAACCGCAAGAAATTTTTTTAAGGGTAAGATTTTCATTTTTATAAATGAAAATGGCAAGATTATTACTCAGTTTCTTTTCACTGCTTCGTTTATAATTCTTGCAGTCTGGTTTATATATCGTCAGAAACATGAGCTTAGGTCAGTAAAGGATCTTCTGGCTGATGCAAATAAATACTGGGTACTTGCCGGTCTTGGACTGGTACTTTTCTACATTTTTATCCAGGGAGTGATGTACGTTACATCATTCGCCGCAATTGATACAAAGTTGAGGCTATGGGATGCAATTGTACTTTTCCTGAAAAGGAACTTTATCAGTGTCTTTTTACCTGCCGGGGCAGTATCCTCTCTGGCTTTTTTTTCGAATGAAATTGAAAAAAGAGGTATTACAAAAACCCAGATTTATTTCGCTTCATCAATTTATGCCTTTGTAGGAATACTTTCTGTTGTAATCGTTGCTATCCCTGCTTTCTTCTTTGCAGTTTCCGGTGCAGGAATAGGCATGAGTAAATGGTACGCGCTTGGAGCCATAATACTGATTCTTTTATTTTTCGTTTTTCTGTACCACTCCCTTGTAAAAAAATGGAGGCTTTACACCTGGATTTTAAAAATCTATCCAAATGCTGAACTATTCATTGGGGACTTGAAAAACAACAAAATCAACACAAAACAATTTGTTTATACAGTCCTGGTTTCAGTTATCATTGAATTTGTTGGCATCGCACATGTGTATATTGCCATGGTGGCTCTGAATTTTACACCCTCACTTTCATCTGCAATTATTGCATATATTATCGTTGTAATATTTCTTATCATTTCCCCTTTCCTCAGAGGCCTGGGAGCTATTGAACTTTCAATGACGTATATTCTTATCCAATCGGGCTTCAGCAGAGTTGACTCCATAGCAATTACACTGCTTTTCAGATTTTTTGAATTCTGGCTGCCTCTTTTAATGGGTATTGTGAGCTTTCTGCTGAAACTTGATAAGTTGATAATGCGAATTTTTCCGGCGATCCTGATCTTTTTTCTTGGTATCGTAAACATTATTTCTGTTTTGACGCCTGCTCTGCCTGACAGGATCAGACTATTAAGAGGCTATCTGATGGTTGATTTTGTCAGTTTCTCTAATAGTTTTGTATTTATTGCAGGATTATTACTCCTGGTAACTGCTGCATTTATGTTAAGAGGATTACGAACTGCCTGGTGGTTTGCAATTGGATTCACCTTAATATCTATTTTTGGTCACATTACTAAAGGGATTGATTACGAAGAAGCTATAATAGCTCTTTTAGTTTTAGGTTCACTTATTGCAACAAGGAAAGAATATCATATCAAAACAAATCCAAGATTGGGCACCGTAGGACTGCAAACAGCTTTGTTGAGCATGGGGGCTGTGGTAGTATATGGCGTGGTAGGATTCTACTTTCTTGATAAAAAACACTTTCAGATTGACTTCAATATTTTTCAATCTTTCGGGTATACTATTCAGAATTTTTTCCTGATTGGAAGTCAGGATCTTATACCCAGAGACGGCTTTGCCAGGGATTTTATCTATCTTATCAAAATAAGCGGATTTTTATCAATTTCATTTCTGGTGTACTCACTGGTCAGACCTTATGTTTACAAGGTCACACCAACTGATGAGGAAATGACACGGGCAAAAAGCCTGACTCAACAGTTCGGAAGTTCAGCTCTTGACTTTTTTAAAACATACTATGACAAATTCATTTTTGCCCCTTCTGACATTAATGCTTATGTTTCTTACAGAGTGAGCAGGAACTTTGCCGTTGTTCTTGAAAATCCTGTAGCTGAAAACAGGGAAGAAATGAAAAAATGTATTGTTGACTTCGCTAAATATTCTTATGAGAATGGACTGAAGGATATTTATTATCGTGTCCCCAGGGAAAATCTTCCGGTGTTTAACGAATTATCACGTAAGAGTCTTTTCCTGGGTCAGGAAGGTGTGGTGGATCTTAACACCTTTTCTCTTGAAGGCGGTGAGAAGAAATCAATAAGAAACGCCTTGAACAAAATTAAAGAACAAGGTTATACAACGCAAATAAACAGGCCACCCCTCCGTGATGGATTAATTCAGAAACTTCGAGCCGTAAGTGATGAATGGCTGAAGCTTACAGACCGTGAGGAAATTGTTTTTTCACAGGGGGTATTCAGCGAAAAGGAAATAAAGGAACAGACAGTAATCACAGTTGAAAACAGCGAGGAAAAAATAATCGCCTTTCTGAACATCATTCCCGATTATGTCCCTAACGAAGGGACATATGATCTTCTGAGAAAAACAGCCGATGCACCAAACGGAATAATGGATTATATCCTGGTTGAAATGTTTAAATATTTTAAGGATAATGGAACCAGTTTCGTTAATCTGGGTTTTGCCCCGATGTCAGGCCTCGATGATCCGCAAAACTTTCCGGAAAAATCGATGAAGTTTGCATATGAAAAAATACGTTCTTTTTCCCAGTTCAAGGGACAGAGAGATTATAAGGATAAATTCAATCCAAAATGGAATGACAAATTCCTGATTTATTCCAACGACTATGATCTCCTCCAGGTTCCCGGGGTATTGGGTAAAGTAATTAAAACCTGATCTGCAATAAAACTGTCTTTTAAAAGACTATTAGTATCTTCGAAATTCTTTTATAGAAAAATAATTAACACATTTGTACCAGTGCCTAATTGCGTCCAGATGAAGCGATGTTGTATTGTTGTTTTCTTTCTTCTGATCCCCTTCGTATCCTCTTATTGCCAAATATTTACTGACAGTAACCTGCCAATTATAATAATAAATACGAATGGTATTGAGATACCAGATTCTCCCAGATTACCTGCAGACATGAAAATAATTTTCAGAGGTAATGGACTGAGGAATTATATTTCTGATCAGGATACCGCAAAATACCTGAATTACAATGGACGTATAAATATTGAAGTAAGAGGTTCGTCTTCACAGACACTTCCCAAAAAACAATATGGGTTCTCGACATTACTGAATGACAACGTTACAGAAAAGAATGTCAGTCTGTTGGGTCTGCCTGCTGATAATGACTGGATTCTCAACGGACTCGGATTTGAACCCTCCCTGATACGCGACTATCTATGCTATAATTTGTCACGTATGATTGGAGAATACGCAAGCCGTACTGTTTATTGCGAGGTTATCCTAAATGGCAGTTATAACGGACTTTATGTTCTTGAGGAAAAAATAAAACAGGGATCAGAGAGAGTTGATATTGCTAAAATGACCACTCTGGATAATAGTTATCCGAAAGTTACCGGAGGCTATATCATAAAAGCAGATAAGCCGGGGAATGATCCTGTAGCCTGGAAAATGCAGAGTAATGTTGTTGGAGATGATCCGACTTTCATTTATGATTATCCGAAACCCGAAGAAATAACAGCTCCGCAAAGCTATTACATAAAATCATTGTTTGAAACGCTAAGAACTACAACTGCTGCAGGTAATGCATCTTTGGAAAACGGATTTCCGTCAATTATCGATATACCTTCATTTGTCGATTACATGATAATAAATGAGCTGGGATCCAATGCTGATGCCTATCAATACAGTACTTATTTTCACAAAGACAGAAGTGGAAAACTGAGAGCCGGACCCATCTGGGATCTTAACCTTACTTTTGGATATGACCTGTCGATATGGGGGTATAACAGAAGCTTTACAAATGTTTGGCAATTTTCAAACGGCGACAATGAAGGTCCAAAGTTCTGGAGGGATTTATTCAATAATCCCGAATTCAGATGTTGCATGAATAAAAGATGGAATCAGCTCATTCAGCCCGGCCAGCCATTGAACTATGCTTCAATTGAAGCTGTTATCGACTCCACCGTTGCTAAAATCAGCGAAGCTGCAGTGAGGGAAAACAGACGATGGGGGACTGTCCCTGATTTGTCTGCAGAAATTTCTAAAATAAAGAATTTCCTGCAGGTCAGGATCCCATGGATGACAAGTCACATTACCCTTACCGGGAATTGCAGTGATGAAATAATGCCACCGTTGGTAATCACAAAAATAATGTACCACCCTGACAGTACGCTGAAATTCCCCGATAGTGATGCTCAGGAGTTCCTTGAAATAAAAAATACAGGTTCAAAGACTGTCAGCCTGAGCGGAGTCTGTTTTAGCGGGACGGGTATTGAATACCAATTCCCATGGTATTCAGAGATTTTCCCAAATTCGGTAAAAATTCTGGCGAACAAATCCGACATCTTCTTTGCTAAATATGGCTTTTCACCTTCAGGGCAGTTCACAAGAAATTTGTCGAACGCTGGTGAGAAACTCGTACTGGCTGACGGATTCGGTAATGTAATTGACAGCGTTAGTTATTCCGATCACTCACCATGGCCTGATGCTGATGGAAATGGATACTTCCTGGAGCTCATCGACCCGCTATCGGATAATAGCCTTGCATCGAACTGGAGACTCTCAACAAATACAATCCTTTCTGTTAATAAAACAGAAAGTCCGGGTAAGTTGAAGTTTTATCCTTCCCCTGTAAAAGATATTCTCACAATTGAAACTTCAGGAATATTAAAAAGCGTTGAGCTTATTGATTTTCAGGGAAGAGTGCTTAAAAGAATAGACATAAATTCTGGATTATTTAAACTCGATATGAGTTCCTGCCCGCGGGGGATCTATCTTGTTCAGATATTTTCAACGGAAGGAAATTATATACAAAAAATACTTAAAGAGTAAGGATGTTACTCATTAATAATTGGGAAGTCTTGAAATGACCAGATGAACTATTGAAATTAATATATCCACTAAGCAGCATTTGGATTATATTTCATGTTTATACGGAATGTGTTGAAATTTGACCCAAAACATTCCCTGAGGACCTTTTTAGACTCCTGTTACTTAGATTGAATGGAAAAGAAAATCTTCTTATTTATTTTTATTTTTTCATCGTTGATTTTGCAAAAGGGATTTTCTGAAAGTCCCTCCCCTAAAACGGCAACAGTCAGTGGCTTTATCAGAGATGCCTCAACCGGTGAATCGCTGACAGGTGCTGTCATTTACCCTAAAGAAAATCCTTCAATAGGAATCAGTTCTAACGCATATGGATATTTCTCTCTCACACTTCCAATCGGGAAATATTCACTGATAATCCAGTTTATGGGTTATAAAACCAAAACTGTTTCTTTGGATTTAAAGGAAAATATCAAGCTGACAATTGATATGGAGGATGAATCAATTGCCCTCAAAGAAGTAACGGTCACCGGTGAAAAAAATAATGTCAATGTTGTTCAGAATGATCTTATTTCAAAAATAAATATCAAGGAAATTCAGAACATACCGGTGATTCTTGGAGAAAAAGATATTCTAAAAACTATTCAGCTTTTACCCGGGGTTACACCGGCCGGAGAGGGGAATGCCGGATTTTATGTGCGCGGAGGTGGTGTTGATCAGAACCTTATTTTGCTCGACGAAGCGCCGGTTTACAATCCTTCTCATTTATTGGGCTTCTTTTCAACTTTTAACTCCGATGCTATAAAGGATATAACACTTTATAAAGGAGGCTTCCCGGCTGAATACGGTGGACGGCTGTCATCGGTTGTTGACATTCAGATGAATGACGGGAATAATAAATCATATCATTTGTCAGGAGGTATTGGAATAATTGCTTCACGACTATCTGTTGAAGGACCATTAATTAAAAATAAAGGTTCTTTTATGATAGCTGCCCGACGAACTTATGCCGATCTTTTCCTTAAACTCCTTCCCCGAAAGGGAGTTGATTCCACCGCCAGCAAATCAACTCTTTATTTTTATGATTTAAACATGAAAGCCAACTACCAGCTGTCAGAAAAAGACAGGCTTTATTTCTCCTGTTATCTGGGCAGAGATAATTTTAATCTTGGAGGGTCGGTAGGTCTCGACTGGGGTAATGTTACTGCTACAACAAGATGGAACCACATTATAAACGACAAAATATTTTCAAATACATCTTTAATATTTAACCGTTATAGCTACCGTTTCAATGTCGATGTCGGGAACCTCACGATGAGGGTACTCTCTGAGATTAAGGACTGGAATCTTAAAGAAGACCTGAATTACTATCTGAATTCGAATAATACCATCAAATTCGGATTCAATTCAATCTTCCATACATTTGTCCCAAGTAAAGTTGGAAGCAGCACGGTGCTCAGGATCAGATCGATGGACAACATGTATGCTCTTGAGAATGCCCTGTATATTTCCAACGAACAGACAATTTCGTCACATCTTAAAGCAACATATGGCCTGCGTTACTCGTTTTTCAGTTCAATCGGACCAGGTACTGTCTATACTTATGATCAGTTTTCGGATGTCATCGATTCTGCAACATATCCAAGGGGTAAAATATTTAATACTTACGGCGGTCTTGAACCCAGGCTGCTCGTGAACTATATTATCAATGACTCCAGCTCACTTAAAGTTTCTTACGCCCGCACGCGGCAGTATATACATTTATTATCAAATACCACTTCTACAACTCCTTTTGATCTGTGGGTTCCCAGTAATGTCAATATCCTGCCGGAAATAGCAGACCAGTATACAATAGGATATTTCAGAAATCTTTCAAATAATATGTTCGAGACCTCAGTGGAGGTTTATTATAAATCATTTAAAAATCAGATTGATTATCGCAATGGAGCCAACCTTATACTTAATAATAAGGTGGAATCCCAACTGGTTTTTGGAAAGGGCTGGGGTTATGGTGCCGAATTCCTGATCAGAAAAAAATATGGAAAGCTGACCGGCTGGATAAGCTATACCTTGTCAAAAACCAAAAGACAATTCCCGGATATTAATGGCGGAAATGTTTTTCTTGCAAAACAGGACAGACCAAATAATATCGCTATTGTTGGTATGTACGAACTCAATCCCAAAATTACATTTTCAGCCACCTGGATATATATAAGCGGGAATGTCGTTACTTTTCCGAGCGGCCGTTATTATGTTGACGGTAACATTGTACCTTATTATACTGAGAGAAATGGCTACCGGATGCCCGATTATCACAGGTTGGATATCGGCGTTACATGGCAAAGGAAAAAAACAAACAGGTTCGAGAGTAACTGGAATTTTTCAGTTTATAATGTTTATGGACGTTCAAACGCATATGCTATTAATTTTCAGCAGGATCCGAATGATCCTTCAAAAATGCAGGCAGTCCAGCTATCTCTCTTCCGGTTTGTTCCTGCTATTACTTACAATTTTAAATTTTAAGATTCTGCAAAATGAAGATATTTAGTGCAACTCAAATAAAGAATGGTTTACTCATAATTTTGTCTGCGCTCAATCTTCTGGCAATCTCAGGATGCCAGAAGGTAATTAATATAGATCTGAACGTGGCTGCACCACGAATCGTCATCGAATGTCTGATTACTGACCATCGCGGTTCTTATACTTTAACTATCAGTAAATCGGGAAGCTATTTTAATCAGCCTACACTAGAAACAGTTTCCGGCGCACTTGCTATAATAACAGATGATTCAAATAATGTCGACACGCTAAAGGAGTCAAGTCCTGGTGTTTATTATACCACAAAGCTAAGAGGATCTCCGGGTACAACATATAATTTGAAAGTGACTGCAGAGGGCGCTGTTTATGAAGGTTCTTCAACAATGATGAGCCATGTAAACATCGATTCCTTAATAGTGGTAAAGAGCCTGACACAGGGCATTGATTTTGGCGGTAACCAAAATGAAACCCATTATGAAATTCATTGTTTTTTCAAAGATCCGCCTGAAAAAAATTTTTACAGAATAAAAGTATTTAAGAATGACTCAATAAATACTCAGAACTACAGGCTATACGATGATCAGTATACTAACGGTGAGATTACAGAACTACGTGTATCAAATGCCTCTTTAGGAAGTACATACAGGATAGAATTATTGTCACTCGATAAGAGTACTTATGGATATTTCCGGACACTTGCAGACCTGATCTTTACAAATCCTTTTTTCGGGTCAACACCCGCAAATCCCAATACCAATCTCACAAATGGAGCATTAGGCTATTTTGGAGCCTGTGCAATTTCGTCAAGAACGATTGTAGTGACTGAGGCTCTGATAAAGCAAGCGGATAGATAATTTACGTCCTCCCGCTGACCCCCTGCCGCTTCGCGGCAGTCCCCCTGAAGGCATAGGCGTAAACTTAAGGATTGAATATATAAAATAAGGAGAGAGTTTAGTAAATAGATGTAATATGTTGAATGTAAGCTCTGTACATTTCCCCTCCTTTTGAAGGAGGGGTGGCCGGACCACAATCTAATTATGTCAAAAATGTTGATACCGGCCGGGGTGGTTGATTGTTTATTCAAATTCCGTCATTTTATCTTTTGAAGGTTTTCTTATCTCATTTATTACAAATTGAGGTACCTGAATTACTTGTTTTCATTCCAATAATATGAGATCATTGAATCAACCACCCCGGTCGGGGATTAAGTTACTATATATATGATAGTCAATCGTCCCGACCACCCCTCCTTCAAAAGGAGGGGAAACTTTTCTAGAGAGTATCTTATCCATCCTCAAACCTTAGGTTGCCGGCTATGGGGCAAGGAGCTTTACTTAAGATTATAAATTAAAAATAATATTACGAATAATGTATATTAAAACATAATACGTATATTTGCTGACAAATCATAACATTGTAGTACAAATGGAAGATTTTAAAAATAACAAAAAATACATCGCAATTCTCGATGCATCCAGGGAACTGTTCTGGAAGCATGGAATCAGGAGGGTATCCATTGAAGAGATCTGCCAGAAAGCTCAAACCAGTAAAATGACATTTTATCGGTACTTTAATGATAAAACCGATCTGGCCAGGAAAGTAATTGATAAGTTCTACGATGAAGGTATTATAAACTTCAGGAAAATAGTACAGGAAGATACTCCCATTTCAGAGAAAATGCAGAAAATGATTCAAATGAAACTTGAAGGAAGTACTGATATAAGTAATGAGTTTATTCAGGACTTGTTAAGCAATACCAGCCCTGAACTTTCTTTGTATTTCAAAGAGAAAATGGAGTTTATTTATACAGTAGTAATTAATGAATTTAAGATCGGCCAGAAAGATGGATGGATCAGGAAGGATCTGAATATTGAATTCATGTTTTTCTATTTCCAGAAAACAGCCTTATTGCTAGCGGATAAGGAATTTTTATCACAGTTCAGATCACCACAGGAAATGATTCTGGAAGTGACAAACCTGATAATTTACGGTATAGTGCCCAGAGAATAGAATATGAAAGTTTTTCAACACATATTATCTGTATTCTTTATTTTGACTTTTTCAGTTATCTGCGCTGCGCAGGATAGCCTAAAGATCAAAGGACAGGCTTCTGGATGGATAAACTACAATTTTGTCAACCATCTTCCTGTATATTTTGGCGGGCGGTACATTCCTCAGCTCGATTATAATCTGGACCTAAAAAATGACCATAAGATCGATTTTGAAGCCTCTTTGAACATAAACGGAAATGCAGGTTTTAATCCCTTCGATTCCATAAAAGCAACAGGTCAGTTAAAACCATACAGGCTTTGGGCGAGGTACTCCACAAGACAATTTGAACTCCGGGTTGGACTTCAGAAAATTAATTTCGGTTCTGCATCTATACTCAGGCCACTCATGTGGTTCGATCAGATAGATCCGCGCGATCCTTTAAAACTTACTGACGGAGTCTGGGGTGTCCTGGGCAGATATTACTTTCTCAATAATGCCAATGTATGGCTATGGGGACTCTACGGGAATAATAAACCAAGAGGCTGGGAGTTAACAGGCACAAATAGCAGCTATCCGGAAGCAGGCGGAAGATTTCAATTACCTGTTCCAAAAGGAGAGATGGGATTTTCATACAATTACCGAATTGCAGATACACGGAATCTTGCCGCAATAATGCCGGCATTCAGTATGGTTCAGGAAAACAAAGTAGGTTTTGATATTAAACTCGATATGGTAGTTGGTCTATGGTTTGAAGGCTCATGGGTAAATAAAAACAAGAACCTTGGTGTATTTACAAATCAGGAAATACTAAACACCGGGACTGATTATACTTTTGGTCTGGGCAATGGCTTATATGTCATTTATGAACAATTAGTTGCAACAAATGATGAGAAACCATTCACTTTTCAAAATGCTACAACCTTATCTCTTATTTCATTATCATATCCGGTGGGACTATTCGATAATATCAGCGGGATAGTTTATTATGACTGGAAGAACCGGAAAAGTTATAACTTCTTAAACTGGCAAAAACAGTTCAACAATATTAGCTTGTATTTCATGGGATACTGGAACCCTGAGATTTACAATATTCCGGCCCAGGGTGAAGGGCCAAATCTCTTTGCAGGCAGAGGAGTGCAGGTAATGGTAGTGTTTAATCATTGAAAAATAGATGATAAGAGGAATAATCCTTTGTGAACCTTAGTGCACCCTTTGAGTCCTTTGTGGTAGAAAAAAATCAAAAGAAAAAAATCCAAACCACAAAGGAACACTAAGGAAAACACAAAGGAACACAAAGGAAAAACAAAATTAAGTGGGAATAAATAGAAATTAAAAATGGAAAACAATTCATTCATCAAAATTGAAAACCTGGTAAAAAGGTTCCCTGTCGGGAAAGCTGAGTTTACTGCTCTTAAAAATATAAGTCTCAGTTTTGGGACCGGTGAGTTTGCGGGTCTGGTTGGCCCCAGCGGATCGGGGAAGACTACACTTTTGAATATAATCGGTTCACTTGATTCTCCAAGCGAAGGAGAGGTGATTGTGCTCGGCAAAAATATCTCCACGCTCACTCATAAACAATCAGCTGTACTCCGTAACCGGCATATTGGTTTCATATTTCAGACCTATAATCTATTACCGGTTTATACGGTTTATGAAAATGTTGAATTTGCATTGTTATTGCAGAAGATGTCGGGTTCTGAAAGAAAAAAGGCCGTAATGGCTGCGCTCGAATGGGTCGGTCTTACTGAAAAGATAAAATCAAGGCCCTCGATGTTATCGGGTGGCGAATGCCAACGCGTTGCTATTGCACGGTCGATGGTTAAGAGGCCGGAGATTGTGCTTGCTGACGAACCAACGGCAAACCTCGATTCAAATAACTCATATCATATTCTACAGACAATGAAGAACCTGAACAGGGAGCTGAACACGACCTTTATATTTGCAACCCATGATGAAAAAGTTATGAAATATCTTAACCGGATAATCTCACTCGAGGATGGTAAAGTTGTTAAGGATTTAGTTATTCCCGATTCTAAAAATTAAGATCATGTTAGCAATTAAATTAGCATTTAAGAACCTTATGGGTGCTGGTTTGCGTACCTGGCTTAATGTTTCGGTTCTTTCTTTCGCTTTTGTCATTATAGTATTCTACAATGGTATGATCGATGGATGGAACAGGCAAAGCAGGATCGACACACGGAACTGGGAAATTGGAGACGGGCAATACTGGCATCCTGAATATGACAGATTTGACCCTTATTCTATTAAAGATGCTCATGAAACAATGTCGGACGAAATTCTGGCCGAAGTAAAAAGAAAAAATCTGGCTCCGGTTCTTTTTGTCCAGGCAACAGCTTTTCCGCAGGGTCGTATGGAAGGAGTTCTTCTGAAAGGAGTGGATCCTGAACAAAATATTCTTAAACTGCCTGTTGATAAATTGAAACCCTCAGATGATTACGATTATGCAATTATCGGTAAACGGATGGCTGAATCCGCAAAACTCAAAACCGGTGATAAATTGCTGATCAGATGGCGTGATAAGAACGGAACCTTTGATGCTCGCGAGATTGAAATTGCTTCTGTTTTCAAATGCGATGTTCCGACAGTTGACAAGGGACAGATATATCTTCGCATAGATGTATTGCAAAAAATGATGGGAATGGGAAACGAGGCAACAATTCTCATTGCCGGTAACGGTTTCAAAATCAGAAAATTCAAAAACTGGGATTTTAAAAACTCTGCTTTTCTATTGTCCGACATAGACAAGATCATCCAGGCAAAGAAGGCCGGAGGATCTATTATAGAAGGTCTCCTGCTTATCATTGCACTGATTGCAATTTTCGATACACAGGTATTATCAATCTTCCGTCGCCAGAAAGAGATCGGGACCTATATTGCACTTGGAATGACGCGAACACAGGTAGTCGGAATTTTCACGGTTGAAGGCGCTGCTCATAGTATCCTGGCGACACTGCTCGGTGCGGCTTATGGGATCCCGCTGTTTATGTTTATCAATAAAGTTGGTATTCCGATGAAAGCTGCGCAGACAACAGATCTGCCGGTTGCTGAAAAAATCTTTCCATACTATAGTTTTAGCTTAATTATAATCACAATAATAATTGTTATTATTTCTGCTACAATAGTGAGTTATCTGCCTGCGCGAAAAATTTCAAAAATGAAACCAACTGACGCTTTGAAAGGGAAACTAACATGATAAAGTTTTTATTAAAAGGAATATTACGCGACCGAAGCAGGAGTCTGTTACCGATTATTGTTGTCACCATCGGAGTCTTTCTGACTGTATTTATGAGTGGATTCATGAAAGGTGTTTATGGTGATATCACGGATCTTAATGCGAAATTTACAACCGGTCATGTAAAAATTCTTACCCGGGCATATGCTGAAGATGCAGATCAGACTCCAAACGACCTGGCTTTGACTGATGTAAAAAACCTGATCGGTAAACTCAGGAAAGAATATCCTTATATGGATTGGGTAGAGCGAATACACACAGGAGGATTGTTGGATGTCCCTGATTCGGCAGGAAAAACGAGAGGGCAGGGTCAGGTAGTTGGTACTGCAATTGATTTTCTTTCGCCGGGCACTCAGGAAATAGAAAGAATGAATATTCCCAAATCACTGGTAAAAGGATCTCTTCCGGCAAAACAGGGTGAAGCACTTATAAGTGATGATTTTGCACAACGGTTCGGAGTATCGGTTGGTGACAAGCTGACCTTTTTCGGTTCGACGATGAATGGAAGCATGACTTTTAAAACATTTGTGGTTAGCGGTACGCTGAAATTTGGAAATTCCGTCCTCGACCGCGGCGCAATTTTTATGGATATACGCGACGCACAACTTGCACTCGATATGGACGATGCAGCAAGTGAGATACTCGGCTATTTTAAAGATGGCATATACAATGACCTCAGGGCACAAAAGCTGGAAGACTCATTCAACGCCATTTACAGCAAAAAAGATGATGAATTTTCACCGGTCATGACAAGACTGGCTGAGCAGCAGGGTCTTGGAGATTATCTGAAACTGGCCGATAGTGCCAATACCATGATGAGCGTAATATTTATTATTGCCATGTCGATTGTACTGTGGAACACAGGGCTGCTTGGAGGATTGAGAAGGTATAGTGAGTTTGGAATAAGGCTTGCCCTTGGCGAAGAAAAAAAACATATCTATTTAACTACACTATACGAAGCAGTTTTGATTGGACTTATTGGTTCAGTAATTGGTACAATTTTGGGCCTTGGTCTATCTTACTACATGCAGGCGCATGGTTTGGATATGTCAGGTATAATGGGGGGAAATACAGGGATGATGATTCCATCGGTATACAGGGCTGAAGTTACTCCGGGTTTGTTTTATATTGGTTTTTTCCCGGGACTAATCGCAACTGTTCTCGGAAGCGCACTTGCAGGATTTGCAATATATAAAAGAAGAACATCACAGCTGTTCCATGAACTCGAAGTGTAGGCCCCCCAACCTCCCTAAAGGGGGGCTAATACTCTGCTCTTAAGTGAAATTAATCTTAATTCCAGAGGATTATCGCCCCTTTAGGGGAGATGTCAGCGCAGCTGACAGAGGGGTTTCTGGTTGAGTCAGAATTTTAACAAAAAAATTAAGCAGTAATTCAAAAACAATCAAAATGAAAAAGATATTAATACTCATAATTGCCACTATTCTTCTGGAAAGTTTCTCGGGCCCAGATGCAAATGAAATATTGGACAAAGTCGATAAGAACATGTCCTCAAAAAACAGGGTATTTGAATCGGAGATGATAATTCACGGACGTCGGTCCAGCCGTACTATAATGGCACGATCCTATACGGTTGGAACAAAGCAATCTTTTACAGAGTATCTATCTCCCGCCAGGGAACAGGGTACCAAAATGCTTAAACTCGATAAACAGTTATGGATATACTCACCCTCAACTGATCGTATCATTCAAATCTCAGGAAATATGTTACGTCAATCGGTTATGGGTTCAGATCTCTCATATGAAGATATGATGGACGATAGAAAACTTACAGAGATATACAACGCTAAAGTAGCAGGTAATGAGACTATTGATGGAAGAAATGCCTATATTCTGGAGTTAACAGCAAAAGTAGAGGACGCGACTTACTATTCGCAGAAGATCTGGGTTGATACCGGGCATTTTGTTCCTTTAAAACAGGAATTATTTGCTAAGAGTGGGCAACTCCTTAAACGTATTACCATGTCTGATATAAAACAGGTCCAGGGAAGATGGTTCCCGATGAGTGCTGTTTATAAAGACGTTCTTAAGGAAGGAAGCGGAACAGAATTTAAAATGATGAGTGTTAAATTTGATCAGAACATTCCGGAATATATTTTTACAAAAGCTGCGCTTAAACAATAGAAGGATATTTGGTAATAATGATGAGTACATAAATTAATGTACCCGCGTTCGCAGGTGGTTATAAATTCAGACAGAACTTAAATTTTTGATATTAATGGTAACAGTTAAAAGAACTAATTCTGAAGATCCAGACTTCAGGAATCTCGTCAGATTACTTGATGCTGAACTGGCAATAGTTGACGGGGATCAGCATATATTCTATTCTCAATTCAACAAGATCGATAAAATAAGGTATGTGATATTGGTTTATGATAATAACATCCCGACAGGTTGCGGGGCAATCAAGGAATTCGGAAAAGATGTAATGGAAGTCAAGCGAATGTTCGTTTTACCCGGTAAAAGAGGTATGGGGTTCGCAACCATGATTCTTACCGAACTTGAAAACTGGGCTGGTGAATTATCCTGCACAAAGTGCATTCTTGAAACCGGGAAAAGGCAACCTTATGCTATAGGTCTCTATAAAAAGAATGGTTATAAACCAATATCAAATTATGGGCAGTATACGGATGTGGAAAACAGTGTTTGTTTTGAGAAGGAGTTGAAATAAAATTATAAATCAGAAAATTTTACGAAATCCGAATCTCTGATTGCAACAGAGTTTCTATTCTTTCACGTTCATTATCCGTTAAACCTTCAACTTTATTAAAATTTGACCAGTCAGGACTTGTTCGTTTCAGGCCTTCCCAGTTATAAACGTCCAGGAATATTCCTCCATACTTCAGTTTATCCATTGTGTAATATTTAAAGAGATGAACCAGGTTGCCTGTCTTAGAGTCATATCCCACCACAGTTACGCGTATCAGGGAAGTGTGAGGATTCCTCATCAATGATTTTATCTGTTGCAGAGCAAGGATATTTTCATCTCCGTCGAGACGGATTTCCAGATACCAGGTATATTCTACCAGTGGATTATTGATTTCCTTTTTATAAAGGGTCCGTTTTACGTTATTTGCAACCTGGATTAACTCAACCGTGGCTGTGCAATCAATAAGGATTTTTCCTTTGTTACCTACTCTTGCGGAAAGAAAAATATGTTGATTTCTGGATCGGATAAAAAAGTTATCAGTAAGGTGTATATCATTAGGTCGCTGCAAAAATTTATAAGCGAGATACCCTCCGAAAACCGGAATAAAAGTCAATCCAAAACATGATTCAAAAAATACAATTATTTGTCCCGACCCGGTTTTAGGGATAATATCACCATATCCAATTGTCGAAAATGTTACAGCACTGAAATAGATGTAGTCGAGAAAATGGACTGATTTGGATTCTGAAACAGGAATAAAAGTTAAGGCATCGAACCAAAAGTACAGTATCCCGAACACCAGGGTCAGACAAATATATATTGCCACACCTTTCAGAATTGTGTTCAGGATACGATGGGACCATACAGTTGCAGCAAAACTATGGATAGTCATTGAAGATAATTTTGGGGCCATAATCACTTTTTTAGTCTCAGGATTTAAAGTTAATGATGTTTTTTTAAAGTTGTCTTTGAAAAGACAGTCTCTTAAAACAGCAGGAGCTAAAAGGATTAAGGGAATATCTTTATTAATCCCCGGGGTTTGATTAACTGAAAAAAAACAATACTTTTGCGACTGAATTGGCCCCATAGTTCAATGGATAGAATGGAGGTTTCCTAAACCTTAGATTCAGGTTCGATTCCTGGTGGGGCTACAATAAATAAAGCGCAAACAGTCATATAGTAGCTGAATGCGCTTTTTTATGAAAGCAACCCAAACAGCTTATAGTTAAAAAGGATTCTGAATTTTATCTATAAGCATATTCGTGAAGATCCTTGCTCCTTTATCATTCAGATGACTTATGTCTTCAAAATAGTCAGGCCTGTTTATAAAAGTTGAGTCATTTGACATATCTATATAACGTATACCATTTTCAGAACAGATATCAACCAGTATGTTACGACAATTACTTTTTTGCATAGTTACCCAGATCGGAGAATGTACGAAAATCAGTTCAATATTCTTTTTTTTGCAGGTTGATATAATATCTCTGACAAGATTAACCTTATTTTTATCAATAGGAATATCACAAATATCCCAGGTTCCGATTTTTTCAGGCTTCATTGTTTTATAAAGAGGACTATATCCATCTAATTCTGGTCCCTCAGGCTTGCTGGAACCAAGATTCCCTTTCAGAATTTGAAATATCAAAGAATTATAAGAGTAGATATAAGAAATGTGTTTGAACTTTTCAAACGGACCCCTTAAGTCAATTACATGTCTGATTGCAGGATACTTCTGATAATATGGAAGTAAAATAGATAATCTATCATATTCAGATGCAATATTCCCAAGTTCATATGGCCTGGTATCAAAAATTATTAGTTTTGGACTATATCGCTTTACAATAGTATTAAAAAGAGCATAGCTATACAAAAGGTAGTTGCCATCAGCACCTGCGTTGAAACAAGAATAATGAAGCCTGTTTTCAATAATTTCAGGGACATAGTGATGATGGGCACGGGAAGAACCAAAAATAACAACATCAGCTACAGTACTATCAATTACAAAGGTAATTTTGGATTCTTCACCACTATGCTGATGGAAATAGTAATGACTTAGAATCATTCCAACCCCCCGATCAACAATCAGCACAAAGAATAGAATCAAAACTAATCTTAAGAAGAATCGGGCAACTTGATTTATTGAAGATCTTTCCATACGAAAATGCAGAATTAATATTGGAAATAAATAAATTGCCCTCCATCAAAAACACCAATTAGGAGAATGATTATGACTATAGTAACAATACCTGCAATTCGAACACCTTGATACCGACTATACAATATTGACAATCGATTATTAAAAAATTCCCGTTTAAAGTCAAGAATAATCAAAAATAAAATTCCAATAATTGAATAGATTAAATCATATGGGGAATGATAGAAAACAGCACCGTGAGAAGTAAATATTTTCCCAATAATATTAGTTGCTTGAGTTAAGGAGGCAGCCCTGAAAAAGATCCATCCCAACAAAACAAGCATAAAAGTGGTCAGGATATTATAAATTAACAGATAAGGAGAAGTTTTTTTGATATGAAATAGCTTTCTTAAATTTTTATTAAATCCCTTAGTCCAGTTAGAATAAGTCAGGTATATGCCAAATAAAAGACCCCAAACTAAATAATTCCATCCCACACCATGCCAAATACCACAAATTCCGAAAGTTATAATGCTTACAATCAAATAAATCCAATTTTCAGCTGAAATAAAAAGATATCTGGTTTTCTTCATCCTGCCTGACAGGTAATAGGCTAAGGGCAGAAATATATAATCCCGAAGCCAGGTAGAAAATGTAATATGCCATCGGTTCCAGAAATCTCTTATTGATGTAGCAAAATAAGGTCTTATAAAATTTTCAGTCAGGTCAAAGCCAAATAATTTTGCTGACCCGCGTGCAATATCCGTATATCCTGAAAAGTCCGCATATATCTGGAACGCATAGAAAATTGTTGCCACAAGGAGTGTGGTTCCATTATGTTTTTCACTATTATCATAAATTGCATTTACATAGATAGCCAACCGATCTGCAACAACTAATTTCTTAAAATAGCCCCAAAGCATTAATTTCAATCCTTCAACTAACATAGTGTAATTAAAACCGCGATTCTGATGTAGTTGAGGAATCAGTTGTTGAGGCCTTTCTATTGGTCCCTGGGCTATTTTGGGGAAGAAAAACAGATAAAGCGAAAAATACCCAAAATGCTTTTCTGGTTCTATGTTTTTTCTTTTAATCTCAATCAAATAGCTTAATAATGTAAATGTAAAATAAGATAATCCCAAAGGCAAAATCATTTTGTTTATTGGCTCGCTGCCAACAAATAAACTTACACTGTATATGTGCAATTGATTACCGGGGAATAGAATATTAAAATATTTAAAAAAGGAAAGGGCCAGTAAGTTAACCAAAATAGCAACAATAAAGAAAACCCTGTTCCTTTCTTCGGGGATCTTTGCTAACCATATAGCCAGAAAATAATTAATGACAGTCAGTCCGCCCAGTAATAGAAGAAATATTGGTATAAAAGAAAGATAATAACCAACGCTTGCAATGAGTAGCCAGACCCATCTGAATCTGCTGGGAAATATGTAGAAGGCAAATACAACAATGCTCAGGAAGAGAATATAGATAATGGAGTTAAAGACCATAAATAGAATAGTAAATCACTTTATGAAATGCAATTGTTAATAGGGTTATTTTGAAACTATATCTCTCAACCTGATATTCTCAGTATATAGCATTAACAATTTTGCCTGAATTTTTGTTCGCGGATTAACAATAATGTGACAGGCACAAAACAAATTCAACAAATGGCCGTTATTTTAATGCAATTACCAATTATCTTAAATTATTTCGTTTATGAGAAAGTATTTAGTAATATTATTTCTTTCAATTAGCTCGCTAGCATTCTCCCAAACTACTCTTAATATTGATGGACAGACTTATATAAATAGTGATCCGGCATGGACTGGAATATTTGTAAACTGGTCAGCTAAAACTACTTTTGCATTCCGGAATAACTCTATTACAAGTGTAAATACCGGAGCTCATATGCTTTCAGCAGGTTCTGAATCACCATCAGCTTCAGATAATAATTTAGACGGGGAAGTTATAACGGGTAATAAAATTACATGGAATGGTTCTGGTGTTGTTGAAACAGAAGCTCTCTTGCTCGGATACAATAAAAATCAAATTGTTGAATATAACTACCTTGACAAAACGCCATATGCGGCTGTGTTTAAATCTGGTAATTCGTCCACTGGAAACATGACTTCCACATCCGGAGGATTTGCGTATAATATTGTTAGAAATTCACAAGTACATGTGAGAGTTAAAGGAATGAATGGTGTTCCAATTTATAACAATACCTTTTTCGATAACTTAACTTCCGCAAACGCTTTTATATACATTTCTTTAAATCCCGATAATGGGAATACTGCATCTTCCGGAACTAAGATTAAGAATAACATTTTTTACACAACTACAGGAAAAGGAATGATATATGCGCAGGAGCCAGGTGATTTATCCGGTCTTGTTTGTGATTATAATATATACTACAGTACAAGTGGTGGTCCAAAATTCTATAATGGTTCGTCATGGCTGAACTTCGCACAATGGCAGGCATTAGGATATGATTTGCATTCTGTTGTACTTGATCCGCAATTCATTGATATGACTTCCTTAGTACCAAAAACCAGACTTAACAATGGAACTGATTTAGGGACTAGCTTTCAAACAGGATTATCAACAAAAGCTTCCTGGGTAGTAGGTTCATCACCCGCAACCACAAACCAAAACGGCACTTGGCAGGTTGGCGCAATGATTTATGATAATGCTTCAGCGCCACCACCACCTCCTCCCCCTGTAGCTCCTGCCCCAGTGATTGGCGCAACAGTTGTTGAGAATGCCACACCTTCACTGCTTGAAATGACATATGATCTGGCTCTTAACACTACATTAATCCCTGCTGCTTCAGCTTACACGGTATTAGTAAATGGAGTAGCTACAGGAGTAAGTTCGGTGGCAATAACAGGCAGCAAAGCCCAGTTATCACTGGCAACAGCAATTAAATATGGAGACATAGTTCTTGTGTCTTATACAAAACCTGCAACAAATCCATTACAGTCAACAGCAGGCGGAATAGCTATAGCTTTTTCATCGAGAACCACGACAAATAATCTGGTGGCACCTCCGGTTACACCACCGGTCACTCCTCCTGTTACGGTACCTGTTACGATCGCTATGAATATTTCTCCTAATCATGTTCACAGGGTACTTAATATCGGACTGACTTATACCGGAACGGTATCCGAAGCTTTAGCACCTGAGATGATAAGAATTACGGATAGTAAAGGTAAATTGATAGCTGAACAAATGGTTAATACAGGAACCACAAACATCAAATTTCCGGTAAACCTCGATTCAGGGATCTATAATGTTACGCTCATTGCAAACGGTGTCCAGATGGCTACACAAAAAATCAGAGTTTTTTAATATTATAGGTAATGGTCGCAACCATTACCTATAATAAATGCAAATGCCGGCTAAAGGTGTTAAATCCTTTATTGTTTTGTACTGCAAGGCGAACCTATCTCCTGTTATTTATCAGGCTCAACTACCAGTACGGTAAAAGTTCCTGGCTTTAAAGTTGGTCTTGGACGGGGATTATCAGCTGTCTTTTCAGGTGTTGGTCCAAATTCCGCTGTCGGGAGATAGATTCTATGAGTTTCTGCGCTTACCGAAATTGTTCTGGCACCGGCCTGTGTCGGAACAGTAGCAATAACTTTAAAAGTATTGGGATCTACTTCCTGAACCACTGTTAGAACACCTTCCCCGCATGAAGCATAGGCTCTTTTTAACCCGGGATCAAAACCTGCACCATCAACACGACTTCCTGTAGGTACCGTAGTTATGACTTTTCCCGATTCTGCATCAAGGATTACCATAAGTTTATTGGTTGCGCTGAAAAGACGGTGATTCACATTGTCAAGAGCGAGTCCGCTGGGACCTTCACCGGGAGCAATTGACCAGGTTTGTTCTACCTTCCAGGTTTTTACATTTATCATTGAAATTTCACTCTTGTCTTCAATATTCACAAAGACCTTACCATTCCCATCACTTACAGCAGCCTCTGGCTTTCCTGCCAAAGGAATGGTAGCAATTACTTTATCTGTTTTGGCATCAATAACTGTGGCATTTGATGATCGCCCATTCCACGTAATTATTGATTTAGTAAATGGTTCATATAGAATTGCATCCGGATTCTTCCCGGTTACCGGCACTTTTTCAATTACCTTGAAATCTTTTGTATTGAATACTGTAACATTGCTGTCGGCACCGTTGCTTATGAACCCCTTATTAAATTCTTTCGCAATTGCTATACCATGTACACCGTTAACGTCAGTAATTGTAGCAACGTTTTTACCGGTTTTCATGTCCACTACGTTAACCATCTTACCGTGCGATACATATAACATACCTGTCGCATCGTCTGCATTCAGGTAATCCCAGAAACCGTCACCATCAAGGTGGATTTTCTGAGCGATTTTATATCCATTAGTTACATTCTGGCCATTAAGACCAAGCAAAGACAGGAAAATCCCTGCAATAATGAAGATCATTTTTCTCATTGATACTGATTTTAGATAATGAAAATTAATAATTATCAACCATTTAATCTTAAGTAATATTCCCCCTGATTAATAAATAGTTATTCTGCTTCAACAAACACTGAGTCAGATTTGTTTAACTCATTCAATCAGGGGTGTTTTGGCAATTGAATTCACAACTGAAAATAAATTATCTTTGAGAAAGTAAATAATTGATAACATGAACTGGTTAGATGCCCTTATTGTCGTTATTCTCATTCTTTCACTGGTAATGGGATTTATAAACGGTCTGGTTAAAGAAGTTGCTTCCCTGGTCGCGTTGGTTCTGGGAATCTGGGGTGCGATAAAATTCTCTTCATTTACAGCCGCAAAACTTTATGATTATTTTGATATGACTGGTCGTTATGTAGGCATTATAGCATTTATTATAACCTTCGCATTAATTGTAGTAGTTATTCATTTTATTGGTATCCTGGCAGATAAGGTAGTTAATTATGCTTCACTGGGATTTATAAACAGGATACTCGGTATTGTATTCGGATTGCTAAAATCGATTCTTATAATGAGTGTATGTTTTTCAATTTTAAATGCAATTGATTCAAAAAAACCATTTCTTCCTAAGAAAGCAATTGAAGATTCGCGGCTATACAGTCCAATCTCCGATATTGCCCCTGCTATCTTTCCAGTTATAGGAGAGGGAGGATTTAACCATAGTTTCGACCGTTTTAAAAAGAAACCTGAGCCGGTTGTCTGAGCCTGTTTATTATTAGTATTTATAGATGCTTCAGATTGTATTTAAGTATATTTAACCCCCTTCCCACCCTTCCCCAAGGGGGAAGGAGTTAACAATCATTTCCTCCTTGGGGGAAACAGGAAAGGGGGTAACGGGATATAAAAACTATATATAATATTATTAAACAAGTAATCAATTACTTACCACGAAAAGACTGTTATGAATTTTGTTGAAGAGCTTAAATGGAGAGGTATGATACACGATATCATGCCCGGTACTGTCGAATTATTAAATAAGGAAAAGACGAGTGGATATATAGGATTTGATCCAACAGCCGATTCATTACATATAGGGCATATGGTTCAGGTAATGTTACTTGTCCATTTTCAGAGGTCGGGTCATACTCCTATTGCTCTTGTAGGTGGAGCGACAGGTATGATAGGCGATCCATCAGGAAAATCAGAGGAAAGGAATCTGCTTGATGAAGATTCACTAAGGAAAAATCAAGAAGCAATTAAAAAACAGTTATCCAAGTTTCTTGATTTCCAGTCGGGAAATAAAAACCGTGCTTTAATGGTGAACAATTATGACTGGATGAAAGATTATTCTTTTCTGGGTTTCATAAGGGATATCGGCAAACATATAACCGTCAACTATATGATGTCGAAAGACTCTGTAAAGAAACGGATAAACTCTGAAGCAAAAGAGGGTATGTCTTTCACCGAATTCTCCTATCAGCTTGTTCAGGGAACTGACTTTCTTCATTTGTATAATAACTTTAATTGTAAGCTTCAGATGGGGGGATCAGATCAATGGGGCAATATTGTTACCGGAACTGAATTAATCCGCCGGAAAAGCGGGGGAGAAGCCTTTGCTCTCACATGTCCGCTCATAACAAAATCGGATGGTACAAAATTTGGCAAGACGGAATCGGGGAATGTGTGGCTTGACCCCGATAAAACAACTCCTTACCAGTTTTATCAGTTCTGGCTCAATGTTTCGGATGAAGATGCGTCGAAGTATATTAAAATATTTACTGTTTTGGGTCAGAAAGAGATTGAAGATATTGTTTCTGAGCATATCATGGCACCGCATGAAAGACTTCTTCAGAAAAGACTTGCCGAGGAGGTTACGGTTATGGTTCATTCAAGAGGTGATTATGAAGGAGCCGTTGAAGCATCCCAGATTCTTTTCGGAAAAGGAACGACGGAGTCTTTGAAAAAGATGAATGAAAACACCTTCCTGTCTGTCTTTGAGGGAGTTCCGGTATTTGATGTGAAACCCGAGATCCTGCAGAAAGGCATAACTGTTACAGATCTTTGTACAGTGCAGACAACAGTATTTCCATCGAAGGGCGAATTAAGAAGGCTTATAGATGGCGGAGGATTCAGTATCAATAAAGTTAAGATTGATTCAGCTGATTCCGTTTTAAATCTGGAATCACTTCTGAATGGCAAATATCTGCTTATTCAAAAAGGGAAAAAGAACTATTTCCTGATAAGAGTCAACTAAGAATGACTAAGAGACTAAAGGACTAATTGACTAAGGGATATTACCAGCTTCAGTTTTCTGGATGCAATGACATAGTGACTAGTTTCACTAAGATTTTCTCATAATTTTCGTTTAATGATTGATATTCGGATTCATTTATATACCCGCAGCTACAAGAAAAATCAATCCATGTTTGGCTTTCAGGAGCTTCGCCTTCAGAATCTGAAAGCTTTGATATAAAAGATTTCGGATATCTCCTTTTTCTGAATGCTTCGGCCAGATTAGAACAGACTGATCTTGAAGATCTTCTTATTTGATGAGTTAAGGAGTAAGTTTCCTCTTTAGGAAACCCTTTTGTTATTTCAAAAATCGTCTGTGCTGTATCAAATGAAAGCTTATAGACTTCCAGTTCTTTGTGAGATCTGATCTTCATCTTTAGAAATTTTAGTGAGACAAATAATATTCCACACTAAAATTACTAAAATTATGAAAATATTTCTCTTCGTCCCTTCGTCCTTAAGTCCCTACGTCTTATTTCACCAAATCCGCCGCAATGATCGACACATCATCAAAAGTCGACGGATTATCAAATGGGAGCCCCAGATCCTTTATCATATTACGGATATTGACTTCAACCGGATCGGTATTGGAGATATGCCGTATTATCTCTGTCGTTCCGATATCCTTGCCATTCTCGTATTTTAATTCGGAGAGCCCATCTGTATAACAGACAATCTTTGAGAAATCAGTTATTCTAATTGCAGTTTTATGTATTTCAGGGATTTCGTCAAGCATTCCTATACCTACACAGGATGTCCTCAGATGGTCAGTCTGTCCGGTAGCTGTATTATAAAGTACGGGAGGGTTATGAGCAGCATTGATGTACTCAAGGACTCTGGTTTCATGATCATATCTGGCAACAAACAACGTGATAAATTTTTCTCCGGCTGCATTTACGACCACTATTGAGTTAAGCTTTTTAATCAGAACTTCAAGCTCAATATCCCAGGTAAAAAGGGCTCTTAAGCTTGCCTGGAAATTTGACATCAGGATTGCCGCTGATATTCCCTTGCCAGAAACATCCGCAATGCAAAAACCTGTCTTTGACTCCGAAAGCCTTATGCAATCGTAATAGTCTCCTCCGACTTCATAATGCGGGAAATAAAATCCATTTACTATTATTTTGGGATTTTTAGGCATCTTGCTGTTTTCCGGAATGAGCATCTTTTGCATTTTAGCAGCAAGCTCGAGTTCTTTTTTAAATGCTATCTGTCTAAGACTCTCGTTAAATAACCTGATGTTTTCAATAGCCACAATAATGATACTTGATAACGTCTGAATGAAGTTCAGATGCTTCAATACAGGGCTCATTCCCTCTCCCTCTTCTTCGATATCGCCAATAAAGATGAAGGCAAGATGAACATTATTATTATAAACGGGGATTATGATATCGACTCCATCAAAACCAAGATCGGGAGCGCCAAAAAAAATCTCACAGATCCCAAGCAGTCTTGATTCGACATCAATAGTCTCAAAACGTTTTGGGAAACCGCCGTTAAGCAGGCATTCCCATGTCCCCGAATGTTTGAATATCAGTATTTTGCCAATGCCCAGGTTGTTCCTGAGAATGAGTTCATATTTAGATAAAAGGTCTTCAGTCGGCAGATTCGCATTGATCGACATAGTAATATCGAGCAATGAGTCTAATTTAAATTTTGAAATCTTTAACCTGTCGTTCTGAGTTTTTTTATCCGCCATGGCATCATTAACCCTTTACTCTTTCTACGTAGGTTTTATCGCGGGTATCAATTCTGATCTTATCACCCGTATTCACAAATAATGGGACCATTATAGTAGCCCCGTTCTGCACTTTAGCCTGTTTTAATGCATTATTCGCTGTGTCGCCTCTTAATCCGGGTTCAGAATATGTAACCTCCATGACAACCATTTGAGGAATATCAACTGAAAGAATTGTTTCAGTATCAGCATGAACTACTATCTCGACTGATGCACCTTCAAGGAGAAAATCATAATTATCAATCAATTCTGCCTGAACATGAACCTGTTCGAAAGTTTCGAGATGCATGAAGTAATATCCCATATCATCTTTATAAAGATATTGATAGGGGCGCCGTTCCACCCTTGCGAGATTCACTTTTGTTCCTGACGAAAAAGTGTTATCAATTACTCTTCCCGATTTAAGGTTTTTAAGTTTAGTCCTTACAAAAGCCGGTCCTTTCCCGGGTTTAACATGTTGAAATTGCACGATAGTGTAAAGGTCATTGTTGAATTCAATGACTAATCCATTTTTAAAATCTGCAGTACTTGCCATATAAATTTCTGTTATTCAATTATTTGCTTACTTACTATTTTTAATTTCCAGTGGGTATTCCAGTCCTTCATAACTTGTGATCTCACAAGAGAAAGCACCTACAAATATATCAAATCGTACCTTAACAGGTAAAAAATTCTTATCTGCTGAAAACCAGAAAGAAACATCTTCCTGGGTTTTGAAGAGCCGGCCAGTTTCAGTAACAGGATTAAACTTGTAGCATTTGATCTTTCCTAACCTCGTTTTTATTTCATCAGTACCGATATATTTTAGTCTGATCGGATACAGTTCATCGCAGAACCAGGTCATGATAGTTATAATTTCACCTTTTATCAGGAAATTGCTATCCCTTGGCAGAAAATGGTTTCGGAAGAAATAGAAGCATGAAAGAATATCATGTATGTTGGGAGGCGCTATGTGCTTACCTGTCAGATCGCTCATCAGAATACTTGAATCGGCTCTAGTCTTGTGATCAAATAGCACGACATTATATTTTCTGTAATGACCTTCATGAATATTTCTTATTGACTTAACAGGCAATTCCGTTGATGGATCAATGTAGCTTTCATAGATATCCAGGACTTTAAAGAGAGCTTCTGCCATACCGGTAGTTCTTGCTGATAACTTTGAGTGCCAGACATCCTTCTTGTCAAATGTATCAGTAGTCAACTCGAGGGTGGCGTTTCCGGCGGTAATAAACCCGTACTGAATAGTGTAAGTCACTTTCTCTCCCGGCTTATATGAGGGTGGCTGACCCTCTGCTAAAGATGATAAAACAAATACTATGATGGTTATAAAAAAAAATCTTTTCATACTCCTGCTGGTATTCAGCAATTTCTACTGATTATTTACCAAGGACATTTTTCTTGGTATGGAAGTTATAAATTCTTTCAGATATAATGGCTCAAAATAAGCCACGTCCTCATACTTCTTTTCATTAAAGGCCTGAAATACAGGCTTGTACATATGAGCAGCCGATATTCTGAAATCCTCTGCAAAAATAGCATTTTTATGATTGATTATATCTTTGCACTTTCTTGCCCCATCACCAAAGAATATAATTCTCTGTGATTCAGGAATATCATTAAACAAATCTTCGGTCACCACTTCAGCTGAAATGTCTTTTATTTTTTCTCCCGTTGAATTGTAGATTGCATAATACACTTCCATCCGGCGTGCATCAAGCATCGGACAAAAAAGTGGATTCTTTTCAGATTCCGAAAAAACAGTATTCTCTTTCATACCCCAGAACATCGAAAGTGTGGTTTCAATTCCGATTAGCGGTATAGATGCACCATAAGCGATTCCTTTAGCTGCAGATACACCAATGCGTAATCCAGTATAGGATCCGGGGCCTTTACTCACAGCAACAGCATCAAGATCACTGGCTTCCATTCCCTGATTTTTGAGGATTTCCTCAGCAAACACTGTGAGAAGAGATGCATGTGATTTTAACTCATTGCTCTCTCTTAATGAGACTAAACCGGCATTGTCAATTAATGCCACAGAGCAAAGGTTCGTTGCAGTTTCAAGACATATAATCATGTTTTGAAAGGGATTCCAGCACCTATTTTATCTTGAAGAGTTCTTCTTTCTTTACCACCTGAATAAGAGTGCTGTCTGATAGTTTTTTACTTATTGCACTGAATGGTGCAGATATTACTTTATCGTTCAATGCTATTCCCGAGAGGATTTCAATATAGGAATTATCCTGAATACCGGTTTTAACATCTTTCGCAAGAGCATATTTACCGTCGGTTATAAAGACCAGGGTACGAATATCTTTTTGTGATGGTACGCCGGAAATTTTTGATGTATCTGAACGTGTTGTTACTGATTGAATAGGAACAGCAAGTATATCATTTTTCGACTGGGTCCGAATGTCAACGGTTGCTGACATACCTGGTCTGAAAGGATTTTTATTACCTTCATCAACCAGTTTTTGGTACGACTGCGGAAGAAGGAAGATTTTGACATCAAAGTTAGTCACCTGATCAGCAGAAACTCCGGTAGTCTGGGCTGAATTTGCTATTTCAGTGACTACCCCTTTGAACTTCTGATCGAGATAGGCATCTACTTCTACCATCGCAGTATCGCCCACTTTAACTCTCGGGACGTCATTTTCGTTAACCTGTACCTGGGCTTCCATACGTGAAAGATCAGCAACACGCAATAACTCTGTACCAGCCATCAGGTTTGTTCCTGCAACTCTTTCTCCGAGTTCAACCAGAAGCATTGAAACAGTACCGGTCATAGGAGCATAAATAGATGTTTTTGAAAGATTCTCATTGGCATCTTTAAGCGAAGCCTGGGCGCTTGTTATAGCAAATTTAGCGGCATCAAGTTCTGCTTTTGCCACATTGTAAGTAGCCTGAGCCTGTTCAAAATCTGATTTTGAAATAGTTTGTTCTTTATATAGTTGCTGGTTTCTGTTAAATGAGAGTTCTGCCTGGGTAAACTGGGCTTCCGACTGAGCGCGACGGGCCTCTGCAGAGCTTATTTCTGCCAAAGATCTGTCTCTTTGCGAAATGTAATTATCGGGTTTTATTCTCAGGAGCAGCTGTCCTTTTTCGACATGGTCGCCATCCTTAACAGTCAGTTCTACAATTTCACCGGAGACATCAGGACTGATTTTTACTTCTTTTTCAGGCTGGATCTTACCATTTGCTGTAATCGTTTCAACAATAGTACGTTTTTCTGCGTTCTCAACTGCTACCTTTATCGTTAAAGCTTTTCCAAACCAACCAGCCTTTTTCCCAATTACTGCAAACAGAATAAGAACAATTACTACAGGGAGTAAAATCTTAAGTATCTTGTTGTTTTTCATGATCTATTCTCTTAAAAATGATTTTGTAATAACTATTATTGGTTAAGACTTAACGGTAAACCTTTATAAAAATCGAGGACTTTGATCTTAAAAATAAATTCATATTTTGCCTGTGCCATGTCGGATTGAGCTTTAAGCAATTGTGTTTTTGCGACATTATAATCAACGGGAGTAACCATTCCGACATTAAATTTTTGTTCGGTGTATCTGAAAGACTCTTCAGTTGAGGTGATTGCTTTGATACTCACACTGTATTTTTTGAGTGAAGCAACTGCATCTGTATAGGCCTGCTGAATGTTTTTATACAGCTGCTTTTGTATTCCTTCAAGATTATACTGACTGGTCTCAACATTTAATTTAGAGTTCGAGATGTTCTTATTAACCTGCCAGCCGTTGAGTATCGGAATATTCAAACTCAGCCCTATTCCCGGACTTTTATTATTTTTTAACTGAGTTCCAAAGGATTGATCTCCCGGGAGATTTGAAGGATTAGAATATCGTGTGCTGTAAGAATAATTTAAAGAAAGAATTGGGCTTCTGGCACCTTTTGCCATTTTCAGACCATATCCGCTTGCTTCAAGTTTCAACTCAGAGCTTTTTATTTCAGGTCTGTTTTTCACTGCAATTGCGTATATGTCGTCGATATTGCCTGATATAATTGTATTAGGATCGACATTCATCTGGGGGACAGAAACTTCAAATCCAGCCGGAGTTTTAAGTTCCAGGAATTGAGTTAATGTTAAAACAGAAGTTTCAAGTGCGTTCTGTTCCGTTATCAACGAAAGTTCTTCCTGTGCCGCCTGGGCTTCGATCTGCAGCAAATTGCCTTTAGCGACACTTCCGGCATCGACAAGCTTTCTTGTTGTCTCAATCTGCTGCAAGGTAATGTTAAGCTGATTCTGATTAGCAGCAACAAGTTCCTTGTTTAGCAGAATCTGGAGGTATGCCAGTGCGACATTCAACGCTACATTATCACTTATGTCCTGAAGATCCTCCTTGCTGGCGAGAACCTGGTATTTATTTTTCTGAATCGCATTATAATATTGCAATCCGTTAAAAACAGGCATTTGACCACCAATGTAGAAATAATCAGACAGAAGAGTCTTATTCACAAATGTATAGGTATTCTGATCGAGGGCACGTCCTGAGGAATAAGAATGTGACGCCTGTCCATTCAATGTTGGTAACAATTGAAATTTTGAAAGGTCAAGGGAATTCTGCTGAACCTGTGTTTGTATGACTTGCTGTTTTATCTGGATATTGTTATCAATAGCATATTTGATGCATTCTTCAAGCGACCATACTTTTTGCTGTGAGAAAATAAACCCCTGTGACACGATAAAACAGGTAGATATTAATATCAGGAATTTTTTCATTTTTAACTATTTGGTTTCTTATTATAATCTATTTTGAACAAGTTCAGGTTTAGATTATTTAAAATATTTAATCGATTTTTAAGCTGGTACGAGGAAAATATATCTTAAAAATAAGTTTACGAAGATAAAAAATATCTCCGACAGAATGAATTTTTTTATTCAAAAGTTGCAAATCATGATAACATACATATAACCAGATATATAGATGATTGAATTATGTATTGTAGATTATTGACGATGTTTTAGATTTATATGAGGTATTATGTATTATAAGCTAAAGACGAGTTTTTTCAATAGCGGGCTGATTTTTAATCGTTTTCCATCGCCTATCGCTTATATTACATAATACATTTCTTTATCTTTGTATTGACAAACAGACATTAAATTATTTATTAAATACTTAAATATATGACTAACAATGAATTATTATTGGAACCGGGAGTGATTTTCGGCGATGAGGTGAAGTCACTTTTTGACTATGCTAACAGAAATGATTTTGCCATTCCTGCAGTAAATGTCGTTGGTACCAATTCTGTAAATGCCGTTCTGGAAACAGCAAAAGCTGTGAATTCTCCGGTTATTATTCAGTTTTCAAACGGAGGGGCGCATTTTTTTGGAGGGCAGGGTTTACCCAAGGAAGATCAGATTGGTGCAATAGCCGGTGGAATTTCAGGAGCACTTCATGTTCATAATATTGCAGAATATTATGGCATCCCGGTAATTCTTCATACTGATCATGCTGCCCGGAAACTTCTTCCGTGGATCGATTCACTTCTCGATGCCGGTGAAGAATTCTTTGAATCGAACAATAAACCACTTTTTAGCTCTCATATGCTCGATCTTTCAGAAGAACCCCTTAAAGAGAATATAGCCACTTGCAAGAAATACCTTGAAAGAATGAGCAAAATCGGAATGACCCTCGAAATCGAACTTGGTGTGACCGGAGGAGAAGAGGACGGAGTAGATCATTCGGGTGTTGACAGTTCGCGTCTGTATACTCAACCTGAGGATGTAGCATATGCTTATGAAGAACTCCTTAAGGTGAGTGATATGTTTACTATAGCAGCTTCATTCGGAAATGTCCATGGAGTTTATAAACCAGGCAATGTAGAGCTCAAACCAATAATTCTGAAGAATTCACAGGATTTTATTATAAAAAAATTCAATACAGGTCCAAATCCTGTGAACTTTGTATTCCATGGTGGTTCAGGATCGGAGAAGCACCTCATTACAGAAGCAATTAAATATGGAGCTGTAAAAATGAATCTTGATACAGATATGCAATGGGCTTTCTGGGATGGGATAAACAAATATTCAAAAGAAAAACAGGGATATCTGCAGAGTCAGATTGGCAACCCGGAAGGAGAAGACAAACCAAACAAGAAATATTACGATCCGAGAGTATGGCTCAGGAAGGGTGAAGAAACATTTATTGCCAGACTGAAAGAGGCCTTTGCAGATCTTAATGCACTAAACCGGTACCAGAAATAGCCGGAAAAGCCCCGCTTCCCCGCTAAAGGGGGGTAAATTCTCTACATAAAAGAAAAATTCTTTATGACTCAGAATTAGTCCTCCTGGGGGGACAGCCGCGCAGCGGCAGGGGGTGCTTTGCAGTTAACGAAGACTTTTTAGACAGCCTTACCCGAATAGCGGATGGGATGTTGGGCATAAAAGTTGCTAATACCATAAATGTCAGTAAGCCAGTCACATATAAGTAGAGCATGGTTTTTATGTTAAAAAATAAATTTAATAGCCGGTTTCCTGAAATTCTGTTTTTCTAATTTAGCTGTCTGATTTGAACCTATGGCAGTACGACATGCAATTCATAAGGAAGATCGCTTAAGGAGGACAAATCGTCTTTCTCTTATGCTAAATAACCGGGAGATGAGAGCCCTTGGTATATATTGTAACAGATACCGGGTAAAAAATAAATCCGAATTCCTTCGCGAAACGATTATGCGAGCCATTCTCAAGAGATTCGAAGAGGAACATCCGACATTATGGGAAGAGAACGATCCAACTCTTTTTAATCAGAATGTGACCACGCGATAGTCGGAAAGTACTTATCTTTTTTCTGATTGTTTGAAATGATTTTTTGAAAATGAAGATATTTCCTCATTCTAACGTATTTTTGCATCAGATAAAATAGCCTACTGATATATTTAACGGATGTATCCTGACAGTTTTAATAAGATTCCAACCAAGCGAACTCCCTGGATAATACTTGAACGGGGAAGAATTTTTATTATGGGAAGATCGATTCCTGAAAATCCTACAGATTTTTACAGACCGGTCAGGGAATGGATCTCAGAATATGCGAGGGATTATTTTGGAAAATCGAGGATTGAATTTGGATTCGAATATATTAACACAAGTTCCATCAAATGGATCTTTACAATTTTAAGAGAACTTTCAGAGATTAAGGAAATCGTAAAAAATGCTGAGGTTATCTGGTACTATGAGCATGGCGATGAAGATATGAGCGAATTGGGATTTATTCTCCGATCGCTTGTTGAATGTCCTTTCCTGGTTGTTGAGGTGGATTCAATGAACAGGGAAAAATATGAGGCTATTTATTCATCGCCGGCTGGTCCGTGTTTATAGGTGATTATCAAAATTGTATATTGATGATCATTTTTCAAAAAAATTTCTAATTTTGCAACTCATTTTAACATTCTGACCCATGGTGTAATTGGCAACACGTCAGATTTTGGTTCTGAAGAGTCCTGGTTCGAGCCCAGGTGGGTCAACAAACAGTATTGATAATCAGCAATATCCAAAAGGCTTTGAACTGATTTTGAACTTTAAAAAATTATTTTACTGGCTCTATTCAATGGAGCCAGTCTTGTTTTAACCAAAGCCCTCCTCTGTTTTATATTCAAATGATGTTCGTGTACGTGAGCAAGCCTATCACATTCTATTGAATAATCCCTCAATCAGTTGAATAATATCAAGGAGTTGAGCATAATTCCAATTTAATCAACTATAATGTAGTTTGGAGTGATGTATTTGCGTCATTTCATGAGACAAAAGGTGTTGCTATCCAACTCTGTATTTACTATAATATTATCAGTTAAGGGGAGCTTCTGAAAGTCAACTTTCGACCTGCTATTTTTAAAACCGACTAGATCCTCAATAATTATTATAAAACTATCATATTAAGCTTGTTATCTGACTTACATTTAACTATAATGGTTAATGGGGCAGGCTTCAATTTACCCTTACTCATTCGTTCATTGAATATTAATTATTTACCATAAAAATTATAACACTTAACCATGGCACAACAGGAACAAAAACAAAGAGACTGGATCTACCTATTACCCGGAGGAGAGGCAGCAGAGGACATGAAATCCGGGCGCTTGATCCTGAGTGAGCAATCAGGACACAGTTTCAGCTCTGAATCATTCAGGAGTTTAGTCAAAAAGGGTGTAATTAAAAAAATAAACAGATTTGATGACAGCATAACACCCCAGAGCGATGCAACCAACAACACTTACCCAACATTCTAAACTCTTCGCCTGTAAAATTATAAAGGAACTCGAAAGGAAAGCACGTATTAAAATGAAAGGGATGAAGTTGCACCTGTTAGATGAGAATAATGACGGAATAGCACAATTGATCAGAGAGTATGAAGGAATTGAAAAGTGGATTTATAATACAAAGGCAGATAATTTTGAAAAGTATCTTCCTGTTCTCGCCAGGATAAAAAGTGAGGCAATTGGCTCGATGATTCGTTGCAAGAAAGTAAATGAAAACCAATTAAAGTCTCTCGGACTGACAAAAGAAGATATTTTGTTCGAAACAGCATTGCTTGAATTACTGGCAGACTGGGTAGAACTGGAGTCTGATGAGTCATTAATTTCTCGTGAAGGCTTAAGAAAAGTTGCTATTGGTGGCAAACTAATGGATTACAGTAGCTTACGTAAATTATTCGCAGAATACAACCAGCATTGTGAAGACGAGAAAAAACTCCTTAAAAATAGTTTCCAATTACTTTCTGAGAAAGAAAAGTACGATGAAAACGGGGATGAGATTATCTATCCATTGAAGGAAAGCATCGACCAATCATTAGTCCAGGTATTCATTAATGACGTCATATTAACATATCAACCAACTCATTCATTAAAGGATTGTTTAAATCGCAAAATTGAATTACGAAAGTTAATCACAGTTGAAAAAAGGATTTTTAGTGAGAAAAAATCAATGCCCCAGAATTTATGCTACTATTTATTATATGATGAAGTTTATAAACTTAAACCTGGAGCTGTTGCATATTCAAATAATCCGGAAGATTACGCCATTCATCCGATTGAAGATAATGATAAGATCATAAAGCGTATTCGTGGATTGAGTAAATCCAATCTTAAAATTATGATTGGGATAATCTGTAAGATAAATAATGAACATTACGAAGCTGATATTGCTGCAGCAAATAATTTGAAGAAGAAAATGAACAGACAAACAAATAAAATGTCAATACAGGATAAAATAGAACTTATCCATCTGGGCAAGTCTGAAGGATTGACAAACAAGGAAATATCAAAGCAATTAGGAAAAGGCTTTGGATTGAGAACTGTTGAACGTTACAGTAAGTAATAAAAAGACACCGCCAATTTTGTACTTTATTTTCAGTTAATATATATCTTATATAACTGAAAATCCGGAACATTTTTGGCGGTTTTCTATTTTATGGCCCGGATTAAAAATTGTTACACGTGAGCAAAACCAAGCATGTATCCCATATGACTGTATTTTGAGATAAATTCCCAACCTTCAAATGTCACCCGTATCAGAATGAGTTATCGTTTGGGGAGTATCAATAAATTTTAACAATATAATAATTTTCATATTAAATGATGAAAAAAGACCGGGTATGTCTAAGATGCCATATTTATAAGTTCTATACAAATACAATTATAAACCTATATATATATAACGATTCGTATTTATGTGAATATTTTCTATTTGCACCCCATCTTAATTTTTACATCCTGGGAGTAGAATAACGACTTATTATGATCAAAACCATATTTTCAAAAAAAAAATTATTTTGGGGTAGGGCCCATTTTTTATATATATAAGTGAATGAGATAACCCATTGTCATTTAACCCCCTATGAAATTATTCTTGGGGAGCCGATTTAATTTTCAATAAAGGGGCACGGCTTACCCCACACCCCCTTTATTTTTTACTGAAACAAACACCGAGATTTTATTGAGACGTGAGACTTTCCATACTCAAGCAACTGACGCAGTAAATCATTCAATGCGAAGTTCCGCATGGGTATAATTAATTTCATTTATTCATTTAAACTATTAAACATGGTACAGATTATCGGATTTGAGAAGAAACAGAGTAAGAGCAAAGAATCTTACGCGGTATTAATTTTGCAGGGGGAACCAGAGGTCCTAATTTCAAAAACATCAGGTCGACCATACGTTTCAGCAAGGAAAACAACGATCCCATGTGCGCTGGAGGAAAAACAGGCACTCGCACTCGTCGGGAAAGAACTCCCAGGAACTATAGAACGTGTCTCATGCACCCCGTTCGAAGTGAAGCTGGCTACAGGCAAGAAGGCAAAGATCAGCAGCGTTTTCCAGTATCTCGCTCCGGAAGTAGTTAATGAAAAAGAGGTAGCTCAATAGGAAATTTCTATTTAAGAACCGCCTGGTGCCTGGATTGTTTAGGATCCGCACCAGGCTTTTTAATTTATGACTATGGACGCATACAGAATTAGAAGAACCCTTAAAGAGTTGAAACGAGCAAAAAGCTTTCATAAATTTCTTCACCCAGGCATTAGTCCCATATTAATTTCAACTGGATGTAAGTTCTTGTTGGAGAATTGTGACTCAAGCTTTTTATTTGAAACAATTATTAAAGCTCGTGAATTAAAGGTTCTAAAAGGTGTGAACTTCGAGGTCTGGACCTTACATCAGCTAAAAAATGACATGTCCTGGATTCTCTCATGTTCCACAAATTGTGATAAGAAACCATTATTTATTAAATCTATTCCATTGAATGATTTTCCAATTCCAGAATTAACGATTTGGGTCATTCAGAATGTAGCTTTATTGCCACAGGAACATTGAGACGAGTATTTTTTAAGACATGACACTTTGATAATCGTAAATTCTCAATTAGTGGGACGATGAAGACATTTTTACTATGAGATTATTTGAGTCATTTTAAAGACTTCTCCCGCCACTATGTGTCAGAACGACACTTATTATTGCTGGCGTAAGAAGTGGTCTGAAATGCCATGAAAATACCGTTTAATTGACAAATCTGGCAATGGGTATCTCTCATGGCTGGAAGTCTGTGATATCTCGTCCATGCGTAGGATAATTTCCTGGATGGAAGTTTTTCTATTCTCATATATGAGATTGAAGATTCCTGGGTAAAGCGGAATGAGACTTGCGCTGTTTCAGCTGCATAAAGAGTAAACTAGTTCAGGGAATGCAGCTGAATTGCAAGCCTCATGAAGGGTACACGAGCCTGGCGCCCTCCATCATCATTCGCCAATCGCGTCATTTACAGCATGTAAAACCTCAAAACACGGCAAGTTCAGGCTTTGTTATTGCATAAAACTTGCCTTAGTTTCTCGGTTCCTGCCGCTCTATTTGGCGGAAGATGGATGGATGCTCGCAAATCAGGCTCCGCTTAGATCTTATGATTCCTTCATGGGATTTTTTGTTTTTAAACTTATTCGCCTGGTCCGAGCGGCCGGGCGTTTCTATTTCTATTAATCACTAAATCAATTTATTATTATGAAAACACAACAACAGACAAATGTTTCTGAGGTCCAACTTATCTATAAGAATAAAGTGAAAGCTTCAGATAGAATTAAGATTTCATGCAGTAGAGATGCCTATAAAGTCTTTATGGACAGTTGGGACCCTGAAACAATAGATTTTCTGGAATCATTCAAGATTTTATTGATGAGTAGATCCAACGCGGTACTTGGAATCCTTGAGATATCAAAAGGAGGGACAACTGGCACAGTATCAGACATTAAGGTAATATTTTCAGCCGCATTAAAGGGGAATGCGTCGGGTATAATTTGTGCCCATAACCACCCTTCAGGGAACCTTAATCCAAGCGAATCTGATTCGCGTTTGACTCAAAAATTACGCGAAGCAGGGACTTTAATGGATATACAACTTCTAGATCACCTAATTATCTCATCTGAAGGCGATTACTACAGTTTCGCGGACAATGGGCTCTTATAACTGAATCTATGAATATACAATGTAGATATTGCGGAGAGTACTTCTGTCCATGTGAAGAAACTCTCGAACTGATTGCAGAAGGATTTATTTCTTCTGATTATGTTAATACCTGTGATGATTGCTGGGACTCACTTCAGCTTTCTGAATTTGACAATTCGGAATCGTTTTCAGATGCTGACCCAGGTCTGTAGAAATACTCATGATTCCCCAGGCATCGAAGCTTGGGGAATCTTAATAAACTAATTACTTTTTTATCTCAAAATAAACCATGCAATAATGAAAACCTTCTTAATAATATGTCTGATAATTTGGATCCTATACTTGATCATCAATAATTCAGATGATAATGACCATCGGTATAATCATACGCCAAGGACTTTTTAAATTATTTTTTAATTATTCAGTAGTCTAGGTATAAAGTAGTCTGTTTTTATTGATCCCGGTAGGTTAGTGCTCTACCTGGGATCTTCATATTCATTAATCATGCAAACAGCGTATAGAACGACCATATGACTGACTACGACTAAGGTGGTATGTAAACATATAGCCAATATCGTAGTTAATAGACCAGAATATGGCATCACCATTTACAATAGAGGAGGTCCACCAATATCCAATGCGTCCAATGTCGACGAATTGTCCATTCCCGTTACGGAATCCACCAGGAAGAGCTGTAAAACCCGTTTCATTAGTTGCTCCTGTATTTGGAGTCAACCAATGCGTTAAACCAATTTCCTTCAGTTTTCCACCAGTATAATTAGCTCCACCCAAATAGGTTGCCAATATTCTCCACTCTGCATCAGTAGGCACGTGCCATCCTGTGGGACATACATTTTTACCATTATAAATTGTACCAGCAGTGTTCACAACATAAGAGTGGTATAATGCCCCATAAGTAGCTTTATAAGTAGCTTCATCGTTATTATACCAACAATATACAAAGGAATTTAGTCCTGCCCATTCCGAGTCAGCAGTAACCAATTTTATTGCAGTGCCATCGTTAAATTTTGTAGATCGTAAGTTTTCTGACATCCAGGTTTGTGTTCCAATTACTATAGTGCCGTATACATTACCTTCTATGTCTGTAACTACAGGGCCTGCTGCAGATGTAGAAAAAATTATTTCATTTCCATAACCAGTTCCTGCTATATTTGTAGCATATGCTCTGACATAGTAAACCGTACCTGCAGTTAATCCATTTAATGAACTTATGAAAAGACCTGTGCCAGCATTATCAGATGTTTTAGTGTTTAACCCAATTGTTGGTCCTGCTGTTGTGCTCCAACAAACCCCACGTGCTGTTACAGGTGATCCGCCATCATTTGTTATATTCCCGCCACTAGTTGCTGTGATAAGCGTGATTGAGGTAACAACAGATGTGTTTAGAACAGGGATAATTGCAGAAAGGGTTTTAAAACTTAATTCATTACCATAAGCAGTTCCCACGAGATTTGTAGCATAAGCCCTGACATAGTATGTGGTACCTGCTACCAACCCAATTAAGTTACTAGTAAATCCGCCATTTATGGTTGTACTCGTAGTTTTATTGTTTGCTATGGTTGGATTTGGAGTAACGCTCCAACAGACTCCACTCGATGTTACGGGTGCTCCCCCATCACTTGTTATGTTTCCGCCGCTAGAAGCTGTAGTAAATGCAATTGAAGATATTATTGTTGTGGAAATAGCTGGAATTATTGATTTAGTTGCAAATCCAACGAGCTGCCCATAACTTGTCCCAACAACATTTGTCGCATAAGCGCGGATATAATATTGAGTACTTCTATTAAGTCCAGTCAAATTGCTTGTAAAAGTACCTGTTCCTGTAGCGTCAATGGTCTTATTATCTGCAATTGTAGGAGTAGTCGAAGTACTCCAGCAAACACCGCATGCTGTAATTGGAGAAGCCCCATCATAACCAATAGTACCGCCACTTACAGCAGAAATAGGAGTAATTGCGGTCACATCAGCAGTTGTCAAAGATGGAGCAGTTGCAGGCGTAGTTGTAAATGACATGGCCATACCATAACCGGTTCCTTTACCATTAGTAGCATAAGCTCTTACAAAATATTTTGTTCCTGCGCTTAAGCCCGTAATAGCACTTGTAAAACTCCCGGCACCTGCTCCATCAGTGGTTTTAGAATCAGTAATTTTTGGAGTTGCGTTTATCCCCCAACACACACCTCTTGATAGTACAGTTGATCCTCCTTCTGATGTAATATTTCCACCACTGCTAGCAGAGGTCTGCCCTAAAGACGTTATATCAACAGTCGTAACTGAAGGCATGTCTTCCTTCTTACAACTATTGGAAATTATAATTAATGTACCAATTACGATTGACAAACAAAACCAAGAGGATCTGAAAATTTTCATGATTAATTTATTTTTATTTATGCACATATTCGATTGATCTTTTAATGTCTATTGTATTAACCCTGTAAATGGTGGGTAAATAATCTTCAAGGAGATTAGGATATTATTTAATTCTAACCAACTTTATAAGAAAAACGATTCTGTCTTAATTCTTGCAGCTAATTCAGGCATTTCAAATGCTGAATAGTTTTTAGTTTTTAAAACATTCTGTAATTCAATCGCAAGCTTATACGCTTTTCCTCCTTGAAAGACTTCTGCCAGCGTTTTAAAGAGCAAAGTTGCTTCTGGATGTGGGGAAGAAAAATTTGATAAATTATCTATCATTCTTTTCATGGACATTGCTTCCCCTTCTTTTACTAATTGAGGAGTAATTCCCGGAATTATTACAGTGAACATTTCACTTAAAACTTGTAGAGTTATTGCGGTTTGCCCTTCTGCTGCTATCACAACATACCCAGCCTTAGCTAAGGTTGAAATTTCTGTTTTTGTCATATTGTATGTATTTCAATTTAAGATTAAGATGAAAAATCCAATTTAGATTCAGGTATTCTAATTCATATTAGAAATTATAATGATGGCAATAATTACACCTATGATACGTCCAATCCAGGAATACTTTTCTTCCTCCATTTTGTTTGGTCCTCCGGCACTATTGCTGAAAATTGAATAGAACAAGCCTCCAATTAAAAGGCTACCTAAGAAATAGCCAACGGGGATTAATAAATATTTCATTTTAAAATTTCTTAATAGATTAATAATAAATGATATTTAGCTAACGATAAAAAAAGAAAGATCCAGGCGGCGAATCCTTAGATTTTATGACGATTCCTTGTCCACTCCTTAGGTCGGAAACTGCATAGCCAAAAGCTAACTCACCTCCCGTACCAACAAATTGCCAAGTTTTACCTGTTGTAGAATCATATTCTGGCGGCCCTAAAAAATTATAAGTTTCATCAATATATACTCCGTTCGGTCCATAACCCTTTAAGGAGACAGATGATTTTCCCTATTAAGAATGAAAAATTTGTAGATTTTTCATCATTAAATGTCCCATAGAATGATGATTCCATTTTACTTAAATGATACAGCATTCCATCAGCTGTATAAACAGGGAGTATCCCTTTTTTCTTGAAAATACTTAACATCGTATATTATTGGTGAAACTCTCAATTATTTTATTAGCTTATTAGGTAATGGTATTTCAGCATATTTACAAACTTTTAAACAGGTATCAAATTCTTCTTTTGTAACCTGACCATCTATGACAATCATTTCAATCATCATCTTCCCTATTATTTCTTTAATTGACACAGGGATTAATTTAATAATAGAAAACAATCAATAGCACTCATAGATAATGCCTCCCTGATTTCATCAGAACTAATTCCAATAATTTGTTGCATTTTTTCAAAAAGAAGACTTTCTTCAACCGTAATTTTTCCATCGGCTTTGGCTAAGTCAATCATTACATAAGCAACTGCCCTTTTTTCTGATTTGGTTAAATTTAGTGTCCAAATCAGTTCTACAGACTCTTTTTCTGATGCATTTAAACTTTGTGTCATGTTTTTTAATTTATATACTGATCTTTTATATCAAAAATTCCAGAAAACTATTGCAGGTTCACACTTTTTGACTAAGACTCAAGCTTGTTAATTACCTTTAAGTTAGATTGTTATTAAAATAAGGACGTGGACTTAAATCTTACAGTTTTGTAGGTACCGCTAAGCACCCCATCTACAATAAGCAAAGCCCACGTCGTCCGTGAGCGCATTGCCTATCATCCTTGTAGATGTTATTATTTTAGCGGTTTTACTAAACAAGAATAATAGCGTTACGCTATTAATATTTGATTAATTGATTCTCTGTTTCGTCTTCTATGTTTTTTTGTTGATATAAAAATATGAAAAAATAAATCAATATGTACATAAGATATGGTAAGAAAATCAGATCCGGAGGAAGGGTCACGTGAAGTTCAGGAGAATGTTGCTCATCAAGAATCTAATTAAATCGGTGCAAATTTATTTATGCAATCTGTTTTTTGTTTAACTTTAGTATCGATTGTGAAGAGTCAGGCATAAGCTTTTGAACATTGAGGATGCAGCGGATTGTTGATTAAATGCTTCTGTGACTGACGGGGCTGTGCTTTAAAAAGATCAACCTAATTATCCTGAGAAAAGCGTTTTTTCCGAATATAAACTAAAACATAATTCCAACCAGCCCTAAATCTGACGATAGCTCAATAAAGCCGTGCAATAATAAGTGGTAATTCCCTGTAAAATAGGAATTTCGTAATAATTCATAAATCTAATATCTATTATATGAAAAAAAAGTATGTTCTCATTGGAATTGTAATAATTATTGCAATTGCCATAATTGCGAATTATCAAAGAATATTCAAATCAGTAATGCCCCCCAAACCAGTAATCGTGAGCACAAAAGCAAATGATAGCTCAACCAAAATATTTGATTATAGTATTCAAGTCTTTGGAGAAGTCCGGAATGAAGGAGGAGACGGTTATGTTGTGATTGAGGTAAATGTAGAACAAAATGGAAAATCATGGAAAAAGACTCAACAACTCTACATTGAATCATACCAGACATCTAAGTTCTCAATCGATTTTGATGAGGTAAAACTTCTCGACAAAACCCCCCAATATAGTGTAATTTGCTACGCTTTAGGACGGATAAGAAAATAATCAAAAAACTAACCATAATACAGAAGATGCAATGAAAAGCATAGTCTTGAAACAAATGGCAATTCAATCGAACCGCCGGACCGATGGCAGCTATTCTACACAATAATCAACAGTCAATTCTTTAATGTCATGATTTGGATATCATATAGATAAAAAATAAAATTATAAATTTAATATAATTTGAATCTTTAAAATTTCAACATTAACTAAAACTAAAAATCATTATGGAAAGAATTGAAATTTTTGAACAAGTCCTTACAAAGAACAATAAAAAAGTCGGGAAGGTCGCAATTCTCAGAGGTGGTTTAAACACTGACAATCCAACAGCAATTATGAATAATGCTGTTTCAAAGTATGTTGGGAACAAAGGATATAATGAATTTGTAGAAATTCATCTTGATAACCCATGGGTAAGAGTAATAATTGGTGGCATTAATGACCTAGATTTCAAACCCTTCGATAAGCAAAGATTATAATGAAAAAAGAAATTAATGTAAGCCAATTAGCAATGGCAGTAATGTGGTGGTTAAATTACATATCTGCTGTTGGTAGGAATTATGTATTAAGCGAGGGTGCAATAAAATTCCCCATAAGCGAATACTTGGAAAGGTCCACGCTAAATGATAATGACATAGAATTGGAATATGGTCATCCAAAACTTCAGCAGAAACGATTAGATGTTTTTTATAAAACACCTGGGAAAACTGCATTTGAACTAAAATATATCAAAAATGGCTCAACAAGGGATAAGGATGAAAAGCAGAGAGTATTTAATGATTTAATGCGTTTATACCTTTTTCTCGGTAGAAATAATAGAAGCTATTTTCTAATCTGTGGCAGTCAAAAGGATTTCATCTCAGATTTTCAAACTCTCCTTTTCAAACCTAAAAATGTAAAAGGTAGTCTATTTATAAAACCAGTTACTAAGCGTACTAAGCCCATGAAAATTATACCAGAAGGTTTCTATACTGAGTGGTTTAGTTTTGATGATGCAAATCCTGATAATATAATTGACCTTAAGACAACAAAACAAGATTTTAAGGACATATATGAGAAATTTAAAAAGGAGCATCAAGTACCCTATGAAGAAAAAACTTCGAATAAACTCAGGTTACCAGCCCGAATACATACAAAACTTATTTTTCTTTCAAGTAATGCAGATTTACCTGCAAATTCGTTTCAATCATCCAAGATAGGGGTATGGGAAATTTTGAAAACAACTTAACATAACAGCTGCTAACAGTGACAGTGGTATAAAAAGCACTTCACCATGCAGCGAAAAGTCCTGGAGAAATCCGGGATTTTTTGTTTAAAGTGGATAGTAAATAGTGACCGGTACTAAAGTCTCTGATATGCCGGACGGCTTAAATTATCCAAGTCATTCTGGGCTTTCAGATTTTTCTTTCTCATTTTCTTTATTGAATCATTAGCCTTCTTATTCAGCTTTTTAAATTGTTCCTTATCTCCGGCTTTTTGGATGTAAACCTGCATTGTTTCTAATTGTTTATGTCCTGAGGCTTTCATTATTACGTTCAGTGGAAGAAGAGACATTACACAGAAAGTTATGAAGGTTTTCCTGCATGTATGAGAAGTAATGATTGTCCTTTTCATGACTTTGGTTTCAGTTATTTCCTTGAACACTTTCCTTCGCTCCACGACTTCATCTTCATATAATTTATAATGCTTAAGTATTTTTTGTAATTGTCTGTTAAAATATTGTCCCGTATAAGAAGGCAACATAAAATTATACTTCTTGAGTATTTTTAATGGAATTTCAATAATTGGAATGGTAACTGATGTACCTGACTTTCTATTTACTCCTGTGTATTTATAATCCCCATCATCGTCCATAGAAAAGTTTGCTTTACTTATCCTTGAAAGATCAGATATTCTTAATCCCATAAAACAATTACAGATGAAAACATCTATGATTTTCTGCCAAGATGGATTTTCAATTTTTAAGTCTATCAATTTTTCAAGTTCATCAAAGCTCAAAGCAACAATGCCAGTCTCATATTTTTTAATTTTATAAGTGAAAATAGATGGGTCGTAACTATATATTCCTTTGCCAGAGCAGTATTCCAGAAACGTTTTCAGGCTATTTAATCTCTTGGATATGGAATTATCATTCATTCCCCGTTTTTCTCCAAGAAAATTGCAGAAATTTATTAATGAGTCTTGAGAATTAAAATCAGCAAGATATAATTTGTGCTTCAAAACCACTGTGCCATATTCCTCAAGACGTGCTTTAAGGTTGTTGTAATATGTGATGGTAGTAGGCTGGTATTTTTCTTCATTATTTAGTTTAGCAAAGTAACTATCGAAAAATGGTATCAGCAATTTTCTATCCTCTTGATTTTCCGGCTTTATATTAAAAGCGGCATTGTGCGCATCCTTTTGAGTTATTTCGCCTGTTCCGGAATTATTCAGCAACTGGTTGGTGATATATTTATCGACCCTTTGCTTCATGAGAAGGATATGATCATTTTTCTTTTGATAATCCGGGACAGTACTTTTATACAGGAGCTCTTTTGTCATACCATTCTTGACAGTTGTATACCGTGTATTGATCCTGACTAAGCAATTCTGTTTGTAATAGATATAGATATACTCATAGTCATTTGATTTGAAGATTTTCAGTTCGGAGGCGGTTTTCATAGTTTACCTGATTTATCTTCCAAATATACGGTTCAAAATTTGAACTTCCAAATCATTTGTACTAGTTTTGAACAATCATAAAACTGATCAACATACGGATAATTAAGGATATATGAATTATAGGTAGATATATGTAATGGTTTGTCTAAAATCATGTAATAATCATTATATCAGGTATAAAGCACCTGTTTTTATGGAGACCAGGTGGGTCAACAAAAGAGCCTGCTTTTATAGCGGGCTCTTTGCATTTCAAAAGAACTTTCTAATTTATTGGACCTGGGTGGGAACCGTCGCGACTTTCTACAATTTTCACCACGTAAAGTGGCGTTATTGAATGACTAAAGCAAGGCTTATGAAATACAACATAATGAGAGCAACCCGAACACCTTGTTACCTGGTTAAAATATTGGTCTAATATTCTGGTTTCTAATAATTTGTTTCCAGATTTGATCCGGCATTCCTACTAGTGCTGCTGGTAATTGGACTTTATTCGCTTTAGGAAAAGGATTATAGATACTTACGTACTGTACATATTTTGCATAATAATTTAATTTTTCAAAATTTATATTCAGGTCGTAATACTTATTTGACCAGTCGAGACTTCCCTGATTAATCAACATAACATTTTCCCATTTGAAATTGTCAAACTTATAATCTGGATTTTCAAATGCGATTGCAAGATCTGGAAGCTTCCATTCTTTCTGATTTACAGGTGCTGAAACAGCTAACTCTATTGTTTGTGTTAAATCGTAGTAAACAATTTGATATAAATCAAAATCTCCTGAAATGTTTGCCTTGAAATTATCTGCTTTGGAGTTTATAATCTCAAATTCAGCAGTTAAGGGATCAAACCTGTCAGGTACTGCACCCTGATAAATATTAGTGTAATTTTTATAATTATCATTAGTCGGACTATATGATACAAACGTATAATACTTCGAAAAGTATTCTGCCGGATAAATGAGGTCTAGATGATCTTCGTTTAAAGCATTATAGCCCTGAGAAATATAATATCTGTTAACGCTATCAGCATCATTTCCAATTCCCATCATTAAATAAGACGAATTTCTGGTTGATGGTACAGAATATGATTTAATATTCTGCCTTATGTTTATGTCAGACAGCTCTTCAGTAATCTCATCAATATTATCAATAGTTAAAAACTTGTAGAATCTTCCTTCACCGGTTTCGATTTGCAGAAGCAGCTTGTGGCCTGAACTATAAGGTATTGTATTAGGAAGGTTTATAGTGTCCGACATTGTTGAGATTTGATATCTGCCCCAGTCGGTACTGAGCCATATCTGGGAGAACGACGCTATATCATTTTTAAGATGCACTTTAACACCTTTTACAACAGGTCCGACAGATCTCCAATCCATATTAAATTCAGATCCCCTTTTAACATGTATGTAGCTCATAATTCCTGTAAACCCATTCGCTGTGGAACAATACACAACATTTATGGCGCTATTCTCCAATTGATTAAGAGGCATTATTCTTACTTTTCCTGTTCCCTGAATCGAAAGAGATTTTAAAATATTCCCCTGCTCATCAGAGATCACCAACTTAAAAGGCGAATGATATTCACTTCCTAGGTTAATATTCAGCAAAGCATTTTGAACAAATATATTACAAGAATATTCTGCCTTATTCCCTTTTGAATCATAAACGATTGCCTTGATAATATATTTCCCATCTTTCACTTGATTGGTATTCCAGAGATATTCAAAAGGGACTTTATTCACCTCGGCAAATAAAGAATCATTAGCATAAAGTTCCAGCTTGTCAGTACTAATATTATCTGTTGCCTCAACCTTAATAGTAACGTTATTCCTTAAGGTATCATTCAACGTGAGGTTAACAGATGTTATAACAGGAGCGATATTGTCCTCCTTTGAACAAGAGCTGAAAAAATTGATCGAAAGAAATAATATAATTACTCCGTAAACACTTACTCTGTATTGCTTTTTTTTCATAATTAGTGATCTCATTTTATTTTTATTATTGATCACATTAAAGCGAATCGTTTTGTCAATTAGGTTAATTTTTTATACAACGAACTGAGATTCCACCCGGTTTGTAGTTCGCTCCCAGGCTTACAACCGGCACATGACTATAAATATACTCCATCATGCCATTTAAATTATCCTGCTCAGTGGAACTCCACCATAAACCCAGGCCGCCCGGTCCAAAGAAGTACCCATCATTATAGCGCTCCCCGGCCGGGAGACCAGTAAATCCGGTCTCGTTGGTTGCACCTGTATTAGAGCTTCCCCAATGAGTAGTTCCTGATTCTTTAAGTTTATCACCACCCGTTTGCGTTCCTCCAGCATACATTATCAATGTTAACCACTCATCATTGTTTGGAACATGCCAGCCTTCGGGACAAAGTTTCCCGGTATTTATAGTATACCAGTTGTACAATGCACCATATACATCCTTATACCCGGAAGAATTATTGGGCCAACAATAGGCAGGTGCAGTAATATTGCCCCATTCTGTATCTGCAAGATTAGTAGTTATAGATGTGCCGTCGTTTAATTTCGTTACTTTAAGATTCTCTTTCATCCAAATCTGATCACCAATAACAATTACATTATATGAATTCCCCTCTACATCCGTCACTACTGTCGATACTGTTGTAAAATTAAGATCTGCTCCATATGAAGTGCCAGCGCTATTAATTGCATAAGCTCTTACATGATAGGTAGTGTTTGGTGCTAGAAATTCCATGTTACATGAAAAAATTCCAGTAATAGCGCTCCCTGTTGCATTTTGGTTATCTGCTGTGGTAGGGTTTAAAGAGGTACCCCAAACTAATCCATATTCAGTAATTGCTGCTCCTCCATTATTTGTGACATTTCCACCGCTTTTTGCCGAAGTTATCTTGATGGCAGAAATTGCAGAAGTAGTGACCGTGGCCGGTAAAGGACTAGTAGTAAAGCTTAATTGATTTCCATATTGAGTACCTGCACTATTCGTTGCATATGCTCTAAGATAGTATTTGGTGTTACCTGATAATCCAGTAATAGAACTTGTAAAGCTTCCTGCACCTGAACCGTCAGAAGTTTTATTATCAGAAATGGTTGGATTTTCTGAAATACTCCAACATACACCTCTGGCAGTAACTGATCCCCCCTTTTCATCTGAAATATTTCCTCCGGCTGTAGCGGTGGTTTGTGTAATTGCAGTAATATCTGATGTTGTCAAAACTGGAACCGCAATCTGGCTCGTAGTAAAAGTTAGCTGATTGCCATATCCTGTACCTCCACTATTAGTAGCATACGCTTTTACATAATAAAGAGTGTTGGGAGTAAGCTGAGTAATATTGCTTGTAAACGCATCTAGACCGGCACCATCTGTTGTCTTATTGTTTGAAATTGTAGGATTATCAGATGTATTCCAGCAAATACCTTTAGCGGTCACTGCAGCTCCTCCATCATTTGTAATGCTGCCACCAGATACGGCAGTTGTATATGAAACTTCAGTTACTACTGTTGTTGATAATACAGGAGCAGATGGTTTATCCTTTTTACACGAGTTTAATAAATTGATCGATAGAATTAATAGAATTAACCCGACGATTTTAAAGGCTGTTTTCATAGAAAATAAAATTGGTTCAACTTTTCAGATCAATAGGTCAACGATAAAGATATAAGAAGTTTGGAATAATACAAATGACATATTAAGTTAAAAAACATCCACCCAAGAATTACCTCAGGTGGATGGAATTAACCTAAACCTAAATTGTATCATCAGAAGAAGTAATAAAGATATACTCAAAAATGTCCATTGTCAATATTATTTTTAAACCCTCCGACTAACCCGAATACCCTGTAACCCGGGTTAATTATATTTCGTCGAACTGATTTAACACTGCATAATATTCACCTCCACATTTAGGTATTAAATTACTTTCAGGTGACGTACAGCTTATTGTAATACTGGCAAAACTAAGTATTGCCTTGTACTTTCTTGATATTTCAGTAATTACATCATGTGTCTTATTTGGCAGATACACTGGAATAATTGGAGCCAGATCTGTTTTTACCCAAATATAAAATAGTGCTTTCTGTGGATTCCAGATCATTATGTGTGGTGCTCCATTTTCAGGATTCATATTTACAGCTACTAGTTCAAAGTTTTGATCAGACAGATAAGATGTAAATAGTGCCAATCCAAATTCATGCAATTCTAAACCAGTCATATCCTTACCTGTCCTCTATGGTCTGCACTTATCGGTAATTGGGATAGGTATATCATCATTGGTCAATTTGTCTAATGAAAACATAATAATGCAACTCTATCTGTAATCCAGATATTGATGATATCCATTGGGAAATCAGAGAATTCAAAAACCCGGGAAATTAATTATTTCTTGACAGAATCCTCTCCGCGAGTAAGTACCCATGACAAGTTTTTCTTTAGACGTTTCAACGCTCAGACCTGAAAGTTTATATCCCTGGGGACCTTATTTGTCTGGTAGCTTAATAATGTATCAAATAGTCAGTATGCATTGCATGTATCCCTTACAAATATGCAACCGTCAGTAATCAGAATTGGAGATTTTCCCGGGAATAAATGTTTATGATACTCTGGGGTACCATGAAATTGGATTATGGTGACCAATATAATCCGGCCAGCTGTCGTCAGGACCATTGGCTTTCCCTCAGACTAAGTGTTCAGTTGTTTCTCCTGTTTATCTAATGGTAATGTAAATTTAAAGTCACAACCTTTACCTAGTTCGCATTCTACCCAAATAATTCCACCCAGCTTCTCTACAAACTCCTTGCTTAATTTCAGACCCAAACCAGTACCCTGCTCATTAGCAGTTCCCGGCCTCTTATAATCAGTATCTATCCGGAATAACTTGTTGATATTATCATTTGATATGCCTATTCCGGTATCCTTAACCACGATTGACACTGAGCTTCCGTTTAAGATCGCGCTGATATTTACCTTGCCGAATCTTGGAGTATATTTAACAGCATTGCCTAATAGGTTACGGATAACGATATTGATCATATTCCTGTCAGTGAATATAAAAATATCGTCGATTATATCAGAACGGAGATCAATCTCCTTATTTATTGAATTCAATAAAAGGTTGGAGATATTCTCTTCTATTAGGTTCTTTAAATTTATTTTTTCAATATTGATTTTCATAAGTCCGGTCTGCGATCTTGACCAGTCGAGCAGGTTTTGAAGTATGGCATAACCACTTTTGGCTGAATCGTTCAATACCTGAGTAAGTTCCAGGATATTTTCAGGATTCATTTTATGGATATTTTCTAATAGCAGCCCGGAGGATCCAATAAGCCCCGTAAAAGGATTTTTCAGATCATGAGCGATAATGCTGAAAAATTTATCTTTGGTAGCATTGAGTTCTTTTAGTTCATGGTTTGCTTGTTTTAACTTTTCCTCTGCCTGTTTGCGCACCATATTTTCCCTGACAATATTCCTGTACAACTCTGCTTCTTTTTTCCTGACAAAATATGCTGATATTGCTACAGTTATCGGTATGCCAACAATAGTCAGGATATGAACCTCCCATAATGCAAAACGTGGTAGTAGCCAGTCATTTAAGACTTCTGACAAAATAATAATGGCAGTTGAGACAACGAATATTACTGCAATAAATACCACAAGTCTTCCAGAAGAGACACTCCGGACAAAAGATTTTTGAAATCGTTCTTCTTCATTCTGTGGGAGTGAATCCGTTTCAGCAGACTTTCTGATTCTTGTTTTCATCGTTTTACAATGTAATTAAGAAAACGTGAATTTTTAAGGTTCAGTATATTATAAATTGTGATTTAGCTAATCGTGGACATGACACAACCTCCACTGATGTCGTTCAAATAAATTTTGTAATAGTCTGAATAAGGAGCTGGGTTATTTAATGGGCAGATTAAGAGGCATTGATGATTTTCCGGATCCGGTGAAATGAGGTTTAATAGAAAAGAGCCTGCTTTCCGGCAGGCTCTTTTAAAATATAATATTGCTTCTCAAATAAATCTAGACAGCTTGAGCTGAAGGATACCTGAATAAAGGATCTGCCTGAAGAGCTTTTGTTTTAAGTATTTTCACCTCCTCATTTGTTAGTGGTTTAATCTGATCCCTTAGATTCAAAGCTGTTCTGAACAACTGAGGTTCCCCGGGAGGAATCAGGGTTGTTACCGGGTGTGACAGTGTAAATCGTAATCCTCTAAGGATATCTTCCTCACTTGTAAGAGGTTCATACCAGCACTTCTTATATTTTGAACGGTCGGCATTTTTCGGCCAGGTCGTATCTGCCATTGATTTCAGTGCAATGATGCCCATTTTCTTTTCCTGTGCCAGTGCCAGGACTTGTGGGCCGAAGTCACCTGCATACCATGTACGGAAATTAGTCGGAAACATTATTGTATCGAAATCAAAGCCATTCATTAAAGCCGTTGCAGCTTCAACAGAGTGCGCAGAGAATCCGATAAAACGGATTTTACCTTCTTTTCTGGCTTCGAGAAATGTTTCCAAAGCTCCTCCTTTTCCCAGGATAGTCTGAACATCCTTTAACGTGGTAACTGCATGGAACTGATAAAGATCAAAATGATCAGTCCGCATATTTTTCAGCGACTGTTCGAGTTCCTTCCTGGAATCTTCCTTGTTTCGTCCATCTGTTTTACACGAGATGAAGACATTTTTCCGGTATGGTTCAAGAGCAGGACCTAGCTTATTTTCAGCATCTCCATATGAGGGTGAAATATCAAAGTAATTAACCCCGGCATCAATTGCTGTTTTGACTGAAGCAGATGCTTCTTCGGGACTTACATCCATAACAACAATTCCCCCAAAACCGATCACCGACAACATTTCACCGGTCTTACCCAGAGATCTTTTTTCAAGCTTTCCTGAAACTGATTCTCTTGTTATAAATGACAGATCAGGTGGAAAAAGACTCAATACTGGTGCTACAATAGCTGTTGTTTTGATAAAATTGCGCCGTTTCATAATAGAATAATATTAAGTTATAGGTTTATATATGATTAGCAATCAATCACTAATTAAAGAACAAAGATTTAAACTTATTGTTAAATATTGAATCTAATTTAATATGTGGTACCGCCAAATATTCTTTATAGTCTGGCAAGTTTTCGTGCAGTTTTTATTCCCGGGGCATTCCCGATAACATTCATAGTTTTATATTTTTAAGGAATTTAACTGCCAGGAATTCTCCAGAGGACCATATGCTCTTTCCCATCGTTGGAAAGAGTAAGAAATTTTTCGTGCAACAATGATCCATCTAAAGTTATAGCTGCAGGACTGTCAGGTTCATGAGACACCATTATTGTAATATTATACATTGTTTCATTATGTCTGTAGTGGACATTATATGTTGTCCAGTCAGGGGGAATACAGGGTTCGAAATATAGCTTGTTTACTTCGCGGCGCAATCCTAAAAGGGACTCAATAACAAGCCTGTACAATAGACCTGCCGAGCCGGTATACCATGTCCATCCTCCGCGCCCGGTATGTGGGGAAACTGCATAAACATCGGCTGCGACAACATAAGGTTCTACTTTATAGAGAGTAATCTCATCCAGGGATGATGAGTGATTTAATGGATTTATGATATTGAGCAGTTCCCATGCATGCTTTACGTCTCCTGATTTGGCAAACGCCATTGCTGCCCATACTGCAGCGTGGGTATATTGCCCTCCATTTTCCCTTACTCCAGGCACATAACCTTTTATGTATCCCGGGTTCAGGTCTGATTTGTCAAATGGCGGATCGAGAAGCTGGATGAGAGGAGGATTTCTTCGAACGAGGCGCTTTTCTACTGATTCCATTGCTTTTTTTGAATGATTTGGCTCGCCGGCCCCTGATAAGACTGACCAGCTCTGAGCAATTGAGTCAATCTGGCATTCAGTACCGGCTGATGATCCGAGAGGTGTGCCATTATCGAACCAGGCACGCAGATACCACTCACCGTCCCAGCTGTTTTTTTCAATATTTTTTTGGAGCTTTGCTGCTTCCTTCTGGCATTTTTCTGTGAAGCTTATATCACCATATGTCTTTGCCACCTTAATAAACTGAGTAAGCACATCATAAAGAAAAAATCCAAGCCAGACGCTCTCTCCCTTTCCTTCGTTTCCTACCAGGTTCATTCCGTCATTCCAGTCACCTGTTCCCATCAGCGGCAATCCATGCTCGCCAAAATTTAGTCCTCTTTGAATTGCTCTGACGCAATGCTGATATAAGCTGGCTTCATCATCTGACCTGTTTGGCAGATCAAAATAGGAATCTTCAGTTGGTTTAACAGGTTGTCCTTCCAGAAAATGAATAGATTCATCAAGGATGCCTGTATCCCCTGTTTGAATTACGTAGCTGCAGGTAACCATGGGAAGCCATAGAAAATCATCCGAGCAATGAGTTCTTACGCCTCGTCCCGATGGTGGGTGCCACCAGTGCTGCACATCCCCCTCTACAAACTGACGGCTTGCACAGAGGAGCAAATGTTCCCGGACATGCCGGGGCGATACAAGAAGCAGTGCCATTACATCCTGTAACTGGTCGCGGAAACCAAAAGCTCCGCCGGATTGATAAAATCCGCTTCGCGCCCAGATCCGGCAAGCCAGTGTCTGATACATGAGCCATCCATTTATGAGTACATTGAGTGACTTATCAGGAGTTTCAACTTGTATTGCATTAAGTGTATTTTTCCAGAACTTTCCTGACTTCCTGCAAAGCAGTTTTGTGCAGCTATTGATCCCCAGAACCGATCGCACCAGTTTTCCGGCTTCATCAGCATTATGTCCTGCCCCCAGCCTAAAGATCGTTTCATGTTCTTGTCCGATTGCCAGTTCTATAGCGACCTGAATTGCAGAACATGGATCCATACCGGCACCAGACTCTTCCTGAAAGACGTGACTGACGCATAGCAGCAGGATCTCTTAATGTCCTGTTGCGCCCTAAGAATTCCGTCCGGTCGCAGGTGAAAGTATGAGATTCATCGGTATGAAAAAATGCTATTCTCTCCCCAAATTCAGTATTATATGGATTTCTTGCAAACAATGCCCCACTCCCCGGGTCAATTCCGGTAGTCACATGCATGACAGATTTTGGTCGAAGATCTCCTAAAACCCATTCAACATATCCTGTAACAGAAAGCCGGCGTGACCTGCCCGACAGGTTTATTAATTTTAAAACAGAGATTTTTACTGGTCCGTCTATTGCGACATAAATCCATAACTCTGAAAGGATACCATCTTCTGCATGTTCAAATACACTATATCCGAATCCATGACGGGAAATATATGGATGTGTTATCGGAAAATTGCAAGTGGCATAGGTGACCAAAAGTGTCCGCTCTCTTCATCGCGAATATAAATTGCTTCTCCGCCGGTATCGCTTACAGGGTCATTATTCCATGGAGTAAGACGGATCTCATGGGCATTTTCACTCCAGGTATATGAGTTCCCTTTCTCGGAGATAACTGTTCCGAAATTCGGGTTTGCCAATACATTCACCCATGGTGCCGGCGTTTCTTGTGTATCCGATGTCCTGATGACATATTCAGATCCATCGGGGACTGAAACCCCCAATACCATTAAAGAAGATCAGATCCTTGTGCGTAATTCTTCTTCAACTTTTTTGAAAGGGCGGTAGGTCCGTGATGGTTTGAAAGGAGCAATCGGTGATATATGTTGGACTTTTGCGGTTGATCTGTTCTGCGAGTGATCCACGTTTGTCGGTTATAATAGCCCGGGCGACGGTCTGTATAAGGATCCGGTCTTCATTAGAGATCTGGTCCGCAGCCCTGACGAAAATTCCACCCGGACGATCCATGGTGTTGGCTTCTAATCCGGCAGCGATAAGTCCCATTATCTGATCATGAAGTAACTGACGATAACCTGCATGGTCCTCATTCCATATAACCAGGTCAACAGCCAGCCCTTTTAACCGCCAGTATGCATGAGCCTGTACCAGTTGCCGTACCAATGTTATATTTGAAGGATCTTCAATCTGGAGCAACACTATCGGCAAATCGCCGGAAATAGAATAACCCCAAAGCCCGATTGTCCTCGCCTGTTCCTTAAAAGAATATTCTGATCGGCTCTCAATGAGGAATTTGCATAGATTATTGAACTTGCAAGACGACCATAAAGTTGTGCGTCTGCTTCACTGGCATTGATCTGTCTTAAAATTATCTGGCTATATGTCCATGCAAGTTCAAATATCCTGTTGGCTAATCTGCGATCCTGGTATTTATCAACAAGGCTTAATGCTGCTTCCCGTGTTTCAGTAATACCTGTAACCATATCGATCTTTGCTGATTCTTCAGGATTAAGTATTATCTGATATCGTATAGCAACAACAGGATCAAGAACGGAACCCTGGCTTCCAGACAAAGGACCAGGATTTTTCATTGCCTGAGGAGCAATGATACTATTTCCACGACCAATGAATTTCATACGGTCTGTTTCATAAGAGATCTCCTTAAACTTTGCTCCGTGCATTGTCATAAGATGAAACATCCAATATGTCTTTTCATCATTTGACCGGGGACGCCGGGTACAAAGGATAGTTTGCCGCTGGTCGAGAATTTCAGTTTGCACAAAGAGATTACCGAAAGCAGGATGAGAAGAATCGGCTGCCGGTGAGGAAATCACTACTTCGGCATAACTTGTAATATCGATCGTTTTACGTGAACGCGAGCGATTTGTTATTCGCACTCTTCGAAGTTCAATATCATCTTCCGGGGATACCACAATCTCAAGGTATGTATCCAGATCATGATCATGACGACGGAATTCTGCACGTCCTTTTGAGAAAATCGCTTCATAATTCTCAGGGTGTTTTAAGGTGGGTTGAAAAGCAGCAGACCAGAACTCTCCGCTTTGAAGGTCACGGATATAACAGAAATCCCCCAGTTGTCGCTGGTTGTATCCTCACGCCAGCGTGTTACAGCCAGATCTTTCCACCGGCTATAGCCACCCCCTGAGTTGGTTACCATCACATGATAACTTCCGTTTGATAACAAATGGACCTCAGGAATTGGAGTGTCGGGAGTAGTTAAGATGCGTACCGGCATTTCCTGTATTTCCGAATATGGCATGTATGTCAGAGCCTTCATCAAGGTATAGAATAAAAGGCTGTTGTTTTTGGGATCCTTTCCTGCAGGAGTAAAAGCGTAGCCTGAAAAAGGGGATCAGACTCAAAACGTTTTTGCATTGGTTTGTCAAGAATCAGATATGCCAGAGAAAGAAGGCTCATTCCCTGGTGATGTGCCATAAAAGATTGTACTAAGGCACCACCTGACAGGTTATGATTAAGACGTGATTTTGTATAGTCAACTGCTTCATAGAATCCGAATTTGCCAGTCAGACTTTTGAGTTGCAAGACGCTCGAGATTCAGACATGCATCCTCAGGGTCACACCATCAAAGCAAGCATTGTAGCATATGGTGCAACTACCAGATCTTCAGCAAGTCCTCGTTTTAATCCCATGCCCGGAACACCGAATGCCTTATACTGGTAATTCAAATGAACATCAACCAGATTGTATCCTGATTCTGAAATACCCCAGGGAATACCACGGTGTTTCCCATATTGAATTTGTCTGTTAACTGCCGATTTGTATGTCTGATCAAGCAGAGTATTGTCATAAGTGGGCATTACAAGCAGAGGCATAAGGTACTCGAACATTGAGCCACTCCAGGAAAGAAGTACCGGATCCCCGTCTGTGACAGTAATCAGGCGACCAAGCGAAAACCAGCTCTCCTGCGATATTTTCCCCTGTGCAATTGCCACAAAAGTGCTGAAACCGTGCTTCTGATGCAAGTAAATCGTAATAGCTGGCATCCCTGATCCGTTCTGCAACATGATATCCTACTGATAAGTAAGTGACGTCCCTTATCATAAAGAAAATCATAATCAATCATCGGTCAGATTTGCCCAGATTTTTCTGAAAGGAGATCGATTTCTGCTATCCGTTCATTTGCATGAGTTAGCAGCATCAGTGATTGATTGTCTGAGTTTATCAGCATATGCGATATTCTTATCCGAATTATTTCTTTTTGATAACCATTCCTGTATCATTCCGGAAGAATTCTGGTGTCAATACCTGCCAATTCCCGGAGTGAAGGTATTTCATCAATAATTTGAAAATAAATAGAAGCAGTTGGATTTCTGCAAGTGTTACCCATGGCGTAAGATAGATCAGTTCATTAAGAGCGTTCTGGCATTGACGAACCAGTGTGTCTGCCCACCAAATGATTCACTGTCCAGGTTCGTTTTTAAAATCCTCAAATATTAGAGCAGCAGATACTGCTAGCTTATTAAGATATGACCATATTACAGGCAGAGTAATATGGATTGAATATTTAATGATGAGATTAAGTCATTTCTAAACTGATCAAGGTGGGCTGAAAAATTGCCTTTTGTGACTCCAAGCAAAATCCTGCGGGTATCATCGATTGCTTCGAATACTTTCAGACCAATAATCTTTTGATAGTTAATGTGAGTAACCCCGACTGCAATATCATTAAATGACCGACAAGGTTTCCACTGTCGACAGAAGAAATATAAAGAGGTCGTAATGGGTGCAGAGACTGAGTATCGTACCAGTTATAGAAATGACCTTTGAAACGTTCCATGCTTTCCATGGTCCGCATTGAATTTGTGGTGCGTTGAATAAGTTGTCCTGCCTGAATATAGCCGAAATCATAAGCAGATAGGTTTGCAAGCAGGGAAAGTCCCATGTTTGTAGGTGAGGTACGATGTGCCACTACCGAAACAGGTTGCTCCTGAAAATTATCAGGTGGAAGCCAGTTTTCTTCAGATACAACAAACGATTCGAAGAATGCCCATGTCTTACAGGAGATTTCTCTGAGAAAGAGTTTCTGATTATCAGAAAGAAGGGCAATACGTCTTACAGGCGCCCTGCTTATCCACCAAACTATCGAAGGAGAAGCAATCCAGAGCAAAGGAATAGGCCAGACAAAAACCAGAGTCAATGGCCACCACAGAGCCAGGCTTGTCAGGGTGACAAATGCAAAAAATGGAGCCATCCACATGGTTTGATAAGAACGGAACAACGACTTACTGTTATTATTGTCACGGGAACCGGAAGGATTCCATTCAAGCAGCCGTTTGTGTGAGATCAGAATCCTCCATATGGTTACAAGGATGGCGTCAAGACTATAGAACGCCTCATATGGCAGACAAACAAACATAAACGCTGACTGAGCCAGGTGTCTTCCCGCGTCCTGAATTGCCGACTTGATATGTTGTATGGGAAGTACATCAGTTGGTTTATTGAAAATATTAAGCAGGGAAATTACCACTGAAGGTCCCATAATGATGCCAATGACGACCATGGTCCAGAATATCGGTTGTGATAGAGCTGTCCAGCCCAGAATAAGCAGCACAGTAAGCGCAAGGGGTGTGACGCTTCGACGAAGGTTGTCGAATATTTTCCATTTTGAAAGTGACGAAAGCGGGTTTCTCTGTAATTTGCCATTAGGCCCTGTAACAAAAGGCAAAAGCCATTTCACTATTTGCCAGTCACCACGTATCCATCTATGACGCCTGATAACATCGGCAAAATAACTTGCCGGATATTCTTCAAATAACTGCACATCACTCAGAAGTCCGGATCGGGCATAACATCCTTCGAGCAGATCATGACTGAGAATCCGGTTTTCGGGGAATCTGTTATTGAAAACACGACCGAAAATTTCAACATCGTAAATGCCTTTACCAATAAAAGATCCTTCATCGAAAACATCCTGATAGACATCAGAAACTGCTCGTGTGTATGGATCAATTCCAGGTTCACTGCCATATAATTTTGAATATCGCGAAAGTGTTGTTCCCGGAAGGCTGACTCCGACACGAGGTTGCATTATACCATATCCCTCGGAGACCCTTTGGTTTTTTTCATTATAAAAGGCTCTGTTTAAAGGATGTGCCATGGTTCCTACAAACTGCCGGGCTGAATCCCGTGGTAATTGTGTATCCGAATCAAGAGTTATTACAAATTTAATTTCAGATAAGATGTTTACATTCCCTATTACCATTGAGAAATTGTCTTCGCTACTGCCTCTTAATAAAGAGTTCAAATCAGAAAGTTTGCCTCTTTTTCTTTCATAACCCATCCACAATCGTTCACCCGGATTCCAAAGTCGTGGCCTATGGAAAAGAAAGAACACATCACAATTTGTTTCAGGATATTTAAGATTAGGTCCTTTAATTCTTTCAACTGCCAGATTCAATAACTGATCATCATCGGGTAACTTTTCAGTTTCAGCGTCCATGAAATCAGTTAACAATGCAAAATGCAGGTTCTTGTCACGATTTGCCAGAAACCTTACTTCCAATGCTTCAATAAGCTTCTCAATACTCTGATTACTTGTTAGCATTGTGGGAATTACCACGATGGAACGTGATTCCACAGGTATTCCTTTGGAGAAATCCATTCGAGGCATTGGAGTGGGAGTAACCATCAAGGTGGCCAACCAGTTTACCAGGGCAACCGCAAGGTGAACGGTACTAATAAAAATGATAATAACCATCAAAATAAGCAACCACCCATGAATACCACCAGTATATACCTTAGCAAGCAGACCACTTGTTAATATCTTAGTCAGAAGTAGAATCGAGCCTATATATAGCAGCAATTTAAACCGTCTTTCCCAGGTTCCTGAATGTTTTTTGAATTGTACCGCGAACCCTGACTGTTTTCTCTAATTCTGGCAAGCCCTTATCAATAAGGTAATACCCTACATGTGCCGTCCGGTGCACATCTCCATTAGTTTTAGAGCTTTGTTGGGCTAATATTATTGCATTCTTTGCAACTTCTTCTTCAGCGAAAGGACTTTTTTTTGCTATTTTTTCAATTACATGACGATAGTGGTCGCGTGTGACAAAATCCATCTTAACATAAGATCCTTCAGGATCATGACGTAAAGTTTGTTCGACAGCGCTCATGCATCTCTACAAAATCCTGCCAGTCCATAGCTCCCAGAAAACGCAGACTTCCGATACTGTTGCTTATTGAAATCTGATCTGCTGCCAGTTGTTGATTTCCCAATTGCACCAAACGTTCTATTGTTAGGCCTGATTCAGACAAATGTTGTTCTATCCATGTCAGTGACAACGCCAGTGTAGGGCTTTGACCTTGCAGACGCCTTACAAATTCTGAAACAAAGGATGCCGTAAGAGGTGGATTTGATCTTGCCATATCAGCAATAATCAGGATCAGATTTTTAGGATCGCTTGTAGCCGTTTCCATCATTTTGTCAGCCCATGTATCAGCAAGATTCCTATCCATCCGGCCATCAGCAACAAGTACTGCTACCCGGCGCAGATTCTCAATGAGTGCAAGGCGTAGCATAATAGGAATTGCCCATAATTCACCTAGTTTTAAAACAGCAACTGACTGGTAAGCCGCAACAAAACGAATAAGATTTTCGGGGTCTACACGTCCATCTCCATGTGAAATTGTTTCCAGTGCAATATCGTAGACTCTTGGAAGACCCTTTGAAGGTCCTGAACCAAGACGTGGTAATTCCCTGCTATAAGCTTTTGGCAAATGCCTTTTCCCAATTTGAATATGTTCCTCAATAAGATAGAAATTATCGAGCAACCATTCACCCGCCGGTGAAATCTGACGGTTTTCCTTAATAGCTGCAATTATCAGGTCACGAACGTCAATAATTACCTCTTCATTCTCAGCCAGACGTTTTAGCAAATGCGGATTTAGATTTTGATGTGATTCCAGAGTGTGTGAATCTGCCAGGGCACTCCCATGCTCCTCCATCTGGTCAGCACTAAGAAGTTCTGAGCGCAGAGGGGTCTCTCCTCCTGTGTACATTTTTGGAAAACCATTGCCAAACAGGTCTCTTTTTATGCGGTGTATTGACTTATTAATAGTGGTGCTGTTTACCTTCATTTTTAATGTTCATGTGTTTTGAGGTTTATCAGCAATCAGACCATCCTGTTCCGGGACAAATAGCTATTTCCTAAATCGCAGATTGATTACAGTTTAAATCGAAAACTGATCGCCTGGATTATATGACTGCGTTCGCTCAAAGTTCAGGAGAGTCAGAGTGAGAAATGTTACATAACTTTTATAAAAAGTTACATTATTTACATCCAGGTTCAGATTAAGTTATGTCTGAATAAATGACGAAAAACCTGACAGTGTATGAAGCAGGAACATTGTAAATTGTTCTGCTTTTATTGTCAGATTAGGTTATGAAGTTTTATGTATTGAAGGAGAATTATTGTTTTTCCATCTTTAATTTCGCCGTTGTCAACCATTTTCAAGGCATGATCAATATTCAATTCAAGCACGTCAATGTTTTCTTCCTCATTTTCGGCACCTCCGCCATCGGTCACCTTCATAGCTTGGGAATATTCAGCGATAAAAAAATATATACGTTCAGTAACTGCTCCCGGCGACATATAAGCATCAAATATTCTGTGTACATTTTTTATCCTGTATCCGGTTTCTTCCTCTGTCTCCTTTATGATACAATCTTCAGGGGTATTTCCATCCAGCAAGCCGGCGCACGATTCGATCATCATGCCTGACTCATTTCCGTTAATGAAGTTGGCAATCTGAATTGCCTGGTAAGAATTATTGTCTTTTGGTCTTTATTGTAAAGTAAAATAGTGGCTCCGTTTCCCCTGTCGTAGGCTTCTCTTACCTGTGTTTTATTTGTACCGTCTTTCTTTGAATAAGAATAAGTTATCTTTTTCAATACATACCAATTATCTGATAGTATTTCGGTATTAAGTATTTTAATATTATAAATCATGAAGGGAATCAAATAGAATTCTAAATTTACAAAAAAAATAATAAATCATTTGATATAGGGTTTAGGCTAATAATTTTTTGAGTGACATCTGAATTGCCTGATTATTTGTCTTCAGGCATACTCAGATAATGATAGAAGGTTCCCATCGGGATCCTTAAACCATGCCACTTTAGTTCCTCCCGGTGCAGTCCAGATTCCCAGGTTATCCTGGTGAAAAAAATCATATCTTTCAAATTCCACCCCTCTGTTAATTAATGATTTGATAAGATCTGCGATGTTCTCCACATCCCAACCCAGAACAGTAAATGGCTGAGGTACTAATTTCTCAACAATAGTTATCCGCAACAACGTTCCGTTTGCATCAAATTCCAGAGCATAATTATCTTCAGCAAGAAGTTTTAGTCCGAGAGCTTCCTCGTAGAACTTTCTGGCTTTTACTGGATTAATTGTTGGTATGAATGCTTTTAATTTTTTATCTGCCAACATAGTAATTAGTTTTCATCGCATTTTTCAGTAAATACCGATTTGCTTCATGCTGACTTTTTAGAATTTCCTGATCCCCGAACCAAGCCAAGCTTTATAAGGCTTTCAGCAGTTGAAATGATTGCCTCCTCATTCGATCGGGGAGTCCAGCCAAGAACATTCCTGGCCTTTTCATTTGTCAGGACTTTGATCTCGTCTAACTCAGGAATGATCTGAGCAATTGACGGATCTATCAGTGCAACAAGTCTGACTATCCAATTAGGAAGGATCATTGTCGGAATCCGCTTTCCGGCATCCCCGAGGCGTTTTTTTAAAAGGATTGCGACTTCCTGCATTGTCAGACATTCCCCGGCAACAGCCAGGAAACGTTCACTTTTTGCTTTGGGATTTGTCATAGCCCGTATATGTAAATCTGCCACATCCCGCACATCTACAAAGCCGAACGACAGGTGTGGACAACCAGGGATTGCCCCATCAATTAAATACTTAACAATTTGGATGGAGGTTGAAATATCTTTTCCAAGTATTGGTCCCAATACACCTACAGGATTGACAACGGATAGTTCCATTGAACCACCTTCCTTTTCAATAAAGTTCCATGCTGCCCTTTCTGCCAGTGTTTTCGATTTAACATAAGCTGTTATATTCTTATTATCCGGATCAGTCCAGTTAGTTTCTGATAATGGTTTTTCTGAAGGATCCTGACCATAACCTATAGCGGCAAATGAAGATGTGACAACGACCCTGTTAACTGAAGCATCACGGGCAAACCGGAGTACACGCAGCGTGCCTTCAACTGCCGGCTTAATAAGTTCACTCTCTTTTTTTGGGAGTTTTGAAGGGAATGGCGAAGCGACATGGAGCACAAACTTGCAGCCTTTTAGAGCTTCCGCCCAGCCTTCATCCGACAGAAGGTCGGCAACTGCGAAAGAAAGGGCATCTGTCCGGATTGAACCACCTTCTTTAAGCATTGATATTACTTCGTCTTTACGACTGATTGAACGAAGAGTAGTACGAACCTTGTATCCCTTTTCCAGGAGTTGTAATATACAATGAGTACCAATGAATCCTGAACCACCTGTAACAAGAACCAATTCCCCGTTTTTATTATTAGATTCAGTATTCATAGCATTATTTTGCATCTTATTTTCAAATTAAAGTTAAAACAATAAAACCGATTGGTTAATCAGATGTACATCCGGCGAGATAATCCACAAAAAAAGTTGTCCTGTAGCCAGAGACAACTCATAGTATAAAGCAGTAGAAGAAATGCTATTGAAAAGATTATTAATATTTTCATTACAAAACTTTTAAGTCTATAATCCGGAAGATTAGTACTTCAGGAAATGTAAACGTTAAAAGTGTTGTTGTTGTTCAAAATTACTATTGAGAATCAAGTTGTTTTTGAAATTATTAAAGGTCAATTCCCCATATTATTAAGATCATTATTATTCTCTTCAGGCTTGTTCTTGTCGAATTCGAGTTTCCCGAATTTGTACATGAAACTGATTCCGAAAGATCTTAATTGCAACTGACGGACAGAAGTTGATGTATAACTATTTGTAGCTATGGTGGTGACTTGCTTAATATATTTGCTGAATGGGTTCGTTGCTGTAAATCCAATACTTGCCTTCTTATCCCAGAACAATTTCCTGAATGCAAAATTGTATATAAAGAATTGCGGACTTTTTCCCTGAATATTGCGGGATGCTGCATTATAGAAACCGAAAAATTCAATGACGAGATCTTTTGGTAAATCATAGGTTGCATTAAGGTTAACCCTGGTCCTTAAACCGGTAGAAATATTACCTGTAGGAAGATGGGTGACCTGATACCTGTGAGATATCATCAGATTTCCACGCAGATTCAGTTTAGAAGTTACGGGATAAGAACCTGAGACTGTAATCCCGGAATTATATTCTTCACCTAAGTTCTGTCGGCTGGTGACCGAAACATTGTGATAGATAGAATCGCCGATCTGGTAGTTAGGGTAAAATGTTGTGAAATCCTTAACATCATGGCTGTTAATCCGTTCAAATAGCCCTAAATAAATATTTCCTCCCTTTTTAAAAGAACTTGCATAACCCAGTTCAAAATTGTTACCTATCTCGGGTTTCAGGAGTGGATTACCTGTTGAAATATTATAAGGATCACTCAGATTAATAAAAGGATTCAATTCTCTGTATTCCGGCCGTTCAATTCGTTTGCTATATGATAATTTCACCGATTGATTTTTACTCATATCATGCGAAAAAGTAACCGACGGAACCAACGTACCATAAGATGGAATGTTGGTATTTGGGAAGTCAATTTTAACGTCGGTATATTCATACCTGGTACCGGCTTTTATATTCAGGTAATTAAACAATTTGAGGTTTGCTGAGAGGTAACCGGCATAGACCTTCATTGCATAATTAAGATGATAAGATTGAAAAGTGTCATTAATATACTCATTTGATAAAGGGCTATAGACGCTTACATTGGCGATGCTTTTCAGATTCTGGTAAGACATCTTTGCCCCGGTCTCAATCTGAAACGATTCACTCACTGGTTGTGTGTAGTCAGCAGAAATTTCTGTTTCGTTATCGGTACCGGGATTGGTACTTGCTGACCCGGCAAAAGGGACTGATTGTCCGACATAATATTGTGACTGGACATAATTACTATTTGGGATACCATTACTTGCGTTATACAGTATATCGAGTTCCTGTCCTTCTTTTTTAAATTTCTTTTTATAATCAAGGTTCCAGTCAAGTGAATGAATTTTCATATGGCTATCAGAATTTCGCACAGTAAATATATCCGATAATTGATTTGATGAATAATCCATAACAGATTCTTCCTGATTTGTAATTCCCTGTACGGTGTTACCAAACTGATTATAACCCACTGAGCCTGTAACAATATCTGATTTTGTTATATCCCAGTCTAAACCGATACCTGATCTGAAGCCATTTCTGACAAAATCGGAAATGCTGTTTTGTTGCATACGGGTAATGGTTTTGGCGATAGTGTCAGTGCCATAACGATCCTGTGAAGTGGGGGTCTTTGATTTTAATGCGGCATTTCCGCTAAAGAATGCATTGATACCAAAATTTTTATGCCTGACGTTCAGATTCACAGAGCCATTTTCCAGTCTTGATCCGGCAGTAAGGTTGAAGTTGCCATTTGCTCCTTCCATCTTATTATCAATAAGAATAATGTTTATTATACCGCCTGTACCCTGAGAATCATATTTTGCCCCGGGACTGGTAATTGCTTCAATACTTTTGATCTGGCTTGCAGGTATTGATGCAAGTGCATCGGCCAGACTATTCCCGAACACACTTGAAGGTTTCCCGTCAATGAGGAATCGTATATTTGAGTTACCCTGTAATTCTACATTCCCATCGACATCGACAGTTACCTGGGGCACCTTTTTCAGAACATCGATAGCTGCGCCACCCTGTGAGGTTATATCATTAGAGACATTGTATACAATCTTATCGATCTTACTTTCGACAATTGGCTTGTCACCTGTAATTTCGACTCCCTGAAGAGAATGTGTTGACGGATTCAGTAAAATCGTTCCCAGACGTGCTGATCGCTTATCGCTGGTCACGGTAATATTATCCAGAGTTATTTGTTCATAACCGATATAATTGATATTAACCTTGTAAGTATCAAATGGCAGATTGGATATTAAGAATACACCTTTTGCGTCTGCAACGGAACCATTAATAACTTTGCCTGATTGTTCGTTTATCACAGTAACTGTTGCGTACTCCAGTGCCTGGTTGGTAGCCTTATCAAATACTTTTCCTGAAATACTTGCATTAGGTTTTGTCTGGGCCGTTAAAGAAAAACTGAAAATTGAATGGATGAATGCAACAAGAATTAAGGACCTTATATAAGTTAAATTCATAATTAACAATGCTAATTTTTAACAGTGCAAAAGAAATAAAAGAATCTGGAGAAAAATTGAGCAGTAATGTTAAATAATGCTAATTATTCCGCAACATATGAATAACGTAAATTGAAGTTATTTGTTCACAATGACTTATAAGAAGGCATCCATCTCTCATTCACTGCGACTGGGGATGCAGGTCTTTTATGAGCTATTTGCAGGAGCTTATCCCTGAAATTGAATTTAGATGTCTTATGAACTGAATTATTATGACATTTTAAGCAATCAGCCTCGACCGGAATAAATGTTTTTGTAATGTATTCTCCTTTATGACAGGCTTCACATGTCACACCGTCCTCCTTCCTGTATGTGGCAGCGAAAGAAGTTGAATCGAGACCCCCTCCGGTTACATGGCATTTCAGGCAAACAGGAGATTCCTGTGGATCTTCTTTTAACATGGCCTTATTTGCATAATGTTCTGCCTTTTGGGAAACCAGGATTTTAAAAGAGTTTGAGTGAGGACTTTTTTTCACTATATCATATTGAAAGCCCATATCTTTATTGTTATGACAGACGGCGGCACATTTTTCCATTCCAACATAAATGTACTTTTCTTTTTTCTGCTCAGAAATAGCAGCTTTTTCGTGTGGCAAAGAATTCTGGCGAACCAAACCGGTGCATACAAACCAGATAAAAACTGAAGTTAAAAGAAAAAAAATGTATGCATATTCCTTTTTCAAGATATTGTCAGTTGTGGAAATCAAAAATAGATAATTTTCTTTAATCCTTTTATGGGATTAAAGAATTGATGTTCCCTGAATCTTAATGGAAGGAGAAAGTGTACCTTGATGTCTCTGAATTAAATAGAATTTCGTCCTTTGAATGTTCCTGAATTCCAGAGATTTGTAATGTGTCCGTCGTAAATTAATTTACCGGGGCCTAATCCTGAGATTTCGGCTCTGGCATTTTTATTTGAATAAATTGTCATAGCCACATCGTAAATACCGATGTTAGATACTATAGTGAATCTAAGGAAGAAAGTCAGGTTTTTAATATTTTTTGTTATTTTCAATCCTGATATACTTCCTTCAGCAGTGGCTCCGCCAACACCATTGGACCCTTGTGCCACATTTGAGCCGGTCTGCAGAACTGCCTTTAGAGAATCGAGCCTTATGAAATTTATTAGTGAATTTACTGGTCTTTTGATACCTTGCAGATTCTCAAGGTAATCGGCTTCCAGAACAAAACTCCTGTTTTCAACCATAGTATCAACTACCTGAAAATTGTAGTAATCCTGATCCTTTTTTGCCGCCTTCCTTTCTGCTTTTGAAGGTTTATTGTCCTGAGAATTGGCCGGAAGAGAAATTAAAAGCAGGACAATTCCCATGAGCAGTACTTCTATTCTGATAATTGAAGTTTTCATGACCTTAGTTTTTAATCAGATTATAAGACGCAAAAAGTATGCCATGCCCGGAAAATTTGAGATTATTCGGGATATGTTAATTATCACATAAGCAAAACGAGGATATTCAGAATAACTTAATGAGTTTTGGGATCATAATAAGGCACCCTACAACGAAGGCAACAATTGCTGAAATCAAAACCGCCGCCGCACTGTAATCTTTAGCGGTCATGATCATTTTGTTCCATTCCGGATCAATGATATCGGCAAGGGTTTCAATTGAAGAATTAATGAGTTCAGTAAGAAAAACAATTCCAATCACAATTATCAGTAAAGACCATTCAAAGAAATTTAGTTTTAGCATTATTCCCAGTCCAATTGAAATAATAGCAGCGACCAAATGAATTCTTGAGTTATGCTCATTTTTCAGAAGCGATGATAATCCGTTTAGTGCAAACAGGAAGCTTTTGAATCGTGACTTTAGTGAGAATTTTGCTGATTTCATCTCTGAAGCAGAATTTAGTTTTTAATACATCTTATACTAAATCCATGTTTCTTAACCCGGTGATCAAGTACAAAACCGGCATCACCATAATAGAGCCCTGCAAACCAGGCATCATTACTGGCACTATCTGTTGCAGCCCAGAATGCGGTGTAAGACAGAAGAGAAGAAAATGAACCTTCAAAATACCGGAATCCAGCCGGGATGGCAGTAAAACCAGAGCTATTGTCGGCACCCTTATTAGGAGCAAGCCAGTGTGTTAAACCTGCTTCTTTTAGTTTACCTCCTGCTATAAGACTATCACCAAGGAAATCTCTTAACTGCATCCATTCTTCTTTAGAAGGAATGTGCCATCCGGCAGGACACAACTGGCCGGAGACAATTGCATAGCCATTATACAGAGCCCCATATGGTATCTTATAGGTTGATTCATCGTTATTATACCAGCAATAACCGGAAGCTGTAAGATTACTCCATGCACCAGTATCCTTCACCAGAGGAATATCGGTTCCATCGGCAAATTTTGTAGTTTTCAGATTCTCAGCCATCCATTCCTGACTACCAATTTTTACAGTTTTGTAATTATTCCCTTCAACATCAGCCAATGGTTCCGGAGGTTTTTCGGTTTTCCTGCAACCTGCAAAAAAAATCAGAAAGACTATCAGTGTAAGTAATAATATTGAATTTTCACTTTTCATTTCATCTATTCTTTGATCGCAAAGCCGAATTTCAGAAATAACTTAAAGTTTCACAATGTCAGTGAGAAATCTGTTTGTCTCTCTTTCAACTCCCTGCCAGTCTTTTGACCTGATATATGATGCTATGACATGAGCACCGGCATTCGGAAAAGCTATCTTTTCTTTCAATTCCGGAGGTGTTCCCAATTCATCAAACATTTTTAACATAGCTGGAACTGAAACAGTATTATCTTGTTCTTTCTCATTTTTATAGTAATACCCGAGAAATACCGGACATTTAATCTGACGAAATACGGAGGGTTTCATAGTGTTTGAGACAAGATTCTGAAGTGCTACTAATGCTTCAATCCTGTAATCAAGCTGCCAGTAATTAGCATGCGTATTATTTTCAGCCAGAAATTTTTTTGCGGGGCCCCCGGAAGCTATCCTGGCAATCTTCAGACCCCATGGTTTATCAAGGATTACCGCTGTTTTATCATAAAGCCTCACACAAGGTGAATAAAGAATAATGGCTTTGATTTCAGGATGTCGTGAAGCCAGAAATAATGAAAGGGTACCGCCTGCAGAAGTCCCGATTACAATAACTTCATTTCCCAGTTTTTCAGCAATAGCCAGAGCTTTTTCAGCAGAAGCTTCGTATTCTCCGGCTTTAAGATTAATCATTGAGCTGTCACCCCTGTCGATGCCATGTTCTGCCAGCCGTGAAAGAAAAAGATTTGCCTGATATTTTTTTGCCAGATCTTTATGCACCGGATCACCTTCTGCCTGGCTGGCTGAGAAACCGTGAAGATAAAGGAAAGCTACTTTTGTCTTCTCCTTTTTTAAGGAATCAGCCCAAACGATCCTGGCCTGGTTATCAGGTTTGATGCCCTTAACCAGCTTTTCCTCCAGGTTAATATTCTTCTCAAGCGCAGGGAGGGAATCAGGTAATGAAATTTCATGGATTGTGAAATCAGGTTTGGCTGGCTTTGGTCCTGAAAAGTAAATAATCAGAAGAACCAGAATTGTTCCCAGGACCCATTTTCCAATTTTTTTCATCTTACCGTTTGTAGATAAATAAAAGCAGCACTATCCGACATTTACCTTTTTCAGTGATTCTATCCGTTTCTTTACAGACTCAGTATAGTCACTATCAAACTTATCCTTTGAGTTCTTTATCTTGTTCAGATGCATTTCAGAGTAATGATTTGCCCTGGGACCGTCTTTCAGTTTTTCGTCATACAGATTTGCTATTTTCACTGGTACATTAGTGTCTGATCTGTATGTCTGACTCTTAACATACGTTTCAATAGCTTCCGGGTTCTGGTTATCTGATTTCAGTGCTTCCGGAAGCAAAAGATCAATCTTCCAATTGTTGGGTTTATTCCGGGCATGAGCGGGAAATATTATAAAGAATACAAGGGAAACAATAGCTAAGGAAGATTTTTTCATAATTTAAATTTGTTTGCTATGAAACCATTGTTCTAAGATAATGACTTAATTACAATATTTGCTATAACGAGGGAATTAGGTATGTAAACCCTTATAAGATTCTTTTGCCGATTCATTGGTAAATATTCAATCTTGTTATCATATAGGAGTTGGGAACCTGGGACCGGTGCACTTACTTTTTTGGGAACCAGGGGATGAATGAACTTGTCTTTTCAATATATTCTTTGTACTGCGGGTTTCTGACTTTTAAACTTTTTTCAAGAAGGCCGACTCCTGAAACTTTGATGATAATTACAGTCATGAGAAATGATCCCAGGACGGGTAGGTAGCTTCCGGCGGCGAAGCAAAAAAATCCGAATCCCCACCAGACAGAGGAATCACCAAAATAATTCGGATGACGTGTATAATGCCAAAGTCCCTGGTCCATGACTTTATTTTTATTTGCCGGATCAGATTTGAACCTGGCCAGCTGAAGATCTCCTGCAGACTCAAAAATGAATCCAGTGATCCAGAAGAAAAGTCCGATGTAGTCTGAAATTCCTAAAGAAATGTTACGGCCATAATATTGAGCCCCGAGAAGAGGAGCAGAGATTAGCCACATAAGAATTCCCTGTAAAAGGAATGTCTGAAAAAAACTAACCCACCAGTACCGGCTTCCATATTTCTTCCTGAATTCTTTATACCTGAAATCTTCACCTTCGCCAATATTTCTCCAGGCGAGGTATAAAGACAAACGTAATCCCCATACTGCCACAAGGATCACAATGATGATTTTCCTCAGTTCAAAGCCTTCGGTTTTAAGAAAATAATATCCGGTAGTCAGTACAAATCCAAAGCCCCAGAAAAGATCAATTATGCTTACATTTCGGACAAATATGCTGACAATCCATAAAAGGGTCATCATACTCATAATTAAAATGAATCCCTGGAAAAATATATGAAAGTAATTCATATAACAAAAGGGTTAATCAAAAAGAAGAGCAATGGCTGCAGCTCCTGGTCCTGCGTGGGCTCCCAGTATGGGTGAGATATTTAGAACAGATGCGGGTTTCTTGTTCGTAAGTTTTTCCATCTTTTTTGTATACCATCTGGCTGCATTGCTGTTATTTGCGTGGAGAACTACATAGTTCCAAATCGTTTTTTCCTGTTTAATTTTTGAGATGTAACTCATAACTTTTTCCATGTTTGCCTTTTGGTTGAAACTCTTATCAAAAAGAACTGCTCTCCCGGTTTCATCGATGGTAACAATAGGATTAATATTCAGAATGCGTGCTATCATCCCCCTGAACATTGATACACGTCCGCCTTTAATAAAATATTTCATTGATCTTACACTCACGAATAACCTGACATGATTTGTCCAACTTTCCGCCATATTAACAACCTGATCATGTGAATATCCGGCTTCAATCGCCTGGGCTGCCCTGAGCAGAATCAGTCCCATGGCGCCTGATGTATTTTTAGAGTTGATGACTGAAATGGGTTTTCCGAACTCCTGGCTGATTTTTCTCGCGGCTCTCTGGCTGCTGTTAAACGTTCCGCTTAACTTTTCACTTAAATGAACAGCGATTACAGAGTCGTAGTGAGAGGCAAGATGTGAATAGAGATTTATAAAGCTCTTTTCGTTTACCTGTGAAGACTTGGGATAATATTTGCCTTCTTTTAAAAGAGTGTAAAACTGTTCCGGCTGAATTGTGACTTTATCGAGATAGTTATTCTCTCCAAAACTCACATTTATCGGGAGTATGTTTATCTGGTAATTATCGATTATTTCCTGAGCCAGATCACATGTTGAGTCAGTAACCAGTGCTATTTTCCATTTCCTGTTATATACAACATCGCTTTGTCTGATCATGTCGTCTGCCTTCTGAAATGTAAGGGTACCCTTATGCCTGAGCTCGTTGATAAGATTTGCGGGATTATTTGTATGAATATGGATTCGTCGCATTGAATCAGATCCGGCTACAACTATGGAATTTCCATATTTTTCAAGCAATGGCATTAATGTCTTGTTATCGACAGAACTTTTTTTCATGAGAACTTCGGTGCAGAATCTGAACTCTACTTTCTCGGGAAGAGCTTCATCAAGCTTTTCAAAAATTGCAGTTTCAGCTTTAATCTGGATAAGCTCTTTCAGGTTGCGATAATTAATAAAGTCAATTATACCTTCTACAAAAAAGACGAAACCACGGGCTCCCGCATCAACGACATTTGCTCTTGTAAGAACAGCAAGTTTAGATTTAGTTGCCACAAGAGATCTGTACAGTACATCTACTGATCCGATAAATAGCTGGTTAAAATCTGTGATTCTGTTTCTGTTATCATAGATGTAATTTGCCCAATCTTTTATTACTGTGAGCATCGTACCTTCAACAGGATTTGCCACTGCTTCATAAATATAGCGCACAGAATTTTTAATGCTTTCGGCAAACTGTTTTATGGTTATTGTTTTAAAATTACCGGTCTCGGTGCTCATCCCGTGAAGGAACTGGGCAAAAATTATTCCTGAATTACCACGGGCATTTACAAGAGTGGTCTCGGCTATCCGATCGGCTGTAATTTTGTATGACCGATGTGGATGAAGAGAGTCAATCACGGCCCTGATAGTAGATGCCAGATTAGTTCCGGTATCGCCGTCATTAACAGGAAATACATTAATTTTATTAAGCTCAACCTGATGTTCAATAACTTTCTTTGCACCGGCAATAAAAGTGTAGTATAGCCGCCGGCCATCCATTTCATTTACCGGCACCAATGTCTCAAGTGTCATATGTTTTCAGCTAACGATTGAACCTCAAAGTTAATAATTAAAACGTATGAAATGCCTCCGAATGCTTTATACAACTTAAACAATATCCACGTCAAAATGTTCCGTAATTAAACGAACTGACATATTAAATTTCTGACTGCATGAGATTATTAAAAACTTGAAACACTGATTATAAGGCCCAGATATGGTTTTTGGTTGTAAATCCATGAGGATCTGCTTTTGTCAAGAACGTTATCAAACCCAAGTGCTAAACCGACTGACATTTTGTTTATTGAAATGAAACCTGCAAAACCTTTTTGAAAGATCATTGCATCATATTCCTGACTGATTTTATTGTTAGTGACAGTGGGATTCACAGGAGAAGATCCAATACCAGCAAAAATGCCAAGATCGAAACCAATCTGCCTGATAAATGATTTCTGCTCATGAATCGGAGAAACAGGAGATACGATCTTATAAAGAACTTTTCGAATACCCATGTAAATCGCAATATCCAAATCAGCGCTAAACTGGTTTGGGACATCATCCCTGGAATGTCTTGATTTAAATAATATTGAAGTCAAGTCAATATCAAGAGAATTGTTAATGAAGCAACTATTATACAAATAATTGTCAGGTTTAGTTCTGGAGATCTTAGTGCCAATAGAAGTTGCGGTATTGGGCACCTTTTTATTTCCGTCAAAGCTGACAGGATACACAATAACTGAATCTTCTGCGACCTCAGCATAAACATGAACGGGTTTATTTCCATGAACTTTCAACTTATAGAAACCTGAGTCAAAATCGTGCCGGCCAAGCTTTCCGAGTGACGCACATCCGGAGGTTAATAACAGCAAAATTCCAAAAACAATAATCAAAAATTTATTCATCCCGGAGGGTTCTGAAGATTTATCTTCTTAAAGATACAAATACTTTAAGATCATTTGTAAAAACAGCTTCGTATTCAGAAATTTTATAAGAATTTTTTTTGCTCCACAAAATTCATAATTACTTTATAAACTCTTTCCCTGGTCTGTTCAGGAGTCGGATTAAGCTCTTCAGTTGTGAATTTTCCATTCTTAAGATTGATCCTCTCAAATACCATCAGGTAAAGATCGAATATTATCTCGAGGCTTAACTGATAACGCGGCGCAAGAAGTGGTTTGATTTCTTTGATGATATCATATGTTTTTAGCCGGTATTCATCAGCCAGTGAATAATAGTGTTCAATGAGTTTACGGAAATTAGTATTTACATGTCTTCCTCCGGCAAAGTCATGAAGGATCTTCCTGTTAAGACCATACCTGATAATCAGATCATCTGCAAAGTAGTTAAGATTGTTTAACTGATCCTTCTGGAAATCTCTTATAATATGAACAAAATAACTGAAAATTGCACAAGGAGTGGAAGCCCACTTAACGTCGAACTGTGGTGGTTCATAACGTCCGTTTATTGTCTGAAGTCCGTTGAGGTGAACAAAGATGGATGCTGGTGCGACCGAGGCGCCCGTCGAGTATTCAAGAAAAGCATTCAATGTCGGAAACCCGTCATTGTTAATGTCGTATATCATCGATTTGGCGAAAACTTCCATTGGCCATACCGGAATCCTGAATTTTTCTATGGTTTCTATAAGTTCTTCCTGAAGTGAATTGCACTCCTTAGAGATGATTATCATTTTAAGCCAGTCATCAACGTTTGCTATGAATTCCTTTCTTTCCCCGGGTTCAATAAGTTTGTTTTTTGCCTTATGATTATCAATCATATCATCGATTGCCCTCATGAATTTGTAGCATATTTTAGCGGCGCAGAATCTGTCATTATCCCAGAAATTTGCTGCAATGAGGATATTCGGATGGTCCTTAATCTGTTCAAAATTTATAGAATTGAATATTTCTAAAAATTTATCCTTTTGTGAAATCATTGTTTACTGATTAAGTATTTTTTCGGCAGTTAATTTGGCTGAAAGAAGCACATTGGGTATTCCGTTTCCGGGATGTGTACTTCCTCCGACGAAGAAAAGATTTTTGTAACGGGCATGTTGGTTATGCGGACGAAAATATCCCATCTGCATGAGATTATGAGCCAGGCTCCCGAAAACTGATCCTCTTGAAATGTTGCATGCGATTTGCCAGCTTTCGGGGGTATAGCAAATTTCAAACTTAATATGTTGTTCAATATCTTCAAGTCCAAGCTGAATAAGCCGTTTTATCAATGCTTTTCGTGTGTTCTTCTGTAACTCCACCCAGTTCTGTTTTTTCCTATTGTCCAGATGACCTGTTCCGACTATAAATGAGAGCGTATCCTGATTGGCAGGTGCTGCGTCGGGATCGGTTCTGACCGGAGCATGAATATAAAAACTCGGATGATCACTTACTGATTTGTCCTTAAAAATTTTATCCAGTCCTTCCCTGAATCCGTCTGAAAGAAATACACTGTGATGTCCTAATTGAGGATAAACCTTATCAAGGCCCCAGTGGAAGCATATCGCAGAACAAGAATATTTCAAACGATCGAGTCTCTTCGATTTTCTTCTGTCGGGCAGTAACTTACGGTATACGTATGGGAGGTCTGCATTTGCGACAATAATATCAGCTATTGCTTCGGTTCCGTCCTGAAAAATAATACTCTCTGCACGTTTGCCTTTGACTTGAATTTTTATTGCCGGCTTGTTGTAATGGAACTTTACGCCGGAAGAACAGGCCTTCAAATGAAGTTTTTCAACAATTTTATACATACCTCCCTTAGGGAAAAAAGATCCTTCAGTGAGTTCTGCAGCCGGAACCATCGAAAACAAGGCAGGTGAATCAAACGGACTCTGACCAACGTAAATATTTTGAAAAGTATAAGCCATTCTCAGATGAGTACTTAAAAAAAACTTTTTAACGTACCTGTAGTTTGATATATAGGTTTTGAGTTTTATCAGCATGCCAATATTTCTGAAATTTGCAAACTGAAAGATATTTGAGAAATTCCTGCCTATAAGTTTATGTATGCCAATCTGGAATATCTCATACCCGTCGTTGACATATTTTTGCGATTTAGCAAAGCTTCCAGGCTCAATCTTTTCGTGCTGAACCTTCATCTTTTCCTTATCAGTTGAAAATGTTATAACCTCATTATTGTCGAAATAGATTTTATAAAGGTCTTCAAGAGGCTGGATCTCATTATTTTCAAACAGGGGAATTCCGAGTGAATCAAAAATCTCCCTATAGATATCAGGCATCATAAGCATAGTTGCCCCCAGGTCGAAACGATGGCCATCACGAATCAACTGGCCGCACCTTCCGCCAGGCGTCGAATTCTTTTCGAATACAGAAACATCATATCCATTCTTTGCCAGGTATATTGCGGTTGTGATGCCACCGACTCCTGCCCCGATGATTGCTGCTGACTTTTTTGCGGGTGTCATTTATGTGGTTAGTTTTCAAAAATCTGAACTAAAGACTTAAAAAAATAAGGTTTGTCTCAAATTTAGAATGAAATTAATAAATTTCCGGAATTCGGAACTAAAGCCCATTAGAGAATTGGTGGGTGATGTCGAAAAAGTCTAAATCCATTAACCGCAAAGATCGCAGAGATTTTACGCAAAGAACGCAAAGAGCTTATTTACAATATTTTGACTTTGCGAACTTTGCGCATACTTAGCGTGCTTTGCGGTTAAAAAAAAGATTTTTTCAGTAGCCAAAAGTCAGGTAGTGGCAAGGGTGTTTGCTCTGTCAAAAGACCAATTAGTATGTAGGTTTCAAAACGATCTTCTTGTCTTCCTCTATTTTAAATAACCATTTTTCAAAAGGGGGCGGACCAAATTTGCCTGTCACATTATTTGAGAAGCCATAACCTTCAGTAGGTTTTCCAAACAGATTTGTTTCCATTTTGCCATTAAGGTTTTCATCATGAAAATATCTGACAGCATAAAACCCGGCTTTAAGATTTACAATGGAAATCATGCATCTGTTGTCTTTAATCGGACTCATTTCCTCTTTTATGACCTTCTGAGCCGAATCGAATAGCTGTAACATAATATTCCCTTTGTTATTCCTTAATTCAGTTATTTCGATATTCAGCTTAAACTGGGGAAAACATATGTCAGAAAATGTAAGGAGAATGATAAAAATCAGAATAATTCTTTTCATGAACTTTATTTTAACTGGTTAACTGCCTGAATTTGTCATCTAAGATTTCCGGTGAGTATCAAGTTGAAATTACCCGAAGATAGACTTAATTCAACTTGCTTATCTTTTCTCCGAAGAGATATTCTTTACCTATTTCAATGGGCATTTCTGTAACCTTTCCGGCGTAACTCAGCTTTAGTTGCTTTTATCGTGTTCTGGAACAAATCACGTATTATCATATGGTCCCAGATATTCTGACAAATCCATACTATGGGGGATTAATTCGGTGTCCGCAATTGTATTATTTCTTCAACAGATCACGGATCTCTGTAAGAAGAACTTCCTCTTTTGTAGGAGCGGGCGGGGCCGGAGGGGCTGTTTCTTTTTTCCTGTTTGCAGCAATAATTCCTTTTATAACCAAAAATACAGCAAATGCAACAATAAGAAAATCAAAAGTCACCTGTAGAAAATTTCCATAATTCCATGTAACTGCAGGGTGTGTATCTGTTGCTGCCTTAAGTATGACTTTAAGATCAGTAAAGTTTACCCCACCGATAAGTAATCCCAATGGAGGCATAATAACATCCGCCACCATTGAAGATACAATTTTACCGAATGCAGCTCCGATAATTATACCTACTGCCATATCAACAACATTGCCTTTCATTGCAAAAGCCTTGAACTCATCGACTAATTTCATAAGTTTCCGTTTTAAATATTATCCGTTAAAATTTATAGGAGAATCCGACTCCGAGTATTTCTTTAAATTGAATTAAAGAGCCTATAGATGTAGCAGTTCCATTTCTGACCACCGGGATTTTTATTTTGTCATCATAAGCGAGTTGAGTATTAATGCTGGCGGAGAGAAATTTATTCACCTTAAATGCCAAAAGCGTTTCCCAGTTAACAACCATGTTTTGAGGATTGTGAGTATAGTCGGAGAACAGGTCAGCTTTTGTAGTAAATGTGACATTTTTAAGAAGTTCATTTTTGAAATCGTTCTTTGTATATATGACCCGGATGTATCCCCCGAACTCAGTGAGTGATTTCTTCCCGGGCCTTACACCAAAAGCTCCGGCATCAGAAAGTGTTTTATCGTTTACGAAGGTAAGCCTGAGAGTGAAGGGAGCTATAAATGCGCTGAAATGGCCAGGGGGCCTAAAATCAAGCCCCAGAGCGCCTAACAGGTATGCGGGAGAAAAGAAATCTGAGATCTTTGTTGTGACATCCGGATATTGATATCCGGGAGCCATCTGTGTTTTGAAATTCAGGAGAAAAGCATAATAGAAATTTTTGAAAGCTTCATATCCGTATTTTGACAGGATATCGAACTTATCGTCGGTTTTCTGATATCCCGAACTTCCCTGTTTTAGCAGCCCGTAACCAACATCGAGTGTATTTACCCATTCCGATTTATTCTTTCTGTAATTGGCAAAAGTGCTGAGAAGGCCGTTAACAGCAAAGGAATTCTGACCTCCAGCTGCCCAGTTTGTCAGCGAGGTCTGAGCAAGGTTTACAGAAAAAATTCCTCCTTTTTTCCATCCTGATACAGTATCAGTAGATTGTGTCCGTAAATTTTTTTCAATATCAGTGACTTGTCCGAATGCGAGGCAGCTAAGAACTGAAAACAATATTAGGACTGTAAAGAATTTTCTTTTCATATGTTAGCGGGTTTAAGTTATATTCATGGTGTAATCGGCATCCATGTTCAATATTAACATCTGTTATATAACTTTTGTTTAACAGATGTTAAAAACAGAGATTAACAATTCTCAGCATCACTATTGTTATATGCAAGATACATATTCTTAGGGATATATAATAACATCGCTATCATTAGAGGGTAGCATCCTTTCAATAATTTGGAGCTGTAGCAGCAATAAATTTCATTTTAAACCGGTAAATTGCGGAACTAATTTCTGAAGGAAAAGATAAAAAATTCAGACTATGGATAAAAAAGCAAAATTTTCTGAAAGTATTATTAACGGCTATGCCTGTAATGGTGAAAGTATAATACTGGGTTGTGCTATGCTCGATGGAGAACCGGTGACAGGAGCCCAGGTAAAAATTCCGTTAAAAACCATGAACAGACACGGTTTGATTGCAGGAGCGACAGGAACAGGGAAGACTAAAACACTGCAGGTTATCTCAGAACAATTGTCTGAAAAGGGAATCCCCGTACTTTTGATGGATGTAAAAGGTGATTTAAGCGGAATTGCAAAACCCGGAGAAGCAAAACCATTTATTCTGGAAAGGCATTCAAAAATTAATATTCCATTTTCAGTAAAAGGTTTTCCTGTTGAGTTGATGTCACTTTCCAGGCAGGATGGCGTGAGGTTACGCGCAACAGTTTCGGAATTCGGTCCGGTTCTCCTTGCGCGCATCCTCGATCTCAATGATACCCAGGAAGGAGTGCTATCAGTAATTTTTAAATATTCTGATGATAATCAACTGGCATTGCTCGACCTGAAAGATCTGAAAAAAGTCATTCAGTATGTGACCGAAGAAGGGAAGTCTGAAATCGAAAGGGACTATGGGAAAATTTCAACAGCCACAACCGGCATTATAATGCGCAAGATCCTTGAACTTGAGCAGCAAGGAGCTGATCTTTTCTTTGGAGAGCTTTCTTTTGATATAAGAGATCTCATGAGAGCAGATAAAGATGGTAATGGATATATAAGCATTATCCGTCTTACAGATATCCAGGACAAACCCAAGCTCTTTTCCACATTTATGCTTTCACTCCTTGCAGAAATCTATAGTCAGATGCCAGAAAAAGGAGATGTTGAAAAACCTGAACTTGTTATTTTTATTGATGAGGCTCACCTGATATTTAATCAGGCAAGTAAAGCATTGCTCGAGCAGATTGAAAACATTGTAAAGCTTATCCGTTCCAAAGGTGTGGGAATCTTTTTTGTCACTCAAAATCCAATGGATGTCCCGAATGGTGTTCTTGCCCAGCTTGGCCTTAAAGTTCAACATGCATTAAGAGCCTTCACCGCTGTTGATCGTAAGGCAATTAAGCTTTCTGCTGAAAATTATCCTGTTTCAGAATATTATAAAACTGACGAAACAATAACAAGTCTTGGAATAGGTGAAGCTCTTGTAACAGCATTAAGCGAAAAGGGTATACCCACCCCGCTTGCGGCAACTATGTTGCGGACACCTGTGAGCAGAATGGATATCCTGACAGCAGCTGAGATTTCCTCAATTAATTCTTCCTCAGACCTGGTAAGAAAATACAGTGAGACTCTTGACCGTGAAAGTGCGTATGAAATCCTCAGCAGAAAAGTGGACACCGGAAAAATTAAGGCAGGTGAGACAGCCCAAAAGGAGCGGGAGAAGGTTAGTGGGGGAGAAAGGGAGATGACCCAAACACGGATTCCCAGACAAACATCTTATCATAGTACCAGCAGATCACCACAGGATGAAATGGTCAAGGTTCTTACCAGTGCCACATTTATCAGGGGTGTATTTGGTATTCTCAAAAAGGTAATGAAATAACTTCTATCTTTTTAGTTTTACACTGTCGACCAGGTATGCAGAGTCGCCCCGCCAGAATACAACTGCATTCTTTTGTTTGTAATGAACAATGATATTATCGCCCTGCAGGGTGTCAAACTGCCTTACCAGAGCTTTATTTGAGAGAGTGAAGAAAAACTTTTCAGAAGCAATTGCAACATCGCGATTTGATGAGACACTGCTAAGAATCATTTCCCCTTCATAGGTTTTGACAAAAGTGCCTTTACTTGAAAATTTCTGCAGTAATCCCGCGCGGTAACCTTCACTGTAGGTATAAAAGTATTTAAAGTAAATGAAAATTGCCACGAAAAGCAATATCAGGAACAATAACCATTTAAGAACTTTTTTTGCACCCGCAATAAAGCCTGTAAAAATGGAAGGTTTTGATGAGGTAGTGATAGGGTTCATCTTTTTAGAAATTACTTTGTTGAAAGTAGAATAATGTCTTTAACTTCAATAACTGATTTATCGTAACCAAGCAGAACTGAATTGATCATTGCCAGTCCCAGTTCCTTCAGTGTTGAAACATATTTTGGCATAAAAATCCTGAATACCGGATATAATAATACAAATACTCCGTAAAATCTGTGAACATTCTTTAATCCGCTTGTTGGGTTAAGAAATCCTGGGCGAAAAGCAAAGACTTTTTTAAAAGGAAGTTTCATAAGGTCGTTCTCTGTTTTACCCTTAACCCGTGCCCAGTTTAGTCTTCCATTTTCCGTACTGTCGGTACCTGCCCCTGAGATATAACAAAAAGTCATCTCAGGATTTTGTCTTGAAAGGACTTCAGCCATATTCATTGTCAGGGTATATGTCAACGAATAATATTTTTCTTCATTCATTCCTACAGATGATACTCCAAGACAGAAGAAACATGCGTTATATCCTGTCATCTTATCAGCAATCGTACCAAGATTAAAAAAATCGCTATGAACGATCTCTGTCAATTTTGGGTGAGTAATACCACATGGTCTCCTGTTAATGACTAAAACCTTTTCCACATCGGCATGCTGAAGGGCTTCATGTAATACACCTTCACCGACCATCCCTGTAACACCGGTAATAATTGCACGTATTTTCATTTTACAAGGTCAATTTGTGTCACTATCGAATCTTCAGGATACAAAGGTACACAATCTTATTTTTTCATACCTTCGGCCGATAATAAATTAACGTTTAACTTCTTGAAAGCAACCGTAAATAAATCTCAGACGCTTCTGGAATTTCTTCTTGATCAGTATCCTGATTCTCCAAGAACCCGTATAAAAAAACTTCTTCAGAGCGGGACTGTCAAGGTAAACAATAAACCTATAACTCTTCATTCTTATTCCCTGAACCCTGGTGATTCTGTTGATTTTGGGATGAAGACAGGTGTTGCAACTAAAGCAAGCCTGCCTTTCCCGTTATTATATGAAGATCAGGAATTAATTGTAATTGACAAGCCTGCCGGAATTGCAACATCCAGCGTAGATGGAAGTGCTAATATTCAGTGGACCATTTCAGAGTATCTGAAGGATAAAAGCAAAGGAACGGTAAGAACATATGTTGTTCATCGTTTAGATAAAGAAGTGTCGGGCGTTCTGATTCTTGCGAAATCGGAAAAGGCAATGGATGCCATAAAAGATAAGTGGGAAGAAACGGAAAAGCACTATTATGCTTTGGTCGAAGGAAGTCCGAAAGATGCGGAAGGAACCGTCACGAGCTGGTTGACAGAAGACCACACGCAAAAAATGCACTCAGTGAAAGAAAGTCCGAATGCAAAGCTTTCCATAACACATTATGCAACTATCAGAATGGTTGAAAATAACACACTTTTAGATGTAAAAACAGATACAGGCCGGAAAAACCAGATAAGAGTTCATATGTCAGATCTTGGCTGTCCTATAGTTGGTGACTGGAAATATGGAGCATCTAAAGAATTCATCCGTCGTGTAAGGCTTCATGCTTATTCTATATCATTCCCTCATCCGGTCACCGGGAAATTGGTCACAGTTGAATCTCCAATGCCAAAAGGCTTCCTGTCTTTAAAAGCGAGGGATGAAGATTATAAATAGATCATAAAAAAGCTAACATATTTTGTACTATAGAAAACCTTTTACCACAAAGGGTCACCGGTGCAAAGATGTAAAATCACGATGCATCGTAATTCTACTTGTTTTCGTTGATGTAGTCCATTACAATTGATTTCAGGATATTTGCGAATTTTACATCAGGAATTTCTTCCCTGGTAAAATATTTTGGACGAACTCCCTCCAAAAGAGTTATTTTTTCGATCGGAAGATTAATCCTGCCTTTATAAATATATTTAATATTTTCATAAGCATCTCCTGTCAGGCATTCGTATTTTCTATAAAAAGTGTAATCCTTCAGTTCGATATCCAGTTCTTCTTTTACTTCCCGAACAAGAGCCTGTTCAGGGCTTTCACCCTCTTCGACATGACCACCAATGAGATCCCAATGATCGGGGAAAGGGATTGTAGGTTTATTGTCGCGCAGATATAATAAGAATTCCCCATTGTCATTTTCGAGAATTATTGCGGCTATTTCTTTCATAAAAAGGGGTGAATTTCAACTCTGTGTAGCTGTGCTGCTCTGTGCAACTCTGTGTAAGTTCTTAAAACTTTGTTACACAGAGAGCCACGGAGAAGACACAGTGAACCACAGAGGTTAAATATTCTCTTTAAAAATTGACATTACCTCTAATCTGTTGTTGTCGGGATCGAGAGTTTCGAATTCATAATATCCATCTCCGGTTTTACGTGGGCCTCTTAATATTTTGAATCCGCCTTTTCTTAATTCATTCAGTTTTTCATCGACCATCAGCATATTTTCAACACAAAAAGACAAATGGATAATTCCCTGGTATTGTTTTTCTATAGGATCATTAAGGTTGGGAGGAATCCCGGGTTTCTGCATAAGTTCAATCCTTGAACCTGAATCAAAAGTTATAAAGTAACTTTCAAAATGAGTATCCTTGTTCACGTATTTTGAATTTGCCTTTCCGTCGAAATACCTCACATAATAATCCTTAAGATTCTCCAGATGTGCTGTCCATATGGCAACATGATCAATATTCATTTTTGTCTAATGTTTAAGTTCTTCAATATTTCTGAATCTTGCAGTTGCCGCATGAGACATGTTGTGAGATGTTACTGCCAGGCCAAGATAAATCTTTGCAGGAAGATCAAGGGTGTAAGTTGTATATTCTTTCCAGGTTTTTCCATCGGTGCTGTAATAACCTGTAAAGTTATTTCCGGTACGCTGCAATCGTAACCAGGTGTTAGGATATGCGACAGGGAATTCAGGTGTACCCTTGGAACTTTTTGGATAAATAGCTTTCATTTCACCGGCTTTAAGCTGCCGGTACTGAAATTCATAACCACCGTTATTATTATTTCGTGGATTGTTGTCAGAGAAAACCTGGAAATAGATATGTCTGCAGTCAGGTGTGAGATCCTCCCTCGCCATTATTCCTGCTTTGGTGTAGAGATGGGCAGCTTCCAGACTTTCGATTCGGGTTGCCATGTCAAAATCTCCGGTCCGTTGAACATATACATAATCGAATTCATCTTTTACACCCCATATGTCTGCCCCGCCTGCAATAATATCAATTCCGTTACTTAAAACCTTCACTTTACCTGCAATAGCTGGATTTCCAATATCAGCATGTTTGAAGCTGGAAAGGGAAACCGGCTGACTTTTTAATGAACCCTGGTTCTGTGCCATTAATGTTGATCCCATGATACCCACGAATATCAGGATAGAAGTAAATAAGCTTTTTTTAATCATAGTTTTTTATATTAAATCATTTTAAATCTCAAATCCCGGTAGCATTTCTGATGAATGATTCTACCTTTTTTCTATCCAGATGACTGTCGGTCCTTACTCCGCTGCAAACATCCACAGCGAAAGGCTGAACTTCATCAATTGCTTGCCGGACATTATCTGGATTTAGTCCACCAGCCAGAAATACCGGGCATTTTGCGTTTTCCCTTATCCGTCTGCTGAGTTTCCAGCTGTGTACCCTTCCGGTTCCTCCCAGCTCTTTTATCTTTAACTTAGGATTTCCGCTATCAAGAAGGATCGCATCGACCATGTTGGAAATAGCTATAGCCTCATCAACCGAACTTTCATCAATCACATGAATAACCTGGACTATTTTTATGTCGGGAAGTGCAGATTTAAGTTCAGCATGAGTTCCTGAAGATAATTTATCAACAATCTGAATAGTATTGGTCTTTGTCCTGCTATGATGTTCTATAATTTTCTGAACAGAAGTTTCACTGGTCAGCATGAAAGTTGCAACAGGAGGAGGGACAGTTTTTGCAATTTTTCTGATCAACTCATCAGAGATAGGTCCGGGTCCGCTTGGCATCCTTGCGACCAGACCGATTGCTGAAGCTCCATAGTCTATGGCAATCCTGGCTTCTTCCTCGCTGCTAATGCAACAAATCTTTACCCTAATCATTAGTTTAATCTATTCAGGTGATATTTGAAAATTTGCAAAATCTCCATCCGAATTATTTCCAACCCATAATCCGATTTTACCGGAAGCCCTGTTATTTAATGTTTCGATGCTCAGACTGGCCGCTCGATTTCCATTTACATAGACCGACACCTGAGGTGACTTTACGACAATTTTAACATGAAACCATTCATTCCCTTTTGGTGCAGGAATAATGGCTTTTTCATATTTGCCATTAAACTTTTCGCGAAGAACATCCCATGAATAATCAGGCATTGACACATACTGGACAGCATGAATCTTTCTCTCCGGATCATCAGTCTGAAAGTTGAAAGGACGGAAATAAACAGCATCAAAAGTATTGTTATCCATTCCATGAAAAGCGATGCCAACAAAGCTTTGCTGAAATTCTTCTTTCCCTCTTATGTCGAGCTCTATAACTCCACTTGAAAAAATCACATGTTTCAGCCAGGCTACTCCGTAATTTTCACTTTTTGAAAACCTGACTCCATTCTTGGCATCCTCAGAAAATACGCTCACCGTCCTGTTAAAAACTTCAAGCAGGTTTTTTTCCGACATTGAATAAAGATCGTAATTACCTGAGATTTCCTGGGCTTTTAATGACATTGACATTATTAATGTGAAAACAACTGTCAGATAAAATCGATTTATATTGATTGTTTTCATTAGTTTTCAATAATTTGATTACTACGGATACAAAGGTAACAACGATTTCCATTCAGTATTCCGTTCCGCATTTTAAACAACTGATATTGTGAGCCGAAAGAACTGAACCATATTCTGAGATATACCCTGCAAGTTTCGCAATTAATTCCACATGGAGCAATGTGATATTTTTCAAACTTTACAGCAGTATTCATAAAATGCCGGTTTATTCATTCATCAGTTCATTTATTTCGGCAAGATGGAGCTTTAAATGTCTCAGAAAATCAACAATGAGATCCTTCAGTTTTATGTTTCTGTCAGGACCGGCTATCCATTCATTATCCAATTTATCGGGATTGATATTTTTGATGATATGGCTGATGTGTAAGAGTGAAAACTTCATTAACTGAACAAGAATATTCCAATCTTCATTCTGGTAATTCTGAATAGCTATCCATCGGTCATTATTCCCAAGAGATGCATAGTTTGGATAAATCAGGGGTGAATCAAGATTCTGAAGATGAACAATCCTGTGAGTATTATTTGTGGCGGAATCTATTATATGTCCCGTTATCTGTTTTATATTCCGGTTCTGCACATTTCTTCTTTTAGAAATTACTTCTTCGGGGAGTTTGGTCAGCTTTTGTTCCCATTCTTTCACCAGTGTTTCGAGTTCCTTACAGAGAGGCTTAAATTCTTCCATAGTAAATTTAGATTAAAAAGAAATCCATTAACCGCAAAGATCGCAAAGAATTAAATCCTAAGGTCGCAAAGAAGTGTATCGAACGGATTTGACTTTGCATCCTTTGTGGTTAAGAAAAAATTGATCTTGAAAATAGTACAACTTAAGATTTTTTCAAAATCTTATTTTAATATTTCCGAAAAATTCTCTCGCAGGTCCGGGATGATAGGCATTGCCATCCGGATCAGGTTCTGTGAATGCCATATATTTTGCGCTTGTCAGATTACGGACAAAAAAGCTGCATTCACCCATTACTTTTCCAAGATTCAGCTCATAAGAAATTCTGGCGTGAAACAGATTAAATCCATCCTGCCAGTTCTGATAAATTGCAGGGTCAAGTTCCCCGTTGTATGCTTTTGGATCAGTGTAGATTGCCCATTTTGACTGTAGTTCTGTTGCAAAACTTAATTTGAATCTCCTGGCGAATTTATAAACAAGTTCAGAGTACAGTTGATGTTTTGGCGAATTTGGGAGCCATTGTCCATTTGCCGGAGGGGAAGTCAGAACGTAAGCCGGATCCGTGTAAACGGGATCTATTACTGATGATGTGTACTTATAGTCAGCAAAAGTATATGCAACCTGCAAGCTAAGGTTTTTGAGTATCTCGTATGAAATAAAAGTCTCAATGCCAAATCGCTTGCTGTTTCCTGCATTACCATAGAATACTTCCTGATTTCCTCTGCCTGATTGTTTGAAACGGAAGAAATCATTTTCAGTATTCATAATAAAAGCTGTTAATTCATATGATAATTTATTATTGTAAAATCCCCTTATCCCAATCTCACTGCAGTTAGCTGTGGCTGTAACAAGATGGGTGTTGAATCCACTGTAACCGGTGGGATTGCTAGCCAGTTCCTCGGTGGAAGGAGGCAAAAAGCCATGGCTCCAGTCAATAAAGATATTTATACCTTTCATCAATGAATAATTCAGGCCGACACGGGCAGATGCATTTCCGAAATTTTTTACAGTTCTTGCTGAATCGGGGCCGACCATTTTATTTGTCAGTTCATTATTCATAGTCTCATAACGGATACTACCGACAAGGCTGATTTTTCCAATTCCAAGCTTATATAATGCGAATGCACCAAGACTACTCTGGGAAATTATCTGATTGGCCAGCAAGGAATCAGTTTCAATATTAGTTTCATTGAGACTTTCTTTCCTCTGAGGATTCGCGGCGCTTTGCAGTTTGTACACATCAATATTCTGCCATTTGAAATCAACTCCAAAACTGATATCATTTTTGATTTTCGCAGTACTAAAGTGCATGTTATATTGAAAGCTTGTACCAGGATTTGTGATATTCCTGTATTCAGCGTATTTGTTGCTCGTTTCCTTGTAGTTCCAGGAACGAAGATATGAAGTGACTTCCACATCGTGAAAGTTGCTGAAAGTGTATTTTGCATGAAAACCTATCGTTGTCCGATTGGTCTTCTGATATTCATTAAATGGATTTGCGTCGGGATTTGCCTGGCGTAGATTGTCAAACTGACCCAAATTCAGGCCTTCAGGGTTTTGTTGAAAATAGTCTATATGAGAGATAATCTGTGTAACTGACAGCTTTTTGGATGGATTAAAATTAATTTTCTCATAAATCTTGTTACCCCAGAATGCCTGATGATCGCGATATCCGTCACCAGCTGTACGGGAATAGCTTACCCGGTAATTGAGATTTTCGTTGGATCCATCCAGTTGGATCAGCGATTTTGAAAAGCCATTTGTTCCAATGGTCTGATTTAACTCGCCCCCAATTGATTTCGGACCGCCATCGTTGGTAGTAATTGACAAAACACCTGCGGCACCTCCTCCTCCATACAAGCTGGCTGAGGGGCCCCTTAAAACTTCAATTTTGTTAACTGTAGCCCAATCCACATCATAAAGGTCGGGAGCAAATCCTGAAGGATCATTAACAGGAATACCATCAATTAAAACTCCGATTCCACGTAAGCCTCTTTCAGTAAGAATACCCTGTCCCCGAATTGACATATGGATCCGTTCCCCATCATGCTGGTTATCAATACGAACCCCCGGAACCAGACGCAGAGCTTCTTCTGCTCCGATTGATTTAGGCATAATGGATAGAATCTCGGGAGTTACAAGGGAAATTGAGCCAGGATTGTTTTTTAACAGAATTGGTATCCGGCTGGCTGAAACGATTATTTCATCCAATCTGAAATTCTTAGTGGAATCTGATATTCCGTTTTGTCCGTACATGAGTTCAGGCACGCAGATAAGAAGCAAAATAAAATATGTTACTCTCTTCATTTAAAAATAGTTATCCTTATAATAAGAGTATAAATGTATTTCAAAAAGGTAAATAATTATTTATCAGATTTACCACTTTCATTATTGGTATCCTCTTCAAGATGGAGAAGATGCAGAAACCTGTGTACGATTGGTGCAAAGAAGACTGCGGTTATACTGAGGAATGCCACGCCGCTGTATAATGCAAAAAGTGAAGAAAAAATCTTTGAACCATCAGTTTTCATATCATTTACAGGGCCCATTCCTGTTAAGATCATGCATGCCATATGGAAACTATCGAGCCATCTTAACTTTGCAATAAGATGATAACCTATAGTTCCCAGCGAGAGAGAAAACAAAATCAGAATTCCTGCAAAAAGCGCATATTTAAGAACCCTTTTCAGAAACACCGGAAAGGGAGCGATTTTCTCTTTATGATGTTCAAATCTCATATTCCTTTAATTTTTTTCATAACATCATCCAGATAATCAGCTTGAATTTGTTGTATCTCCAGCAGTTTTTTATTCTGATGGACAATTACATGATCAATCTTTTCACTCAGCAGTTTTATTTCAAGTTCAGCCTTCAGGTTAACCTTATAATCATTTTCACTTCTGAATCTGTTCTTTCTGTTCTTTTCTGTTCTGGCTCATCATAATAATGGGAGCCTGAATGGCGGCAAGACAGGAAAGTAAGAGGTTTAAAAGTATAAATGGATATGGGTCAAAAGGTTTTGTAGCCAGAACCACAATATTAATTCCCATCCATACTGCAATGAATGTAAAGAAAACTATAATAAAGGTCCAGCTGCCACCAAAAACTGCGATTTTATCTGCCAGCTTTTGTCCGGGAGTCAGTTTTCCAGCCGATTCCTGCTCTATATTTTCAGAAAGTACAGAGTTATTTCTGATAGACTCCATGACTTCTTTGTCAACGACATCCAGTTCCCCGCTCTCTTTAGCTATGAGTGAAGAAAGATAGTGTCTTCTGTACCTGTTCAGCTCGTCGAGAGAGATGTAACTTTCATCATTAATTGAAGGATATTCTGATTTGATCAGTTTGTAGATTCCTTCGGAAAGGGAATGGGCTTTAATTTCTTCCCCGATTTTTATTTCCTTTTTGGAAATTATACTTTGCATATCGTTTTTTATTTTTGGCGATAACCAGTTAAAACATTTTATTGAAAGTTTTAGCTACGAGAAATGCTGCTGCAGCCGCAGTAATGCCAATAAGCGTAACTTTTAATGCGCCCTTTATCACCGGTTGTCCGGTAACTTTGCTCTTAAAGTATCCAAAAAAGAATAAACAAATGACAGTAAGTATAGCTGAGATCACCAGGCCCTGATATGGGGTCTTTGTAAAGAAATATCCCGATAGTGGAATTAATCCGCCGATTATGTATGATATACCAATTGTTGCAGCGCTATTCCTTGCCCTGTTTACATTTGGTTTTTCCAGGCCGAGCTCGTATTTCATCATGAAATCGACCCATTTATCTTTGTTTTTTGCCATTTCATCTGCAATTGTATTTTGAGTCACCTCATTCAAACCGTATTCTGCAAAAACAAGCTTTACCTCTTTCTTTTCATCTTCAGGAATGTCCTCTATTTCGTCGTATTCCCTTTTTAATTCCGCCTGGTAATGTTCCTGTTCTGTTTTGCCCGCGAGATAGCCTCCCAGTCCCATCGCAATGCTTCCGGCAACTATTTCTGCAATACCTGCTGTAATAACGATTGAGTTATGCTGAACAGCGCCGCTTAAACCTGCAGCTAAAGCAAAAGGGACAGTTAAACCATCAGACATCCCTATTACTATGTCGGTAATGAACTCGGAACTTCCAAGATGTTTCTCTTTATGTATCTGATCAGATGGTGCCATAAGATTAAAATTATTTGGTAAAATTACTCATTAGCCAGCGACAAAAGTTATTAAATTTAATTTTAATGCGGAGGCTTTTAACACCTAAATTCCCTAAACGGGTACTTTTAAATCAATGAATAAAGAATATAGAACAAACAAACAGAGAATTTAGAACTGAATCATAGTTCTGAATTCTGAATTCAAATGTTCGTAATTCTTATTTCTTTAAACCACCCAATGAAGTGTAGGGTAGTTATTTAAGTGTTAGTTTCGGTTTCTCAACGAGTAAAACTATTGATAAAAAGATTAACACAAGGATCGTATGAAATCCTACACTTATAACTTTCAATTCAGGTTTTATTATTGTACTTATAGCATATAACAGAACAGAGAGTCCCAGATATCCTGTAAATTTTTTAAGGTTATAATTTACAGGAAAATATTTTTGTCCGATAAGGTAGGAGAGTACCATCATTGAGCCGTAGCAAATAAAAGTAGCCCATGCTGAGCCGTAATAGCCATAGATCAGATGCTGTGAGCTGAGCGGGATCCACCAGAAATTAAGAACCAGCGTAATTATAGCACCAACCAGTGATAACCACGCTCCCCACGAAGTTTTCCCTGTAAGTTTATACCAGATTGAAAGATTATAATAGACACCAAGAAAGAGGTTAGCCATCATTAAAACAGGTATAACACCACGCCCTTCCCAGTATACTTTATTCCTTATAAGCAGGGGAAGAATGAAATCGTTAAGATAGAGCATGGTAACAAGGAAGATCAACGAAACAATGATGATGAAATAGTCCATAATTCTTGCATAGACCAATTTGGCATCTTTTTCTTTAGCCTGAGCAAAGAAAAATGGTTCAGCAGCATACTTGTAGGCCTGAATAAATATAGTCATCAATATTGAGATCTTATAGCAGGCAGTATATATACCAACATCGTATGAAGCAATCCCCTTAGGCAGAAGGTACCGGAGTAAAAGGCGGTCAAAAGTTTCATTTACTATTCCAGCCATTCCTGCAAATAAAAGCGGAAAGGCATAGAAGAGCATTTTTTTCCATAGATCAGGGTTTATTTTCCATCTTATACCTGAAATCTGAGGGATCAGCATAATAACTGTTATTGCACTTGCCGCCAGATTCGATATAAAAATGTATCCTATACCCCAATTTTGTTTGTAGATGTATGAGATTAAATGTCCGAAAGAGCTATTGGGATGATGGTTAAGGATATAAGGACATAAAACAAGAAAAAACAGGTTCAATGCTATGTTTAACGTAATATTGGTCATTTTGATCCAGGCAAACCGTGCAGGACGGTTCTGTGCACGCAGACGGGCAAAAGGAATCGCGGCAGTTGAGTCAAGAGCAAGGATCCAGGCAAACCATCTCACATACTCAGGGTGATTAGGATACTCGATCCATCTTGCGATATCCCGTGAGAAGTACAGGACAACTGCGAGAAACAAAGAAGATGTAATGAACAGGGAAATCATTCCGGTACTGAAAACCATTGTTTTATTGTTCTCCTGTTCATTGAATCTGAAAAAAGTCGTCTCCATGCCATAAGTCAGTACGACCATCAGGAAGGAAGTATATGCGTAAAATACATTAACGGTTCCGTAATCTCCCGGCTGGAAGATATAAGTGTAAAGAGGGACAAGAAGGTAACCGAGTATTCGCCCGAGGACACTTGGGATTCCATAGATTGCGGTCTGACCGGCCAGGCGTTTTATAGCTGTCATATGAGCAAAGGTAAATAAAAGAGAGAATTATTTGTTGAAGGTCTCAAAATAGAAAGCCGATAACCCCTATGGTTACATCCCGCCAATAACGCCTTGCAGGACTAAGAATTCTCAAGATTAGATTAATCATTTTAATGACAGTAAATTAGCCCCCCTCTCTACGGGCAGCCAGACTTTAGGAGAAGCCTGCGTAGTGGGAGGGAGTCGCCTTCTTACAGGTAAATTTCAATAGTATCACTTATCTAGCCCTTCGATACCGGGACATAGAAATCTTCCTTCTTCAGATTACATTTTTTGGCTACTGACTTACAATAATCGAGCCGACCGGCATTCATATTCCGCGAATCAGAACCAAAAGTGAATTTAAGGCCCTGTTTCTTTGCCATCAAAATAAACTTATCATGTGGTGTATGAGCCATATCATTAATTTCGATTGCTATATTGTGTGCCTTTGCGGCTGTGATGATTTGTTGCATCCGTGCCTCAGTCCATATTGTATAATAATCATGGGCAATACAAACGGGGAGAAATAGTGGCCAGGCAAAAATATTTATAGGCTCGTTGTTTAGGATATCCATCGCATGAGCTGTGTATTGTTCCATGAACTCATCGGTGTTTTCCACATACGTATTGAACTCCCAGATTTGCAGGGTTTCTCCATTCTTCATTGTTACTCTTTGCGGGTCCATAAGGATATAATCAATTTTGGACAAAAGTTCAGGAGAAAAGCGTTTTGACCATCCCAGTTCGAGTGGCTGCAAACCAATGTAAACAGGATATTTTCTTAATTTATCGATATATCTTTTCAGGTCGGCGTCATCTTTTATAGCCCAAACGGCAGGATGATCCACAATACCGAATTTTACATTCTTTTCCTTTGCTATCTTCATGACGGTGTCGATAGTGAATTCATTAGTAAGGTGAACATGAAGGTCAGTCAGCGGGAACTGATATTCCTCAGGAGAATTAACCTTTGATAATTTGGGTGACACAAGCATCATTCCGCCTGCAAGGCCGGCATTCTTGATAAAGTTGCGACGTTTCATTTTCTTTGGTATTAGTTGATTTAAGGACTATCAATTACTTAAAACAAGTATTAAAAAGACATGAAAATCAGAGAGAAAATATAAAAGTATTTTCACCTTCTCTTTCAAAGTTAATTAATTTTGTTTCAAGTACCAATGCCTCAGGAAAAATGATTTCAACTCATCAGATCATATTAAAAGTGTTCATGAGTAGAAACTTATCAGAATAATAACAAGCCCTACACGTAAAATAATCGTTCGTACTCAGTTTTGAAATTTGATAAATCTTAAGACGGTTCCTGATATAATCCCAGGATATTTCCTCCCGGATCAGTGAATCTTGCTGTTATTTCAGGATTGTCAATACCAATAGGCTGGACAATTGTACCGCCGTGAGTAACAATAGATCTCATAACAGATGATACACTGTCTACCATTATATAAATCATCAATCCGACTTCTGTTGCAGGAGTTCTGCCGACCACCCATGTTCCGCTGACTTCTCCGGCACCATCATCAAAAGCAATCATACCATCACTTCTTTCACGTATATGCCAGCCGAATACCTTTTTATAAAAATTTGCTGAAATAATGACATCTATAGCTGGAATTTCTAGGTAACATATTTTGCCATTTGCAATATTGGGATGAGTACTTTTTTCCATTGAATTGTAAGATTATAAGTTGTAATATATTATAGCTATGTATAACAAAAAATATAAAAAATTGTTGGACGGTCAGACTTTAAATAACTGCTTGAGATTTTCTCCTGAGCGGTTTTCTAAGTGGGTCTCTGTGATTCTCTGTGGAAATCTGTGTCAGTTCTTAGTACTGGTTTAGTTACACAGAGGTCCACGGAGAAGCACTGAGTGCCACAGTGGCCAGATTAAATAAAGCAGAGACAAGCTTTAGATATTTCTATTTCGATATTGCTACACCCACAAATGAATCTGCCGTTCCGTAATACATAAACCATTTTTCATGAAAATAGACGAGCCCTTCGGCAAAGGTTGTTCCTGCTTTATACTGCCCTGAAATCTCATGGGGTAAAGTCGGTCTTAACAAACATGTATCCGAGCGTGAGATAACAGTTTCCGGATTTCTCACATCAAATACCACTTTCCCAACAGAATATGTTCCTTTTGGTATGTTGATATCAGAATCATCTCCTTCAGAGTTTTTCCCATTATAGAATAGTACAATACCTTCATCATTAATCAGTGCCGGAGGTCCACATTCGGTGAGCTGACTATCAAATTTATTTTTTCTGGGACTGATAACTGCTTTAAGTTCCCCTTTTTCATTCAGCGTCGGATACCAATCGGTCAGATTGTCTGACCACGCAAGATTGACAAAATTTTCGCCCCAGTACATGCCATATTTCCCGTTAATTTTAGCTGCGATAATTTTATTACCTTCCATTTTAGTGATTATGGAACCTGATTTAGACCAGATATCAAGAAACTTCCCGTCATAAGCCTTAGCAAAAGCCGGTCCTTTCTTTTCCCAGTGTATCAGGTCTCTTGAAACAGCGATGCTTAGTCTGGCAATTTTATAATTCCATGAAGTATATGCTAAAACGTAAAGACTATCTTCTGTCTGTACTATCCTTGGATCCTCACAACCTCCCGGGAAGTCATATTTCATAAATTTGCTGCTATCGGGATACAAAACCGGTTCGGGATATTTTGTAAAATGTATACCGTCATCGCTATAAGCCAATCCTATTCTCGAAGTCCTGCCCCCAAGAATAGCTGCAGGATTATCTTCGCTCCTGTACAACAAGTAAACTTTATTATTTTTAACAATAGCGGCCGGATTAAAAACATCTGCCTTCTGCCATTTTACGACTTCCTTTTTAACAGGATCGAAAAATGTAAATGTTGAGTCGCCTTTAAGTACAGGATTTTCAGTTGGTTTGTAGAACGATTTAAAATCCCATTTTGTCGATTGATGATTACTGCAACTCAGTGTCAGTAACAAAAAAAGCGAATAGAAAATTTTCTTTTTCATGGTAAATGTTATTTCAAGGTAATATGAAGGAATCTTATAAATTACTCATTGATTTTCTTCGTTTACCCCGGCCCCAAGGGGAGCGAAGAAAATCAATTTACTCCCCTTGGGGACGGGGTAAATAAATTGATTTTCAAGCGAGCTGTTAATAATTAATTCCAGGAAATCCTAAGTTTGATTCTAATGTAAAAGTACTAAATGTTTAAGTTTCAAATTGAAATATTCTTTGATTGAATTCATTGCCTCCGGCATTATCCTATGCTTCATGAGCCGGCTGACTATTCATCTACTTTTTGATTTTTTCGATTGCCGGCGTATTCATCCAGTATTTTTCATTACCGGTATAAGATGATTTACAGTTTTTTTCCAGCGGCAGGTATTTCATATAACAAGTATCTTTAAAAGTAATTGGTTTATTGTATTCCTGAACAAAAAGTTCTCTGTATTGATAAAGTTCCATGGATTTCCTGTGATTCAGAATATTCCCATCGGTATCTTTCACATTATGAATATCGATCCAACATGAATCCCCGTTTAGTGCCAACTTATCTTTTGTTCTGATATACAATGTTTTTCCGATGGCTGAAATTGAACTGATTTTCACAACTTTTTTGCCAATTTTTACTTCGTAGTTCTGCTTACTTGCGGCTGACGGTGGATCAATTTTGTTATTAAAATTAACTATAAGTGTGGGATGCAGAAATTGTTTTGTTTCCCAGTAAGCATTCAGAACTCGGAAGTATGAACTGTCGTCATTGTTCCCCACTTTAAAGTAATTATTGAATGATATATATTTAAGACACATCATTGAGTCGACTGAATTCTCATGACCATATTCTAAATCCATGTTAAACATATCTCCGCCTGCCTTCCCTTTAGTCAGATACGAACATGAATACTCTAATTTATGTATTGCATAGGTCCTGGGCTGAATATATATTGCTCCTGAGACCCGGAATAAATTTCCGATAACACGTGATTTGCCGTTAAAAATAATCTTGAAAAGCAGTTGATTATTATCATATACGGGCTCCGGTTCTGCAAAATTATGGTTTTTAAGAAAATCCTCCGAAAAATTCTCAATAAAGGAAAATGACCTTGTATTGAAGTTTCTGACAGGATCGTGAACCATCAGCACAAAAAGTTCATTTCCATACTGATCTCCCAGTTTTGCCTCAGGTATAATTTTGATGGAATTATCTGTGCTATCATTCATGCTGGTCTCATAGTAAGGAGTAATCTTAATTCTGGAAAATTCAAGGTTCTTTCTGAAATCCAGCAACCTGTATTTGTTTGAAATAGATTTTACGCCGAATCCATTATCAAGAGTTTGAACTATAGCTTCATTAAGGTTTATATAATTGGATCCGTCTTTTTGATAATCACGATAGTATGAAATATAGTTGAATGGTTTGGAAGGATAATTAACAGGAATATTTTTTATAGCTCTCCTGATTATTGCAATTGAACCCAGTTTTCTTGCTGAAGTGATCACACTAACCTCACCTAATTTATAAATAATCGGATCCAGATAAATCTTGTTAACCGATGAGTCGCTTAGATTACTGAATGCAACAGTATATCTTTTAAATCCAATACAGGTAATTATTACACTGTCTGAAAGGAACAGGGGATTACGAATGATCTTGAAATCACCGTCAGCATTTGCATAAACGCCGAGCTGGTTGTACCTGAGGTGTATTGTGGCGAAGGGAACTGGTCCGGGAGTGGCAGAGTTTATTACTTTGCCTTCGATATAATCAATCGACTGAGAGAGTAGAATATTATTGGCTAACCAGGTTAATAACAGAGTAACCAGAAGATGTTTCAGGGCGGAAGTCATTTTTGACATTTTACTGCAGATTAAAAGTAGTAAATACAGTCCAAAAACGTATCAGATAGCAGGGTTTTTTATTAAAGTTCAAAGTTCAGCATAATAACATATGCTACTCTTACAGGTACGCCTCTTTGTTTTCCGGGTGTCCATTTTGGTGATGACTTAACAGATTTAACGGCCTCATCATCAATCAGTGGATCAACACCTTTGGCAACTTTTACATTCGAAACCGTTCCATCGTTCTCGACAATAAACGTAATATATACCTTACCGTGAATGCCATTTATTGTGGCTGTTTCGGGATACTTCGTTTTTTTCTGGACCCACTCACGGAATTTGTTTATATCACCTCCCCTGAATTGAGGCATAACTTCAACCTCTAAAAATGTCCCATCACCACCTCCGCCGCCACCGCCATCGCCATCGCCGATTCCAGAGTTATCCACGGTTCCAGTCCCTATGCCATTAATATCCCCTGCTCCTGTAATTGCACCGCTTAAAGAATCTGATGTAATTGCAATAGGTTTTTCAATCAAAGGAATTGAGTCAACTACTTTAGGTGCAACATATTTAGCTTCAGTAGCTTTTATCCTGACTGTCCTAGGCAGAATAGATGGTGAGGGAGCCGGAAGTGAAGGTATTCCCGGATTTCCGGGAGGTGCAGTAAGCTTTTCCATAGAAACAAACCGTGCCGTATATATTTCCTGGTTTTTTTGTTCGGGAGTAGTTAAAAATGGTAATAATACTATAAAGCAACCTGTTGCAACGGCCAGAATAACAGACAGCGCAACAACCCGGTTATACTTTTTCCTTAAGAGATATGCACCATATTCCTTATTCAACCGTTCAAAGATTATATCATCAAAATCAGGCATCCGCATAACTACGGGTTCTTAAGTTTTCTAACTGTTCAGCTATTAAATGTTGACAGTTAACAACTTATTCTTCAAAGTCAAGATTTTGGGGTTTTTCAGGAAGCGGCAAACTGTTCAGTTCATTTGAAATCTTCGGAGATGCATTATCCAATATTTCAAATGAAACATTATCAAACCATATCTTGCCTGTTCCGCTTATCAATGCTCCGAAATTCAATGTAATGCTTTCTGCAGGGACATCCATCACGATTTCACATTTGGTCCAGTCAGAATTTCCGATTATTGGTCTGTCATGCATGTTATCAAAACCAAGTGATTCACCCTGAGTTTTTGAATCAATTCGTAGCCACATTCCTGCCCAGTCTACGACATTTTCAGATTTTATGTATCCTGTCATTTTAATCCTGGTTCCTAAATAGTTCTTCGCACTGCAATATTGCATGACTGTTTCGAAACCCTCTATTGTACTATCCAGTGAAGCAATGCATATGCTCTTCTTCCCACTCTGGAAAGTAATGCTGTCTGTGGTAACTTTATAGCTTTGTGACTTACTTCCTGATCTAAACCAGCTTTTTGGCAATTCGGTGGTTGTAAAACCGAAAATCAACAGTGAAACTACTGAAAGAATCAAAGTACTCCTAAAAGTTTTCATAAGTTAATTATTAGTAATTTGTTTTTGAACTCAATTCACAGGTGAATACTAAATATAATAAATTTTATTGTTTTGTAACTGTTATATAAGGATAAAGTTAGATGCTATTGTTCATGTAGCATTTAACAAATATTGTACCAGAAAAGAAGAAGAAAGTAAAAAGTAAAAAAAGTTACATAGCCTCAGATACGCAGCTTGAGGAAGAAAATTGGAGGGAAGGAAGTTCTCAGACTTTCATTTTTGTGTCGGACATAAAATCGAACGCGCCTTTTCTTAAGTTAATGCCGTATTCAAGATAAGCCTTCAGGCATGCAAGGAAATTAGCCCATCCTTCAGTATTGCCTTGGAGCCATTTGATACCGGCTTCATCATTTTTCCTGCTTTTCTCAGTAATATTTACAACTGTTGAACTATCACCGGCAGGAATAAGGGTCATTTCCACAAGAAGATTAACGCCGGCGTTCTCCCAATGAAAGGAAATATATTTATTCTTCTCAATTTTATCAACCTTTATTGGGAAGGTCATAGCAAACTCAGGAAATTTCCAGGTTATTTCTTTTCCGTTTTCCATTCTGGCGCTTCCCTTTGAAATGAAGTAGTTTGACATTTTAGACGGATCAACTATTGCTTCAAATACCTCATTCGCAGGTTTAATAATTTGTATGGCAGCTTTGACTTCAAGCGTTTCAGTTTGCATTGTATTTAGTTTATTATTCTACAAAAAAATCCATTAGCCACAAAGAAACACGAAGGTTAAACAAAGGTTCACAAAGGATAATGCTAAAATTTATTACCGCAATCTTCATCACTTCCGTATTCAACCTGGATGGTCGAATGATCAATATTGAATTGTTCATAAAGCTGACGCTGGATAGAGGTAATAAAACTGACATCAGTCGGAACGCATGTTTTAAGATGCACGGTAAGGGCAGCATTGGTAGTTCCAAGCGACCAGATATGCAAATCGTGGACACCAGTTACCGCAGGAAGCCTTTTAAGATAGTCAAGAACAAGTTCGATATTAATATTTTCCGGAACGGCATCAAGCGCCAGGTTGACTGAATCAATAAGCAGTTTATACGATCCATAAAGTATTACAGCAATGATTAAAAATGAAACTGCGGAGTCAAACCATTGTATGCCTGTAAATTTTACTAATATTCCGGCTATTACTACGCCCAGGGATATCAGCGCATCAGAAAGAAAGTGTACAAATGCGCTTCGGATATTAAGATCGTGGTTCTTGTCCTTCATAAAAAGCCAGGCTGTAAATCCGTTAACTGCAATCCCGATTGATGCAACAATGACCATGCTATTGGCATTTATTGTAACCGGATGATTGAGTCGCACTACAGCTTCATAAATAATAAAACCAACTGTAATAAGTAATAGGATCGTATTAAGCAATGCAGCCAGTATTGTTGAACGGCGGAATCCATAGGTAAACTTAGGGGTTGGTTGTCTCTGGGAAAGGCTGATTGCAATCCATGAGAGTATCAGTGTCAGAACATCACTAAGGTTATGTCCGGCGTCAGCAATTAAAGAAGTAGAGTTCGAAATTATTCCGGCCAGACCCTCGACAATAATGAAAATAACATTTATGGAAATGCCAATTTTGAAAGCATTACTTAATTTGATAGAACTACGATGAGTGTGATGATGATGTTCCATATAAAATAATAACTGTATCCTTCTGTTCCGATCGGAATCACAGATCAGCGCAGATTAAATATTAGTATTTATTTTTTTTCTTTTCCTTCATGATTTCTTTTGCCATTTTCCCAAATTCTTTTTCTTTTTTCCTCTTCTCAGCTATACTTGTCTGAAAACGCATTTGCTCCCTTTGAATTTTTCTGAAATTCTCAAGTGTATCTTTATCAATAGTGCCTTTGTCTAAAGATTCTATAATGGCGCATCCTGTTTCAGTAGTATGAGTACAGTCGGAGAATTTGCATTTAAGACTCAAATCATAAATTTCTTCAAAGGTAGTCTTTATCCCATCCTCATTCTCAATTATACCCAATTCCTTCATGCCTGGAGTGTCAATGATTATTGCTCCATTGTCAAGAACGAATAGTTCCCTGTGGCTGGTTATGTGCCTGCCCTTGTTCGTGCTATCACTGATGTTTCCCGTTCTTAAAATATTCTTTTTTAATAAGTTATTGATCAATGTGGATTTTCCAACTCCTGATGAGCCAATTACACAATAGGTTTTGCCTTTTTTAAGAAGGGTCAAAATTTCATCAAGTCCCCTCAAAGAAGTATTGCTTATAAGGATTGTTTTCACTTTTCTTTCCCTGAGGTCCATATCTTTCAGAACTGACTCTATCAGATCTTCACCGGCAAGATCAATTTTGCTGATAACAAAGACGGGCTCAATGGATGCAGAATAGCATATTGTGAGATAGCGTTCCAGTCTGTTTACACTAAAATTATTATCAATTGACTGGATAATTAAAGCTACATCAATATTGGCCGAGATTATCTGCTTCTCCCCGTACTTGCCAACTGCCTGTCTTTCGAGAACCGATTTGCGGGGAAGGATCTTATGGATTATTCCCATGTTTGAATCATATACAGTCATTGTCACCCAGTCGCCAACAGCGGGAAAGTCGGTTCGTGATCTGGCTGTAAATCTCAGGTTGCCAGTCACTTCGCAATCGTATTCTTCTCTTCCGTCGGAGACAATGTATCGTTCCTTGTGTTCCTGCATTACTCTTCCGATAGTAAAGCCCTCACCCGGATATTCATCAGAATCCATTTTGTATCCCAAATCAGCCAGCGTCATTTTAAAGGGTAATAGTTTGTACTAAAAGTAAAAATATAAAAAGGTTAACAATCTCCATCCGGAACTTATAGATTGTTTACATTCTTTTAAACAAGACTTTTCAGTTTTTGTTTTTGCCTTCGAATAAGCGGCCTGTCAGGATGACTATCCTCATGTCTGAAAATCAATATAAATTCGTCTATATTGTTTTGTTATTATGAAATCTGCTGAAGACCAACCAATCACTGGTTACACATTTAGTAATTATATCCTGATGACAAATGTGATTTGTTAAATTGGACATATTTCAGACATTTTATGACGGATTTCATAAAAAGGATCAGCATAACTTTTTTTGGCCAACAGGACACAAAGACGCCAAGTTACATTAAGGAAGAATTTTTATTCTGACTTATCATCAAAATTGAACATCCACTGAACACCAAATTTATCTGTACAACTTCCATAATATGCACCCCAGAATGTATCCTGAAGCTCCATTGTAACTTTACCACCGGAGGATAGCGCAGAGAAGAGCCTTGTTGCTTCCTCTTTGGAATCAGGTTCTAAATTTATGAACATATTATTTCCAAAATTCAGTTTGAAGCCCATTGACTCTGGTGCATCGGAACCCATCAATACATGCCCGCCGGGCAAAGTCAGTCCGACATTGACAATTAGATCCTTATCATTATCGGCGATTGGGAGAATTCCTTCAGGTTGGGGAATATCGCTGAAACGCCGAATACCTTTACCCACAAACTCACCACCGAATATCGATTTATAAAAGTTGAATGCTTCTTCGGCATTACGTGAAAAATTAAGATATGTAGTTTCTCTTGCCATGATCGTGATTTGTTTTAAAATATTTCTTATTCTGAGGGTTCTATTTGTTTCTTTTACCGACCTGATTTTCTTTAACCCTGAATTTTACAATTTTACTTATGAGACCGAGCGGCAGAGGCTCGTCTCTTGGAAATTTTACTGATCCTTTTGCTGTTTCGTAAATGGATAATTCTCCTTTAAATTTTTCAATTCCTGATGAGGTAGGATAAAATCCAATATGGTTTTTAAAAGCTGCAAAATGGACAAGATTACCAGCCATAGTAAAAGTAGGAATTCCATAGCTTATTGTTTCTGCTGCTTCGGGAGCCGCTTTCTTAATCGACGCCCTCACCTGCATAAGTAGCTTTTGGGTCTCTTCAGTGAAGCTGGCGATGTATTCGTCTATACTAGTGTATTTTACTCGTGGTGTCATAGTTTATGCTATAATCAGTTTCTCAATTTCCAGTTTTTTCATCTTCAGAATTTCTTTCATCACCTTCGCAGATTTTTCAGGGTTGCTCATTAGCTTTCCAAGAACAGTTGGTACAATCTGCCACGATACGCCAAACCGGTCCTTTAGCCATCCGCATTGTCCTTCGTTTCCGTCCTTTGTAAGTTTATTCCAGTAGTAATCAATTTCCTCCTGTGTTTCACAATCAACGACAAATGAAACAGCTTCATTGAATTTGAATTCTGGTCCCGCATTTAAGGCCATAAATTTAGAGCCATTCAGATCAAAAGTCACAACCATTGAATTTTCTGAAGTTATCTTTGAATTTTTGAAAATCGAACAATAGAAATCTGCTGCAGCTTTGGCTTGATTTTCAAACCATAAGCATGGATAAATCTGGTTTGTCATAGCTATATTCTTTATATTGTGCTTATGTAATAATTATCTATATTAAGTAACATTGAAGATTCCAATTTTGTTTAATACAGGGACTGTTGGAAAAGTCGAAATCCATTAACCACAAAGGGGGCCGAGCGTTAATAAATAGCCCGGTGGGCTATTTTAGCGAAGGAGCCAGACTGCAGGGCAGGTATTTCACAAAGTACACAAAGGTCGGAAGCATAAAGTTTTAACTTTGTGCACTTTGAGCCTTCTTTGTGTTCTTTGTGGTTTAAAAAGGACTCACTCTAATAAAATTTATTCATTGATTGACTTTACATTATATCCTTTATTTTTCCAATACCACCAATTCAGTTTTTCATTTTCATTGCCCTTTTCTGTGGCAAAATACACGGCACAACGAAAAGTGTAGAGCATCGCATCATTTAACAATGAAACGGAATTCACTTAAAAGCATAAATTTTTTAAGAAAATTATTCTATTGGCTTGCCAATTTCCCAGTGAAGGCCAAATGGATCTATAAGACGACCCAATCTCCATCCATATTCTTCACCAACCGGGAAGACCTGAGTGGCGCCTGCTTTCAGGGCTTGAAGAAATAATCGATCAGGATCAGGAACCGTTAATATCATTCTGACATTTCCTCCGCCAAGTATTTCATTTTGTTCAACCTTACCATTACTCACCCAGAATTCGGCTCCGTCAATTGAGAGTTTTACTACTAAATCATCGTTCGATCCTTCCATCCTGTAAACTTCAAGAGCACCAAAGGCAGATTCGTAAAAATCTATCGCAATCTTAGTATTCCATACAGTTAACCAGGGAGCAATTGAGTTTCCCATTTGCTGAATTGTTTAATGTTTTATAACAACAGCCACGTAAAATTGTTGACATTTCCTGCTGGTTCCTCTTTTGATAATGCTTGCGATATACAGGTTTAACCTGATTAATAACCAGTCTTCGCTCTAATGTAATGAAGATTAGACAGTTGATAAAACGCTGTTTGTCAATTTCCTGACATATATTCTTTATACCAGAAAACCGAAACTTCAGCATAGGAGTAATTTTCGGTTTTAAAAAGCCTGGTATTAAAGAATTTCTTGTCCGACATATTCTCTATTGCAGCTGCAGTCTTATTAATACCATAATTGTATGCTGTAGCAAGAAATCTTATCCGCGATAATTCATCTTCATTTCGTATATCAAATTTTTTTTCACAGATCTTTATAAATGCGATCAGATAATTAATCTGGGTTTCAGGATCCTCAAGATCCTTCACAATCGATTTCCTGAATGCAATAATATTATCAAATTCAGAACTTTCAGCAAATACCATATCTGGTAGTTCAGCTGAAACAGTGGTTGCCTGTTTCCTGATTGTTTCGGCAAAAGATGGTTTCATTTGGAGTACCCCGATTGAAAAGTCAGCGTAATCCTCCCCCAGGTTAACATAAAGAGTCTTCAGCAGGGAGATTTCCATTTTATCGCGGAGTGCTGAATAACGTACCAGTTCAGGGAAGATAATAGAAATTGCGAGAGGGTATGAGATATTATATTTATTTATAAGTGGTTCCATCCATCCCCGGTTTTCTTCCTCAAATAACGACGCTTTTTTCCAGTCGTCGCCAAAAAGATCCTTATAATTGATAGACTGCGAAGAAACTTGATGGCATGAAATACAGGCAACTATAACAGTAAATAATATTTTCACCTTGTGAAATTTATAATGACCGCTGTCATACTGAGCGAAGCGAGGGATCTCCCCAAGCCACCATTAATACAATCACTAGAAAGGTATCTTACATTGCATAATTGAACCTCTCTTAGGTGAGAAATACATATATGCGAGATACACCTGACCGTCTAGTTTTACAAGATGAGGATTAAAAAGTTCCGACATAACCTTGTTATCACTAAATGAAAGAGTCCCTGAATTGTACCATGCATATATGGAATTTGTTGTATTTATGAAGAGGTCCTCTGAACTTCTGGCATCCTGTTTTAATTCAAATAAAACATTATTTGAAAGGTCAACAACTTTATCATAGGTTTTAAAAAGGATCGCATCGTATTTAATATCACTATTTAGGACTCCGCCCTGAGAAGTAAGCATATCATAGTTTGCATCTTCAATATTAGTAACAAGTTTAGGAAGAGTGCTGTTAGGCCCACCACCCTCCATCATTTTTTGCATCATTTTCTGATTGTATTTCATTGCAAGTTCCTGTTTCTCCTGTTCCGTTTTTGCATTATCTATTTCCTTTTGCATTTTTTCCCCTTCTGCGTTTGAAATAGGAACTGTTTGAACCACCATTGCTGCAAACTTATCTTTAGAAATGGAAACCTTGAATTGTTGAATAGTTGCGTAAGGTCCATAACTCTTACCATCAAATTTAATAAGATATTTTTCACCGGTTTTAGTAATATATTTGTTGTTGGCCCAGGGGTCCTTCTGTTCTTTATTTGGATCACTTCCTGAATTGTCAGGGGCCATGGAATTATCCGGTATATCGAATCCTTCAAGTCTCGGGTCCCCGACTTTAATTGGACCCTGAGTAACACCATCTTTAACAATGTAATAGTCATTCGAATGTTTCTCTGACAGAAGAAGAGCTCCTTCATCATTGGTAATGATAGATAATTCATTATACCCCAGGTTTAATTTGAGCAGATCAGCAACTAGTTCGGGTTTTTCGCAGGCACATTTAGGTTCGGGTTCCGTATTCGTGTTTTTCGTTGATTCTGCGGGTTTCCCGTCAATTTTATCCGACACAGATTTTGTAACCTTATTCAGTAAGCGATTTACCTGTGCATTTACAGGACTTCCTAAGAAAATACAAAGCGTAATGAGTAACAAGACGTTCTTTTTCATAAGGATAGGCTTTAATTTATTCTCAAATATAAATATAACTTTTTATACTTAAAACAAGCCGTTTAAAACAAATTAACAGAGATAAAAATCCGGTACCGCAGAACAGGTACCGGATGTCATAGGAAAATTCAGGAATGAATAAACAAAGAAATCTTTTAGTTTTAATAAGTTCTGGAGAGAGGTTCAAGACCATCGTCAGTCATCTTCCAGTTTCCGGTATTCGATTCCCATCGTGATTCAAAGTAATCATCAGATCCTTCGCGTATATGAGAATGAACCAGAATTCTGGAAGCATCATCAAATTTCAAAATTGTGCCTGCCGGTACATAAAGATGAATTCCAATATTATCGGCTGACCATTTGCGGCCGGCAGGAATAGTGAAATATTCATCAATACTCAGAGAATCATTTACAAGTTTGAAATTATAAAGCAGGCCTTCAGCCTTTTTTGTCGCATCGAGTTCAGTTCGTCCGGCAGAACGTTTTCTGACTTCTACTTTTGTAGCTTTGTTATCTGACAGTTCCACATCGAGATAAGGTCTTATATACAGTTCTTTCTTTGTATCATTTATAAATACAGAGTACTCTTCATGAGGGAGCGAAATTTCCTTTTCGTACTTAAGGTCGGCAATTTTATTATCTGTATGAATATACAAAGTATCGGGGGTTCTTGTTAAAGCTGATTCAACTGATGATTTGGCAGTCTCTGCAAAACTTACTCCTTCGTTGAATCCAATAATAGAAAGTGCGGCAATTGTCATAACCCACACAACGAGAGCTACCAGACTTACAACACCATCTCTGGCATGAAACCAGAATATCATTTTCACTCCCCAGTAAATAATGGCAAGCATTGGAAGAATGACTGCAATTGACGTCAGTATCATAATCCAGGGAACTGTTGACGGATTCACGATATAATTAAGAAAATCGGGAATGTTGAATATATTAACTCCTGTAGAATCAATTGAAAAGATCCCGGGGAATTTAAAGAAGAATATCATTACATAGCTCAGAATGAAAAGGAAGCCTGTTAGCACGAGTGTTACTCCAATAATTATCAGGAAGATCCTGAAAATGATGTAGAACACTCTTCCGATTGCTCTGAATACTTCGTTGACGGCATTTCCTACCCTGGAATAACTATAATTTGGGCCAGGGGTTTCGCTTAACTTAGTGTTATCGTGTGATAGGGCTGCATGATAGGAGTTACCATACAAGTCTCTCTTTTGTGAATCTGTCCTGGCTGCAGGAAGAGCAATCCATAATACCAGATATACAAAAAAACCGATGCCGAAGAATAGAGCAAAAACGACAAACAGAATTCTGAAAAGGACAGGATCAGAATCGAGATATGCGGCTATTCCGCTGCAGACGCCGCCAACAATTATATCGTCGGGGTTACGGTACATTCTTTTTTTCCTGGAGGAAGAGGACTGTTTACTGGTTTCTGGTTCTCCGGGATCAAATTCTTCCGGTTTGCCTATAATTGAAATCATTGAATCCACATTTTCCCTGGTGATAACCCCGGCAAGTCCTGTCTGCGATTGAAATATTTCAGCGATTCGTGATTCAATATCTTCAATTGTCTCGTGACCGCCCTGAACATTTGCGAAACGGTTATTTATCGCCTGAAGGTAATCACGCAATATCCGGTAAGCCTCTTCATCGATCTGAAAAAGAGTTCCACCTAGATTTATATTAATAGTCTTGTCCATTAGTGACAGTTTTTTTATTGATTTATTTTAGATTATCTGGTTCTTATCTGGTTAACTGATTCTACAAGCTCGAGCCACGATTTATCGAGATCGGCAAGGTACTTACGTCCTTCATCAGTCAGCTCATAGTATTTGCGTGGTGGTCCCTGAAGGGATTCTTCCCACCGGTAACTCAGCAACCCGGCATTTTTTTGCCTTGTGAGCAAGGGGTATAGAGTGCCTTCAACCACAATTACCTCTGCTTCCTTCAATTCTTTAATAATGTCACTTGCGTAGCAGGAGTTCCTGGACAACACCGAGAGGATGCAATACTCCAGTATCCCTTTCCGCATCTGAGCTTTGTTATTTTCTAAATCCATGGTATATATTTTTTATTGTTTTTCAAGATATTTAATCTGTTATCATCTATCTTTTCATGTTCTTTGTCACTGTATCGAACTCTTTTTTAACGGATTCTGTAATGTTGTGAATGTTAACAGGATGTCCCTTCATTTCAATCTTCTCTGTGGTTGTTTTTGCCTCCGGGAGGACTATATACAGAATAAGATATATCAGGATGCCCACACCCATGAACCCCAGGATAAGGAATATCAGCCTGACAAGCCAAAGCTCCATGTCCCAGTAAGCTGCAATGCCTGCACAAACGCCACCTATTGCCCTGTGATCAGGATCGCGGTACATCCTGTGATACCCGGGAGATGAAAACTTGTCACGCGTTGTAGGTCCTTCAGCATTGGAAATATCTTCCGGTGTTCCCAGCACTGTTATTACCTGGTTGACATCCTCAATATTGATTACCTGTTTATAGGTGGTAAGTTTTGAACGGAAAAGTTCTGCCATCCTCGTTTCAATATCAGAAAGGATTTCAGAGGAACTTTCTTCTCCGGCAAAATGAAATTCAAGATTTTTGAGGTACCTTTTTAATTCGGCATATGCATCTTCATCAATGTTAAATGAATATCCGCCGAGATTGATACTTACTGTAATTTTCATGGTTCTTTATTATATTTACTACTGTTTAATACATGTAACATGACAATACAAAGATATATATAAAAATATATACTATGCAATACATAGTACTAAAATAATCCATATATTTTCTTTTTTACCTCAACCCCCTATCCCCCTTCTCCTTAAGAAGAAGGGGTAATGAGAAGACATTCAAATATATAGACCCCTCTCCTCAAGGAGAGGGGTAGGGGTGAGGTAGATTAAAAAATGAAGTAGGGGGCGAAGTAAATCAGAAAAAGAGCCAAGGGGTGAGGTAAATCAAAAGGGATAAAGAAGTGAATAAGAGGCAAGATGGTCAAAGAGCTGGATTCATATTTTTGAATTTACTTAACTTTGAGTAACATATAAATAATGCGGATGTGAAAAAAAACATGATTCCATATAAGATAAATCTTACCTGGGATGCAAAGCCAGCAATATTTAAAAATGCTAAAGCATTAAGACAATCAATGACATCTGCAGAGGAATTGCTTTGGAAACATCTAAGGAATAAACAATTAAAAGGGTTAAAATTCAGAAGACAACATCCTGTCGATATATTTATTGCCGATTTTTACTGTCATGAAAAGAAAATAATAATTGAGCTTGATGGAGGAATTCATGATCTTCCGGAACAACATGAATATGATGATGGCAGAACATTTGTGCTTGAAGAAAAGGGATTTAAAATATTGAGATTTAAAAATGAAGAGATAGAAAATGAATTGGAGAAAGTGCTAAATAGGATTTTAAGTTATTTGTAACTACGTTAAATATTATAATTGAACTTATTCTCAAATCACTTATTCCTACCTTTATCCGAATATTATAAAATATGAATAAGAAATATAAATGGGGTATTCTTGCTCCGGGCAAAATGTCAACAAAATTTACAAAGGCACTTCAATTGCTCGAAAATGTTGAACTATACTCAGTAGGATCGCGTGATCTGAAAAGGGCAAAGGCATTCGCAGAAGAATTCGGTTTTAAAAAGTATTATGGCAGCTATGAAGAGCTTGTTGAGGATCCCGATCTCGAAATTGTATATATAGCATCACCTCATTCATATCATCATGACCATACAATATTATGTCTGAAACATAAAAAAGCCGTTATATGTGAAAAGGCTTTTGCTTTAAACAGTTTTGAAGCAAAAGAGATGATAGATGAAGCTTCAAAACAGAAAGTCTTTCTTATGGAAGCCTTATGGCCGCCATTCCAGCCAATTTACAGGAAAACAAAGGAAATACTTAATGAAGGGAAGCCGGGTAAAATTTTGCACATGCATGCCTATTTTTCTTTCCAGGCACCATATGATCCTCTCGACAGGAAATTTAATTTAAATCTCGGTGGCGGCTCTCTTCTTGATATCGGAATATATGCAGTGATTGATGCTTTATATTTCATGGGAGTGCCTTCTGAAATAGTCGCGAAAGCCTCATTTGGAGAGTCGGGTGCCGAAGATACTATAAGCATTATTTTTGGTTATGATGATGGCCGGACGGCGACACTTTTCAGCTCTTTCCGTACGGCAGGCCGTATTGGTTGTGACATATACTGCGAGAACGGGAATTTGTTCTTTTCGCGCGAACGCGACATGTCACAACGGCTTAGAGTGGCCCTGAACGGAAAGGAAAATGAAGAATATTCACTTCTTCCGGATGTAATGGGCTACCAGTTTGAAGCTACAGAAGTGATGAATTGTCTTGATAAAGGAAAGCTACAGAGTGATATCGTTCCCCATTCTTTCACACTTGACCTGATGAATACTCTTGACAGGATCAGAGAAGCTGCCGGAATTGTGTTTCCAGGAAAGGGTTGAATCTCCTGAAGTGTTCTCCGGAATAGAATGAAGAACTGTCACTGAGTCCCGATAGCCTGTGTAACACTTCAGAATTACGGTAACAGAAAAAATGTTTTTCTATTTAATAAACCCCCTTTCTTATTTCCCCCACGGGAGGGCCGAGCGTATGAAAATTGCCTGGTAGGCAATTTTAGCGAAGGAGCCAGACTGCCGCGTTAGCAACCTCTCATACTGGCCCCTCCCTAAAATTAGCCAAAGGGCTAATTTCTTAACGGTCGGTCCCCCCCGTGGGGGAAGGCTGGGAAGGGGGTAGAACAGATAAAACACATATGCAAATTTAAGGTTAACGAGGCAAGTATTAATTTGTTACACTAAATTGTGAAGAAATACATAGCTATCGGAACTGCGGGAAATGAACAAATAACTCAAATGGCAAAAGATGAATCAGATTTAAAGAAAGAAGGTGCTTTTTACAGAAAGAAACTTCTTCTTAACATGATTATTCCAGGGATATTTGTGTTACTGATGTGGCTGGTAAAACTTGTTGAAATATTATTTGAAACAGATTTCTCCAGGTTTGGAATCTATCCTCTGACCGCAAAAGGTTTGCCCGGGATTTTATTTTCTCCATTTATTCATGCCAATTTCACACATTTATTCAGTAATACTGTGCCTCTGTTTTTTCTTTCACTGGCTTTATTTTATTTTTACTCAGAGGTAGCTTTGAAAGTTTTTATCTGGACATATTTTCTGACCGGGATACTTGTGTGGTTTGGCGGCAGAGAAGCCTGGCATATAGGAGCAAGCGGGCTTGTATACGGATTAGCTTCATTTCTTTTTTTCAGTGGCATAATACGAAGATATTTCAGACTTATTGCTTTATCACTGCTTATTGTATTTCTTTACGGATCGATGATATGGGGACTTTTCCCGGGAGTATATATAAATGTTTCCTGGGAATCTCATATGCTGGGATTTTTTTCCGGTGCTCTGCTTGCGGTATTGTACCGGCATCAGGGACCCCAAAAACCGGTTTATGAATGGCTGGAGGAGGAACCCGTGGATAATGAAGACAACTTCAAAATGAATGAGAATGAAGAAAAGATGGAAGGCGACAATGGGGAACAGGAAGAATGGGAGAAGGAAGGAAAGTAAAAGTGAGATTGTAAAAAGAAGCACTGACACAGAGGAACAGATACGAATGCAGATAAACACATAAGTTACAAACATTTCCCACAGATTACGCTGATCGACGCAGATTAAAATCACACTTTTGCGAAAATCTGCGAGATCTGCGGGAAACTTCGAAAAACGAAAAACAATAACCAGCAACCAGCAACAAGGATGACAGATCTCTCAATAATTATAGTTTGTTACAAAGGATGGGAACGTCTTAACAAGTGCCTGGATTCTCTTAATTCATTTTCGGGAAAATCATTTAATTCCGAGGTAATAATTGTTGATAATAATTCTGGTGATGGGACCATTTTCGAAATTGAAAAGAAATTTCAAGGATTCAGATTCATTCAGAATAATCTGAACGGAGGATTTGCAAATGGCTGCAATCTGGGTGCTAAAAATGCAATGGGGGAATATTTATTATTTCTAAATCCCGATACAGTGGCTACGGAACCAGAGATTGAAAAATTGCTTAGGATCATACAGCAAAATCCTGAATATGGAATAGTTTCATGCCGGCAGATCAATGAAACTGGCAAAGGAGTCAATTCAACCGGAGAATTTCCTTCCATTTTAAATCTCACAGGATTCCAAAGAGCTATTTTCGGACACCACGTACCGCATACCGCAAACCGCATACCGGATATTGATTTCCCCGACTGGGTTTCAGGATCAGTAATTTTGATTAGCTCTGAACTATTCAACAGACTTGATGGCTTTGATGAAAGCTTCTGGATGTATTTCGAAGATGTTGATCTTTGCAAGCGTGTCAGCGAAACCGGCATGAAAATCGCATTCTGCAGAAATATAACAATTGAACATAATCATGGCGGAAGTTCAAGGATAGACCCAAAGACAACTTCGCTGACAAAAACTCAGGTGTATATTTCACGGCATCTCTACATAAGCAAGCATAAGAAGGGCATGGAAAAAATTCTGATCCAGATTTTCATGGTCTTAAACAATACCATTTCCGGAGGAATCACGGCTTTAATCGGGCTTATTCTTTTCTTTATTCCTAAATTATTTTCCCGGACATTAATTTATTTAAAACTGATGCATTACTATTTTGGATCACTTCTAAGGTTATCGTGGCTTAGTCCTCTATCTGTTAATTTCCATAAAAAATTGTTGAATCAAAGCAAAACATTATCACTCTGAATTCATTTCTGAATCAAAATAAATTATCTTTTATAGGATAGGATTCTCAGGCAGGCATTGCAGTTAAGCATGTAGTGAAGATAAATTGAAGATATTTAAATCGTTTGTTGACAAATTCGGGCAAATCATTACCTTTAAACCGAATTTACTGTGAAAACCTGATTGAATCTTAACGTATGAATAACAAACCCGTAGCTGTCATTACTGGCGCCAGCAGAGGGATAGGAAAATCAATTGCAATAGCATTGGCATCCGAAGGATATGATATTGCAGCAATTGCCCGTTCTGTTGACAGTGAGGGAATGGAAAATCTTTGTTCTGAGGTTGAAAAAAGAGGAGCCCAGTTCTTTCCGGTAGGGCTTGACATATCCTGTACTTCATGTCAAAAGGAAGTTGTGACAAATATTCTTGACAGATACGGAAGGATAGATGTTCTTATTAATAATGCCGGTGTTGCTCCTCTTCAGAGAGATGAAGTTCTTGAAATGACAGAAGAAAGCTACGACCGGGTTATGAATATAAATCTGAAGGGGCCGGTTTTTTTCGCACAGAAAATTGCCAGAGAAATGATCTGGTTGAAACAACAGATCGATGATTATAAACCTGTTATTATTTTCGTAACATCAGTTTCTGCAAGCCGTTCTTCTGTTAACAGAGCGGAATATTGTGTATCAAAAGCAGGTCTCAGCATGGCTTCAACTGTATTTGCCGACAGACTTTCGCTTGAAGGAATTCTGGTTTTCGAAGTCCGGCCAGGTGTTATTGATACGGACATGACTACAAAGATCAAAGATAAGTATGACAAGCTGATAAATGAAGGTCTCGTTCCTCAGAAAAGATGGGGCTTACCGGAAGATATTGGGAAAGCTATAGCTTCCATATCGAGAGGCGACTGGAATTTCTCAACGGGCATGATTTTTGAGATTAGCGGTGGACTCAATATCCACAAGCTCTAAAATCCCTTGGTTGCCCCCCTGCCCCCCTGAAGGGGGGTAAATTCGCAATCTGCCAATAATTCCATGAAGGACAGCGCATTAGTCCCCTTTTAGGGGGACAGCCGTCATGTTTCCATATAGTAATTTTGATCGAAGAGGCGGCAGGGGGCGTGCCCTACTTTCTGTGCTTCGTGGTTAAAAAGGAATTTTTTTTTGGTAAAGTCGTAAATCCTGACAATATTGTATTCACAAAAACAATATTGAAAATGCCAAACGATCTTCAGTCCAAAAATGAACAGAAAAAATTTGTATTCCAGGGATTTCTTATCCCGTTTATCCTCGTAACAAGTCTTTTCTTTCTCTGGGGCTTTGCCCATGGATGCCTTGATGTGCTTAATAAGCATTTCCAGGAGTTGCTTCATATGTCGAAGGCAAAATCAGCTTTTGTTCAATTTGTCTTTTATGGTGGCTATTTTCTGATGGCGATACCGGCAGGATTGGTCATGCAGAAATTCGGATACAAAAAAGGAATTATATTCGGACTGCTTCTTTTTGCCGGAGGTGCATTTTTAATGCTTCCCGCAACACTTATTCAAACATTCGGAAGTTTCCTGTTTTGTCTTTTTGTTATTGCATGCGGACTTACCTTTCTGGAGACGGCTGCTAATCCATATACAACTGTTTTGGGACCATCAGAAAGTGGTGCAAGACGAATAAATTTTTCCCAGTCATTTAACGGACTGGGTTGGATAGCCGGACCTCTGGTCGGTGGAATGTTGATATTTTCTGTTAGTGAGAACACAAATAAATTCGCATCAATTGCTCTTCCATATCTTCTAATAGGTACACTTGTACTAATAGTTGCATTTCTTTTCTGGAGAGTTAAATTTCCTGAAATCAGGGAAGAAGCTGATATTGTTAAAGAAGAATCGTCAGGAAAATTGAAAGACCTTCTTAAACACCCACATTTTGTATTGGCGGTAGTAGCCCAATTTTTATATGTTGCCGCCCAGACAGGCATCAATAGTTTTTTTATTAATTATGTTACAGAAGAGATCCCGTCCATGACGAACCAGCATGCTGCACAGATCCTGGGTTTCGGAGGAATGGGTTTGTTCTGGCTGGGAAGATTTACCGGAAGTACAATATTTATGAGAATTGTCCGTCCAAACAGGCTACTTGCTTTTTATGCCTTGATGAATGTTTTAACTATGGCTCTGGTAGTCGCCGGCTTGGGGTGGATATCAGTTGTAGCACTTTTCTCAACCTATTTCTTCATGTCGGTTATGTTCCCGACAATCTTTGCTCTGGGAATAAAAGGCCTCGGGCCTTTGACCAAAAAAGGTTCTTCAATACTTGTAATGTCAATTGTTGGTGGTGCCATATTCCCCATGTTTATGGGATGGATAGCTGATATATCAACAATGGCTCTAGGATTTATAGTGCCCTTATTTTGTTTTGGATTTATCGTTTATTTTGGATTGAATGGATATAAAGTTAAGAGTGCTGTCCGTGCATAGATTATTGTGTTTTTGCGTTTTAGCAGGAATGGTTTAATTTTATAATAAATTAAAATTAATTTGTATTTATTCTTCCTTTATTTTTTATGTTTCTCTTTCTAAAACCTTAATCGTGGAAAAACTAGCCTTAAAAGAAAAAATCGGGTATGCACTCGGTGATGGTGCAGCAAATATTGCCTGGCGCGGAGTGGCCACTTTTCTGTTTGTTTTTTATACCGATGTTTTTGGAATTAATCCTGCTGCAGTGGGATTGCTAATGTTAATTGCCAGGTTAAGTGACGGAATAATTGATGTGGCAATGGGAATTATCTGCGACAGGACGAATTCCAAGTATGGGAGATTTCGTCCCTGGATATTATGGACAGCCATTCCGTTAGGTGTAACATTATCATTGTTGTTTACAACCCCAAACTTTGGTCCGACAGGTAAGATAATTTATGCTTACGCCACCTACCTCATATTCTTTATTCTTTATACTGCAAATAACATACCATATGGGGCCTTAATGGCTGTAATGACGGGCGACGACAAAGAACGAACAAGTCTTGGTTCATATCGAATGGTTGGTGCATTTACCGGTGGAATGATTGTTCAGGGAGCATTGTTATTTTTAGTTGCGCATTTTGGTAATATTAATCCTTCAATCGCTATCGATAAGCTTGATACAAAAAGATATGAAGTAACAGTATCAACCGGTAAGGATATCAAAAATGTACATATTAAAACCAAAGACGGAATCGCACTATTTTCCTGGGTAAATGCCGAAAAGGGGGATAGTCTGAATGTTCCGACACAAGGCAAAAGCTTTTCAATGGATGCTAAAAAAGAATATGCTTTCATCGTATCCGGAGAAGACAACCTCGAAGCCAAAAAAATTACAATCATTGATGAGAAAAAAGGATATAGCAATTCCATTTATCTATTATCATTTTTCTTATCTCTTCTGATGATCCTGACATTTGCAGCTACAAAAGAACGGGTACAACCTCCTAAAGAACAGCAAACAAATTTGGGTAAAGATCTGAAAGACCTTATCAGAAACAGGCCATGGATTGTACTGCTCATTATCGGGATGTTATTCAATGTATATAACTCTATAAAACAGGGAATTGTTGTAATCTATTTTTCTCATTATTTACATAACCAGTTGCTTGCAGCTTCTTTCATGGTCGGATTAATGCTGGCTTCAATCGCAGGAGCGATGATAACTTCGCCACTCGGTAAACGCTTCGGGAAACGTAATCTGTTTATATATGCCCTCATTTTTTCAGGTTCGGTAAATGCCTTACTTTTCTTTTGCGGACCTGCGAATATCATCCCGATTTTCACAATCGGTTTAATATCCGAGTTTGGTGCAGCAATATTCCCGACACTCTTCTTTGCAATGCTTGGTGATGCCGCGGATTATTCTGAATTTAAGAATGGCAGGAGAGCTACAGGACTCGTTTACTCTGCTGGTTCTTTTGCAACCAAGTTCGGAGGAGGAATTGCAGGTGCAATTATTGGATTCGTTCTTGCTTCGTTCCATTATAACGGACAGGATGAAGTGGCTATTGCAGGAGCAATTCCCGGAATAATCATGCTTATGAGCTGGATACCGGCAATTATAACTTTCATTACAGCCGGGATTATGACTCTCTATCCATTAAATCAAAAGAAGATGACTGAGATCACTTTAGAATTAAACAGACGGAGGCAAAACGAATTAGCAAAATAATAAACCACAGATTATGAAATACGGTCATTTTGATGATGAAAACCGCGAATACGTTATCAGTAATCCGCGAACCCCATGGCCATGGATAAATTACCTTGGGAATGAAGACTTCTTCTCGCTTATTTCAAATTCAGCAGGAGGATACACTTTCTATAAAGATGCCAAGTTCCGCAGGATTACGCGTTACAGGTATAATAATGTTCCCATGGATAGCGGCGGGAGATATTTCTATATAAATGATGGTGAAAACATATGGTCGCCGGGATGGAAGCCATGCAAGACGGAACTGGACAGCTATGAGTGCCGTCATGGGATGAATTACACTAATATTAAAGGAGAAAAAAACGGCATTATAGCAAATGTTCTTTACTTTGTTCCGCTTAAAACATGGGCTGAAGTTCAGAAGCTTACTCTTACAAACAGCTCTGAAAAGACAAGAAAGCTAAAGTTATTTTCATTTACAGAATGGTGTTTATGGAATGCAGCTTCTGACATGGAAAACTTCCAGAGGAATTTTTCAACCGGTGAAGTGGAAATAGAAGGATCGGTTATCTATCATAAGACCGAGTACAAGGAAAGACGCGATCATTACGCCTATTATTCTGTCAATGTTCCGATCCAGGGTTATGATACGGACCGTGAATCTTTCATTGGATTATATAATGGATTTGATGAACCCCAGGTTGTTGCTGAAGGGAAGCCAAAGAATACCGAAGCTCATGGCTGGTCGCCGATTGCTTCACATTACCTTGAAGTTGAATTGAAACCTGGTGAATCAAAAGATTTCATATTTGTCCTTGGATATGTTGAAAATAAGGAGGATGAAAAATGGGAATCAAAAAATATCATAAACAAGAAGAAAGCAAAAGAAACCATTGCAAAGTTTAACACCTCTGCAAAGGTGGATGCTGCACTTGCTGATCTGCGGAAATATTGGGATAATCTTTTAAGTATTTACACGGTAAACACAGGTGATGATAAGGTGGACAGGATGGTGAATATCTGGAATCAATACCAGTGCATGATAACCTTCTGTTTTTCACGTTCAGCTTCATTCTTCGAGTCGGGTATAGGAAGAGGAATGGGTTTCCGCGATTCCAACCAGGATCTTACCGGTTTTGTCCATCAGATCCCTGAACGTGCACGCGAGCGAATAATTGATATTGCCTCTACACAATTCCCTGATGGAGGTTGCTACCATCAGTACCAACCTCTCAATAAAAGAGGGAATAATGATATTGGCGGCGGCTTTAACGACGATCCGTTGTGGCTAATTCTTGGTACTGTAAGCTATATTAAGGAAACAGGTGATTTTGGGATACTTGATGAATTAGTTCCATTTGATAATGATATTTCGAATGCGAAAAGTCTATTCGATCATCTCACTGTTTCATTTGATCATGTTGTGAATAATCTGGGCCCTCATGGATTACCGCTTATTGGCAGAGCCGACTGGAATGATTGTCTGAACCTCAATTGTTTCTCAAATGATCCCAATGAATCTTTCCAGACAACTGAAAATAAAACAGAGGGATCTAAAGCAGAGTCTGTGATGATTGCCGGTCTCTTCGTGGTATATGGACGCGATTATGTAGACCTGTGCAAAAGACTGGGAAAAAATGACGAAGCTCTCCGCGCTCAGAAGCTTGTTGATAAAATGGTTGATGTAATAAAGAAATATGGCTGGGATGGGGAATGGTTTATACGTGCTTATGACTATTATGGCCGTAAAATCGGAAGTAATGAAAACGAAGAAGCCAAAATCTTTATTGAATCGCAGGGATGGTGTACGATGGCAGGTATCGGGAAGGAAGAAGGTCTTTGTACTAAAGCTCTTAATGCAGTGAAGGAAAGGCTCGACAGCAAATATGGTATTGTGCTGAATAACCCTGCATTCACTAAATATTATATTGAATATGGTGAAATTTCATCATATCCGGCGGGGTATAAAGAAAATGCCGGTGTTTTCTGTCACAATAATCCCTGGATCATGATTGGTGAAACAGTTGTTGGTAACGGGAATCGTGCATGGGATTACTACAAAAAAATATGTCCTTCCTACCTCGAGGAGATAAGTGATCTGCATAAGACGGAGCCATATGTTTATGCCCAGATGGTAGCCGGGAAAGATGCTTTTAAACCCGGGGAAGCCAAGAATTCATGGCTTACAGGTACTGCATCATGGAATTTTTATGCGGTGACACAATTCATGCTCGGGATTCGTCCGGAATATGATGGTTTGTTTATAGATCCATGTATTCCAACCGATTGGAAGGGATTTACTGCGGTAAGGAAGTTCAGGGGCGCGACTTATAATATTGAGGTTGTCAATCCGGATGGAAAATCACGAGGAGTAAAGGAAGTTGTAGTCGACGGTCAGAAAAACGGATCAAATCTTATTCCGGTATTTAAGTCCGGTACTGAACATAAAGTTAAAATCGTATTGGGATAACCCGGGTTGTTAAATTGTAAAATCAATTAATATGGTCCCGATTATTACATTACTTTTGCATCCTATTATAAAATTAAAATGAGCGATGAAAAATATTTTATTTGGAATTATAGCTATTGCCTTATTGCAGGGTTGCATAGGCAATGCAAATAAAACAACTGAACCAGTGAAAAAATATCCGGCTTTCGATATTCAGAACATGGATACAACAGTAAAACCAGGTGATGATTTCTTTACTTACGCTAACGGTACCTGGTTGAAGAATAATCCTATACCAGCTGACAAAAACTCCAAAAATGCTTTTGACGAGCTCGTTGAAAGAAACAGAGAGAATATTAAGGAGATAATAATTGATGCAGCTGCGTCAGGAGATTCTGTTCCCGGCAGCAATAAACAGAAGATCGGCACATTCTATAAATCGGGAATGGATACGGTTAAGATCGCAGAACAGGGTATTAAACCTTTAAAAATATTCTTTGATAAGATTGAAGCCATTAAGACTATTGATGATGTTCAGATGACCGCAGCATTCTTCCAGAGCTATTCAATGAGTCCGTTCTTTTACCTTTTCTCTAATCAGGATTCGAAGAATAGCAACAATGTTATTGCTCAGTGTTATCAGGCCGGACTTGGACTTCCGGAACGTGATTATTATTTCAATAATGACGAATCAACAAAAAAGATCAGAGAAAAATATCTCATTCACATAACGAAAATGTTTGAACTACTGAAGGATCAGCCGGCAGTTGCAGAAAAAAATGCCAGGACAGTGATGAGTATGGAAACGCAGCTTGCAAAAGCATCTTTCACCAATGTTGAGAACCAGGATCCTCAGAAGACATATAACAAATTTGATGTCGGAGCTCTTAATAAACTCTCACCAAATATCAAATGGACGGCATATTTTGCCAAGACCGGTTATTCTGATCTTAAGGAAATAAATATATACCAGCCTGGTTTTTTTAAAGAGCTTGGAAACATGATGAAATCTGTTTCTGTCGATGACTGGAAAACATTCCTGAGATGGGAGCTGATAAACAGCACAGCGAGCTACTTGTCAAAAGATTTTGAAAATCAGAATTTCGACTTTTATTATACCACCTTATCTGGTCAGGAAAAGATGGAACCAAGATGGAAACTGGTGCTTGATGCTACCAGCAGCTGTCTTGGCGAAGCGATAGGACAGCTTTATGTAGAAAAGTTCTTTCCTCCTGTTGCAAAAGAAAAAATGACAGCACTGGTGATGAACCTTAAAGCATCATTGAAACAGCGAATTGAGAATCTTGCATGGATGGGCACACAGACCAAACTGGAAGCACTGGCAAAACTCGACAAAATGGGTGTAAAAGTTGGTTATCCGGATAAATGGAGAGATTACTCAGGTCTTGAGATCACTCCAGACTCCTATGTTATGAATGTTCTTAATTCACAGGCTTTCGAATTCAGATATACGATGAATAAAGTTGGGAAACCTGTTGACCGCGAGGAGTGGGGAATGACTCCACAGACTGTCAATGCAGGATATTATCCAAACAAGAACGAAATTGTATTTCCGGCAGGTATATTGCAGCCTCCTTTTTTCAATCTCGATGCTGATGATGCTGTAAATTATGGTGCTATAGGCATGGTAATAGGTCATGAAATGACGCACGGATTTGATAATCAGGGAAGACAATTCGATAAGGACGGAAACCTTCGCGACTGGTGGACAAAGGAAGATTCGAAAGCATTTGAAGACCGTGCATCAATGCTTATCGATCAGTATAATCACTTCGAAGTTCTTGATTCTGCCTTTGTAAACGGAAAGCTCACCCTTGGTGAAAACATAGCTGATCTGGGTGGTGCCACAATAGCATATAATGCATATAAATTGTCTCTCAAGGGCAAGGAAACGCCAAAGCCTATTGATGGTTTTACAGATACTCAGCGCTTCTTCCTGTCGTACGCTCAGATCTGGAGAACCAATATGCGCGATGCGGAATTAAGAAAAAGAATAAAAACCGACGAACATTCTCCTGCAAAAGTAAGGATAAACGGAGTTGTTTATAACATGCCTGAATTCTATAAGGCATTCCCTTCGGTGAAGCCAGTGGATAAGCTCTTCAGAGCGCCTGAACAGAGGCCGGTAATCTGGTAAATCGTTACTGGTTATATATAAAACATGTAGGGTCACGCCATGGCGTGACCCTACATGTTTTATACACCATAGGTTAGGGACATGCCATGGCATGTCCCTAACCTTCCAAAATATGACATGTAGGGAACAGTCGCGACTGTTCCCTGCTCAATACCGGAAATTATAATAAACATCTTGTTGGTTTTGGTTCGGTTTTATAATTTCTTCTGGCAAAAACCTAATTTACCATTGTTTGTTTAACCCTGGTGACTATTTTTACAACTAATCAAGATTTAGACTATGAAAATCGTATCGTGGAATGTAAACGGACTCCGTGCTATTGCTAAAAAAAACTTTTTTGCTGATCTCGAACTTATTGGTCCCGATATTCTTTGCATGCAGGAAATTAAGGCCCAGGAGAACCACGTTATTGAAACTCTCGAGCCGCTGAAAGATTATCACATCTATTCAAATTCTGCCATAAAACCAGGTTACTCAGGCACAGCAGTTGCATCTAAGATCAAGCCTTTGAATGTGACAAAAGGAATAAATAAAGAGGAACATGATACGGAAGGCCGTGTGTTATGTCTTGAGTTTGAATCCTTTTTCCTTGTAAATGTCTATGTGCCGAATTCAGGAAGCGAGCTCAAGAGGTTAGGTTACAGGCAGGAATGGGATAAAGCATTTTTTGAATATCTGAAAAATCTTGAGAAGGCAAAACCTGTAATTGTATGTGGTGACCTTAATGTAGCTCATAAACCGGTTGATCTGGCACGCCCGAAAGCCAATTACAATAAAACAGCGGGATATATGCAGGAGGAGATAGATGGAATGGACAGGTTAACTGGCGGCGGAATGGCAGATACGTTTCGCCGTTTATATCCCGACGTGACTGAAAGATACTCCTGGTGGAGTTACAGAGCAGGTACAAGATCGAAGAACATTGGCTGGAGAATCGATTATTTTCTGGTCAGCGAGACCTTTCTTCCAACAGTAAATAAGGCGTTTATTCTGGAAGATATAACCGGCTCTGATCATTGTCCGGTAGGAATTGAACTTTAAGTTGTAAAAATCGTAAACTGCTGCCAAATCAGGATATTTGATACATCACCATGTAGGGACATCCCATGGCATACCCTTACCGGTTTATATTATGACATATATGTTTTTAAAGTTATCTCAATAAAGGGCAAAAAAAAGATCCGATACAGTTGTGTATCAAAGCCATTTATTTTTGGAAGCTCCCCAGGTAAGACTCGAACTTACGACCCACGGATTAACAGTCCGTTGCTCTAACCAACTGAGCTACTGAGGAAGGTCATTTTTAAAAAATTTGCTATTATTTAGCAGGCCAAAAGTAAGGGCTTTTGCTGAATTAAGCAATATCTTTAAAGAAATTTTTTAAAATGAATCGGATAGTTGGAATAGGTAATGCACTCGTTGATGTTATGACACTGATTGACAGTGATAATATACTCGAAAAATTTTCTTTGCCTAAAGGAAGTATGCAACTGGTTGATGCCGAAAAATCGGCTATAATAAAGAGGGAAACGATCAATTTTAAAATGAATTTGGCCTCCGGAGGATCAGCAGCTAACACAATTCATGGTCTGGCAATGCTAGGTTTGGAGTCAGGTTTTATAGGATCAATAGGAAAAGACGACACTGGCGATTTTTTTGAGAATGATATGAAAATGGCAGGAGTAAAAACATTCCTGGCAAGGCGAAATTCCATTACCGGAACTGCTGTAGCTCTGATATCTAAAGATTCCGAAAGAACTTTCGCAACCCATCTTGGTGCAGCAGTTGAACTGTCTGCTGAAGATCTTAATCCTCTCTATTTCAAAGAATATGATATTCTTTATATGGAAGGATATCTTATTTTAAATAAACCGCTTGTGGAAAGAGCTTGTATAATCGCAAAGGAAAACAGAATGAAAATTGCACTTGACCTTTCCAGTTATAATGTAGTTGAAGCAAAACTTCAGGATTTCCAATACATTGTAGACAAATATGTAGATATTATTTTTGCTAATGAAGAAGAGGCAAAGGCATTTACAGGTCTGCTTCCTGACGAAGCATTAGAAATACTATCCGGCTTATGTGAAATTGCAATAATCAAAGTGGGAAGTGATGGTTCTATGATAAAAAAGGGAGACAAAAAAGTAAAAATCGGAACTATACCGGTTAATTGTGTCGACACAACAGGCGCCGGGGATCTCTATGCGTCAGGTTTTTTGTATGGATATTCCTCCGGGCTACCTCTTGAAGAATGCGGAAGGTTTGGTTCAGTACTTGCAGGACATGTTATTGAAATTGTCGGTGCCAGAATGGATGAGCATCGCTGGAAAAGAATAATGAAATTGTTAAAGAAAGAAATCAATAACGACTAACTGATTTATATATGTAGTTATCTGTCAGGCTGACAGTCTCGATGTATTACTGGCCTTCTGAGCATAAAAATATACAAGCCCATTCATTTCAGTCATATCAATAATCCTGAAACCGAACTTTTGCAGACGATCTGAGAATTCTTTCTTATCCAGATTATGATCTGTCTTCAGGTCGAGGAATTTATTTATCCGAGTTGATAATCCGGTAAACAGTCCATCACCTGTGAAAGAAAATTTATTGTAAGAAAAATATCCTAAAAAATTGGCGTTCTCAGGTAGAATATGAATCAGTGTATACAAAAATGAATTCAGTTCTTTTATCTGATTCAGATTTTTAAGATTTACTAATGTTCTGACATTTTTAAGTTCTTTTTCATCAAAATAGTAATGATTTATTGCTGGAAGAATCAATAAATCAGGATCTTTAGCCAAGTTGAAGGTCTTCAGATAGCGGAAAAAGTTCTTACCCTCTTCCGTTGTGAACCCATAACTCACCTCTGCTACATCTGATTTCCCATATTTTCTTTCGATATTAAAAATTGTCTCATAATTATTTTCATTATTGAGAAATTTTTTTTCCGGGGTTACTATAGTTTCCATAGGTTTTTATTCTGATCTGTTACTTGTCTTTTCCTTTTCCTAATGAAATATTTTCATTAAGCATAATTTCAATATTGTTCTGTTCCTATTGATTGAAACACTAACATCACACAGACCGAAATTGTTTAATATTTTGAAAAATTATTTTTATATTATCTATCAGGAATTAACCTTTGGATTTTGTTTAACTTTGAACAGGGAATGAATTATTGAAGATTAAAATCAAAAAATATGATCTATAATCCATTAAAAGAACGTTACGATAAGATGAATTATCGCCGTTGCGGAAGAAGTGGAATCAGGTTGCCTGAAATATCGCTTGGTTTATGGCACAATTTCGGCTCAGTTGATATCTTCGAAAATTTCAGGAAAATATTGTGGAGAGCATTTGATGCCGGAATAACTCATTTTGATCTCGCGAATAATTACGGACCCCTGCCGGGTTCTGCAGAAGAAAACTTTGGAATAATCCTGAAGAAAGATTTCGGCAATTTGCGTGATGAAATGATTATATCGACAAAAGCCGGATGGGAGATGTGGCCAGGTCCATACGGAGATTTTGGTTCACGGAAATATCTTCTTGCAAGTCTCGACCAGAGCCTGAAAAGAATGAATCTTGACTATGTTGATATATTTTATTCTCACCGTCCTGATCCTGACACACCACTTGAAGAGACAATGGGAGCACTGGCTCAGGCTGTTCACCAGGGGAAAGCTCTTTATGTCGGGATTTCCAGTTATCCGGCTGATCTGACAAAAAAAGCATCAGAGATACTAAAAGAAATGAACGTAAATTGTCTTATTCACCAACCAAAATACTCAATGTTTAACCGCTGGGTTGAAGACGGCTTGCTGGATGTTCTTGAAGAAAAAGGAATAGGGTGCATTCCATTTTCACCACTCGAACAGGGCCTGCTTACCGATAAGTATCTTAAAGGTATTCCAAAAGACTCAAGGGCTGCCAACCCGAATGGCTTTTTGAAAGTTGAGGATGTCACTGATCAAAAGGTAAGTAAAGCAAAAAGATTAAATGAAATCGCATTAAACCGCAATCAGTCACTGGCGCAGATGGCAATTGCGTGGTTGCTTAAGGATCCAAGAATTACCTCAGTTCTTGTCGGTGTCAGAAGCGTTAATCAACTGGATGATAATTTGAAAACACTCAATAATCTTAATTTCAGCGAGGAAGAGCTAAAGAAAATTGACAATATCCTGAAAGAAAAATGAATAACAAATTGAAAGGATATCTTTTAAATCCTTTTGTACTTTTGCTTGCTGCCTGGGGCATTCTGAATTTATTTCAGGCTCGTCTTACTCCCCTTGATAACGATGAAGCATACTACTGGATGTATTCAAAATATCTGGCATGGGGGTATTTCGATCATCCTCCTATGATCGCACTGATGATCAAGATCGGATATTATTTCATCCATAATGAACTTGGACTCAGGATTGTAATTGTTCTGAGTCAGTTAATCGCATTATGGTTAATCTGGAAAATAGTTGAAAAGGAGCAAGGGGGAAAAGCGAACGTCTTGTTCTTCTTTATGCTTATTGTGATAATGCCGGTTTTCAACATTTTTGCCTTTATAGCTACACCTGATGCTCCATTAATACTATTTACAGCAGTTTTTCTTCTGGCCTATAAGCAATTTCTTGTTAAAGAAAGCCCGGGTAACACAATATTCCTAAGCTTCTCAATGGCCGCTCTGATGTATAGCAAATACCACAGCGGTCTTTTAATTATCCTGGTCATTCTTTCAAATCCTGCATTACTGAAAAGCATCAGGTTCTATCTGGCATCATTCGCAGCTCTTTTATTGTTTTTCCCACATCTCTTCTGGCAATATTCAAATGGTTTTCCATCTTTCAGATATCATCTTGTTGACAGGGTTTCAGCCTTTGATCTGAGTCATGTGCCTGAATATCTGTTCGGTCAGTATTTTTTCCATAATCCATTTATATTTACCATATTAATCTGGATAATGATTAAAGTAAGGCCAAAGGATTTATTTAACAGGGCCCTTTATTTTATTATAACCGGTTTTTTTATATTCTTTTTTATCTCAAGTTTCCGATATCGTGTTGAACCTCAATGGACAGCTTTGGTAAGTGTTCCGATGGTTATTATTCTCTTCAATAACATTAATTTCAAGCCCTGGCTGAAGAATTATGTAAAATGGGTCGCTGTTTTTATGTTCACGTTATTATTATTTGTCAGAGTGGCATCCGCATTTGATTTTCTGCCAAGCACTATTCTGAAGAAAGAGTTTCATAATAAAAAACAATGGGTAAAGGATATAGAAAAACTGGCTGAAAACAGACCTGTTGTTTTCACCAACTCATACCAGAGGCCTGCAGTATATACTTTTTATACAGGTAAATTTGCTTATACACTTGATAACCTTAATTACCGAAAAACGCAATACGATCTGTGGGACTTTGAAGAAAAAGTGCATGGAAAGGAGGTCTTATATGTTCCGCATTATTTTAGTGACTATTATAAGAGTCATCTGACAAAACATATTCTATCCGATGGGGACTCAATCTTTACTCACGTTTTTAAAGATTTTCAATCGCTTCAGAAAGAGTGTGTAATTTTGGAAAACAAGAGTTATAGTTTCAACAGCACCGGAACTAATACAATTCATCTGAAGATTTTCAATCCATATCCCTATGCGATTGATTTCAAGCATAAAGAATTGCCGATTTTCTTCCAACTTGCATTCTTAAAAAAGGGCAACATGGAAACTAAGATGCTGGATCTTCCTGAGAGTCTTTCAAAATTAGATGCCCATGATACTATCGGGGTTGACTGTAATTTCACAGTTACAGATCTGGCCCCCGGGTTATACAAAATCGCTATTTGCTCCCACGCAGGAATCCTATATGACACTTTTAGCAGTAGCTTTTATGAAGCCAGAATCAATGAGAAAAATTAAGATAATAATTGGCTGTGAAGTTCCACAATGAAGTTATCATAATTGCTATGAACTTTGCGAAATAGAAGTGAAGTTTCTTTTCCAAAAGAAAAATAACAAAGTTATTGATCAGAAGTCCTATCAAAGAAATTATAAGGAAAGTGCTGTACTCGGTTAAGATTTTTGGATTATTGCTATGGAATGTCCAGAGTCTGTTAAACAAATAATTCGTACTGGCAGCTATAATGAAACCGGTCGAATTTGCTATATACCTGTGAATCTTAAGCTTTTCCTTAAGCAGAATTGTTATTGAAAAATCAACAACTAAACCTGAGAAACCGACAATTATAAATTTAAAAAATTTAAATAGCATCTGATACCATTAGTATTTTGGTAATTTCCATCCATTATGGTATTCAGGGACAATCAGCTTATTAGCTGTAATTGACTTAAATGATTGCGTAGTCTCATCCCAGCTGACCTTTTCGCCTGTACGGAATGCAATATTCCCCATCTGAGCCACAAGAGCAACATCCCTTCCAACATTAATACCAGCATGCAGGTTTTGGGGAGTATTATTTTTTATGCAGGCCAGGAAATTTTTTACATGAAGATCGAGGCCATCACCAACATTTTTCTGAACGGGGAGCCCTTCAATTCTTTGTTTTTCAGGAATAACCTCCCATCCATTCCGGTCGAGAACCAAGGTGCCGTTTTCTCCTATGTATGACATACCGTGAGGTCTTCTCCAGTTTCCAAGACCAATTCCAATGGTGTGTTCCCATATCATTGTAAAATCCTTAAAGTCATAAACGGCCGTCATAGTATCAGGAGTCTCCATCGCATCGTCGGGGAAGGCATATTTCCCACCTATTGCCATTACAGAGACAGGAACACTCTTTCCCATACCATATAAAATATAATCAATGAGATGCACGCCCCAGTCAGTCATAACCCCGCCTGCGTAATCCCAATACCATCTGAAGCTAAGGTGGAACCGGTTTTTGTTAAAGGGCCGTTTGGGAGCCGGACCGAGCCACATATTATAATCCACGCCATCGGGAACCGGCGAATCGGGAACTTTGGGAACTGCACCTTTCCAGTCTACATATGACCAGGCTTTGCATGTGCGGATACGGCCCAGTTTCCCGGATCTCAGATAATTTATTGCATCAACAAAATGGGGCTGGCTTCTCTGCCATTGACCAACCTGAACAATCTTCCCATGTTTCTTAACGGCTCTTTCCATTATATTGATTTCAGCAATTGAGTTACCAACAGGTTTCTCAATATAAGCATGTTTTCCTGCTTCGAGAGCATCTGTAAGGATAAGGCAATGCCAGTGATCAGGAGTACCATTGATTATTACGTCTATATCTTTGTCTTCAAGCATTTTCCGGTAATCGACATAGAGCTTAGGTTTTGGGAAACCAAGCTTTACAAGATCATCGGTTCGTATATTAAGAACGTTCCGGTCAACGTCACACATTGCCATGCAATCAATTTCAGGATTTTTAAGGAATGATGTCAAATCGTTGAATCCCTGACTGTGTGCCCCGATCAGAGCTACCCTGATCTTATCACTAGGAGAAATGATCTTTCTTGCATTGATCCCATTGAATGGGATAACACTTCCCGCAGCTAAAACTGATGCCGTCTTAATGAAAGTTCTTCGTGTTGAGCTCATGATGGGTTGATTTTAACAAGCGGAAAGGTAATATATTAATAATTAATGGTAAACGGACTAACTGTTAAAAATTTTACAAAATTCAACTCCATATTAAATGCAGACGCCTCAATTGGATTAACATACCCCCTGCCGCTGCGCGGCTGTCCCCCTAGGGGGACTAATTCGGTATCATTAACGAATTTATTGAAGGACTGAGAATTAACCCCCCTTTAGGGGGGCAAGGGGGCCAAAAATCTTATTTAGCGGGTTTAAATATCAGATCAACAACATCCGGTTTTTTAAACATCATTATTGCCAAATTCCTTATGTCCTTAATCTTATATGACTTAAGTATGGTTTCATAATTGGCAGGATCATTTGAGTTTATACCATAACTGTAATATCTGCTTAAAATACCACTCCAGTATGCATTGTGCATTTTATTTTCTTCCCTTGTTTTAAGAATATTATTTACGGTCTTATCGAGATTTACCTGTGATGGGCCCTTTATCATAATACTATCCAGTTCATTGTAAATGATTGCCTTCAATTCATTCGCACGTGCAGGATCGCAGTCAAAAGTTATTATGCCTTCCCCGATCTGAGTTGGCCTTTTCTGTTCTGAAAGCGATACTCCAACGCCATATGTGCCACCTTTATCTTCTCTTACTTTTTCAGTGTAAACGAGGTCGAGGATTCCTTTAATTACTTCAAGTCCGAGATAATTGTATGGGGTATATTTCATGTCCTTTGCAAAAGAGATGAATATTGTCGATTTGGGAATGGTGAGGGGTAAGCTTATTTCTTTGGTAATTTCCCCTTTTGGCTGTTCAACTTTTCTGTCGATCCAGGTCTCTTTCCTGCCATCAGAAGGAAGTGACCCTATGTATTTTTCTACCATAGGCATGACAGTATCTTTTCCGATATTTCCAACGATAAAAAATGTAAATTCATCAGCACCTTTGAAACGGTCAGTATAGATTTTCTGAATTTCATCCAGAGTAATGCTGCTTATCGTTTCTTTGGTAAGTATCGGTGTCCTTGGATTATATCCTGTTGTGATCAATGAAATACTATCACTCTTTATTTTATTTGGATCTTTTTCCATGTTAGCAATCATCCCGGCAAATCTTCCAATGATGGCATCATGAGCCACTTTGTCAAATCTTGGATGGGCGAACTTCAGATACAGGAGCTGCATCATTGTCTCAAAATCCTTTGGTGTTGATGTGCCGCTGATTGATTCGGATGTTTCACTCAGGCTTAAAGAGACACTGGCTTTTTTGCCAGCAAGCATCTTTTGCAGTGTGACATTATCATAATCTCCGGCGCCATACATCGGGGCGATAACAGACAACAAATTTCCTGCAAGCACTTCGTTATTATCAAGTTTGGAGATGCCCCCAAAACTGAAAGCAGAGAGAAGAATGTTGTCTTTTTCATAGTTTGCCCTTCTGTAAATAACTTTTGCATTATTCCCCAGAGTCCATTCAACTGCATCAAACTGTGGGAGAGCCACTGTTTTGATTATTTTGGAACCTTTAAGGTCCTCTTTAATTAAAGACACATCTAATGTTTTGTCCTCATAAGGAGTAAGGGTTGAATTTTTTACTTTGGTCAGAATATCAAGTGCCTCTTGCTCCGAAAGGTGTTTCACGTCACTGGCTTCAAGCCCCTCAACGACAATTGTTCTGTTCTCGTCAAGCATTACCTGTCTGAATTTTGCAGTGGTTTCCTCTGGAGTTATACTTCCTATAACACTTTTTAGAAACTCATAGTCGAAGTCCATTGATGTTAGCGGTTCTCCGGTAAGAAAATAGTTTTGTATACCAGAGATATAAGAATCATTATCAATTTTATCTTTTTGCTTATACCGGTTTTCAAAATCAGAGAGCATTTTAGCTTTGGCCCTATCGAGTTCTCCTTTTGTGAATCCAAATCTTTTAGCCCTCTCAGCCTCTGTATAAATAGACTCAAATGCCTTTGCCTCTTCATTCTTTCGGGCTGTGGCATTTATTGAAAAAGCATCATATCCCCTGGCATAGTACCCATCGTATGTCACATAACCACTTACAAAAGGAGGATTTTGTTTCTGCAGTAATTCATTTATTCTGGTATTGATCATTGAGTTCATCAAAGTAATTATATGACTGTCGCGGAGATATTTAAGGTTTTTGTCCTGAGCCGGGACAGCAGGATGAAGGACAACAACTGATACTGAAGTCTGGGGAGCTTCTTTATCCTGTACAAGCACAAAGTTTGTTTCCTTATGATATGGCACCTCAAACATCACTCTGGGTGCTGGATTCACGGGGGCAGGAATTGCAGAGAAGATGGTTTTAATTTTACCCTCAACTTCATCAACATTAATGTCGCCTACTATCGCAATTGATTGAAGATCGGGACGATGCCATTGATGGTAATAATCTCTCAGGGTGTTGTATGAAAAGTTTTTTATAATGTCGAAGTTCCCTATAATATCACGTGTCGCATATTTTGATCCTTTTAAAACAACAGGAATAACTTCAAAAATCATGCGTCGGTAAGCGTTTTTGCTTGTTCGCCACTCTTCTTCGATGACGCCGCGTTCAAGGTCTATTTCCTTATCAGAGAGAGTAAGATAATGTGACCAGTCATTTAAAACAAGAAGACACGAATCAACCAGACCAGGTGCCTCAACCGGTACATCACTCAGGTTGTAAACTGTTTCATCGAAACCGGTATAAGCATTTATATTACGGCCGAATGCGACTCCATGTTTTTCAAGACTGCTAATGATTCCTTTACCAGGGAAATGTTCAGTTCCATTAAATGCCATGTGCTCGAGGAAATGAGCAAGACCATTCTGATCATCATTTTCCAGAATAGCTCCAACATTCTGAATGATGTAAAAACTGGCTCTTTTTTCAGGTTCCTTATTATTCCTGATAAAATAGGTAAGTCCATTACTTAGTTTCCCTGTCCTGATCAGGGGATCCATAGGTGCAGACTTTGTCAGATCAGGTTGGGCCTGAATAATTGAAGAAATCGATAAAATGCAAATGAGAATGAATAATGACTTAATTGTTTTCATTTCAATGGATTTAGATATTAAATAGAAAGAATAGCTAGCACTTTCATCAGAATTGCAGATAGATGATATGTAAAGCTAAACAATAATGAATTAAATGTCAAGACTTTTTAAAAAAGTCCATGGAGCTCTGCATTGATTTTGTCAATAACCTCGGCCAGATGATCTCGGTTATTCGGGAAATTATAATGGTCAGCTTCGATGATAAGAACTTTTCCAAGATTGTATGTTTCCATCCATGCTTCATATCTTTCATTTAACCTCTTGAGATAATCAATACGGATTGAGCTCTCATATTCCCGGCCGCGTTTCTGAATCTGATTCACGAGAGTTGGTACCGATGCTCTGAGATATAGCAAAAGATCGGGTGGTTTAACAAGTGAACTCATCATCTTGAAAAGCGCTGAATAATTGTCGAAATCGCGTGTGGACATCAAACCCATAGAATGAAGGTTCGGAGCAAAGATGTAAGCATCTTCATAAATGGTTCTGTCCTGTATAATGGTTTGATCAGATTTCCTGATTTCAAGTATCTGACTGAATCGGGAATTGAGAAAATAGATCTGGAGGTTAAAGGACCAGCGTTGCATATCTTCATAGAAGTCATTGAGATAAGGATTATCATCGACATCTTCATAATGTGCAACCCATCCATATTGTTTTGCCAGCAGTCCGGCCAGTGTTGTCTTGCCCGATCCAATGTTCCCTGCAATAGCTATATGCATAATGTGTGTATTATTTTTTACAGTCTATAAAATTAATAAAAATTGGTTAAGATTTTACCGGCGAAACCAATTAAATAAAGAAAATCCATTAACCCTAGGTTTCACTACCCAAACCCTTCAAGGGAGTGAATCGTCCTTGGTTTTACCCCCCAACCCCCCCAAGGGGGGGCCAGGATTCGTCTAATTCAATAATATTGTTTAATTCCCAAGAACCTTTGGGTTGAGTAAAAAACTAAAGTCCCCCCTTGGGGGATTTAGGGGTGAAACCAAGGAAAAAACGAACCTGAAGTGAGTAGATTTATTCTTTTTACCTGGGTTTTACACCTTTTCGATCGGCGTAGCTGCAAGGGTCAGCTTATTCCCGCAATAATATACAGATCCTCAATATACTCCCTTGAATTCGAAAGCCTTGGAACTTTATTTTGTCCACCAAATTTGTTTTTCGCCTTTAGCCATTTGTTAAATGTTCCCCTGGGCACTGTTTTTACAACCGGTAGGATAAGATTCAGATCCTTAAATCTTTTTGCCTCATAATCTGAATTAACTGATTTGAGTGAGTTATCGAGGATGTTGGTAAACACAGCCAGATTTGCCGGAACTATTTCAAATTCAATTATCCATTCATGTGATCCTTTCGACAAGGTACTCATAAATACCGGACCCGCAGTATATTCGGCAATTACTGCATCGGTTTCTCTGCAAGCTAATTCAAGAGCTTTATCCGCATTGTCTATAATCAATTCTTCACCGAATACATTTATGAAGTGTTTTGTCCGGCCCGATATAAAAAAGCGAAAAGGGTTAAGTGATGTAAAAATTATTGTATCGCCCATCATATATCTCCATAGTCCTCCATTAGTTGAAATGATAATTGCATAGTTTACATTCGTCTCAACTTCAGCAATTGTATAAACAGGAGGATCATCCGAACTTATTTTATCAGCCGGGATGAATTCATAAAAGATTCCGTAATCAAGCATAAGAAGCATATCGCTTTTCAGGGGATCATCCTGAATTCCAAAGAATCCCTCGGAGGCATTATATGTTTCCATGTAATTCATCTGATCTCCGTCAATAAGTTTTTTGTATTGATCACGGTAAGGTTTAAAACTTATACCTCCATGAAAAAACACCTCAAGATTTGGCCATACGTCAAGCAGATTGTTTTTACCTGTAAAATCAAGGATCTGTTTTATCAGAACAAGATACCATGACGGAACTCCTGAAATACTTGTTACGTTTTCACTAACTGAAGATTTTGTGATCAGATTAAGTTTCTCCTCAAAATCCTCAAGAAGAGCGATCTTTTGTCGTGGTGTTCTTATTATGTCCACCCAGAATGGGGCATTTTCGATAAGAATTGCAGAGAGGTCGCCATATAAGGAGTCATTACTGAACTGATTAATTCTGTGGCTCCCTCCCAGAGTCAGACTTTTACCTGAAAATATCCTGGTATCAGGGTTCAGCATACTGTAAATTACAAGAATATCTTTTGCTGCCCTGTAATGACAATCTTCGAGGGCTTCCCTGCTCATTGGAATGAATTTACTTTTAGCGGAGGTAGTACCCGAAGATTTGGCGAACCATTTTATTTCACCCGGCCAGAGTAGATTTGTCTCACCTCTGCGAAGTCTTTCCACATAAGGAATTATATTTTCATAAGTTTGTACCGGAAGCCTTGACTGATATTCTTTAATAGAGACAATTGAAGAATAATTATATTTTTTGCCCCATTCTGTCTTTGCTGCTTTTGCAAGAAGCCTGTATAATGTTTCCTGCTGAGTTTCGAAAGGGTATTTCTTGAAAATTTCTATCTGATTTATACGCTTTATATTAAGCCAGTTAACTATTGACGGGATGATTGCCATTTAAAATATCAGTTAGAATTTTAAAGATAGACAAAAATCTTAATGCCGGTCATTTAAACTCAACTGAAAACCTCTTTAAGTACATCTAACGATTTTACCTTCCTTAAACCAGGCAGGTGTAATGAATAAAATCTGACCAGGGTTTCCAGTATATCATTACGTATTTTACCTGTCAGTGAGATGGTACTTGCCAGGTCGTATGAACTGACGAAAAAATCAGCGAGAAAAGCAGAAATTTCCTCGTTTGCATAATTCCCGTGAACCGGTGGTACCGGGACAAAAACACCGTCAAGCATATCGAAGAACATGTCGTCTTTTTCTGTCTGCCTTCCGGGCTCAAATCCCAGGAAGCTGCATAATCCTGCAAGAAAAGCAATGTGGAAATTTGCAAATCCTTCCTTACTCTTGTCAAAATAAATGATTGATTTTTCAATAAAGTCAAACATTTCTTCATGAGGACTTTCTTCTTTCAGGACAGAAGTTAAGACTTCGCCAAGAAACATTGCTACCACACTTTTTTTTATGTTCGAATAGATGTCATAAGGAGTGAAGAAGACTGAAAATTCCTTCAGGTTCTGCATCTCGTGGGATGCTTTGTAATACAATTCCAGTTCGAGAATGAAAAGAGGTTGAAAAAGAATATTCCGTTTTCCTGTTTTCCTGCTCCGCATACCTTTGATCATAAATGACTGTCTCCCGAATTTTCGTGTATAAATCTGGGAAACAATACCTGAATCGGTATATTTTATCTGATGTAGTATTATCCCGCGTGTTTTTTCGAGCATGCCAGAACTGATATTAAAGTATTTTCCAAAATTATGATTAAAGAATTCCGGAACCTACTTCCCAATTGATTTTCTTCGTTTACCCCGACCCCAAGGGGAGCGAAGAAAATCAATTTACTCCCCCTGGGGATGGGGTAAATAAATTGATTTTCAAGTGAATTGGCAGTAATAGGGGAAAGACATTATTTCCATAGGATTTTATTATATTTACTGATCAATCAACTCAGTGATGTCGATGAACAACAGTGAAGAGCTTGTAAAAAGGATTGCCCGGCTGGCAAAGCAAAACCAGGATCTTGAAGAACGCATCAAAGATCTTGAGAAAATAAATGAAAAGCTGTTAAGGGACAACCAGAAAATCAAAACTCTTTATGAGAAAGTTTCGCCTGATGGATTGAAAGAGCCGGGGGATGTGGAAAAGAAAGAGAAGTCGCTTAAATTCAATATGGCGACCGTCCTGTTCGCAGATATCCACGGATTTTCCCGGCTGGTTGAAAGGACGAATTCCTCTTCATTTATGGATGAGCTCGACGAGATAATTGTTGAGTTTGAGGCGATCGTTACCAGATATAAAATTGAAAAGATCAAGACTATCGGAGACACTTATATGTGTGCCGGCGGAATTCCTGTAAAAAACATTACAAATCCCATCGATGTAGTTATGGCAGCTATCGAGATGCGGAATTACCTTAAAAGGTTTGAAACTGAAAAGAGAGGAACTTCTGAACATATCTGGGATGTGAAGATCGGAATTCATTCCGGACCCGTGACTGCTTCAGTTTCAGGGAAGAAAAAAATCAATTACGAGATAAAGGGCGATACAGTAAATACGGCAAGTCGCGTTGAAACAGTTTCCGATCGTGGAATGATCCTTATTTCGGTAATGACTTATGAGCTTGTTAAGGAGTTTTTTGACTGTGAGTATTTTGGCAAGCTACCGGTAAAATATAAGGATGACCTTCAGATGTATAAAGTTTTAGGATTGAAACCTGAATTCTCATTTAATGGTGAAGGGATTGTCCCGAATGATCTGTTCATGATTAAATTCGGACTTATCCAATTTACCGACGTTCAGGAAATGATTCTGGATAAACTCGAAATCGAATTGCCGGGCTACCTGTTTTATCATAATGTGAAACATACAGTCGATGTAGTAACAGAAGTAGAACTTATCGGTTGGGCTGAAGGTTGTACTGACGAAGAAATATTGTTATTAAAAACTGCAGCCTTATTTCATGATGTCGGACATACAATTGCTTATGATAATCATGAGTTTTATGGAACAGAGATTGCAAAAAAGATGCTTCCAGCCTACAACTACACACCCAAACAGATAGAATGTATTTGTTCTTTAATAATGTCAACCAAGTTGCCGCCACAGCCTACGAATCTTCTTGAAAATATAATGTGTGATTCTGATCTTGATTACCTTGGGAGAAGTGATTTCATCCCTGTTTCAAATACTCTTTATGAAGAGCTTAAAGCTCAGAATAAAATGGGCTCGCTGAATGACTGGAATAAGATACAGGTAAATTTCATCTCAGGACATCAATATTTTACCAAAACAGCAAGAAGCCTGAGAGAGGTTAATAAGCAGCTTCAGATCGAAAGGATCCAGAGTCTGATAACTGAATGATAATTAACCCCATCCGTTTACCTCACCCCTTCCCCTCTCCTTAAGGAGAGGGGTAAAGTGCCTGAATAACAATACGTTCCCCCTTCTCCTTAAGGAGAAGGGGGTTAGGGGGATGAGGTAAAAACAGGCGAAAGTGGATATATGTATTAGGTTATTTTATCACCAGCATCTTCGTAACATACGACTGCGAGCCGTCTTTACTTGCACAAAAAACAAGATAGACTCCGGTTGCCACTCGCCTTCCATTGTATGTTTTCAGGTCCCATGTTGCTGTGCCTCCTTGTGATACTGTTTCATAGACAAGATTCCCGCTCACATCAGTTATTTTTATCCGGGAATCTTTCATAAGTCCGGTAATTGTGACATTTCCTGAAAAATCTTCCCTCACCGGATTTGGAAAAGTGAGGACTCTTGTGAATTTTTCTGATCCCACCGTAGCATCACCTCTGTAAGATTGTACGCCATTTGAAGTTCCGAACCAGACGTCTCCCGATTTACTATCAACAGCAATACTTATAATGGAATCTGAAAAAATCGGACTATTCCGCATATTAAAATTTATGATCTGAGTTTTTCCGTCAGGTGATAGAAGATAAGCTCCTGAACCTGCTGTTCCTAACCATTTCCTGTCGGCCCCGTCAATTGCAATGGATGTAATTGTTTCAGTTTTCAGCAAATAATCTCCCAGGTTCGTACCATCATTCCTGGGGATTAAAATACGACTTGCTTTCAAATTGCTTCCGAATACATTTTCAGGATTGAAATAGATAACTGGTCCCTGGTCGGTGCCAGCCCAGATACTTCCGTCCTGATCTTCAGCAAGGGAGTAGACAGCTCCGATTACCTGATTTTCCGAATCCTGTACCGGAAACTGCTTAAATTTATCATCACTGAAAACATCGGGTGTATTGTTATCATCCAGAACGAATAGTCCATTTCCTTTTGGCAAGATAATCCATTTTTGTCCTTTGCCTGTTATAAGGATATCTCCGATCACAGGAGCATTGATTGAAACAGGATTTACTACCCAGCTTCCATCGGATCTGAGTACTTTTATGTTTCCGGGTACACCCGATTGAGTAAGCCACAGGCTTTTTGACTTGTCAAATGCCAGTCCGCAGATCCTTACACGCCCTGGCATAACAGCTTGCAATGGTGAGTTTGTCTCAGTATACTGCTTTACTAGATTATTGTTTTCATACTCTAAAAGTCCGTATCCCCAGGTTGAGACAAAAATGTGATTATTATTACCGGGGTCAATAACAGTTCTTAGAGGATCGAAGACAGTTCCGGAAGATATTGATGTCCAGCTGCTATTTTCATAAACAGAAATGGCCAACGATTTCCCTTCGTTATTCCATAAATTATCGGTTCCTCCACCGGAAATTACTGTTTTACCGTTTAATGAATATAGATTGAATGCATTATTGGAGACAGGACCAGGGAGGGTCAATGCAGTGAATGAGTTCATATTTTCGCCTTTGATAAGACCGGAATTAATATCAGCTATCCAAATATCGTTATTATCAATTACTCCCTGAGAAATTTGCGGAATTGCCCATCCGTATGAGGAGATCGTTTTTGTTAAAACACCATTTGAGGTATAATACTTTACATAGCCTGATGAAGAAATCGTAAATCCTGCTGAAGAAGGGTCGAAAGATGTGTTGGTGACACCAGGTAAAAATGAGAAAAGAGAGCCAGAATTGCCGACAACATAAACCTGATCTCCAGCGGAACCGGTTCCTGCCAGGTTTGCATAGAGTTTATTTCCAGAAAAAACAAGAGAAGTGTATTTCCCTGCAGGATTTGGGAGGGAGTTTATCCGTTCCCAGTTTCCGAAATATGATAATCCCTGATCTGATAAATTTGCGGTAAAAATACCCATGACGGTTGACGCATAGATCCTGTCATTTCCGAAAGCAATATCCAATACTTCAGCTCCATCGGAATCAATGCCTGGTTTCCAGGTGTCATAAATTTCCCTTTTAATCAGATCTATCACAATAATTCCAAAACTGCTGGCCAGGTAAGCATATCTTCCATTTGTTCTGATTTTATTTATCATTTTTTTTCCAGCGATATACTTTCTGAGTATATCAGGGAGATTATAAATTATGTTGTTTTTCAAAAGGTCAACATTTGTACTCTTATAGGCAATTATCAGCGTTTTATTTTCTTCCGACCAGGCTATTGTGCTTATACCATTTTCCGAAAGCCCGTTAATTCGTGACATTTTCTTCAGTTCAGCATACGTTTTATTGTAAATTAATAATGACATACCTGTTGAGGCATAGACCTGATCAGCACTTACAGCAACACAGTTAGCTGTGGTATAAACAAGATGATCAGACCATGATCCGACCGGAGTTTGTGCCGTTAAAATCAGATTAAGAAAGATAAACGTCAGTATTAAGAGGATCTTTTGCATCAATAATGAAGTAGAAACTCCTTTAATTTGTTAAATGCCCTTGCTCTGTGCGATACTTTATTTTTTTCGGTGATATCCATTTCCGCGAAAGTAAGATGGTTGCCTTCCGGGACAAAGATCGGATCATAACCAAATCCCATTGTTCCTCTTTTCTCATAGATAATTTTGCCATTAACGATACCTTCAAAAAGATATTCTTTTTTATCGAGGATCAGCGCTATTACTGTTCTGAACCTGGCTTCCCTGTTCTCATTTGTACCAAGCATATTCAGTACCTTTTTTATATTTTCTGAAGAATCTTTGTTCTCACCTGCAAATCTTGCTGAATGCACTCCCGGCAATCCATCCAATGCTGCTATTTCAAGACCGGTATCGTCAGCAAAAACATTCAAACCGGAAGCATTGTAGACATACCTTGCCTTAGCCAGGGCATTTCCTTCAATTAAAGGTTCTTCTTCAGGAATGTCTTCTGAAATATTAATATCCTGAAGACTCAAGAGCCTGAAACTATCTCCGAGAAGGCTCTTAATTTCCTTTATCTTATGTTCATTGTTTGAAGCAAAAACTAAAGTCATAAATTGTTCAATTTTAAAGGATAAAAGTACTCAAAAATGGCCTTTCCTTTTGACCTGATTTTTTTAAGTACTACATTTGGATAATTAAAAGCAAGATAATTGATTATGTCTTATTACGTGAGGTTAAGGATTGTTTTTGGAGTTATTTTATTCCCGATCCTCTTAAACGCATCTGCTAACTCTGTTTCCCGTGAGACAGATTTAGTGCCATCGTTAAGACGTGTGTTGATTAATAACGACTCTGTAGTTTTCAATTCTGATAGTTCACCGCTTCAAAATACTCTCCTGAATATTGTATTAAGGTACAGGAATAATAATGTTAGGTTTGAGTTGCAGCCAGAGGACAGCGTCGCTTACCAGTTTTTTCTTGAGGGATATGACAAACAATATAGCAACTGGGGAAAGACTGGTTTCAAAGAATACACGAACCTGCGAGCGGGGGAATATCTTTTTAAAATAAAATATATAATTAATAGTACCAGTGGGGGCGAGGTCCCTTTGATCTCTTTAAAAATTCTGCCTTTATGGTATTTCTCAAGACCTGCAATATTCCTCTATATAATAGCATTATCATTGATAATATGGGTTTTTTATGATTTCCTCAATCTTCGGTTTGCACGAAAGTTATACTCACTTGAACAGATTATAAATAAGCGGACTGAAGATCTTATAATTGAAAAGGAAAAAACAGAGGCATTACTTGCAAATGTTCTTCCTAAAAATACGGCGAGTGAGATAATGGAAAAAGGGAAGGCGACAAAAATCAAATATAATTTTGTAACAGTTCTTTTTTCAGATATTCAGGGTTTTACTAAAATAGCCGAAGAGATGAATCCTGAAGTCTTAATTGACGAGCTTGATAAATTCTTTTTCCATTTTGATTCGGTAGTTGAGAAATTTGGCATCGAAAAAATAAAGACTATAGGGGATGCTTATATGTGTGCAGGCGGTATTCCTGAAAAAAACAGAACCAATCCGGTGGAAGTTATTCTTGCTGCTCTTGAGATGAGGGGATATATGGACAAACTTAAGGAAGCTTCTGAGCTTGAGGGCATGAAATTCTGGGATATCAGGATCGGTATACATACCGGAACTGTGGTGGCAGGCGTGGTGGGACAAAAGAAACTTTCATATGATATCTGGGGTGATACGGTCAATACTGCAAGCAGAATGGAATCCTCGGGAGAAGCAGGGAAGATAAATATCTCAGGAACAACATATGAATTTGTGAAGGAATTTTTTACCTGTGAATACCGTGGGAAAATGCCTGTGAAGTACAAAGGTGAACTGGAAATGTATTTTGTCAACGGGATTGTTCCTGAATTAAGTGATGAGCAGGGAGGCCCGAATAATAAATTCATCATCAAAATGCAGATGATCAAACTTCAGGATATCGAAGAAATGGTATTGAAAATGTTCGATGATGAAGCACCCCCAAACCTATATTTTCATAATTCATCGATGGTTAAAAATATTACTAATCAGGTAGAATTACTCTCGGGTGCTGAAAAACTTTCCGATGAAGACTATATTAATCTCAAACTCGCTTCGGTTTTTCTTTTGACAGGTTATATTTCGGATTATGAAAGACCAATGGAAGCATCGTTAAGACTGGTTGAAGAGATCCTGCCTGTCTATGGGTTTAGTCAGGAGAATGTCGAATTAACCAAAAGCCTGATAAGGAATTCATTTTCAGATCGTCGTGAATCACTGGCTGATAATATTCTTCACGATGCCCTGTATGATTATCTTGGAAGGATTGATTATATGAAGCTTACAGACAAGCTCCTGAGGGAAAGGACTGAGTACGGAAAACATTCAAACACCAAGTCATGGCTGGAATATCAGAAAAAACAGCTTACCGACCATGATTTCATTACTTCTTCTGCCAGACTTCTTCGCAGTGTTCCCCTTGATGAACAGATTGGAGGACTAAGTATGAATGGGGAATAATCCAAATTCAAAATAAAATGTGCTAAAAATAAGTTTTAAAACCGTACTTTTACAGCCTTATTAATTAGGTAACTATTTATGGAAAACCTTGATTGGGGATGTCTGCCATTTGGCTATGTAAAAACAGATTATAATATCCGTTGTGTTTTTAAAAATGGAAAGTGGGGGAAACTGGAAGTTTCCTCTTCGGAATATATTGATATTCATATAGCTGCAACAGGTTTGCATTATGGGCAGGAAGCTTTTGAAGGACTCAAAGCCTATATGGGTAAGGATGGAAAGGTCAGGTTATTCAGGTGGGAGGAAAATGCAAAAAGATTGATCTCTTCTGCCGATGGCGTTAAAATGGCGCCCGTTCCTGTTGAGATGTTCAGGGAAGCATTGTTTAAAGTAATTCAGCTTAATAAGAAGTATATTCCGCCTTATGGATCAGGAGCAACTTTATATATAAGACCATTATTGTACGGAAGTGGCGCTGAAGTTGGTGTAAAACCGTCATCAGAATATACATTTTTAATTTTTGTAACACCGGTCGGACCTTATTTTAAAGATGGGGTGAAACCTGTAAACATGCTTATATGCAGGGATGTTGACAGGGCTGCACCGTTGGGCACGGGTATTTACAAGGTGGGAGGTAATTATGCCGCAAGCATGAGAGCTATAATTACTGCACGTAACGGCGGATATGCAAATACAATTTTTCTTGATGCCAGAGAGAAAAAATATATCGATGAATGTGGCCCGGCTAATTTTTTTGGAATTAAAAATAATACATATGTGACCCCTAAGTCGGAGTCTATACTGAATTCAATCACCAATATGAGTCTGATGGAAATAGCCGGAAGTTTAGGGATGAAAACCGAGCGACGGCAGGTTCCTGTTGAAGAGCTTTCTGAGTTTACTGAAACCGGTGCCTGTGGAACAGCTGCTGTAATCAGCCCGATTGCGAAAATATTTGATCCGGAGAAAAACAAGATATATGAGTATTGCAAAAATGGCGAGCCAGGTCCAGCTTCAATGAAACTCTATAACAAGCTGATCTCATTGCAAAACGGTGATGAACCTGATTCATTCGGCTGGATGACAATTGTAGAATAAGATAAAAGTCAAAAGTCAAAAGTTAAAAGTTGAGTAAAGCATTGCTCCGAGACTGATTTAAGGCCAGAGTAAAAAAATCAAAGGATTGAAAAGCAAAGAATCGGAATATTCCAAAGCAAGACTGAGAAGCTCTTATTTTACCCTTATTGTAAGTGTTTCATTGGTTCTTTTCCTTCTTGGTGTTTTGGGTCTGGTTCTTATTAATGCGAAAGAACTTTCGGATTATTTAAGGGAGAGTCTTTCATTTTCAATAATGCTAGATGATGAAGCGAAAGAACCTGACATAAGAATGTTACAGAAGGATCTTGATGCTAAACCTTATGTTAAAGAAACTGAATATGTCTCAAAAGACGCCGCTGCCGTCAAAATGAAAAATGAGCTTGGAGAAGACTTCATTAGTTTCCTGGGAGATAACCCGTTGCCTCCAACAATAGATGTATATCTGTATGCGGGATATACAAGTCCTGACAGCGTAGCAAAAATTGAAAAATATGTCAGGGAATATCCTTTCGTGAAGGAGGTCTATTATCAGGAGTCTTTGCTTTTTCTTATAAATGAAAATGTCAGAAAGATCAGTTTGTTTCTTCTTGTAATAAGTACGTTTCTTTTTCTGATTGCACTGACAATCATAAACAACACAATCAGGATATCAATTTATTCCAAAAGGTTCCTTATCAGGACAATGCAACTGGTAGGCGCATCACGTGCATTTATCAGAAGGCCCTTTCTTATTCAGAGTGCGCTGCATGGACTTCTGGCAGCATTGGTTGCTATGAGTCTTTTGATGGGAATGCTTTATCTGATTGAAAAGGAATTTCTGCTTATGTTTAGTTTTGAAAGAACTTATCTGATGTTGCTGCTTGGCACTTCAATTATAATTACGGGTGTTGTCATTAATGTTATTTCTACTTTCTTTTCGGTTAACAGATATCTGAGTATTTCTGAAGATAAACTTTATTATTGATTCATTATGGTCACAAAAAATGAGAATAAGGAAAAATTAAACTTTGCCCTTGGCCGCGAAAATTACAAGTTACTGGCAATTGGATTTGCAATTGTAGTAATTGGATTCCTGCTGATGTTAGGAGGCAAATCACCAAATCCCGACAAATTCAGCGATAATATTTTCAGTTTCCGCAGAATTACACTTGCACCAATTGTAGTGCTTGCAGGATTTATTTTCGAAATATGGGCTATAATGAAGAAGCCTAAAGCTTAATTTATTTGCATGTCAGCTGAAAAATTGTCAGTTTTTGAAGAAGGCAAAGTTCTGTTGTTTGATAAACCGTTATACTGGACTTCATTCGACCTGGTAAATAAGGTCAGGATGATGATCCGCGGAACTTTTAAGATCAAAAACATTAAAGTAGGGCACGCTGGCACGCTTGACCCACTTGCCACCGGTTTGATGATCATCTGTACGGGGAAAGCGACAAAACGGATTGATGAATTCAGGGATCTTGACAAAGAGTACCTTGCAACATTTCATCTTGGAGCAACTACTCCTTCATTTGACCTTGAAACGGAAACTGATAATCAATATCCTGTAAGTCATATTAATGAAGACCTGGTTAAAGAAGTTCTTTTAACTTTCTTAGGTGAGCAAAAACAGCTGCCTCCAATGTATTCCGCAAAACTGATAGCAGGGAAAAGAGCTTATGACTTTGCACGACAGGGCATTCATAAAGATCTGGAGCCGGTTACAGTTTTTTTCAGGGATATTGAATTAATTTCTTTTGAAATGCCGAAGCTGGTCATAAGGATCGTTTGCAGTAAGGGAACATACATCCGGTCCTTCGCACGCGACCTGGGAAAGGCTTTGAAAAGCGGGAGTTATCTTTCGGCCCTGGAGAGGACAGGAATTGGAGCTTATAAGGTGAAAGAAGCTTATTCTTTGGAAAGTTTTAAAGAATATATTGAACAAATGATCTCATTGCAGTATTCTGATAAAAACACTAACTATTAATCCGATTTATTTAAGGATAAAAAAAATATTTACATTCTCGTGAAACAAATTTAAAATTTTTACGTATAAAGGACTTCTTTAATTTACACTGATTATTTATTTATTATGAAATTATCGCAATTCAGGTTTAATTTGCCACAGGAGCTCATTGCACTTTATCCTTCTCCAAACAGGGACGAATCGAGGTTACTTGTTGTTAATAAAAAAACCGGAGAACTCCAGCACAAGATATTTAAAGACATTACCGAATACTTTAGTGAGAATGATGTTCTGGTTTTCAATAATACAAAAGTTTTCCCCGCCAGGTTATACGGTAATAAAGAAAAAACCGGGGCTGAGATTGAAGTCTTTCTTTTAAGAGAACTAAACAGGGAACAGCGTTTATGGGATGTATTAGTCGATCCGGCCAGGAAAATCAGAATCGGGAATAAACTTTATTTTGGCGAAGATGATCTTTTGGTAGCAGAAGTTATTGATAATACGACCTCAAGGGGAAGGACTCTCAGGTTTCTTTTTGATGGTACCTATGAAGAATTTAAAAAAACATTGTATAGTCTTGGTGAGACTCCCCTGCCAAAATTCATTAACAGGAAAGTAGAACCGGAGGATAGTGAAAGATACCAGACTATTTTTGCAAAATATGAAGGTGCTGTTGCGGCTCCTACCGCTGGTTTACATTTCAGTCGGGAATTGTTGAAGAAACTTGAAATAATTGGTGTTGAATTTGCAGAAATAACTTTGCATGTTGGTTTGGGTAATTTCCGTAGCGTTGATGTTGAAGATCTGACAAAGCACAAAGTTGATTCTGAAAGGATACTCATAACTGATGAATCAGTAAATATTGTGAATAAAGCAAAAGACAATAAATATAAAATTTGCGCAGTCGGGACAACAGTAGTCAGGACCCTTGAGAGTTCTGTTTCAACGGATGGTTATCTGAAGCCGTTTGACGGATGGACAAATAAATTTATTTTCCCTCCATATGACTTTAAAGTTCCTGATATGATGATAAGCAATTTTCATCTGCCATATTCCACTCTTCTGATGATGGTCTCTGCGTTTGCAGGATATGACCTGCTTTTTGATGCATATAAAGTAGCTGTAAAGGAGAAGTATCGTTTTGGTACCTATGGGGATGCAATGTTAATTATCTAGCGATTAAGTTATTATTAGTCTTAAATTAATAAGCGGGTGTCTCAAAAGGGCACCCTTTTCATTTATTGGGATTATATTCATTTGGCTTTGCCGAGCTCTTCCGCTTCGCGGAATCGGTTCTTTTGCTCCTCCAAAAGAACCGAGCCAAAGAAAAGGAGTCCGGAAATGACAACTTCAGGCTGTTTGTCCGCCCGCAACACATAGTCTCGCACCACCAAACAGCCTGCAAGTTCGCGCCATTTCCGGTTAGCCTACGCACTTATTGAGTTTTGTTAAAAACTGATTGATTGATGCTAAAAAGAAGAGGGATGACATATTCGTCATATTATTAGTTGATTACATAAACCAAATTCAATTTACAAATCTGATTGGGAAGATTTTTTTTCCAGTTTTGAAATAAACAAGCAACACTTAATTTTTTTTTTATCTTTATCTTATTATTAAATACCTGAAATCAAGCAACCTTGGTTGAAGATTTCTTGTCTTGATATAAATGATTGTTGATTCCGTTTTTAATTGTTAGACGGATTGAATATATAACATAGAATATTGATCGGCTTTAAAAAAAAAGACATTAGAGCCGGGCAATAATTTTTTTGTATTAGCTGAACCTAACCTGATCGTTTGATTACTGGAAGAAGAAATATTGTTTCATTTGCTAAGTCAGTTTCTCTGAAGCTGGGGAGAAGTGCTATTAGAAAGCTGTTGCTGGTTGCTGGGTGCTGGGTGCTGGTTACTGGTTCTGGTATAGTAGATGAATTAATAAATGCATATATCATATATTCCAATCAGACCATCTTATGAGGGAAAGCTTATAAAATATATGGAGGTTTAAGATGAAAACGACACTAAGCACATCGCGGGGAATCTTTTATTTTATAAGGTGGCTGACTGGGAATTTGACGCCTTTCGGAATCATATTGATAATTGTGATTTTCTTCTCCGTCATTGGCGGTCAAAAATCTTTTTCTCAGGGAGTAGGGATCAGTGAGGTTTCGATAACTCCTGATGCTTCGTCAATTCTGGAATTACGCTCCACTTTGAGAGGTTTTCTCGCACCACGATTGACAACAGTTCAGAGGGATGCTATATTATCTCCTGTTCAAGGGTTGCTGATATACAACACCACCACAAATCAATTTAACTACTATAATGGGGGCTGGATTGCCATACTCAACACTGGAACAGGAGTTACAATAGGAACCACCAACATTTTACTTGGAGGCACCTCCTCAACATTGACAGGATTGACTTCAGTTACTTCAACCTCATTTACAGGAGAGCTGACGGGGAATGCAAGTACCGCAACAAACTTGGCAACGGCAAGGGCAATCAATGGAGTGAACTTTGATGGTTCTACAGCAATAACCGTTCCGGTTAATTCAATAGATGATGCTGCAACAGCTGTTTCTGTATATCCATTATGGACTACAGCTGCTGGTAATTTAGCTGCAAAATTAACTACTGCAAAATTAAAATTTGTACCAAGCACGGGGATTTTGACAGCCACAGGGTTTGCAGGATCAGGAGCTGGCTTGACAAGTATACCGAATGGGGCATTAACCAGCAGCAGCCTAACGGTTGGAACGACAGCAATAAGTCTTGGAGGTTCATCAACTACCCTGGCAGGGTTGACATCAGTAGCATCTACTTCATTTACAGGAGCACTGACAGGAAATGCGAGTACAGCTACAACATTAGCCACAACAAGGGCAATCAATGGAGTAAACTTTGATGGTTCAGCAGCAATAACAGTACCTGTAAATTCAACAGATGATGCTGCAACAGCTGTTTCTGTATATCCATTATGGACTACAGCTGCTGGTAATTTAGCTGCAAAATTAACTACTGCAAAATTAAAATTTGTACCAAGCACGGGGATTTTGACAGCCACAGGGTTTGCAGGATCAGGAGCTGGCTTGACAAGTATACCGAATGGGGCATTAACCAGCAGCAGCCTAACGGTTGGAACGACAGCAATAAGTCTTGGAGGTTCATCAACTACCCTGGCAGGGTTGACATCAGTAGCATCTACTTCATTTACAGGAGCACTGACAGGAAATGCGAGTACAGCTACAACATTAGCCACAACAAGGGCAATCAATGGAGTAAACTTTGATGGTTCAGCAGCAATAACAGTACCTGTAAATTCAACAGATGATGCTGCAACAGCTGTTTCTGTATATCCGTTATGGACTACAGCTGCAGGAAATTTATCTGCAAAATTAACCACTGCAAAATTGAGTTTTGTACCGAGCACAGGTATTTTAACTGCCACGGGATTTGTAGGATCAGGAGCAGGGTTGACTGGCATTCCAAACGGATCATTAAGTAACAACAGTCTGACAATAGGATCAACAACTATTGCGTTAGGAGCAACCTCCCTAACACTAGCAGGTTTGACATCGGTTGCGGCTACCACATTTACAGGAGCACTGACAGGAAATGCGAGTACAGCTACAACATTAGCCACAACAAGGGCAATCAATGGAGTAAACTTTGATGGTTCTACAGCAATAACAGTACCTGTTAATTCAATAGATGATGCTGCAACAGCTGTTTCTGTATATCCATTATGGACTACAGCTGCTGGTAATTTAGCTGCAAAATTAACTACTGCAAAATTAAAATTTGTACCAAGCACGGGGATTTTGACAGCCACAGGGTTTGCAGGATCAGGAGCTGGCTTGACAAGTATACCGAATGGGGCATTAACCAGCAGCAGCCTAACGGTTGGAACGACAGCAATAAGTCTTGGAGGTTCATCAACTACCCTGGCAGGGTTGACATCAGTAGCATCTACTTCATTTACAGGAGCACTGACAGGAAATGCGAGTACAGCTACAACATTAGCCACAACAAGGGCAATCAATGGAGTAAACTTTGATGGTTCAGCAGCAATAACAGTACCTGTAAATTCAACAGATGATGCTGCAACAGCTGTTTCTGTATATCCATTATGGACTACAGCTGCTGGTAATTTAGCTGCAAAATTAACTACTGCAAAATTAAAATTTGTACCAAGCACGGGGATTTTGACAGCCACAGGGTTTGCAGGATCAGGAGCTGGCTTGACAAGTATACCGAATGGGGCATTAACCAGCAGCAGCCTAACGGTTGGAACGACAGCAATAAGTCTTGGAGGTTCATCAACTACCCTGGCAGGGTTGACATCAGTAGCATCTACTTCATTTACAGGAGCACTGACAGGAAATGCGAGTACAGCTACAACATTAGCCACAACAAGGGCAATCAATGGAGTAAACTTTGATGGTTCAGCAGCAATAACAGTACCTGTAAATTCGATTGATGACTTAGTAACAGCAGTTTCGGTTTACCCATTATGGACAACAGCTGCAGGAAATACAGCCGCAAAATTATCAACATCGAAGTTAAGTTTTGTGCCATCTACCGGCATATTAACAGCTACGGCTTTTGTTGGCAATTTGACCGGCAATGTAACCGGTAATGCTTCCACTGCAACTTCTGCAACTTCTGCAACTACAGCAGGTTCTTCAATCAGTTTCACAGGGGCGCTTGTGGGAGATGTAACGGGCACTCAGGGAGCAACAATTGTTTCGTTGGTAGCCGCATCAACAGCAGCAAATGTTCATGCAGCAGAATTACTGGCCAATGCATCAACAAATGCAAATACAGCAAGTACAATAGTGAAACGCGATGCCAGTGGTAACTTCACCGCAGGGACAATAACTGCAGTACTATCAGGTAATGCATCCACTGCAACAACAGCATCAAATTTGTCAGGAGGAAGTATTGGATTAATTCCATATCAATCCGCAGCAAATACAACTGCCTTATTACCAGCTGGTACTGCTGGACAATATTTGAAATCAAATGGAGCAGCCGCTCCATCGTGGTCTGTTCCTGCCGGAGGCGGAGATATGCTTTTAGCGGCCGTTCAAACGGTAACCGGTGCTAAAACATTTTCAACAACATTGACAGCTTTAAGCGATGTAACTATTGATGCTACTGGAAGCATAGCAACTGCTCCTCGTACTGTTGGTATAATTCCAATGCCTTCAGGAACATACGCGCGATATGCTTTTGGAGATGATCATAATGTGTTACAAAACGGTTATGGTCAGCGTATGCAACTTACTGCATATTGGGGTATAGAAATTGCCGGTCATACAGAATATGGATTTGCACGTCCTTTTGTGACAGGTACTGGTACTGATGCCTCTCTTAGTGTTATTGGGTCAATTGCAGCAGCTCCTGTATTAACAATAACCGGTGCTCTTAGCCAGACCGGTAATCTACAGGAATGGAGAAACTCAGTTGGGACTATTTTAGCTTCGGTTAATGCATCAGGTAATATTACAACTGATCACTTAATCGGACTAGCAGGGACTCCGGCTATTGCCTGGGGACCTGGGGCTGGTACGGTACCAACAGCCACTTCTATCGCCGGGAAAGACCTTGGAGGATCTATCAGTTTTACAACTGGAGGTACTGCACCTACAACAAATGCGGTTATTGCAACTATTACGTTCAATACAGCGTATGCTAATGCTCCTTCTGCTATTATATTGTCCGCAGGTTCTAGTCAGGCTGGTACTGATATTAATAAAGTTTATATATCTAGCATTACAACCAACTCTTTTGTCATTAAATCAACATTAGTAGCTGCATTAGTTAATGCATCAAGTTATAAATTTTACTTCGTAATAATCGAATAATAATTTTAAGAGATCAGAAAAACCCACAATAAATAATTAAATAAAAACATCTGAAAACCTTTTAACATTTGGAGTTATTTTTATGACCTAACAGGAATTTGAAATTTGCAAATAAAGGGTAAATAAGCAGGTGAGTATCTGAATGACCGGAGTATATAAAAATATTACGATTAAGGGTAATAGAAAGACAAACTCTTTCATTAAGAGCATTGTCTTTCTTTTCCTTGTTGCAATGTTTTTCCAACCCTATGCTTTTGCTCAGGTAATTTCCAATAACGGGGCTGTTATGTCTGTTTCCTCTGGAACAGTACTAAACGGGAACGATATTTCAAATACCGTCGGCACAATTACAAACAATGGATCAATAAATCTATCAGGAGATATGACAAATGCCGGAACAACAAATGGCAATGGGATCATTAGTCTCTTCGGTAATTGGGCAAACACAGGAACTTTTACACCTGGAACAAGTACAATTATATTAAATGGTTCACTCAATCAAACAATAACAAAAGCAGGAGGTGAAGCATTTTATAACCTTAACATAAATAACGCTGGAGTCTCTCCTGCCAACAGGATAGTTTTATCAGATAATGTAACTGTTTCAGGAACATTAACTATTTCTCTTGGTAATATTGAGGCAGGCGTTAATAAATTATTACTTTCAAATCAGGCTTCAGCATCTTTGAGTTATACTTCTTTGACAGGAAGCAGGATAATAGGTAAATTTGAACGGGGAATAAATGCAAGCAGCACATATTTATTTCCTGTTGGTACCTCCGCAAATTATAATCCGGTTAACTTAATTACTAATGTTGTTCCAACTGCGGGCACTGTTCTTTCGGAATTTATTTCGGGTGCTCCTGGTGATAACGGACTTCCATTACCTGACGGAATTGTGGAAGTGGCAAATGCTTACACTGATGGTTATTGGAGCCTTACGGCTAACGGTTTTTCATCTTCGGATTACAGCATTAGCATTGATGGATCAGGATTCCTGACTCCTATATTGGATATTACCAGAGTAATAAAACGAACAGCCGGTGGAAACTGGTTGTTTGACGGGACGCATAGCAATGCAATTGGATCAGTCGGCTATAGAAATAATCTTACAGGGAATATCTCCTCATCGGGGACGGAATTTGGTCTGGGTCACAGCGGACCAAGAATTACCGTTCAGCCTGTTGATAAAGATGTTTGTGAAAATTCGAATGTCAGCTTTGTTGTAAATGCGACTGGTGATGCACCACTTACCTATAAATGGTATAAATCGCCTGCTATTCCACTGAGTAATGGAGTAAAATATACAGGGACAACTCTCTCAACACTGAACATTTCAGATGTAGTCTTGGGTGATGCCGGAAGTTATTATTGTACTGTCACTGATGGGGAGGGAAGCACAGCACAAAGTAACCCAGCCCTGCTTACTGTAAACGCTATTCCAACTGCTCCCTCAGTTACAAACGGATCAATATGCGGAGCAGGATCAGTCACTCTGCAGGCAAGTGGAGCAGGAGGCAGTGAGGTTTATAAATGGTATGACGGTTTAACCGGCGGTAATCTTCTCCAGACGGGAGCTAGTACCTTTTCAACTCCTTCAATAAGTTCAACAACGAATTTCTATGTTTCTAAATACAATACTTCAACTCTGTGTGAGAGCACAAGAACTCTGGTAGTTGCAACTATTAAAGATGAACCTTTAGTTACCCTGGGCTATTCTTACCAGAAAACTCTAACAATTGACGGGAGTAAAGTGGTTGGATCAAATAGCAATTTTCCAGTATTGATTCATCTGATCGATAATGATCTTAAGACTAATGCAAGAACTGATGGTTTCGATATTGTCTTTTCAGATATCAATTACAATAAACTTGATTTTAACCTTGAGAGCTATAATTCAGCGACAGGTGATCTATTAGCATGGGTAAGAATACCAACTATTTCAGCCGGGATAAACACCCCAATAAGGATGTTTTATGGAAATCCTCAGGTAACTTCAGATCAGTCTTCACCTGGAACGTGGGAACATGGATACTCAGGCGTATGGCATTTAGGAACAAGTTTTCTTGATGCAACATCAAACGGGAATGACGGGACAAATGGCGGCACTTCAGATATAACCACCGGTAAAATTGCAGGTGGCAAAAATTTTGATGCAACGGGGAAGAAATATATCTCGGTTGGAACAAGCAATATGTCAGCGGCGTCTGGATCAGTTGAAGCATGGGCTAATACAAATTCTCCCGCAGGGCCGACCGGAGAAAGCTATATTTTTGGTCATACAACACCACCTTATACTCCTACTTACCACGACAGGATTCAACTTTACTTAAAACAGAATACAAATCACCTTGCTCTTGGTCTTGGTGATACCCACGATATCAATGCAAACATTACACCTTTTACAAATGGAACCTGGTATCATGTAGTACTCAATTGGGACGGTTTAAATTATGCAGTTTTTGTAGATGGAGTCTCAATGGCAACAGGAACTTATACCGGACTGAACTCTATTAATACTTTGGCTGACATCGGGAATACGGGAAACACCTCTGAGAGAGCAGAAGGTTGGAATGGTTTTATCGACGAAGTTCGTGTTTCAAGTGTAGTTCGTACTGCTGGATGGATTCAAACCGAATATGTTAACCAGACTAATCCTGTTGGATTTTTATCTGGTATTTCAGCTCAGATCCCTAATTCGGTTTATGATTTTAAAGTTTGTGAGAATTCGACTGGAGTAGTTTACTCTGTACAGCCTCAGGCAAATCATTCATATACCTGGAATGTTATCGGCGGAGCAGTCGTTGGATCAGGTAACTCAATTACAGTAAATTGGGGAGTTGCAGGAGCAGGCAGTATTTCATTAACAATAGAGAATACAACAACAAACTGTTTATCTACTTCCCCGGTTTATTCGGTTGTAATAGATCCTAGTCCAGTACCTGTAATTACTGGAACCAGTGAGGTTTGTCCAGGGTCAACAGGAGTTCATTACTCTACTCCTCTGATTTCCGGACATACCTATGCCTGGACAATTACCGGAGCTTCTTTATATACTGATGAAACCACAAATGAAATAACTGTAGATTGGCCAAATGGGTGCAATACTTCCGGTACCGTTGCAGTTACAGAGACAATTACAGCTACAGGATGTTCTGTTACAACTCCGGATTATCTTATCACGATACATGACCTGATTGCCCCAACAATAGACACGCCATCCTCAGATAAGATGGTGGAATGTGACGGATCAGGAAATGTGTCAGCGTTCAATGTGTGGCTTGCCGGTCAAGGTGGCGCAGTAGCGAGTGATGTCTGCAGTAGTGTCACCTGGACCAATAACTATGCAGTAGGCAACTGGGTAATGGACTGTGGCAATACCAAGCATGTTGTAGTAGTCTTCACAGCCACCGATGACTGCGGCAATGCATCGACGACATCAGCCACCTTCACAATCAACGACACTACGGCACCGACAATCACGACAGCAGCCTCAGCAGGAACGAGTGAGTGCCAGGGGACGACACCTAATACCAATACAGATTATATAACATGGCTGTCATCCCATGGAGGCTCAGCAGCGTCAGATCTGTGCGGCAACAATGTAACGTGGAGCGATAATACAGGGACAGCAGTATGGGGCGGAACGCCATGTGCAAGGACGATAACGATCACCTTCACAGCCACCGATGACTGCGGCAATGCATCGACGACATCAGCCACCTTCACAATCAACGACACTACGGCACCGACAATCACGACAGCAGCCTCAGCAGGAACGAGTGAGTGCCAGGGGACGACACCTAATACCAATACAGATTATATAACATGGCTGTCATCCCATGGAGGCTCAGCAGCGTCAGATCTGTGCGGCAACAATGTAACGTGGAGCGATAATACAGGGACAGCAGTATGGGGCGGAACGCCATGTGCAAGGACGATAACGATCACCTTCACAGCCACCGATGACTGCGGCAATGCATCGACGACATCAGCCACCTTCACAATCAACGACACTACGGCACCGACAATCACGACAGCAGCCTCAGCAGGAACGAGTGAGTGCCAGGGGACGACACCTAATACCAATACAGATTATATAACATGGCTGTCATCCCATGGAGGCTCAGCAGCGTCAGATCTGTGCGGCAACAATGTAACGTGGAGCGATAATACAGGGACAGCAGTATGGGGCGGAACGCCATGTGCAAGGACGATAACGATCACCTTCACAGCCACCGATGACTGCGGCAATGCATCGACGACATCAGCCACCTTCACAATCAACGACACTACGGCACCGACAATCACGACAGCAGCCTCAGCAGGAACGAGTGAGTGCCAGGGGACGACACCTAATACCAATACAGATTATATAACATGGCTGTCATCCCATGGAGGCTCAGCAGCGTCAGATCTGTGCGGCAACAATGTAACGTGGAGCGATAATACAGGGACAGCAGTATGGGGCGGAACGCCATGTGCAAGGACGATAACGATCACCTTCACAGCCACCGATGACTGCGGCAATGCATCGACGACATCAGCCACCTTCACAATCAACGACACTACGGCACCGACAATCACGACAGCAGCCTCAGCAGGAACGAGTGAGTGCCAGGGGACGACACCTAATACCAATACAGATTATATAACATGGCTGTCATCCCATGGAGGCTCAGCAGCGTCAGATCTGTGCGGCAACAATGTAACGTGGAGCGATAATACAGGGACAGCAGTATGGGGCGGAACGCCATGTGCAAGGACGATAACGATCACCTTCACAGCCACCGATGACTGCGGCAATGCATCGACGACATCAGCCACCTTCACAATCAACGACACTACGGCACCGACAATCACGACAGCAGCCTCAGCAGGAACGAGTGAGTGCCAGGGGACGACACCTAATACCAATACAGATTATATAACATGGCTGTCATCCCATGGAGGCTCAGCAGCGTCAGATCTGTGCGGCAACAATGTAACGTGGAGCGATAATACAGGGACAGCAGTATGGGGCGGAACGCCATGTGCAAGGACGATAACGATCACCTTCACAGCCACCGATGACTGCGGCAATGCATCGACGACATCAGCCACCTTCACAATCAACGACACTACGGCACCGACAATCACGACAGCAGCCTCAGCAGGAACGAGTGAGTGCCAGGGGACGACACCTAATACCAATACAGATTATATAACATGGCTGTCATCCCATGGAGGCTCAGCAGCGTCAGATCTGTGCGGCAACAATGTAACGTGGAGCGATAATACAGGGACAGCAGTATGGGGCGGAACGCCATGTGCAAGGACGATAACGATCACCTTCACAGCCACCGATGACTGCGGCAATGCATCGACGACATCAGCCACCTTCACAATCAACGACACTACGGCACCGACAATCACGACAGCAGCCTCAGCAGGAACGAGTGAGTGCCAGGGGACGACACCTAATACCAATACAGATTATATAACATGGCTGTCATCCCATGGAGGCTCAGCAGCGTCAGATCTGTGCGGCAACAATGTAACGTGGAGCGATAATACAGGGACAGCAGTATGGGGCGGAACGCCATGTGCAAGGACGATAACGATCACCTTCACAGCCACCGATGACTGCGGCAATGCATCGACGACATCAGCCACCTTCACAATCAACGACACTACGGCACCGACAATCACGACAGCAGCCTCAGCAGGAACGAGTGAGTGCCAGGGGACGACACCTAATACCAATACAGATTATATAACATGGCTGTCATCCCATGGAGGCTCAGCAGCGTCAGATCTGTGCGGCAACAATGTAACGTGGAGCGATAATACAGGGACAGCAGTATGGGGCGGAACGCCATGTGCAAGGACGATAACGATCACCTTCACAGCCACCGATGACTGCGGCAATGCATCGACGACATCAGCCACCTTCACAATCAACGACACTACGGCACCGACAATCACGACAGCAGCCTCAGCAGGAACGAGTGAGTGCCAGGGGACGACACCTAATACCAATACAGATTATATAACATGGCTGTCATCCCATGGAGGCTCAGCAGCGTCAGATCTGTGCGGCAACAATGTAACGTGGAGCGATAATACAGGGACAGCAGTATGGGGCGGAACGCCATGTGCAAGGACGATAACGATCACCTTCACAGCCACCGATGACTGCGGCAATGCATCGACGACATCAGCCACCTTCACAATCAACGACACTACGGCACCGACAATCACGACAGCAGCCTCAGCAGGAACGAGTGAGTGCCAGGGGACGACACCTAATACCAATACAGATTATATAACATGGCTGTCATCCCATGGAGGCTCAGCAGCGTCAGATCTGTGCGGCAACAATGTAACGTGGAGCGATAATACAGGGACAGCAGTATGGGGCGGAACGCCATGTGCAAGGACGATAACGATCACCTTCACAGCCACCGATGACTGCGGCAATGCATCGACGACATCAGCCACCTTCACAATCAACGACACTACGGCACCGACAATCACGACAGCAGCCTCAGCAGGAACGAGTGAGTGCCAGGGTACGACACCTAATACCAATACAGATTATATAACATGGCTGTCATCCCATGGAGGCTCAGCAGCGTCAGATCTGTGCGGCAACAATGTAACGTGGAGCGATAATACAGGGACAGCAGTATGGGGCGGAACGCCATGTGCAAGGACGATAACGATCACCTTCACAGCCACCGATGACTGCGGCAATGCATCGACGACATCAGCCACCTTCACAATCAACGACACTACGGCACCGACAATCACGACAGCAGCCTCAGCAGGAACGAGTGAGTGCCAGGGGACGACACCTAATACCAATACAGATTATATAACATGGCTGTCATCCCATGGAGGCTCAGCAGCGTCAGATCTGTGCGGCAACAATGTAACGTGGAGCGATAATACAGGGACAGCAGTATGGGGCGGAACGCCATGTGCAAGGACGATAACGATCACCTTCACAGCCACCGATGACTGCGGCAATGCATCGACGACATCAGCCACCTTCACAATCAACGACACTACGGCACCGACAATCACGACAGCAGCCTCAGCAGGAACGAGTGAGTGCCAGGGGACGACACCTAATACCAATACAGATTATATAACATGGCTGTCATCCCATGGAGGCTCAGCAGCGTCAGATCTGTGCGGCAACAATGTAACGTGGAGCGATAATACAGGGACAGCAGTATGGGGCGGAACGCCATGTGCAAGGACGATAACGATCACCTTCACAGCCACCGATGACTGCGGCAATGCATCGACGACATCAGCCACCTTCACAATCAACGACACTACGGCACCGACAATCACGACAGCAGCCTCAGCAGGAACGAGTGAGTGCCAGGGGACGACACCTAATACCAATACAGATTATATAACATGGCTGTCATCCCATGGAGGCTCAGCAGCGTCAGATCTGTGCGGCAACAATGTAACGTGGAGCGATAATACAGGGACAGCAGTATGGGGCGGAACGCCATGTGCAAGGACGATAACGATCACCTTCACAGCCACCGATGACTGCGGCAATGCATCGACGACATCAGCCACCTTCACAATCAACGACACTACGGCACCGACAATCACGACAGCAGCCTCAGCAGGAACGAGTGAGTGCCAGGGTACGACACCTAATACCAATACAGATTATATAACATGGCTGTCATCCCATGGAGGCTCAGCAGCGTCAGATCTGTGCGGCAACAATGTAACGTGGAGCGATAATACAGGGACAGCAGTATGGGGCGGAACGCCATGTGCAAGGACGATAACGATCACCTTCACAGCCACCGATGACTGCGGCAATGCATCGACGACATCAGCCACCTTCACAATCAACGACACTACGGCACCGACAATCACGACAGCAGCCTCAGCAGGAACGAGTGAGTGCCAGGGGACGACACCTAATACCAATACAGATTATATAACATGGCTGTCATCCCATGGAGGCTCAGCAGCGTCAGATCTGTGCGGCAACAATGTAACGTGGAGCGATAATACAGGGACAGCAGTATGGGGCGGAACGCCATGTGCAAGGACGATAACGATCACCTTCACAGCCACCGATGACTGCGGCAATGCATCGACGACATCAGCCACCTTCACAATCAACGACACTACGGCACCGACAATCACGACAGCAGCCTCAGCAGGAACGAGTGAGTGCCAGGGTACGACACCTAATACCAATACAGATTATATAACATGGCTGTCATCCCATGGAGGCTCAGCAGCGTCAGATCTGTGCGGCAACAATGTAACGTGGAGCGATAATACAGGGACAGCAGTATGGGGCGGAACGCCATGTGCAAGGACGATAACGATCACCTTCACAGCCACCGATGACTGCGGCAATGCATCGACGACATCAGCCACCTTCACAATCAACGACACTACGGCACCGACAATCACGACAGCAGCCTCAGCAGGAACGAGTGAGTGCCAGGGGACGACACCTAATACCAATACAGATTATATAACATGGCTGTCATCCCATGGAGGCTCAGCAGCGTCAGATCTGTGCGGCAACAATGTAACGTGGAGCGATAATACAGGGACAGCAGTATGGGGCGGAACGCCATGTGCAAGGACGATAACGATCACCTTCACAGCCACCGATGACTGCGGCAATGCATCGACGACATCAGCCACCTTCACAATCAACGACACTACGGCACCGACAATCACGACAGCAGCCTCAGCAGGAACGAGTGAGTGCCAGGGGACGACACCTAATACCAATACAGATTATATAACATGGCTGTCATCCCATGGAGGCTCAGCAGCGTCAGATCTGTGCGGCAACAATGTAACGTGGAGCGATAATACAGGGACAGCAGTATGGGGCGGAACGCCATGTGCAAGGACGATAACGATCACCTTCACAGCCACCGATGACTGCGGCAATGCATCGACGACATCAGCCACCTTCACAATCAACGACACTACGGCACCGACAATCACGACAGCAGCCTCAGCAGGAACGAGTGAGTGCCAGGGGACGACACCTAATACCAATACAGATTATATAACATGGCTGTCATCCCATGGAGGCTCAGCAGCGTCAGATCTGTGCGGCAACAATGTAACGTGGAGCGATAATACAGGGACAGCAGTATGGGGCGGAACGCCATGTGCAAGGACGATAACGATCACCTTCACAGCCACCGATGACTGCGGCAATGCATCGACGACATCAGCCACCTTCACAATCAACGACACTACGGCACCGACAATCACGACAGCAGCCTCAGCAGGAACGAGTGAGTGCCAGGGGACGACACCTAATACCAATACAGATTATATAACATGGCTGTCATCCCATGGAGGCTCAGCAGCGTCAGATCTGTGCGGCAACAATGTAACGTGGAGCGATAATACAGGGACAGCAGTATGGGGCGGAACGCCATGTGCAAGGACGATAACGATCACCTTCACAGCCACCGATGACTGCGGCAATGCATCGACGACATCAGCCACCTTCACAATCAACGACACTACGGCACCGACAATCACGACAGCAGCCTCAGATAAGACTGTACAGTGTGACGGAGCAGGAAATGTTGCATCGTTCAATGCATGGCTGACGGGACATGGAGGCTCAGTAGCGAGTGATGTCTGCAACAGTGTCACCTGGAGCAATGACTATGTGGTAGGGAACTGGGTAACGGACTGTGGCAATGCCAAGCATGTAGTAGTAGTATTTACAGCCACCGACGCATGTGGCAATTTGATCACAACCAGTTCAACCTTTAAGATAGAAGATACGACACCACCGACCTTTACAGCCCCGGCCGATAAAGTCATTTGTAGAAACTCAGATTGCACTTACGACATTAGTTTAGCTAAAACTGGCGATGTAACTGATGAAAATGATAATTGCTCAACTAGTTTAAATGCAACTTATTTAGATGATATATCTGGAGTTGGATCTTGTGATCAACTTGGTATTATTTTGAGAACATGGTCTTTAATAGATAAATGTGGAAATGCTGCTCCTGACCAAGTTCAAATTATTTATATAAATCCCAGACCAAATATCACAGTTACTGCGAGCGATGCTATCTTATGTTATACGGGAGGAAGTGTAGATTTTAATGTCAGTACTACTAATACAATAAGTCCTTTAGGTGAGTGGCGCTATGATGTAGAGATTACCTATCCAGCAAATGTTACAGGCACCTATGGCGGTCCTGGAGCAACGATAACCTTATTAAATCAGACATCCACAGGATTAACAGCGCTTACAGATAATCTTACAAATGCAGGCGATATAGTCCGGACAGTGACCTATAAGTTCACACCTCACATACTACCTGGAGATGGTGGATTGGAATGCCAGAATGGAGTAGTAATAACCAGGACGGTAGAGATAGATCCACAACCTAAGATAGCAGTAACGACTGATCCGGTTCTGTGTTATGACGGATCTGCAGTATTTAACGTCAGTACAGTCAACACGGCAGTAAGCACGGGCGGGCAGTGGAGATATGATGTAGAGATCACATATCCTGCAAATGTTACAGGCACCTATGGAGGTCCAGGAGCAACAGTAACTTTACTTAATCAGATCTCCACAGGATTAACAGCTCTTACGGATAATCTAACCAACAGTGGAGATGTAGTCAGAACAGTCACCTACAAGTTTACTCCACATATACAACCAGGAGACTTAGGTGCAGAGTGTGGTAATGGAGTAGTGATAACAAAGACAGTAGAGATCAACCCACGACCGAGGATCACAGTGACCACCGATGTTGAGCTATGCTATAATGATCCTGCTAAGTTTAATATCACCAATGTAAACACAGTTAATGTTGGAGCAACCTGGTATTACGACATCTCCCCGGTAGTATATCCGGCAGGAGTGACAGGAGGTTGGACACTGGGACTAACGGATCAGACAGCAACAGGCTTGGCTGCCCTTACAGATAATATTGTAAATAACACAAACGTTGTACAGACAGTTATTTATACGTTCACGCCACATATACGACCTGGTGATGGAGGTTCAGAGTGTATCAACGGAGTAGCCGTAACGGTAACCATCAAGATCAACCCACGACCGAGGATCACAGTGACCACTGATGGAGAGTTATGCTATAATGATCCTGCTAAGTTTAATATCACCAATGTAAACACGGTGAATGCAGGGGCGACCTGGTATTACGACATCTCCCCGGTAACTTATCCAATAGGCGTTACAGGAGGTCTGTGGGCATCAGGGCAGACGGATCAGACAGCAACAGGAGTAGCCGCTCTTACAGAGAATCTTGTCAATAACACGAATGATGTACAGACAGTCAGTTACACGTTTACGCCACATATACGTCCAGGGGATGGAGGGTCAGAATGTACTGCAGGAGTACCAGTAACGGTAACCATCAAGATCAACCCACGACCGAGGATCACAGTAACCACTGATGGAGAGTTATGCTATAATGATCCTGCTAAGTTTAATATCACCAATGTAAACACGGTGAATGCAGGGGCGACCTGGTATTACGACATCTCCCCGGTAACTTATCCAGTAGGCGTTACAGGAGGTCTGTGGGCATCAGGGCAGACGGATCAGACAGCAACAGGAGTAGCCGCTCTTACAGAGAATCTTGTCAATAACACGAATGATGTACAGACAGTCAGTTACACGTTCACACCACATATACGTCCGGGGGACGGAGGGTCAGGGTGCACCAACGGAGTACCAGTAACTGTTACCATCAAGATCAACCCACGACCGAGGACCACAATAACCACTGATGGAGAGTTATGCTATAATGATCCGGCTAAGTTTAATATCACCAATGTAAACACGGTGAATGCTGGAGCGACATGGTATTACGATGTGACACCGGTAACGTATCCTGCAGGAGTAACAGGACTATGGGCATCGGGACTGACGGACCAGACGGCAACCGGCATAGCCGCCCTAACGGATAACCTTGTCAATAACAATAACGATGTACAGACAGTAAGCTATACGTTCACGCCACATATACGTCCGGGCGATGGAGGGTCAGAGTGCTCCTCAGGAGTAGCTGTAACGGTAACCGTCAAGATCAACCCAAGGCCGAGGATCACAGTAACCACTGATGGAGAGTTATGCTATAATGATCCGGCTAAGGTCAATATTACCAATGTAAACACGGTTAATGCAGGGGCGACCTGGTATTACGATGTATCACCGGTAGTATACCCTGCAGGCGTTACAGGAGGTTGGTCACTGGGACTTATAGACCAGACATTAACAGGTATAGCCGCCCTAACGGATAACCTTGTCAATAACACTAACGATGTACAGACAGTAAACTATACGTTTACGCCACATATACGTCCGGGCGATGGAGGGTCAGAGTGTACTAACGGGGTACAAATAGTTATGATTGTGAGGATTCATGCAAAACCTCTCCAGAGCATTACTGTCAAACCGCTTACATGTGACAAAGGCTCAGATGCTGCTTTGACAGCAGTGATTTCAAATGGAGCAGGTCCTTATGTTATAAATTGGACTGGCCCTCTCTTTACTAGTGATTTATTGATGATAGATAATCTTAAAAAGGGTACTTATTATGTAACTGTAAAAGACAATTTAAATTGTAGCAGCAACGGTTCCGAAATTATTTCAGCTTTACCTGCAAGTCCGAATATTGAAATAGATAGGATACAACCATATCCATATCCATCTTATGGTGTGAGTTGCAGAGGTAATTCAGATGGCGGAATAACAGTGTCAGTTGCGCAGGGAATTACTGCGCCGTATCATTTTGATCTTATTAAAAATAATACCGAGCCTCCTTTATATAGTGGTGATTTGTCAGATATTAAAAATGATTCTGACCCGACAACCTTTAAATATTATCCTGGTCTTGGAGCAGGGATATATACACTAATTATTCACGATAAAAACGGTTGCGAAACTAGATATAGTGATGAGATTATACCCCCTCCTCTAATGGTAGCTACTTTTATTAAATCGCAATATGATGGCGGTTATAATATATCATGCAAGGGCTATAACGATGGTTCAATTTCAATCCAGAGCACTACCGGCGGTTGGGGCGGTTATTCATATAACTGGTCAAAAACTGATGGTTCAATACCTGGCCCTGCGAATCTTGATCATATCGACAACCTGACTGCAGGAACTTATACTCTGGAAATAAAAGATTTAAAGGGCTGTGTTCAGCCTCAACCTACAACGATTACAGAACCGGGAGGAATGGTATTAACAGGGTATCAGCTATCTAAATCACCTGATGGAAACTTCAATGTTTCATGCAACGGAGGGAACGATGGAACCATAAGTATGACAATAGATGGCGGATCGGGGAATTATGATTATTCCTGGACAGGCCCTGCGGGATTTACTGCAACTACAAAAGATTTAACGGGATTAAAAGCCGGCGTTTATTCTTGCGTTGTACATGATCTTAATGGCTGTTCTCTGACTCCTTTACCTGTATTTACTTTAACTGAACCAGCCCCATTGGTATTTACTGCCTTAACTACATCAGTCTCAACAGATGGATCTTATAATATAAATTGTTATGGAGCTAATACAGGTTGGATAAATATTAACGTCTCAGGAGGAAGCCCAGGATCATATAGATATAATTGGAATACTTCTGATGGTTCAGGATTAATTAACGGTAACAAGGATCAGAATTCCCTTTCAGCCGGCACTTATCACCTTAGTGTGACCGACGCTAATAATTGCGCGCTGACCAAAGACATAACTTTAAGCCAACCTTCTGTACTGGTTTCTACTCTTACCGCTTCAAACATTACATGTAAATCGCCCGGATTTAATAACGGTTCAATAATACTGACCATGTCGGGAGGCGTTGAACCTTATTCTTACCTATGGTCAAATGGTGCAACAACAAAGGATATAAGTGGCCTTACCCAGGGAAATTATAACGTGACTGTAACAGATGTAAACGGATGCATCTTAAATAATTCAGCGATAATTGAGTTACCACCTCCATTGAGTTATACAAAAAATGTACCTGAATTTAATGGATATAACATAAGTTGTAACGGACTCTCCGATGGATCAATAAATGTTGATCTGACCTCCGGTGCCCCACCATACAATTATACCTGGACCGGACCAAATGGATTCACCGGAACAACTAAGAGTATTTCAGGACTGAAAGCCGGTCAATATCATATGTTGATCGTCGACAGTAATGAATGCAGAGCCTCTGAAGTTTTTGACCTTACAGAACCGGGGATTCTCGATATGAACTTCACTCTTTCCTCCAGCACCGCGGGTGGATACAATGTTAATTGTGCAGGTGATAATACAGGTTCTATAGATGTTGTTGCCGTAAATCAGGTAAAAAATGTCGAGTACCTGTGGGCTGATGGGATATTTGGAAAGACAAGAACTAATCTGCCGGCAGGAAACTATGATATTATAATCACGGATGCAAATAATTGCCATGCCAGCGCTACTGTTACACTAACTCAGCCCGACTCACTCAAAAACATATTTAATGTAATAGAGCCTTTCTGCCCCGACAAACCTGATGGGAGTATTACTGCTAATGTTACCGGCGGAGTCAAAGGGTCAGATTATTATTACAGATGGACAGATAATTCAACTAACAAAAGTTTATTGAATATCCCTGAGGGTAATTATAAATTGACAATAACAGATTTGAACGGATGTTCTATAAGAGACTCGGTTATGGTTAATGCACAGAACGAAACATGTCTGGTAATTCCAAACGCAATTTCTCCCAACGGTGATTTGATTAATGATGTGTGGAATATCGGATTGAAGGAGTTGTATCCAAATATGGAAGTGAAAATAATTAACAGGTGGGGCGAAAGTATATGGAATTCAGCCCGAGGGTACCCGCAACCATGGGATGGAACCAGCAATGGTCGTTCGCTTCCTATCGATTCTTATATCTATATAATTGATTTACACAATGGAACTAAACCGATAGTTGGAAACATAACAATTGTCAGGTAAAAAACAATACATTTAGAACATCTTGAAAAGACCTGCTCTCATATTACTTATACTACTGATTTGCAGTCTGACCTATAGCCAGCAGCTACCCCTGTATAGTCAATATCTTTACAACAAATTTCTTATAAATCCTGCCGTAGCCGGTAGTGATGGATACACGAGTGTGAGTCTGACAGCAAGAGAACAATGGGTCGGTTATTCGGGCGCACCGCGAACATTTTCATTCAGCTGGCAGACTAGAATGCTCAAAAAGAGCTTTATTTTAAAACAGACTAGAGTTAAACGCAGTGTTTTTCGGCCAAAATCTGACGGGAAAGTGGGATTTGGTGCATACATATTCAGCGATAAGAATGGACTGATTCAAAGAACCGGTTTCCAGGCAGCTTACTCCTATCATATGTGGCTCGCAAATAGCACACAACTTTCTTTCGGACTTGCCTTTACAGGCTATTATTATAAGATTGACGAGAAGCAAATAAATTTTGAAGACCCGAATGAACCATGGCTGAACAATAATCTTCGCCGCGGAGTCTTCGTTCCTGATATGACATTTGGCGCCTACCTTCTCAATGCAAAATACAGTCTTGGATTTTCTGCAGATCAATTGTCTGAAGCTGCTGCAAAAATTGGCGGTCCGGGATATAAAAACCTGAGCATGTCAAGACAATATTATCTTTTCGGATCATATGACTTTAGTGAAGGTACTAATACAATCATTCAGCCTTCATTCCTGTTAAAAATGTCGGAACAGGTTAAGCCTCAGGCTGACATAGGAGCCACTTATATTTATAATCAGGGATTCTGGGCTGGTCTTGCTTACCGGACAAGCGGAGCATTAATAGCAAACATTGGTGTAAAATATCAGAACATGTTTTTTGGATATGCCTATGATTATACTCTCCTGGAAATTCAAAGCGTTACCTACGGGACTCATGAAATAACACTTGCTGTTAAATTCGGAGACAATTCAAGAAGATACAGGTGGCTTGACCGCTATTAAGCTCCCTGTTTACGAAGAATATAAATAACTGAACTGCTCCTTTCCGGATGAACTACCGATAAGAAGGCAAAAATAAATGCCTTTGAAATACCCCTTAAAAAAGGCAGTTGCGATCCTTTATATTTTTCACTAAGCTGGGAAATGTAAAAAACATCCAGCGGCAAATTTTTCAGCTCTTCCAGACTAAGACCTGATTTTTCACAAAATAGCCTGAAAGTTTCAGGGTTAAAGTGCCATAAATGACGTGGCACATCCCATGCGGCCCAGAAACTATTATAATATTCAGCATCATATGAACTGCAATTGGGCAATGCAATAACACATACAGCTCCTGGCTTCATCAACCTGATAATTTCGGAAACATAACTGAATGGATCATGGAAATGTTCAAGTACATGCCATAGTGTAATACAATCAAAGCTTTCTGATCCAATTGACGATATTTTATCAGGCGAAACAATATCTACTCCAAAATGCGAGGTAGAGAAATTTCGTGCTTTCTCACTTACCTCTATTCCTTTCACTTCCCATCCGGCATCTTTCATAGTTCTGGCAAAATAACCGGTGCCGCTTCCGATATCAAGTATGGTTCCTGTTTGTAATCCTGTTGTACTGCAAATGAGATTCCTCTTTCTTTGTAACATCCTGTTCCTGGCAACACGATATAGTTTATTTGATAAACCTTTTGATGTGTCGCTATGGGAAATATAATCATCGGACTCATAGAAATAGCCGATCTCACTTTCTTCAGGATAATCCTGAGTGAATGAGAATCCGCATCCGGCACATTTAAATACCGGGAATTCTTTTTTGCTTAAAAAGAAATCATAGCATCTGAACAGCAATCCAATTTTCTCAGAAGAACAAAGAGGACATACTTTATGATGCACCATACTACTCAGTCTTTGATTTTCTGATGTATTTAGCAGAAAAGTATCCTACAAATAACAGGATAAGTAAAATTGAACTTGCAAGTGAGACTTTGTTTCCGACGTAATATGAAGAAGGTCTGAATACAAATTTAATTTCATGGTCACCTGCCGGTACTATCATTCCTCTCAGAACCCAGTCAGTGCGGAAATACTTACTTTCCTTTCCGTCAATATAGCATTTCCATCCGGCCGGATAATAAATTTCTGAAAAAACAGCAAGCTTTTCCTCTGTTGCATGAGACTTATAAAGCAGCTCATCTGGCTGATAAGATGTCAGTTCTATTTTCTCATTCGCAAGAACGGGATAGGATGACTTCAGGATCTGATCCTTAAAAACCTTATCTATTGTAGCCTGTTTTGAAGGGTCAAGTGTCTTGACTAATGATAGTTCGAAGTTAGCATTTTCTGCCATTACAGGTTCCTCAACAAACCAGGAATTTCCAAGAGCATTTTGGTTAATAAGAGGATCCGCATCAGGATTATATATCAGATATTTTGTATTTAGCATGTCAAGTGCAGGAAGAGGAGTGCTGTCAAGTGCTTTCTGAAGTTCTTCAACTGACTTGGCCTTTTGTCCGGCGGCACTGAATTCCGATAACTCAGGATAAATACACGAATCAATCAGTTCCTGGTATCTTTCCATTTTTGCTCCATGGTAACCACCAATCGACTTATGAAAATACGAGGTTGGAGTGTTATCATTAAATGCACCCATGAAATTAAAAACCCTGTAATCTGAATGATCTTTAAGAATGAACGCATCTGCAGTTGTAGGCATAAATGATTTCTGAATTGTTGAGGGTCTTTCAAAATGATCTGCATCAAGATATCTTTTGTCAACGGTCCAGAGATCAATTAGAACAAGAAGCGTTATTATCAGGATTGCATACTCCTTCCGGATCTTTTCGAAAATAAAACCAAGAATCACTCCTGCCGATAGGATAATAAAAATCAAAGATCTGAATGCGTCGCTTCTGAGCAAACCTTTTCTGTCAATGATAAGTGCACTTTTGAGCCATTCAGGATACTGGTTTTCATTCTGTCCAAGAAATGAACCAGCTATGCCCGGAATTATGATGGTGAGTAATATAAAACCGCATGTTATACCAACAGCAATTTTAAGTCCCTTTATTATTTCTTTTTTTGTGGTTGTCCCGTTAAAAATATTACGGAGCGCAAGGAACCCGAGAAGAGGTATACAAAACTCTGCGATCACAAGGATCATCGTTACTGCTCTGAACTTATTATAGCCCGGAAAATAATCAATAAAGAGGTTTGAAAAAGGCATAAAGTTTTTCCCCCACGAAAGCATGATTGACAAAACAGTTGCAATAAGCAACCACCATTTTTCAGGGCCTTTAATGAGAACCAGTCCCAAAACAAAAAGGAACAGGATAATCGCTCCTACATAATGAGGCCCATCGGTGCCGGGTTGTGTCCCCCAGTATTGTTGCAGCTGATTAGCTGCTGATTGATTACCATTTTTAGTTAAAGCCTTATACGTTTCTGAATTGCGGTCAAAAGGATGACTGCCACCACCTTTATAATCAGGTATCAAAAGATTAAATGTCTCATCCACTCCGTAACTCCATGTTGTAATATAATCCTTATTTAGTCCTGATGTAATATTCTGGTTCTGGTTAGTAAGGTCAGATTTGCCCCTGATAGAATATTTTCCATATTCATAAGTGGTATAAAGACTTGCAAAGTTTATTCCGATTGCAATGATAAATGGTATTACCAGTAGGGCTGAAGTCTTAAGAAAACTGACCACTGTTTTGTTTTTCAGTGAAAATATGAATTCAACGATTACAAATACCAACAGACACATCATTGCATAATATGTAATCTGGGGATGATTTGCCTGTATTTCAAGCGCAAGAACAAAAGCAGTAAATAAGGCTCCTTTTAAGGCATCCTTTCTGTAGGTATAATAAATGCCCGCTATCATTGGGGCCATGTATGCCAGAGCGATCGCCTGAGTATTATGTCCTGCTACAAGGATCTGAAAGAAAAATGATGAGAAACCATAACCAATAGCACCTGCAATAGCCAGCCAGGGATCAACTCCAAAAACCAGAAGGAGGATATAAAACCCAAGCATTGATATGAACAAAACGGAAACAGGCATTTTAAACGTCCTGAGGAATGTATCAGCATATTTGACAAGGTTCCCCGGGTATTTGGTTGATATGAGATATGCAGGCATCCCGCTGAAAATTGAATTTGTCCACAATGGCTCCCTTCCATTCTTGTCCCTGAAGTCCTGGATCTCTTTGGAATTGATTTTCGAAACAGTGGAATCATTGGCCTTCAGAACTTTTCCTTCCAGTACAGGATAAAAGTATACGAATGAGATTACAACAAAAATTACAACTGCGATCAGATGCGGAAGAAAGGGTTTGAGTTTATCACTTATTTGCATTTCGAAGTATTTAAGGTTAATTGCCCGAAGGAAACAAAATTATGTAATTATTATAATTAATCGACTTATTCTAACCGCAAAGTATTGAGTCGCTATTGTAATTGGGGTGTTGAAATAGTCCTTTTAACCGCAAAGTACGCTAAGTAGGCGCAAAGTGCGCAAAGTCAAAGAAGTATAATTCAGCTCTTTGCGACCTTTGCGTAAATTCTTTGCGACCTTTGCGGTTAATGGATTTAGACTTTTTTCGGGGGTGTCACTTTTGGGTTAAAGAATTTGATTTTCTATAAATCATCCGATATTCCTTTTAAAGAATTCAAATTGCTTTTCAAATTTTTAATTTTAGACCATTTATTGATAAATCCTCTTATTGATTGCAGCTCAACAGGTTCATAGAAGTTGAACAGATACAGGATAAAGGGGAAGCTGATGACGCAACCGGTTTTAATCAACAACCTCGGAAGCAGATCCATTCTATTAATCAGGAGACTCGAAAAGGAGAGCGCACCTCCCACAAGAAGCATTATAAGAATTTTCCTGATCTCGTAGGGTACAAAAAATACTTTCTGAGAAAAGTAATAGCAGGCATACCAGTATAGAAATTGTGAAATAAGAGTAGCTATCGCTGCTCCGGTAATGTCCCATATAGGGATAAGTAAGATATACAGTCCGATACTTATAATCAAATCTGCAACAACGATTATTCCGATGATATTTGTTTTTTTTGCAATATGAAGTCCATAAACTGTTACCTCTTTCATGTTAACAAAAAAGATAGAGAGAGACAGAACAGGAATAATAACAACTGCTCCCCAGAAAGTTTTAGAATCAGCCATAACTTTTATAAGCTCATATGAGAACATCGAGATACCCACAATAGCAATCATCATTATAAAAGATGAATAGAGAAGAACTTTTGAATAGAATCTTTTATTGTTGGGGTCGTTCATGCGTTTTAACATTATCGGGCCAAGCGCAAGCTTCATGGAATCAACAATTGTAAGCTTCAGAACACTTGTAATCTTGGCTGCCATTGTATAAAGCGCCACTGATTTAAGGACTGTTAATGAATTAAGCGAAAACCTGTCGACAACGGTGAGCAATGAAGCAGAAATATTTGCAAGTAAAAGCGGGAATCCGTAAGCGCCCATTGACTTGAAAATGATCTTGTCAAAAAAGATGACAATATTCTTCAGAGTATAACCCAGCAGGAGAATTACTATCAACCCATTCCCTATTACCTGTGCAAGGTAAATTCCTTCAATTCCCATCTTTCTTGATATTATAAAATAGATTGTAAGACCAAGTACGGAGGTAAGTTTTAAAAGATTTGTTAATGTAAAAAGGAATGATTTAGACTGAAGTCTCATCAAGGTATTAATGATATTATTTATCGACTGAATTGCTGAGGATATAATTACAAAAGTGATTACCCGGGCCCAGTCAGCATTTGAGAAAATCACTATTGAAATCTTACCGGAAAGGGGTATAAGCAGTAGACAAAAGACCAGTGATACAATAACCTGTGTAACAAGAGACATAAAGAATATCCCTTTTTGATTTTCCTTATGATCTTTATCCCAGAACCATCGTGTAAGGCTCTGAGGTAACCCCGAGGCCAGAAACGAAGTAAGAACTACTGCTGAAATCTCAAGCAAGCCAATTCTTCCAAAGTCATCAACAGTAAAGAATTTTGGATTGGTATAAAGTTTTATAAGAAAAAGTCCAACAAGTTTTACAGAGACATTTCCAAGTCCGTAGATTATTGTGTCTTTGAATGATACTTTAATAGACTTCAGCATTTCACTTATCAGTTTATATTGCCGGTTATGATCATTGTACTGAAGTAATAAAATGGATATTCAATCTTCATACCTAAAATCTTCCTGATTTTTCTTTTAATCAAATCGCGGATATTGAGACTCTGAAGATTTGAATATATGATTTTATCGGGATTATAGCCAGCGGAGACCAACACCTTGGAAATTGTATATGGCGTAAACCAAAACCGGTGATCGGAGTTAATCACCTCCCTGTAATTCATCATATTCGTGAACTGACGCTTATTATAAACTGTGGGAACAGTGATAATAAACCTGCTGACATTTTCACCGTATTTTGCTTTGAAAACTTTCAGAAAATAGACGGGATCGTCGAGATGCTCAACGATTTCTCCGAATACGACATAGTCCCACTTACTTTCAGAGATATTCTTAAATTCATCAGTAAGGATATTCCCGTAGAATACATTATTGTAGCCTAATTCCTTCTTAATGAATTCTATACTCTCCTTGTCAATATCAATGCCTATGCAATTTTTAGAATTTTCACTTATTAATTTATGCAGCCAGATATTGTTTTTGATCTTATCCTTAATGATCTGTAAATGATCGGAGCATCCGATATGTATTACATCGGTATTCCTGATAATCGCGGTAATGGCTGATTCACGTGAGATCATACCGTGTTTTTCTTTGCTGAGCTCAACATTCAGACTGCTTTGAAAGGCTTCCCCCTTCAGATATTTTAAAACCTGTGGATCTATCTTCATAAGTATATGATCTTTTACTAAACTGAGGCTAAGATACTATTAACCTTCGTTATAAACTTTTCATAATTTGAGGAAGCATTAAAATTTGATTTCCAGTTCATCATTGCATTTTCCCTGATTGATTCAATTTCTTTGTCGTTCAGATTTGTGTAATACTCAATCATCCTGGCTAAGTCAGATGGGGTACAATCAACTGGCAGAAGGGAGCCTGTACCTGATACAACAAGTTCTTCTACTGCCCCTGTATCAGTAGCGATTACAGGAATCCCGCAACTCTGGGCTTCCATAATACTTACCGGGATCCCTTCAGTAGAACTTGCATTTATAAACAGATCAACATGATTAGTGCTATAGTATTTCAATAATTCACTGTTCGGAAAATGCCCCATAAAACTGTAACTGACTTTCTTTGAAAGAGTTTTTTCAGCAAGCTCCTCTAATTTATTTTTCAATATTCCATCTCCAAAATGTTTCCATTCAATTTCTTTGACAGAATTAACAATTGACAGAGCTTTAATTATTAAATCTACTCTCTTTAATGGAATGAGGTTAGAGCATGATACAATTGTATATCTGTTTGGATTTTCTGTAGGAACGTTGCATGCAACATCCCTTCCAGGATTTGAAACTCCCAGGTAAGACACGAATAAATTCGGGCTATCAGTTCCAATTTTTTCTTCAAAATATCTTTTGCCATTTTGTGATGTAAAAAATATTGTATCAAGGTTTTGTGCTGAGAATTTTAACAGTGGAAGATAACCCGACTCTGTTTTCTCTTCATAAAGATCGCTTCCATGTGCACGGGATATTTTAATGCTGTTTTTATATTTTAGCATCGATATTGCATGAGCTCCTGTTTTCAGCCAATAGGAATAAAAGACAATTGATTCATTGATCCCTTCTTCTTTCAGTACTTTTCTCAGATAGATCTTTAATTGTATTGCTTTGATAATTTTCTTAAGGAGGCTACTTTTATTTCTTGCTGTAAGATTTTTTCTGAAAAGAATTTCCTCCTTATACATATTTACTATGATCCCCAGATTTGAGATTAAAAGGACCGGGATAAATAGAAAGCCTGAGAAGGATGTTGCGGGATTATATCTGTATACTGTTGTGTTTAATGAAGTATCCCTGGTTTTTTCAAATGCTGTATTTTGCGCAACTACAATTATTTTGTCAAAAGACCGTGCCAGAAATGGGAATTCTGCGGCGATGAATGATTCGCTTGTCCCGTAAGGGAATTGCGATGTTATGAATACAAGAGTTTTCATCCGGTAATCAATAAAATCATGAGTATGGCGATAAATCCCTGTAAGCCTCAAGGAGCCTGTTTTTGTCAATATTCCAGTTATATTTTTCGATCACAGCTGTCCTACCGTTTCCGTTTAATGCGTCAAGAATTTTCCTGTCACCTGATAGTTTATAAAGAAGAAGACTAAGATCATCAGAAGAATCGTTTTTGTATATAAACCCAGTATGCGTTTGGTTTATAATTCTTTTAAGTGATGTGCAATCTGAGGATATTATAGGTTTATTCAGATACATATACTGGTAAAGCTTGTTCGGACTCGATGCGTCGTTATTATCATTTCTTATATGAGGTATAATAGCGACATCACTTTCGGCGAGGATCTCAAGCATTTCAAGAAAAGGTTTGTGCCCCAGGAACTTCACATAAGGTTCAAGCTCCAGTGATTTCGAGAGTTTTTCAAGGATCTTTCTATAACTTCCATCTCCGACAATCCAAAACCTGATATTTATTCCTTTTACCACGCATTTTTTAACAGCTTCAAGAACTATCTGAAGACCACGATGTCTGTTAATTGCTCCTCCGTAAAACATTGTAAATACTGCAGGATCTTTCCTGGCTGCTTTAATATTGAGCCCATCATAATTGATGGTATTTGAAACTATATATATTTTTTCCGGATCAATTCCCAGGTTTATAATCCTGTCTCTCGCTTCTTCAACAACTGTGATAATTTTGTCCGCGTCGGGTAACATTCTTCGTTCATATTCCACCCATTGCCGGTTGGATGACAGTAATCTTCCTGCTATGGTACGGGTATGTGCAGCAGTTTTTAAAAGAGCCGGCCAGTTTTCATGAAGATCTATAATCAGCCATGTATTAAATCTTTCTTTGATTTCCTGACCAATCTTACTCAAAGGCAGATCGCTGATATGTACTGCATCAAACCCTTCCCTGGAACAAATACTGAAAAGAAAATTTCTCCAGAAATTGAAATAAAACGGAAACTTCAGACAACCTACACTTGTCTTGTATATAAACTTTGAAATTTTTTTCCTGTGAATAAAAGCTTTCCCAAATTTCTCATCCTCCGGCCGGTTTTTTCTTGTGGTACAGGCAAGATGAACTTCATGGCCGGCTTCTGTTAATGCCAGTATCTCATTTTCAACTCTTACATCGGGAGGAAACTCCGATTCAAGGATCATCAGGATTTTCATGTAAGTTTAATCTGTGTTATTGTGATCTAAAACTCCAGCAATTCGCCTGACCAGGTTTGATCTGGAAAAACTTCCAACCGTTGAGTCATCAGCAATGAATGATTTTTTGATGACTTCAGAGATGAATGAGGAAATTTTTTCAATGTCATAATAAACAAAGGTTTTTCCGGCCCTGCACTTTTTAATTATTTGAGCTGCATCACCATCAACCGGCCCTAAACATAATATAGGCAAACCTGTAGCTAAGTATTCAAAAAGCTTTCCTGTGATTATACTTTTATTGCTCTGGTGAAGCGGTATGATCAGAAGGAGAAGAGACGAATTCATTATGAATTTTATTGATTCATCATGAGTAACATATGGCAGGATTTCAAGAGAATCGGCCGGGATATTATCTTCAAGCATTTTTCTCGTTTTAGCCGAAATGGTTCCGACAAATCGCAGTATTAAATCTAAACTTCTTACCGCAGGGATCAAACCTTCAACAGGATAAATATCTGAAAGAGTTCCGACATAAGTTATGGTAAACCTGGAAGGAGTTTGTCTTGAGATTCCTTTAAAATCAGATTCGTCGAAACCATTTGTTATTACCTCAATCTTCTCTTCTGTTCCTTTGATCTTTGAAGAAAAGAGAGTCTTCAGTGATGGTCCTACTGTGAATATTTTATCGGCGTTTTTCAGGACATCTTTCTCAAATCTTAAATCGATCGCTTTGGAAAGAATTGTAGGATAGAATTGTTTATAGTAGTAAATGTCTGTCCAGGGATCACGCAGATCTGCAGTCCACGTTATTGTCGGGAACTTTTTTTTGAGCTTCAATCCTATTAGCTGTGTGGAATGGGGCGGACTCGTGGTAATTACATTTTTTATGCCGTCAAATTCAATTAATTGACATGCTTTATTAAAAGCATATCTGTTCCATCCTCTTCTTGGGTCAGGAAGAAAAAAGTTTCCCCTAACAAAGCGCAGAAACTTCCCTTTGAAAGTATTATCCAGATTATTTGCAAACCCGGCTGAAGGAATATTTGTTTTGTTTTTTTTATAGACAGAAAAGTAATTTATTGCAGGAGTGGTATAAACCTTTACTGATTCCGGTAAGTCAGCAACAAGTGAATAATCGGTAACAGGATACGCAGCATATTCCGGATCAACAGTAAGTATAACCGGCTGCCAGCCGAATTCAGGAAGGTACTTCGAGAATTTAAGCCATCGCTGTACCCCTGCACCCCCACTTGGAGGCCAGTAATACGTGATTATAAGAACTTTACGAAGGGGGAGAGGAGCTTTAGAGGCTTTAGAAGCAGTATAGGCTATAGAGGCTTTAGATGCATCAGATGCAAATGAATCGTTAGATATCCCAGTTACATTGTTTTCCCCGGATAAATTCATTTTGAAATACTTTTTATTAGACTATTTAGAAGGAAACTGACTTCTGATGTCATTTTCTCTAAGATTTCGTATTCCTCTGGATTTATAAAATCAAGATCTCTCGAAAGCAATAAATGATAACGGGTTTCCTCCAGGGAGCCTCTCGAGTTATATAGGAAGGATAAAAATTCTTTATCAGTTTTTCTCGATTTTCCTTCAACAATGTTTGCAGCAACTGAAATAGCTGATCTTCTGATTTGAGGTATTAATCCATATTCTTTCTTTTTCCGGGAAATTTGCAGTCAATTTGTAGATATTGAGGACAAGCTCATGAGATTTTTGCCATACAATCAGATCTTTCCATGGATGTGCCATATCTTTATAATTGATTCTCTTCCCATTAAAGCCTTTAAAGCCTCTAAGGCTTTTAAAGCTTTTTCAAGAGGCTTTGAATTGAAACTTTTTCTTTTATAATATCTAATAACTGTTGAATCTGAACTCTTTCCTGTAACATCGTATCCCGATAGCGGATTGTAACAGACTGATCATCGAGAGTCTGATGATCAATTGTTATACAATAGGGAGTACCAATTGCATCCTGACGTCTGTACCGCCTGCCAATCGAATCCTTATCGTCATATTGACAGTTAAAATCAAATTTGAGGTCATGTACAATTTTCTCAGCGATATCAGGGAGACCGTCTTTTTTTACAAGAGGCATTACTGCAAGTTTAACCGGAGCTAAAAATGACGGCAATCTCAATACAACCCGGATATCTGTGCTACCATCCTCCTTTTTTAGTTCTTCTTCCTTGTAGGCTGCGGAAATAACCTGTAGAAACATTCTGTCAACACCGATAGAAGTTTCAATTACATATGGAATATATGATTCCCCTTTTTCGGGATCGAAATATTGCATTTTCTTGCCACTGTATTCCTGGTGTTGTTTAAGATCATAGTCAGTTCTTGAATGAATTCCTTCAACCTCTTTGAATCCGAATGGGAATTTAAATTCGATATCTGTGGCGGCATTCGCATAATGGGCTAATTTGACATGATCGTGAAACCGGTAGTTTTCGCTTCCGAATCCTAAAGCCTGATGCCAGTTCATTCTTGTCGTTTTCCATTTACTGAACCATTCAAGTTCACTTCCCGGTTGTACAAAGAACTGCATCTCCATCTGTTCAAATTCACGCATCCTGAAAATGAATTGCCTGGCTACAATTTCATTCCGGAATGCCTTACCAATTTGTGCAATTCCAAATGGGATCTTCATTCTTCCTGTCTTCTGAACATTCAGAAAATTGACAAAGATTCCCTGTGCAGTTTCTGGCCGGAGATAAATTTTATTTGCGCCTTCCGCGGTTGAACCCATCTCTGTGGCAAACATAAGATTGAATTGCCTTACATCTGTCCAGTTACGGGTACCCGATATCGGGCATACTATCTCATTATCGATTATAATCTGCTTTAATTCAACAAGATTTGTTTCATTCAGGGCTTTTGAAAATCTGGCATTTAATTCATCTATTTTTGTTTGATTAGCAACCACCCTTGGATTTGTTTCCCTGAATTTATTTTCGTCGAACGCAGCTCCAAATCGCTCTCTTGCCTTCTCAACTTCCTTGTTAACCTTATCTTCAATTTTTGCAATATGCTCTTCAATCAATACGTCCGCCCTGTACCTTTTTTTAGAATCTTTATTGTCAATAAGAGGATCGTTAAATGCGTCAACATGCCCCGATGCTTTCCATATTGTCGGGTGCATGAAAATAGCGGAATCAAGACCAACTATATTATCGTTGAGGAGGACCATGCTATCCCACCAGTATTTTTTAATGTTGTTTTTAAGTTCAACTCCATACTGACCATAATCATAAACAGCGCTTAACCCGTCATAGATCTCACTCGAAGGGAAAACATATCCATATTCCTTGCAATGAGCTACCAGCTTCTTAAAATTATCTTCCTGAGCCATAATTGTTTTCTTTTACTTTAGAGGAAAACAAAAGTAATTCAAAAATGTGTGTTATACAAACCCCCTGCCGCTCCGCGGCGGTCCCCCTGAAGAGGGACTAATACAGATTCATCAATGAATTACTTAAAAAAGAAGAATTAACCCCCCTTTAGGGGGGCAGGGGGGCCAAAATTACACCCATTTGGGGGGTTTGGAGGGTTATTGTATCTTTGCCCCTTATTTTTCATTTTACGATAATGAAACTGAAAACTGATTTCCTGGTTATTGGCTCGGGTATTGCCGGGCTGACGTTTGCCCTCAAAGCTGCAAAGTATGGAAAAGTATCGGTTGTTACCAAGGCCGGACTTGAAGATTCAAATACGAAATATGCCCAGGGAGGAATTGCTGCAGTTTTCAGTCAGCCTGATAATTTTGAAAAGCATATTAAAGATACATTGATTGCAGGGGACGGCTTCTGCAATGAAGAGGTTGTCAGAATGGTAGTTGAGGAAGCACCCGACAGAATAAAAGATCTAATAGAATTAGGAGTTTCATTCGACAGGAAGGAAGATGGTTCTTACGATCTGGCAAAAGAAGGAGGTCATACTGAATTCAGGATACTGCATCATAAAGACAAAACAGGAGAAGCAATAGAAAAAACCCTGGTTGAACGGGTCAAAAGTGAACCGAATATTGATATCTATGAGCAACATTTTGCCATAGAAATACTTACTCAGCATCACCTCGGGGATGTGCTAAAAAAGAATTATCCCGATATAAAATGCTTTGGTGCATATGTCGCCGACCTGGTAAATCAGAAGGTAATCACATTTCTTTCAAAAGTTACTATAATAGCTACAGGAGGAATGGGTAATGTATATATGACAACTACTAATCCAGAAATAGCCACAGGTGATGGAATTGCAATGGTTTACAGGGCAAAAGGGACAATTGAAAATATGGAGTTCGTGCAGTTTCACCCTACTTCATTATGGGATCCGAATACACGACCTTCATTTCTTATCACAGAAGCATTAAGAGGATACGGAGCAGAACTTAAAAACATGGCAGGCGAGAAATTCATGAAAAGATATGACAGCCGGGGATCGCTTGCCCCACGGGACATTGTTGCAAGAGCTATTGACAATGAGATGAAGATGTGGGGGGATGATCATGTCTGGCTCGATTGCACACACCTGAATCCAGATGGGTTGAAGGATCATTTCCCAAATGTCTATGATCATTGCCTCAATCGTGGTATTGATATCACAAAAGATCTGATACCCGTAGTTCCCGCTGCTCATTATTCATGTGGAGGCATAAAAGTTGACACGGACGGACAGAGCAATATCAACCGTCTTTATGCAATTGGCGAAGCATCTTCTACCGGTTTGCATGGAGCTAACAGATTGGCCTCAAATTCATTGATCGAAGCTGCAGTATATTCTCACAGGGCAGCTCAACATTCGGGGACCCGTCTTAAAGACCTGACATTTGAAGAGAGGATTCCCGACTGGGACTATAAAGGTACAACTCACCTTGAGGAGATGATTCTGGTAACTCAGAATTATAAGGAAGTTCAGATGATAATGAGCAATTATGTCGGAATTGTCCGTTCTGATCTAAGACTTCAGAGAGCACTTATCCGTCTTGAAATCATTTATAAAGAAAATGAGAGTCTTTACAAAAGATCACTTATTTCGAAAAAGATCTGTGAACTCAGAAACCTGATAAATGTTGGATATCTTATAATAAAAATGGCCAGTAACAGGCAGGAAAGCAGGGGTCTTCATTACTCTATTGATCATCCCAAGAGGACGAGCTCTGAATTTTGATAAGAAACTACTATGAATCATCTTGAATCAGCATTTAAAGGCAAAAACAGCTTTTGGAGATACATTATAATGGTAGTATCGGTTTTTATTGTGTCAAATACAATCGGAGCCATACCAATACTGATTTCAATTGCGATAAAATCAGCTTCTGATCCGGGAGTAATGGCTCAGTTAGCCACTAACCCGAACGATTTTAGTGTGCTGGGATTAGAACCGAATGTGGGGTTCCTGATGATGATGTTCCCTTTCATTGCAGGATTAACAGCATTTATTTTACTTATTAAACCTTTAAATAACAGAAGTCTTAAAATGACTATTAACGGGACTGAAAAAATCAGATGGAAGCGGTTTTTTATATCTGCGTTTGTATGGATGGTCCTTTCAGCTTTATATCTGTTTTTCTATGTTAAATTTGATCCTTCTAACTTCAGAATAAATAATAAGACAATTTCGCTCATTATTCTTTCAATTATAACTGTAATTTTCATTCCTTTCCAGGCAGCTTTTGAAGAGATTCTTTTCAGGGGATATCTCATGCAGGGTTTTGCCGTACTTCTCAGGAAGAGATGGTTTCCTGTAGTAATGACATCAATTCTTTTCGGTCTGATGCATTCTCTTAACCCTGAGGTTAAGGCATTTGGATTTTTAACAATGATCCCGCAGTACATTGTATTCGGACTTATTTTTGGAATCATCACCATACTCGACGACGGAATAGAAGCGACCATGGGAGCTCATGCAGCCAATAATATTTTCCTGTGTATAATGGTAACCAATGGATCTTCTGCCTTACAGACACCTGCTCTTTATGAACAGTTCCGGATCCATCCATGGATTGATTTCGGCGCGCTCATTTTAACAGGTATGGTGTTTATTTTAATTCTTAAGATCATATTCAAATGGGAGAATTTTGGGATATTGTTTGGAAAGATTAACCCAAAAATCTAAAAAACGGGAGATCCCTCAATGTCACTTTACCTCATCCTCCTTCCCCTTCTCCTTGAGGAGAAGGGGAGCTTTATAGCCGGTAATCAGAATTATAAGCCCCTCTCCTTAAGGAGAGGGGTCGGGGTGAGGTAAAATGGTTAAGGTTAAATATTATAAACCGAAGTCTTATCTTCGCTTCTGAAATCGCCCCATTTCTCACGGATCTCTTCAACGCAGGATTTTATTTCATCAACTTCTGACGCTGTAAGAAGTTTTAATCGTGTTTCTTTAAAATGAGGCAAGCCTTTAAAGTAATTTGAAAGGTGCCTGCGCATCTCAAAAATTGCCCTTTTGCCTTCTTTGTATTCCAATGATTTGTCAAGATGCTGAAGTGCGAGATCTGCCTTTTCGTTAACGGAAGGTTCAGGCAACAGTTCTCCTGTCTTGAGATAATGTCTGATTTCACTGAAAATCCATGGCCTTCCTACAGTTGCCCTGCCGATCATAATACCATCAACTCCATATTTATCAAACATTTCTTTTGCCCTAACTGCCCCATCGATATCGCCATTTCCTATTATAGGGATATTCATTCTGGGATTATTTTTTACCGCGCCAATAAGAGTCCAATCTGCCTCACCTTTGTACATTTGGGCACGGGTTCTTCCATGTATTGTCAATGCGCTGATACCAACATCCTGTAAACGCTCGGCTATATCAACAATATTCTTGTTATCGTCATCCCAGCCCAGACGTGTTTTGACAGTAACCGGCAGTTTAACCGCTTTGACAATAGCCTCCGTCATTTTAACCATTAACGGTATATCCCGCAACATCCCTGCACCGGCTCCCCGATTAGCAATCTTTTTTACCGGACAACCAAAATTTATATCAATAAGTTCAGGGTTGGCTTGTTCTGAAATGAGAGCTGCCTCTACCATTGAATCTGTTAAATGTCCATAAAGCTGTATTCCAATGGGCCTTTCAAGATCATAGATGTCGAGCTTTCTGACACTCTTCTTTCCATCGCGGATAAGTCCGTCAGATGAAACGAACTCGGTATACATAAAATCAGCACCATGCATTTTGCAGATCATCCTGAAGGAAGGATCAGTTATATCCTCCATCGGAGCCAGGAACAGTGGGAATTCTCCCAGGTTTATGTTGCCAATTTTCAAATCCCTGATAATTTAAATTGTTGGAAAAACAGGAACGTCGCATGCAAGGTCCCTGCATAATTGTTTACCTTTAAGTGACTGCAAAATTAATAAAATGACCGAGAAGCGACGACTTTTAAATTTTTCAGGAGAATCACCACTTTATCAGTTATTTGGTTCATTACTGATAATCGCGGGAGTTGGGTTTATTCTTGCTACTGTCCTCGTTCCGGCCGGGATGTGGATTTTTGGAGCTGACTTAAATGTTCTGACTAATGCAGACGCATCGTTAACCGATAATGATATATCATTCTTAAGATACCTGGTAATAATTCAGGACCTTTCATTTCTAATCATTCCGGGAGTTATTCTATTGTCAGTGATGAAACAACCCGGTTCAAAATTTACTGAACTAAAAACTCCTGAGTTGAAAGAAATTGGGCTGGTTATCCTTCTGACAATCTGCATCTTCCCGGTTTCAAGTTTTACTGGACAGATTAATTCGGCAATACATCTGCCTTCATGGCTTTCGGGAGTGGAAAAGTGGATGATAGAAAAAGAACAGGCTACTGATAATCTGATTGACTCTCTTGTCGTTTCAGATACTTTCCGGATTATGTTGCTGAATCTTTTTGTAATTGCCCTGATCCCTGCAATTGCGGAAGAGATAATATTCAGAGGTGTTTTTCAAAGGATATTTACCAGGTTATTCAAGTCGGGTCATTTAGCAATATGGGTTACAGCTTTTATTTTCAGTGCAATCCATTTCCAGTTTTTGGGATTTATACCAAGATTCATTCTCGGATTGGTTTTTGGTTATCTTTTTTTCTGGGGTGGCTCTTTGTGGCTGCCAATAATTTCACATTTTGTTAATAATGCATATCCGGTCATACTGGCTTATGTCCAGGGAATTGAAAAGACCAATTCAACACCGGATATTCCCTTATGGAAACAGGCAATTGCTCTTCCAATTCCAATTGTGGTGATCGTTGTAATCTTATTCTATTTCAGGAACAGGAAATTAAATCCTTTTACCACAAAAGATCACTAAGGGCAATCACAAAGGTTCACAAAGGTTGATTGTTAGTAGGAATCAGTTAGTGAGAACAATTTTAGCTTCTCTTCCCGATTTTGAAGGTCACAATGCATCTAATTCCAGGTGCCCATCTCAGTTTCAGCAACATTTGATTTCTCAAGTTCCCCTTTCCGGTAGAAATAGATCAGTCCGTATTCCTCGCAGAGTGATTTCCTTACTTCTTCCGGAAGTCCGTTATGAGTACTTTCAATTTCATTCCACAACTGAAGAATTATTTCATCAGCTTCTTTCCGAAGATTATAATTCTTCTCGGAATAATCGAGAGTTCTTTTTGTAAAGGAATTATGAAATGTCCAGGCTTCGATGAAATTTTCAAACCTTACTTTTACAACCGCTATTGTAGGATTTGTAATCGGACTGCCACCTTTTTTTATTCTGAATTCTTCACCTTCGATTATTCTTCTTCCCCAGCTTATGAATTCATTTTCAGTAGCAAAGGAGGGAACTGTAGATTCATCTGTTGCAAGTCCGTAAAAAGCTCTCGTCTCAGCAGGAAGGTCACCGCGGAATATTGCCATATTCATTACCCTGATAAAGTGGGTAAGATAGATGCGGGCTTTTTTTAATGCATCATTGTAATCTTTGCTTTTTTTGTTTTGCGAAGCAAGTACCTGTCGGTATAACTGCAAATTATGGTCAAACTGTGGCAGAAATTTCTGTAGCCTGACAATTGTTTTTGATGAAAAGGCCAGTTTATTAGGAGGCAGCTCTTTCCCCTTTTCAAGCGCAGTTCTCATCGCCTTAATCCTGGCAGTATCAGTGTTGGGTAATCTTCTGTAAGGCATAATACGAACAGGTTGAAGGTTAGTTTGTGGAAGATGTCAACGAATATAACAAACATTTATTAATTTCAATATGCATTCGCATATTTATTAATCTGAGTATTATAATTATACTGTTTTTTATCAGTTTTAGGATTGTTTCTATAGTTTAAACGAAACAAAAAAAAATTGGTTACAGAAAAAAATCTGTAAATTATGATTTTTCATTTAAAGAAATAATCCATATCAATCTGGACTAATTTACTTTGCTAAGAATAATTAAAATACTTTAGGCACTGCAAACTCAAGGCACTCCGAACTTTTCTTTTGTTTTATAGTTATCATGGTAGTACCTTAGTAGTCCAATCATAAATCTATTCCAAGATGTTTAAATCTGAAGTATATGCAAAAAGGAGAGAGGAACTCCATAAAAAATTAAAAAGCGGAATTGGTCTTTTTATGAGCAATTCAGAAGCACCTATGAATTATCCTGATAATACCTATCATTTCAGGCAGGATAGTGATTTCTTATATTTCTTCGGAATCGATCTGCCTGGTTTTACCGGAATGATGGATTTTGATTCGGGAAAAGACCGGATTTTCGCCAATGATTACGAAATGGACGATATCATTTGGATGGGCCCTCAGCCAAAAGTCAAAGAACTGGCTCTGAAATGTGGAGTCACCGACACCGCTGCCTTAAGCAAATTGGAGGAAGTTGTGAATGATGCCATCTCAAAGAAAAGAAAAATCCATTATCTGCCTCCTTATCGCGGCGAAACAAAAATGGCACTTGGCAAGCTTTTAAAAGAGAATCCCTGTCAAATGAAATCAACTGCCTCTGTTGAATTGATAAAGGCTGTTATCTCAATGAGATCGATAAAAGAAAAAATAGAAATTGAGGAGATTGAAAAAGCGGTTGATATTGCATACGAAATGCATGTGACTGCAATGAAGATGTGCAAACCGGGAGTAAAAGAGCAGGATATATCAGGAGTGCTCGAAGGTATTGCACTCGCAAAAGGAGGCGGCCCTTCATTTCCTATAATTTTAAGTATTAACGGACAAACCCTCCATAACCATTCACACGGTAATATTCTGAGCAAAGGCAAAATGATGGTTACTGACGCCGGAGCAGAAACAAACCTTCATTATGCTTCAGATATAACACGTACCACACCGGTGGGAGGCAAGTTCAATGAGAAACAACAAAATATTTACGAAATTGTACTGAAAGCCAATACTGATGCTATAAAAGCTACCAAACCAGGTATGTCGAACCGTGATCTGCATTTTATGGCTTGCAGAATATTAGCCACGGGTTTGAAAGATCTTGGTTTAATGAAAGGCGATGTTGATGAAGCTGTGGAGGCAGGTGCTCATACACTTTTCATGCCCCATGGTCTGGGTCATATGATGGGATTAGATGTGCATGACATGGAGGCCCTTGGTGAGAATTTTGTAGGTTATAATGAGGAAGTCAAAAGGAGCGACCAGTTTGGTACAGCTTATCTGAGGTTTGCTCTTCCATACAAACCCGGGCATGTTTTTACAGTTGAGCCTGGTTGTTATTTCATTCCTGAACTTATAGATATGTGGAAAAGCGAAGGGAAATTCAAGGAATTCATCAATTACAGTAAGCTTGATGCTTACATGTCAATAGGAGGTATCAGGATTGAAGATAATGTCCTGATTACCGATAAAGGACATAAACTTCTTGGTAAGCCGATACCAAAAACCGTAAAAGAAGTAGAATCAGTTTGTTCTTGAAGATATGTTTAACCACAAAGAGCCCCCTGGCCGCTTCGCGGCCATCCCCCTGAAGGGCTGGTCTTTTTACAGGAATCCAATGTTATCAGGGAAAACCATTATTCACGGTCATCGTCCGAATATGATATCAAACCTCAGGAAGAAGATTGAGGAAAAAGCCAGTGTGATTTCGATCGATACGGGATGCGTTTATGATAAAGAGATCGGTTATGGTATTCTTACTGCTCTTGAAGTGAATACAATGACTATGTATTCTATCAGAAAGCTTTAATGAATTCCCTGTTGAGTCGTGCTATATCAATTAGTTTTATTTCTTTCGGGCATTCAGATTCGCATGCTCCCGTATTTGAGCAATTGCCGAATCCAGCCTCATCCATTTTTTCAACCATCCTTCTTACCCGTTCTTTTGCTTCAATCCGGCCTTGTGGTAGAAGGGCATATTGGGATATTTTGGCTGAAACAAACAACATAGCTGAAGCATTCTTACACGCTGCTACACAGGCACCGCATCCGATGCATATTGCTGCATCAAACGCCATTTCATATTTTGTTTTGGGAATCAGAATTGAATTTGCATCAGGCGCGGCACCGGCATTTACAGAAATAAATCCACCTGCAATCATGATCTTATCAAAAGCTTTTCTGTCAACAATAAGATCCTTGATAACAGGGAAAGGTTTTGCTCTCCAGGGTTCAATCCAGATGGTATCTCCTTCTTTAAAATATCTCATTGAGAGATTACAGGTTGTTATAGCAGGAACCGGGCCATGTGCATGTCCGTTGATAAACATGCCGCATGATCCGCAAATACCTTCCCGGCAATCGTGATCAAATGCAACAGGATCTTTGTCCTCTTCAACAAGCTTTTTATTCAAAGCATCGAGCATCTCGAGGAATGCCATCCTGGGAGATACATTATCCATCTGGTAGGTTTCAAAGTTCCCTTTTGCGGTGGCATTTTTCTGCCGCCAGATCTTAAGTGTCAACTTCATATGCTTGATATTTTTCGTTAGTCGTTTGTCGTTTATCGTTTGTTGTATATAGTATAAACCTCTCAGTGCTCAGTGCAGAGGGAAAATCAAGGATTTCTTTTCTTCCCTGAGCCCAGCGCCCTGCACCCTGAGCCTTTATTTATAGCTTCTGACTTTCAATTCTACTTCCTCGAATTTGAGATCTTCTTTATGAAGAACAGGAGTTTTCCCTTCACCAGCATATTCCCACGCAGCAACATAAGCAAATTCATCATCGTTCCTGAGGGCTTCTCCATCGGGTGTCTGATATTCTTCCCTGAAATGGGCACCACAGGATTCCTTTCTGTTTAAAGCATCAGTTATGAGAAGTTCCGAAAGCTCAAAGTAGTCTGCCACTCTGCCCGCCTTTTCAAGTTCCTGGTTTAACATCTTTGAATCCCCTGTAACATTAAGGTCCTTCCAGAATTCGTCCCTCAGCTCTTTAATGAGTGTAAGAGCTTTTTTCAGACCTTCTTCATTGCGAACCATGCCGCAATAGTCCCACATTATTTTACCGAGTCTTTTATGAAATGAAGAAGCAGGATGTTTTCCCTTTATGGTAAGAAATTTATTTAGTCGTTCAACAGCTGATTTTTCAGCCTCATCAAATTCAGGTTTGTCAGTTGCGATTTTTTGAACTTTAATTTCTTCCGACAGATAATTACCTATCGTAACGGGAAGAATAAAGTAGCCATCACCTGAGCATTGCATAAGTGAACTTGCACCAAGACGGTTAGCACCATGATCAGAAAAATTGGCCTCACCTATTGCATAAAGTCCTGGTATTGTTGTCATCAATTCGTAATCTACCCATAACCCTCCCATTGTATAGTGACCTGCCGGATAGATCTGCATTGGTTCAGTATATGAATCGATCCCGGTGATTGTTTTATACATATCGAAAAGATTGCCGTATTTGCCTTCGATAGCTTTTTTCCCCTGCTTTTTAATTGCATCTCTGAAATCGAGATTAACTGCCAGGCCTGTATCACCTATTCCATATCCTGCGTCGCAACGTTCCTTTGCCGCCCTCGATGCAACATCGCGCGGAACAAGATTTCCGAAGGCAGGATATCTTCTCTCAAGATAATAATCTCTTTCCTCCTCCGGTATCTCATTTCCCGGACGCTTATCACCTTTTAGTTTTGGAACCCATATTCGTCCGTCATTCCGCAGGGATTCCGACATAAGAGTCAGCTTTGCCTGGAATTCATTGAGCTGTGGAACAGATGTTGGATGTATCTGGATGAAACTGGGATTTGCAAATAAGGCGCCTTTTTTGTATGCTTTCCATACTGCAGAAGCATTAGAATTTACTGCAAGCGTTGAAAGGAAATATATTGTTCCATAACCTCCTGTCGCAAGTACAACTGCATGAGCTGCATGTCTTTCGATTTCCCCGGTCACAAGATTCCTGGCAATAATCCCGCGAGCTTTGCCATCAATAATGACAAGTTCAAGCATTTCCCGACGAGGATACATTGTTACTGTCCCTTTTTTTATCTGTCTGTTTAATGATGAATAAACGCCGAGGAGACATTGCTGGCCGGTTTGTCCTTTTGAATAAAAAGTACGTGAGACCTGTACCCCGCCGAAGGACCTTGTATCAAGCGTGCCTCCGTAATCGCGGGCAAAAGGTACTCCGAGAGCGGTAAAATGATCTATAACCTGGTTGCTTACTTCAGCAGCCCGGTATACATTTGCCTCGCGTGCTCTGAAGTCCCCGCCTTTTATCATATCGTAAAATAATCTGAAAGTGCTGTCACCATCATTCTGATAGTTTTTAGCAGCATTAATCCCTCCCTGTGCAGCAACAGAATGTGCTCTTCTTGGAGAATCCTGGTAACAGAAGGTTTTTACACTGTATCCTAATTCGCCGAGAGTTGAAGAAGCCCCCGCTCCCGATAATCCTGTCCCGATAACAATGATTTCGAGTTTTTTCTTATTGGCCGGACTTACAAGTTTAACTGAGGATTTATAGTCTGTCCATTTATTTCTCAGAGGACCATCTGGTATTTTTGAAACTAATTTTCCCATGTACGTAAATTTATCTGAATAGCCACAAAGTGATCGAAATTAAAGCGAAACATGCAGGTATTATAATTGCATAAATGGTTGCAATTACTTTTAATATCGGACTCCAATAACTGGTTCCTAAACCAATTGTCTGGAACGCAGAAAAAAAGGCATGGTAAAGGTGAAAGCCCAGGACTGCAAAACAGGTCAGATAAATAATATCGTATACCGGAATTTTAAAAAGTCTGTGTGCCACGGAATAAAAATCTTCGGCATTTCCGGTAACCCAACCGAGCTTCATGAAGAAGAAATTGAACCAGTGAAGTACAAAAAAGGTAAGAATTGTTGCTCCTGTCCAGATCATGAACCGGGAGAAGAATGACGTCTCTGATTTATTGGCTGAGACATAACCAACAGGACGAGCAAGCCAATTCTTAATCTGTATGAAAATTCCCCAGGAAATATGCACAAAAATTGCAACGAAAAGCACCACCTCCATTATTCTGACCAAAGGAAAGGTTGCCATAAAGTGTGCAGCCGTATTAAAAGGTTCTGGGTCGCTTTTTAACAGCAAAAGGTTAATGAAGAGATGCACCGGCAGGAATGTGAGTAAGAACAAACCGGCTAATGCCATTACCAGTTTTTTGGTAATTGAGGAAAACAAAATTTTACTCATTGGCTATTAAATGTTTAGAGTTTATCTTTTTGTCCGGAGAAGGAAGTTTTTCAAAGTTAATGGTATTAAATCAAAATAGCAATAAGATGATTATTATCACAAATAACTTTTTAATGATCTGGTTTATTGCGTTAATTGAGAATTGATACCTTTACAAGAACAATAAATTTATAAGTATGTTTTTTGCTTACAAAGGAGGAAAAATCAACTATGTTGATTTGGGTAGGGGACATGTAATTGTACTTCTTCATGGTTACCTCGAATCTTCAGAGATATGGAATGGTTTTGCAGAAGAGCTGGCTTCAAAATTCAGAGTCATAATTGTAGATCTGCCAGGCAGCGGCCTGTCGGATATTTACGGTGATACTCATAGCATGGAATTTATGGCTGGTGTAATTAAAGAACTGATCGATCATCTTGGCATTACAAAAATATTTATTGCGGGCCATTCTTTGGGAGGGTATGTTACATTGGCTTTCCTTGAACTTTTTTATGACCGGCTTTCGGGATATTGTCTTTTTCATTCCTCTCCCTTCCCGGATACTCCGGAACTAATTGAAAAGAGGAAACGCGAAATTGAAATAGTGAAAATGGGGAAGAAGAATCTTATGTACCCGGATAATGTTGTGAGAATGTTCGCATCATCAAATCTTGAAAAGTTCGCAAAGGAATTGCAGAGATCCAAAGATATTGCTTCAAGGATTCCCGAGGGAGGAATAATTGCAGTTCTGAATGGTATGATGATAAGACCATCGCGTTTATCATTAATGGAGCAGGGGAAAGTACCATGTCTTTGGATTCTTGGGATGATGGATAATTACATTCCGTGTGAATTAATTCAGACCAGGGTTAATCTGCCATCAAATGCCAAGACGATTATTCTGAGTAACTCAGGACATATGGGATTCATTGAAGAAAGAGAAAATTCCCTGAAAGCGATTACTGATTTTGTAAATCAACTTGTGTGACCCCCTGGCCGCTACGCGGCCGTCCCCCTAAAGGTATTGACGTCAACTTAAGGAGTTGAATATATTAAAATAGTGAGAGAGTTTACTGCAAAACAGAATGTATAGTGTTGACATATAGCCTTATACATTTCCCCTCCTTTTGAAGGAGGGGAAACTTATTTATGCAGTATCTCATTCATCCCCAAAGCTTAATTTGAGGGTTATGTCCTTTAGGGGGGCAGGGGGGCCGACCTTTGTGAAGACTATTTCTTCAAATAATCAATTGCGTATTTGAGTGTAGTATCAATCTCTTCCCAGATAGGATAGAACCCCTTGTTCTCAAGGATATTACGTGCTATATATGCCTCCAGTTGAATATGTATTATTTTACCTGATATTTTTAATCCGGCCGGATCTTTCTTTATATTGTTTGAAGCAGCAAACTGAATAAACTGATCCATTAGTGGTAGTTTGTCGAGATACTTTTTCAATTCGGCAGGTTCTGTATATTTTTTTAATGCATCTCTGTTTTTCTCAGTATAATTCAGCGCAAATCTGTAAATATAGGGTCGTACTTTAACAAAATACGTCGATATACCGGATGTATCAACAGGTACAAACTTGTCAGGCATTATACCACCTCCGCCATATACGATTTTACCTCCCGGAGTAGTAAATTTTAGAGAATCGGAAAAATGAATACTGTCTGAAACTTCAAACTCTCCATGAGTATACCTGTTACTAATATCATCGTAATATTTGTCAAACCCGTCTTTGTAGGGTTTCTGAATTGAGCGCCCGGTAGGAGTATAGTATCGGGCTACAGTAAGCCTCATTGCCGATCCGTCGGCGAATGGAATGGGTTCCTGAACCAATCCTTTTCCAAATGAGCGCCTGCCGATTATTGTACCACGATCGTTGTCCTGAAGAGCCCCGGCAAGAATCTCACTGGCTGATGCACTCCATTCATCAATAAGTACAACAAGGTCACCAGTTTTAAATTCTCCTTTTCCAGTTGCTTTAGCTTCATTTCTTGGAGATGCCCGGCCCTTTGTGTAAACAATCAACTGACCTTCCTGAAGAAATTGATCTGCTATCTGTATCGCTGCTTCCATAATTCCGCCGGAGTTGCCGCGGAGATCGAGTATAAGCTTAGTCATACCATGATCTTTAAGATCCTTTAAACCCTTCATGAATTCATCAAAGGTTGTCATTGCGAAAGTATTGATCTTAATATATCCGATATTTGGATTTACCATATAATCAACGTCAACGCTATATATTGGGATTTTATCTCTTCTGATTTCAAATGGCAACAGCTCTTTCTGCCCTTCCCGGAGAACTTTGATTTTCACAAGGGTACCTCTTGGTCCTTTTAGCATACCCATTATTTTTTCGTCAGCAATATGTTTTCCGGCAACAAGAGAATCATTAACATACAAAATTTTGTCCCCGGGCAAAAGACCAAGTTTTTCTGAAGGGCCTCCGGGAATAGTACTTATTATGAGAATTGTATCTGTTAGCATACTGAAGGAGATCCCAATACCCTCGAAGTTGCCTTGCAAAGGCTCGTTTGCACGTGCAAGATCCTTTGCTGGAATATACACTGAATGAGGATCAAGTTTTTTCAGCATGGCGGGAATGGCGCTCTCTATAAGATCATTCCTATTTACCGAATCAACATAATTTGACTCAATAATATTAATAATGCTGTTTAATTTATCATTTCGCGATCGTATATTGGAATGCTGTGTAAAGTTTGAATCAGACGGAAGATATCGCCCGATTAATATACCCAGTGCAACAGCTATTCCAAGTATTATTGGAAGGATAACTATCTTTTTTGAATTATTGTAGCTCATAAATATTTTTTTCAATATCAATAAATACTATTTCAATTCCAGCTCGTTTCAAAAGGTCGAGGCCATCAGTGTTATGGTATCTGTTACAATATACTACTCTTTTTATGCCTGATTGTATAATAAGCTTAGAACATTCCATACATGGAGATGTTGTCACATATAGTGTGGAATTTTCGCTTGAGTTATTTGATTTTGCAACCTTTGTGATGGCATTCGCTTCGGCATGAAGAACATATGGCTTTGTAACATTGTTTTCATCCTCACAAACATTTTCAAAACCCGATGGTGTTCCGTTATATCCATCAGAAATAATCATTTTCTCTTTCACAATCAAAGCACCTACCTGCCTTCTGATACAATAAGAATTCCTGGCCCAGATAAGCGCCATTTCAAGATAACGCATATCAAATGCAATCTGTTTTTCACCGTAAGGTTTCAGATCCGTTTTTTCTGACATTATTTCCGGAGTTTGTACCTGTTTTAAAAGGGTTCAAAGTTAATTATTTTATAATTGTTTTGCTAATCAGATGTACAAGCTGAAATTGATAAAACACATAATGAGAATTATTATGCAACAACATGCAAAAATTGAGTATTATTTTATTAAATTTCGTTTGTTAATATTACATTCGACATAAATTAACCTCATATGTTCAATACAGACCATCTGCACCCGTTAATAGTTCATTTCCCGATCGCATTAATTACGGTTGGATTTTTTGCCGAAGTTGTTTCTCTTTTTTTCAAAAAAGAGAAGTGCCTCTCGAAGACTGGATTTTATCTTATGATTCTTGGATCATTAGCTGCGATTGCGGGCTGGTCATCAGGACAATTGTTCACCGACCATCCGGATGAGGGAGAAATCCTGAAAGTATTTCAAAAGCACACGACGGGGGCGCTTGTTACTATGATTCTTATTACTGTCGGAGCACTCTTCAGGATTTGGCTGGTAATTAAGAAAAAAGAAGAAACCTCTTTAAAATGGATAGTTTTCGTTTTTTATCTCCTGGCTTTTGCTGCTGTGACTTTCACTGGTTATATGGGAGGCACTATGGTTTATAATTTTATGATTGGACTAGGATAAAGGATTTTGACCTTTTCATTATATTTATTTAATTTTAAGTATCAACTAATTCAACTACTATGAAATCAGTTAGCAGGTTATTTATTTTCACATTGGCCGCGTGCCTTATAGTCGGATGTGCTCCTAAACCGGTTAAAACTATTGAAAATCTTAAAGCAGCTTACAATGGTGAATCAACAGCCAGTGCAAAGTATGCAGCATTCGCCGAGAAAGCCAAAGCCGAAGGTTTTGACACTGTAGCAGTAATGTTTCTCGCAACATCTAAAGCTGAAGCCATACATGCAGGTAATCATCTGAAAGTTCTTAAGAAACTTGGAGAAAATATAACAGGTCCGGAGATTGGGAAATTTGAGGTATTATCAACAGCCGAGAATATTGCTGATGGAATAAAAGGAGAGACTTATGAAGTTGAAACTATGTATCCTGAATTCATTGCAGCCGCAGAAAAGGAAAAAAGTTCTGATGCTGTAAAATCATTTACATGGGCATTTGATACTGAAAAGAAACACCAGAACTTTTATAAGACTGCACTGGCAGTTGTTTCCACTGGCGTAGAAAAATCCCTTCCTGCAAAATGGTTAGTTTGTCCGGTTTGCGGAAATACTTTTAATGAAGCCATAGTTCCAGCCAAGTGTGATTTTTGTATGACTCCAAAGGAAAAATTTATTGAGTCTTAAACAGGCTATTATTTCCCGGGACTCCACTGGCAGTCCCGGTTTTTTTTCTTCCAAGCGTTTTTGATTGTTTGTTTGAAGGTTTTTTGGCTAGTTAATAACAATTCGACTTATTAACTTTATTATATGATTTTCCAGGATTAATTTTATACCCCGGTCGCCAGGGATAATTATTATCTTTTAACCTGGCTACTTGTTATACTTAATTGAAATTTGAATACAATAGCATATGAAGAAGCTTCTGCCGGTTTTCCTTTTATTGACCATATGTTTCTGTTTATCAGGACAGGCTAAATTTTCCGACAAACGTGATGGCAATGTTTACAAAACGATAACAGTCGCCGGAGCAACATGGATGGCAGAAAACCTGAGATACATTTCAAAAAGCGGAGCAGATTATTTTGACAATGATAAAAATAACATCCCGGTTTATGGGGTGCTTTATGATTGGAAAACAGCATTAACTGTGTGCCCGGCAGGCTGGCACCTCCCATCAGGCAGCGAATTCAGATCTCTTATGAATTATCTGACAACGTGGGGGAAAAAAGCATCTGATCCTTCAGCCTTTGAAATTCAACTTGGTGGGATGCAGGATTATGAAGGCACATTTTCTGAAATGGATGAAAGCGGGTATTACTGGACATCGACAGAGTATGACAAAAACAATGCAGAGTATTTCAGCTATCTTATGATTGATGATAAACCGATCATTGATATTTCCAGAAAAGAAGATATTTCTGACATTCAAGGAACAGAAAAGTTAAATAAATACTCTGTCCGTTGTATCAAAAATTAATGTTTGCTGATAAAATAATAGAATTTTTAACCCGGCTTGAGTATAAGGAACAGTTACCCCGGGTAATTAAAATTATGAACCCTTCCAGGGATAGGCGTAAACTTAGGGAGTTGAATATAGTAAAATAGTGAGAGTTTAGTATAAACCAGAATGTAATATATTGAAATGTATCAGGCTATATGTCAACACCATACATTCCTTTTTGTATTAAAGTCTCTCATGTTTTCTATATTCAACTCCTTAAGTTAACAGCTATGCCTATAGGGCGCAGAGGGGCAATAATCTTAATATTTATTAATCAGCTGATAAAGCTCCGTCAGATCCGGTGTAAGAATTATCTCGGTTCTTCTGTTCTTCTGACGGGCATCTGGAGTATTCCGATCATCTACAGGCAGATACTGGCTCCTGCCTGCGGCTGTTAACCGTCTGGCATCAATTTTTGAACCATCTAGCAGCACCCTTATAACTGAGGTTGCCCTCTTCGTGCTAAGATCCCAGTTGTCTTTCAGCTGACTGTTCCCCGGGTTATAAGGAACGTTATCTGTGTGTCCTTCAATAGTGATCTGAATATCGGGGTTCTTTTCAAGCACCCCGGCAAGTTTCTTTAAAGCATTTTTACCATTGGCATCAATATCCCAGCTGGCCGATTTAAAGAGCAGTTTTTCATCAAGTGAAACATACACTTTCCCGTTTTTCATTGTCACAGTAAGCCCATTATTCTCAAAGCCCAGTAAAGCTTCAGATACTTTGCTCTTCAAATCCTGAACAAGCTTTTTCTGGGCATTAAGTATGTTTTCAAGTTCTGCCAGACGAGTATTCCTTTTATCCAGTTCAAAAGTAAGTTCATCGAGCGATGTTTTTTTAGCGTCAAGGTTTTGCTCAAGCTGTCTTAGCAGATCTTCTTTTTTTTGCAGATTTGCCTGGGCTTCCTGGAGCTCAGATAGTAGTTTCTGAGTTTCTTTCACATTTCCCTTGACAAGATCCTCCTGTGCATTCTGCAATTCAGTGTATTTGGCAGACATTCTGTTATAATCCTGAACTGCCCTGTCGCGCTCGTTCCGGGCAGCGGTAATAACCTGCTGAATAGTATCTGCCTCTTTCCTGAGCGAAGCAAGCTGTGCAGTAAGTTCCTTATTCTGCATTTCCAGACCGATATTGTCGGTTTTGAACGCATCTCTCTCATTCATGAATTGTTTACTGGTATCCTGCAGATTACTGTACTTTTTTCCCGGAACACAGGAAGTGGAAATTAAAATTAAAGACAAAAAAAACAGAATGTTAAAGATTGATCGGTTCATAATTTCAAATGGGTTTCATTTATAACAACCTGTATTCTTAAAAATTGTGTCAGGCAGGTTGAATTCGAAACAAAAATAAGAAAATCCCGGCTAAGCTTCAGGAATCACCCGGGAATAATAATTGTTATATTTGCAGACTATTTGTTTAAGCATAAAATGAACCCGGAAACTAATTTACTCTCTAAGATATATACACCAGCTGATCTGAGGAAACTCAATCCGGAGGACCTTGCGCAGGTAAGTGCTGAACTCCGGGAATTTATTATAGATGAAGTCTGTAATAACCCCGGTCATCTCGGTGCAAGTCTTGGGGTAGTTGAACTGACAGTTGCCCTGCATTATGTTTTTAATACGCCTTACGATAAAATAATTTGGGATGTCGGGCATCAGGCTTATGGCCATAAAATTCTTACAGGAAGACGGGAGGCTTTTTCAACCAACAGAAAATATAAAGGTCTGAGCGGATTCCCCAGGATGGCAGAGAGTGAATATGATTCATTTGGCACCGGACATTCATCAACATCGATCTCAGCAGCGCTGGGTATGGCAGTTGCTGCAAGCAGAAAGGGAGAGAACAGACACGTAGTTGCAGTAATTGGTGATGGTGCAATGACAGCAGGTCAGGCTTTTGAGGGGCTCAATAATGCCGGGATTGGAAAATCCGACATCCTTGTGATTCTCAATGATAATAATATTGCTATCGATCCTAATGTAGGTGCCTTAAAGGAATATCTGCTCGATATTACAACAAGCAAAACTTATAATAGATTTAAAGACAAAATATGGAGGGTGCTTGGTTTGTTCGGGAAACTCGGTCCCAATGCAAGGACCCTGGCTTCACAGCTTGAAGCAGGAGCTAAGAGCACAATACTCGACAGAAGTAATCTTTTTGAGGGTCTTAATTTCAGATATTTTGGTCCGATTGATGGACATGATGTACTGCATCTGACAAAAGTGCTGGAAGATCTGAAACGAATTCCCGGACCAAAGCTCCTTCATTGCATTACTGTCAAGGGAAAGGGATTCAAACAGGCAGAAGCGGATCAGACTGCGTTCCATGCTCCTGGTATGTTCAATAAAAAAACCGGCGAAATAATCCATAAGTCGGTGGCAAATTCTCCCCTTTTATATCAGGAAGTTTTTGGAAATACGATCCTTGAACTCGCCAGGCTCAACGATAAGATATTAGGCATCACACCGGCTATGACAACAGGCAGTTCACTTAATATCATGATGAAAGAAATGCCTGAACGAACATTTGATGTGGGTATAGCAGAGCAGCATGCTGTTACTTTTTCTGCAGGGCTTGCTACACAGGGGATGATACCATTCTGCAATATATATTCATCGTTTATCCAGAGGGCCTACGATCAGATAATTCACGATGTTGCCCTCCAGAAACTTCATGTCGTATTTTGTATTGACAGAGGCGGCCTGGTGGGAGCTGATGGCGCTACACATCATGGATTTTTTGATATGGCGTTCATGCGAAGCATCCCAAACATGGTTGTTACAGCTCCAATGGATGAGATCGAATTAAGAAATCTCATGTTTACTGCACAACTTGATAAAAACAGGTTTCCAATATCGATACGTTATCCACGTGGTCGGGGAATATATTCTGATTGGAAAAAACCCTTTGCTGAAATTGAGATTGGTAAAGCACGAAAAATAAGTGACGGAAATGATTTAGCTATTTTGTCAGTAGGTCAACCGGGAAATACTGTTGCTTCGCTGGTGACAAAACTGACGAATGAGAACATTTCCATTGCACATTTTGATATGCGTTTTATTGCTCCCCTGGATGCTGAAGTCCTGCATACTGTATTCAAAAAATTTAAGCATATTATTACTGTGGAAGACGGCATACTAAAAGGAGGATTCGGAAGTGCAGTAATTGAATTTATGACCGACAATGGATATAGTTCTGATGTCAGACGTCTTGGCATACCCGATTATTTTGTAGAACACGGAACTCAGGAAGAATTATATAATGAGTGCGGGTATGATGCCGAGGGGATTGAATTGGCAATCAGGGAAATTCTGGTGAAGACGAAAGGATGATTTTTCTTTGCGTTTCTTAAAATTTGCGTTCTTTGTGGTTAATGGATTTTTTTTATATTTTCGCAGTCCCTATAATTCGCCCGGATGGCAGGAGGGAGCGTTAACAAAACACCCGGTGGGTGTTTTTAGCGAGCAGCCAGATCGCAGGGGTGGCCAATTCCGCCATCCAAACGGCAGGTAGAGTTCTTTATAATGTATTGAAATTTAAAATATTAACCAAATCCTATTTATGCCCGGATGGCGGAATTGGTAGACGCGCTGGTCTCAAACACCAGTGGTAGCAATGCTGTGCCGGTTCGATCCCGGCTCCGGGTACTTTTAAAAAACCAACTATTTGATTATTAATAGTTGGTTTTTTTATTTGCAATGATTTGCACCACTCGTAAAAGAAAGGACCTGTTTTGCTCCCCTTATTATCACCTGTGATAATGATTGTTTTCAATTCTTTTCAGACTTTCTACAATGTCCTCCAATCTGAAGAGAAAATTTAAATAGGCTGGCATGTGAAAATAAATCAGATCTACATTTATGCCAATGATATTTATTATCTTTATTCTGATTCTGATAGTTGAAAGTTAGTCAAAAGTATTCTGTAAGCCTGTATTTAAGCGCATTGCCGGCATTTTGCTTATGTGACTGACGGAGCAGCGCTTTAGATAGCCCAAAGGTTTTATAGTCAATTTTATTCTTTGCATATCATGAAAAATATTATTGTTGAAAGGGTTATTCGTGATGGCGAAAATCGGATTGCCCTGCGATTTCCTTATGATCAGGAATTAAACGGCGTTGTAAAAGAGCTACCTGATGCACAATGGAGTTCAGATATGAAATACTGGCATATTTCAGATAGTTCTGATATTGTAAGTATCCTTCTGAAGACTTTTTATGGGAAAGCATATTTAGATTATTCAGCTCTGAGTCTCAATCTTGCTGAAACGATCAGACTTAAAAAGGAAGAAAAGAAAATAAGAACATCAGGTAGTGTCAAAATAAGTTCATCTGCTGAATTTTCTGCTCTGAGTGAAAAAGGAGAAGCGGACATTGCCAGATACAAGAGATGGATGGAAGCGAACAGGTATCCAACGACAACAGTGCAGACTTATGTTTCAATGATGATAAAGTTCCTGAAGTTCGTTTGTCCAAAGGAAGCGGAAGAATGCACAGGAGATGATCTGATAAAGTATATTGATGAACAAATACTTTCAAGGGGTTTGAGCCAGTCTTTTCAGAATCAGATGATAAGCTCGGTAAAGAAATTTTATACGCACATCTATAAGATGTCTATTGATCCGGTTAAAATTCAGCGACCAAGGCCAAGGCATAAGCTCCCGAATGTTCTTAGTAAAGAAGAGGTAAAAAAGATCCTGAGATCAATGTCGAATGAGAAGCACAGGGTTATGATAAGTCTCATATATGCCTGTGGGTTAAGACGAAGTGAGCTTATAAATCTTATCCCGGTTGATATTGAACGGAACAGGAATTTATTGAGGATAAGGCAGGCAAAAGGATTTAAGGACCGTGTTGTCCCGATTTCAGCCAAGACCATAGAGATGGTTGATGCTTATATGGATCATTTTAAGCCACAAAAATATCTTTTTGAAGGGCAATGGCCAGGGGAGCCATACAGTGTCAGCAGTCTGGAGAAAGTGCTGAAGAATGCCTGTGCAAGGGCAGGGATAAGGAAGCCTGTTACGCTTCATTGGCTAAGGCATAGTTATGCCACTCATTTGCTTGAATCGGGTACAGATCTGAGGTATATACAGGAGTTGCTGGGACATCAAAGCAGCAAGACAACTGAGATATACACACATGTTACGACAAGGGGCATACAGAATATCAAGAGTCCGCTTGATGATCTTTGATAATTTAAAAAAGAAATAAAACTGAATAAAGGTGTGCAATATTTCCAGCTTGAGTAATAATATATTTACCTTTATGAGACGTATAAAGGAGTTAAGGGAAAATGCCGGGGCATATGATGCTGGGACAAGAGCGGTGATTTTCAGTCTTCACTCCCTGAATGAGGCCAGGGAAGAATTAACATGCTATACTTGGTAAAAGTTTGGAAATTATAAAAGCCTTCGCTTTTGAAAGAATTGGAAAACTTTTACCAAGTTATACTAAAAAAATGACAAAGTCAAGCCCGGATTAAAGGCCGGTGAATGAGCTGGAGTGAAGCCTGAACATAATTTATCAAAAAACATATCGAAGATATATTCAATGATAAATTATTAAATCACCAGGGCTAAAGCAAGCTAAAAAGACAGAATAAAATGCCCTCGTCACATTCCCTAACTCGCATGATAAATTTCATAATGCGAAAAGCATTACGCAATTTATCAGCTTACCGTTATGCTTAAGCGCCAGCGACTTACGAGCCATCCCTGACCGTGACAACAAACGCCTAAGCATAACTTTCGAAGAGTAGAATTCTTACCGTTTAAACAACTCAATAGGTTTTTGCCCTCCGTTTATAAAATGCACCGTGACAAGTAAACTTCGTTCTTACTACCAGGACTCAGACATAATAAACTTCCATCTTGACAAGAAACTTTCAACCTTCAACCGGGACTGGCAAAAACCAACCATGCTATAGTAATATTAATTAAAAATCGCTACTTATTAACCAGTAATGAAGTAGTTTTGCCTTTTAACAATTTGAAAATCTGAATTACTATGAAAAGAAAGTACATAATAATTCTTGCAATTTTTTTTATTTTCTTGTGTTTTGGAATTTCAAAAATAAATTGGACTTCCTTTACAAGAGGCCCTCAATGTTGGGAAAGATATAATATGATGAAGCAGGATTTTAATGGTCCTGTAATACAGAAATTTAAAGACTTTGATAATCATAATTATAACGTACTTTTAATATTGGATAAGAACAAGAAAGTAAATACAAAATTGTTTTTTATTAATGAAAAGAGTGGTTTTTATGACAAGGTAAATGTTGGTGACACATTGAAAAAGACTTATGACAGCCTATTCATAATAAATATATCCCGCAAAGAGACTTTTGTTTTGAAATATGACTGTGTAGAATAAATTGTAACCATGACAATTTTAATATGCGCCTGAAGCATAACACGGACGGTTTAATTAAGTGCCTTCCGCAACCCGGACAACTTCGTAATCAGCTATTTACATCTATGCTCGTGGCTTCAATTCACTTATTAAATTTTCTGCACCGTGACTAATCCTGCTACCGAGACAAAGTCAATGGGGTTGCGGGCCGACGCTCAGTTGGCAGCGTTTTTTGCTCTCCGTTTATAAAATGCACCGTGACAAGTAACTACGTTTTCATTACCGGGACTCATACGTAATCGGCTGTACCGTGACAAGACAACTTCGCGCCACTTACCGGGACTGGCAAAAAACTAGCCAACCCCGACACAGACGGCACCTAATCAAACCGCCGAGCCGTTAGGTGCCACGGGACTGAATCCCAAACCGTTAAAACAATCTCATTATCAATATTAAAAGAATGAAAGACGACGAAATAGGCTTTGTTATCGGACGAGAATCATCAAATTTTCTCAAAATCACAATTAATAACTACAGTTTTCAGAACATAGATGATTATTGGGATGGTAACTGGTTAAGTGTTCGAATTAATATTAAAGTTGGTGGGTTTACTGGTGATTATGGTGCGCAACTTAGGAATACCGATTTCATAGATTTTAAAAAAGATCTTGAAAAAATTTATTCCAATCTAGAAGGACAAGCACTTTTTCATAGTATGGAAGACTATCTACAAATTAATATTTCAGGTGATGGCTTAGGACACTTTAAAGCAGATTGTATTGCTACGGATGATCCTGGCATTGATGGTAATAAACTTGCTTTTATATTAGCCTTCGATCAAACAGAGATTTATGACATGACTAAAATGATAGATAAAATAATTGAGAATTTTCCATTGAGAGGAAATAAACGCAGCACCTAACTCGGACGGTATGTGTTATTGCCTTCGGCCAAGGCCGGCCCGCCCAGATGGTGTCATGTTTTTTGATTTCTAGATAATACAACGATTAATGACCAAATTATTATTCTTACCAGCCTTCAAAAAACACGCCACCCCACAGCTGGCGGCAACAACACATACCGCTTGACCGTTGTGCTTAATTTTAAATAAATCTGCAGCATGAATAAAATGAGACAAATCTCTGGTAACCTTTTTGTAATCTTGCAAGTATGCTTTTTTATCAACGCCTTATTAATAGTATTAATTTTCTTACTACCTATTGTAGTGGTGATAAACTCTGGTTTACCAGAAAATACCATACTTATTAGTTTTAAAATTTTCCAGTATCTATCACTCCCAGCTATGTTTCTTTGGATCTACTGTTTATACTTTTATTACAAGTATGATAGGTACAGTTCAGCTGGAATTAAACTCTTCTTCCTTAATTGTCTTTACACCCCATTTTACTTTTATAACGTTTTATGGAAAAGAAAAAGGGGCCTTCAAAACACTTTTAAATCTGAAGAAGTGATTGGCAATAGGATACATTTGGAAACCGAGGAAGAAAATGAATAAAACACTAAGCACAACTCGGACGGTATGTGTTATTGCCTTCGGCCGAAGCCGGCCCCCGCTCAAGTGGTGTCATGTTTTTTGATTTCTCGATAATACCACGATTAATGACCAGATTGTCATTCTTACCTAGCCTTCAAAAAACACGCCACCACGCTCAATTGACGGCAACACCACATACCGCTTGACCGTTAGCGGTAACTAACTAAACCTCACTACTATGGGACGACAAATAAACTTCTTTCTATTTCAAGACGATCAGCTAATATTTAACGATCTTTTGGGAACTTTTAAGGATATCTGCTTTCTTGCATATTACAATAAAACCAATTCACCGTCAGTTATAGATGATACTTTAATAAGAGACCATTTGAAAGAAGGTAGCAGAGTCTATCTGGCAAGAAAACAAGACTTAATTCATCTAAGATTCACATATATTGAAAAGTTTAATTATTGGTTAATTGATGATTCACATTGTCCAGTATTACATTATGATCGGTGTATACCAATAGATAATTATATAAGAAGCGGCAGGCTATATTTTTTGCCAAAATATGTTGAAAACCTTCAATGGAAAAATCAAAACGAAGATTTTGTAAAGTGGTCGGATGATATAATTTCATTAGTTAAAAAGAAGTTACATAAACATAAGTATAAATATGAGACATATTCTCATGAATATCTAGCTTATGTTGGGACCTCAGCTATGCAATTACTAAAAGAAAAAAGAGCTGATATTACCTTACCTGGGGATAGAATGTACTTGAAATAATGGCAACCGCTAACTCAGACGGTATGTATTATTGCCTTCGGCCTAAGCCGGCCACCGCTCAGTGGTGTCATGTTTTTTGAATCTGGATATAACATCGATTTAAATAATCCTAATTGTCCTTTCTTACAGCCCTTTCAAAAAACACGCCACCACCCACAGCTGACGGCAACAACACATACCGCTAGGTCGTTAAGGGAAAATGCCGGGGCATATGATGCTGGGACAAGAGCGGTGATTTTCAGTCTTCACTCCCTGAATGAGGCCAGGGAAGAATTAACATGCTATACTTGGTAAAAGTTTGGAAATTATAAAAGCCTTCGCTTTTGAAAGAATTGGAAAACTTTTACCAAGTTATACTAAAAAAATGACAAAGTCAAGCCCGGATTAAAGGCCGGTGAATGAGCTGGAGTGAAGCCTGAACATAATTTATCAAAAAACATATCGAAGATATATTCAATGATAAATTATTAAATCACCAGGGCTAAAGCAAGCTAAAAAGACAGAATAAAATGCCCTCGTCACATTCCCTAACTCGCATGATAAATTTCATAATGCGAAAAGCATTACGCAATTTATCAGCTTACCGTTAGTGGCAACCCGAGGCTATCCGAATGAACACACAGACCCATATGTAGACAATGATTAAAAGATTATTACCTTACTTTCTGACTAGCATTTTTGTAGTTGGATTTTGGCGAATCGTAACTCTCACAAGTAACTATGCCTTCTCCCCAAAAGGAAAAGAATTGTTAATGCTTGACATCGCCTTGACAGCTATCTTCATTTATAAGACAATCTTTTGGCTGATTTTAAGCAATCTAATAGTATTAACTATCATGCAAACAATAAGAAGGAATTTCCGCACTGCTAGAATATTTGGGATATTCACAATACTGTTCTATTTAGTAATTGGTCAAGTCGTACAAAAAAAGTGCGCTCAGGATTATTATACGGTTTTTATGAATCAATCAACAATGGAAGATCTTATGCAAAGACCAATTAAAGAAGCGGGGTATTACATTGGCCCAATATTAACTGAGGAAATTTCAGATATGGGGATGAAAAATCGCAGGTATGCAATTGCTGGACTTGGGGAAATAAAATATAAACCGTCAATCCCTGTATTAAAGAAGATTCTAAATGATAGATCGGAGCTAGACTATTTCAGAACTGATGCCTTAGAGACATTAATGATTTTTGATTCTAAGGATTCAAAAAGAATAATTAATGAGTTTATAAATCAAGTTGGCAACCCCTTGGATCAAAAAGTAAAAGACTTCTTTAACTCCAGGATCTCAACTAAATAACAATATGGCAGCCACTAACTCAGACGTTAGTGGCCATTAAATAGCTGACTACCCATGAGAAAACTAGTCTTTCTTTTCTTCCTAATTTTGTTAGTTAATCTAAAAATCTACTCTCAAGAGAAGGACACAACAGATACAATAATCGATTATTTCGAACAAATGCCAATTTTCCCAGGAGGCCTTGATTCATTCTGGTGTTTCCTTGAAGGGAATTTTCGGTACGACATTCTTAATGATGATAATGAACCAATTAAGTATTTCATTAAATTCGTAGTTGATTCGACAGGAGCAGCAAGGGACTTTAATATCATTGCAACTAGACCACAAAGTGTCAAAAACCACATAGATAGTTTAAAAAGATCTGAAATAATAAGAGTATTAGCATTAATGCCAAAGTGGGAACCAGCAAAGCAACATGATAGAAAAATAAGTTGTTGGTATACTATTCCAATTAAAACACCCTACACAGATTTTAAATGCGACAAATTTAAGAGTAAAGGCACCATAGAAATTCAACCAGATTCGTTGGCCAAGTTCACAATAGGAAAGGGGACAACTAATCAGGAACGAATTACAGAGTTCTTAAATACTAATTTTATTTGGCCAGCGGAAGGCGAATGTACAGGTAAGATTTTTATAAAATGCGTTGTAGAAAAATCAGGTCGTATAGACGATTTTGAGTTCGTCCGTAGACTATGTCCTGAATTTGACGCAGAAGCTATAAGAGTCTTGAAAATAATGCCGAATTGGAGTCCTGCTAAAAAGGATAATAAACCTGTCCGTTCAATCGTGGTAATCCCATTTTTATTCCGAATACAGTAGGATCGAGATTAAAATTAACAGCCACTAACTCAGACGGTATGTTTTATTGCCTTCGGCCGAAGCCGGCCACCGCTCAAGTGGCGTCATGTTTTTTGAATCTGGATATAACGCCGATTTAAATAATCCTAATTGTCCTTTCTTACTGCACTTTCAAAAAACACGCCACCACCCACAGCTGACGGCAACAACACATACCGCTAGGTCGTTAGGTTTAATATGGGGCCGATTTCTTACCGAGACCTTTTATAAGTTGGCATAGATATTGTGACACTTTTGAAGAAAAACTTCATCTTATGAAAAAGTTATTTGAGTTTAAACTGTTCATAATCGCTATGACGGTTTCAACCCTGTTAGTGATTTCAAGTTGCGAAAAAAATCCTTCTGACAATTCTAAAAAATTTCTAGGAACTTGGATATCAACTGATTTAGTCGATACAGTCGAATTTAGGACAGAGAACGATTTTTATAAAACTGTCGGAATTCCAAATGATCATTTTAATTACAGTGTATCTGGAGATAGTATAACGATTCAATATTATGGAGCTTTGTTCATACTTGTACAACCCTCGAATCATTATTACAAATTTAGCGGAAATACATTAACTATCGATTTAGAACATTGCTATGGATTTAGAAACAAGATAATCAATTTTACAAAAAAAGAGATCCTCTAATTCTAGACCAATTTCAAAGGATTAAAAAGACTTAAAAAATACTAAACCTAACTCAGACGGTATGATGTCATTGCCTTCGGCCGAAGCCGGCCACCGCTCATGTGGTGTCATGTTTTTTGAATCTGGATATAACAACGATTTAAACAATCCTAATTGTCCTTTCTTACTGCCCTTTTCAAAAAACACGCCACCACCCACAACAGACGGCAACAACACATACCGCTGGGTCGTTATATGCAAGGCTGAGAAACGTTTCACACAAAGTTTTAGCAAAGACAAATTTGATTGATAATAAATAAATTGACCCATGAAAAAGGTTTTAAATTTTGCAGGATTGCTTGCTTTAACAATCTGCTTTATTGGTTGTGATAAAGCTAAAGACTCAACTCAGCCTGTTCAAATTCAATTAATTGAGAAATCATGGACATCATCCTATGAGGAAAACACTATAGATTCTATAAATATTTATAGGCCAAGTGATTATAAAGTTTTCCCAAATAGCATGTTTAGGCAGATTTTTATATTTTACGACCACGACTCATGTGAATATTTGGTATTAGCAGCCAATGATGCACATTACATGCAGACTGGTATTTGGAATTATGACAGTAATACTAAAGTTGTTAAAATATTCGATCAGGAAACAACTGTAAGATATGAATTTGAAATTATTGAATTAGACCATGATCTTTTAAAGATTACACCTAAATAAAAAATGACAATAAATAAAGCCCTGCATATAACTCAGACGGTATGATGTTATTGCCTTCGGCCGAAGCCGGCCACCGCTCAGTGGTGTCATGTTTTTTGAATCTGGATATAACAACGATTTAAATAATCCTAATTGTCCTTTCTTACTGCCCTTTTCAAAAAACACGCCACCACGCTCAACAGACGGCAACAACACATACCGCTGGGTCGTTAACAAGCATAAGTGAACATCCCAACCCAGGAGATTAGACTGATTCCGTTTTTATAAAATCATTATATGATTAAGCATTCAAGAATTTTCAAAGTATCTCTAATTGTTCTTTCAATCATAGTAAGTGTGCTCTTAATATCAGCATTCTTTTTTAAATTGATTATTAAAGAAGCCTTTGGACCAAAAGTATCAGAAATAACTATTCCATTAAATAATAACTCAAATCTCGAATGTAAACAAACCTACAATGCTGATCTTGCAGCTGTATTTTATGATATTGATTTTTCATTGGTTGAGAGCACAGGTGATCCGATCTATCTCGGAAAGTCAACCTTCTCGACCGACAAATGGCAGAATTTCTGCAAAATTTCGTTTTTAAGAAATTGGATTATTTTACAAATATCAGAACCAGGATCATATGCTGAAATTTTTACCTATAATAGGAATAGCTCATCCAGAAAAGACACAATATTCTCACCCCATGAACTGAAGAATGACTCATTATGGAGTAAACTCAATCTTGAACAACCAGCTTGGGTGTATCCTGGATCTTCAAATATAGATTCAATTGATTATTACAAATTTTACATAAAATACCAATATAGAGAAGGGCTCTATGAACCTTTTGTATTTTACTCTCAAAACATTGAATATGAGCTCGATACTTTGACTGGTAAAATAAAGACAATCAAGATATTTGATAAGATAAAGAAATAACGCTTGCTAACTCAGACGGTATGTTTTATTGCCTTCGGCTGAAGCCGGCACCCGCTCAAGTGGTGTCATGTTTTTTGATCTGGATATAACAACGATTTAATGGTGCTTATTGTCCTTTCTTACTGCCCTTTTCAAAAAACACGCCACCACCCAATGCTGACGGCAACAACACATACCGCTAGGTCGTTATGTTTAAGCAATGTTGCGACCTGACCCCATAGACAAATTCGTCACGACAACAAAGTCAGTTCCATCTAGACTACTTTCTAATCACGAGACATATTCTGCACCAGCTTTCTGGACCTTTATAATCCACAGATTAATTAAATAAAATTCACCATGATAGAAAATATTTTTAAAAATATTTGTTTAATTACAAAATACATTCTATATTTGTAGAATATAATCAATGTAAATAGAGACATGCAATTAACAAAAGCTGAAGAACAGGTAATGAAATATCTCTGGAATCTTGAAAAAGCCTATCTAAAAAACATCATAGATGAATTTCCAGACCCGAAACCAGCAGCAACCACTATAGCAACATTATTAAAAAGAGTAATTGATAAAGGTTTTATCGGCTACATACAGCACGGTAGTAACAGAGAGTACTATCCATTGGTTAAGAAAACCGATTATTTTTCTTTACAGATGAAGTCTATAATTAAAGATTATTTCAATAATTCTGCAGCTCAATTTGCCTCGTTTTTCACTACCGAATCTGACTTAAGTGAAAAAGATCTTAAAGAATTACAAAAATTAATTAGTGAGCAAATAAAAACCAAAACAAAGCAAAATGATTGAATTTGGGATTAAGTCATTTATTTGTCTACTCGTCTTTTACATTTTCTTCGACATCTTTTTAGCAAAAGAGAACATCCCTCTATTCAAGCGTTATTATTTGCTTTTAGCTTTACTTTTTTCATTTGTAATTCCATTGATTAAATTAAAGGTAAGTTCCACAATTTTACCAGTATTGAATTTTAATATATCCAAACTTCCAGTACAAGTAAAGGACAATATCAATGAATTGACCTCACAAACCGGAAGCTCTTTTCATATAGTTTGGCTATTCTATGCTTTTTATGCCCTTATTGGGCTTCTATTTCTTATTCGGTTTTTAATAAACATATCTCGTCTAATAAAACTCCGAAAAGACAATCCTATTAAGACCATAAATGGAATTAAAGTTGTTCTAACAAATCAGACAATTTTACCTTATTCCTTTTTGAATTCTGTTTTCGTCAATAAACAAGAGTTTGAGAATGGAAAAATATCAAGTGAACTGTTGACTCATGAATTTGCCCATATACGACAAAAACATTCGCTTGATATATTAGTACTAGAATTAGTCCAAGTAATCTATTGGTTTAATCCTTTGATTTTCTTCTATAAAAGATCTATTAGACTTAATCATGAGTATTTAGCTGATAGTTTCGTTTTGAATTCAAATGTCTCATTGGTTGATTATCAGAATCAATTAATTACTGTGGTGTTCCGGAATAACACAACATATCTTGCTAGTAATTTTAATTATTTACTCGTTAAAAAAAGGATCATTATGATGACTAAAACTAAAACAAAATCAATTGGCTATAAAATAGCTATGATTCCGGTGTTGACTGTATTGCTATTTAACTTTATCAGTTGCAATAAAGATATCATGGTAGCTTCGAGTAATCCTGAACCCTGGTGGACCTCAGTTGCTCTTAAGCATGATATCAACTTGCACGCTTACAATGGATTTAATAATCTTGTTGAGATGGGGTCCACAAATTCGATTGATAATAAAATTGTTACTTTGGAAGATGCAATATTCATAATTAAACAAAATTCTGACAAGTATTTAATAATCCGCTCTCCTCTTGCCTATCACAACTTGACAACAAAAATGATCGAAGGGAAAGAAGGTACATTCGAGGTTTATAGCTTTAGTTCAACTGATTTAAAGCCTATTGAAACGTATTCATTGCAAGATTTTAAATATCAGGTTTCAGAATAAAAACTCGGTGAACTGGACCGTTCTGTTCCCCAGACAAAAAAATCATGCCTAAACATAACTCAGACGGTATGTTTTATTGCCTTCGGCCGAAGCCGGCCCCCGCTCATGTGGTGTCATGTTTTTTGAATCTGGATATAACAACGATTTAAATAATCCTAATTGTCCTTTCTTACAGCCCTTTCAAAAAACACGCCACCACCCTCAATTGACGGCAACAACACATACCGCTAGGTCGTTATGCGTAATAATCAGATAGTTAAGACAACCTCATCAGAGATTAATAATTTAAATCAAGTAATATGAACCATGAGTTCAAATATCTAGAGAAGGTCACTATTAAAACAACAGATCATGATTTTAAAGAAATTAGTGATAAAATTGGTACAGTAATTGGACTACCTGATCCATTAGATAAAGAAAAAAAATATATAATCTATTTCACTCAAACCGATGATGTTTGCTGGACTGTTCCTGCTGACTACTTAGTCTCAACAGGCCAATTTGAGAATGAAAAAAACATCTATCCTAGACCCGAAAATTGATAAATTACTCCGCATAACTCAGACGGTATGTTTTATTGCCTTCGGCCGAAGCCGGCCACCGCTCATGTGGTGTCATGTTTTTTGAATCTGGATATAGCGACGATTTAATGACGCAAACTGTCCTTCTTACCACCCTTTCAAAAAACACGCCACCACCCACAGTTGACGGCAACACCACATACCGCTTGACCGTCAGACTGTCTAAAAACCTACTCGATTTGTTGATAAGTATGAGGCTGGTGATTCTTCAAAAAACTCTGTGTTTTGTATCTTAACTACATGAAATTCATACAAGGACATAACAGAACACAGATTAATCTTTTCCCGGTTTCTCTGGACCAATCCATTGACCCCGATAATGAAGTGAGGATGATTGACCTTTTTGTTGATAGCCTTTCTATAAAAGATTATGGATTTAGAACAGACTTTACAGAAAATGGTCGTCCTGCGTATTATCCTGCTGATTTACTCAAACTATTCATTTACGGGTACATGAATAAGGTACGTTCAACCAGGGATTTGGAAAAAGAATGTGGACGAAACATTGAAGTCATGTGGCTTTTAAATTGCCTCAGACCTGATCATAACACAATTGCCAACTTCAGGCGAGACAACCCAAAAGCCATAAAGAAAGTCTTCAGGGCTACTGTTCAGATCGCAAAACATTTTGATCTGATAGGTGGAAAACTTATTGCAGGAGACAGCACTAAGCTCCGGGCACAAAACAGCAAGAAAAACAACTACAACCAGGCTAAAATAGACCGGCACATAGCCTATATTGATAACAAGCTTGAAGAATATACCCGGGCACTGGCTGAAAACGACGGAGATAATCAGCAGATACAGGATGAGATTAACAAGCAGCAGAAGAGAAAAGACAATTACGAAAGTCTGGAAAAACAACTCAAAGAATCCGGAGAACCCCAGATCTCCATTTCTGATCCCGAGAGCCGTCAGATTATGCTCAGAAACAATATTACTGAAGTAGCCTACAATGTACAAACCACAGTTGACGCAAAGAATAACATTCCCATCGACTACAAGGTGACCAACCAGAACGACAGCAAAGCAATGGGAACCATGGTTCAACGGGCGAAAAGCATTCTCAGAACGAATGAATTCACTGTATTATATGATAAAGGATACCATACCGGGTCAGAGTTAAAGACCGCACAGGATTTAGGAGTTGAAACCATTGTTGCGATACCCTCACTGCCATCCACCAGTCAGGCTCCAAACCATGATTATAACTCCGAACATTTTATCTACGACCAAGAGAGAGATACCTACATATGCCCACAAGGTTTTACTCTCAGGACAAACGGAACCTGGCATAAGGAGCAAAACAGCGCTACGAACACCATCATTTTCAAACAGTACAGAACACCTGCCTGCAAATCATGTAAGGCACATTCCGAGTGTACAAGATCTAAAAATGGAAGACTGATTCACCGGACTACGTTTACAGAATATTACGAGAGGAACAGGAAAAACTTTGAAGAGAAGGAACGACTCTATAAACGCCGACAGGCAATTGTTGAGCATCCCTATGGAACAATAAAACGGCAATGGGGATTCAGTTATATCCTTACCAAGAAGGGAATAAGTAGAGCAAGCTCCGATGTCGGGTTTATGTTTATTGCATATAATTTAAGACGAATTGGTAATATTTTGACCATAGATCGGTTGAGAGAGTATCTCAGGATACTTTTGTCGTTGTTTTTGGCCATTTCTGCAATTATTAGAGACCATTTAACGCATTCCTTCGGGCATATTTATAATCCATCGCTTAAGTTGGCTTAAATGAACTCTTTTTCAATAAAACCGAAAAGGTAATTAGACAAACTCCCGTTAGCGGTAACTAACTAAACCTCACTACTATGGGACGACAAATAAACTTCTTTCTATTTCAAGACGATCAGCTAATATTTAACGATCTTTTGGGAACTTTTAAGGATATCTGCTTTCTTGCATATTACAATAAAACCAATTCACCGTCAGTTATAGATGATACTTTAATAAGAGACCATTTGAAAGAAGGTAGCAGAGTCTATCTGGCAAGAAAACAAGACTTAATTCATCTAAGATTCACATATATTGAAAAGTTTAATTATTGGTTAATTGATGATTCACATTGTCCAGTATTACATTATGATCGGTGTATACCAATAGATAATTATATAAGAAGCGGCAGGCTATATTTTTTGCCAAAATATGTTGAAAACCTTCAATGGAAAAATCAAAACGAAGATTTTGTAAAGTGGTCGGATGATATAATTTCATTAGTTAAAAAGAAGTTACATAAACATAAGTATAAATATGAGACATATTCTCATGAATATCTAGCTTATGTTGGGACCTCAGCTATGCAATTACTAAAAGAAAAAAGAGCTGATATTACCTTACCTGGGGATAGAATGTACTTGAAATAATGGCAACCGCTAACTCAGACGGTATGTATTATTGCCTTCGGCCTAAGCCGGCCACCGCTCAGTGGTGTCATGTTTTTTGAATCTGGATATAACATCGATTTAAATAATCCTAATTGTCCTTTCTTACAGCCCTTTCAAAAAACACGCCACCACCCACAGCTGACGGCAACAACACATACCGCTAGGTCGTTATGCTTAAGCGCCAGCGACTTACGAGACAGCTTTTACCTGGACAACAAGCGCCAAAGCATAACAGCGAAGAGTAGAAATCTTGCCGTTTAGACAACTCAATAGGTTTTTGCTCTCGTTTATAAAATGCACCGTGACAAGTAAACTTCATTCATGCCACCGGGACTCAGATGTAAGAAAGTTTTACCTTGACCAGAAAGCTTTGAGCCATTAACCGGGACTGGCAAAAAACATCATAGTGACAAACATTATTAGACAAGAAAACTTAGTTCATTTTTTGGAATAATTATTGCTGTTGCAACGTGATCACGACAAATATACCATTATGATAAAACAAATTCTACTACTACTAATTGCCTCCTTGATTTGCCTTAACTCAATTTGTCAGGGTAGCGAAATTTTAAAAAGAAACTTGATCAAAGGAAGCGTTGCTACAAGTGGAATTCTTAATGGGATGGCTTCAATAGATTTTGAACGCAATTTAGTATTTAAGGATTTTTTTAAATTGAATATTGAAGGGACCTATGGAAAATATTATCAAATACATACAAAAGAAGCATTTCAAAGCTATCCAACTTTTAATTCATTAACATCCTGCATCAATTTCCTGATAGGTAAAAAATCACACTTTCTAGAAATAAGTACTGGTGTCAGATATTCAATTATTAAAGTTGATTATTATGACGATATAAAACCATTTTTCCCAGTGGTAAATATTGGTTATAGGTTCCAAAATTACTTCAAGACAGGACTTGTTTTTAAGACATTTCTTGGTACAACCGGATTGGGCTTATCAGTCGGAATAGCTTTTTAAAATAAAATCCTAGACTTAACAAAAACCATGACTGTTTAATTCCGTTAGAGGATAAGATCATCACATCACGACAATTTTAACATGCGCCTGAAGCATAACACGGATGGTATAGGTAATTGCCTTTGGCAGCCCGGACAGCTTAGTAATCAGCTCCATAAGTCTATGCAATCAAATTTATCTCCACTTATCAAAATTTCGGTACCGTGACTAATCCTGCTACCGTGAGAAAGTCAATAGGGCTGCCAGCCGACGCGCTGTTGTCATGGTTTTTGCATCCTCAACTGGACAATTTTATCTTGACGTGAAAAATCCTGCTCATCTATCGGGACTACGCCATCTGGACAACTTCATCATGACACGAAAACTCTCGTCCATCTATCTGGACTGTGCAAAAACACATGCCAACCCTGCCACGGACGGCAACTCCCTATACCACCGGGCCGTCAGACTGTGCAAAAAGTCCCATGTTTTGTTTATAACCTCATGTCCAAATTATTGACTAAGACGCTGTATTCCTGTAACTTGTTATAAAAAAAGAATATGGCACATCGAATTGGGACCGACAGAAACCAGCTGCTTTTACTTCCTCCCAGCCTTGATGAGCTTATCGGGGAAGATAACCCTGCAAAGGTCATCGATGCTTTTGTTGATTCACTTGATATTAAGGAAGCAGGCTTCAAAAACAGTCTTCCTGCTGAGAAAGGCTGCCCTCCTTATAATCCTGCCGACTTGTTAAAGCTTTACCTTTATGGTTACTTGAACAGGATAAGATCTTCCCGTAAACTGGAAAAGGAGTGCATACGCAATATTGAAGTTATATGGTTATTGAACCAGCTTCGGCCCAAGTACAGGACAATAGCATATTTCAGGGAACATAACGGTAAAGGCATAAAAAGTGTTTTTCGCCAGTTTGTTGTAATGATGAAGAAATGGGATCTTATTGCCGGAGATCTGCTGGCCGTTGACGGGAGTAAATTCCGCGCTGTAAACTCCAAAAAAAACAACTATAACCAACAAAAAATTCAGCGCCATCTGGACTATATCGACCAGAAAATAGATGAGTACTTAAAGGAGCTTGATGAGAATGATCATAAAGAACATGGAGAACGCAAATTAAAGGTGAATGAATGCCTTCATCAGTTAGAACAAAGAAGAAAAAAGTATATTGATCTGGAAAGGCAACTCAGAGAAACAGGTAAGGATCAGGTTTCAACCACCGACCCTGATGCCAGACAATTAATAATAAGGGGAGATATTACCGAAGTAGCCTATAATGCTCAGACAACAGTAGATAGCAAACATAATCTTGTGATAGATACTAAAGTAATTAATGCCAATGACCGGAAGATATTGGCAACCATGGGATTACAGGCAAAAGAGGTACTTAATAAAGATAGCTTTGAACTTCTCGCAGATAAGGGATATCATAATGGAGAAGAGTTACAGAAATGTGACTTAATGAATATTAAAACCTATGTAGCACCACAAGAAAACGTCTCTGGTAACAAAATACCAACGCCCGAATACCAGGGTGATAAATTCAGATACAATTCAGAGGATGACTGCTATACCTGCCCTGAAGGACAAACACTAAATAGTAATGGAAAATGGTATAAAAAGTTCTACCGTACTCACATAACCCTGAGTAAACAGTACAAAACAAAGGCATGCAGGGAATGCCCAAAGAGGTGCTTGTGTACCAGTTCTCCTATTGAAAGAGGAAGACTGATTGAACGTTCAGAATATCAGGATGCAGTTGATGCAAATAATAAGAGGGTCAGAAATGAAAAGGAAAAATACAGACGCCGGCAGGCTATGGTAGAGCATCCATTCGGGGTTGTTAAACGACAATGGGGCTACGATCATGTAATGATGAAGGGGATAGAGAAAACCGATTCAGAAATCAGTCTGGTATTTTTATGCTATAACATTAAAAGGGTAATGAATATTATGGGAATAAAAGGCATTTTGAAAGCCATCAGGGCTTTTTCTCAATGTTCTAGCTCATCTTTGAGATCGTTTTCATGCATTTTTAGTGTTTATCCCTTATATTATCTTCAATTAAATCCTATTTCACAAAAAAGAGCGCTTATAATACAATTTAGCCGGATTTAAATAACCATTATTGCACAGACTCCCGTTATCATTCATGCTGAGCTTGAGTCGCCCTGAAATAGGTTGACACTTTTCTAAACATCCTTTTCAGGACGAGACAGGCTATTCCAAAGGGAATTTGCTTAATACTCAATATTAATGAACGATTAACCAACTAACAAAGTGAAGAATTTGCAAAATGACTGAAACAATATTAAAAGACTATTTTGACTTTAAGCTAACTGTAGACTTTTTAGCCTCAGATTTAAAGGGAAGTCTAGTTCAGAAAGGACCGAAGACTTCCTCAGTGTATATAAAGAGAATTGAGGATAAAGGCTCGCATGAAATAACACGTCAAAATTTATTAAAACTTTGTAAAGATACTCTTTCAGGACACTTGACGTTTATGGATCTTAATCTCCTGGCGTTTGTACTTATAGGTTCAGATTATTTTTATTGGGACAACGAAACAGAAGAGGGAGAAATAATTGCCAAAACTTTGTTCGATTGGGATAATCCAGAAATTAATTTCGAACTTACTGTCAAAAACTTATTGCTTTGGAAAGACTATTTAGAAACTGGAAATTATAAACTGGGTAAATGCTGAACAATACCTTCCATGACAGATAAAATGGGCACAAATGATAACTCAGACGGTATGTTTTATTGCCTTCGGCCGAAGCCGGCCACCGCTCATGTGGTGTCATGTTTTTTGAACCTGGATATAACACCGATTTAAATAATCCTAACGGTTCTTTCTTACTGCCCTTTTCAAAAAACATGCCACCACGCTCAACAGACGGCAACAACACATACCGCTGGGTCGTTATAGGCAACAGATTTTCGATCAGGACTTTAGATTTGTAAACTACATCAGGACTTCCCTACTTTTCCGGGACCGGTAAATAATAGAAAGAGGCCATCGCTCAACTGCTGTTAATAAAATAACAATAAAAGAGATAAAATTATAAAGTAATTTAAATTGTACCGCGACACTCAATTAGTTCTATCGAGACCATCACTTTAAAGAATTATTCTCAACGAGACAAATTTCTAACTTTATTGAAAGCTATGGCGAGACAGTTTTCTGGTAACAAGACAGTTTCAATGACTGCAGCCTATAACTCGGACGGTTTGGTTAATTGGCTTCCGCAGCCGGACTACTTCGTTATCAGCCCTCAAAGTCTATGAGAGAAAGCTTAAACCCGCTCTTTGGTCTTCTGCCACCCGGACTGTTTACTAATTCCGGGACTAAGTCTTGGCTGCGGGCCGACGCGCATGGTGTCATGGTTTTTGCTTGTATCTTGACTATTTCATCATGACCATTGGGTTCACAATCCTTACCCGGACTTGCAAAAACCACGCCACCGCGACACAGACGCCAACTAACCAAACCGCCGGGCCGTCAGACTGTCTAATAACTAAATTGAAGTACCTGAGAATCGAATATTTGAAATTTTTCATGTATAGGTATCCAAATAAAAAAGTATATAAAATAGGTTATTAGACAGACTCCCGTTATAGGCAAGCTATTGATTCCATGACAGTTTCTGCCTGACAACAAAAAAGATCCTGATTCTTAGACACCTTATCTTGACATGACAACTTTCTGCTTTCTATCGGGACTTTGCCCACGCGCAAAAAATTTAAAATTCAATTACCGCAAATTGCACACATTTGCAAGCCCGCACTAGCCACCCCACAAAACCAAAGGCTTGCAAAAGAGTGCAATTTTGCTTACACACCAGTGCTAATTTGTTACATTTGAGTTTTAGAAAAAAATTGAACAAAAAATATTATGACAGATAACTTAGAATTAGAAAAAACCCTCTGGCAAGCAGCTGATAAACTTCGTAACAATATGGATGCGGCTGAATACAAACATGTTGTTTTAGGTCTAATATTCTTGAAATACATTTCAGATGCTTTTGAGGAATTGTTTAAAAAGTTGGAGAGTGAAAAAAACGAAACAGGAGCTGACCCCGAAGACAAAGACGAATACACAGCTGAAAGAGTTTTCTATGTTCCACCACAAGCACGTTGGAAATGGTTACAAGGCAGAGCAAAACTGCCTACTATCGGCAAAGACATTGACGATGCCATGGATGCCATTGAAAAAGACAATACCACTTTAAAAGGTGTTTTGCCAAAAGACTATGCCAGACCTGCACTTAGATAAACAACGATTAGGGGAATTAATTGATTTAATTGGTTCCATTTCCTTAAGTAAAAATGGGAACGGAAAAGGGAAAGACGTTTTAGGTTTTGTTTTTGAGTATTTTTTGGGGCAGTTTGCTGATGCCGAGGGTAAAAAAGGTGGACAATTTTATACACCGCAAAGCATTGTAAGAATATTAGTTGATATGCTTGCACCCGAACCTGAAAAACGTGTATATGACGGTTGTTGTGGTAGTGGTGGTATGTTTGTGCAGAGCGAACGCTTTATTGAAATGCACGAACACCGAAAAGGTAAAATTTCTATTTACGGTCAGGAAAGCAACCCAACCACTCAAAAATTAGCCAGAATGAATTTGGCTATTCGTGGTATTGACGCAAAAATAGAATTGGGTGATACCTTAATGAACGACAAATTCCCAGAACTCAAAGTTGATTATGTAATTGCCAATCCGCCTTTTAACGTTAGTGATTACAATATTAACAAAGCCGAAACCCACAAATGGAAATATGGCACTCCGCCTACAGGAAACGCCAACTATGCTTGGCTGCAACATTTCGTCAGTAAACTAGCTCCATACGGAACAGCAGGTATTGTATTGGCTAACGGAAGTATGAGTTCCGAAATTGCCACCGAAGGAGAAATTCGCAAAGCAATGATTGAAGCCGACTTAGTGGACTGTATGGTTTCTCTGCCTTCTCAATTGTTTTACAATACCCAAATCCCAGCTTGTTTGTGGTTCTTGGCACGCAACAAAACCGAGACCTCAAAATTTAGAAATCGAAGCAACGAAATTCTTTTTATTGACGCCCGAGAACTAGGTACGATGATAAGTCGAAAGCAAAAAGAATTGAGCGAAAAAGACATTGCCAAGATATCGAGTACCTATCACAATTGGAGAGGAAAAGAATTTGAGAAAGAATATAACGACATTGCAGGGTTTTGCAAATCAGCAAGTATTCAAGATGTACGCAAAAACAATTACATTCTAACCCCTGGCAGATATATTGATTTTAAGGATGTTGAAGAAGATATTGTTTCGTTTGATGAAAAAATGAAACTTTTAACAGGGAATCTCAAAGATCAAATGCAAAAAGCCTATGCGATTGATGCTGCCATAAAAGAAAATTTAAATAAAATTGGTTATCCATTCTAACAAAGGACTTAATAACACATTTTATGCAATGGGGAAATTCAAAAGAAATTCTGCGAAAAATAAAAGAAATAAAAACAAATTGGTAAAACCTAATGCCGATATAAAACCAATGTAAGCATCCGATAAATCACATCTAATTTATGGATTACGGTGGATAATCGGCCACTATTCTTGTTCGCTTTGATTAAAATTTGATCTGATTTGGATGCAATTGTACCAATTTTAGTACAAGTTGTGCGATCTTGATTAAAGTTGGGTAAATTTTGATTGATTTGATCCCAATTCGGGCAGAGTTGACACTAGTTGCACGATAATTTCCCTACTTGACACAAGTTTGACTCTTCCTCCACTGATGCGGAAGCAGATCCTCCATGTTGCCTTTCCCATTGCTATAGGAGTATATCTTTGAAAGAACATCCTCAAGCCATTCTGTAGGATTAACACCAGCTGCCTTGCAGGATCCAATCAGAGAGTAGACAATAGCAGCTCTGATTGCAGCTTCTGCATTACCGCAGAAGAGATAGTTCTTTCTTCCGATAGCCAGCGGACGGATTGCGTTCTCAACAAGGTTGTTATCTATTCTATATCTACCATCTAGATGATACCTCGAAAGTTTTGGAAAGAGGGAGTACGTATAAGATATTGCTTTTGCTGTTCTGCTCTGAGGAAGCAAAGTATTGTAGTTGTCGTAAAGCCACTTCTCAAAGGTCACCATTATGGGATATGCCTTTGTGCATCGTAACTCTCTTCTCTGATCAGGTGTAGCCCCCATCTCATCAGCCTCTCTCTCTAAGGCATAGAGAGATTGTATCTGTAACATAGCCTCCTTTGCCAGTTTCTCATTCTCCTGAAGAGCTTCATCGAACTTACGCCTGGCGTGAGCCCAGCAACCAAGCATCAATTTCCCATCAAGGGTCTCAAAGCGCTTGTAAACCTGATAACCGTCACTCTGTATTGCTCCCTTAAAGTCATGCAGCAGAACCATAGCCGTCTTCTCGGATCGGGAACCTCTGTCATAGTGGAAGAAGACCTCGCCATTGTCCGGACTGCGAACAACCCACAGATAACCCTTCACAGCCCGTTTCTTCTCATTGTCTATCACTGGTATGGTGCTCTCGTCAACCTGAATGTAATCGGTGGACAAGACCCGTCGTCGAAGATGGTCATAGAGTGGTTTGAGCAACTCGCAGCTCTGGGAGAACCAGTCTCCCACAGTGGAAGAGCTTATCCGCACCCCAAGATCCGTAAATCTGGCTATCTGCCGGTGAAAAGGTATGTGATAAAGGTATTTTTGGATGATTATCTCTGTCAGGAGCGTCGTATCCGCCATGCATTTGTGTATTGGGCTCTGAGGAAGAGGTGCTATCACTACTGTTGATCTCTCTTTCTGCTGCTGGTTGAGCTCCTGAGGCTGGTTTTTAAGAGCAAATTTCCTGCGGGTGGTCCTCCTTATATAAAACTCAGCAGGCTTGTAGGCTAGTTTGTCTGTCACTTCAGATCCAATGCAAACATACTCCTCAAAATTTATCCCTTCAGGATCAATAATCGTCTCCTCAACACGTAGGTTCTCAAGGGAGATATCCTTACGGGGAGTGCGAGCCTTCTTTGCTGTTACGATGTTGGTTATAAGCTCCTCTTCCTGTTTGGCAGTCTTTTCTAATTGCTCTATCTCATTGTCACTCAGCTGTTCACCGAAGATATCCAGTTGTCTGGCATCCGGGTCTGGTGATATAAAACGCTCGCTTTTCTTACCAAATATCAGTTTGCGTAAGTTCTCTATCACTTGTGTGAGCTTGGATATTGCATCCTCCTTAGCAGATAGCTGATTGCGAAGAGACTCTATCTCTTCTGCCATTTTTTCAACCTCATGCTGGGTGTATCCGGATGCCATAAAAACATTGTAATTATCTGATACAAAGATAGTAACATTGTTTAGATAACCAAATAATTTACAACATTTTATATTAAAATTTTACTCTTTTTAATCTTCTTAACCTTGTTGACGGATCGTCCATAACTCCATCAACCATCATCACCAGGTCCAGCCATTCGATCCTGAGCGATCCCTGACCGGGATCCTTTGAGGGAAGACGAAAACGACCCTCTTCCAGAAGTTTTGAGTAGATGACAAGCCCTCCCGGCTCCATATGAAGAAGCTTGATACGGTTGCGAGACTTGTTAATGAAAATAAAGACATCACCATCGAGTACATTAAGTCTCAGATTATTTGTCACAAGACCGCTTAGAGTATGATAACTCTTCCGCATGTCGGTTGGCTCACTATAGAGCAGGTAGCGCATGCTGTCATTGAGACTAAACATTGCGTCGGCCTCCGGATGAAGCAATAATTGTGCTAACCATTAACGAGTCCATGAGCCCCCGGATACGAAGTTCAGCTCCAGATGGTGTCCGAAGTTCTATTTCAATCTCCCCCTGGGATATAAAAGGTTGTTTTAAGTTTTTACCCCGTTTCCCCGGTTTGATTGATCCACCGCAGAGGACATTGATAGGAAGGAACTGTCCTTCTGACTGTGATGAGGCCTCCTGAAGGTCTTTGGACTTACGCTTCCAGTAGTAATATTTATGAATGCTGATCCCTTTTGAACCAAGAAAGGTCTTTATGTCTGTCTCTGATGTGGAGAACTCTTGCTCCAGGAGTGTATATTCCTCAATTGTCATGGCTTTTAATTTTAAAACAAAATTATTGAGCCTAAACAATACTTACAATATGTGTTTTATCGGATGCTTACAAACCAATTGTTGTACAAGAAAATATAGAAATTGAAACCAATGTTTCTAAAACAAAAGTGAAAAACAGACTTAAAACATTAATTGTCTTTGACACCAATGTATTGCGTGATATGTTAGGTAAAGAGGTTGCTTATAATTCATTTACTTTTGGTAGAGCTTATGATGAACTGAGTTTATTTATTAAAGAAAATGGCTTAGATGATTATGTTACCCTTTCTGTTTCAACAATGGTTATAGAAGAATTAAAAAATCAAAAGAAGAGAGCCTATAAGCAGGATATTGCAGATTTAAATGAAATCGTAAAAAGACTTGAAGGATTACCACATATTGCGGTGAATTCAATTGCCATACCTGATGAGAATTTTGATTGTAGCAATTATATAGAACAAAACGCAAGTAATTATATTAAAGATAACAAAATAAACACATTGGTTTATAAAGAAGAACACGCTTCATCAATTTTAAATAGCATGGTGCAAAAGGTTGTTAGTTTTGACAAACCAAAATCACCTTTTGCAATTTCAGGTCAGTATAAAGACGCTGGGTTCAAAGATGGTATTATATGGGAAACCCTTATGCATTTTGAGGGAGTGCTGGAGTTTGACAAAATCATTTTTCTTTCAAAAGATGGAGACTACAAAGAAAACTGTTTGGATGACTTTAAAGGAAAATGGAATAGACATATCAAAATCGAGAAAGATAAAAACAACGTTATTGCAGAAATTAAAAAAGATTATGGCAATTACATTGCAGAAAGAGTAATATACGAATTTGCTCAAACAGATTATTTCAAAGATTATTTATTCGATGGTATAAAGGTTAAAACTGAAATAGTTGTGGACGATGCTAATTACAAAATTCAAAACTTTGAAATAATCGATGTTTGTAAAGTAGTGGATAGAATACCGCCGACAGATGAAGAGGTAAATGAAAGCATTGTGATTGCCTCTGAACTAAAAATATTCTTTACCGAAAAAGGAAAGAAAAGGGATCAGTTGGTATTAGCAAAGACTATTCTAGCCGATGATGAAAGTAAAGAAATTACTGAAACTACCTATGATATTGAATTGATATGATTGAATTGAAAAAATATAAATTGGGCGATTTAGGTTTCTTTTTTGGTGGAGTAACTTCTATCAAACCAGAAGACTATGGTTTTGGTACACCCTTTTTACCCTATAAAAATGTTTACAAAAACTCAAAAGTAAATGTAAACGAATTGGAATTAATGAATGTAAGACCACAAGATTTGGAAAGGCGTTCAGCAATTTATGGAGATATTTTCTTTACAGCTTCATCCGAAACACCCGATGAAGTGGCGATGTCTTCGGTTTTTCTTGATAATGTTGAAAACCTAACCTTTAACGGATTTTGCAAAAGATTTCGGTTAAACAATTTCAATACTTTACTTCCTGAATACGCAAGGTATTTGTTTCGGGATGTTTCATTCAGGCGTGAAGTTTACCAGTTGGCTACAGGCGATATTCGTTTTAATATCAGTCAGGAAAGTTTAGCCAATATCGAAACTAAAATCCCCGATATTCAAACCCAAAAACAAATCTCCCAAATTCTTACAACACTCGACAACAAAATAGAACTCAACCTGCAAATGAACCAAACACTTGAGTCAATGGCACTGGCTATTTTCAAAGATTGGTTTATAAACTTCAACTTTCAGGGTTTTGTTGGCGAATTGGTAAATGGTTTACCGAAAGGATGGAACTATAAACCAATTGGAGAACTTGGTAAAGTCATAACGGGAAATACCCCTTCAAGCAAAAATCCTGAACTTTTTGGTAGTGAAATACCATTTATTACGCCAACTGATTTTAAAAATTTTGGAAAACTCATACTTGATGCCAGTAGACATTTATCTATAGAAGGCAAGCAATCGATGAAAACAAGATTGTTGCCGTCAGACTCTGTTATTGTTACTTGTATTGGTTCAGATATGGGAAAAGTTGCAATAAATAGAGTTGAATGCGTAACCAATCAGCAAATAAATTCTATAATACCTAACAGGAAAGAAATTTCTTCCGATTACTTATATTATGATTTAGTGTATAAATATGATTACCTAAGGAACATTGCGACAGGTGGTTCAACTATGCCAATAATCAATAAATCAAGATTTGAAGAAATTGAGATATTAGTGCCCAAAGCAGATATTCTTGTTAATTTTCAAAATCTAATGGATAGTTTTAATTATAGGATTGAAGAAAATGTAAGACAAATTAATTCTTTAACCCAAACTCGAGATACTTTATTACCAAAGTTGATGAGTGGACAAATTGAAGTACAAAATTAGTTTATTATGTGGAAAGATTGCGAAACCAACATAGACCTTTTAGACTTCGACTACTTAGTTGATGTTACAAAAAATATAATATTGAAAGATGATTTAACCCCCTCTACGATTGGCATTTACGGTGATTGGGGTAGCGGAAAATCCAGTTTGATGGATATGGCCATGGTAGGGTTATCCAAAGATAAAGATATTTTATGTTTGAAATTTAACGGCTGGTTATTTGAAGGATATGAAGATGCAAAAACGGCTTTAATTGGGACCATCCTTGATGAAATAAATAAAAAACTTACATTGTCATCAAAAGCAAAAAGAATATTGAGAAGGTTATATGACAATATCAATTTCTTTAAGCTTTCAAGTAAAGCAATCAAATATGGACTCGATTTCTTTTTAACAGGTGGGATATTAACTGCAACAGATATTACCAGTGAAGCAATACAAAAAGTACTATCATCGAAGGGAGCTAAAATAGAAGAAAAAGAAATTGAAAATATTCTTAAAGCATTTAAGGGTAAAGATATAAGAAAGAACATAAAATCTTTCCATAATGATTTCTCTTCTTTGCTGGAACAAACAAATATTAAAAGGTTAGTAGTATTTATTGATGAATTAGACCGCTGTAAACACGAAACCATCTTAGAGACGTTAGAAGCCATTCGTTTATTTTTATTTGCCAAAGGAACTTCTTTTGTTATTGGTGCAGATGAACGACAAATTAGGTATGCTGTACAAATGAAGTATCCTGATGTTGAAGGAAACCAAATAGACATAGGTAAGGAATATTTGGAAAAGTTAATTCAATATCCTATACGTATTCCCCAGTTGGGACAAAAGGAAGTTGAATTTTATATCATGTTCCTACTGTTTGAAAAAAACTTTTGTGACGACCTTGTTTTAATACGAGAAATTATTAGGGAGGGGAAAGAAAAAAACTTCCTTGATTTTGAATTGACATATGAGCTGATTAAAAAAAAATCAGATGATTTAGCGGAGAAGCTGAAAAACACAATTTCATTATCAAAGCAAATATCATCAGTTCTTGCAAAAGGATTAAACGGAAACCCAAGACATTGTAAACGTTTTCTAAATGCAATGGAATTGAGAATTATGATGGCAGATTATCGGAAAATACCGCTCGACAGGAAAATATTGGCCAAATTAATGCTTGTTGAGTACTTTAAAGATCCCTTTTATAAAAGATTGGCACAACTACAGGCCAATGAAAGCGGAAAACCGACAGAAATGGTAAAAATTGAAGAAGGAAAATGGGATGAAGCAGACGTACTAAATACTTGGAAAGAGGATATTTGGATTGCTGATTGGTTAACTATTATAGAACCTCCTTTATCCAATGTTGATTTAAGGCCTTATTTCTATTTTTCAAGAGAAAGTCAAAAAAACATCTCATTTGCCAAGTCACAAAATCTTAGTCGTGATGCTATCAAAATTATTCAACACTTGTTAAGTGGTACAGATACTTTACGAAATGAAGCTATTAAACTTGCTTCAACGGTCTCTGATTTCGAGGCTTCATCAATTCTAAATGAATTAGCAGCTAAAATAGAATCATCAACAGAAATCGAAAAATCATTGTTTCAATCTTTCATAGAATGGAGTAGTTCTCGCATAGAGCTTCATGTTGATACTATTGCTATTTTGGAACGTCTTCCTTTGGATAAGATTAAGGTTTCATTTATGCCATTAATACCTCCATTTGCGAACAGATTAACAGATAAGTCAAAGGTAATAGAGTTGCTGACTAAATGGGAATCTGAGAAATCTTTAAAGAGTGCAATTGAGGATGAAAAGAAAAACATAAAATAAGGATTATTATGGGAACTTCAAGTATGTATGGTGGGCCGAACAGATCCCCGTTATTGCCGCCAGATTTTAATGATGGAGACAGTGGAAATTCAGATAGTCCCAATCCGCAAGATAAACCGGAACAAATACCTGATGGAAATAGGCCTGATGGAGATAATAAACCTGCGGACATAAATCCTTCAGAAAATCCTCATCCAGATGAATCATCACCGCATGAATCAACTTCTAATAATCCACAGTATTCTTCCTGGCGACTGGCAAAAAATTCTATGTCTAAATATGCATCAGGACATGGTGGCCGAAATGGGAAAAAGAATGCGGTTTCAAGTTATGTAAAAAGTCATGGTGGCTCTCGCAATGCAGCTAAATCAGCCAAGTCTGCAATAAGGACAACTATTAACATCGGAGATTTCTTCAGTGGAGTATCTAAGAAAGGAATTACACAAGTTTTAAAGGATTATCAAATTCAAATAGAAGGCAGGAAACCAAAGGAAATCTTAAACGATATTATAAATAAACTTGCGCCAACGCCTGATTTGAATGATAATGCCGTTGCGCGAAAAGCATTAGTAAATACAATGTCAATTATTTATGAAAAATTTGATGACGAAAAGAAAGACATTTCATTATTAAATTCTCTAGATTCTGATATTTCGAAAATGCTTATCTCAAAGTATATCGAAACTTTCATATATGAGAGGCTTATACTTGATGTAGGAAGCAGGATTGAAAAGAAATCTGAAAATTCCAATGCTGCAGCCAGAATTGAAAAGGAACTGAAAGATTATATCGAATCAAAAGTATCAACAACATTGAAAAACAAGCCGCTTTCCATAATTAATTCAGAAACGGAGACTGTGTATTTATTGGTTGAAGGATTGTATCAACAGTGTTATAAAGTTTTGGAGGACCAGTTATGAAAGAATTAGTATGTCGAATCCATAATGATGATAAGTTTGTAAAGGATAACGCTGACTTTAGTGTTGATTTATTTTTAAAAGGACAATATCACTATACTTTCTGGGATAAGCACAAACGTCGTTTGTATCAAGCTGGTCATTTTTCTGATTCAGCAATTGATTTACTTTACATCTCTTTGATGGTATATTATGCAGATAGAAGGGTTATTCGAAAAGAGGAAAATGATGCCTGGACGCGGAATATGAAATTATATATTCCTGTTCTTGAATTGGAAAAATGGAATGAAAACAAGACGCTTCTTGAGAAAATGCTTTCTTTTTTGAGTGGCGACATCTGGAAATTCGAGTTTAGAAAAAGAGAGCTTAATCCGAAAGAAGAAAGAGCAAACAAAGGTATAGAACGCAACCGAAAAATACATCAGCCTAAAGCAATATCAATGCTTTCTGGTGGGTTAGATTCATTTATTGGTGCAATAGATATTCTTAAAGAAGAAAAAGATGTTTGGTTTGTAGGACATTACGGCGGCGGGAAAGGAGTAATACAATATCAAAAAAGTGTAATTCAAAAACTGATTAGCCAATATAATTTATCCACTGAACAGTTCTTCAATTTCTATGCTTCACCTGTTAAGCCTGATAAACATACACCAATGGAAGATACCACTAGAACACGTTCGTTTATGTTTTTTGCTCATGCTATTATATTAGGTTCGGCAATAAATAGGGATACAACATTATATGTCCCTGAAAACGGATTAATTTCTCTAAATGTACCTCTTACAAATACCCGATTAGGAAGTAGTAGCACTAGAACTACACATCCATATTATATGGGCTTATTGCAGCAACTACTGTTAAATCTTGGACTGAAAATAAATCTTTTTAATCCATACCAATTCAAAACAAAAGGAGAAATGATAGCGGAGTGTGAGGACCCTGCATTCCTGAAAACCAATATTTCACAAACAATGTCGTGTTCTCATCCCGATCTAGGTCGATATGCGGGTGATGCCAGTCCTTCTCATTGTGGAAATTGCTTACCTTGCCTTATTCGTCGGACAGCAATAGAGAGTGCTTACACAAATGATACCTCTAATTATAGAGATAAGGATTTTAAATTAAAAGGGGCTGTAGAAAATCTTCGTTCTTTTAAGTTGGGAATCAGAGATTATTCAAATAGCAATACCGATACTGCGCTTACGATTCAGATTTCAGGTCCGATAGTTAATAATATAGACGACTATTGCGGAGTTTATAGAAGGGGAGTGAATGAATTAAAATCATTACTTGACAAATATAATGGTTAATCTTTACGATACCCATTTCCATTTGGACCTTCAAAAATCAAGAAGTGATATATTGGAGGAGATTGAGATTAACAGTATATATACTATTGCGGTTACAAATCTTCCATCTCTATATGAGAAATTGAGCAATGAGGTTAATAGCAAATTTGTAAGGGTGGCTTTAGGATTTCATCCAGAATTAATAGGTCAATATCAAAAATATATTCCCGACATGTGGAGATTGCTTCCTCATGCAAAGTATATTGGAGAAGTAGGAATAGACCTAAAAACAGGAAAAGAGTCAAAAAATTTACAATTGTCTTTTTTTGATGAGTTAATTAATAAATGTAACTCGTTAGGTAACAAGGTTCTTTCGGTTCACTCAAGAGCGGCGGCACCGGAGGTAATTTCCATAATTGGAGACAATTTCAATGGTAAAATAATTCTGCACTGGTATTCTGGAACTAGGCAAAAACAAGAACACGCGATAAGAAATGGATATTATTTTTCAATAAATTATGCGATGTTAAATTCTGATTCGGGGCGTAAGATAATAAACATGATTCCTGATGATAAAATCCTTATTGAAACAGACAGCCCTTTTACATCAATAAATGGGCATGTTTTTCGTCCGTCTGAGATAAGAAAAATTACTGAAGGAATTGCATTGATTAAAAAAACACCCACTGAAATAATCCAGAATATTCTTTGGAATAATTTTAAAACAATGATAACCTAATAATGAACACAATCACTGAAAACGAAATAGAAGAGATTGCCCTTTCCTATCTTCAAAGTATAGGCTATTCTTATATTTTAGGTACAGATATTTCGCCCGATGGTGAACACACCGAAAGGCAATATAACGAAGTGATTTTAGCTACTCGTTTGCGTGATGCAATTGATAAACTCAATCCCAATATATCTCAAGATGCCAAAGAAGATGCCCTTAAAAAAGTATTACGAACCGAAAGTCCTAATCTCTTAATCAATAACGAAAACTTCCACCGTTATTTGACTGATGGCGTTGATGTAGAAGTACGCACCGGAGGAGGCATTCGTGGCGAAAAAGTGTATATCATTGACTTTACAAATCCAGATAACAATGAGTTTTTAGCAATTAATCAATTTACAATCATAGAAGGCAGTCAAAATAAACGTCCCGATATGATTTTGTTTGTCAATGGGTTGCCTTTGGTAGTAATAGAGCTCAAAAACGCTGTAGATGAAAATGCAAGTGTAAAGACGGCTTACAACCAATTGCAAACTTATAAACAAGCTATTCCTTCGCTCTTTACCTATAACGAATTACTGATTGTAAGCGATGGCTGGGATGCGCTTTGCGGAACGCTTACCAGCGATTATGGCAGGTTTATGAGTTGGAAAACCAAAGACGGTTTAACCACTGCCGACCATTTGCAACCGCAAATGGAAGTAATGTTTTTGGGAATGCTAAATAAAACGACGCTTTTAGACCTTATCCGTCAATTTATTGTTTTTGAAAAAAGCGATACCAAAATCCTCAAAAAGGTTGCGGCTTACCATCAATATTATGCAGTAAACAAAGCTGTTGAAAGTACCATAATAGCAAGTTCGAGCAATGGTGACCGTCGTGGCGGTGTAATTTGGCACACACAAGGAAGTGGAAAAAGTTTAATTATGGTTTTTTATTCGGGGAAACTCATTATTGAGCCACGAATGGAGAACCCCACTTTAGTTATTCTTACCGACCGTAACGATTTGGATGAACAACTGCACGAAACCTTTACCAATTGTCAGCAATTGCTTCGCCAAGAACCACAGCAAGCAGAAAATCGTCGAGAATTAAGGCAATTACTCAAAGTAGCTTCAGGGGGTATTGTTTTTACCACAATTCAAAAGTTCATGCCAATGCTTACCGACATTGTGCAAAATGACAGTACTAATACAATAAAAGAACCAAGCGTAGAATTCATTGGAGCAGAAGTACAGGCATTAAGTGAACGGAAAAATATTGTAGTGGTTGCAGACGAAGCACACCGTAGTCAATACGATTTTATTGATGGTTTTGCCAAACATTTGCATGATGCATTGCCCAATGCCACATTTATTGGTTTTACGGGCACTCCCATTGAAACCACCGACAGAAATACACAAGCGGTTTTTGGCAATTATGTGGACATATATGACATTCAGCAAGCTGTTAATGATAAAGCAACTGTTCCAATTTTTTATGAGAGCCGTTTGGCAAAAGTCCATTTTGCAGAAAATGAAAAAATAACTATTGACGAACAATTTGAAGAACTCACCGAAAACGATGAATTAAGCAACCGTCAGCAATTAAGGGCAAAATGGTCACGTTTGGAAGCCATAGTTGGCAATCAGAACCGTATTCAAAAAATTGCTGAAGATCTGGTGTATCACTTTGAACAGCGAAATGCAGTGTTAGATGGTAAAGCAATGATTGTTTGTATGAGTCGTAGAATATGTGTGGAGTTGTACGATGCCATTATAAAAATCCGCCCATTGTGGCATTCTAACGATGACGACAAAGGTACTATCAAAGTAGTGATGACAGGCAGTAGTAGTGATGCTCTGCATATGCAATCGCACATAAGAAACAAACTCAAACGCAAAGTTATTGGCGACCGTCTCAAAAATCCTACTGACAGTTTGAAATTGGTCATAGTGCGTGATATGTGGCTGACGGGTTTTGATGCACCTTGTTTGCATACGTTATATGTTGACAAACCAATGCGAGGTCACACATTAATGCAAGCCATTGCAAGGGTTAACCGAGTTTTTACAGATGGTAAAGCAGGTGGTTTGGTGGTTGACTATTTGGGTATTGCACAAGAACTAAAAACGGCATTAGCAGAATATACCTCAAGTGGTGGAGAAGGCAAGCCAACTCTTGACCAGGAATTAGCTGTTGCCAAAATGTTGGAGTTGCACGAAGCAATTGATTATCAATTACGTCATTTCGATTGGCGGAAATTCTTTACACTTTCTGCTACAGATAAATTAAAATTCATTCCGGTAATTGTTGATTATATTTTCAGTCAGGAAAACGGAGAGCAAAGTTTTACCGACAATACCAAAAACTTATTGAAAGCATTTGCTATTTCTGTTCCGCACGAAAAAGCAATGGCAATTCGTGATGATGTGGCGTTATTTCAAGCCATAAAATCAAGATTGGTTAAAATATCAGACCGTAATGAAGGTGGTAAAACGGACGAAGAAATGGATACTGCAATCAAGCAAATCATTTCGGAAGCCATTACAGCCGACAATGTCATAGATATTTTTGATGCAGCCGGGTTAAAAAAACCGAACATTGAGATTTTAGACGAACGTTTTTTACAGGAACTAAAAGACTTGCCACAAAAGAATTTAGCCGTTGAGTTGTTGAAAAAATTACTCAAAGATGAACTTAAAAAGCGGACTAAAATCAACTTGGTAGAAAGCAAAAAGTTTTCGGAAATGTTGGAAGATGCTATAAAACGCTATCATAATGGAATGATTGATACCGTTGAATTTTTAGAAAAGGTATTGATACCATTTGCTGAGCAAATGAAAGAATCCGATAAACGCGGTGAAAAATTAGGATTAGATTATAGAGAGTACGCGTTTTACACCGCATTAGAGGTCAATAATAGTGCAGTAGCAATTTTAGGTGACGAAATTTTAAAACATATTGCTCAAGAGCTATTGAAAACGGTTCGTAACAGCACAACGATTGACTGGACTATTAAAGAAAGTGTACAATCGGCATTAAGGAGAAATATACGAAGGATTTTACGACTGCATGGTTATCCTCCAGATTTACAAGAAAAGGCTGTTGAGACTGTAATAACACAAGCAAAATTATTAGCAGAAGATCTAATTAAAGGATAGAGCAAAGAATAGCAAATTTTCATCAATTTTCACTTTGAAATATTGATTGAACTAATGTCCTTTGTTGACGTTTTATGTATCTAGCATTTAAACAATAAATTTGATATATTTACTGAATGGAAGAAAGAGGCTTCATTGAAGTGAAGGTCGAAGGGAAAATTGGTAATAAACCGCTAAAGCCCGAAGATGTAGATATTGCTGAAATTAAGGAAATTATCGGCGATGTGGAGAGTTTTCTTTATCCTGGAAGAGCCGAAAAAGCTGAAAGACCTCACATTTCATACAAAATTGAGGAAGGATCTGCAAAACATTTCTTTCATTTACCCATATCTGCAATTTTGCTTTTTAACGGATTAACTGGTGAGATTTCTTCAAGAGGCACAATTGATTTTTTGGATTTCAAAAGAGCTGAAATAATTGAGAAATTTCAAAGGAAAGCCTTGGAAAAAAATTATGAGATCACATTTACTAATTCATTATCAGAAGCAAAAACCCTGATAATTAATAAGGATACGAAATACTTTAGCGTTGCAGCCAACTTTATTGAAACAGAGTTGATTCTTTACGGAAAAATAGATGCAGAGGGAGGCGTTAATCCTAATTTTCACATCGAGACAAAAGAATATGGCAGGTTGACTGTCAGTGCAACTATGGAACAACTTCTTGAAGGAGAAAAAAGGCTATATAAGTTCTATGGAGTTCGTGTTTCTGGAAAACAGAGTCTTTCTGATGGAAAACCTTCTGATTTAAAACTTCTGAATTACATTGAATATAATCCAATTTTTAATATGACAGAATTGGAACTTTTAATTGAGCGAGCTACACCAAACCTATCTAAAATTGCTGATGTTGACGCATGGCTTAACCAATTAAGAGGCGAAGCTTATGCGTAGTGTTTTACTTGATACGTCCTTTTGCATACGGCTTCTAAAAAAGAATGAACCATTACACCAAAATGCTATTGAATATTTCCAGTACTTCCTTGAACAAAAAATTGAACTCTATATATCGACTATTGCTATTGCAGAATATAGTGTTAAAGATGATCCTGTTAATTTACCATTGAAAATGATGAAGATCATTCCCTTTGACTTCTTTGATGGGAAAACGGCAGGTGAATTTCATTCGATTCTTCTGGAACAAAAAAATAAAACTCAGGATATTGATCGTAATGTTGTAAAAGATGATTGTAAATTGATCGCTCAATTATATAATCGTAAAATTGAAGGATACATTACAAAGGACCGTAAATCATTTAGTCAAATTATTAAACCCATTACGGAAATAAGGGGATTTTCTATTGAATTAATAGATTTCTCCTTTTCATTAAAAGAATACAAAGGAGAATTATTCTAGCCAACAATAATGGTGTAAGCACATTTGCAATTCGCTCTTGCCGACGCTTTATCCAAAAATTGCAAAAGAGCATACACCATTGGCCCGATTTTGAATTTTAAAATTTTCGCCCTCGCGCCTAAGTAATAAGGTTTTCTGCAACATGACAATTTTTTGGACAACCTAATAAAAATATTTCAAACGAGACAAATTACTGGTACCGAGACAGGAATAAAAGCCAGCCTATAACTCGGATGGTATGGGTAATTGCCTTCAGCAGCCCGGACAGCTTAGTAATCAGCTCCATAAGTCTATGCGATCAACTTCATCATCCCTTATTAAATTTTTGGTACCATGACAAATCCTGCTACCGAGACAAAGTCAATAGGGCTGCTGGCCGACGCACCGTTGTCATGGTTTTTGCATCGCCATCTGGACAATTTTATCGTGACGTGACAACTTCGCGCCACTTATCGGGACTCACTCATCTGGACAACTTTATCGTGACACGGAAATCCTGCCCATCTATCGGGACTGTGCAAAAACACATGCCAACCCTGACACAGACGGCAACTCCCCATACCACCGGGCCGTCAGACTGTGCAAAAAGTCCCATGTTTTGTTTATAACCTCATGTCCAAATTATTGACTAAGACGCTGTATTCCTGTAACTTGTTATAAAAAAAGAATATGGCACATCGAATTGGGACCGACAGAAACCAGCTGCTTTTACTTCCTCCCAGCCTTGATGAGCTTATCGGGGAAGATAACCCTGCAAAGGTCATCGATGCTTTTGTTGATTCACTTGATATTAAGGAAGCAGGCTTCAAAAACAGTCTTCCTGCTGAGAAAGGCTGCCCTCCTTATAATCCTGCCGACTTGTTAAAGCTTTACCTTTATGGTTACTTGAACAGGATAAGATCTTCCCGTAAACTGGAAAAGGAGTGCATACGCAATATTGAAGTTATATGGTTATTGAACCAGCTTCGGCCCAAGTACAGGACAATAGCATATTTCAGGGAACATAACGGTAAAGGCATAAAAAGTGTTTTTCGCCAGTTTGTTGTAATGATGAAGAAATGGGATCTTATTGCCGGAGATCTGCTGGCCGTTGACGGGAGTAAATTCCGCGCTGTAAACTCCAAAAAAAACAACTATAACCAACAAAAAATTCAGCGCCATCTGGACTATATCGACCAGAAAATAGATGAGTACTTAAAGGAGCTTGATGAGAATGATCATAAAGAACATGGAGAACGCAAATTAAAGGTGAATGAATGCCTTCATCAGTTAGAACAAAGAAGAAAAAAGTATATTGATCTGGAAAGGCAACTCAGAGAAACAGGTAAGGATCAGGTTTCAACCACCGACCCTGATGCCAGACAATTAATAATAAGGGGAGATATTACCGAAGTAGCCTATAATGCTCAGACAACAGTAGATAGCAAACATAATCTTGTGATAGATACTAAAGTAATTAATGCCAATGACCGGAAGATATTGGCAACCATGGGATTACAGGCAAAAGAGGTACTTAATAAAGATAGCTTTGAACTTCTCGCAGATAAGGGATATCATAATGGAGAAGAGTTACAGAAATGTGACTTAATGAATATTAAAACCTATGTAGCACCACAAGAAAACGTCTCTGGTAACAAAATACCAACGCCCGAATACCAGGGTGATAAATTCAGATACAATTCAGAGGATGACTGCTATACCTGCCCTGAAGGACAAACACTAAATAGTAATGGAAAATGGTATAAAAAGTTCTACCGTACTCACATAACCCTGAGTAAACAGTACAAAACAAAGGCATGCAGGGAATGCCCAAAGAGGTGCTTGTGTACCAGTTCTCCTATTGAAAGAGGAAGACTGATTGAACGTTCAGAATATCAGGATGCAGTTGATGCAAATAATAAGAGGGTCAGAAATGAAAAGGAAAAATACAGACGCCGGCAGGCTATGGTAGAGCATCCATTCGGGGTTGTTAAACGACAATGGGGCTACGATCATGTAATGATGAAGGGGATAGAGAAAACCGATTCAGAAATCAGTCTGGTATTTTTATGCTATAACATTAAAAGGGTAATGAATATTATGGGAATAAAAGGCATTTTGAAAGCCATCAGGGCTTTTTCTCAATGTTCTAGCTCATCTTTGAGATCGTTTTCATGCATTTTTAGTGTTTATCCCTTATATTATCTTCAATTAAATCCTATTTCACAAAAAAGAGCGCTTATAATACAATTTAGCCGGATTTAAATAACCATTATTGCACAGACTCCCGTTAGGTGCCACGGGACTGAATCCCAAACCGTTAAAACAATCTCATTATCAATATTAAAAGAATGAAAGACGACGAAAGAGGCTTTGTTATCGGACGAGAATCATCAAATTTTCTCAAAATCACAATTAATAACTACAGTTTTCAGAACACAGATGATTATTGGGATGGTAACTGGTTAAGTGTTCGAATTAATATTAAAGTTGGTGGGTTTACTGGTAATTATGGTGCGCAACTTAGGAATACCGATTTCATAGATTTTAAAAAAGATCTTGAAAAAATCTATTCCAATCTAGAAGGACAAGCACTTTTTCATAGTATGGAAGACTATCTACAAATTAATATTTCAGGTGATGGCTTAGGACACTTTAAAGCAGATTGTATGGCTACGGATGATCCTGGCATTGATGGTAATAAACTTGCTTTTATATTAGCCTTCGATCAAACAGAGATTTATGACATGACTAAAATGATAGATAAAATAATTGAGAATTTTCCATTAAGAGGAAATAAACGCAGCACCTAACTCAGACGGTATGTTTTATTGCCTTCGGCCGAAGCCGGCCATCGCTCATGTGGTGTCATGTTTTTTGAATCTGGATATAACAACGATTTAAATAATCCTAATTGTCCTTTCTTACTGTCCTTTCAAAAAACACGCCACCACCCACAGCTGACGGCAACAACACATACCGCTAGGTCGTTAGCAACAATATTTCGTAACTATATGACAGACTATATGATACAAAGGGTACTCTTGATCATTTCTTTGATACTATTAAGTTCTTGTGCCACTTTGTTAAAAAGAAAAAATTGTGACATTTTAATTTCTTCAAATGTTGAACATGCACAGATACAGGTAATGGATAGCCTATATAATCTTCCCGCAAAGGTTTCTGTTAAACGTTCCAAAAAGGATCTCTCAATTAAATTAATTTCAGATACATCTAAAAAAGACTTCATTATAAAGTCCTCATTAAATCCAACATTCGTATTTGCGAATCTCCTTTGGGCTGAATATTGTCCAATTGCATATTTGATAGATCTCACAAACCAAAAAAGATTTTACTATGGTAAATCAATATTCTTGGACAAATATGATACAACGAAGCTCATAGCGCCACTGATACTAAAAAACTTTCATAGATTTTCTTCAAAGACATATCCGACTTATAAGGACCAGATATTTCTCACAGTAAGTATTCCCTGGATAAACAACTTTTATTTACAGCCAAACCGCGAATCGGTTAAATCAAATACTGGATTCTGGGGATTCAGCTTTGGAGTTGATTATTTTTACTCTGATACTAAGTTCCTTAATATTTCTTTTTCAGAAGCCGCTGATTTTTTTGTACCAATACCCGCAGCAGTAGATATTTATGGAGACTATGAGTTAATGAATTCTATTTATGCTTCTCTTACCCAGAATTTTAAAATGACAAGATTTAGTCTAGGTTATGGGATTAATATTTCGGGAAATTCATGGAATTTGAAAGCAAAAAATTCAATGCAATCTGAAGGGGGAATTACTGAATCTCTAGGGATTACAACAAACATGTACTATCAATTAGGGAAGCACTTTTTCACAGGAATTATCTATCGACCTTCAGTTTTAAGAGTCTATCCCAAAGTAGATTTTAAATATGAACATCTAATAAGCATAGATTTTGGTTGGAAAATAAAATTAAAATAATAATGTTGCTAACTCGGACGGTATGTGTTATTGCCTTCGGCCGAAGCCGGCCCGCCCAGATGGTGTCATGTTTTTTGATTCTAGATAATACAACGATTAATGACCAAATTATCATTCTTACCTAGCCTTCAAAAAACACACCACCCCACAGCTGGCAGCAACACCACATACCGCTTGACCGTCAGACTGTCTAATAACTAAATTGAAGTACCTGAGAATCGAATATTTGAAATTTTTCATGTATAGGTATCCAAATAAAAAAGTATATAAAATAGGTTATTAGACAGACTCCCGTTAGGTTTCAGGTTTCTTCCAGACCCGGTTTAGAAGCTCAAAAAGATAATGATTCGTTAACCTAAGTAAGAATATGAGACAAGTTTTAACCATAGTAATAGCATTCGTAACATTAAATGCTTTTGGACAAACAACGCCTGTTAAAGTTCCATTAGTTAGTAGAAATACTCAACCAGAATCTATCATTGATACTACTTTAAAAGTTTCGTATGTCAACTCAAATGATTCAGAAGGTCCGGCTTATTACCTAAATGGACAATTATTATCCGAGACTATTCTTAAAACATTAAACCCAAATGAAATAGAGAGTATCAGTGTTTCGCATCAAGAAATAGTAGTTGATTCTCAAAAATATTGCGGTCAAATTTTCATCATAACCAAACGAGATTATACACCAAAATTAATTTCACTCAATGATCTAAAATCAAAGTATACAAATTTGAAAAACGAGCAAACTATCTTTATGATCAATAATGAAATAATAAATGAGGACTACGATAAATGCATAGTTGATGAGAATTACCTTTTAAATATATCAATTGAAAAGATAAACATTTGCAAAGAAAAACTTGACTTTAGTTTTATTCAAATTTTGACAAAAACAGAGGAGAATATTAAAAAATCGAAAGAGATCAGAATCAGGGGCTTACACGACGACCATCTTGAATAACAAGACAAAGTTGTAACGAGACAACTTCGCAGACATCATGACAGTTTCAATAAACCCAAAACCTAACTCAGACGGTATGTTTTATTGCCTTCGGCCGAAGCCGGCCACCGCTCATGTGGTGTCATGTTTTTTGAATCTGGATATAACACCGATTTAAATAATCCTAATTGTCCTTTCTTACTGCCCGTTTCAAAAAACACGCCACCACCCACAGCTGACGGCAACAACACATACCGCTAGGTCGTTATGTGCCAGTTGCAACTCAATCCGATGACAGTTTTACACTAATTATTAGTATATTTGTAATATGAAACAGGCACCGAAAAATATCATGACTGCCAGTACTGATGAGATGAGAGAAAGCATCTTGAGGTCTTTAATTGCATTTTTCAAAATAGAAAAAATCAATATCTCTGAAACTGCAGCTCAGGAAATCTATAATAGAGTCAAGAAAAAACTTAAAAAATAAGTTCAATTATCTTTTCCATAGGCTCGTAATTTCTATCAGCAACACTTTGGACTGCAATTACATATTTTGGAAAAACCTTTTCAGTTATTTTATCAAAATTTAATCCTTTATTTCCTTGTTTTCTTGCCATCAAATTAGCTAAAACTCTTGCTGTTCGACCGTTTCCTTCTCTAAAAGGATGTATAAACAAAAATTCTCCATGTACTTTAGCAATATCTTTAATTAAAGCATTATTTGATTCGTACTTCGATGGGAGTTTTAAAAGAATTTCTTTTTCGAAATTGTCCATATTCTGAGAAATAAACTTAGCTGCAGGAAACAAAAAGCCACCCTTGGACATATTAACAGTCCTAAATTTTCCAGCAAAGGAATACAAATGACCCAATGACAGTTTATGAATCCTTTTTATATACTTAACATTAAATTTTGTCCTATTAGTTAGTTCATCCGAAAGAGTTAGTTCTGCTAATAGAAATCCTTCAAATTCAGATTTGTCAATTTCTTCTCTATTATTAAGATTTAAAAGATTTGGCAATAATTCGTTTTCTTCCGGACTTGACACATATTTATCCATGGCTCGACAGTTTTGTTTCGAGACTAAAATTAAATAAAAACCGTCACATAACTCGGACGGTGCTATGAAAAGCATTGCCCCGAGGTTCTGTAAAATTAAATAATAATCTTAAAAACTTCTTCTTATAAATTCTATAAAATCAGGCTGCTATAAGCGGTCAAGTATAATCTGCCGCAATCACATGTCATTTTTTATAGATAAGGGTGCGAAGGCTTTAATTTGTAATCTATTGCTACATGCCGAGTTTTGCGCTATCCCTCACTGATTGAGATCTTATAGATTTATATTTTTATGCTACTCCTATTACATAAGGTTGTCTGTTTTTCATTACATATCTTACTCGATTTAAAAGTTTACGGGCAACTTTGATTATTACTTTCTGCCCTTTATTATTAATCACATGCTGTTGATAATAGTGCATCAGAGCCGGATCCTGCCGGATGGCCTGCCACGAGGATTCAATTAACAATGTTCTTAGGTATTCGTTGCAACGAAAGGTCATTCCACCATTGTAAGATGTCTCGCCGCTTTGCTTTACCCTGGGAATCAAACCTACAAAACTGCTTAAATGATTTATGTGAGGGAAACGATTAATATCACCAAGCTCGGTTATTAATGCACTCGAAGTCAGAGGACCAATGCCAGAGATAGTTTTTAATAAATTATATAATTCCTTATCATATTCACGCACTCTTATTCTGATCTGCCGGCTGAGTACCAGGATTTGTTCACGATGATATTCGAAAGAACGGATCAGGTTTGAGAAGGCATCCTGACCACTGGACGTTTTCATTTTTATCTGTTTTAACCAGTCGATAAATTTTAAGGTCCACTGATTATTATCAAACTCCTGCGGAATATAGATACTGTAATACTGAAGAAAGCTTTTTATTCTGTTTTTACTTCTCCGGAAGTCGCGCATCAGATAGAATCTTGTCCTGTTTAAACTACGAAGTTCTTCCATATCCCTGTCAAAAATGTGGATTGCTCTGAGTAGTCCTTTTTCAAGCGCCCTGGCGATCTTTCGGCTGTCGACTGGATCTCGCTTCTGTAGTTGATCTTTCTGGCTTGAGGGTATGTCTGCCGCGTTAATAACAATATTCTTTATCCCCAGAGCATTTAATTCACGATGAATACCATAACCACAAAAACCTGCTTCATAGGCACTGTGATAGGTGCCGCCAGGAAACATTTTTTGAAGATAAGTGTACAAAGCTCTTGGATCGGGAGGTTGGGTAAATGTTCGGTGTTCCATTCCTCCGACGAGGATTGTAACACTCCAGCTCTTCTTATGTACGTCTAAACCAATAAAAAGATCTTTGCCTTGGAAATCGATTTTTTTTGTAACTTGTGTTTGCATAGTCTCTCGTATTATGTTTACGAACAATAATTTACAAAGATTATTGATATCGTACCTGAGACTATGCTTTTTTCATATGTGCTTTAGTTAATTGGCTTCCGCAACCCAGACTGTCTCGTAATGAGCCTCCAAAGTCTATGAGAGAATGTTTAAATCCGCTCTTTGGTCTTCTGCTACCCGGACTGCTTCAGTGCTTCCGGGACAGAGTCAGTAGGGTTGCGGGCCGACGCGCATGGTGTCATGGTTTTTGCTATTCCATCTAGACTATTTCGTCGTGCACCCGGACTCACTAACTTTACCCGGGCTTGGTACCGTCTAGACTATTTCATCGTGCGCCCGGACTTTTTATCCGTCTGCCAGGACTGGCAAAAACCACTCCACCGCGACACAGACGCCAACTAACCAAACCGCCGGGCCGTTAGCCTTAATATGCAGCATCACAGATAATTAGTCGAACTTATTAAATAAATTAAAATCTCATCCTAAAATCGTATAGACTATGTACAAAACTATTATGGTATCTTTCCTTCTAACTTCTTGTTTGATCTCAAACGGTCAAAATTCTTTTGAAAAGGCTTCCTTAAAAAGCGGTAAAACCGATGAATTTTTTGGTCAAAATACAAGATTTCCAGAAGGTTTACTTGGGAAAATTGGTAATTACAACGTTCTTCTCAGTTTTGTTATTAAAACAGATGGTATGTTAGACAGTGTTAATATAATAAGTAGTCCTGATAAACAAGCATCATTTGAAGCAATTAGCGCGCTTGATAAAAGCGATGGTTTATGGGATCCAACCAAAATTAATGGACAACCAGTTAGCAAAAAATACCTTGCAAGTTTCAAATTTGTTACATCAAAAAAATATTTTGATCAGCAGACTAAGGCTGAAAAGCTAGTACAGATGTAAATTTCAATTCAATTATATACCACCATTTCAGTTAAAGAACATATCACTTCATAAAGATAAAAAGATTATTGTTGTTTGTTGTTAGCTTCATTGAAGAAAGGAAGGTACCTTCCTTTCTTCAATGAAGCTAAGGCGGTTTTTTGGGATGCCTTTTGCTCATTTTTCTATCATAAGTTTGGTTTCTTTTACTCTGAAGGATTTCCCACTCATATTGAGCATAAGTGCCCTATGAGTTAATCTATCAACCATCGCCGCCGTAAGCACTGTATCACCAAATATTTCGCTCCAGCGCTCAAAAGAGAGGTTGGTGGTAATGATAGTTGATTTACGTCCGCAACGCAGTGAAAGATGACTAAAAAGCATCTCAGCACCTTCTTTGTCGAAGGAGACATATCCGAACTCATCGCAGATAACCAGATCGAACTTCTCGAACCGGTTTTCAAGAGTACGAAGCGTTTTTTGGGATCTGCTTTCGCGTATTTGGGTAAGCAGACGAGACACTGAGGTAAACAGCACCTTATAACCTTCCTGACAAGCCTTTATGCCCAAAGCTGTTGCCAGATGGGTCTTGCCTGTTCCTGGATTTCCTGAGAGGATAAGGTTCTGACCGCTTCTTATAAAATCAAGCTGTTCAAGTTGTGGAAGTTTTACGGCAGCATCCACCGGCAGATCTTCACGAGAGAGGTCATGCAAGTATTTGTACTGCACAAAACCAGCTTGCCGTATCTGAGACTTGCGACGGTTCTCCTCACGGGTCTGAGATTCAAGCTCCATCAAACGCAGCAAAAAAGTTGCATAAGAGAGGTTTTCTGACACAGCCTGACTGGCTTGTTGCTCGTACTCACGCCGGAAAGCCGGCAGATGAAGGATTCTGCTCAGTTCATCTATTTGTTGTTTAATATCTTTTGTGTTCATCTTGTTTTAGTTTGGGTTGTTTGCCATCAATGTGATTTCCATTAGCTGCTCTCTGGAACAGGTCTCGATTTCATCTTTCCTCCCCGATGGTATTACAGGAACATTCTCCGAAGGTTGGTTGCCAAGCATGGCTAGAACCTTATCGGCAGATACGTCCTTTGGACAAAGGCGAGTGAGTTCCTGGATTGTTTTAACCAGTTTCTGGTGTGGCATATTCTTGTTTTGACAGTATTGCAGGATGTCGATAAAACCGCGGGCATTACTGCGAAAGAACTGCTCGTAAAGACTCTTTATTTCAGGCGGAGCCTGCTCTAATGCTACAGAACCGTGTAAGGCTCCGGGCTTAAAGGCAAGCGTCCTGAGATAATGCTCAAGATCGATCTGCCACTGGAACATCCCGTATTGACGCTCCTGAGAGCATACAGCAAGGTTATTATAATAAACCTTAAGGTGGTTGGCATAGATTTTAACTTCAACCATGCGCCCTACAAGATAGTCCGGAACAGAGTAGCGGTTCGTTCCGTATGAAAAAGTGGCATATTTGTCTACCTTCAGGCATTCTACCATATAGCATTCCATTGGCCCGGGATATTTCCAAAGCATGACACGTTCTTCCTCAAGCATCTGTTTTGGACTTTTTCCATTTTGAGGGGAGGGTATGTTATTGAGTCTCTCAAGGGTGGATGCCAGATGGATGCGGGCTTCTTCAAAAGTATCAAAGGTATCCCGGTCACAGAAAGCCTTTCGCCGGATCACCTCCACAGAGCGTTCCACATGACCCTTCTCGTTACCTCTGCGTACGTTGCAGAACCTCCAGCGAAATTGATACCAGCCTGAGAGATTGGTTAAAGCCCTGGTTGGCTGCTTCTCATGGCGACCTACAAACTCAGCTACTGCTACCCGCATGTTGTCGTATACCATCTCGTGATAGATACCCCCAGCATGTGCGAAGAAGTCATTATGCGACTCCATATAGGCCAAAGTGTCTTGCCTTTTGTATAGGTCACCATAGCGGTAGTTGCTGCAAGAAGCAGTAAACGCCGACATATTTAAACGCTTCTGTTCTCCTCCTATTATCAACTTCACTTCACCCCAGTCAAACTCACATTCCTCCCCAGGCAAATGAACCTGTCGGATATACGCCTCACGTAACATGATTTCATGCTCACAGATATAGTTGCATACTGTGGTGTATCCAATTTTATGTCCCTTCGAAAGAAGGTACTCGTGTATATCAATCTTACGCTTGATCTGCTTACGAAGTCCATTCCGCTTCTTATGATCATTTTCCAAAACCTGCTGCTGGATCAGCATCTTTATTTCATCGGTCAACTTACGTTTATACCGGCCTGTACTATTGAAAACCGGTGCACTACCTGCGTATTCCTGCAAGCTCTCGGTATCGCCTTCTTCCTCAGATTTCTGCTGGATTTTCAGATGTTCCAACAAATACTTCTTGACAGTTTTTCTGTTAATCTGTAAATCACGAGCAATTTTACGTTCGCTGTCACCCTCTCGTAAATAACGCCTTGTAATCTCTTGTTTCGAATCCATACTTATCATCCTGTTTTGTGTTGCTTGATCGGGACCAAAGCAACTGGTTACTTTTGATAAGTGGTATACTTTTCAACGAGAAGGTGGTATACTTTTCAATTAATATATACATACAGAAAGGCGATTACAAGAAGGCCTTAGAGATTATAGATGATGGACTAAAGTTTCACGAATATGATAAAGACCTCTATCAGCTAAGATTGAAAATACATAAAAATCAAAACCAACTTGATCTCGAAGGTATCGATCTAAAAAAAATCAATGCAATTGATGAAGATCTAATGATCGATATTTGGGTAACCGTAATTGGAATTCCTAGAAGATAAAAATACTAAGGCTAACTCCGACGGTATGTGTTATTGCCTACGGCCAAGGCCGGCCCGCCCAGATGGTGTCATGTTTTTTGATTTCTAGACAATACTACGATTAATGACCAAATTATCATTCTTACCTAGCCTTCAAAAAACACGCCACCTCACAGCTGGCGGCAACAACACATACCGCTTGACCGTTATGTTTAAGCTGATGGGCCCCCTTCGAAACCAAAACAAACGCTAGAAATACTTTAATAAAGTTACTCTACAAAGTAACATTTCGTATTTTTGCGCCACCGCGATTACGGTCTGGCAACTCAGTTAAAAACAGCCGGGTTGTTGTATGTCATTCAAAATCACTATATATGAAGAATAAATGTTTTATCTTGACAGTTCTTGTCCTTCTAATCACTCTTGCACAGTTGCAAGCACAGCAAGTTATTCCTCTTTATTCTGGAAAAGCTCCCGGTTCTGAAAACTGGACTTGGAAAGAGCAAAATTTAGGAGGAGGTTATCTAAGAGATGTAACAGATCCGACATTAACGGCTTTTGTTCCTTCAAACCCAAATGGCATTGCTGTTATTATTGCACCGGGTGGCGCTTTTCATTACCTCGTCTATGACCTTGAAGGGACTGCCGTAGCAAAAAAATTAAACGAAAAAGGAATAACTGCCTTCGTTTTGAAATATCGGTTGGTGCACGAAGACCCTGATCATCCGTACTATAACAAAATGATGGAAACAAAGAATTTTAAAATGCTGGATTCGGTGAGTGCACCTGTAATAAAACTTGCACTTCAGGATGCATTAACGGCTATGAAGTATGTCCGCAAACATGCAGCAGAATACAAAATTGATTCTAACAAGATAGGCTTCATGGGCTCTTCTGCCGGAGGAACTATTGCGATGTCAGTCGCTTACAATGCTTTGGAAGAGAGCCGCCCAAATTTTGTGTCAGTTCTTTATTGTGCCAATGATATAATCGGTTCCAAAGTCCCATCTGTGAGGACACCCATCTTTATTGCTTGTGCCAGTGATGACGAATTCGGTTTTGCCGCCAACAGTGTTGAAATATATTCCAAATGGTTAGAGGCTAATCAACCTGTTGAATTGCACATATACGAAAGAGGAGGGCACGGATTTATAATGAAGAAACAAAATCTTCCGTGTGATACATGGTTAGAAAGATTTACAGATTGGCTTTCAGTGCAATATCCTTAAAGTAACAAAATATATTTATACGAAAGGCTATTTCTTGGACTAAAAACTAAAGCCTACACATAACTCGGACGGTGCTATGAAAAGCATTATCCCGAGGTTCTGTAAAATTAAATATAATAATCTTAAAAACTTCTTCTTATAAATTCTATAAAATCAGGCTGCTATAAGCGGTCAAGTAAAATCTGCCGCAATCACATGTCATTTTTTATAGATAAGGGTGCGAAGGCTTTGCTGTTGTAATCGATTTGTCACATGCCGAGTTTTGCGCTATCCCCAACTGGTAATGATCTTATAGATTTATATTTCTGTTAAGCTACTCCTGTTACATAAGGTTGTCTGTTTTTCATTACATATCTTACGCGATTTAAAAGTTTACGGGCAATTTTAACAATTACTTTCTGCCCTTTATTATTAATCACATGCTGTTGATAATAGTGCATCAGAGCCGGATCCTGCCGGATGGCCTGCCACGAGGATTCAATTAACAATGTTCTTAGGTATTCGTTGCAACGAAAGGTCATTCCACCATTGTAAGATGTCTCGCCGCTTTGCTTTACCCTGGGAATCAAACCTACAAAACTGCTTAAATGATTTATGTGAGGGAAACGATTAATATCACCAAGCTCGGTTATTAATGCACTCGAAGTCAGAGGACCAATGCCAGAGATAGTTTTTAATAAATTATATAATTCCTTATCATATTCACGCACTCTTATTCTGATCTGCCGGCTGAGTACCAGGATTTGTTCACGATGATATTCGAAAGAACGGATCAGGTTTGAGAAGGCATCCTGACCACTGGACGTTTTCATTTTTATCTGTTTTAACCAGTCGATAAATTTTAAGGTCCACTGATTATTATCAAACTCCTGCGGAATATAGATACTGTAATACTGAAGAAAGCTTTTTATTCTGTTTTTACTTCTCCGGAAGTCGCGCATCAGATAGAATCTTGTCCTGTTTAAACTACGAAGTTCTTCCATATCCCTGTCAAAAATGTGGATTGCTCTGAGTAGTCCTTTTTCAAGCGCCCTGGCGATCTTTCGGCTGTCGACTGGATCTCGCTTCTGTAGTTGATCTTTTGTATATATTAATTGAAAAGTATACCACCTTCTCGTTGAAAAGTATACCACTTATCAAAAGTAACCAGTTGCTTTGGTCCCGATCAAGCAACACAAAACAGGATGATAAGTATGGATTCGAAACAAGAGATTACAAGGCGTTATTTACGAGAGGGTGACAGCGAACGTAAAATTGCTCGTGATTTACAGATTAACAGAAAAACTGTCAAGAAGTATTTGTTGGAACATCTGAAAATCCAGCAGAAATCTGAGGAAGAAGGCGATACCGAGAGCTTGCAGGAATACGCAGGTAGTGCACCGGTTTTCAATAGTACAGGCCGGTATAAACGTAAGTTGACCGATGAAATAAAGATGCTGATCCAGCAGCAGGTTTTGGAAAATGATCATAAGAAGCGGAATGGACTTCGTAAGCAGATCAAGCGTAAGATTGATATACACGAGTACCTTCTTTCGAAGGGACATAAAATTGGATACACCACAGTATGCAACTATATCTGTGAGCATGAAATCATGTTACGTGAGGCGTATATCCGACAGGTTCATTTGCCTGGGGAGGAATGTGAGTTTGACTGGGGTGAAGTGAAGTTGATAATAGGAGGAGAACAGAAGCGTTTAAATATGTCGGCGTTTACTGCTTCTTGCAGCAACTACCGCTATGGTGACCTATACAAAAGGCAAGACACTTTGGCCTATATGGAGTCGCATAATGACTTCTTCGCACATGCTGGGGGTATCTATCACGAGATGGTATACGACAACATGCGGGTAGCAGTAGCTGAGTTTGTAGGTCGCCATGAGAAGCAGCCAACCAGGGCTTTAACCAATCTCTCAGGCTGGTATCAATTTCGCTGGAGGTTCTGCAACGTACGCAGAGGTAACGAGAAGGGTCATGTGGAACGCTCTGTGGAGGTGATCCGGCGAAAGGCTTTCTGTGACCGGGATACCTTTGATACTTTTGAAGAAGCCCGCATCCATCTGGCATCCACCCTTGAGAGACTCAATAACATACCCTCCCCTCAAAATGGAAAAAGTCCAAAACAGATGCTTGAGGAAGAACGTGTCATGCTTTGGAAATATCCCGGGCCAATGGAATGCTATATGGTAGAATGCCTGAAGGTAGACAAATATGCCACTTTTTCATACGGAACGAACCGCTACTCTGTTCCGGACTATCTTGTAGGGCGCATGGTTGAAGTTAAAATCTATGCCAACCACCTTAAGGTTTATTATAATAACCTTGCTGTATGCTCTCAGGAGCGTCAATACGGGATGTTCCAGTGGCAGATCGATCTTGAGCATTATCTCAGGACGCTTGCCTTTAAGCCCGGAGCCTTACACGGTTCTGTAGCATTAGAGCAGGCTCCGCCTGAAATAAAGAGTCTTTACGAGCAGTTCTTTCGCAGTAATGCCCGCGGTTTTATCGACATCCTGCAATACTGTCAAAACAAGAATATGCCACACCAGAAACTGGTTAAAACAATCCAGGAACTCACTCGCCTTTGTCCAAAGGACGTATCTGCCGATAAGGTTCTAGCCATGCTTGGCAACCAACCTTCGGAGAATGTTCCTGTAATACCATCGGGGAGGAAAGATGAAATCGAGACCTGTTCCAGAGAGCAGCTAATGGAAATCACATTGATGGCAAACAACCCAAACTAAAACAAGATGAACACAAAAGATATTAAACAACAAATAGATGAACTGAGCAGAATCCTTCATCTGCCGGCTTTCCGGCGTGAGTACGAGCAACAAGCCAGTCAGGCTGTGTCAGAAAACCTCTCTTATGCAACTTTTTTGCTGCGTTTGATGGAGCTTGAATCTCAGACCCGTGAGGAGAACCGTCGCAAGTCTCAGATACGGCAAGCTGGTTTTGTGCAGTACAAATACTTGCATGACCTCTCTCGTGAAGATCTGCCGGTGGATGCTGCCGTAAAACTTCCACAACTTGAACAGCTTGATTTTATAAGAAGCGGTCAGAACCTTATCCTCTCAGGAAATCCAGGAACAGGCAAGACCCATCTGGCAACAGCTTTGGGCATAAAGGCTTGTCAGGAAGGTTATAAGGTGCTGTTTACCTCAGTGTCTCGTCTGCTTACCCAAATACGCGAAAGCAGATCCCAAAAAACGCTTCGTACTCTTGAAAACCGGTTCGAGAAGTTCGATCTGGTTATCTGCGATGAGTTCGGATATGTCTCCTTCGACAAAGAAGGTGCTGAGATGCTTTTTAGTCATCTTTCACTGCGTTGCGGACGTAAATCAACTATCATTACCACCAACCTCTCTTTTGAGCGCTGGAGCGAAATATTTGGTGATACAGTGCTTACGGCGGCGATGGTTGATAGATTAACTCATAGGGCACTTATGCTCAATATGAGTGGGAAATCCTTCAGAGTAAAAGAAACCAAACTTATGATAGAAAAATGAGCAAAAGGCATCCCAAAAAACCGCCTTAGCTTCATTGAAGAAAGGAAGGTACCTTCCTTTCTTCAATGAAGCTAACAACAAACAACAATAATCTTTTTATCTTTATGAAGTGATATGTTCTTTAACTGAAATGGTGGTATATAATTGAATTGAAATTTACAATCTTTCTGGCTTGAGGGTATGTCTGCCGCGTTAATAACAATATTCTTTATCCCCAGAGCATTTAATTCACGATGAATACCATAACCACAAAAACCTGCTTCATAGGCACTGTGATAGGTGCCGCCAGGAAACATTTTTTGAAGATAAGTGTACAAAGCTCTTGGATCGGGAGGTTGGGTAAATGTTCGGTGTTCCATTCCTCCGACGAGGATTGTAACACTCCAGCTGTTCTTATGTACGTCTAAACCAATAAAAAGATCTTTGCCTTGGAAATCGATTTTTTTTGTAACTTGTGTTTGCATAGTCTCTCGTATTATGTTTACGAACAATAATTTACAAAGATTATTGATATCGTACCTGAGACTATGCTTTTTTCATATGTGCTTTAATTAAGTGCCTTCGCCAGCGCCAAGACAGATTTGTAATCAACCCCAACATCTATGCCTTTAAATTCTGTTCAATTTATTAAGTGCAGTGGCATCCGGACAGTTTCATCTACCGGGACAGCATCATTGGCGCTACCGGCCGACGCTCTGGTGCCTTGTTTTTTGCTCGCTATCTAGACTATTTCATCGTGACCCATAATTCACAATCCTTACCCGGACTTGGTACCTTCTAGACAGTTTCCTCGTGACAAGACAACTCTCGTCCATCTACCGGGACTGGCAAAAAATGCGGCACCTCGACACGGACGGCACCTAATCAAACCGCCGGGCCGTCAGACTGTCTAATAACTAAATTGAAGTACCTGAGAATCGAATATTTGAAATTTTTCATGTATAGGTATCCAAATAAAAAAGTATATAAAATAGGTTATTAGACAGACTCCCGTTAGGCGTCATAGTTCGGAAACCTCGACAGGCTATAACTTAGAGTATTTCATCTTGACATGAAAGTTTTCAGTCTCTTAGCGGGACTTTTCCAACTTGACAACTTTTCGCACCATGACAATTCCAGCCCATTTATCAGGACTAAAACACTACGCCGCCTAACAACTAAGAGCCAAATTCGTTATTTAAACTTAAAAATTTGTTTATTTAATGAAAAGTACTTACCTTTGGCGTTAGTAACGTTACACGGGAAATGATTACTTCATTTGGGACTAAGGAAACTGAAAAAATATGGAATGGGGATAGAGTAAAAAATCTACCTCAAGAAATACAACAAGTTGGAAGGAGAAAATTACGGATGCTTAATAACTCACAGAATTTAATAGACTTAAAAGTTCCTCCATCAAATAAACTAGAGAAACTTTCAGGCAAGATGAATGACTTTTACAGCATCAGGATTAATGACCAATGGAGAATTGTTTTTAAATGGGATGATGGAAACTCAAGCGATGTTACAATAATGGATTATCATAAGTAAAAGAAATGGGAAAGCTTTCAAATATACACCCAGGCGAAATTCTTCTTGAAGAATTCCTAAAACCTTTAAATATATCTGCTTACAGACTATCAAAGGATCTCGGGATACCCCAGACCAGAACTTCCGAGATAATCAAAGGACATAGAAGTATAACTGCAGATACAGCGATAAGGCTGAGCTACTATTTTGGTAATTCTGCGAAATTCTGGCTTGGACTTCAGAATGACTTTGATCTTGAAGAAGAAAAGAAAGTTAAAGATCGGGAATTCAAGCATATTAAAAGATTAAAGGAACATGCTGCCTAGCATCTGAATTTTATCAAACTAGACAAATTCATCACGACGATTTAAAAATGCTACGGCGCCTAACACGGACGATTTAATTAAGTGCCTTCCCGCTTCGCCTGTTAATCGAGACAAATTTGTTATAACATGACAAAGGCTTCGCGGCACACGGTCACCAGTGCCAGGACAGATTTGTAATCAATCTCAACAACTATGCCCTTAAATTCTGTTCCGTTTATAAAATTCTGTAGCACCCGGACTGTTTCGTCTACCTGGACAGCATCATTGGCGCGATACGGACGGCACCTAATCAAACCGCCGGGCCGTTATATTTAAGCAATCGTGCCGCCGTAACTAATGAATCAGGACTGAATTGCCTAAATATAACAGCCAAGGCATTTGGACTTTCACTAAAGAGTTTGCTTGCATAAAAAATCCGAAAACAAATAGTGCCTACAAACAAAATTCCAGTAAAACTTACGATACTGACATATTAAAATTTCGTTAATCAGCCTAACTTTAACCAATATTCAAAAATTATGACAATTGATCAAGAAAAAATAAAAATAGAACTTGGTGAGGTTCAAAAAACATTGCTGATGCCCCTTTGGGGTCGTGCCAAAGAGTACGAAAGGGTACACCCCATTATTAAGGATAAATATGCTTTTGACTTATTGAACAAACTTGATTATGATTTTGAAAGCATATCCAGATCATTTAATGAATATTATCAAATATACTGGGCTACCAGGGCATATAATATTGACTGCGCCATTTTTAAATTATTAACTAGTTTTCCTGATGCTACCATTGTTAATATTGGTGCAGGATTAGATACTACCTTTCAAAGAGTTGATAACGGAAGAATAACTTGGTATGATCTTGATCTTCCTGATACAATCAAATTAAGAAAAGAGCTAATACCTGAAACTGAAAGAAACCTCTATATCGCGAAGTCAGTCTTTGACAAATCATGGTTTGATGAAGTAAAACATTCCAAATCTAAAGTCTTTTTCATCGCATCCGGAGTCCTTTGCTATTTTGATAAAACTACAATTCAAAACCTCTTTTCTGATTTAATTGATAATTTCCCGGAAAGTGAGATCATCTTTGATTTGACCTCTAAAATAATTGTATGGTTAAGTAACAGAGAAATTGCAAAAAAGAAAGAGAAACTTGAATTATCTTATCTCAAATGGGGCGGGCATTCTTCAAAATCAATAAAAAAATGGAGTAATAAAATTGAGGTAATTGATGAATACTCTATTTTTTCTAGGATTGCCGAAGATAAATCCTGGGATAAAAATACTATAACCCAGATAAGACAAATGAATACTTTCAAATGGATAAAAATGATACAGTTAAAATTTAATAGATAAAGCACATTATCAAGACAATTTCGTGTATCATGACAAATTCCACTACCGAGACAATTTTAATACTTGCCTAAATATAACACGGATGGTATAGGTAATTGCCTTCAGCAGCCCGGACACATTCGTAATCAGCTATATAAGTCTATGCTCTCAACTTCAATTCACTTATTAAATTTGGTGCACCCTGACTCATCCTGCTACCGAGACAAAGTCAATAGGGCTGCAGGCCGACGCGCAGTTGGCAGCGTTTTTTGCTCTCCGTTTATATAATGCACCGTGACCAGTAAATGGCGTTTTCATTACCGGGACTCATACGTAATCGGCTGCAAAACACATGCTTTTAAGCCAGGGCAGGACTACTCTATACCAAATAAATCTAGGTTTCGTAACCATAAAATTGAGATTGACTATTATTATAGGCAGTTTTATTATAATATAGTTGCATGACTACATATATAGTCATATATTTGTAATGAAACATTAATTATTACCAAACCAAAGTCTTTGAAGCTGTCAACAAATGGAAACATAACCTTGAGCACGAGACAATTGTAAGGGAAGAATGAGAGGGATTCTTATAATGAAGATGTACTAATAATTATCAATTATACATGCACATGAACTATCAAATCAAATCGATCCTTCGTAATTTGACAAGAAAACCTGTCTATTCTATAATCACATTTACAGGCTTCACAGTCGCTATAGTTGCTAGTTTACTTATTTATCTATGGGTATTTAATGAGTTAAGTTATGACAAATTTCATCCTGATTATAAGCATATTTATCGGGTTCTAACTCTATCAAAAGAGGGAGATAGAGTCATAAAATCCCCTCGGTGCTATAGCGCAGTACCTAAAACTTTAAAGACTGATTATCCTCAAATAGAATATGCTACATATATTTCTCATCAAACAGAAGATTCTCCTCTTCAAAAAGAATCAGGAGGAGAAAAATATGAAATAAGAGGGTGTTGGACAAACGAAGATTTTTTTAAAGTATTCGGGGGATTCAGGTTTATCGAAGGTTCATCTGAAAGTGCTTTAGATAAGCCTGACAAAATTGTTCTGTCAGAAGTAACTGCAAGGAAATTATTTGGAAATAAGTCGTGTCTGGGAAAAACGCTTGTAAGTGATAAGTATTTTAAAGAAGTCTATACAATTGGAGGTGTAATAAAAATCCCAGAACAAAGCACAATTGATGTTGGATATATCCTTTCTGATAAGAATGCTATGATTTTAAAATATTCAAATCCATGGCATGATAATGGTAGTGTAAGAGTCTATATCAAACTAAGGAAAGATGCTCGGATTGACAATAAGTTCCTGAGCTTGATTTCAAATCATATAAGTAGGTATTCTAAAATTAGTGATAAGCTTTTGATTCAACCACTATCTGATATTCACCTGTATTCTGATTATCCAAACGACATCTATGATAAGAATCAAGGGAGTTACAAATACGTCTGGATATTTTCAGGGCTAGCTTTCTTAATAGTCCTTATGGCATCTCTTAACTTTTCCACCTTATCAATTGCGAGGGCATCAGAGCGATTCATAGAAATTGGAATCAAAAAAACAAATGGAGCAAGTAGAACAAGTGTTTTTAGTCAATTTATGATGGAATCTACTCTACAGACATTTCTGGCTACAGCGATGGGGCTCTTTCTTGTAGTTCTCATTATTCCAGTATTTAATATGATGTCAGAGAAGCATCTAACCTTAATATTTTCGCCGGGCTTAATTATAAACCTTTTATTTTTAACTTTTACTGTTGGAATTATCGCGGGTTTTTATCCTTCAGTATACCTTTCAGCATTTAATCCGATAGGAATTTTCAGAGGAGGATCTATATCCGGTTCAAGGAATAATTTTATAAGGATTCTTGTAACTATTCAATTTACAATAGCAATTTTTTACATCATAGCAACATTGCTGTTTATAAAGCAATTGAATTATATTCATAATAAGGATTTGGGTCTCGATGACAAAAACGTTTTAGTCATACCCACAGGTTTATGGATTGCAAACGGTGGAAGCAACAAGCCATTCAAAGAAGAATTACGAAGAAATCCCATGATATTAAGTGCTTCAGCGAGCTTAAATGCACCGATTGGAGTTGGATTTAGGGAAAGTATTATAATTAGTAAAGAAGGTGGTACAGATACTTTACAGGTCAACAACTATTTTGTTGATGAAGATTTTGCAAAAACTTATAAAATCGAAGTAATCAAAGGACAGTTTTTCCAAATGGATTACAATGGGTACTTCAGTAAGCTCGAGCCTTACCCAATTGTGATAAATCAAACCGCAGAAAAGTTGTTCGGATTTGCCGATGCAATTGGGCAACGCATAGGACAAAATGTAATTGTCGGAGTCGTTAAGGATTTTCATTTCAGATCATTATACTTTCCAATTGAACCACTGATTTTGTCATTTAATCCTGAAGAGATTAATACAATGAATGTACGCATTGCGAAGGGCAATACTAAAGAGTCACTTGCTTATATTCGTGACACTTACAAGAAGTATCTAAATGGTCGGGAGTTTTCATATAAATTTTTTGATGACCTTCTAACTGAAACATATAAGGACGAAACTCAGTTACGAAATCTTATTTTATCTTTTGCTGTCCTGGCAATTCTAATCTCCGTTTTAGGGATTTTGGGAATGGTGATTTTTTCTACTGATCGGCGTACCAAAGAGATCGGTATTAGGAAAGCCATGGGAGCAAGAAATTCAGATATTATTTTATTGTTCAATAGAGAATTCTTAAAATGGGTTGTAGTGTCTTTTATAATTGCCTCACCTATTGCGTGGTACGTAATGCATAAATGGTTACAAAACTTTGCATATAAAACAGAATTCAGCTGGTGGATTTTCGTATTAGCGGGATTAATCGCATTTGCGATTGCATTAATGACCGTGAATTTACAATGTTGGTATACAGCAACAAGAAATCCAGTAGTAGCATTGCGAAATGAATAAGACAATAACCGTCCCTTCGCTGTCAGGCACATTACGCAATATTAGCATGCAAATATTACTTAGTTTTTCGTTTGCGTAACGAGCCTTCCAGCCCGTCCCTGCCACACAACGAGACAGGCTACTAAAGCAGCAAATATTAATAACTCAAAGTAATTATGAAATCCGCCCTACAGCTTAATACAAATCATATAAAATTCTCATGACCAGATTTCTCATAGTTCTCCTAATAACAATTCTATTCACAAGCTGCAACAACGATCGAACATCAAGATTGCAATCCCTGAATAAGGACATTAATGGGATCAGTTTAATAAAATACACTATAAAAAATACTTACCCGCATAGCATAGAATCTTATACTGAAGGCCTAATATTCCATGACAATAAACTTTTTGAAAGTACTGGATCACCTGAGAATTATCCTAAGACTAGGTCAGTAATTGGCATTGTAAATTTAAAGACAGGCAATATTGATGTTAAAGTAGAAATTGATCGAGACAAGTATTTCGGCGAGGGTATTCTCTTTTTTAAAAATAAACTATACCAGCTGACATATAAAAACCAATTGGGATTTATCTACGACTCAGACAATTTTAAACAGATTGGGACATTCAGTTACATAAATAAAGAAGGATGGGGTATGACAACGGATGGGAATTCGATTATCATGAGTGATGGTACCAATTTTATAACATATTGGGATCCTGATAGTCTTAAGGTGATTAAAAAAATAAATCTAACTTATAATGGATCTTCAGCACTTTATGCAAATGAGTTAGAGTTTATTAATGGTTACATCTATGCCAATATTTGGACAACTAATTATATCGCCAAGATTGACCCTACGAGTGGTAAAATTATTGGGCTGATTGACTTGACTACTCTATTTCTTAAATCCAGAAAAGAAAATCCCCAATCGGAAGCTACCAACGGAATAGCCTATGACTCAAAAAGGAACAGAATTTTAGTGACTGGAAAATTTTGGCCATATATTTTTGAGATCAAATTCCAACATTAAGAAAAAATAAAGCAGCTAACTCAGCGGTATGTATTATTGCCTTCGGCCGAAGCCGGCCCGCCCAGGTGGTGTCATGTTTTTTGATTTCTAGATAATACAACGATTAATGACCAAATTATCATTCTTACCAGCCTTCAAAAAACACTTCATCCCACAGTCGGCGGCAACAACACATACCGCTTGTCCGTTATGGTTAATTGACTGACAACCTGTCCAATAGAGAGTTGTCAAAGCATTTAACCCTAAGCTATGAAGTTAAAGAATTAAAATAGGCATGTGTCCATTTGACAACTCTGCTAGAAAAAGAGTAATTTTGTAAAAAACATGGGTGTATGAGCACTGTTGAGCTGAGACATATCATAATTGAGAAATTATCACATATCGATGATACCACATTCCTCAAGGCAATCAAGACTATAGTAGAATCTAAAGCTGATGAAAAAGTTTACCAGCTTTCTGATATTCAGAAGAAAAGAATTGAAGCAAGCAGAGAACAGATTAAGAAAGGTCAGACAATTTCAAATGAGGCACTTAACAAAGAGGTTCTTCAATGGCTAAATTCAAAGTAGAATGGTCCCTTGAGGCCAGACTTGACCTTCTCGATATTCTTAATTTTTACGTTGTTAGAAACAAATCCACGGAATATAGCAAAAAGCTAAATTCAAAAATCAACAAGAGTGTTAAGCTTATTGCTAAACAGCCATTAATTGGTGTTCAATCTGGGATAGAAACTGTTAGAGCTCTAATAACGGGAGATTATCAAATAATTTACGAAATAATTGACAACACAATCCTGATTTCAATGATTTGGGATTGCCGTAGAGATCCTGAGGACAAAATCATCGACTCAAGAATTAGAAAAGAAACAACTAACCATAACTCGGACGGTTCCATCTAGACTCTTTCATCGTGCGCCCGGACTCACCATTCTTACCCGGATTTGGTACCGCGGGACTATTTCATCGTGCACTCGGACTCTTCAGCCATATGCCGGGACTGGCAAAAACCACACCACCGCGACACCGACGGCAACTAACCAAACCGCCGGACGGTTAGTGGTAACGATTTAGACCCCGCAGAGACCTGTAACCGAGACAAATTCGTAATACTAGACAATTTTCTCTGACTTAAAATAGCTACCACTAACTACGAAATCAAGTGCAATTTTCGTATCTTCGTATGGTGAAAAAGAGAGATAAAACAGGACTTGACGTTGAGATTGATGAGTTAACTAATTCAATCAAAAACGTAATCTCAGGAGATAGTTTTTCGACAGATATTTCTCGAATAACCAAGGCAGACCTCAAAAAGATTACTGTAAAGGATGGTTGGCAGTTCGATTGGAAGATTGAACTCAAGCATCCGGAAAGAGATGTTTATAAATTGACTATTGTCAACAATCAATCAATAGTTCAAGGACTTATAAGTCTTGAGGTAAGATCAGACCACGTGTTTATGCACCTTGTTGAAAGTGCACCATTTAATAAGGGTAAAACAAAACTTTATTCCGGTATCCCAGGTAATCTTGTCGCTTTTGCCTGCAAATTATCGTTCCAAAGAGGGCATGAAGGTAATGTTGCTTTTTTATCCAAATCACAATTAATCGATCATTATGTAGCGAGCCTGGGAGCGACGCATGTTGGTGGACGACTAATGATCATTGATTCAATAGCGGCGCTTAAATTGATTAATAGGTACTTTTCAAATATCTAGATTATGAAAACAAAGAAGATAGAATTAGATGTTGATTTTATTGGGGGACAGACTTCTTTGACTAAAGAAGAAGAGAAGACAATAAGCGAGTATATTAAAAAAAGTAAATCCAATAAAACAAAAAAGGCATCACACAAAACCAAGACTATCAGGCAATTGAGTTAAAAAAGCTACCACTAACTCGGACGGTTTAGTTAATTGACTTCGTTGAGCTCGGACCGTAAAAGTTTATCAAACTGCTTCGCAAAGTAGATTTCCTGTCGGTCCTCGGTTGCCTTTGCCAGCCCTGACTACTTCGTAATCAGCCCTCAAAGTCTATGAGAGTAAAATTTAACCCGTTTATTAAATTCTTTGCCACTCCGACTGTTCCATCTATCTGGACAAAGTCAGTAGGGCTGGCAGCCTGCGCTCATGGTGTCATGGTTTTTGCTCCCGATAGCTATCGGGAGACATCTAGCCTCTTTCATCGTGCGCCCGGACTCACAATCCTTACCCGGACGTGGTACCCCGGGATTATTTCGTCGTGCGACCGGACTCTTCAGCCACCTGCCAGTTCCGATAACTATCGGGAGGCAAAAAACGCGGCACCTCGACACGGACGCCAACACCAAACCGCCGGGCCGTGACCGTTAATATATGGCTCTGTGCATATGATAAGAAAATACAAAATATTTATCATTTCAAACCTAATATGTATAGATTATTCGATATTCTTTACAAATAAATATTATATTTGTATATAAAATCATGTTTTCTTTACAGAACAAGAATGATTTGAATAAAAATTCAACTTTTCTTTACATATGACAAAGTCAGGTAAAAAGCTTACTCCGCTTCCTCTGGATTGGGATATAGAGACTAAAACAATACTTAAAAGCCTTCCGTCTGCTCGTGCGGCTCTTGCAGAACTAAAAGGAATTGCCTCGACAATGCCAAACCAAAGTATCCTAATTAATACTTTAGGACTTCAGGAAGCAAAGGACAGTTCTGCAATTGAAAATATTATAACTACTCATGATGACCTTTACAAATCAGAATTAAATCTTGATTCGTTTAAATCACTTAATGCTAAAGAAGTACAAAACTATATTGCTTCTACAAAAACTGGATTTGATCTAATTTCAAAAACTGGATTATTAACTAATCGTACTATATTAAAAATTCAAGAAATCCTTGAGGGTAATAAAGCTGGATTTCGTAAACTGCCAGGGACAACTTTAAAAAATACTTCGACTGGAGAGATAATTTACACTCCCCCCCAAGATCCTGAAGAAATCAAAGATTTGATGACCAATCTTGAGAAATTCATCAATGACAAGAAATCACTTGATTTCGATCCTATTGTAAAGATGGCGATTATACACTATCAATTTGAGAGCATTCATCCATTTTATGACGGTAATGGAAGAACCGGCAGGATAATTAATATTCTATTCCTGATCCAGGAAAAACTTCAAGACCTTCCAATTCTTTATTTAAGCAATTACATAATTAAAAATAAATCTGACTATTACAGACTTCTGCAGGAAGTACGAACAAAGAACAATTGGGAAGAGTGGCTCTTATTCATGATTAAAGCTGTAGATCAAACTTCAAGGGAGACTATTAACTTAATTATCAAGCTTCATGAGCAAATGATGAATTATAAACATACATTACGTGATAATTATAAATTCTACAGCCAAGATTTACTCAATAATCTTTTTAAACATCCTTACACAAAGATTGAGTTTATTCAACGGGACTTAAATGTCTCTAGGATTACTGCAGCAAATTATCTGAACCAACTTGCTGACGACAAACTCCTGACAAAAATGAGGCTAGGGACAGCAAATTATTATATCAATGATCCTCTCTTCAAATTGCTTTCCGAAAGATAATTTTAATAATATACTAACGGTAACTCGGACGGTGCTTTGCTGAATTGCCTGCGCCGGGCTCGAACCGGATGGATTTATCTAATTGCTTCGCAAACCAAATTGGAGTCGGTACTCGGTTGCCTTTGCCAGCCCTGACTACTTCGTAATCAGCCCTCAAAGTCTATGAGAGTAAACTTCAAGCCCGCTCTTCAAACTTTTGCAACCGGTCTATTTTGTGCTTCCGGGAAAGAGTCTATAGGGCTGGCAGCCTGCGCTCATGGTGTCATGGTTTTTGCTGTATCTTGACTATTTCATCATTTAACCATAACTCACAACCCATACCCGGACTGGCAAAAACCACAACCTAAGTTCGTCCTAATTAATCCAGAGTGAATTATTTAACAGAAGATTAAGAATAGATTAACATATATTTGGAAGTCTTATGTATGATTATCCTTTAAATTCGTTTAACAATTAATGAGATTCTAACCGTATACCTGAAAAAATGAAACTTCCTAATCTGATTTTGGTATTTATAATTATTGTTAGTCCTTTAAAAGCACAAAAAACTGAACATTTCACAATAAGCGGTTATGTTAGAGAAGCTATCAGCGGAGAATCTCTAATCGGCGTAAACATATATCTTTCTGATCATAAAATTGTTACGGTAACAAATACTTACGGTTTCTATTCATTAACATTACCTGAATCCGATTCAATCGCACTTGTTGTTTCATATGTTGGATTCACTTCTGAGAATGTTAAAGTTTCTCTTCACAAAAACATTGAACTGAACATAAATTTGAAACCAAATATTGTTCTCAATGAAGTTACAGTCACTGCAGATCGCATAGAACGGCCGAGCGAGTCAGTAAAGATGAGTACGGTGACACTTCAACCAGCGCAGATAAAAAATGTTCCTTCACTCCTTGGTGAAAAAGATGTCTTAAAAGTGCTGCAATTGATGCCGGGAGTTCAAAAAGGTTCTGAAGGCAGTAGCGGGTTTTACGTTCGTGGTGGGGGACCTGATCAGAACCTTATTATCCTTGATGATGCTGTTGTTTATAATGCCAGCCATCTTTTTGGATTTTTTTCAGTATTCAACGGCGATGCTTTGAAAAGTGTTGAGCTGACAAAAGGAGGATTTCCTGCACGTTTCGGAGGACGATTGTCCTCAGTTCTCGAAATGCATATGAAAGAGGGCAATAAAGAAGAATGGCACGGAGAGGCAGGAATAGGTTTGATATCGTCACGGGCAACAATTGAAGGGCCAATAAAAAAAGGAAAGTCGTCAATCTTATTGTCAGGCAGGCGCACCTTTGCCGATCTTTTTGAACTGCCTATTTCAAAATCCGGGTTACCACATTACTTTTTTTATGATTTTAATGCAAAGATTAATTTTGATTTTGGACGAAATAATAAATTATATATCAGTGGTTATTTTGGCCAGGACAAATACGGCACGAATACAAGCTCAGCTAATTATACAGAAAAAGCTGGTTACCATTGGGGTAATTCAACAGGTACCATCAGATGGAATCACCTCTTCTCTAATAAACTCTTTTCTAATACTTCTCTGATTTTTGGTCAATACAATTTTAACATTAATGATAAGAGTTATAATATCAAAGAAGACACACATTATTATGCCGAGTATAATTCAGGAATACAGGATTATTCACTCAAATATGACATTGATTACATACCAAGTCCAAACCACTGGTTAAAGGCAGGGATAATTAGTACCTATCATAAGTTTAATCCATATGCTTTTGTGGAAAAAGATGAGATCTACGATAAGAATATTGAAGAAAAAACAAATCAGTTCGGCATCGAATCAGGTTTCTACGCCGAAGATACCTGGCAGCCACATCCCAACTTAAAGATTAATGCAGGAGTTCGCATTAGCAGTTTCATAACAGAAAAAAAGCAATATCTGTTTCCAGAGCCAAGAGTTACCGCAGCCTGGCATTTTAAGAATGATATGGCTTTAAAAGGCTCATATGCTTTAATGAATCAATATATTCATATGTTATCAAATACCGGCGTTGGCCTTCCAACAGATCTATGGGTTCCTGTTACTGATAAAACTAAACCCCAGAGATCACAACAGGTTGCTTTAGGAATTGTAAAAGACTTCGAAAAAAAGAACTTTTCATTCTCATTGGAAACGTATTACAAAACGATGGATAACGTACTGGCCTATAAAGAGGGTTCTTCATTTATAGTCCTGAATGACGTAACAAGTGCAGCACAACAGAACTGGGAGCAGAAAGTGACAGTGGGGAGATCATGGTCATATGGAATGGAATTATTGCTACAGAAAAATACAGGTCGGCTTACAGGGTGGATAGGCTATACTTTGTCATGGACGCCAATGCAATTCGATTCACTGAATTTCGGGAAAAAGTTTTATTCGAGGTACGACCGCCGTCATGATATTTCAGTTGTGGCCTTTTATAAGCTCAGCCATAATATTACTTTGACAGGAACCTGGGTGTATGGAACAGGAAATGCCATTTCACTTCCAAGTGCTACATACCCGGCTTTTTCAGATAATAATGCATTGGGATCAAGAGGCAGAAATGCATCTATATTCGGTTACAGCGATGGCCTTGGATTTGATTACGGCCAAAAAAATAATTTCAGGATGGCTCCATTCCACAGGCTCGATCTCGGGATACAATTTAAAAAAGAAAAAAAATGGGGTGAGCGAACATGGGAGATTTCAGTTTATAACGTCTATAACAGGTTGAATCCATATTTCTATTATTTAGGCTATGACATCCGAGGTGACAAAACTTATGGTGTGATTAAGCAAGTAACACTCTTTCCGTTTATTCCATCATTCTCATACAACATAAAATTCTGAATAATATGAAATTCCAAAATACAGTTTTTTACATTCTCCTTATTTTAATTTTTAATCTTTCTTCATGCAGAAAAGTAGCATCAGATGTTGATCCACCGGAATTCGTCCAGAAATTGGTAGTAAATGCATATCTGTCTCCCGACAAGTTAATTAATAGTATATTTATTTCTTCGAATCAGAAACGCTTCGGAGAATTGAACGGCAGTTTTGAACCATTCGGAAATGCAGGCCTGTACATTTATGAGAACTCAAAAGAAATACAGCTTGATACTGTTCGCGAAAATTATTTAGGGAGAGGATATAATTATTGGATTAAGAATTTTAAATTTAAGGAAGGTCAGACCTATAACCTGAAAGTAATAAGTGATCTAGGATTAGAGGTAGAGGCAACCTGCACGATACCTCTGAAAAGAGACTTCCAGATCACTGTCGATACCACATTCAGAAAAACTACCGAAGAATATGGACTAAAAATATCATTACTTACTGCCAAAATCAGCATTACAGATTTTCCAGGTGAAGCAAATTATTACCGGTTGGTTTATTTATATGATACATATTACTCCGCAACTCCTCATAAAAAGAATCTATCATATAAGGATGCTGTTGAATCGCCTATCCCTGGATGGGCAGAGAATAATGCCTGGCAAAATGATCGCGTGAGTAATGATATCGGATTGGATGGAAAAAAAATTATTCTGAGGACAATCGAGTTCCAACCTGTTTATCTGGATCAGCAAGGCTGGTCAGGACCAGACTCAGCATTCCTCAGAGTTTACCTTTTGAGTACTGATAAGCCATATTATGATTTTCATAAGTCTCTAGAGAACTTTTCTCTTGGGGATGCTCCCTTTACAGAACCATCATTTCTTTATTCTAATGTCAATGGGGGGCTTGGAATTTTTGCATCTTATACACTTGATTCATTGATTTTCAGATTAAAATAATATCTGTTTTTATATAGTTAACTTAATATTAGCATAATGAAAAAATCTATTGCTTTGTTTCTCGCAATTTTTTGTCTTGCACTCGCATGTAAAAAGGAGAATACAAATTTTTCTCAATTTAGCGTGGATTTCGCAAATCTCGATGATAGTATATATTATGATTCTGTTTCCTATGCCATAATAAACTATTCAGATGTTACTGAATTTAAAGATACTACAGCCTTAAATAATCCTGACATTTTCAGTCATAGCGAAAAAGTTGAAAAACGATACCCATACAACGGTGATATGTACGGAATAACTGTAATATCCGGGCATACTTATGTAATTAAGAAATTTGATCTTGTAAGTAAATCAGGTAATGTAATATTCTATATCCCATATGGAACTCAATATTTCACCAGGAATGGTATTAAAGGTTCAGGACCTCATTTCCCGTTCACTTTTAAGGCTTTTAGTGGGGGCATGAATGGAGGTCTTTATGAAGTCAAGAAATAGAAAGCTTGTAGTTAATTCATTAATATTTTATAGATTTGATATGCAATACCTGATTATACGCGAATTACTATATAATACATTGTGGTCTTGACTAATAACAAGTTCTTGGACCTCAATGGCCTAAATATAACGCTCTAAACTGATCTATCTTATAACTTGATATTCATCTGGCAATTAAAACTTTCCTATAACAATGTTCCCGTTTTGGGAATTGTTTATTATCTTTGCATCAAGATTGAAAAACCAATGGAGAGAATATTCTCAAAAAGCACTTTAAGAGAGTATTGGGAAAAGCACTCTGATTCTGAACAGTATTTAAAGACTTGGTATGACACGTCCATGAATTCAGATTGGAAAACACCCAGTGATGTAAAACAGACTTACGCCAATGCAAGTATACTTAAAGACAGCAGAATTGTTTTTAACATCAAAGGCAATTCTTATAGATTGGTTGCAAAATTCAACTACGAGAAACAATGGATCTTTATCCATTTTATCGGGACTCATTCTGAGTATGAAAAGATTGATGCAATCAAGATTTAAAAAATGAAAAGTCATGAATATAAAACTTATTAAAACAGATGAAGATTACAGGGTAGCGTTGAAAAGACTTGAAATAATTTTCGATGCAAAAACTGGAACTCCTGCAAGCGATGAAGCTGATATTCTCGGATTAATGATTGATGAATATGAGAAAAAGCATTATCCAATTGAGGCTCCAGATCCAATTGAAGCAATAAAAATAAGAATGGAAGAAATGCAGTTAAAACAGATTGATCTGGCTGACGCATTAGGTGGAAGGAATCGGGTTTCTGAGGTACTTAATCGAAAACGCAAACTAACTGTTGAAATGATTCGCAATCTCACGGCAAGATTAAGTCTTTCACCTGGGCTATTAATTAATGATTACCAGTTGACAGGACAATAGCGCAATCGATATCATGACAAATACCGTAGCAAAGGGAGTTCTAACCTTTGCCGAAATAAAATATGATAAGTAAAATATATTTTGGTTAGTTCTTATTTCATTAAAAGCAAGACTAAAAAGATAATTCTTCAGATTAAAATGAGTAAGAAGAAAAACAGATCAAACAAGGTAAAACCTTCTAAGATTAAAACTATCGAGTGGCCAAAGGATTCTGATGCAAATTTTTCATTCATAGCGGACTACACTTCAGGAGGAGCAGCTTATGGATTAACTTGGGAGGAGTATGACCCTAATAATACTAATCAAAATATGAGCACGGACAAACAACCTGATCTGGAGTGACAGACTGCATTTGACAGTTTTGGCTGACATCTATCAAATTTAAGACAAATTCCTAACTGATAATATACCCGGACTTTACCAATATGTTAACAAAATAACACTACCGAGACAGTTCCTCTTCATGAGACAATTTTAAAACTTGGCCTAAATATAACAAGCGGGTTTAATAGTTGCCTGACTACACATATAGTCATATATTTGTAATGAAACATCGATTATAACAAACCATATGTTTAAAAACTATCTCAAAACAGCCCTGCGATTCCTTAAGCAAAACAAATTGTTTGCTGGAATTAATATGTTTGGGCTTTCTATTGCACTTGCCGCTTCATTTATTATTTTACTTTATGTAATCAATGAACTGAGTTACGATCATTGTCACAAAAACCGGAAAAGTGTTTTCAGGATAATGAATTTTTATTCTGACACTAAGAATACAGCTTATTCAACCCCATATATTCTTGGATCTGTATTGAAGGAGAAATTCCCACAGATTAAAAAGATGATCAGAGTTATGCCTCTGCCCCTTACTTTTAAAACTGACAACGGAACAATTTCCGAAACTGCAATTTCCAGTGATTCCGAAGTTTTTGATATTTTCACTCTTCCATTGGTTGAAGGTTCGTCAAATAGTAATCTTCTGGAAGATAAGAGTTCAATTGTCATATCTCACAACCTGGCCGAAAAGCTTTTCGGTGACCAAAAAGCAGTTGGAAAAGAAATCCTTGCAACAACGTTTGATGGTGATCAACTATTTACTGTTAAAGGAGTTTTTGAAAATATTCCTGAAAATTCAACCTTCAGGGCACAATGTATCGTGAACAGCAAATGGTCAGTCGACTATGTAAATAAGAAATTATATATAACCAATGCTGCAACAAGCTGGTCATATGATATGTGGCCAACATGGGTATTACTTTCCGAAAAATGTGATGTTAAATCGCTGGAAAAACAGATTAACAACTTTACAGCGAAAAGTATCAAAGGACGACCTGCCAGCGTTTACTCCTTTCAAAACCTTTCTAATGTTTATCTGGGTTCTTCTGAAAAAGGAAATTCAGTGATCAGAGGAAATATCAATAGTGTAAGGATATTTTCTGCGATAGCATTTTTGATAATTGTTATTGCCGCAATAAATTACATCATCTTATCGACAGCAATATCCACGGGAAGAACCAAGGAAATAGGTATTCGTAAAGCCTTCGGCGCTGGTGTTGACAAAATAAAAAATCAGTTTTTGAGTGAGTCTCTTTTGCTTGTCAGCTTTGCTTTACCGATTGCTTTAGTGTTAATGTGGCTGACCCTGCCATTGGCCGGAAGACTTTTCCAGACTCAGCTTCACCCCATGAAATCAAATATTGTTGTTTATATCTTGTCCTATCTTGCATTAGTAATTATTATTGGCATTGCATCAGGATTTTATACATCATCCTATTTATCAAGATTAAATGTACTTGATATACTGAGCAATGTTTCGCATTCTGCAAAAAGAAAATATTTTTTCCGATCATCCCTCATTGTTCTTCAATTAATTATTTTCTGCTCAGCCATATCTGGTGCCCTGATAATACGATCACAATATAAATACGCAATTAATAAAGATCTTGGTTACTCCAATAAGAATATTCTTTTAATTGAACTTGGTCGTGATTTTAGCGGTTATAATGCATTTCTCAACTCAATAAAATCAAACCCAGATGTAATTATGGCAGCAGGAACGGATCAAAGTCTTCCAATGGTGGATCACAGATATGCTGCAATGCAATTATCAAATTTTGAAAATCCACAAATCCAGGTAATGGTTCCTATAATGAGTGTTGATTTCAATTTTTTTAAGACCATGGGAATGTCGGTAATTGAGGGAAGGGATTTTTCCGAGGACTATGGAGGCGATATTGGACAGTCACAGATTCTGAATGAAATGGCAGTTAAACAATTAGGAATAACCAATCCTATTGGAAAGAAGGTAGCAGGCGAAATTGTTATTGGCGTCGTTAAAGATTTTAATCTCTTCTCAATTCATTCTGATATTCAGCCCTTGACTATAATCATCAGTAAAGGACTGAAGCGTCAAATTGAACTAAACTATAAACCCGGAACACTAGGAAATATTATTCCGATGCTGCAATCGGAATGGAAAAAGATAGCTCCGGACAGGCCATTTCAATACACAACCATTGAAGAGATAATTGCAAATCTCTATTCCTCAGAAAAAAACCTAACTGTCATTGTCTCAATCTTTGCACTCTTGAGCTTACTTATCTGTGCATTCGGATTATTTGGCCTAACGCTATTTCTAGCACAATCAAGAACCAGAGAAATTGGGGTTAAGAAAATATTTGGAAGTTCGGAAAATGCTATTATTCTGTCTTTCATACGTGAGAATTTCATTTTGGTATCTGTTGCTACCTTGTTTTCAGTTCCCATTACAATTTATTTTATGATGAAATGGCTTAACCAGTTTGCTTTTAAAATAAATATCAATTGGTTTGTATTCATATTAGCTTTTCTATGTGCTGCAATTGTTGTGCTGTTAACTGTATTTTACCACTCATATAAAGTGTCACGCATCAATCCTGTGAAGGCTTTGAGATATGAGTAAATCCCATCTTGACAAATTGTTTATAACGAGACAATTTCGTAAAATAATGCAGCTGCTAACTCGTACGGTTTGCTGAATTGGCTGAGCCGAGCCCGAACCGGATGAATTTATCTAATTGCTTCGCAAACAAAATTATAGTCTGTCCCGGGTTGCCTGCGCTCATGGTGACATTTCCTCAGCTCATTGTGAGACCTGTTACCGGAGTAAAGTACAACTATATAGATCCAGAACTAAGGAAGTAATACGCTGAAATGAGGAATGCTTTTATAACTTTTGGCAATATCATTCGAAGAATCATTGACTTCTTCTACCCTCCTTTTAAAAAATACTTAACTGTACAGTTATTTCGATATGGAGTAACTGGTGCAGCTAATTTAGTTTTTGATTGGTTTTTGTATTTTCTTATATACAATTTTGTCTTACGGCATGAGATGTTAAACCTTGGGATAGTAACTCTCAGTTCGCATATTGCAGCCATGACGATTAAAATTCCAATTGTACTGTTTTCTGGTTTTCTCCTGCAGAAATATGTAACTTTCTCAAATTCAAATCTAAATGGAAAGACACAATTATTTCGATATTCAACAGTGTTTCTTATTAATCTTGTTATTAACTATTTAGGTTTAAAGATACTTGTAGATTTATTAGATTTTTGGCCAAGCCCATCAAACATGATTATTTCCATCCTGACTATTTTCCTGAGCTTTTTCTCACAGAAATATTACACGTTCAGGACAGCTGCTGATTCATCTGAATTATTAAAATAAAAAAAACATCACCTAACTCCGATGTTTTTGGCAATAGCGCTGAACAGAAGACAGTTAATCTTAAAAAGTTCTTAATATCTGACAGTTCACTTTTACCCAGACAATTCTGTTATAAACGCAACCAGCCTATAACGGGCTAAAACTATAAACTTAAAATTAAATTATATAACTTATAATTAAGTTGTACAACTGAATTATAAGTTATAGCTTTACGGGAAATTTAATAAAACTATAGCCATGACTAGCTCAATTATTTATTATGTTTTGGAAAGTTCAATCTGTCTGCTAATCTTTTTAACGGTCTACAGATTTCTGATTGCTAACCTGACTCATTTCTCATGGATGAGGATTTATTTATTAATTAGTGTAATTCTAAGTTTAATTCTTCCGTTGGTAATTATACCTATACAATGGAACTCATCAATTCACACTTCTAACCTGTTTAATAATTCCGGTTTTCTCACAGGCAATCGATCTGCCGGGAATTATTATGGTCAAACGTTATCTGATGGTTCCAGGAATAATTTTGGTGCTATTTTAATTAATGGAATTGTTATCTCCTTAATTGCTGCATATCTGTTTGGCTTGCTTTATAAGGGCTATAATTTCGCCAGGAATCTGAGAAGTATACAAAAATGCATTAAGCAGAATCCAAAAGTAAGAGAGGACAGATTTTGGTTAGTTGATCTGAATAAGAAAGTGCCACCATTCTCCTTCTTTAATTATATTTTCATTACCAATTCTTACCAAAAGTTATCAGCTGATGAGTTACAACGGATTAAAGATCATGAGAAAGTCCATTCACAGCAGTTACACTCACTGGATGTTTTATTTATTGAATTTATCTCAATTATTTTTTGGTTCAATCCACTATTGATCTATTTAAAAAAATCAATTCAGGAAATACACGAGTACATTGTGGATGAAAAGATTGTAGAAAAAGGTAAAGGAAAAAAGGACTATGCAGAGCTTCTGCTGAAACTGGCCTCAGAATTCAAAGGATTTAATCTTTCAGCAGGTTTCTCAGGTAGTCAAATCAAGCGCAGAATAGTTATGATAGGAAGGCAAAGATCCCTTCCGGGACAAAAGCTTTTGTTTATTATTCTTGTTCCCCTTACAATACTTCTAATGCTTTCTTTTTCTTATATTAAAAATCCGGATACCCTGACTAATCAAACAAAACAAAACGAAAATGTCAGTCAAAGTCAGTTAAAAATCGGAAAGATTACCTGGAAGGGAAATACTGTTTATAACATTAAAACTTTAAATCATGCATTTGGACTGAAGGAAGGGTCCGTATATAATAAATCCGTTATTGAAGACAGACTCAACGGAACACTGGGTGCAAAGGATAATGTGAGCAACCTCTATCAGGATAATGGATATCTATTTAGCAGAATAACCTTTGATGAAAAACAAAATAATGAGGCCGTAGACCTGAACATAACAATTTATGAGGGGAAACAGGCTAAAATTCATGATGTTATTGTTAAAATTGATGGTGTGGTTACAAAAGATCCTGTCATTGAAATTGATATTCACACTGGAGATTTATTCAGTAAAGCAAAAATCATAAAATCGATTAAGGCACTCGCAGCTACAGGTAAATATGATCCGGAAAAGATATTTCCTAAGCCAATTCCAAAAGTAACGACCGAGGAATTTAACAATGTGGACCTGATATTTGAACTTACAACAATCGGCAACAAAAAATAGTATGGAAGAATTAACGAAAGCTGAAGAGAAAATAATGATGATATTCTGGAAGCTGAAAAAAGCATTTGTAAAAGATGTTTTGGCTGAGCTTCCGGATAAACCCAAGCCACCCTATAATACAATCTCTTCTGTAACCAGAATACTCGCCGGTAAGGGATATCTTAAGTTTAAAGTATACGGTAAAACATATGAATATTATCCGGCTGTCACTCAAGCTTATTATAGAAAATTAAAGCTCAAAAAAATACTATCAGGTCAATTTGACAATTCCCCTGCATCATTGCTTTCATTCATAATTAAAGAAGAAAAATTGAGCAAAGAAGAAATAAATAAGCTTAAAGAGATAATTAACGAAATTGATTGAGATAAGAAATTTTGACTGGTGCAGTTCTGGGAGACAAAAAATCACTTTCCGACCGAGACTTTAAAAATGTACTGCCCATAAAATCGAGTTATAGCTAATGTGCAGCATAATAACGAGTTAGTATACACCATGACCACTCATCTATAAAACGAGACCGCACATTTGGCACATTAACAAATAAACAAATTTATGTTCGAAAACTATTTTAAATCTGCTCTCCGATTTTTAAAACATAATAGAGTATTTGCCGGAATCAATTTAGTAGGACTTTCGATAGCTCTTGCAGTGTCATTTTTAATATTGATTTATGTAAGTAATGAGCTGAGCTAAACAAGAGTTTCATTTTGCAAGCACATTTAAAAGCCGCACGAGCTAAAGCGATTCCAAAGCTTTTAAAAGAGCTTGCAAAAACCACGCCACCGCGACGCAAACGGTACCTAATTAAGCCACCGGGCCATTAGAGTTAATGACTCAGTTCCTACAAATTTGACAATTCAAAAAAATAACCGGTAATAAAAACAATATTCTTTTACGGAGACAATTTTCATCTATTTACCTAGACAACATTTTCAGAACAGTATTACCACTTCCATTTATAAGGATTATTGACCCAGACAAATATTCTATGCCAAAACAGAATCTCTCTATCTGCCTGAATTGTCTATAAGCTTAATGAAAATAGTTACCTTTGAATATGAGCTAGTACCAAGACCGAAAATTTAAATATGACTTTTGATGAAGTTTTAAAAACTGAAAAGCTAGAAACCATGAAAAGAATTTTATTCATAAATCTCATAATTGTTTCTGTTATTACGTTTTTTTCATGTTCTGAAAATAAGGGTATATGGGATGATAATATTCATCTATCTACAAAAGCTGTTGAATTTAGTGCTTCTGGCGATTCTGTAATAATAAAAACAGGAGGTACCTGGTGGTGGATATCAAATGTTGCCGTGGATAGTACCTATTATTATAATTTTACTGGGGTTAATCTTCAAGCGGATAATTATTCAATTAAACAGGATTGCTTCATTGTTGAGCGGCGTGATAAAAATACCCTATTTATAAAAGTAAATGCAAACCCACTAAATGTTAAAAGAATTATCGGTGTTGGACTACAAGCCGGAGATTATTTTGATGGAGTGACTATTACTCAAAAATCAAAATAACTCTATCTCTTATAAAGCTTTATATCACTCGGACGGAGATCCGATAAAACTAACCCTAACCTGGACGTTTTAATTAATTATCTCATCCCGCTGCGCGGGAATTCGTTGAGCCCGGACCAGGAGAATTTTTATCCTTCTTCCAGGACTTGCAAAAACCACGCCACCGCGACGCGGACTGCAACTCGATTAAACCACCGGGCTGTTATACACAATAGTCAGCCTCCGTTAACATAATTAGTGACACATGAAAGACTACTACAAAATCCTCGGTCTGACAAGAGATGCTTCTTCAGACCTGATTAGGCAAAGATTCAGAGAACTTGCTTTTGAGAATCATCCAGATGTAAGTGAAAATAAAAATGCTAATGAAGTTTTTATTGAGATTTATGAGGCGTATCACATTTTAAGCCAACCTGACAAAAAGATCAATTATGATTTGCTGTATGATAAATACTTCAATAATGTCAGAACCCAAATTTATAATGAAGAGCATATAAAAACCGATATTCAAAATGTTTCTTATTCAGCAAGAGAAGAGGCCCAACAAAAAGCCAAAGTTAAATACAAGGATTTCATTAAAGACCTGGACTGCTTTTTCATTTCCGGATTAAAAGCTGATGGGACTCCATATTCCTATAATATGCACAAAAATGTAGGAATTTCCGGTGGCGCTGGACCCATGGGGAGTATCAGATCAAAAATCATTAATATTCCAATCCCGAGAAGTAAAAAGGCACATTTATTCCATCAATTCGGATTTCTCATAAAAGGACTATTCTTTGTTTTAGCAATCGTTGCATTTAAACTTGATATATTATCAGATTATACCCTAATTACTAAAACGCTTATTTCTATTTCGATTGTAATTATTGGTGGACTTATCACAATGATAATTTACCATCTGATTAATGTCAAATCAAAATTTTTCCATTCAAATAGATATCCTCTGGTCAAAAAGTATAAATCAAAAGGATATAAAAGGGGATTCCATCCAATGATATCAACCACACCTGTTGGACTGTTTGCTTATCTTTTCAGACTAATATTTTAAATATTACTATGCATAACTCGGACAGTCTGATTAATTCTAATAAATTATTTCATCGCGGGCCCAGCTTCACAAAATTTACCCTGACTTGGTACCGTATTGACAGCTTCATCGTGCACCCGGACTCATCAGCCATCTGCCAGTCGCGATTGCTCCCAATATCTATCTGAACAGGATTGCAAAAGCCACGCCACTCCGCTGCTGGCAGCAACAACCCATACCGACTGACCGTTAGGTTTCACTTATTCAGAACAAGTGAACATTATTATTATTAAAAATGTTAATGACTTCAGTGGATACTTTTATAAGTTCAGACTTAGACAACTTAACTATTAAAAACCTTATATGTTATGTTTTTTATTAAAGAAGGGGGATTACCATGTCAAATATTATTGATTTTGAAAATGTTTCTTTAGCGGGTCTAGAGTCATCGCCTGTTTCGAAATCACTTGCAGGTTTACGCGCTAACGAATCAAGGTATTTTAAGAATAAATACAATCATAATTTTACTGTTAGCCCTGCGGCTAAAAGCAAAGATCTACTTGACTATGTTAATAATATTCTTCTAATTGAACGTGATATTAGAATTTCATCAAAACCCCTTGAAACATCAGAATTCGTGGTTGACGGTATAAAATGGACATACGTATTCTATGAAAGCGGACTTTCAATCAACGTTATGTATACTCTGAATGATCCTAAAAAAAGGGCAGTAGGCTTTAAACTTTCAGAAGGGATGGAAGTACCAAAAGAGCTCGAAGAGAAATTCAAGTTTGCGAAACAAAAATCAAAACTTGCAGGAATAATTCGTGGTTCTTTTTTTGTAATTAAGGGAGAATATTAAGCCTCTTTTTAAAGAATCTGCAGAACCACGAAAGTTTTGAACCGTAATGGTAAATAATAACGAGACATCTTATTGATAACGAGGTGGTTTTAAAAGCTAAATCTGACTCGGACGGTTTAATTAATTGGCCCCCAAAGTCTATGAGATTGAACTTTATCCAACTTATCAAATCCTATGGCACCTTGACTGTTCCAGCTACCACGATAAAGTAAGTGTGACTGGAAGACTGCGCTCATGATGTCATAGAGGGAATATCTTGTGCCATTGAAACAATTCCGGCTTAAAAATGTTGCTGTTTATTTAAATGTATTTTATTAATTAATGGCCTCATTGCCAAATATTGAAACATCAGACCATATTGTTTAAGTCATCAATACCATTTCGTGCAAAAAAAGATTTTTTTAATGTATATTTTTAACGAAAATGATTTGGAAACGGCAAAACCGGAGAATGATAAACTCATAAAAATACGGACAATTGAAATAACAAATATTATTATACTAAATTTGCTTATGAGCGGTTTAAATAAAAGAAAAAATATTTTACAGCTGGCAATGAGTTTCTGGATAGGCGTTGGACTTATGAGTATAATAAATGTTTGGAAAATTACTCAGGGCAATAATGCAATCCTGTACTCATGGATTATGTTTTGCGTTTCTGTATTATTATTGATTATATGCATAATTTATCTTATCAGCATAAATCAAAAAAGTAAAATCCAATAGCCCATCATTTCAAGAAAAAATTATTGCTCCTGCTAACGCGGTCTCCTCGGTTGCCTTTGCCAGCCCGGATCGAAAGGAGATTTCATCTTAATAATGTATTTAGTACGAAATTTGATCCTTTGTCTAAAAACTTACTATCTATGAAAACCCTGACTTCTGCAATGCTGGTATTAATCTTGGTATTATTGGTTATTAACTCATGCAAAAAAGAGCCAATTATTGAACCTGCTCAAGATATTACCGGGCAATGGCAATGGCTTTCTACCTGGTATGATTCGCCACTAAGCGACTCTAATCCTAAAACTCACCAAAATACAGATATACAGGAAACAATAGAGTTTAATTCTAACAAAACATGGCTTAAAATTCAAAACAATTTTTATATTGATTCAGGTACTTATTCGACTGGACATGGATCTTATTTGCCATATATTGGTGCCAATAATTTTGTCTATGACAGTATCGTCTATTTTAGAAACGGGATTTCAGAAAAAGGGACACAAGACTATTATAAAGTATTTAACGACACGTTGCAATTTTGTAGTGGATTTGCCGGAATTGCAGGAGGAGGATCCAAATTCTATATAAAACAAAAATAAAAAACGCTGCGCAATCAGGACGTTATATGTTATTGCCTCCGGCCAAAACCGTCCCACGCGGATGGTATCATGTTTTTCCCTTCGAGAGAATACTGCCTCATCGTACAGCAAACCTTTCATAATGTATCCTTCGTTTTGATACTCCAAGTTTTTTCAGAGTCTCCTCTATTTTTAACATCATCTGAAGGGTTCCGCAAATAAAAAATTGACCGTTCTGAAAATTATCAACATATTTTTTAATTTTTTCAGCATCTATATACCCCTTTTCCCCGGGCCAATCATTCTGTCGAGACATAATATGCACCAATTTCAATGATGTCATTTCCGAAGCCATCTTATCCATCTCATTCTTAAAAGCAATATCCTTTTCCGTCTTATTTCCCCAAAGGAGTACAATATTCTTTTTTAGTTTCTTATCGAAGATGTACCTGAGCATACTTATAAAAGGAGTTATTCCAATTCCTCCGGCTATTAGTATGAGGTCATTATCATCGTAATTCAGGAAGCTGAATATGCCAAAAGGTTCTTCAATATAAGCATAATCTGTTGTTGTGGTATTACAAATTGTTGATGTAAAATCACCGACCGATTTTATACTGACAGACAGCCTGTTGTTTGTGGGACTCGATGAAATAGTAAATGGATGTGATTCCGAAATAATACCATCCCTGACAAGATTTATGAGCGTAAACTGCCCGGGGTTAAATGCCGGATATTCCCCATTGAAAGAAAGGGTCCATATATCATGCGTTTCCTGCCGCACTTCCGCTACATGATAGGGATGATTCCTTACATATAATCTCATCCTTGTTTTAAATATCAACACTATCAAAAAAATGCATAATAAAAACAACCAGAATATTTTTAAAACTATTATCTCCTTTACATCGCTGTTTATTAAGAAACTATGGACAAATGCCAATGGAAACACAGCATAGATTATTTTATGAGTATTTTTCCATGTTTCATATTTCATCTTAACGTGTCCATATAACAGGGCGGTACCCGCAGCCACAGATAGGAGGATCAATGTTGTTTCTCCTATTATTTTTAATGGAGTAAAGAAATGAAAATCATTGTTTTGTAGCTTTAATCCGATAAAAAGCAATGCAGGATGAAACAATAACAGTATCAAGCCTACTCTTCCACATATTCTATGAATTATAAAAAGTCTGTCAAGTCCAATGCCTCTTTCGATTAATTTTATTCTTGAGCTTAATACATACTGTACAAGTATAAAAACAAACCCGGTAAGAGCAAAAAGTCTTCCAGCACTATAAATATATTTACCGGTCAGATTAACTGCAGGTGATTTCCCCGGCGCCAGTGTATACATCCATATTATAACCGGGATACTAATCAATATCGCAATGATAATGAGCAGGGCTTCTCTTTTCAAATTTTTCATCTTGAGACTGAAATGATTCAATACTTATTGAAAGTTCCTTATTCAAATATAATTGTTTTTAATGAGAAGATGGGAATTAAGCTATGCGTCAAACGTCGCTTCTGACAAACACCTGTTTTTTGCCTGTGTAAAAAATCCGCTTGACACATTGGACCTTTGACTATAATATTTACGGATTAGTATTAAGTAAGATTGGAAAATTTGAAGACTGGTTTGTTGAAGATAAAATAAGGGGTCAACGCGTTGGATGAGACTTTACAATGAATCAGAAAAATGTTTTATTTTTAAGATTTCCCAGGAATTGTTTCTCCTTTAATTATACAACATCAAATCCTTTAAATTCCTGTCCATTTGCTTTGGCAGCTCGACTACTTCGTAATGAGCCCCCAAAGTCTATGCGATTAAATTCATTTCAACTAATAAAATCTTGTGGCACCTTGACAGATCCTGCTACCGGGACTGGCAAAAATATGGTACCTCATCAGGGATGCCAACTAACCAAATGGCCGGGCCGTTATATACTGTTACCCACATGAAGAAACTCCATTTAATTCTTAAGCAAACGGGGGAAAAATGACTCAAAAATAGACGGCGTTTTTAAATATCAACATTTTTGTTAACTTGCTGATAATTAATATACATTTTTTACCTTGACCCAAGATTTATGAAAAAGACCTTAATTATAATTCTGTTATTTCTCTGTTACAGAGGTATTGCTCAAGACAGCGTTTATAATTTTATGCATAAACCTGACACTACATATATTAATGCACCAATAAAAGATATGGAAAATAATTCAACGCAAAAATTGCACATTGATCTGCAAGAAGGTTTTAATCAAGAAGTGATTGTTTCGCTTGACGGCAAGAGTATATATGAAGGCAAAGTGCATACCAACAGCCTGATCGGTCTGGCGAAAAGTCTCGAAGTGAATGTAGCTGGCGGAAAACACACTCTTACCTTAACTCTGGTCGGCAACAACAACTATCATGAAAAATTTGACATAGACACGTCAAGGGGTTTTTATGTCGGCATAAGCTATGGCATCACCGGAGAGGCTGGTCGTTCTATCCAGCTTATTTTTAAGCAACAAGAAAAGCCTTTCGGCTACGAATGAAAAAGCAAAATGATATATTTGTCTGCACTCTGATTGCGTGAATCTTATACTTAAACCCAATTCTTATAATTCATCGTATCGTATTCCATGACGACTTACCGGTTCCTCTTCTGTATCAACCTAATTATGAAAAGACATTATTTCATTTCGCTTTTAGTATTCTAAGCATTTCATTTAGCTTAAAAGGGCAGGATTCTAAATGTGATTCAATAACGTGGCGTAAAAAAAACACTCATTTGTAGGTGCCTGATATATTTTGGGTCTCAAGTCGAGGTGCCAGATTGAATCTGGGTTCTTCAGAAAAAGTTCGGAAAAAAGTTCAGTTAGGGGTACATTATCATAGAAATAAAAAGACCTCAATATTGAGGCTTTTTTGTCTCTGCCAGGCCAGTTCATAAAAATGACTTATTACCTTAAGATTTTTCTACTTCCGTGCTTTTATACCTGGAATAAGATTTTCACCTAAAAGTTTGAATTTCTCAGGTTCCTGTGGTTGAATAGAATAAATAAGTTCTCCTGCTTTCAATCCCTTCTCTACTATAACGTTTTTGTCATTCGCTTCACCCAGCAGTACAATATTCTTGGTTCTGCCCTTTCCATAAACAAATGGAATACTGTCAGGTCCGGTTTGTACACATTCGGATGGTATAAATATTACATTATTATATGTTCTGATATGTATCTTATTACCTGTGGTCATTGAAGGTCTCAAAGCAGGATCAGAATCTTCTATTTTAATCTGTACTTCAAACATTTTTGAGTCGGAATTAGGCAGCACTTCCCCAACGTTAGCTATGGTAAATACTTCTCCTGTAAATATTTTTTTAGGGAATGCATCCACATTTACATTTACTTTCTGGCCTGGTTTGATTTTACTAATATCAATTTCGTTTACATAGACTTTTGAAACCAAAGAATTCAAATCCGGCAGAGTTGCAATTACTCTGTCAAAAGGATTAACTGTAGCTCCGACCTTTCGTTTATTCCCATTCCTGTCTTTTTTGTAAATGACCATTCCCGGAGCCGGTGCAGTAATAGTGAACTTCGATAAAAATTCCTGCAGGTCATTTACTAGTTGGGTCTCCCTTGAAAGATGCATTTTCTGGTGATTTAAATCTGCAGTAGACTGGGCAACGTACAGAGAATATCCATTTATTTTCTGTTGGAGGGCCCTTTTAGCTTTATCGAGATTATTTTCAGCCTGGTGAATAGTTGCCGGAGGTTCATATTTTGATTGAGCAAGTGTAATTTCAGCTTCCTCCACAACATATCGCTGAGTTTTAATTTCATCTCTTTGACCTGTAAGTACCACAGCAGTATCAAGAATTTTCATATCAACAGCTTCCTGATATGTTTTAAGCTTTTCAATCTCATCCTTTAATGTATTCGAATAATCAGACCTGTCAAGCTGGGCTATATAATCCCCTTCCTTTACTAAAGTACCTTCAGGCACAATATCAAGTATCTTAAAATCCATCCCATGCATACCATGGCCGCCTCCGCCCCTTGATCCCATAACTATTTCAGGTCCCTTGACTTCAATTGAATTTTCAGCAATCAACTCACCTGAGTTTATAACTGTAATTTCAAAAAGTCCATTTTTCACTTCAACAAAAGAGTTGATATTTCTTTTTCTTGATATAGTTTTGTTGAATATCACCAATCCAATAATTGCAAGGATAACTGCGCCAATAATGAGAATTCTTTTCATTGTCAAATCAATTTCTTTATCGAAATATCGTACTATGAAAATAAATAAATATTTTACGATTATTCAGCTTTTCAAGCATGTGCGAAGATAACCTTTTGCTAGTCTGCATGAACAACGTGAAACACCTTTTAACTTCTTTTAACTCAGGAGTTATGGATTTACTCCTTGTTTCACATTGAAATTTGATGTTGAGTAGCCTGTTTTACCATCTGCCGACATACCCTCAACTATAATTGTATATTCAGCAGATTCGTCGGAAGTATAAAAACTTACTTCAGCCTGTCCATCCTTATTTGTATAAAGATCCGGCTTCCAAAACAAAGTATTCCTGAAATCGGGCAAATGCTTATCTATCTTCACTTCCGAACTATAATCAGGTGAATTGAAATATTTCTGAACCTGACACCCTTCATAAACCTGTCTGAAGATTGAATTGTCAAATTCCATGGAGATTAAATTGCCTTTTTTCGTTATAAAACTTAATATTCCGTCAAAAACATTTCCTGAATAAAAGTATCGGGTATTAATGACATCAGCTCTTTCAATTTCCTTAGAATTTATATTTAATACTTTTTCAATGTCGTAAACCGGAACTCCATCAACAAGAACAAGAGGCTTGTTTTCAAAGGGCTGACCTCTGAATTTATTTATAAGCTTAAAATCGAATTTCCCATTTTGTTTCTGGGTATAAACATTAGGAATAATCTCTTTTACAACTTCTCTTACTGATGTAAGCTCAATGTAGTCTGACATTTTTACTGAATTTTCTGGTTTCCCAAAGAAATCAGGTATATTAGATTTAGTAATGGCCGGTTTCTCTGTAAAGGGTTCGTAAATATTACTGACCTGGGCGCTGATTATGGCTTTATTTATTTCGTTCAAATTAGAGCTATCGATATAGAAATCAGCTGTTTTAATATCGCTGAAGGAATTGCTGAATGGCTGGGAGAGTTCGATATAATAACCATTAAGATCGGAGGACGTTGGTTGAATTACGATTTCATTAACTCCATTTTCTTTAACAAGAAAATAGAATTCGCCATTTTCATTGGTCGTGGTAAACATGCATCTGGCAGTCTTACCGACAAAAGAGAGTGAAATATCAATGTTTTTCAATGGTTCATCCGTAGTTTTCAGACGAATGTGACCATTGATAAGATGTCCTTTTAGTTCAGCCAGGTATTCTCTCTGGGCAGTTCTCCCGGAAGTATTATTATTCCTGTTAAATAAAAAGCCGGGTTTGGAAGAAGTTCTGATAAGTGTGGATTTTGTCACTGCGACAGACAAGTCTGACTCAACAGGTTTCCCATTTGAATCTTTGGCCGATATTTTTAATTTCAGGTTACCCCTTGTTGAAAGTTGTGTCTTCTCAAGGGTGACAACATAGTTTATTTGATTCTTAGCATTTGTTTGATGACTATTCAGAGTGAATGATTGACTACCCGGGTTGATAACAGGCCCGACTGAATCAGTTTTCATTGCATTCTCCGGCAGCTTCAGATGATTTATGCTTTCAAATGGATTTATCACTGAAATTGTTCCATAAAAAAACTTATCAGGCGAAAAATTCTGCATCCAGCTGGTATATGCGCGGATTATATAGTTGCCGGAACTTATGTTATCGGGAAGAATGAATCCTGAAGAAGCCGAACTGTTTTCTGCTTTTATTTTTATTTGTTTTAAGGGAAAATTGTTTTTATCAAGAAGTTCGATGTAAACAACTTTACTTATGTTACAAGGAGACTGAGTAAGACCTGCGAACTTATATATTTTAAGCCAGACCTGTTCTCCGCTAATGTAAATATCGCGATCAGTTCTTACAAAGAGTTCCTCTTTAAAATTCCTTCTATTAAATTCTCCCACAGTATCATTTACTTGTTGTGAAAGAATTTCATTGCCAAAAAACAGGCTGAATATCAAGCAGAAATTCACGATAAGAAATGAACGGTTCCTTTTTAAAATCCAGTATGATCTTAGATTCTGCATATTAATTTAAATCGACCCAGAAATCTGGTTTTTTCCGGGTGCCGGTTAACTCACAATTTGCACATTCTGGTCTTGCGAAGATAAGCTTTTGAAGCTTATAAGTTCCAGGAATATATAATGGTTCAACAAAATAATAATCCGAAGTTATACAAAACAATGAATAAAGATCATCCCAGGTAGTGGGAGGTGCCATAAATGAATTTGGATAATCCTTGGGATCCTTGGCAAATATTACACATGGATAATGATATAATGGTAAATTGAGAGCATCTAACTCACTGAATGTTATAAACAACCTTTTTTGACTTACGGAGGAAACCCCGAAATATCCTAAAACCCGTTCTGCTGAATTATTGATATTTTTTATATTACTGATTATTGTGAATGGTTGTTTTGAAAAGATATCGCCCCCACTCTCACTAATCTGCTTCAGATTATTCCAATAAGCATATTCATTATTAGAGATGGAATATTGTTTCACAAGAATACTATATTGTATCAGCAGACGATCGGATTGATCAGATGCAATGAAACATACCGGTTGTTTTTTAATCACCTGCGGACCTCCGGCATTGCTGGAATTTATAATAATTCCATCAGAGGAACTGCTTTTATAACAAAAGTCTTTAACGTCGGTAAGCAGATTGATGGTAGAATCATTAATATAATCATACTTTTTAGGAGCGGGAACCTTAAATTTCCATGTCTCTTCAAATGACCATCTGTAATTCTGGTTACTTTCTCCTTTCCTGGAATCAATATAAATTCTTATACCTTCTTCAGTTACGGTGGCATTATTAATTAAATCCTGGTCTTTTTCGTAATATATATTGTCAATTTCCGGAACAGACTGTAGAAGGCTTGGGTCCGATTCATAAATCTGACCATCTTTGGTTTGAATATGCAAAGTATAGGTTCTACCAACTATACCGCGGAACATAATACTGTCTGTCTTATAAACTCCATTGCCGGCTTGTATGAAGTAACTGGTTGTACCTAGATCATCGGTGATAAACATAGTAGCGTCTGAAACTGGTTCAGGATTTGAATTTTGTTCCTGAAAAGTTTCTGATAGTCTGACTTTATATGATGAGTTAGCATCTGTCAGCAGGCCATCGACTACCAAAAGAGGTTGATAGCCCTTCAGATTCGGGGTGTAGGGATCAATACAGGTGCAGAGAGTAAGTACTGCAGCCATCGCAATTGCAGATTTAAGCTTCATCGTAAAACGAAGCTATTATATTTTGTAACCATAACAATCTAGTACAAAAAGTAGGAAAGCAAAAATAATATTATTATGATCTTTTATTCCTTCTTTTCCGGAAACTTTTTTCAAAATGAAGATTAAACCATAAGAACTCACTAACAAATTACATCGAGAATCACTCAAGATCAACCCAGAAATCTGGTTTTTTTGAAGTTCCTGTTAACTCGCAATTTGCACACTCTGGCCTGGTAAAAAGAAAAAATAATATATTATCTTCTGCCACACTGGTGAAGAGCGGTTCAGTAAAAGTATAATCATTAGATATACACAAACGCGAGTAGAGATCGTCCCAGGTCCAGGGCGGGCAGTATAAACAGGTTGAAGGAAAAAATGAAAGATCAAGTTTCAATAATTTGCATGAGTTCGAATAAAAAGGCAGACCCATAAAATCAAGATCTTTATGAAGAATATATTCCCTTTTCTGTGATACTGCGGACACCTGGAAATACCCTAAAACTCTCTCAGAAGAATTGTTGACGTTTTTAATATTACTTGTAACAATATATGGTTGTCTTGCAAAAATGTCATTACCTGTTTCATTTATCTGATTAAGCTTATTCCAGAATTCATATTCGCCTTTTGAGATGGAATACTGATTAACTAGTATGCTGTATTGTATTAATAACTTGTCTGTGAGACCGGTTGGTATAAAAGAAACATGCTGTTTTATTATTCCACCTTTTCCTGCTCCATTTGTTGAATTTATCAGCACTTCATCAGACCGGTTGCTCTTCCAGCAAAATTCTTTTACATCTTTTACCGGCATGAAGTTGGGAGAATTGGGCAAAGCTGGATTTTTTATGTAATCATATTTTTTTGGATAGGGTACTTTAAATTTCCAGGTTTCCTCATACGACCAACGATAATACTGGTTTCCGGTTCCTTCTTTTGAATCAAGATAAATGCTTATTCCATCCAGGCTTTGTGTTTCGTTATTTACAAGCTGCTGATCTTTTGCGAAATAGACACTGTCTATCTCCGGAACCGGGTACATCAGACATGGGTCTGACTCATACTCCTTTCCGTCACTAGAAGCTATATGAAGGACATAAGTTCTTCCTACTGCGCCCCTGAATTCTATACTGTCTGTTTTATATACTCCACCTCCTGCATTAATCAAAGTGCTGGTATTTCCTGCGTCGTCAGTTAAATAAACGTCAGCATCCGAAACCGGAGGAGGAATTTCATTCTGAATCTGCATTGTCCTGGCAAGTTTAACTATACACGAAGTATTTGCATCAGTAATGAGAGCATCGACAGTCAAAAGTGCCTCATATCCTTTAAGATTTGGAGTATATGGGTCAATACAAGTTGAGATAGCAAAGAGAGAAAATAAGATTATGCCAGACCTCAGTCCTGTTTTTAGCATCCAAAAAATTATTAGTATATTTCAAAGTTATTTTGGGAAATCAAGAATAAACCAAAAAAGTTAACAGTTCTTCACTCAAAAAATAAAATTAAAAAAATAACAGTCATAAAGTGTTACAGGTTAATTATTTTTGTTATTTCGGATCATGAAAATCATAAACTTTACTTTTAAGTTGAAATCTTTATTACTGTGTTTCCTTCTTCTTATAACTTTTACTTCAAAGAGTCAAAACAGCAATCTATTAAACGTTAAATCATTAAACGGATCGGTGAATGTCAATGCTCTGATTGAAAAGCAGAAAGAGTATATTAAGAAAACATATTCTGAAAAGATAGAATCATCAAATGAAATAGTCAACGGAAAGGAATATGTATCATATTACATCCGAAGCACACAGAAGCCCTTACTATTTCCTAAGAAAAAACGTACTGCAACTCTTTTTACTTCTTCAAGAAGATACAACAATCTGGATCTGCAATATGACACCTTCCTTGATGAAGTAATATATACAGATACAACCAAGACAATTAATTATTCATTTCCTCAGATTGCATTGAATAAGGATATTGTTGACGGATTCAGTCTCTACTTTGATGATGACAGTATGCATTTTAAATATCTCCGGATGCCACAGTGTTCTGAAAAGAACCTGGAAGAAGGATTTTTTGAGATCGCTTACCAGGGGAAGAGTCAGTACTATATAAAACATCTTTCTACTTATTTTGTGAGAGATGGCGTGAATGAATATGAATATTCCCCTGAGAACTATATCAGTACCGGAGGTAATTTTTATAAAATCGCAGGAAAGGGAAGTCTTCTTAAATTATTCGGCGAAGAATCAGGCGAAATGAAGAAATTTATTCATCTTAACCGGATTAGAATCAGACAGGCTGGGAAAAGTGAGTACATAAGTATTCTAAAATATTATGATTCTCTCAATTAAGTCATTGAAAATCTGAATGAAAAAAATTGCTTATTTAATATTTTTTGTTTTTCTGGCAGCCAGTGCAGAGGCGCAGGATAACAAACTTACACTTCAGTTTCAGAGAATCCTTTTCAGGGATCTGGCTGATACCATCGAGAAATCAATTCCTGTAAAAATATTTTATTCAGATAAATGGGTCGATAGTCTATTCCTGAATATTAACTCTGATAATGAACCCCTGGATGCTTTATTTAATAATTCAATTTTAAAAAGCGGTCTGTCATTCATTATAACAGACGATAACAAAATTATTCTCTCAAAGGGATATACTATAAAAACCAATTTTAAGAAGGAATATCTTGAATATCTTGAAAGAAACCAGGCAAAAGCTGACACTACAAATTACGCAAGATCAGCACCAAAAGCTGAAGATCTTTTGATTAACGATGAATATAAAGTTTTCAAAATTGGCAATCCTTCAAATCAAACTGATAATGGGCGGGCTATCTTATCCGGAACAATAACCCGGCCTTCAAGTGGAGAGGCGGTTGCCGGAGTTGTAGTTTATGTAGAAAAACTAAAAGTCGGAGCTGTAACCAATAGTGTTGGTTACTACTCAATTGAGTTGCCAAAAGGCCAGTATCGTATTGAATACCGCATGGTTGGGATGCGTCAAACCGTCAGAAACATTATTATCTATTCGAATGGAATTCTGAATGTGGATATGTACGAAAACACAAACCAACTAAATGAAGTTGTGGTATCAGCCAACAGGGAAAATATCGTCCGTAATGCAAGGATTGGAATTGAAAAAATAAATATGAAAATGCTGAAGCAAATACCAATGGGCATGGGAGAGGTGGATTTATTTAAAAGTTCTTTGTTATTGCCGGGCGTTCAATCTGTCAGTGAAGCTTCAAGTGGTTATAATGTCCGAGGAGGAAGTGCTGATCAGAACCTTATTCTCCTGAATGGTGCACCTATTATCAACTCATCTCATTTCTTTGGATTTTTCTCAGCGTTTAATTCAGATATGATCGAGGACGTAACATTATACAAAAGCGGGATACCAGCAAAGTTTGGGGGAAGAGTTTCATCAGTGATGGATATTGAACTTAAGGAAGGAAGTAAAGAGAAATTTAACGTGAGCGGTGGGATAAGTCCGCTGACTGGCAGATTAATGATCGAGGGACCAATAATTAAAAAGAAAGCCTCATTTATAATAAGTTCCCGGACAACTTATTCTGACTGGGTTCTCAGGCAACTTAAAAACATTCAGTTAAAGAAAAGCAGTGCAAGTTTTTATGATGTTCAGGGATTGCTGACATTCAACCCTGACGACAAAAACTTTTTCTCTCTTTCAGGCTATCTCAGTAATGACAACTTTGACCTTTATAAAGAAAGCGAAATCAATTATAAAAATAGTGCGGCAACTTTCAAATGGCGTCATATTTATAGTCCTTTGTTTTCATACCAGGTATCCGCAATAATAAGCGATTATGAATATAAAGATAATTCGACGCAGGATTCAACATCTTATTATTCATTATATTACAAGTTAAATCAGCAAATATTCAGAGCTGATTTCACATACAGGGCAGGAAATAATCACAAAATTGATTTTGGCCTTGATGCAACCAACTATTTCCTTTCCCCGGGAACTCAGAATCCAGTAGGGAGTTTTTCTGAAATTGTGCCCAAAAAACTGGAAACTGAGAAAGCAATTGAACCTTCACTCTACATTAGCGATGATTATGACGTGTCATCACGACTATTATTATCGGGAGGATTAAGGTTCACCATGTTTACAGCATTTGGGCCCCGCACTCAATATAATTACAATCCTGATGGACCACGCACGGTCGAAAATATTGTTGATACAACTTATTTTGCTAAGGGTAAAATTGTACAGTCTTATCCGGAGCTTGAATTCAGGTTTTCTTCACGTTTCATTATCACGCCGGATCTATCGATAAAGGCAGGCATTCAAAGGAATTACCAATACCTGAATATGATCTCCAATACAACTTCGATGACACCCACTGATATCTGGAAATTAAGTGATAAATATATTAAGCCTCAAAGAGGTGACCAGTTTTCAGCCGGAATTTACAAAAGTGTGAATAGCTCTGCTCTTGAAATATCATTAGAAGCATACTATAAATTATTAAAAAATATTCTGGATTATAAGGGTGGTGCCGAATTGCTAATGAACAATCATCTTGAGACTGATATTTTAAATGGTATAGGAAAAGCATATGGAGTGGAATTTATGGTTAAAAAACAACTGGGCATGATTACCGGTTGGATCAGCTATACCTATTCGCGTGTTTTGCTGAAAGTTAACGGGAAGTTTGAGGAAGAGAAAATTAACAATGGAACATATTTTCCTGCAAATTATGATAAGCCTAACGATCTGAAACTGGTTGCAAATGCAAAATTTTTCAGAAGATTTAATTTTACGACAAATTTTATTTACAATACCGGCAGGCCTATCACATATCCGGTTGCATATTATGATTTTATGAATGTCAATCGGGTCTTCTATTCAGAAAGAAACGAATTCCGTATTCCCGACTACTTCAGGCTCGACCTCGCAGCAACAATAAATGGTAATCTCAAGGCAAAGAAACTCAACCATTCTTCAATGACATTTACCGTGTATAATGTCCTGGGCAGAAAGAACCCATACTCAATCTTTTTTAAATCCGAAGACGGCGTCGTGAAAGGCTACCAGATGTCAATCTTCGGACAGCCGATCTTTATGGTAACATATAATTTCAGGATACTCGGGAATGCATCGACCGATTTCTGATTTTTTAGAGATCCTTAACCATCCATATATCACATCCAAAATGGCCGGAATTACCCATTGGACCTGAAATAAATTTAAAACCCGCCTTCTCATACAGACTAATTGCTCTTTTTAACTCCGGGAGCGATTCAAGATATAATTTTCTGTATCCCAATCTCATGGCTGATTCAAACGTTTTTTCCATAAGACGCCATCCTGTTCCTTTTCCACGATTATCAGCTGAGAGATAAAACTTCACCAGTTCAGCACAGCCATCAGGCAGCCCGGGAGTAGCGAAAACGCCACATCCTCCAATAATAATTCCATCATCTTCAGCTATCCAGTATTCTGAACCCGGTGTTCTGAATAGTTCAAAAAGTTGATCAGTTGTCGGATCGTAATACACAGTTCCCTGTTTATCAATCTTAAATTCCCTGAAGACATTCCTGATAAGTTCTGCAATTTCCTTATTGTCTTTTTCTTCTATGAGCCTGAAAGTTATAGCCATTGGTTGTCCTATTATATTTTCCTGAATTTTACCCCCTTTCTTATTTCCCCCAAGGGGGAAAAGAATGTTTTTACACCTTCCCCCTTGGGGGAAGGCCGGGAAGGGGGTATTTAATATATGTTATTTCTAATCCTTACTTTGTCCTTCACTTTGTGCCCTTTGTGGTTGATGGTTTTTTTTTTACCACAAAGGTAAACGAAGGTTGTCACTAAGGTACACAAAGGGAGCATACTAGAGTGAAAACCAGTAATTCAACTTAATTAGGAATATATTATTCGGGAATATACTCCTCAGCTGCTTATAAGATTCACCTAAGGAAGCATGAGAGGAATTTGTATCCCCCGATTTGTCTGAAGACCAGACAATATAAATAAATGACCCAAGTCTGTATTCCCATTTTGCCACAAGATTGGACCGGAATTCGTGAAAGTTAAAATCAGGGTTTTCAACAGAATAATCCATTCTGGTTCCATTCGAATAATCGTATAGCTGATAGACTCCATTTATAAGTAAAGGATCCTGGTAAACTTCAAACCTGTTGTCAAAAGTTCCCGCCTTCGGAGCTGTTATAAATTTCAGCTGTTTATAACTTCCAAGAGATATAAAGGGACTGCCGTAATATTGAATTGAGAACTCAGGCGTAAGGTTTAAGTCGATTCTGAAAGTCAGTCCCAGGGTTTTCTGACTAATAGTACCAAGTACATACCTGTTGCCGGGTACAGAATAAATAGTAGAAATATATTGCAGCTCGTCGGTATTTCTTATATAATTTGCAGTCAATCCAAATTTAAGGTTATTAAGTGGCCGATAAGTTAATCCCGGAGTTATCTGGTAGTTTTCTGCTGAATTATCTCCCCTGTATTCATAACTATATCCTAAGCTGGCAGTAACTTTTTTTGACATATCTGTATTTACACTTCCGAATGTCATAATTGAATGAGGCATCATCATGTCATATCCTCCCCTCAGAATCTTTGTGTCAATAGCCTTGGAATGATAAATAAGATTTGCAGAAAATGCCCATTGGTTTTTGATCTCCGAAGTAAATGCAAGATGGGCACCCGATCCAAGATATGTTCCATTAAAATTCCAGGTATTAAATTGTTCCAGTTCAATGTTATAAGTCCTAAAGATCCATTCGGGCTGGTTTATCAGATATGACACTACGTTTTCCTGGTTGAGTTGGTCTGCGGTATTCATATATCCCAGATCATTTAACTCAAGACTCGGAGAAAGCCAGGTTGCTCCGGTCGAATACTTCCACCTGCCTTTAGCACCTTTCCCGATCATAAATTTACCTCCCCATCCATTCATGTGAGTGGCACTTGTATCGTATTTCAGATAATAAGCCCCCGGCCTCTGGTAATAACGGGCTGATGACTGCTGAAGCAAAGTAATTGATTCTTTGCTTCCGTTTATATAACTACCTATTAATCTTGCATCTATATAATATTCTTTATCCTTCCAGTGGTGAAGTAAATCCAATCCACCAGTAAAAGCATCGCTGCTTAAAAATTCGAGATCTTTATCATTAATAATCCGGTTTGTTGATGTCATTATACCTCCGATTACTGTATTCCCGGCATTATAACCTTTCTGTATCCGGGCAACAGTGTAATTAGTAAGAGGTTCAACTATTGTGCTTGTTCTGTTGCCCTCTTTATCGCTGAGGCTCGCAAATTCATTAGCTGTTACACTTTGTATCAGTCCGACAGACAGTCCTTTTGAAGTAGTTCCACTGAACTTTACAGCACTGATAATCGAAGTTTTATCAGGCGCCTGGACAAATAGGTTATCATTTGGAGAAATAGTCCGCGAAGGTGAATGGCCTATGCGTCTTGAATAAAACAGGCTTTGGTCATCAAATTTATAATCGAAAATAGTCAGTCCCTCAAGAAAAAACGGTCGTTTCTCTTCGTAGAAAGTTTCAAAAGCAGTGAGGTTCATAACAGAAGGATCTGATTCAACCTGACCAAAATCGGGGTTAACAGTCATATCGACAGTAAAATTGCTGGAAATACCGATTTTAGCATCAAGCCCGATATTGCCTCCCCATACCCTGCCTTTTTCAGCAAAAGGATTGCCGGGTTCTGGCTTCATGGTTTTGAAATCACCCAGGGTATAAGGCATTATTTCAAGCCGGCGCGATTTTTTAAGCCCTTTAATACCGTGTAACTCTCCAAAATTGAATAATACACCCGGTCCGGTCTTACTCTGTATCTCCCAGTCGCTTTCCTCCTGGAGACGTGAAATCCATCTCCAGACATGCAAACCCCAGATCTGTTCATCTTTACCGCTGTACCGCAGCTGACTCAGGGGTATCTCATATTCGGCTACCCATGCAGAATCTTCCAGACCTGTTTTTATCTTCCATACGGCATTCCAGTTGGTGTCCCAGTTATCCGGGTTAAATAATATGAGATCAATCTTCTGACCCCAGGCAGTTACAGTAAATTCGAATCCGGTGCGGTAATCATGATAGCTGTCAAAGTTTACTCCGGTCATATCGCCAACAAATTCATCCCTTACTCCAGCCTGCCTTAGAATTTTATGAGGCTCACCATCATGACACCGTATTGCCACATAGAGATTCTTGTCATCGTACTGGATATTAAACTCTGTCGGATAAGTGGGTTTTGCACCTTCATTAGGAATCCATTGCCTGAAATTGCCAGCCCAGGTACCCTTTGTCCAGCATTCATCATTGAGTTTCCCATCGATGACGGGTTTCTGGGTAACGAGCCGCGAGGTCGTATATACAGGTTGTTGCGGAGATGTTTTTTTAACAGTGTCGGACAAAGTATTGTATCTTAATTCCGGGTTTGAAAAACCATTTGTTTGTATTAAGAAGAGTATTAAGAATACTATTAAAAACTGTGAAAATTTAAATGATCTGATCATCGAGGATTAATATATAACAGGTAACAGGTTAATTTCCACCAAAAATAAAAGAATATCCAGAAAATAGTTATGTTTTAAAGAATTATTGACTGTAAAACACTAATTATCCATTTGAAATGGACTTTTTTTAATGAAGTGTTGCTTATATTTTTTAATATTGAGAATATTCCTTTAATAAAAATTAAACAATGAAGAAATTACTGTTGGCATTTATCTTAATCTGTGGAGTCGGTTTTGCAAAAGCCCAGCCTGCATTGAAACAAAATGAAGACATCATAATCTCCTCCGGAACAAAAAGTACAGATCTGATCTACAAGGTCAATAAGTTTGACGGTAGATTATATCAGGTATATCTCGGTTCAAAACTTGGGTCAGTTGCCGATATAACAGAATTTAAGACTTCCGGACATCTCGCTTATGCTACTTTCGGTACTGATAATCTTTTTGAACCTGCAATCAGAATGACACACAATGATGGAAACCCATCTCTTGAATTGAAATATGTCAGTCATAATATAGAAAAACCTTCTGAAGACATAACCCTTACCTCCATCCTGCTAAGGGATCCTGAATATCCTGTCGAAGTTACCATCTATATTAAGTCCTACATTCAGGAAGACGTTATTGAACAGTGGACAGAAATTGTACAAAAGGAAGCCAAGCCGGTCACCATTTATAACTATGCTTCTTCAATGCTGAATTTCGATGCCAACAAATACTGGTTAACTCAGTTTCATGGAGACTGGGCTGAAGAAATGAAGATGCAGGAAAATGAACTCACAAGCGGCATTAAAATCCTGGATAGCAAACTCGGAACCAGGGCACATATGTACCAGACCCCTGTATTTTTCTTGTCGCTGGACAAAAAATCAGATGAAAACAATGGGGAATTAATTGCCGGAACACTGGGATGGTCAGGTAATTTCCGGTTCCTTTTTGAAGTTGACGAAAAAGGCTCTCTTCGCGTTATTTCAGGGATCAATCCCTTTGCATCTGAATATGTTTTGCAACCGGGCGAATTATTTAAGACTCCTTCATTCATTTTTACCTGGTCAAACCATGGGAAAGGTCAGGCAAGCCGTAACCTTCAGCATTGGGCAACTAATTACGGAATCATGGATGGAACAAAACCGCGTCTGACTCTTTTGAATAACTGGGAAACTACTTTTTTTAATTTTAATGAACCGAAACTTGTCGGGTTACTTGACGATACAAAGAAAATGGGGTTAGACCTGTTCCTTCTTGATGACGGCTGGTTTGCAAATAAATATCCAAGAAATGATGACCGTGCAGGTCTTGGCGACTGGCAGGAAAATAAAGCAAAGCTGCCTCATGGACTGGGTTATCTTGTGAAGGAAGCCGATAGTGTCGGAGTAAAATTTGGTATCTGGATTGAACCTGAAATGGTCAATCCGAAAAGCGAGCTTTATGAAAATCACCCCGACTGGATCCTGAAACTTCCAAACCGGCCAGAGAATTATTACAGAAACCAGCTTGTTCTCGACCTTACAAATCCTAAAGTTCAGGAATTTGTGTATAATTCTATTGATCAGATGCTGACCAAATATCCGGGGATCGCCTTCATAAAATGGGACTGCAACAGAATGATGACAAATGCATGGTCGGTTTATTTAAAGGATAAACAATCACAGCTTTATGTAGATTATGTAAACAACCTTTATTCTATTCTGAAAAGATTGCGTCAGAAATATCCCCATTTTCCGATGATGCTTTGTTCTGGTGGTGGAGGAAGAGTTGATTACGGAGCCTTGAGGTATTTTACCGAATTCTGGGCAAGTGATGATACTGATCCGCTTGAAAGAGTTTATATTCAATGGGGTTACTCCTACTTTTTCCCTGCATTCGCAGTCTGCAATCATATTACTTCCTGGGGAAAGCAATCGTTAAAATTCAGGACCGATGTTGCAATGATGGGGAAAATGGGTTATGATCTTAAAGTCAATGAGCTTACAGAGAATGAATTAAAGTTTAGCCAGGATGCTGTTGCCAATTATAAAAGACTGAGTGATATAATATGGCATGGGGATCTTTACAGGCTTATATCTCCTTATGATGAAAACAGGGCAGTGCTCATGTATGTGGGTAATACTAAAACAAAGGCAGTTCTATTTGCATATACTCTTAATTCACGATTTGGTGAGTCCTTTCTACCCGTAAGATTACAGGGTCTTGATCCGTCACGGACATATAGTGTGAAAGAAATTAACATGTTCCCGGGAGAACGGACTTCAATCGAGAGCGGAAAGTCTTATACCGGTGATTACCTGATGAAGATCGGATTAAACATTGGAACAGGAGCACCACTAACAAGTACTTTATTGGAAATTTCTGAATGATTTAAAAACTGCACTTCTCAACAGCCCCATGGTCGTGTTGCGGCCAGGGATCATAGTCCTATTTCTGCTGATTGTTCAGATGCGGTTTGAATTCCTGTTGCCACTTCCGGAATAACGCCCATTTTTACATAAATCGGGTGGACCAGTTTTATGAGTTCAGGCAGCTTTCTGAAAAAAACAAGGGCCCCCGTTATTGTAATAAGACCACCAGCAAGGAAGGTGCCGGAAGTTCCTATTGTCTTTGCCAGTGCTCCTGCAATCAGACTGCCAAAAGGTGCTGTTCCCATTACAGCCATGGTATAAAAACTCATCACTCGTCCGCGTTTATCGTCATCAGTTATTGTCTGTAATACAGTGTTGCTTGCAGCGGTCTGAAGCATCATCCCCAATCCTATAATAACCATTAACATAAGTGATAAATAATACCACTTTGAAAAGGAGAGCATTATGAGTCCTGTTCCGAAGATTATTGCAGCAATAGGAACGATTCTTCCAAGCTTCAACACTTTTTCTCTTGACGCAAGAAACAATGCTCCTAACAATGCGCCAAAACCAGCGGCTCCCATTAGAAATCCATATGTATTTGAACCTCCATGCAACACCTCTTTTACTAAAACGGGCATAAGTACGGTATATGACATTCCGGTAAGGCTCACCAATCCTAGCAGAAGGATAAGATGTTTTATAGGAGGAAAGCCAAAAGTATAATCCCACCCGGCTTTTAGTTCCCCGAATATTTCGTGTTGATTCTTAATATAGCGTTTAATATTTACTTTCATCATTAATACTGAAACAATAACAAAAAGGTAACTGATCGCATTAATAAGGAAGCAGATGCCTTCACTTGTTGATGCGAGCATGATACCTGCTATTGAAGGTCCAATCAACCTTGCTCCGTTAAACATAAGGGAATTAAGCGCTATTGCATTGCCCAGATCTTCTTTCTTTTCAACCAGGTCAACTATAAGCGATTGTCGTGCCGGAACATCAAACGCATTGACGCACCCGAGTATTATACTCAAAACGACTATCTCCCAGATCTCTATTGTTCCGTTAAGACAAAGAAATGCAAGGGCAAATGCCTGGAGCATTGAAACGATCTGTGTGACCAGTAACACCCTGTACCGGCTCCATCTGTCGGTTAAAACACCTGCAAAAGGTGAAAGTAAAAATGTCGGGATTTGACCTGCGAAGCTTACAATTCCCAATAGCAGAGCCGATCCGGTTATATGATATACAATCCATGGAAGGGTAATTCGCTGCATCCATGTACCGATCAGGGAAATGCTTTGCCCGCTGAAGTAAAGCCTGTAGTTCCTGTATTTCAGCGATCTGAAGACTATTTTAAATCTGTTAATCTTCTTAACACTTCCTTCTTCATCCATTCAGTTTTTTTCCAAAGATAAGGACATGCCATGGCATGCCCTTATAAATTCTATTCAATATAAAAAAAATCTATTTTTTTATCGGAGCGATATCCATTATATAAAATGAATTGGGTTTCGGTGTTCTTCTTGGATGGGGATTTGCTGCTGTTGCTGCCGGAGCAGGATTATATTCTTCAGTTGGTGTATAAATATGGTGTGTTCTGGGATCAAGTGCGAGGGTTCGGGCACCCGGATTAGTCTTAAGAGTCTCGAGAACTTTAAAATTATCCTTATCAACCTCCTGGACGACAGTCATTGTTCCTTCTCCATTGGAGCTATACGCTCTTTTTAAAATCGGATCAAACTTAACACCGTCACAACCTTCTCCAATGGGCAAGTTTGCAACAACATGGCCATCAGTGGCATCCAACACTACCATTAGTTTATTACCACATACTGCAAACAAGCGGTGAGTCTCATTATCAATTGCAAGTCCGCTGGCTTCCTCTCCGGGAGCTATCGGCCACGATTTCAAAACTTTCATTGTATTTGCATCAATAACTGAAATCAGACTTTTATCTTCAATATTCACATAAATATTGCCAGCGTCATCAGAGACCGGGAACTCAGGTTTCCCTGCAAGCGGGATGGTACCAACTACCTCATTTGTATTTGCATCGAGAACTGTTGCATTCGATGATCGACCGTTAAACACAAATACTTTTTTCGAGAATTTATCATAAATTATTGCATCAGGATTTTCCCCTGTGACTTTAACATCAGCTGTCGGAGCAAGTGTTTTAAGGTCAAAAACTTTTACTGATGCATTGCGGCCAACACTTATAAACCCTTTATTTAAATCCATAGCTAATGCAATACCATGAACTCCCGGAGTATCTTTTATCGTTGCTGCGACCTGACCTGTGGCAAGATCAACAACCTGTACAACGGTTCCATGAGATATGAATAATTTACCTGCTCCTGTTTCCTCAACAGTGAGGTAATCCCAACCGCCCTCTCCTGGCACAGGAATTTTATTTAAAACACTATATTCCGGTTTGGCATTCTGACCTGCCAGGTTTAATCCTGTAAGAAGGATTAACAAACAACTGATAAAAATCGCCGACTTTTTCATTTTTCTTTAAGTTTGAATGTGGAAATTATTTATTATGAAAATTATACGTGCGTATCGACTGCTATATGCAAGAATTTATTCCAAAGGATATTTCGTTTAAACTATTCCTGTTTCCTTTAAATAGATTTGTTATTGGCTGATTAAATAACAATCTAATAATTAGAAGGTTTAAAATACGTCTAAAAATGCCAGGACAAAAACAATAAGAATTGTCAGACCCGAAACACAGATTGGAAACCATACCGGAGCGATCCATGGTTTTGGAATCAGAAACAGAACGTCAATGGTTGCTAAGCTTGGAGGCCATTTAATTAATATATATAAAGATAAATAGTAAAACAGATCCCAGAATGCAAATGTCCATAGGAAAAATATACCTCTTTCAATCCAGGTCACACCGGTCAGATATGCAATAATCACCAGCATGATTATTGTTGCTGCCTCACGGGTCATTTCAATCTTTAAATACCTTTTAGGAAATTTTTCGATTGAGGCTTTATTAGATTCTGAATCGGGTATTCCCAGGGTCTTTCTCAGATAAACAACCACAACACCTTCAAGATGAGCCATTGCAATCCCGAAAATTGCCAGAAGAATAAATTTTGCAAACATCTTTTTACTATTAATTTAATTTTAAACAGGAATCAAATCGCCACCAAGACACCAAGACGCCAAGATGCACCAAGGTTTCTTCAACAGTAAAGAATTCCTGTTGCTCCTTTGTGCCTTTGTGGCAGAAATATTTTTCCAAATCTTTTAATTTATTTGAATTGTGAAACGAAGGCACTTACTTCATCGCAAAATAATTTTTTATCCTGCAAGATCATGTTATGTCCGCTAACAGGTGAAATTGCAAATCTTTTATTGATTGAATGAATACGATTATAAAAATCCTCTCCTAATGTAAGCGGACATATGAAATCATATTTCCCCCAAAGAACCAGTACCGGAATTGTCACAGTATTTAACAGTGATGAAAATTGAGCAACCGCCAATTCTTTGTTAAAGTTAGAATCTTCTGAATACAGGAGATTGCTCAGTATTGCAGTAAGCGGATATACATCTGTTATTGAATACTTTAGGACGAAGGAAACAAGATTAACTTTCTTTACGCTATCAATTAAGTTCTCAGCATCACCGGCATATTTTTCAAGTTGCATAGATTCATCCTCAGAAAAATTGCCCCGATGGGTAAGGCAATAATTGATAATCGGCACCCATTTGTTTTCATTTCTTTTCAATGAAACTTCTCTATTCCCATAAGATAACAGCATCTCCCTGGTAAGGGTATCATTCAAAGGATAATTATGGCTTCCGTCAACATTAATAAGTCCTTTGATCATCTGCTGATAGCCAGGAGTAGTTATAAAGTCTGCCGCAATCAAACCACCGAAACTATGCCCGACTAAAAACAAGCTTATATCCTGGCCATACCTGTACTTAAGCACCTCGATAACCTTTTTCAGATCCTCAACCATTACTCCAAGATGAAGATCTTTTCCATTACTTGTCCCCTGTGAAGCTCCGGCATTTCTTTGATCCCAGTAAACCATGGCGTACTTATCCCCGAGATGTGCCGAGATATATTTGGTATCGTAAAAATATGAGCTTACTCCCGGACCACCATGAATAATCAGTATAAAGATTCTACTTGCAGTATTTCCCTGGACGTCAACACGCATTGATGCACCCGCGTTCTCAACAAAAAATACTTCAGAAGCATTTTTTGAATTTAAAATACTTTCTTTCTGACATCCAATAACTAATAATAAGAGAATATATAGATATAAACGTTTCATTTTTGATTCAAATTTGTTACAGAAACCTAATCCGTCGGATGTTTCGATTTATACGGTGAATACCTCACACCAAGCTCAAGAACCGGTCTGAAATATATTGTACTGTTATAAGGAAACATTGTAATAAGATTCATTTTTACAAATGAAGAAACAGGCAGATTTTTATGCATGGAAAAGTTGTACCCTATACCGCCGCCAATTGTGATCATAGCATAATTATATCCTGCAAGTTTGAGAATAGAAACATCTCCATTATCGTTCACTTTGTAAGTGGTTCCTCCAAGAAATGTCCTGCTGAAACCCGGTCCAAGTGAAAACTCTGAAATAAGTCCACGGTACCTTGTCCTTCGCAGTACCCATTCTGTAGTAATATAAAGATTGTCTTGAAAACCCGGATGGTGATACCAGTTTAAATTACCCGTTACAAATCTCTCCTTAAAATACCGGGGATTCGATTTTTTTAACAACTCCTTGTTTTTGTGAAGAAGCGGAATCTCGACACCAGTGCTTATTCCGGGGTAAATAATAGAACTTACATATGAAAGTTTAAAAGTAAAATGAAATGCTGAATCAATTTGAGCCTGGCATAATGCGGAGCAAAACAAGGCAAGTACGGAAATCCTGATTTTAAGCATAAGTCGGTGTATCAGGTATTTAGAGCTTAAGATTAATTATTTACAAATCGTTTTAAGGCAGTTTGATATCTTTGTGTTTCTTTGTATTCTATTTTGAGTTTAAAGTTAAGGCATTTTGACTTTATATGATTAAAACATTATTACTAATTGGTTCGGGAGGTTTTCTTGGAAGTATTTCAAGGTTTTTAGCGTCCCGATTTATGCAAAACAATTTTCCGTCAGCTTTTCCTATCGGAACTTTTGTTGTTAATATAACAGGTTGTTTGATTATCGGGTTGATCTATGGATTTTCTGAAAGAAGTTCATTACTTACACCCGGATGGAAAATGTTTCTTGCAGTAGGTTTTTGCGGAGGCTTTACAACCTTTTCCACTTTTGCAAACGAAAATCTGGCTTTACTCAGGGACGGTGACTTCTTTCATTTTATGTTGTATGCAGGGCTCAGTTTATTTCTTGGAATTGCAGCCACATTTTCCGGAGTTTTAATAACAAAATTTTAATTACCCATGGAATCAAATATCAAAGCCACCAGGCTAAGGATTTATATCAGTTCAACTGACAAATTTGAGCATTCTCCTCTATATGAAGTACTGGTATATGCCGCAAGGTCTTATGGACTTACCGGAGCGACAGTACTCAAAGGTATCATGGGCTATGGTGCAAGCAGCGAAATCTACAATAATAAGCTCTGGGAAATTTCGGAAAAAGTACCTCTCATAATAGAGATAATTGACGAAAATCACAAAATTGAACCGTTTCTGGAGCACATAAAACCATATTTTGAAAAAGCCGGAAAAGGATTTGTAATCACACAGGAAGAGACGACCGTGATAATGCATAGACCTGGGAAACGGGAAATAAATTGACCCACCGTACTACATAAGCGGCACTAAATCATTTCATATTAAGGAACATCTTGATTGCCTCGTAACCGAAGTAAGCTCCTGTACAGCAAAGGAAAATGCCAAGGCTTTTAATGAAAGCGAGAATTATTTTAATATTGATGCGGGTACGGAATCTTACAATCAGGAATGCTAGCAGGTAAAACCAAACAACACTACCAATAGCTATGAATAAGGCATAACAAATACTAATTATTAAGTGAAATGAAGGAGAGAAAGTTGGCTGCTCAACATCATGGTTTCTGTTTTTGAGTATCTGAATAGAATCGAGTTTCTTAAATGCAAAGTCATGGCGATTTTCTACTTTCTTAAAATCAACATTACCTATTTCTTTTGCGTTCTGGTCGATTCTGACCGCTAAACCTCCGGTATGGAAGCCCAGTGAAGCAACAAAGGAAATTACCAGCAGTGAAGAAGTCAGCCACCCTATGAAAAGGGTCGGATTGAGAAAGTTTATCATAAATCCGGTGTAAAATGCTCCTCTTTCCTTCTTTATCTTTTCCGAAATATGAATATTGTCTTCAAGGTGATCGATATCAATGTTGGTCCTGAAAATTTTATACCCAAGAAAAAACAGCAGCAGACAACCAAATGAGAAAATATAGGGTATAATTGGTTTGTAGTAAGTGTATAATCTTGTCAGACCAAAAACCGCTATGAATACATAAATAAAATCAGCAAAAGAAGCTCCTATATTGAAAAGATTGCAATATCGTTGTCGTCCTTTAAGTGCGTTGGAAGTAATCATTATACTGACTGGTCCGGCTATCGGCATTGAGAATATGAATCCCGTTAAAAAACCGGCAATCGACATTGTTATAATGCTTTCAACCATAATCTTACTTTTGACTAGAATGATTCATGACAAGGCCTTCGGCAGTAACTAAATCCTCCGCAGTATCAATTTCCATACAAAAAACTCAGTTGTATCTACAGTATAAAGATCAGATAATTCATCGAATGTTCAAAACTTGAACAAATATGGAAAAATTAATTCAAGATAAAAATGAAGAGAGTGGTTATATTCAGAGGTTTCGAGTTAGATTGATCAGCGGAGCGTACCAGCAGGAGTTAAATTAGTGGAGATCCTTCTTTTAAAATACAACGCCACATTAACAAGTCCAATCATTACCGGAACTTCAACCAAAGGACCAATTACTGCTGTAAATGCTTCTCCTGAATTGATTCCGAAAACAGCTATGGCAACAGCAATTGCTAATTCAAAATTATTACTTGCCGCTGTAAAGGAAAGAGTTACTGATTGTTCATAAACAGCACCTGCTTTTCTGCTGATAAAAAATGAGACAAAGAACATCAACAGGAAATAAATGATCAGCGGGATAGCTATGATTATTACGTCCATCGGAAGCTTTACGATGTATTCTCCTTTAAGTGAGAACATAACAAGTATTGTGAATAATAATGCGACAAGAGTTACAGGACTTATTTTAGGAATAAACCTTGTATGATACCATTCTTTTGAATAAATCCTTGTCAGAACAAACCTTGTTACAAATCCTGCAACAAAAGGTATTCCCAGATAAATAAAGACACTTCTGGCGATCTGACCAATAGTAATATTTTGCACAACTGAGTTTGTTGGAACGCCAAACCATCCGGGAAGAACTGCGATAAAGACCCATGCATAGAACGAAAAAAACAACACCTGGAAGATAGAATTAAATGCTACCAACCCTGCGCAATATTCTGTGTCTCCTTCAGCAAGATCGTTCCAGACTATAACCATTGCGATACATCTGGCAAGGCCAATCATGATAATTCCGTACATGTATGGCAGATTTGAATTATTTTTTCCAGGGAAGATTTTGAAAAATGCAATTGCCAGTACAAACATCAGAACCGGCCCTATAACCCAATTCTGGATAAGTGATAATCCCAGAATTTTATAGTTTCTGAAAACACGCGGCAGATCTTCATATCTGACCTTAGCCAAAGGGGGATACATCATAAGAATTAAACCTATGGCAATGGGGATATTTGTGGTACTTTCAGGTGAAGACTTGAGTGAGTTCCAGAATTTTGCGATCGCGGGGAAAAAATATCCACTGAATACTCCGATTAACATTGCGAGGAAGATCCAGAGAGTCAGGTACCTGTCGAGTAGTTTTAGCCTTGATTTCATATATCTGATAATTTGAAAACAATCAGCAACACGCTGGTTTCGAGTCAGAACATCCACAAGAAGGTTCTGTGTTATTTAATATCCCGCTGATAATACCTGCAGCACAGCCAACTCCTGATTTGACCGTTATTGCCTCAACCTGACAGTTTAAGGCACAGGCACCGCACTCCATGCAGAAATCCTTTCTGATAATATGAGCTTTTTTACCGGAAAGTTCGAATACATCGTGCGGACAAACCTTTATACACATTCCGCAACCATTGCATGTTGCCTCACACAGATTAAGGGTAACAACATCGGGAAGATAAATTAAGTCTTTCATAATTTCTTAATAAATTAATTTTTCTGCTATCTGTAAGCTAATCCCCGTGAAAGCAAAACCAATCTGAATGGGTATGGAAATCTTCATCTCCTTTTTGACTCCTGATAATGACGTATATGTTGAAGAACCCGTAAAATTCATAGCCCCGAAAGAAGAAATTGTTGTAATTATCAAAAACCAGGATATTATTTCAATTAAGTGCGGACCCACAGATCCTGTAAATAAAAGAATGAGAAAAACAATGGCTCCGGAATAAAATCCTTTAAACGAAAAAAACCTTGCCGGAAGATATGGGAGTAAAACAGGTGTAATTACAATTCCTGCGAAATAGGCCAGGAATACTTTCAATATCGCAGGTCCTCCTTCTCCTTGAAAATTCCTGTAAGAGAAACCATGAGGAGTTATCCCTGATATCAAAAAAAGAACTGTCATAGCAGCAAGAAGGTAGAATTTTCCATAGATAAAATCGTTGGGGATAAGCTTGAGCCTGTCTATAAAACTGAAATTTACTTTCCTCATTTCTTTATCTGCTCTGTATCCGTCAGTAATAAACTTTTTGATATCTGCCGCACGGACCGGGCCAAAGTGTACATTAAATCCTGATTCCTCTTTTACTTTATATGAAGCAACCCCTGTTGCGCTTAACTGAGGCAGGATCAGACGTTTGTGACTTATAATTTTGTCGAGTTTTACTGCCTTAATTCTGTTTACCAGTTCTTTTGTACCAAAGGTACCTTTTCCGGCGGCACACCAGACATTTACCCCTTTAGTATCTAGAACCAGAATCCAACCGTCATTGCCCCGGAGATTTTTCCGAAGAGCATCGAAGGAGAGTTTGTAGTTTGCACTAACAAAAACATCAGCTTCAGGACCAGGCGCACCCACAGCATAAATCCCGGGATTAACCCTGTATCTGTCACGGTTAATTCCCCACCTGACCATAACAGCTCCTAGAAAATCTTTAAAGTTAAGCTCAGTAGAAACGACTGGTACCGGCTTCCCGTTTATTAACATATTACCGATAGTGTATGCACTTTTCATTTGACTAAAAAATTGTTATAAAAACTATAAAAACCTGCTTTAATCTGATCTCTTATCTTTCTGAACTCAGCAATTTTTTGATCCTCAGGTCCTTCAAATTTCGAAGGATCTTCAAAACCATAATGAAGACGATGTTTCACATCGCCGTAAAACACAGGACAAGTTTCATTAGCATCATCACAAACTGTAATTACATAATCCCATTTATCATTCAGATATAGGCGGACGTTTTGGGGCTTACTGTTGCTGATATCAATGCCGACCTCAGACATTACTTCTATTGCAATTGGATTTACTTTGGATGAGGGGAATGTCCCTGCTGAAAAAACTTCGGTTGAGCTATCGAACGATTTGAGAAATCCCTGTGCCATTTGACTACGGCAACTGTTACCTGTACACAAAATAAGTATTCTCATTATTTAAAATTGGGTATTAGAAAGGTTAATAGCTTTACATCAACAACTAATATTTAAAATATTAATTCCATCCAGGAATTTTTCAGTAATTCTTTTTAACTCCTTTATATTACCGGGGTCCAAACAATAACATGTTTTCGCGCCTTCAGTAGTTCCCTGAATTAACCCGGCATCCTTTAATTCTTTCAGGTGTTGGTTGACTGTCGTTCTTCCAAGTGGGAGCACATCGGCCAAATCACCGGTTATACATGTTTTTGTCTCAGCAAGATAATTCAGAATTGCTAGCCGGGCAGGATGGCCCAATGCCTTAAAAAGAACTGAACAATTCTGGAGCTCCAGGCTGAACAACTCGCTTTTTGTATATGCCATATCTGTTAATATTTGACGTAAATATACGTTATATTTTAACATGACGTATAAATACGTTAGTATTTTTTCAAATAATTTGTAATTACCTTTTGTTTTCTTTTTCGCAGGGACAGGGAACCGCCTTGATTCTTTTGTACTTATGCTGTGTGGCGCAACTGGTTATGAGAATAATGACCAGGAATAAAACAACAATTAAATATGAAACTTTAATCTTTGTTATTTGCATTGAAATTTGTATTTCGTAATGTCAAACCTGAATTCTCAGGCTTAAAAATAATTAATTAATCCGGTTAGAAGGCATTTGATTTAAGATTGTTGTCATTTCATTTTTTCCGGTATGGACGTTGCATGCAAGGTCCCTGCGATGAAAACGAAATCAATTACGGTTTATTACATTGCTGAATTCTTTAAGGTACTTATTTATAAAGAATAGTTTCTGTTTTGATTTGTACTGCATAATGAAACGCGGATGTTCCAGCGATATTATTTTACCAAAGAGCTGAAGCTCATAATTAAGTTTGACCAGGAATTTAAAATTTTTCCCTGTACCAAGACAAAAGCATGTGTCACGATCAATTCCGAAGTCAATCTGACGAACAAGATTGTCAGTAATAAAATCCATCATTGACTCCGTCAGATCACGGTCATCATAATAATTATAATTTACACTTTTATTATTACTGCCGGGAGAGGTAAAACCGAGGGGACATACCGCACTTATGAAAAATTTATTATAAAATTCGTTAACACCACCAAAAGCATCAATCATTTCATAAATAAAAACCGAGGAAGTTTCAAAAGTATTAACCCCTGCAAGGCATAGGCGTAAACTTAAGCTTTGGGGATATATGAGATACTGCCTAAAAAGGTTTCCGCTCCGTTTGAAGGAGGGGTGGTCGGGACGATTGATTATCTTATATATACAGTATTTTATTTCCCGACCGGGGTGGTTGATTGTAATTACTAATTGAAAATTATAAAAAGATCTCCAAAAACGTTTCACAAAACTTTATCATATTAAGCCCCTTAAGGGCTGGATATCAGGTAAAATCACTTTATTTTAGAAAATTTATTTATATCACCGCGAAGCGGAGGGGGTGTTTCATCCGCAATCCGCAATTATTTAGTGAATTCCTGCAGTTTCACATTCATGTTCTTAAGGGCCTTAAGAAGATTGTCCTCAGGCCGTAGAAAATCCTGATTTCCCCAGAATTTTGCATCATAATTCTTTATTGTTCTGGAAAAAATGGAATGTATCGGGGCAAGATCTTCCCTGTCAAACCGTGTTACATTTGTCAGAGCAATTTCAGTTATTGCCAGTTCAAAAAATACTTTAAACTGCGAATGGAACAGCCTTCTCTTCTGACTGGCAGTAAAAGTAAGATCACCTCTGACATGATTTAAAAAGTACCTGTTATCCATCTTACGGTAACTGACAGTATATTTTACGGAAGTAGGCCATGTGTTAAATCCCCGGGTATTTGTTGAAACGAAGGAGTCTTTCATTTTATTAATATACTTTGGATTAATATCAAATTCAACACTCAGTATTCCGTAATCAACAGTGTTAATATAAATTGTCCCTTCAAAAAGTGGAAGATCAACATTTTCGCGTTGCTCAAATTCAATAGCGTAGGCTGTCTCATCGTCATAGGTAACTATGTCGGTTAAATGGTAGGTATAGTCCGCTGGATTGTCGAGGAAATCAAAAGTGTTTTTTGCTCCATCCAATTCAAGACAAGTGCTCAACCCCGCTTTAAGTCTTAAAGTAAGAGTATCCCTTCTGTCGGTGTTTTCAATTTTCCTGCTCTTATAAACCTTAATCTGATCGCCTGATAAAGTTCCTGTATAAGCACTCTTATATATCTGTAATATTGCCTCCGAATATGTTTGAAGTTCTGATTTTTTTAATACACCCTCCCTGTAAAATCCAGTCATTAATGCAGGTGTGTTACCGTAATTCTTTGGAATTGCCTTTAGTGCCCGGGCAACAATCTCCTGTGGATTCTGGTTTTTAATAATGATTTCGGGAATGGATATATATTCTCTTTTCAGCGAAATTGTAAGATTATTGCCTAAAGCTTCCTGGACTGGTATTTCCCTCCGCAGATAGCCGAGGTAAGAAACAGAGATTGTATCATTTAGCAAATCAGGAGTTATTTTCAATCCAAACTTGCCATTGTTGTTTGTCACAGTGCCCTTGCCATTGTTTTTTAATGCAAGTGCGGCAAAGGGCAAGGGTTCGGCTGTCTCATTGTCGATAATCTTACCTGTGATATATTTTACATTTTGTAAGGTTGTATCAACCGCCTGCGTGGGTACTTTAGGGCGTGAAATAATGATATATTTATCAATTACAGAATAGACCAGAGAATCAGACATCAGAATACTGTCGAGGATAACATTTAATCTGGTATCAGTGAAATTCATAACCGTCTTTCTTTCCTGGTCTACAAGACGGGAATCGTAAGTAAAGTTAAAGCCGGTTTTTCGGGAAATAATGTTGAGAGCTGCTCCCGTTTTTACAATGCCTTCCTTAAATGTAAAAGTTGAATCAAGGATAGTTTGCTGGCATTGTGTCCTCTGTTCAAAAAGAAAAAGGATTAATGCAATGGCGCTTAGTTTTATAAATATTTTGCCATTGTAGAATGACATGCTAAAAAGAGGAGTTATTTTTTAGAAAGGTGGTAAACATTACCATCTTTTGTATAACTCAGGTTAAAGCTAGTACAAATTAAGCGAATTATTGTTTCCTGTGAAGAATTATCAATGGGGGAGGACCATGGATTTTCCAGTATAGCCGGATCATCTGCAACGATATCCATATTGTATACTCTCTTAAGGTCATTGAAAACGACACTTAACTTTTGACCGCTGTAATCAAGGTAACCGGTATTCCATGAAAGGTAATTTGGATCGCTGTTAAGAGCTTTACCTGAAGTTTTTGAATTCATTGTTCCAACATAACCCGGATCCAGTTGAATTGTCTGGTCTCCTGCCTGATCTGATACAAGAACTTTTCCTGTTTTAACAAATACTTCAACCGAGGATTCATTGTTATTAGTAATCACATTGAAGCTGGTTCCGACAACTTTTACTCTGGCTTCACCTGCATCTACGATGAAAGGCTTGTTAATATTGTGTGTAATTATAAAAAATGCCTCACCGGTAAGTTTTACATTTCTACTTTCTTTACCGAAGCTTTTTGAATAGCTGAATTCAGAATTACGGTTCAAATAGACAGTACTTCCATCGGGAAGAGATACGAGGACATTCTTCTGGTTGTTGCCCGCAATAATGGTAATATTTTTGCTTAATAATCCCTTATTGCTAAGGTAAATTGCAGCACCACCGAGGCTTAATAAAATTAGTGCAACAGCGGCAATTCTTAATATTGTGGTTCTCATAAACTGTATTTTATGAGGAGGTTCATTTACGGTATAACCATTTTCCAACAACCTTGAACTAACTTTGTTCCAGGCTTTATCAACATCAATTTTCTTCTGATCAGACATAATTTTTAATTCTTTCCATTTTTTTCCTGTATTTTTTAAATCCCCGGCAATAAACTGATCAGGAAGATCTGTATTTCCGCTCTTCTCATCTGAAAGTATAGAGGCAAGCTCCTCCCACTCCTTATCTGTAAAACTCTCTATATTTTTCATCTTTTTCATTGTGTTAATTCCTTCCTGAATTCTTTTAACGCCTTTCCCATATTTGCTTCGACCGTTTTTATCGAAACTTTTAAGCGCTCTGCTATTTCAATATACTTCAATCCTTCAAACCTGCTCATCCTGAAAATCAGACCGCATCTTTCAGGCAGTCTTTCCATTATCCTGGCTACTTTTTCCTGCAGCTCTTTGTAATTGAGGATATCGGAAGGACTTTCCTGACTTTCTGTTTGCTGATATAATATCTCTTCAGCATGGCGTTCAACAACCTTATTATGTTCAATATGATGCAGACATCTGTTGTGAACTGATCTGAAGAGATAACCATTCAATGAACTTTCAATATTAAGTTTTTCTCTATCCTGCCAGAGTTTGAAAAAAAGATCCTGAACGACTTCTTCAGCAGTATCATGATCTTTTATCAAAGTCATGGCGTAACGAACCAGGGAAACATAGGAGGATCGGAAAAGCGACTCAAACTGTCCTATATCGCCATTCCTGATCCTCCCTGTAATATCAGTATCCCTGATCATTGGTTTATTTGTTATTTAGCCTTTTCCCTGTCGATGAATTTAAGCTTTCTGCTAAGCCTGCGTATTGCTGATTCGATGCTCTGGTCAGGTTCTATCACGTTATAGTCTCCCCAGAATTCCTTATCAGTAAATGAAGATACTTTATCAGAGAACACATCCGTAGGTTTTATTTTATCTTTTCCTGCAAATTTAATAACTTCCTGGTCTGTACGATCTGTTACAGCTATTTCTGACATAGTTGTATAGTAGGTGTGGAAGAGTTTTTTAGCCCAGTTAACTTTAAATTTAACTTCTGCTCTTGAGTATACAAAGTGCCATTTGCCATTTTGTTCACGGTATTTGGTTATATAGGTTGCAATTTCAGGAGTTATTTTCATTCCAACTGGTTTTTTCCTGATAAAAATTGATTGTGCAGCCTCTTTATTTGAAAGATTGAATCCAAATTCTGCTTCTGTTATAGCATATGAATTCATATCAATATAGAGACTTCCCATGAATAATGGATTCTCTACTGAAGGTTTCTGTATGAAATCAATTACATAATGAGGTTTATTGTCTATTTCAATAATACCACTCAGTTTATAATCATAGTCTTTCATCGCTTCTTTTGTAAGAATGGTCTCTTTGTTTTTGACAATGTCAAGATCAAGTACACTAATCGGACCGCCCTGAAGTTTGAAGAGAACTGTATCCATTTTCTCAACGTCAGCACCTTTTCTACCTTTATATATTCTTGCACCGTCGAATCGCATATCATTGTCATATGGGGCTTTGAATATTTCAACCACAGCTTCTCCTATTGATACATATGTACGATTTTTCTTAATTGTTTCTCTATAGAAAGCAGTCATCAGATTTGGAACTGTTTCATAGTTTTTATCTATGTTATCAATTGCTTTAGCTACGACACTTTCCGGATCGAGAGGTTTTACTACAATTTCTTTAATAGGAATCGGTGCAGATTGAAGGGCGATGATATTTTTGGAGCCATTCTCCTTAAGTTCGCTTATTGGGATTGCCTTGTTTTTATATCCCACAAAAGATACTTCAAGAGTTTTTGATGTGGAAAGGTCACCGATTTTAAGGGTAAATTCTCCATCGATGTTTGTTACGATTGCCACATTTGTTTCTTTAACAGCAACTGTCGCGAATACCAGGGGAGCTCTGCTTTCAGCATCAATAACTTTCCCTTTAATTGTAATAAAATCCTGCTGGTAGTTTTTCTTCCGCGGAAGATTTCCGGCAGATGTTGTCTGCGCAGTAAAAGCCAGCAGCAGAACTGTAGCGATTAATGCAATGTTTTTAAAATTTTTCATGGCGTTTATTTATTAAGTTTAAGATCGTGATAATTTCTTTTCTGAATACTGTATTCTTTTCATTTCAACCCTATGACCAGATAGGGGTAATTATACCCTATTACTATTATGATGAATATTTTCATATCTTACCCGTGGAGGCCACCAGCCCCCCTAAAGGGCATAGCCTCTAACTTAAGCTTTTGGTAATGAATGAGATACTGAATAAATAAGTTTCCCCTCCTTCAAAACTAGTCTTACATCACATCTTTATTTAAGTCAATTTCAAGATTAGAGAAGGAGATCCCTCGCTAACGCTCGGGATAACAGGTATGTAATTGATTATGAGGAGGAAGAAGCGGCGATTCGCGATATGAATAGGGATTCTTTTCACCAAGTTGAGCCCCTCTTTCGCTTCGCGACATCTCACCTAAAGGGGAGAAAATACTCTTCTGTTTAGTGATATTTTACTTACATATAAATTTTTCTCCCCCTGCAAAGGGGGAGTGCCCGAAGGGCGAGGGGGTCAAGTTATTAACCCACCCACGCACAGAGAAATATCAAACGGTCATAACATCTTTCTCTTTCGTTGCCATCACCTTATCAATTTTTGTATTGTATTCATGGGTCATCACCTGGACGATTTCAACAGCTTCTTTTTCAGAATCTTCAGGCAAACCGTCTTTAAGCAGTAATTTCAATTCATCATTTGCCCATTTTCTGGCTGTCCGGATACTGATTTTCGCTGTTTCACCTTCGTTTCTTACCTGTTTAACAAGTTGGTGTCTTCTTTCTTCTGTCAGTGGAGGTATATTAATCCTGATCACTTCCCCGTTATTTACCGGAGTGAGACCGATATTTGCAGCCATTATTGCTTTTTCTATAGTTCCAAGCATATTTTTTTCCCAGGGCTGAATAAGAATAGTTTTTGCATCAGGTGTATTAATATTCGAAACCTGTGTCAATGGTGAATTCACGCCGTAGTAATCAACTGTTATACCGTCCAGAAGGGCAGGATTGGATCTTCCGGCCCGAAGCCGTGCAAGTTCATGTTCAAGATGCTCGAGGGCTTTTTCCATCCTTTCCCTTGTCTCTTCAGTTATCAGTTCAATTTCTTCGTTCATATTGTTGAGATTAGAGAGTTATAACTTTCAAAGATATTCTGGTTAGATTTATTCTGGTCAGGTTTCCGGTACAACAAAAATAGTAAAATAGGCGGAATTGCAATATCACCTCAATTGCGAAGGAGCGTACCTATGGTATCTCCATCAATGATTTTTCTGAGATTGGCTGGTTCATTCATATCAAATACGACTACAGGCAGATTATTATCCCTGCACATAGTAAATGCTGTGGAATCCATAATTTTAAGTCTTTTAGCAATCGCTTCTTCAAAAGACAGGGAATCATATTTTTTTGCTTTCGGATCTTTCTCAGGATCGGACGTGTATACGCCATCCACTCTTGTCCCCTTAAGAAGAACATCTGCCCCGATCTCAACTGCCCTAAGTGCTGCAGCAGTGTCTGTTGTAAAAAACGGATTCCCTGTACCAGCTGACAGAATGCATACTGTATTATTTTTCATTGCCTCAAGCACCTTATCCCTGTTGTAGAATTCACCTACCGGTTCCATCCTTATTGATGTAAATACCTTAGCCTTGCCACCCTGACGCCCGACTGCATTTTCCAGGGCCAGGCTGTTGATTACAGTGGCGAGCATCCCCATCTGATCACCTTTTACCCTGTCAAATCCTGATTTTGTTCCGCTCAAACCCCGGAAAATATTACCGCCACCGATTACAATGGCAACTTCACAACCTTTCTCAACAACTTCGAGTACCTGTTTTGCATATTCTTCAAGAACTGAATCGCTGATTCCCTGGTTCCCGTTTCCGGACAATGATTCACCGCTGAGTTTTAAAAGGATTCTGGAATATCGCATAATGATCAGGTTTTTAGTGCAACGAAATTAATAAATCCGCATGGAATTACGAAGTGGATAGTAAATTATAGATGCAGGATCATATTATTTCTTGTTTATGAACTGTTGAAAAAGTCTTCATTATGCTCACTCCCTCCGCTTCGCTGTGTTACCCTATTGACATAGGCGTAGACTTAAGGAGTTGAATATAGTAAAACATGGAGAGAGATTAGTACAAAATAGAACGTATAGTACAGACAGATAGCCTGATAGATTTCCCCTCCTTCAAAAGCTACTCTTTGTACACATCTTTTATTTTAAAATATTTCATTGCAACCCTAAATCCATCTAATAATTCATTGAACCTGTCCAGACCTGTCTTTATAGTGATGTAACCGGGTGGACCTTGCGACATATAACCACCCCAATGACCTATTCTACCCATTGCCCATGCAACCCATGGCAGTGTCCCTTCTGTAAATGGATTGCTAAGTTTCTGTGTCTTTCCTTCTATTTCCGGCATATAGATCTTGAGAAAGTTTAATTGTTCTTCGGAAAAGATCAAAGTGGCTTTGATCTCATGGATGTTTGTTAAGGATAGCTTAAGGATCATGGTTGTCAATGCTACCTGCAAAGCCATTACAGCAAGTTTTTTAAGACCCTCACCTGTTTCAAGTTGAGCTGATTCAATCATCAGGCCCTTACTCTTTATGACCCTGAAGAGTTCTTCAATGAACCACCGTTGACTATACCAATCCACACATCTTAATGCATCTTCCGGAGAACTTATAATATGTGTTGTTAAAAGTCTCCATAAGATGGGTGTTTCATTGGCGGGAATGGTTTCTGGAAGTTCTTTTGCTTCGATAGCCCACATTTCAACATATGCAGGTTTATTCCCAATTTCTTTGTTTACAGGATGCTGTATCTTTACTCTTTCGTATTTAAGAGACATCCTGGCTTTTCGTTTTTTCCTTTTGCGATTATGTCTAATTTCCAGATCATAACTTGCTCGTTGATTTGAAGATTCAAGCTTTTCAAAAAGTTTCTGATCCTCACCAAACAATCTCCGGTTGATACTTGATCTTATCAGCAGATGGGTTCTCTTATCCGGAACATGGGCAAACTCATCGTATATATCAGATTCCCTGTCTCCAATGAATGTCAGGCATGAAGCTTTTGTAAGCAAATCTTTGGTTCTTTTTGTACTGCTAATCCATCTATAGGACTCTTTCTCTTTTATATCCTGGTGCTTATAATCACGTTCATGCCTAGAAAGTTTTTCCCAACTTCTGTTCCATATGTTAACATCGGATATCCCTATCGGAAGTTGGTGTGATGGATTTATAACAAGCACAGGATGGCAGAAAAAGCCTGCATTATCATTCTTCGTAACAGGACCTATGTCCTTATCCTCTTCTCTCATCCTGTCTATATGATCAGTAAAATTCAACTCTGTAGTATCTTGAATACAAAGTAGATGCACCGGTTCGTCATTGTTCTTACAAACCCTGTAGAGTCCCTCTGCAAGATATTTATGGTCAAAACTGTTGTTGTTTAGCATTCTGTAAGCACCTTTTCTTTTAGTATTAGTGGTACAAAACTTATTAACTACAACATTACCAAAATTCAACATATCAGCCATAACTTTTTCTGCTCGTTTTTCAATTCTTGAATCGGGTAGAATACCTTGGTAAAAACCGTCAAACTGTCTGTTAATCATGCACTTAATGTACGAAAAACTAATCAGTTTTACAAATGTAATACATTGATATTCAGATATTTATATTAACACGACCAAAGTAGTTATTAACAATCAAAATTACGATATTTGTGTACAAAGAGTAGCTTCAAAAGGAGGGGAAACTTTTTTATGCAGTATTTCATTCATCCCCAAAGCTTAAGTTGAGGTCTATGGGGGTAGGGGGCCCAAAAATCTAACAGATTTCGAACCTTTTCATTATTTCTAATTCACAAAAAATCCCCGGTCAACGGATTGACCAGGGATGTTCTTTTAAATTTGATCTTCTCTGTTACGAGAAATGACCTATTTGTTTTTCTCGATTTCCTTCCAGACGAGGGCACTTGCTCCAAGAATAGCTGCAGAACTCTCTTTCAACTCCGAAGGAAGAATTTTAACTTTATTACGGAAGACTGGCATCAGATGACGTTCCATACTTTCTTTTGTAGGTTTGAAAATATAATCACCGGCCGCTGCTGCACCTCCGAAAAGAAAAATTGCTTCCGGGCTCAGATAATGAACAGTATCGGCTAAGGCACGTCCAAGAATTTCACCAGTTATCTGGAAGACCTCTTTAGCAATAGGATCTCCTTTTTCAGCTGCGTCAAAAACAATTTTTGATGACATTTCATTCATTGGAATGTTTGACAGAGGGCAATCCGGAGGATTATATTTTGCCAGAAGTTCATAAACAGTTCGTTTGATACCCGTGGCAGAACAATATGCTTCAAGATGACCCAGGCCACCACAACCGCAGAGTCGTCCTTCAGGTACTACTGTTACATGTCCGCATTCACCTGCAAAACCATCTGAGCCGTAAACAAGATCGCCATTGACAATCAGGCCGCTTCCAAGTCCGGTTCCGATAGTCATCATTGCGAAATTTCTCATTCCCTTTGCACCGCCATAGATCATTTCCCCAAGAGCAGCTGCATTAGCATCATTAGTCAATTTTACAAATTTAAATTCAGGGAAATTATTATGAATAAGTGACGCAAAATTAACAACACCCACAAAAGGCAGATTCGGGGCATATTCGATAGTCCCGGTGTAGTAATTTGCATTTGGTGCACCAATACCAATTCCCATAACTTCTATCTGGGGATTGATTTGTTTTACCATTTCAATAGCTTTTTTAATTTCTGCCGTAAGAGCGCTAACGTATTTTTTCACAATTGCATCAGACACTGTCTGAGTCATCTGCGGGTTCTCCATTTTCTGAGGAGTTGGCATCTGGGGTTTTCTTTCATACAACACATTACCATCGCTGTCAACTACTCCGATTGCAGTATTAGTTCCGCCTATATCAATTCCAATTGATACCCTTTTCATATATATAGTTTTTTAATATGTACTGTAAATATCTTTTATTCAATCAAATTAATTCAATCTATTTGGTTTTGCTTCCTTTAAAAGCAAAGAAGACAATGTAAAGATAAGATACCAGAGGAACGAGCAACGCAGCGCGAACACTTATACTGTCGGTGAAATAACCCATCACTAACGGAATAACTGATCCACCAACGATCATGGTATTGATAATTCCTGAAGCCATAGGCATCTCAAAACTGTCAAGATTTTTAACTCCCAATGCAAAAATATTCGGGAACATAATGGAGTTAAAGAAGCCTATAGAAAGAAGTGCCCAGATACCAACATTTGCACCAAGGACTGTTGCGGAAAATACTAATACTGCACCAATAATGGCAAATACACCCAGCATAACATTTGTTTTTCCTTTTGAGATGTTCATTGCCAGGAAATTTACAACTGCAATACCTAAGAATATCAGACCGTTAACAGGCAGAGATTTGAAAACAAAAACACCTTCTATAATCTGGCTGCTGGTAACTAACCAGCCTACAAAGAATGCTAATATGACAACGAACCCGGAATACATTAATTTCTTATTGTTGTCCATAGCACTAAGATTAATAGATCCAAGGAAACGGCCAACCATAGCGCCACCCCAATACATGGCGGCTAACTTGGCAGCTTCACCAATCATCATTCCACTCTGTCTGAGATAAGGAACGATAGCTGTGGAGATACCAACTTCAGCACCAACATAAAAGAAAATTGCAAGGGCCCCCAATAATACATGGGTATGCTTCCAGATGCTCTTTCTTCCAATAACTTCCTCTCCAACTATTATTTCTGGCAGTTTCATTAAATAGATAGCAATAGCGATCAATAAAACGATTCCACCGATTATCAGGAATGGAGTCTGTACTGCTGTTGGCCCCATTGCAATTGCAGCAGGTGTAAGAACGAAAATTCCAACGACAAATGGAGCGACAGTAGTAGCCAATCCGTTTAGTGCCTGTGCCAGATTAAGCCTTGATGAAGAAGTTGATTCCGAACCCAGTGCAGCAACATAAGGATTTGCAGCAGTCTGAAGAAAAACGACTCCGGTTGCCATCACAAATACTGCGCAAAGAAAAAGTGCATATGATGGAACAGCTACAGCAGGATAGAATAAGAAACTACCTATGCTTATAAGGAGTAAGCCAATTATAAGCCCCATTTTATAGCCTGTTCTTTTAATGATTTTTCCGCTTACAAACGAAAATGCAAAATAGGCGAAAAAGAATACTCCATTAACAAGATTTGCCATGAAGTTGCTCAGATGGAAGGTTGCCTGAACCTGGTCCTTTAAAGCAATGTTGAAGTTGGTAATGAATCCGAAAATAAAGAAGATCATTAACATTAGGGTCATTCCCATCCGTAGATTGCTATTTGATTGTTCTTTCATTTAGTGGGTTTTTTTTCGTTATGGATAAGTAATTTAGATTAACAAATATATAAAACTAATTGTATTTAAATATCGCATTAATATTTCGTGTTGATAAAAACCATGTTGGATAGGTTTTTCTTCCTTGAGTGACCTCACCCCAACCTCTCTCCCAGGGGAGAGGAGCTGAATCCGTTTTCACAAAAGGTTAATCATTTCATAAGAACCCATATATGACCGCTAATCTAAAGATTATTACGTATTTACTCCCCTTCTCCCCTGGGAGAAGGGGTGGGGGGATGAGGTAAACAGATGGGAGAAGGGGTAGGGGGATGAGGTAAAAATCGTGAGGATAGGTGTGTGAATTAAGGGTTGAGACAAAAAAAAGTGGCGCCCTGAAGCGCCACCTGATATTGAAATATGAACTTACGTATTACAAATTTAATGTAAAGCGTTTGAATTCAGTAACAGTAAGGTCTTTATTAACAGACTGAAGATACTGTCTGATAGTCATTTTATTGTCCTTTACAAAGTCCTGGTTCAGCAGAGTGCTTTCCTTGAAGAATTTGGTAAGTTTACCCTGAGCTATTTTTTCAAGCATTTCCTCAGGTTTCCCGTCGCGTCTTGCCTGTTCTTTACCAATCTCAATTTCCTGGGCGATAACTGATTCAGGAACAAAATCCTTATCAATTGCCACAGGGTTCATAGCCGCAATCTGCATTGCAACATCTTTATAAACCTGAACGTCAATGCCCGCTTTTGTGAAACCTACCAAAGTAGCAAGCCTGTTTCCGGGATGAATATAAGCCTGTACATGAGCTGCTTCGATTTTTTCATAATATGAAAGCTCAAGCTTTTCACCGATGATTCCTACGTATTCAACAACTTTCTCCCCTACTTTTCCGCCATCCATAGGAAGTGATTTCAGTGCTTCAAGGTTTGCCGGTTTATTTGCTACTGCAAGGTCGAGTATTTTATTAGCAAGAGCGAGGAAATCAGAGTTCTTCGCAACAAAATCCGTTTCGCTGTTCAAAACGATTATTGCTCCGGCTTTTCCATCACCTGATGCTTTTGAAAGGACAACACCTTCTGATGCTTCTCTATCAGCACGTTTATTGGCAACAGCCTGTCCTTTTTTACGAATTATCTCAATTGCTTTGTCGAAATTGCCTTCAGATTCTTCAAGAGCCTTTTTGCAGTCCATCATCCCTGCCAGAGTGACCCTTCTTAATTTAGCAACATCAGCAGCGTTTATAGCAGCCATAATAATATCTTTATTGTTAATAAATTTAATTTCCTATACTTCTTCTTCAGCCTCGTCAATCACCTTGGCTATGGTATCATCTTCGTCAATTTCGTCGGTATCATCATCAACTTCAACTTCTTCCTCTTCTTCGACGATTGCTTCAATTATTGCGGCAGGAATATCTTTTGTTTCAAGCTCTCTCCTCATCACTTTCTTATCTTTCTGCTGAGGCTCTTTATCTTTTTCCAGCTTCCGCTCATTGAGTCCTTCTTCAATTGCCTGACAGAGTATCCCGATTATCAATGATATTGATTTTGAGGCATCGTCATTCGCAGGAATTGGGAATTCTATATCGGAGGGGTCGGAGTTAGTATCAACCATTGCAAAAACCGGGATTCCAAGTCTTTTAGCTTCCCTTACGGCAATGTGTTCCTTGGTGACATCAACGATAAAAAGTGCAGATGGCAACCTGGTAAGGTCAATAATGCTTCCGAGTGTTTTTTCAAGTTTAGCGCGCTGACGTGTAACCTGCAATCTCTCACGTTTTGAAAGATTCAGGAAGGTTCCGTCAGTTGCCATCTTATCAATAGATGACATTTTTTTAACTGCTTTACGGATTGTAGGGAAGTTGGTGAGCATTCCGCCCGGCCAACGTTCAGTTACGTAAGGCATATTAACAGCTTTTACTTTTTCAGCTACAATCTCTTTTGCCTGTTTTTTTGTAGCAACAAAAAGCACTTTTTTACCTGATCTGGCTATATGCTTCATTGCGGAAGCTGCTTCATCAATCTTCGCTACTGTTTTTTCCAGGTCAATGATATGAATACCATTTCGCTCCATAAATATGTAAGGAGCCATTGCGGGATTCCATTTTCTTTTAAGGTGTCCGAAATGCACACCTGCATCAAGTAATTCTTTAAAATTTGTTCTTGGCATTTTTTGGGTTTTTAAGTTTACATTCTTTCAATCAATTGCAAAGTAGCCCCGCCATATGACAGGAGTCTTCACAATTTAGATACTAAACTTGCATCTATACAGACTGACTTTTAAAATCAATTTAATTCTAACGTTTACTGAACTGGAATCTCCGGCGGGCTTTTGGCTGACCTGGTTTTTTCCGTTCAACTTCACGTGGATCGCGTGTTACGAATCCTTCGGCTTTGAGTTTGCCTTTGCATTCGGCATCCATCATAATAAGTGCTCTTGTTATTCCGAGACGTAAAGCTTCGGCCTGACCTTTTACACCACCTCCATCAAGATTGACATTGATATCATACTTTTCAACTACATTCATAAGAACCAGGGGCTGTGTAACAACATACTGAAGTGTTTCAGCACCAAAATATTCTTTATAATCTCTGCCGTTAACAGTAATTTTACCTTTGCCATCGCTCAAATATACCCGGGCTACAGCTGCTTTTCTTCTTCCAAGAGCATTGATTGTTTCCATTTATCTTGCTTAAAATATTTTAAAGTTCAATTTTTTTGGGTTTTTGTGCTTCATGCAAATGTTCTGCACCTGCATAAACATGTAAATTCCTGTAAAGAGCGCTTCCAAGCCTGTTTTTTGGTAACATACCCTTTACAGCTTTCTCTACCAGCCCTATTGGATTCTTTTTCAAAAGTGCTTCAGCAGTTGTAAATCTCTGGCCCCCGGGATAACCTGTATGACGGACATAAACCTTATCTGAAAATTTTTTACCTGTCAGATCGATTTTTTCAGCATTGATAACAATAACATTATCACCACAGTCAACATGAGGTGTAAAGTCGGTTTTGTGCTTTCCTCTAAGCATTGAAGCCACAACTGATGCAAGTCTCCCAAGCACCTTGCCGTCAGCATCAATAATAACCCATTCCTTGTTTACAGTAGCTTTATTTGCTGAAACTGTTTTATAGCTTAAGGTGTTCACTAGTTCTTATTTTTTAATTGATATACTTATATTTAATGTAATTACCCCATTATTTTGGGGTCTGCAAAAATACAACATATTTCCTAAAAAAAAAGAATTCTCAGTAGAATTTATTATTGTTATACAAAACTGGCTTATTTTTACGTGCTGAATTAATAATATTGAATGTTCTGCTTTAATAATCCTTTGTGAACCTTAGTGATCACTTAGCGCACCTTTGTGGTAAAAAAAATCCATTAACCACAAAGGAACACAAAGTACGCTCAAAGGAACACAAAGGAAGAAAATAGATTTAATATACAGAAAACTGACAAATGGAAAACGACAAAAAATATCTCCGGAGATCAATTGAAATAGCAAAAGACAGTGTTGTTAAGGGAGGAGGACCATTTGGTGCAGTAATAGTAAAGAACGGCAAAATAATTTCTGAAGCTTCCAACAGGGTAGTTCTTAATCATGACCCTACTGCTCATGCCGAAATTCTGGCTATAAGGCAGGCCTCTTCTCAATTACAAACTTTCGATCTTAATGATTGTACTTTGTATACCTCATGTGAACCTTGTCCGATGTGTCTTGGAGCAATTTACTGGTCGGGAATCCGAAAGGTTGTTTATTCGAGCGATCGCACTGATGCTGAGAAAGCAGGATTTAATGATAAGTTTATCTATGATGAGATTATGCTTGAACCTTCAGAAAGAGGGATTACGTTTATCCGTTCGTCTGATCCGGCAGGAGAAGAGGTCTTCAGAATGTGGAATGAAAAGAATGACAAGGTAGCGTATTGATTATAATGGGACCTGTTAAAAAAATCGACAGAGACTTTTATATCAGAGATGTACTGGAAGTAGCTCCGGATCTGCCCGGGAAAAATCTGGTATTGCGATTACCTGACAGATCTCTGGGAAGTTTCAGGATCACGGAAGTGGAGGCTTACAGGGGCAATGAAGATAAAGCCTGCCATGCCAGCAAGGGAAGAACTGCACGTACAGAAATAATGTTTCATGAAGGAGGGAAATTGTATGTCTATCTTATATATGGGATGTACTGGATGTTGAATATTGTTACCGGCGGAACAAACATACCTCAGGCAGTTCTTATCAGAGGAGTAGATAATTATCCCGGCCCGGGGAAACTTACGAAATTCCTCGGAATTGATAAGTCTTTTTATGGAGAGGATCTTACTAACTCTGATAGAATATGGATCGAAGATCCGGGCTTAACTTATAATATAAAGAATAGTCAGAGGATCGGTATTGATTATGCTGGTGAATACTGGAAGTCAAGGCCCTGGCGTTACTATCTTTGAGATCACCTCACCCCAACCCCATAGCCGTCAACCTAAGAATTAGAATATAGTAAAACAGGGGAAGAGTTTAACGCAAAAAGCAGGATATAAAGTAAAGAATTTAAGCCTGATACATTTTCCCTCCTTCAATAGCTAATCTTTATACACATCTTTCAAATTCATTGATGGTAAATAGGATTATCCACGAAGTGGATAAAATTATAATTCGAAGTAAGTAATAAAGATGTGATGTAAGATTAGTTCAAAAAGAGGGGAAATTTTTTATGCCATATTCCACCCATCTGCGAAGCTTTGGTTGACGGCTATGGGGGTGGGGGGGCGATCTCTGCGGTTAATGGATTTCGAATTTTTCAACGACCACCTATCTCAATATATATCAAATACATACTTCCCTTCTCCTAGGAGAAGGGGCTGGGGGATGAGGTAGAAATGAAGAAGGAAAAGCATAGCAGGAAATAACAAACAGAAACTGATCATGAGTTAAAGAGATGTTAATTAGAATTATAAATTGAGCCATATAACTTTTTTTTACGTTCTTTGTTTTGTATATCTAAAACAATTCTTTTATGAACTCAATTTGGGGCAATTATCGTCGGTGGAATAATCTTACCGGATGGTTTGTATTTGTCGTATCAACTATAGTCTATCTTCTGACTCTTGAGCCGACAGTAAGTTTCTGGGATTGCGGTGAATTTATCCTGGCGGCATTTAAACTGCAGGTGGGACATCCTCCGGGAGCACCTTTGTTCCTTATGATGAGCAGAATAGCTACACTTTTTGCGGGAAGTGATACAACAAAAGTTGCTGTGACTGTAAATACCCTGTCAGCCATTTGCAGCGGTTTTGCTATAATGTTCCTTTTCTGGACCATCACTCATCTCTTGCGTAAAATTCTTTCCAAAGACGATGTTCTTGACTCCAAACATGTTCCTGCAATTATCGGGAGTGGAGTAATCGGAGCACTGGCATATACATTTTCAGATACTTTCTGGTTTTCGGCTGTTGAAGGTGAGCTTTACGCTCTTTCTTCCCTGATAATCGCCTTTGTCTTCTGGGGTATGCTAAAATGGGAAGAAGAAGCTGATGAATCTTATTCCGGCCGATGGATAATCCTTATTTCTTATGTAATGGGTCTTGGTCTGGGTGTTCACCGGCTGAACCTTCTGATCATCCCTGTACTTGTATTTGTTTATTATTTCAGGAAATATGAGGTGAATACAAAAAGTCTTATTAAAGCAACCCTTGTAGCATTGTTGCTTTTATGGCTTATGGTTTTTGTATTAATGCCGGGAGTCCCGGAAGTTGCAGGCTGGTTTGAATTACTACTTGTAAATGTTCTTGGTTTACCATATAATAGCGGGCTTTTGTTCTTTATGGTACTCCTTTTTGGTGGCCTGGCATATGGTATCTATTACTCTTTGCAACATAAGCGGGTGATCCTGAATTATGTTATGACTTCATTGATAGTGGTAATGATCGGATACTCATCATATGCTATGATAATGATAAGATCGTCAGCAAAGCCTCCTATGAATCAGAATAATCCTTCTGATGTATTTTCATTATCATACTATATTAATATGAAGCAATATGGAAGTGCCCCTAAATTTTACGGTAACTACTATAGTGCTCCTGTGACAGATGTAAAAAAAGTGATATCAGGTTACAATAAGGTGAATGGTAAATATGAACCATACTATCATCCTGAATACACTTATAACAAAGAGTTTGAGACTTTTTTCCCAAGGATGTATGATAATTCAGATCCTGATCATATTCCGTCTTACAATTACTGGGGAAAGGTAGTTGGCAGGAAATTCACTGTGGGAGATGGTAAGGACGCTATCGTGTGCCCTACCTTTGGTGAAAATCTTCGCTATTTCTGCCGTTATCAGATTGGATTCATGTACATGAGATATTTCATGTGGAACTTTGCCGGAAGACAAAATGATATTCAGGGTAACGGAAATTCCATAAACGGGAACTGGGTAAGCGGAATAAAATTTATTGATGAAGCCCGGCTGGGAAACCTCGATAAACTTCCCCAGGATCTGAAAAACAATCCGGGTTATAATAAATATTATTTCCTGCCTCTTCTTGCCGGACTTCTGGGAATGTACTGGCAATACAAAAGAAGTAAAAACGGCTTCTGGCTTGTGATGACCTTTTTTATTATGACAGGTCTCGCTATTATTATTTACCTGAATCAGTATCCGAACCAGCCCAGGGAAAGGGACTATGCATATGTTGGGTCATTCTACGCCTTTGCTATATGGATCGGTATGGGATTTATGTTTGTATACGAAGGTCTTCAGAAAATTCTGGCAAATAAATTATCACTGGCAATTACATTTATTCTTCTGCTTTTCGCAGTTCCTGTGCTTATGGGATCGCAGAACTGGGATGATCATAACAGGTCAGGCCGTTACACCGCACGCGATATTGGAGCAAACTATCTGAAATCCTGCGCACCAAATGCGATTTTGTTCACATACGGCGATAATGATTCATTCCCTGTATGGTATAATCAGGATGTGGAAGGGGTCAGAACTGATGTCCGTGTTGCAAACCTGAGTTATATTCAGGCTGGATGGTATATTGATATGATGCGGCAGAAGGCATATAAATCAGATCCTTTGCCTTTTACTCTGCCTCAGATAAAGTATATTGAAGGTCAAAGAGAACAACTACCGGTAAACAACAGAATTGATAAACCGGTTGATTTGAAGGAAATTGTTCAGTTTGCAGGTCATGACGAACAGAAATATAAGGTTGACCTCAGCGGCAGGGGAGACTGGGTAAATTATATTCCTGCCAATAAATTCATTATTGATGTAGATTCTGCAACAGTACTTTCAAATGGGACTGTAAAAGACTATTACAAAAACAGAATTGTTTCTCCGATGATCTGGGACTATACTGATGAGGACGCATTTAAGGGGGATCTTGCCATAATGGATATTCTTTCAACCAATAATTGGAAGAGACCAATTTATTATTCAACTACCGTTCCTTCAACTCAATATAAGGGACTTGAAAAATATTTTATACAGGAAGGCCTCGCATACAGGATAGTACCTGTGAAAATTGATAAACCTGAACAGGGCGAATTCGGTATGATTGATCCGAAAGTTATGTATGATAACATGATGAACAAGTTCAAGTGGGGAAATGCTGACGATCCAAAAGTTTACCTTGATGAAAACAATAAGCGTATGTTCAGCAATTTCAGAAGGATTTTCGGAAACCTTGCAAAGGAACTCCTTATGACAGGCGATACAATTAAGGCAGTAGAAGTTGCCCACCGTGGTCTCGAAATAGTTCCTCCGAAAAAGATGCCTTACGATTTTTTTACTATTGGTATAGCTGAGGTTCTGATTGAGGCAGGAAAAACTCAGGAGGGTGAAAAATTATTAAATGACGTGATGTCATATTCGAAGGAATATCTCGACTATGCAATAAGTTTGAAACCTGAAGAAAGATGGGGCCTCGATTATGCGGATGGTATTAATATGCAAGGAATGCTTGACATATATAATTTAGCCGTCAGACTAAAATTAACCTCCATCATCCAGACAATTGAACCGGAAATTAATAACTATTACGGTAAACTGTACTCTACAAAATAAATTATTATTCGTTTTTTCAGGCCATGTTTTTTGGCGGGTCTTTATCCTGAAGCAATATTCAGGATAAAGTCACGCCAGAAACAATGCAGCCTCAGCAAAAACTTTTTCAAACCAGTAATCAACTTTCTGCGACAGAGGTGAATTAAATACCGGGAAAGGGTTTTCGTGAGTATAATCATAAGGGAAATCCCATATCTCTACAGTATCATCCCTACCTGAATTTCTGAGAGTCGATATCACTCCTTTACTTGGTATTACAGTATCTTTCAGAAGAGATAATGAATGAATCTGTCCCTTTAGATTCTTTAAGATATTCTCCCTGAATGTTTTTAATCTTCCAAGATCGATCATCGCCCTGAAAACCATTCCAACCTGACTGGAACGGAAGAAATCAGTCAAAGGACTTTTCCCGTTCAGCGTTTCCTCAAAATCATTCAGATAAAAATTATAGACCCGGTTAAAGGCCAGGCTGTCCATTATCAATTTTGAGGATCCCTGCATGTTGCTGAAAACTGATCCACCACAGAAAATGAAAAGCTTTGAATCTGTAAACTGATTTTCGGGATTTCCCATTAAAATGATCTCTGCAAGAAATGCCCCTATTGAATATGCGAAAATATTGATTTTACTTGTTTGCGGAATGATCTCGTGTTCTCCATTCCTGATGCCAGAAATCAATTTGGAGATGTCAACTGTTGTCTGGTACCCCGATTTAAAGAATCGCATAGGATCTTCAGTGAGCCGAGTACTGAGGGCAATATTAGCAAAACTCGACATATCTATATTCCCGAGTGAGGAGTTTCTGTTCTTTCAGTAAATTCACCATAGCCCGTGGATCCTTCCATGATGATGGAGACCTGTTTATGTGAAACGAAATCGGAAAAAGAATTACATAGCTGTCAGTGTATTGAGCAAGATAATAAGCCCATACCAGGTATTTTATCCAGCTTCTCTCATTCAGACCATGAAGTAACAGAATTACCTTATCGCTCTTTAAGTTTGCAGGTGTGAAGACCGGGTATGAAAAAGACTTGTTTTCAGGAATCTCCAAATCGTTTTTATTCGAAAATTCGCCACGGGGCATCTCCGACCTGAATCTGGTATTAAATATTTTAATTTCCGACCCGGGGATCGACATTTCTTTACTCTCGTTATTAAATATTGATTTAAGGTCGTTATACGTCTTTGAATAATCCATAAGTGTTGCAAAGAAAAATTCAAATACAAAGGAAGCAGTGACATACAAACTTGGCAAATTTTTGTGGCGGATTAACGGACAAAGGGATAAAAAGCCTGAATTATGGGATATAATTCAATCTTGTGTGACGAAATTCTTCCCTGAAAACTTTTCACTGGATTTAAAATCAGAAAATTCTTAATTTTACATTTTATTATAACTGTGTAAATGTTTGATTTTCAAAAACCGATTCCATACTATATAAACGAGAAACAGAATATTATCCGGCTGGTGCTGTTTACTTCGCTGTTTGCCCTGGTTTTTATTAATGCTTATTCTCCTTTTGGAGCTGACAAGTGGTACAACCTGACAAGACTTCAGTTTTTTACATATTCAAGTCTGACTATACTTGTAGGAGTCCTTGTGGTTGTTATAAGCCGGATCATTATGTACAGTGTTTCCAAAAGATACAGCATTAAGATCTGGCAATATCTCGGATGGATATGTGCAGAGATATTTTCTATGGCATTAACTTATGCATTATTTGAAAAGATTATTTTGAAAGATCCCCGGTTATTTGCAGATCTTGTTAGAAATTCTTCGCGGAACACTGCTCTTGTACTTTTACTGCCTTATTCAATTCTTTGGCTCTACTTTTCGTGGCAGGATAAAAAGGAACAGATAGAGAAACTTGCTGAGTTTCCGTCTTTTCCTGAAAATTCAAGAAACATGATTCCGTTTTATGATGATAAAGGGATTCTGAAATTCTCCATAAAGAAAGAGAATCTGTTATTTCTGGAATCAGCAGAAAATTACGTGAATATCTGCTATCTGAATAAAGGCAAAGTATCGAAATACCTGCTTCGTGATACTCTCAAAAAAATTGAGGATACTTTTTCCGGGACTGAAATTATAAGATGCCACCGATCATATATCGTCAATTTTGAAAAAGTCAAAGTTATCAGAAAAGATAAAGACGGTTTGAAGCTCGAATTTGACAATCCCTCGGTAACTGATATCCCGGTTTCAAAAACTTATGTTAACGCTGTAATGCAGACTTTTTCAAAATATTGCCAGACAATTGATCTCAATTGATGGTTTTCACATTTCGCATTTCGTTTATCAGAATGAAATGTTACTTTTGGAATAATAAAATATTTCCTGAAAATGAATATTCTCATCCTGGGATCCGGAGGCAGGGAACATGCAATTACCTGGAAACTCTCACAAAGTAAGAAGGTTAATAAGATATTTATAGGTCCCGGAAATGCAGGTACCGGCAATTTGGGAAAAAACCTTGAGATCAATCCGGAAAACTTCACGGAGGTAAAAAATGCTGTTATACAAAACAGCATCAATATGGTTATCGTTGGTCCGGAGGCTCCATTAACAATTGGAATTCATGATTATTTCCTGAGAGACAACTTTCTTAAAAACATACCGTTAATTGGTCCTGATAAATCTGCCTCGAGGCTGGAAGGAAGTAAAGACTTCGCTAAAGCTTTTCTTACACGTCATAATATTCCGACTGCCCCTTACAGAAGTTTTGATAAAACAAACGCAAATGAGGCTCCGGCTTTTCTGAAAACCTTTTCGCCTCCTTATGTAATTAAGGCAGATGGACTGGCTGCCGGGAAAGGGGTTGTGATATTAAATGATATAAAGGAAGCTGAACAGGAAGTTTTGGAAATGCTGAAAGGGAAATTTGGAGCCGCCGGTCAAAAAGTTGTTATTGAACAGTTTCTCAAGGGTATAGAACTTTCAGTTTTTATTATCACCGACGGTATTTCTTACAAACTGTTGCCTGAAGCCAAGGATTATAAACGGATTGGAGTGGGGGATACAGGCCTGAATACAGGTGGTATGGGAGCCGTTTCACCGGTGCCTTTTGCCGATGACATTTTTATGAATAAAGTGATAGAAAGAATTATCGATCCTACGATGGCAGGACTGGCGGCGGATGGAATATTATATAAGGGATTTATATTCTTCGGATTAATTAACGTTGGAGGTAGTCCATACGTAATTGAATATAATGCAAGATTGGGCGACCCTGAATCTGAAGTTATAATTCCGAGAATAAAATCAGATTTTTTTGAGCTTATTGAAGGAGTCGCAAATGGTGATCTTGCAAAAAGATCAATTGAGATAGATGACAGATTTGCAACAACAGTCATGCTTGTCTCAGGGGGTTATCCGGGGAGTTACGAAAAGAATAAGTCAATTCAGGGCTTAAACCTTGTTGATGAGAGTGTAGTTTTTCATTCAGGAACAAGGAAAGAAACCGGGGAAATTGTTACATCCGGTGGCCGGGTGCTTGCTGTTACCTCATTGGGAACTACAATGAAGGAAGCTCTTGAGACATCTTACAGAAGTGCCCGATTATTAAACTTCGAGGGGAAATATTACAGAACAGATATTGGATATGATCTAAAATAAATGCTTCTACGTATATTCAAAGGAACCGGACCCGGAGTAATATTTTTAATAATTATTATTCTTATTGCTGTATGGGCAAGTGCAATTCTTAATCAGAGATTACATCCACGGTTTATCTATGAGAGCGATCCGATGCCTCTTTATGGTCTTGTTAAAAATTTGATACACAATAGTCATAATCTGGGAGTTATTCTGTCCTTTCTTTTGGTATCTCTTATGGCATTTCTCATGGTAAATTTCAATACAAAAGTCTTTTTTATACATGAAAGAACTTTTCTGCCCGCGTTTTTTTACGTATTGTTCGGGGGCTTATTCCCTGATCAGCAGCTCTTGAATCCGGTTATCCCGGCTTCTATTTTCCTCATGATGGCAATAATGAGAATTCTGGATGGTTACTACAAAACCGGCACAGCCTATAATTATTTTGATGCAGGAATTCTTATCAGTATCGGAAGTTTGTTTTATGCGAACCTCATATGGTTTGGATTATTGGTTATAATAGGGATCGCTTTGCTCAGAACAGGCAATGCTAAAGAAATTTTGATTTCAGTTTTAGGACTTTTAACTCCCTATCTGATTACTTTTGGCATCTATTATGTGTTGGGTAAAGACATTTTTGCCCTGATAAAGCTTATTGGTGATAATTTGTTTACCAGGTCAACATTTTACCCTCTGCCCAGATTGACAATATTGGCTTTAATCTTTATCGGAGCATTGATTCTGGTCAGTTTTGTCAAACTGATGCAAGGTATGAACTCAAAAAAAATTCAGTCGCGAAAAACATTTTCCCTGATGATCTGGACTTTATTAATATCAATAACAGTCTATTTTGCTCTGCCTTCCGCCTCTTTCGAATTAGTATGGATAATGAGCATACCTGTCAGTTATTTCCTGACACATTATTTTGTATTTGTAAAAAAGAAACTGGTACCTGAAATTTTATTTTCCTCTTTGTGCTTTTTTATTCTGTTAATACAGATATGGTACCTGAAATGAGGTGATCATTTTAACATTGAGACAACTCCAACGCCTGAACCTTGCTGTCCGTTGGTGAAATCATAACTGATCTGATAAATTCCGCTTTTCTGGCATTCAAAATCAACGAATGGATAAACCTTACCGGTTTTCTTATCAAGCGATGAAAGGATTACTTTATTGGCTTCGTCTCTTATTATCAGAATAAGCTGGCCTTTAGAATTCTCAGCGTTGCACATTGTAAACCTGTATTTTGTGTTTTTCCAGAGAGACATATTAGCTTTATATCTCAGATCGTTCTGGTTTGCAGTTTTCCCGAGCTGTATTCTGAAGTCTTTAAGATATCGTGCATTTACCCCGGCATTTGTTACACAGGCACTAATCAGCGGATCAGTAACCTGTCCAAATGACAAAAGTCCGAGAGTAAAAATTAAGGTAAGAGATATAATGATTTTTTTCATTCTAATTATTTAAAATTAGCTTTTCCCTGATATTTTTGGTAATTTCAATAACACTATCAAGTTGCTGTTTTGACATATTGACGACGCTTGTTTCGGTCTGTTTTATTGTCAGGCCACCGTCCTTTTCAACACTTACCGGATCGCCCTGGGTATAAGTAATTCTTATATCACGATATTTATCCTTAATGTCCTGCATATCTTTGCATAAGCTGGAGAATTCCGCATCGCGGTTACAGTAAGGACTAATAAGAAGCAAAAGGTCATTAAGAATTATTTTCTGTTCTCCGATCCTGTCTCTCAGCATTTTATCGGGATATTGCTTTATAACCTGAGTTGCCAGGTATTGTCCTTCAATCCAAACTCCTATAATCATCAGGGCTGAAAGCTGGCCTCTTTCATTCCTCCTTAGATAGTTATCAATTTTATTATAAGAATCTATTGAGATGAATAGGAGCGAGTCGAGATTTGATTTGTTTTTTGAAAGTCGTTTAATAGATTCGAAATCGAAGAATTGCCCGACCTTAAGATCTTCAGCAATTTTTCTTATTGAGGCCAGAACATCAAGTGATGAACCGGTTTTTTCGTACATGTTCAGATATCCCAGATCAGCTCCGAGAACTCCGAGTTTAAGAGCCTTGTCAAAATTTGTACTTTGACGGTTAGCATCGATAGATCCGGCAAGATAATCTTGCGTGAATGGAACCTTCAAAGTCTGAAGAAGATTGGCAATCTCAACAGGTGAAGAGATATTCTTAGAGATATCTGCAATTGCCTCGGGACTAAGTTTCTCAGCTTCAGATACGGGGACCGAATCAGATTGCGGAAATACGAATTCCGATGTTTTACTTTTTGAGTTCCTGCATGAGAATCCAAAAAATACTATAAACAGTAATAAAACTAATCTTCCCTTCATTTACTATATAAATACGTTATAACAAAAATACGAAAAAAGACATTACGAATTTTATAAATATTTATTTTCGGAATTTAAAATTTTCGAAGAACCTGACTGCACGTCCAAGCAACTCAAAATAAAGCACGAAATAAAAGAACACTGAGCTAAGAAGCACAAGAGAAATATTGAATATAAAAGTGTCAGTTTTTAATCCGAAAATGTATTTTGCCGGAGAAAAAAAATGAGTTCTGAAATCAAAGAATCCTTTCTTGTATGGATCGAGATAAATTGGATCCGTATTTTGAACAAGAGTATTATTGTAAACAAGGATTTTTTTCTTTTCATAAGGCTTTGTCACAAGCTCAAGAAGTTTATAATTATAGTAATCATCCTCAAGCTTCTTAAGCTTTAGATCATTCATATTATAAAAAACATCTTTTTTATCGCTTATTGAATTAGAAATCTTTCCGAATATTTTATCCAGTTTGCTAAGGTAATTGGTAAGAGAATCAGCAACTCCCGGATTGAATTCATACGGTGTAAGATCAGAAATATAATTGAACAATGGAAGATGGTAAATAGATGCCATTTTTTCAAGTTCATTTTTAAGAAGCAGGAGTTTACTGAACTTGCGGGTGGATTTTTTAATAAGAAGATCTTCATTACCTATATTTTTTGGGTTATTCCTGTATTCGAAAAGCGTTGTGTTCAAGAGCATCCCGCAATGCTTTTATCCTGTAGGTCTTATTAAATTCGGCTTCACTTATTTTCTTTTGCAAGATCATAAATATGTTTCACCCTGCTTTGTAAACTTTGTCTGACTATACTTATTATCTTTAAATTGGGAGACAATAAGTGCTTCATATGTCCATCGTGTGGGCATCAGTTCTGCAATAAGAGGCACTTTATCAACATTGCCGATTTTCCTGTTAAGCTTATCGAAAGGGAACATTGCTCCGCTAAGTACCATCATCGGGATTATAAGAAGAGGAATTACAATATAGATGGTGATTGCTGAATTAAATGAAGCTGAAATATTTAAACCGATCATATTTGCACAAAAAGCAGTAGTAAATAAAGCAAGCCAGTAATGGAAATACATTCCTTTTATACCAAGAATCGGGTTGGCAATAGAAACAAACAGGAACGTTTGAATAGCTGAAATAATTATAAGGATGGCAACCTTAGAAAGGAGATAACTATGCCGGCTTAGATTCAGAAAATGTTCCCTTTTAAGAATTTTACGGTCCCTGAAGATCTCTTCGGCGCTTATTGTCAGTCCAAGGAACAGGGCAACAATCAGACTCATAAAAATATAAATAGGGATATTTTCATTTTCTGAAAAAATGTATATATTGGAATCAGGATCAGGGATATATCTGATAATATACGAAAGAACAAATCCAAGAATTGGTGCTTCAAGAAGGGTGAGCAGAACATATTGATTGTTTGATATTTTGCTCTTAATGTCCCTTGTGAAATAAATCTGAAATTGTTTCAGCAGCCCGGGCCTCTGAAGATTTTTATGTGGAGGTTCGTTTACTTCAGGAACAAGAATGACTGGATGTTTTAACCTGTATTTTGCTGCCCATTCATTTGGTTTGACTTTTCGTTTTTCAGTATATTTTCCAAATTCATCAACAACCTGGGTTTCAATAATATTGAAGATAGTTTCAGGATTAACATTCCCGCATGAGGGACATTCTCCCTGATTGGAGTTTATCTGAGCATCAAGAGTTTTAAAATAGATTACTGAATCAACCGGATTGCCGAAATATGCCATACATCCGCCCTGATCGAGAATAATAACCTTATCGAACATCTTGAAAATCTCGGACGATGGCTGATGAATGACAGTAAATATTAAGTTTCCCTTTCAGAGTGAGATCGCGAAGAAGATCCATAAGGTTTTCAGAATCTCTTGAGGATAGTCCTGATGTCGGTTCATCAAGAAATAAAACCAATGGCTCTCTGATGAGTTCAAGAGCAATATTTAATCTTTTTCTCTGGCCTCCGCTTATTACCTTATTAAGAGGCGATCCTACTTTTAATCTCTCTTTTCAAGCAACCCAAGATTTGACAGATGTATGATCAACAAGTGTCGGTGATTTGCTTCTTTTGATTTATCTTTGAAGCACTGGCATGCAGCAAAAAAAGATTTTCAAATACAGTCAGATCCTCAATAAGCAGATCATCCTGGGGAACATATCCAAAAACTCCTTCAAGTTATGTATTATCTTTCGTTACATCTAAGCCATTAATTTTTACAGTCCCGGAAGTAGGCTTCTGGATGCCGCTCATAAGATTCATCAATGTTGTTTTTCCTGAACCACTTGCTCCCATAATTCCAATAAGCTTGCCTTCTTCAACAGAGAAGCTTACATTATCTACAGCGGCATGGCCCTCCCTGAAATGATAATGAAAGATTTTCAACAGTAAATGAAATTTTATGAATAATTATATCGGAAAGGAAATTTGAGACTGATATCACTGTAATAGATTGAATGTCCCTGCTGTGACTTTACAGAACCTCCTTTGGCAAAAGTATAAACCATGTCCTGCCCTTATCGGCAGTCCATTCAGATATAACTGATCATCTGAAAAATACTTTATAAAATACAGGTCGACACTTGGAACCCTTAGAATAAATATCTTTGTGTTCCGGTACCCGGTACTCATTTTTTTACACAAATCGCAGGTTTCATCTCCCGGGTGTCAGAACAAGAATTAGAGGATTTTTAAGGTCTTCAGGATTATCATTTTTCACAAATTGTTCTATTGCTGCAAATTCACAGGGCGGATATTTTGAAAACCTCAGCTACAGTATTGATAATATTCATTCTCTGAGGAGTGAACTGCCGGTCTGTATTAACAAGTTCATAAAGCCTCATAAGAACTACAACCTTCTGTTCCTGATTAAGAGTCCGGTTGATTTTTTTACAAATACTGAGAATTTTTACTGAATCTTTTACAGATGGAGCAGAAGTCTCTTTAAGAGTTGATCCCGGTATTACCGGACCTGCATGTAATCAAACAGTGCGAGATATTCTTTTACAGTTTCAGCTGGTGAGCTGCTTGTTGAGAAAACCAGATACATACTCACGTTCATTCATGAGTATCCCGCCGTCCTGTTTAACAATCAGGGCAAATAATTCCATTAATGCCTTAAGAATCTCCTCACTCATTAATTACTCGCGAATTTCAACGATCTAAAGGACCGAAGTTAAAAACTATTTTTTTATTGTCACAGGGTACCTGAATATTCTTTGTACCAACAATGGACGTATAAAATGTTCACTGCTTTTTAGACAGTGTTCTTATCTTTCTGAATCTAGTGTTAGATTATACTGGCGATCTGGCCATGATGTGTAAACATAGTTAATTTTTTTATTTAAACAAAATCTTTAACTAAGTGGAAAACATCAAAAATACCAACTCTGAAAACTCACTCATTAAAGGGTCTCTGAGAAAACACATACGATTAAATCATTATTTTATACGTTTCGACACTGTATATTAACTGCTCTGCATGTTTAATTTTTAATGTGCCCGTTGCTTTATTTACTTTGGCATAAGTTAATATTTTAACCTTAATAATTAAAGCAATGAAAAAGCAAAATTTCAAATCGGGCAGGATTACTAATTGGTGTTTTCCTTATAATGGCCTACGGTGTCAATGCGCAGAGTGAAAAAGCAGTCTCCGGAAAGTACTTAAATGAATTGCCGAAGGTTCATAAAAAAATTGAGCAGAAATACCGTATGACAGCAATTTATATAAACAGGGATTTATACGGTAATTTCACAGGTAAAATGAGAGATTGCGGGTGATTATACAATGGGTTTACAGGGAGATAGTGTCATGTGGAATAATGTTTTCATATCATCTTCAAATAATTTTTCTGATGCCTTTCCCTGAGGGAATAAAACAGGATTATATGGAGAGAATGAAGTATGTGCCAACTTCCAAAATGCTCGACAAAAAGCAGCTTTAAGAATTTTCCTCCAAAAACCGAGAGCGTGTTTGCTAAAAATTTAGTCTGGGATATGATGATGATTGAGGAGTTTGCCTGGAAGTATACTGATTCACTTAAACTAAACAAATATTTTATTATTCATCCTAAAAAGGCCGTTTTGAAATGGGAGGAGTAGGGGAGTATTCTCACGATAATATACAAATCCGCTGGACTGGTATTTCCGAAATGAATAACGAATTATGTGCAGTAATTGAATACAGGGCAATCGATAATCTGCTTGAAATTAATATGGATCAGATAAAGGGGAAAGGTACGGAACAATACTGGGGTACTACCTGGATTTCCCTCAAAACCGGTCTCATTGAGTTCGCTGACACATATTCAGGAACAATCCAGGAAATCCAGGTAAAAGGCTTTGATAACAAATTCCTGGCCAAGACCATCAGGGAAATCAGGGTGGATAAAATTCAATAATAAATGGAAATTTTATAAGGTAAGAACCTGATCAGTATTAAGAGATGTAAGATTCAACTGAGAAATACTAAATTTGTTAAAATGAAAGCAATCCCATTATACGATTTCCTTAATCTTCGAAAACCTGTTTCGCATATAACTTTTCTGGTATTTTCATTAATTGTAACTGTCATTATGTTATCTGACAGGAAATAATAGTTCTTCTTCTTTTTTTCCTTATGGCGTATTTATAATGTTGTTCGTTCAGCTTGAGGTCTTTATATATTTGGGATCCAAGTTGTTCGCTAATTTGAACTTCGATAAAAGTCCGGGAGAGATCACGCGGATTGTACTATTACGGTTTTTGATTTTTATGGCCGGATGCCTGATGGTATCAATGGTTACTTTTTATTTTGTTCAGTATGTTAGTTTATGGATAAGCGGAGAGGATATTTCGAAAGTAATTTGCTGATTTTATTCATTCAGGTTTTAGAGTGTGGTTTAAATCAACAATTAAAGGCTTGTCTTTCGGGGCCATAATATTTATCATTTTACTCTGGCAGGCATCATTGAGAAGAGAACAAAAGCTGAAGTGAAGAGAATCTGATTTTTCAGAATGAGACATTAAAGAACCAGGTAAATCCGCATTTTTTGTTTAACAGTCTGAATACTCTTATCTGCACTTGTTGCAACCCAGCCGGAAGTTGCTGAGGAATTTATTGGAAGATTATCATCAATCTATCGCTATATTCTCGAATACAGTACAAAAGATAAGGTACCTCCTCAGTACAGAATTATCATTTATAAAAGATTATTTTTTTCTTCACAAAATACGTGATGACGGAAAGATTCAGCTTCAGATAAATGTTGATCAGAATGATAATTCTGAAATACTGCCTATCTCGCTTCAGATACTTGTCGAAAATGCAATCAAACACAATAAGGCCACAAGGGAAAGTCCTTTGATAATTTCAATTTATATTGAAAATCAACATATAGTTGTAAGAAATAATCTGCAGAGAATGGCAGTTCAGCTGAAATCAACTCAGATCGGACTCAGGAATCTCAGTCAGACGGGTGAATCTGAGTACCAGAAAGCCATTAATTATAGAAGAGACCGGTAATGAATTCATTGTTAAAATTCCTCTGTTATAATGAACATACTTATAATTGAAAATGAGAAACCTGCTGCTGATAAGCTTATCAGGTTATTGATGAAGATCGATAAATCAATAACCATTCTTGGAGTTATTGAAACTGTCGAAGGAGTGATAAACAGATTACAGGAGAATCCTCAGCCCGATCTTATCCTAATGGATATTCAGCTTGATGACGGATTGTGTTTTGAAATTTTTGAAACTGCAAATATTGAAATCCCGATAATTTTCACAACTGCTTATGATGAGTATATTCTCAAAGCTTTCAAGGTAAATAGTATTGATTATCTTCTTAAACCAATTGAAGAAGGATTGCTAAAATCAGCACTGACAAAGTTCAAAAAGCTTTATGCTGACAAAGATCCTTTTAAGAGGGATTTTAAACAGCTTTTATTTGAGTTCAGGAATCAGTTTAAATCACGGTTTCTGATTAAGATCGGAGATAAATACCGGTCAGTACCAATAGGAGAGATAAGTCATTTTCATATAAATGAAAGAAGTGTTTTTCTGAGTGATCTCCAGGGAAAAGATTATGGAATTGATTATTCCCTAGAACAGTTGCAGACAATGCTCGACCCACGTAAATTTTTCAGGATCAACCGCGAATGTATTGTAAATATTAGAATCAATTTCGCTGATGTACAGTTATTCATCGAGCAGATTGCAATTGACACTTAAAAATCTTGAAAATAGTGATCTCTTTGTTGTAAGTCGCGATAAGGTGTCGGAATTTAAGAGATGGATTGATAGATAAAAAACCCTCCTTCGCTAAAGCTTCGGAGGGCAAGGTGGAGATTGGGAGAATCGAACTCCCGACCTTGTGACTGCCAGTCACACGCTCTAGCCAACTGAGCTAAACCCCCAAAGAGATTGTCAAATGTAAGAATAAATTGAAAAATTACAAATCCCCGGTTCTTCAGCAGGCTCGATTGAGGTCAAAGTAAGGTTAAGATCCTCTCAACCTCAATCTTAGACTCAATCTCAAATATTATGAAATCCTTAACATTATAGTTTTGCCAAAAAGCCACGATTTTGTAATTTTGCCGGACATTTTAAAAGAACTTGTTTACATTAATCTGTCAGCCAGGGTTTGTAAAAATGGCATTTTTAAAAGTTTAATTTCTAATCATTCCCATCGGGTTTGTTATAACGGAAATAATCGGTGTCGTGAAAATGTTTGATAATCTCAGAAATGTGCTTGATTTTGACGATCTCTTATTCCAGAATAGGAATAAAGATTATGGTGCATATCAGCTCCGGAAACGATATAATTCTGTTGTCATTGTCTGCATTTTGATAGCTTCCTTGTTTGTGAGTTCTCTGTGATCATTCCTTTTGTTTTCAGACCGCATATGATAATGTTCTCATGGGTAACGGTAATTTTGCCCAGCTGGAGATGGAAAATCTTGAACCGCCGAAGGAACAGATATATGTTCCTCCTTCACCTCCGCCACCACAGTCTGTTAAAGTTGAAGAGGTACAAAAATATGTTCCTCCGGTTATTGTTGATAGTGTTCCGCTTTTGGAAAAAGCTCCTCTTTCCACCGATGAGTATATGAATCAGACAACGAACCTGAAAGTGGATAACAATGGAACCGGAAATGGTGATAACATGACCGGGCAGGAGGGAACTGCGTCCGATGAGCCATTTTACCTTGTTGAGGTGATGCCATCATTCAAAGGCGGTGGCCTTGAAAAATTCAGGGAATGGATTTCAAAGAGAACCAAATATCCGGATGCTGCAGTTAAGCAAAAAGGATCAGGGGAACCGTGTTTCTGACTTTTATTGTCGAAAAAGATGGCTCAGTAAGTAATGTCACTGTTGTCAAAGGTGTAGATCCATTACTCGATGATGAAGCAGTAAAGGTGATTTCAGAATCACCTAAATGGACACCGGGTTTGCAAAGAGGGGAGCCTGTAAGAGTAAGATATTCAATTCCTTTGAATTTTATGTTTTAACCTCCTGCCAAAATCGAAAGCAGAAAGTGTGAATATTTTGCTTTTTCAGGGTTTTTATTATCTTTAGCACAACCTAAATTCTAATCATATGAAAAGATTTGCTCCATCTCTTATTGTCTTAATATTGCTTTTATCAGGTTGCGGTTCTTCAAAAAAACAACTTCAGAAAGGAAACTATGATGCTGCTGTTCAGAAAGCAGTAAAACAATTAAGGAAAGATCCATCTGATGTTAAACAAATCGATATACTGGACCAGGCTTACAGAGTTGCCAATGATCAGGATAATGAGAAGGTTCGTCTGCTCAAAATGGAAGGGAAACCAAATAACTGGGATGAAATTTATCTGGTTTATAAAGCATTGAACGACAGACAGGCTCTTGTAAGAACAATTACCCCTTTGAACAGCAATGGAAGAACAATCAATTATCCACAGGTCGATTATATGCCTGATATGGTCAATGCAAAACGTAAAGCTGCCGATTACTATTTTGGACATGGTAATGAATTGATGAAGAGTGGTATAAAAGAATCGTACAGACAGGCTTATGCAGAATTTTTAAGAGCTAAGGAGTATGTTGGTGACTATGAAGGAATCGATAATAAGATCCTGGATGCAAAGACTCAGGGAATGAGCAGGGTCTTTGTCTCAATTCAAAACAGTTCAGTAATACAATTTCCAAAAGAATTTGAAGATGGTCTTCTTACACTGGATTTTCCAAGGTTAAATTCAGAATGGGTAGAATATTATACCCAGAATCTCAATGATAATGCTCAGTATGATTATTTTATTAACGTTAATCTTAAAAACGTAGCTGTCAGTCCCGATCAGTCTCTTCAGACAGATTCTGTCATAAAGAGGGATATTGAAGATGGTTTCTCATATGCTCTTGACAAAAAGGGTAATGTGATGAGAGATTCCCTTGGGAATGACATTAAAATTAAAAAATTTAAAACGGTACAATGCGCACTTGTTCAAACAGTTCAATCAAAAGTATGCCGCATTGATGGTGATGTCGAAGTTATCTCGATGAACCCGAATAAAACTCTTTCAAAAGACCCTATAGGAGCGCAATCGAATTTTGAGAACATTTCTTCACGGGCTCTAGGTGATACTCAGGCTCTTAACGCACAACAACTTGAGAGAACAAAAACTGCTATTGTGCCATTCCCTGCTGATGTTGATATGATTGTAAGATGTTCTGAATCGCTGAAAAAGGCCATTAACACCGCTATTCTAAATAACAGGAGGGTTATTTTTTAGATTATAAAAACAATTGTATTGTTGGTTACTCTCTGGGGCTCCACGGCCGGTGATGTTGAAAAAGTCTAAAAAGAACTTTTTCAAAAGCCATGTTTTGGGGGTCAAGGTGAAGCTTATAATTAACTTATAGATGTCTGAGTTGTTATGTCCATTACAAACTTAAAAGTTTATGACAAATATTCAATTCTTAAAATATTCAGATAAATAACATGATTGACACCAATAAACCTGTTGAAAAAGCAATTTTAATTGGCATCATTAACAAGGGGCAGGATGAGAGAGAAGTTGAGGATTATCTTGATGAATTGTCATTCCTTACGGAGACTGCCGGAGCAGAACCTGTGAAACGATTTACACAGAAACTTGATTCTTCAAATCCCCATACATTTGTCGGTTCAGGAAAGATCCAGGAGTTAACTTCGTTTGTTCATGAAAACAAGATTGATCTTGCGATATTTGATGATGAACTAACTCCCAGCCAGCTGAGAAATATAGAAGATGCTCTTGGTTGCCGGATACTCGACAGGACTAATCTTATACTTGATATTTTTGCAAAACGGGCCCGCACATCTCATGCTCGTACCCAGGTTGAACTTGCACAATATAAATATTTGCTTCCACGCCTGACAGGAATGTGGACCCATCTTGAGCGACAAAGAGGTGGTATCGGCTTAAGGGGACCCGGTGAAACTGAGATAGAAACCGACAGACGGGTAATAAGAGACAGAATTATCTACCTGAAAGAACAGCTCAAAAAGATTGATACCCAGATGGCAACTCAGAGGAAAAGCCGCGGTAAAATGATCAGAGCTTCTCTCGTTGGTTATACGAATGTCGGGAAATCAACCATTATGAATCTGCTTAGCAAATCAGATGTATTTGCAGAAGATAAACTCTTTGCCACTCTTGATACTACTGTTCGTAAAGTCGTTATAGGAAATCTTCCTTTCCTGCTTTCAGATACTGTGGGATTTATAAGAAAATTGCCAACAGATCTTATTGAATCATTCAAATCAACTCTTGATGAGGTCAGAGAATCGGATCTGCTCGTTCATATTGTAGATATTTCTCATCCTGCATTTGAAGAACAGATCAATGTTGTAAATAGTACTCTCAAAGATCTGGGGGTATCTGATAAACCATTGATTATTGTTTTTAATAAGATCGACGCTTTCTCATATACTGCAAAGGACCATGATGATCTTACACCGGTCTCCAGGGATAATATTTCTCTTGCTGACCTTAAAAAAACATGGATGTCATCGGATAAGAATCACACTACAGTATTCATATCAGCAAAAACAAAAGAGAATGTAGAGGAACTTCGTAAACTTCTCTATGATGAAGTGAAAAAGATTCATGTAAAAAGGTATCCTTTTAACGATCTTCTTTTTGAAGGGTAGGCCCCCCTGCCCCCCTAAAGGGGGGTTAAATCTCTATTTTTAAGAATGTTTTCTAACCAGAAGTGGATTAGCCCCCCTTTAGGGGGGTTGGAGGGCAATAAATCAGGGGGTTAAAATAGTTTATTAGCTGCCATATACTCTGCAATCTGAACTGCATTTGTAGCTGCTCCTTTTCTGATGTTGTCAGATACAATCCAGAGATTAAGACACTTTTCCTTAGAAAGATCTCTTCTGATCCTGCCAACAAATACTTCATCCCTGTTATGTGCAAGAATTGGCATCGGGTATTTGTTTTCTGCCGGATTATCATATACAACAACACCCGGGAACTTGTTAAGCAAGTTTATTACATCCTCTATTTTGAAGTCTTTTTCAAACTCAATATTTACTGCCTCTGAATGTCCGCCAACAACAGGAATCCTGACTACTGTTGCAGTCACCTGTATTGTCTCATCTTCCAGTATTTTACGTGTTTCATCAAGCAGTTTCTGTTCCTCCGTTGTATAACCATCAGGCTGGAATGTCCCGCCGTGAGGGAAACAATTTTTGTCAATCGGATATGCATATGCCATCTCACCTTTTATCCCGGCCCGTTCATTTTCCATCTGGGTAACAGCTTTTACACCAGTTCCGGTTACTGACTGATATGTAGCTACAACCAGACGCTTGATTTTATACTTTCTGTGTAGCGGAGCCAATGCCATTACCATCTGGATAGTTGAACAATTAGGATTGGCAATGATCCTGTCACCTTTTTTTATTACATGGCTGTTTATTTCTGGTACAACAAGTGGAATATTTTTGTCCATCCTCCAGTATGATGAATTGTCTATTACTACTGTTCCGTTTTTTGCAAAAACAGGAGCCCATTCCTTTGATGTTGTTGCACCGGCCGAGAATATAGCAAACTCCGGTCTGGCTTCAACGGCTTCCATGACACTCATTACTTTAACGGGCTTGCCTTTAAAAAGGACTTCCTTGCCAACCGATTTCTCAGAAGCAGCAGGTAATAATGTTGATACAGGAAAGTTTCTCTCCTCGAGTACTTTCATCATAGTCCTTCCCACCATCCCGGTGGCACCTACAACAGAAATTTTCATCTTATTTGTTTGGAATAAATTAAGTGATTTGTTAAATTTACTTTGATATTGATATTAAAACTGTCAAAATTAACTTTTTTTTCAATTCGTCCCGCTGCATGAAAAAAGTTATTTTGTTGGCTTTACTTATTCCTGTTCCCGCATTTGGCCAGATCTTCGAGAACTTTGAATCCGGAAATATTGCTAATTGGGTTCAGAGCACTGATGGCCGCTGGAAAGCTGATGCAACACTAAGCCTCTCAGGAGGATTTTCATTACACCATGTATATGATAATCCTGATGCCGGAGTTGATCAGATAGGAATTCCCCTAAATAATCTTCATCCTTCTCAGGATATGACACGATGGTCTTTTCTAGTGAAGCATGGATATGATCCTTCTTCACAGAATAACTGGTCGGTATTTCTGATGTCAGACAGCGGACCTCCAGGTATGTCAGCCGAAGGCAGCACAAGAGGATTCGCTATCGGAGTGAATCTCATTGGTTCGGACGATACTCTTCGTCTCTGGAAAATTGACGGTAACAAGGTCACAACTGTCGTAAACAGCAAAATAAACTGGCAGACTAGTGTTGGTATAGCAAATGCCTGCACGATAGATATTGAAAGATCAAAAGAAGGAATCTGGAGTATTTCGGTAACCAACGCAAACGGACCTCTGGTAGGGTCAGCTTCGGGGACTGATAAACAATTATTTAACCAGGCATGGTTTGGGATTTACTATAAATATTCTTCAACGCGTGACCGTCTGCTCTGGCTCGACGACATTAAAATTGAAGGTTGTTTTTATGAGGATCTTGTACCTCCCTTTATCACAAAGTGCGAAATACTTGGAAAAAATTCGTTGAAAGTCAGTCTGAACGAAGAGCAGGCAGAAGGGATAGTGGTTAGGGAAAATTTCTCGGTGAATTCGGGAGAAAACATTGCAAATTCAGTTGAGATATTAAATAAGCTTACATACCGTATTCAATTTAACAATAATTTCAGTAATAAATCTATTAATGTTCTGAATATTAATAAACTATGTGACTTGTCGGGTAATTGCTCACTAAATTTAAATTCAGAATTTACTCCTGTCTGGGCTGAACCAGGTGATATTGTAATTACGGAAATAATGGCTGATCCGCTACCGGTTGTCTCATTACCCGGGAAAGAATATCTGGAAATTACAAACAGAAGCTCTTATGAATTAAACCTTAAGAACTGGAATCTTACAGCTGGAAGCGATTCATTTTCTTTACCTGATTCTGTGATCCTTCCTTCAGAAATTACTATTCTTTGTTCTGTCAGGGACACTTTCCTTTTTAAAAAATTCGGGAAAATAATAGGGATGAAACAATTTCCTGTTCTTAATGATGAAGGTAAACTGATTTATATTTCAGATAGTTCGGGTATTTTTATTCATGGTGTTGAATATTCACAGGAGTGGTATAAAGATGAATTGAAATCAAACGGAGGATGGTCGCTGGAAATGAAAGATATGAACTATCCGTTTTATGGGGAAGCCAACTGGGGTGTTTCCCTGTCAAAGAAGGGAGGTACACCGGGTTCAGTTAATTCAATATCCGACAGCAATCCTGATCCTTCATTTTATGGTATTCTAACTGCCTTTCCTGAGGATAGCGTGACAATTCGTGTCAGATTCTCGGAGCCGGTTTTTAATTTATCAGGAAACATTGGGAAGATCAGCGTTAGTGATAAGATGATATCAGCTGTTTTTCCGGCAGATCCTCTTTTGCGTGAGTTTTATATTAAACTGCATGATCCGATTCAAAGAGGAACAATATACAGAATTGAAGTACCTGAAGTATTCGATTTTGTCGGCAACCAGATTCAGAATTGCAGCATTGATTTTGGTTGGCCCGAAGCTGCAGGACAAGGTGATATTCTTTTCAATGAAGTACTTTTTAATCCATTTCCCGGTGACCCTGACTATCTGGAATTATACAACCGGTCCGGCAAGACACTTGATGCTTCCAGACTGCAATTAGTTTCAATAGATGATGCTACAGGAAATAAATCAGCATTTATCTCTCTCTGTGATGAAGCAAAATGCATTTTACCCGGAGAATACTATGCCGTTACAACAAATCCACAAAAGATTTCAGAAAGATATTTTTCAACTGATCCTGATCATCTTTTCAGAACAGGGTCCTTACCATCGATGAACGATGATAAAGGACATCTTGTTCTTTATAGCAGAGAACTTGAGAAGATTGACGAGTTAATGTACAGCAAGGACATGCATTATAGTCTTTTGTCAGATTTTGAAGGAATTGCCCTCGAAAAAACAAATCCCCGGAGCAGGTCTGAAGAAAGAGCTAACTGGCATTCAGCTACTGAAAGCTCGGGATGGGGAACCCCCGGGGCTCCTAATTCAGTTTTTGTAGATCTCCCGGTCACTGCAGATAACATAGTATTCTCATCATCAAAAATCACTCCGGATAACAATGGTTATGAGGACTTTCTGACAATAAACCTGAATCTTAACGGGAATGATAATGTAATTTCTGTAACGGTTTTTGATGAGTCTGGAAATTATGTCAGGAAGTTAGCTTCAAATCTTTTCGCCGGGCCAAAATTTACCATAATCTGGGATGGAACAGCTGATGATGGATCCGCTGTTGGTACAGGCATCTATATCATTTTTATTACTCTTTATGACGATACTGGCAAAACTGAAAAATGGAAAAAAGTATGTACTGTAATCAGACAATATTAAGAAGAAGAAATCCTTTTTACCACAAAGGAACACAAAGGAACACAAAGGATTCACAAAGGGAAGAATAGAAATAACAACGGGCGCCTAAAGACATATGCGAAATTTAAATTAATATCATAAAACCCAGGTTATGAATAGAGAAGAAATCTTTAAAAATATTTTGGACTGTTCATTTAAAGTTCATTCGGCATTGGGACCAGGACTACTTGAAAGTGCATATTGTGAATGCCTTTATTTTGACTTGATAAATTCGGGTCTTAGGGTCGAAAAACAAAAACCTATTCCCTTGATTTATAAAGATGTGAAACTTGAAGCAGGTTACCGAATTGATTTATTTGTGGGTGATTGCATTGTTGTAGAGATTAAATCTATTGAAGCATTAGCGGAAATACACATGGCGCAGATACTAACATACATGAAACTGTCGAATTGCAAATTAGGGTTATTGGCAAATTTTAATGTAGTACATCTCAAAGAAGGAATTAAGAGAGTTATTCTTTAAAACCTTTGTGTCCCTTAGTGTGCCCTTTGTGACCCTTAGTGGTTAAAAGATTTAGCTTTTTATTTGTTCTTTAATGTTTAACGAAATAAGTTTTCTTTTCCGGACCAACTCCGGTGATTTTCAGTGATTTCCATGCTGAGGGTAACGCACTCTTAATCTGGGTGATTCCTTCCGGAGTTATATCCAGTCCTCCGAAACCCATTAACACACTTTGAAGAACGCCGCCAGCTCCGGTAGCAAAATAAGGATTCGTACCCCCTTTTGTTTCTGCAATTACCCTGAAAGGAGGATTTAAATTCGGAATATAAGCATCTTTAAAAAACTTATATGCTTTGTCTCCATCTCCAAGACGTGAATAGAGTAATGCAAATATCGCCTGCGTCATTGCCGGGGTTCCTTCATTTGGAACTCTTTTTTCATAATATTTCAAATCGGCTCTTATCTGAACGGTATCTGTGATTAATTTTAATGGATAGCTGAGAAGGTTCACATCAGCCTGTTTTATGCCTTGTCCTTCATAGGTGGCAAATTCTTTTGTAATGCCATCTTTCATTTTAAGTATCGGGATATTCTCAGACACAAGATTCCAGTCCGGATTTGGAGTGATGCCAAGCACTTTCGCGGCAGATATGGCATCCTGAAGGTTCACTTTTGCGGCACCATTAGTAAACGCATCATTGTCGATATTTTCAGCCCACTCATCAGCAGCTACAACATTCCTGATGTCAAACTCATCGGGTTTAGTCCGTTCTACACGACTGCGCCAGAAATCAGCTGTGGCAGAAAGGATGGGCCAGCCTTTCTCTTTAAGCCATTCTTTGTCCTGAGTGACGCAGTAGTAGTTCCATGCTGCTATTGCCACACATGCTGTAATATGGTGTTCGAACGGACCGGAAAGTGCCCAGACGGGGGTTTCTTCCACTCCCGATCCGGCACTCTCCCAGGGATACATCGCTCCCTTGAAACCATAAGAAAAAGCATTCTTTCGGGCAGCGTCCAGGCGCTCAAACCGGTATTCGATTAGCGAATGAGCTATTTCAGGATGTAGAACTAACAGGACGGGGTACATCCACAGGTCGGCATCCCAGAAGACATGTCCGTTATAACCCAATCCTGAGAGGCCCATCGGTGAAAGTGAAAAGGAAGTACCTTCGCGTGAAAAGGAATACAAATGATAAAGCATGCTGTGGATATCTTGCTGAACCTGGTCATCGCCTTCAATAGTGATATCACTTTCCCATAGTTTTTTCCAGGCTTTTTTATGAAATTCCAACAGACGGTCGTGCCCTTCCAGTTTTGCATAAATAGTCAATCGTTCCGCCTCATTAAGAGGATCTTCATTGTGGGCAGAGGAAATGGAGGTTCCCGCAATCGAGAAAGTATAACTCTGTCCGGCTTTTACAGATTTGTTAAACTTCATGAGATGCATATTATTATCCCACATCTCATGTATTACCCTTGGTTCTGACCCATGTGGTTCATTGAAAAGAAAACTGGTGGACGCGCACAGCTGTAATTTGCCTGTAGGACTTTTAGCTGTTGATGTCAGCAGCGAAATAGATACATGCGGCCTATCGATTTCATTATAATAGTTTTGTACATCTTTCAGATCGTCAGGAGCTTCCATAACGCTTGAACCCGTGAGAGTAAGGTCTTTCTTTGCGTGTACCGTGACTTCAATTAAGACACAAAACGGAAGCTGGCGAAGTGAATAATATGAATAAGTTATGCTGGCCTGATCACCATAATCGAATGAACTCGAAAAGCCGGCGGTGTACATATCCAGTTCCTGTTTTAAATTCTTAACTGATTTGGAATCAATCTCGTTACCATCAATAGCCAATCTCATGTTTAAAAGATTGAAGCTATTTATGAAATTGCTTACTCTGCCTCTGCCATACAAATCATAAGTTCCTGCAAGAACCACATTCTTTACTTTAAACGGCTCTGGCGATGAAATCACGCCAATAATACCATTTGCTACAGTGATCCCATAATAATCTGATGGGTTGATTTTGTCAGCGCTTATTTTCCATGGATCGGGTTGTGCCTGAATCAGGCAAATGCCGGAAGTAAATAAGAACAGGAATAATAGCCTTAATTTCATGTAATTAAGAATTTAATTATACTAAATATATCTAAAGCGAGGCAATCATTTCAGTCATGATTGTAGTCATTCGCGATTCAGTTTTTGCTGCTTCATACTGCACCGATTCATGTGTTGTATATTCTATTTTTCCTTCAACTCCCAGGTCAGTAATAACACTTAGGGCAAAACATGGCAAATTCATGTGACGCGCTATTATGACTTCCGGTGTGGTTGACATACCCACCGCATCTGCTCCGATAATCCTGAAGTATTTATATTCTGCCGGCGTTTCGAAAGTAGGTCCGCTTGTTGCCAGATAAACACCTTTATGAATTCTGATATTATTATCTTTAGCTATTATTAAAGCTTTGTTTACAAGGTACTTATCGTAGGCTTCTCCCATATCGGGAAACCTGGCGCCAATCCGGTCGTCATTAGTACCAATCAATGGATTTGGCAGAAGATTGATATGATCGGTGATTATCATTATATCTCCGATTTGAAATAATGGATTAACGCCACCTGCTGCATTGGAAAGGAAAAGACATTTAATACCAAGGTATTTTAAAGCTCTTATTGGTAATGCAATCTGTTCCGATCCATAACCTTCATAATAATGGAACCTGCCTTTCATGGCAACTATCTTCTTCTTTCCGAATTCTCCAAAGATTAGTTTACCTGCGTGACCTTCAACAGTTGAAAGAGGAAAGTTAGGGATATCCTTATAATCTATTTCAATCCGGTTATTTATTTTTGTTGTAAGTTCTCCAAGACCGGTCCCAAGGATGATGCCTGCATCGGGGTTAATTATCCCCCTGGTTTTCAGAAACTCTGTAGTTTCCATGATTTTTTCTAACATAATCAATTATCAGATTATCAAATTCTTCTTTATCTTCATTTAAAAAGGATATGCCTATAGGTATGTAATAAAAAGCCGATTTGATCGGTTCTGCAATATTAGTAAATTCTCTAAATCTGACTGAATCTTTTTCTGTGGTAATCAGGAACCTGCTTTTTGATTTAAGATTATTAAACGCTTCTGTAATATTAACCAGGTCTTTTTCATCGTAATTATGATGATCGGGAAAGACCAGATGTATTATTTCAGTATGTTTTTTATCGAGATATTCCTTTAGTGGTATAGGGTTGGCGATACCTGTGATAAGAACAATTCCGCTATTTTCAAAACCCGAAATCTCCGGTTGGGTTCCATTCTGCAACTTTCCAAATACTGGTACAGGTGATTTATATGTGAGTGATGTGAAATAAAGATTCTGATAATCTGCCTTATCCAACTCCTTTACAATAATCCTTCTTTGTATTGCCGAAAGATCTTCAGGAGACTTTGTTATAAGTATTACATCAGCACGTCTGATATTTTCTATGCTTTCCCTCAGGTTTCCAAATGGCAACATGTGATCACTTGTAATAGGTCTGCTGAAATCGGAGAGGAGGACCGAGAATCCAGGGGTTATTCTTCTGTGCTGGAAAGCATCGTCAAGGATAATAGCTTCGGTTTCGGGATGATCCTTTAAAATTCTTTGTACACCTGATACCCTGTTATTATCGACTGTTACTAATATATCGGGCAAATTCCGGAAGATCTGCAATGGTTCATCACCAATATCACTTACAGTTGAAGAGGAATTAGCCATCATGAATCCACGGGTCTTCCTTTTATATCCTCTGCTAAGAGTTGCTACCTTAAAATTTCCCTTTAGCAGTTCAGCTATATATTCTGTATGAGGAGTTTTTCCTGTCCCGCCCACAGTTATATTTCCGACACAAATTACAGGAATAGAGAACTCTTTGGAACGAAGTATCCCCGAATCGTACAGGAAATTCCTGAAGCTTGTAATAAGTCCATAAATCAGTGAAAACGGATACAGTAATATATTTCTATTATGGTTCATAATTTAATTAGAGTGCCTAGAATTACTAGAGTGCCTAAAGTGCCTAAAGTGCCTAAAGTGCCTAAAGTTATAAGATGCCCCTTATTTTGTTTAAATAATTTTAGGCACTCCAAACTTTAGGCACTCCAATCTTCTTTTAATGAATATCAATGAAATACGGTATTCTTGCCTGGATCCCCGACATATTTTTAACTTCCTGAATCATATTGTAAAACTTAACAGATTCTCCAAGTTCATTCTTCATGATCTTCATTTTTATGTCTCCGCCAAGCTGAGAAAGAATTCTTGTGTATGGATCTTCAATCACCGGCAATTCCCGTATTGAGTAGGATTCAATACCGGCAAGTTTTGCGGCTCCTTTTATTGCGTCTTCAATTCCTCCCATTTCATCCACAAGTCCGATTTTCATTGCGCTTGTACCGCTCCATACTCTTCCCTGTCCTATACTATCAACAGATTGAAAATTCATTTTTCTTCCAGAAGCTACTTTGTTCACGAAATCCCCATAAGTCTTTTCAATGCTCATTTGCATAAGCTCCTTTTCATACGGATTCATTGCACGCATAATAGTAGGAAAATCCGAGTTCTTATTTGTATTTACAGTTTCAGATGTCAGTCCGAGTTTTTGTTCCATCAGGTTGTGTACATCAGGAATTAATCCAAATACGCCAATTGATCCTGAAATAGTCATTGGGTCAGCATATATTTTTGTTCCGGGAGCCGAGATATAATATCCACCTGAAGCTGCATAATTTCCCATTGAAACCACAACAGGTTTTACCTTTGAGGCAAGTTCCAGTTCGCGCCAGATAATATCTGCTGCAATTGCGCTGCCTCCCGGGGAATTAACCCTCATTACAATCGCTTTGATTGTGGAGTCACGTCTCGCTTTCCTGATAACATCAGCATAAAAATTTCCACCGATACTGCTTTCGTTTCCTTTTCCCGTTACGATATCGCCTTCTGCATAAATTACTGCAATTTTTTTCTTCGCTGAAAAATTCATTTTATTATCAGGAACCTTATTGTATTTAACAAGCGGAACAAGATTGAGCTCTTTATCCGAACTAATCCCCGATAAGGCCTTTAACGTGTCGATTAACTCATCACGATACATCAGACCATCTACCAACTTGCTTTCAAGAGCACCCGATGCAAGGTTTCCGTCGAGATTATCAGCTATTTTATTGAGCTGTCCGACAGAGATATTCCTCGATTTTGATATATCTTCAATAACCTGGTTCCAGACTGAACCTGTATAGTCAATTATCTGGGCTTTGTTGTCATCACTTAATTTATTGAGAATGAAAGGTTCAACTGCTCCTTTAAATTTCCCATGACGAATTACCTGTACTTCAACCCCGATTTTTTCGAGGGCTTTTTTGAAAAAGATCACCTCACTGCTGAGTCCTTTGAAATCAACCATTGAACCCGGGTTAATATAAATCTTATTTGCTGCTGTTGCAAGGTAATAGCACTCCTGGGTAAGTATATAATCAGAATATGAGATGACAAATTTCCCACTCTCTCTGAATTTCTGAAGCGCATTCCTGATCTCTTCTGTAGTTGCCCAACCGCTTGGTTCAAGCCCGTTCTCAATCAGAATCCCCCTTATCTTATTATCGCCTGCTGCTTTTTCAATATTATGTAAGAATTTCATTCAATCCGGGGGTAGAGGTAATTGTCAGATTAACAAAGTCTATCCCGTTAAAAGGATTTTCATCTCCTCTTTCCGGGATCGGTACTCCGGCTTTAATTACGAGGATAGATTTGTCACTGATTGAAACGGGCTTATTCCCGGATGAAATAATGGCACTAAAACTTGCAAGCATAACAACGAAAAACAGAATTGATGCTATAATTATTCCTGTAATAGTTGCAAGGGTATACTTCAGAAAACTTTTCATTTTTTAAACAGTTTGATGTAATGAATTTTAAATATATATAAACAAATTGAATTTGTAAAGGTATACATATTTAATACTTTTGATATCAGATTATTGATTATGAAGAATGTATTTCTTGGAATCGGAACCAACCTTGGGAGACGGAAGAACAATCTGGATGCTGCTATTAATAGGATTGAGTTAAACATTGGAGCTGTTCTTAAATATTCATCAATTTACGAGACTGAACCATGGGGATTTGAAGCTGAGGCTCAGTTTCTCAACATGGTCATAATGGTAAAAACTGATCTAAGTCCTTTTTCACTCCTTGAACAAATAATGAATATAGAATCTTCGTTGGGCAGAGTCAGAAGTACTGAGAGGTATTCATCACGAATTATCGATATTGACATTTTGCTTTACGAAGATATTATCATAGATGACCAGAACCTGAAAATACCACATCCTTTGCTTTATAAAAGAAGATTCGTCCTGGTTCCATTATGTGAAATCGCACCTGGACCTATTCATCCGGTTTTGAATAAGACAATGTTGGAACTGCTGAAAATATGTGAGGATAGGAGTAATGTAAGAAAATATAGACCCCCTGCCGCTTCGCGGCCGTCCCCCTAAAGGCCCTATGTTTGTAAAACATAAGTTCCAGAATAGTTATTAGATTTGAATAGTTACTAGTTATTAAACCAAATAAAATCTGAAACTTATGGAAGCACAAGGTAAGAAAATTGATTTTACGGATCAAAACATTTATGCTGGTTTTGATGCACACAAGAAAAGCTGGAGAGTTACAGTAATGGCAGAAGATGTTATATATAAGACTTTTACACAGCCACCAAAACCAGAGGTTTTGTACAATTATCTCGCTAAAAATTTTCCAGGAGGTTCTTATCATTCTGCCTACGAAGCCGGATTTTGCGGGTACTGGATCCATGATAAATTATTATCTTTTGGGATAAAATCAATAGTTGTGAATCCTGCCGATATACCAACAACAGATAAGGAACGGGTACAAAAAGATGATAGCAGAGACAGTCGAAAGATTGCGAGATCATTATCGAGTGGCACTTTGACACCCATTTATATACCATCTTTAAAAACACAGAGAGACAGGAGTCTTTTACGAACCAGGAGTATGTTGGTAAGAGACATGACCCGATATAAAAACCGGATTAAATCCTTTTTATACTTTTATGGAATAAGCCTGGATGACTCATTTAACAACACCCAGACACACTGGACCAATAGGTTTATAAAATGGCTTGAGAGTATTGATACTGGCGAAGAGAGTGGAAAAGAGACCCTCCGTGTTTTAATAGCTGAAGTTAAGCATTTAAGGACTTCCATTCTTGATGTAACCAGACAGATCCGCCTGTTATCACAGACAAAGGAATATAAAGAACCAGTAACATTATTAAAAAGCATACCAGGTATAGGATTAATAACGGCCATGATTATTTTGACAGAACTTGAAACAATAAATCGCTTCAGGAACATAGATAATATGTGTGGCTATATAGGTTTGGTTCCATCAACAAAATCATCAGGAGAGAAAGAAAAGACGGGAGACATAACTCCCCGCGGTCATAGTGTATTAAGAACTGCATTGATCGAAAGCTCATGGATGGCAATAAGAAATGACCCATCACTGATGAAAAGCTATCTGTCATATTGTAAAAGAATGGAACCCAATAAAGCAATAGTTAAAATAGCAAAGAAGTTATTAAGTAGAATACGATTTGTATTAAGCAATAATAAACCATATATATGTTCAGTAGAAAAATAATATATCTCTATAAAAACCAAAAAATAAGTGAGACTGTTGTAGTCCCCCTGCAGTTCTTATTTAGAATCTGCTACCTAAAGGCAACAGCTCACTTTCTATAGAAATTAAAGCAAGACAATGCAGTTCAGTAATATGAATCTGCTTATAGAAGGATGTTTTTATAGAAATTGTTCTTTAAATAAAAAATAAGTCCCTGAAACTTTGTTTTACAACATAGAAGGGGGACAAATTCAGTGTCCTTGATGAATTTATTGAAAGATTGAGAGTTACCCCCCCTTTAGGAGGGCAGGGGGGCCGTTCCAATTAAAGCATCCCATTATCGGCAAAACTATAATAATCTTTATCTGAAATAATAAGATGATCGAGAAGTTGAATATCCATAAGGTTCCCGGCCTCTTTTATTTTCTGGGTAATTTTGGAATCGGACTCGCTGGGATTAAGATTTCCGGAAGGATGATTATGGCATACAATGATTCCTGAGGCAAGACACTCAATAGCTTTCTTCATTACCATCCTTACATCAGTAACAGTTCCGCTGACACCTCCCTGGCTCAGCTTCATCTTGTTTATTACCTTGTTTGACCTGTTAAGAAACAGTATCCAGAACTCTTCATGAAGAAGGTCAGAAAGCAAGGGCTGAAAAATATCAGAAACATCCTTGGAGCTTCTGATCTGAGGGATATACTCAACTTCTGACAGCTTACGTCGTCGGCCCAGTTCCAGGGCAGCTGCAATAGTGACTGCCCGAGCGGTGCCTATTCCACGTATTTTCCTGAGATCGGATATCGTAAGTTTCCCAAGACTATTCAGATTATTATTTACGATTCCAAGTAATTCGCGGCCAAGATCCACGGCCGATTTGTTTTTTGTACCGGAACTTATGAGGATTGCCAGTAATTCGGCATCACTAAGACTTGAAGTTCCTTTCTGAAGAAGTTTTTCCCTGGGCCGGTCTTCAAGGGCCCAGTCAGTAATTTTAAGTGACATCTAGCAGCAATTAAGAAATGCATATGCAAGATAAGAAATTCGGTTTAAATGACATTGAATAATTGGTTGAAAAACATGTTCCTCCAATTTCAACTCCCCCAACCCCAAATTGGTGGGCTTAAAGGGAATTTAAGAATGAAGAACAATCGAATAGAGAAATAAGAACTCAGTATTACTTCTGTGTTCAGAGTTCAATTGTTCTTAATTCTGATTTCAATAAGTCCCCCAAATTGGGGATTTAGGGGGTTTGAAAATAAAAAAGACCGTACCTAATTGATACAGTCTCAGATTATATAACAGAATAAAATTATAAGCTGCTTACGTGCTTTACAATTGAAGATTTCAGGTTGGAAGCTTTTTTCTTGTGAATAATATTCTTCTTTGCCAGTTTGTCGAGCATGGAGGTTAATTTTGGAAGAAGAACTGTTGCTTCCTCTTTATTGCTTGTTGATCGAATAGCTTTCAGAGCATTACGCGTCGTTTTTGCATAATACTTATTATTCTCTTTCCTTACTTCGATCTGCCTGATCCTTTTTTCCGATGATTTATGATTTGCCATGTATATATGAATTATCTTCTTACTTATAAATTGTAGTCCATAGGGGAATCGAACCCCTGTTACCAGGATGAAAACCTGACGTCCTAACCACTAGACGAATGGACCGTACAAAGAACTTTAAAATGCGGATGCAAATAAACGATGTTTTTTTTGATCTGCAAAATATTTCGGCGTAAAAAAGATATGATTAAAATTGTCCTCTAATCTATTAAGTCATTAATATTAAATCCGTCAAAATCACCTGAACTCATTAAAAGATAAACCGGACATTGATATTTTTGAGATTTAATATAAGAAAACATCTCCCTGCTGTTGTCATAAACTTTTATGTTTTCTCCACCAAAAGCTTTACGGACAACCTCTTTCGAAAGAGATTCAAGATTTTTCAGCTTTATCGCGTGAGGATTAAAATAGACAAAAGCATTTTTTGTATTTGAAAGAGTTCCTTTATAAAGTGGCATAAAATCGCTGTTGAGACTTGAGAATGTATGCAATTCGAGGCAAACAATAATTTCCCGGTTTGGAAATCTTGATTCAATAGCATCAACGGTTGCTTTCACTTTTGACGGGGAGTGAGCGAAATCGAGATATACTGTTCCGTTCTTATTTTCTTTCAACTTCTGAAGCCTCCGTGATGTGCCTTCAAAACTTTGTATCGCCATGTAAAAGTCGTCCTCATTCACTCCTATCTCCAGACAGACTTCGCGTGCAGCTGAAAGATTTTGCATATTATGTTCTCCAAAAATCTTTAACGGGACAACCCTGTTATGCGTAGCCGCATAAAATCCGGTTTTGTTCTGGAAATACCCGTGAACCTTATAAGGAATTTTTCGGATATTTTCACGAGCTGACAGAGCAACTTTTTTAACCTCCGGATCACCGTCAAAGTACATCAAAGAACCATTGTCAGAAATCTTTTCAGTGAAAATCCTGAATTGTTCTATATAGTTTTCGAATGTCGGAAATACATTCATGTGATCCCATGCAATGCCATTAAGAACTGCAATGTCAGGCATATAAAGATGAAACTTGGGCCTTTTATCGAGTGCCGATGTAAGATACTCATCACCCTCAAAAACAGCAATCCGGGCGTCGTCGGATAATCCTACCATAGTCTCAAATCCGTCAATCTGTGATCCAACCATATAATCGAACTTTATTCCCAGCACTCTTAAAACATGCATTATCATGGCAGTAGTGGTTGTTTTGCCATGACTACCTGCTATCACGATACGTTTTTTGTTTTTTGTCTGATCATAAAGGTATTCGGGGAATGACATGATTTTAATTCCGAGCTTCCTAGCCTCAATGAGTTCAGGATTATCAGCTTTCGCGTGCATTCCAAGTATGACTGTGTCAATCTCTCGGGTAATATTTGCTGTATCCCATCCCCATTTTGACGGAAGAAGACCATATTTCTCCAATCTCGATCTGGATGGTTCAAATATTTCATCATCAGACCCCGAGACATTATAACCTTTGTTTCGCAGTGCAATCGCCAGATTATGCATCACGGCTCCTCCAATTGCTATGAAATGTACTCTCATATCAGACTTCACATATCAGGATCCATTGCATAATGAACCTGTTCATTCCGTTTAAACCTCATTAAAAATCCGGTCTAAAAATAATAATTAATCTTAAATGTTACCATGACGATCTGTTCATTACACCTGATACAAATAATAAGCTATATTTGTGTAAGATCTAAGAAATCCGCCAACATGCATATACCTACACGACACGATTACCGGGGTGGACATTACATCGAATTACTTCAAAGCGGAGAAGGTTTTTTTGCTGCATGTGAAAAAGTTATTGATGAGGCGACGGAGTTTATTCATTTTCAGACTTATATTGTTGACGATGATGAAACTGGAAGGCGTATAGTAAATGCACTGATAAGAGCTGCCGGGAGAGGAGTAAGGATCTATTTTCTTCTCGATGCATACGGGGGTAGTTCTTTTACTAAAGATCTTGTGAAAAAAGTTGAAGATGCAGGGATCCTTTTTCGGAGGTTCTCTCCCGGATTGATAACTAAGGGATTACAATTGAGTCTGAGACTTCATCATAAAGTGCTTCTTTGCGATGGAAATACGGCAATCATCGGAGGAATGAATATTGCTGATCGTTATCGCGGTATATCAGGAAAGAAGGAATGGCTTGACTTTGCTGTAAAATTGAAAGGACCGGAATGTACTCATGTGCTTCTCATTCTTAAAAGGCTCTGGAATAAAGCCTTTATATCGAAGAAAGAGCGATCGAGGGAGACAATTCATGACTTTATTAATTATGAAGAAAATATTAAGCTCAGAGTTCTTCAGAATAACTGGTCAAGAAACAAAATTGAAATACTTAAGAGTTACAGGTCAGCCATCAAGCATGCGCAATTCAGAATGATAATTTTTGCAAGTTATTTTTTGCCCGGACGAAATGAACGAAGGCTTCTTCGTGATGCAAGCCGACGCGGAGTAGAAATCAAGATAGTTCTTTCAGCAGAATCAGATGCCCCGGTTTTTTTAAGGGCGACCAATTTTCTTTTTGATTTTATTCTTCGGAATAATATTAAGATATATGAATATCTTCCGTCAAATCTTCATGCCAAAGTAGCTACTGTTGATGGTAAATGGAGCACCATCGGCAGTTATAATATGAACCATCTAAGCGATTATGGCAGCGTTGAAACCAATGTTGATATACTCGATGAAGAATTTGCTACCGGTTTCGAAAAATTGCTGAATGAGATATTGGCAAAAGATTGCCGCCAGGTAACTGTTGAAGATTACACCAGGCGAAAAACCTGGTTTTTTCAGATCACCGACTGGTTTTCATATCAGATGATAAGAGTTTTGATGAGACTAATGTTTGCATCAGCTCCGAAGAAGTCGAAATCAAAACCGAATCAGAACTGATGAAATCCCATTGACACGAATTCCAGTACTTTAGGTAATGATTCTCTCCAGTATGTCCAGTTATGAGCTCCGTCACGGATTCTGAATTCGTGAGGTATTTCTTTCTGTCTCATGACAATATGCACCAGGCAGTTTCCTTCGTAAAGAAAATCATCATCACCGCAATCGATATACCATCTGACTGCTTTCTTCTGATCATCGGGCATATTTTGAATCAGGTTCAATACACTGTATTTCTTAAAGTAAGCCGCTTTATCGGCATCTGAGATACCTTCAACACCCTGCCATAATCTGTAATTTTTCAATTCATCGATATTTCTGGGACCAGTAGCTGCGCTTAAAGGGCATGCTGCGGAAAACATCTCTGGATGATGTAAAGCATAAATAAAGGTTCCTTCACCGCCCATTGATAAACCGGCTATAGCCCTGTATCTCTTGTCGGCTTTTATTCGATATTCTTTTTCAATAAATGGTACGAATTCCTGAAAGAAAAAATCCTCATAGCGCCATTCGCCTTTAATATCATTAACATAGCCTCGTTTTCCTGTATTGGCATCAGGCATAACAATTATCATTGCGGTGGCAGATCCCGATTTTATTGCTGCGTCGGCAATATTAAGAACTTCACCGAATTGTACCCATCCCGTCTGGTCATCACCCGCCCCGTGAAGGAGGTACAGTACCGGATAACTTCTCTGTGAGGTTTCATAATCGGGAGGAAGATAAATGGCATATTTACGATCCATTTTTAGTATTTTACTCGGAAATGTAAGATCGTCTTTAACTTTTCCGGTCTGCCCGAAGAGACAACTTGCGAACACCAGCAAAAAAAAGATTGACAGAAGTTTTTTCATATTCGTTTTGTTTTGGATTACTTTTAGAATCTTTAAAGGTCATTTGATTTTAGAAAGGAACTCTATATTGCGAATTTAATAAATTACCGGGAATAATCAATATTCCTGCCAGTTCGATGTGTAAGAGCTGCTGAATTTTGTTTAATTTTATAACTGATAAACAATAAAGGCTTTGTGAAAAATTCTTATATTATCTGATTGTGTTTTTTACCTGGACTAAAAGCAACAAAAGTCTGATGGGTGTGTTTAATGTTAAAAAAAATGAAATTAAGTCTTTTTAATATTGCCAATTTCAAGGTCGACGGCGGAGCAATGTTTGGTGTTATTCCAAAAGCATTATGGTCACGTGCATATCAGCCTGATGAAAACAATCTCATAAACCTTTCACTTCGATCCCTTGTGGTTGAAACCGGGGAACATGTCATTTTAATTGATACCGGCTGGGGGGATAAACAGAATGAGAAATTTTTCAGGCATGTCAACCTGAATGGGGGGGAAGGATTAATCGAAGGTCTCAGAAAGAGAGGCTATAATCCTGAAGATATAACTGACATTTTCCTTACACATTTGCACGCTGATCATTGCGGAGGATCCATTAAAAGAATGTCAGGAGGTGATAATTTTGAACTTGCTTTCCCGAAAGCAACCTGCTATATTAGTGAGACACAATGGAATTGGGCAGTTAAGAATAATCTCCGCGAAGCAGATTCATTTCTTAAAGAGAATATATTGCCATTGCGAGAACTCGGCGATCTTAAACTGGTAAAAGATGAACAGGAATTATTCCCCGGCTTCAGGGTAATGATCTGTCACGGACATACCCCTGGTTTAATGATCCCAATTATTAAATATAAAGGGAAAACCCTTGTTTATACCGGCGATCTGATACCAACTGCAGCTCATATCCCGTTACTCTGGAATATGAGTTATGATATCGAATCACTTAAGACTATCGAAGAAAAACAAAGGATCCTCAATGAAGCTCTGAATAAAGGATATATATTTGTTTTCCAGCATGATGAACATATCGAATGCTGTAATCTGGAGATGACAGCTAAAGGGATAAGAGCCAGTGAAAAATTTAGCTTTTCGGAAATACTTTAACCAGAATTATTTAAAGAACTTACACTGAGAGCCACAGAGGTTCACAGAGTTACACTGAGATATAAATACCTGAATATATGGCAGAATTTATTTACGAAAAACCGATTCAGCTGGGGCAGGATACCACAAAGTATAAACTTCTGACAAAAGAATATGTGAAAGTTGTTGAAGAGGGAGGCAGGAAAATACTTACTGTTGATCCAAGGGGTCTGGAAATTCTTGCTAAAAAAGCAGTTTCTGAAATTTCCTTTTACTTCCGGACCACCCATCTTGAAAAACTCGCATTTATTCTTGACGATCCTGAAGCTACAGATAATGATCGTTTTGTTGCCTATATGTTGCTACGTAATGCCGTAGTCAGTGCAGATGAAGATCTGCCATCGTGCCAGGATACCGGCACAGCAATAGTCATTGGAAAAAAAGGTGAAGATGTCCGGACAGGTGGCAGGGATGCCGAACACTTGTCCAAAGGTATATTTGAAACTTATAAGGAGAAAAATCTCAGATACTCACAGGTGATTCCTTTTTCCATGTTTGAGGAGAAGAATACTGCGACTAATCTGCCGGCGCAGATAGATATATATTCAACTGAAGGGAGATCGTATGAATTTCTATTCATTACAAAAGGAGGAGGATCTGCAAATAAGACGTTCCTTTATCAGCAATCCAAATCATTGTTGAATGAAGAGTCACTGACAAAATTCGTCAGGGATAAGATTAAGGAACTTGGCACATCGGCCTGTCCTCCTTATCACCTGGCACTCGTTATCGGAGGGACTTCAGCTGAGGCAACACTTAAAACAGTTAAGGAGGCTTCGGCAGGTTATCTTGATCAACTTCCTTTTACCGGTGATGCAAACGGCAGGGCTTTCCGTGATATTGAATGGGAGAAGAAAATTGAAAAAATCTGTCATGAATATGGTGTCGGTGCCCAGTTCGGAGGGAAGTATTTTGTTCATGATGTGCGGGTTATAAGATTGCCACGCCATGCGGCTTCCTGTCCTGTAGGAATGGGTGTCAGTTGCAGTGCCGACAGGAATATTAAGGCCCATATTACTGAGGATGGAATTTTTATCGAAGAACTTGAAAAAAATCCATCACGTTTTTTGCCGGCCAAAGCTCCGGAGCTGGAAAAACCGGTAGAAATAGATCTCGATCGACCCATGAAGGATGTACTGGCCGAGTTGACAAAATATCCGGTCAAAACAAGATTGAATCTTAGCGGAACACTTATTGTTGCGCGCGATATTGCTCATGCAATGATTAAAAAAATGCTTGATGAAGGTAAGCCAATGCCCGGGTATTTTAAAGACCATCCGATATATTATGCAGGTCCGGCAAAGACTCCTGAAGGGATGCCATCAGGTAGTTTCGGTCCGACAACGGCAGGTAGGATGGATCCGTATGTTAATCTATTCCAGAGTCATGGCGGATCATTAATTATGCTTGCAAAAGGGAACCGGACACGGCCGGTGATTGAAGCATGCAAAAAATATGGCGGATTTTATCTGGGATCAATAGGTGGACCAGCTGCCATTCTTGCCGCAGAAAATATAAAATCGGTGGAACTTGTTGATTTTGAAGAACAGGGAATGGAGGCAATCCGCAAGATCAGGGTTGAAAATATGCCTGCATTTATCCTTACCGATGACAAGGGTAATGACTTCTTTGATGAATATAATAAATGAAGGAACCCCCTAAATCCCCCATTTGGGGGACTTTAGGTTTCTTAAAAGCCCCCCATATGGGGCATAGGCGTAAACTTAAGCTTTGGGGATATATGAGATACTGCATAAAAAGGTTTCCCCTCCTTTTGAAGCTACTCTTTGTACACAAATATCGTAATTTTGATTGTTAATAACTACTTTGGTCGTGTTAATATAAATATCTGAATATCAATGTATTACATTTGTAAAACTGATTAGTTTTTCGTACATTAAGTGCATGATTAACAGACAGTTTGACGGTTTTTACCAAGGTATTCTACCCGATTCAAGAATTGAAAAACGAGCAGAAAAAGTTATGGCTGATATGTTGAATTTTGGTAATGTTGTAGTTAATAAGTTTTGTACCACTAATACTAAAAGAAAAGGTGCTTACAGAATGCTAAACAACAACAGTTTTGACCATAAATATCTTGCAGAGGGACTCTACAGGGTTTGTAAGAACAATGACGAACCGGTGCATCTACTTTGTATTCAAGATACTACAGAGTTGAATTTTACTGATCATATAGACAGGATGAGAGAAGAGGATAAGGACATAGGTCCTGTTACGAAGAATGATAATGCAGGCTTTTTCTGCCATCCTGTGCTTGTTATAAATCCATCACACCAACTTCCGATAGGGATATCCGATGTTAACATATGGAACAGAAGTTGGGAAAAACTTTCTAGGCATGAACGTGATTATAAGCACCAGGATATAAAAGAGAAAGAGTCCTATAGATGGATTAGCAGTACAAAAAGAACCAAAGATTTGCTTACAAAAGCTTCATGCCTGACATTCATTGGAGACAGGGAATCTGATATATACGATGAGTTTGCCCATGTTCCGGATAAGAGAACCCATCTGCTGATAAGATCAAGTATCAACCGGAGATTGTTTGGTGAGGATCAGAAACTTTTTGAAAAGCTTGAATCTTCAAATCAACGAGCAAGTTATGATCTGGAAATTAGACATAATCGCAAAAGGAAAAAACGAAAAGCCAGGATGTCTCTTAAATACGAAAGAGTAAAGATACAGCATCCTGTAAACAAAGAAATTGGGAATAAACCTGCATATGTTGAAATGTGGGCTATCGAAGCAAAAGAACTTCCAGAAACCATTCCCGCCAATGAAACACCCATCTTATGGAGACTTTTAACAACACATATTATAAGTTCTCCGGAAGATGCATTAAGATGTGTGGATTGGTATAGTCAACGGTGGTTCATTGAAGAACTCTTCAGGGTCATAAAGAGTAAGGGCCTGATGATTGAATCAGCTCAACTTGAAACAGGTGAGGGTCTTAAAAAACTTGCTGTAATGGCTTTGCAGGTAGCATTGACAACCATGATCCTTAAGCTATCCTTAACAAACATCCATGAGATCAAAGCCACTTTGATCTTTTCCGAAGAACAATTAAACTTTCTCAAGATCTATATGCCGGAAATAGAAGGAAAAACACAGAAACTTAGCAATCCATTTACAGAAGGGACACTGCCATGGGTTGCATGGGCAATGGGTAGAATAGGTCATTGGGGTGGTTATATGTCGCAAGGTCCACCCGGTTACATCACTATAAAGACAGGTCTGGACAGGTTCAATGAATTATTAGATGGATTTAGGGTTGCAATGAAATATTTTAAAATAAAAGATGTGTACAAAGAGTAGCTTTTGAAGGAGGGGTGGTCGGGACGATTGATTATCTTATATATACAGTATTTTATTTCCCGACCGGGGTGGTTGATTCATTGATTTCTTCTTCCCTTTTTTGGTATGAAAAACCAAAACCTCTTTAACAGGAAAAACCTTAAATTATTAAGATCATCACTTAGAAACATAAGGCTGTGTTATGGAACATTTTAAAATCAAAAAACTTAATGCTAGAAAATTCAGAAGACAACACAGTTTAGGTAACCAGAAAGATCCGGAATTTGAATAAACAATCAACCACCCCGGCCGGTATCAGCATTTGTATCATAATTAAAAAGTGGTCCGGCCACCCCTCCTTCAAAAGGAGGGGAAATGTATCAGGCATAAATTCAATACATTACATACTATTTTATGCTTAATTCTTATCCTATTTTACTATATTCAACTCCTTAAGTTTAAGCCTATGCCCCATATTGTGGGTTGGAGGGTTGGGGGGTTGTAATTAAAAGGTCTTTCCTTTTCAATATGCGCAGCTTGTTAATTTCTTATAAATCCTAATTTGCCCGGGAAGACAACGTGTATCAGATATTTTTTTAACTTGAACCCCGCAAATTATGATTGATGAAACGATTTATTTTATGGTTCTTTCCAAGTCTCCTTATCGGTGCCCTGATTATACTTGGTGCGGGCAAAGCACTTCAAGGGACATCGACTAATAAATATTGTGTCTCCTGTCATATTCATCCTATGGCTGATGCTTCATGGAAGAAATCAGTCCATTATGATACCCGGTCGGGTTACAGGATTGCCTGCATTGATTGTCACCTCCCTCCTAAAGGTCATGGGTATCTATGGGCAAAAGGGAAAACTGGTTTGCGCGATATGTGGAGTAAATGGACAAAAGATTCAGCATCATTCAACTGGTCCGACAGAAGACGTCTTGAAGTTGCCCGAAGTTACGTGTATGAAAGCAGCTGCATAAAATGTCATGAGAATCTTTTTCCTGCAAAACTTTCAAAAGCCGGAGAAGATGCTCATCTTTATTATACGCAGACAAAAAAAACCGACGAACTTAATTGTATAAACTGTCATCTTAACGCAGGGCACTTTATTGAAGGCTACACTCATGGAAGCAATTCCACTTTCGGGAATACATCTTCAGCAGCGAAAGAAATATTTACGGAACCCTCAAAAGTCAGAGAATTTAAAAACTTTACAGAAACCATTCCCAAATCCCCGATATCATTCAATATGATAGCAATACAGGGAGGCACTTTCAAATTAGGAAGTCCGGCCGGTGAACCATTAAGGAAGGAAAATGAAGGGCCTGTAAGGGATGTGAAGATCACTCCGTTTTTTATGGCTGAAATTGAGGTCTCCTGGGATGAATATCTGGCATTTTATGTTCAGACAGCTGCAGAAGGAAGGTCGACAGACACTGAAGGTTTAAGGAACAAAAAAGCTTCAGAGACTGATGCAATATCAGGGGCTACACCTCCTTACGGACAACCCGATCAGGGTTGGGGAAAAGGCAAAAGACCTGCTATCTCATTTTCTTTCCATGCCGCCGAAACATATTGTAAATGGCTAAGCAAAGTCACAGGGAAGAATTATCGTCTGCCCACGGAAGCTGAGTGGGAATACGCCTGCAGAGCCGGTACCACAAGCCCTTATTTCTTCTCGGGCGACCCATCTAGGTTTGAGAAAAGTGGTCTGAGAGCGAAGCTCTCAAAAAATGATACAGCGGTGATAAATACCTATATAATATATAAAGGAAATAGTCCGACAAGGACTCAACCTCCCGATAAAGTTAAACCAAATCCATTCGGATTAAAGAATATGTTGGGTAATGTGGCTGAGTTCTGTTCAGACTGGTATCAGCCTGACACATACTCAAAATATCCTCAGGGGATACTTACTGATCCAAAAGGACCGGCGGAAGGAAAAGAGCATGTAATACGCGGCGGTTCATTCCGGAATAGTGCTGGTATGGTAAGAAGTGCATCGCGCGATTATACAAGAACCGAAGCCTGGCTTAAAACTGATCCTCAGATGCCAAAGAGCATCTGGTGGTATTCCGATTGTTTTAATGTAGGTTTCAGAGTTGTGTGTGACTATGATGAGAAAACAGGAAATGTCCTAAAGAAATGATTAAGCATCAGGAGATTCTTCGCTTTGCCAGTTATGACTTATTAGTTTTTTTACTCCCTACCCAACCTCCCCCCACGGGGGGAGGAGTGTGTTAAACCTTTCCCCCTTGGGGGAAAATGAAAGAGGGTAAAAAGCTAATAATGTGATTGTCATAAAGATTTGTAGTGCAAAAATGGATTTGGAATACCCCAATACTAAAAGCGTTAAAAATCTTTAAAAGGGATTGCTGATTTGCTTTTTTAAAAGTCAATGTTTACATTTGATTACATTCAAAACTAACTTAAAGAATTATATATTTACCAGTAGTCAAAACCTAACCTAAAATGAAAAAATCCAATATTTCAAGACGTAATTTTCTTAGTAAAGCTGCTACTGTAGGGATGGCAGGAGTAATAGTTCCTTCCATTATAACCAGTTGTTCGCGTGAATCAAAAAAAGTAGTTGCAATACCAACTATGCTCGATCAGGCACCAGACGGTCCGGTTATTAAAGCCGGAGTTATTGGCTGCGGAGGTCGTGGAACAGGAGCAGCAATAAATTTCCTGAGTGCAGGTCCGAATCTCCAGATTGTTGCTTTAGGTGACACTTTCCAGGACAGGATTGATTCATGCAGGGCGGAAATACTGAAACAGAAAGGACAGGACGTTCCACTTGAAAAGTGCTTTGTTGGTTTCGACGCTTATCAAAAAGTACTTGATGCCGGTGTTGATCTTGTTATTCTTGCCACACCTCCTTTCTTCCGTCCCGATCATCTCGCTGCAGCAATACAGGCCAAAAAACATGTTTTTGCAGAAAAACCGGTTTGTGTTGACCCTGTTGGAGCAAGATCGGTGATGGCTTCCTCACAAAAGGCTAAAGGCATGGAACTAAGCATAGTTACAGGCACTCAGCGCAGGCATCAGCGCGACTATATCGCCTCGTGGCAGCAGGTAGGTCAGGGAACAATCGGAGATATCATGAATGGTAATGTTTACTGGAATGGAGGCAAACTCTGGCATCGTGATCCAAATGCAAAATGGAGCGAGATGGAATATATGATCCGTAACTGGGTTAACTGGACCTGGCTTTCAGGAGACCATATTGTAGAACAGCACGTACACAATCTGGATGTAATGAACTGGTTTACAGGTACACATCCTGTAAAAGCAGTAGGATTCGGTTCACGTCTGCGCCGCGTTACAGGAAATCAGTATGATAATTTCAGCGTCGACTTTGAGTTTGAAGATGGCAGACATTTTCAAAGTATGTGCCGCCAGATTAACGGTTGTGCAGAAAATGTTTCTGAAAGGATACAGGGCTCTAAAGGATCTGCATTTTTATCGCAGAGTCAGGATGTCTATATGAAGGACCTTAAAGGAAACGTTATCTGGAAATATGATTATCCTGTTGACGAAACCGGGAAACCTTCAAAATCTAAAATGGTGGATCCTTACGTTCAGGAACATATCGACCTTGTTACAGCGATTCGAACAAACAAACCAATTAATGAGGCTGAAAATACAGCAATCTCAACCATGATGGCTATTATGGGTCGGATTTCAGCTTACACCGGAAAAGAAACAACTTATGAGGAGATGATGAACTCCGACCTTAAACTTGGGCCAAAAGTATTTGTTCTTGGTCCGGTTGATGTCGACAAAAGTGTACCAATAGCGGGATTGGCTTATGTACCTGAAAACGCAACAACATAAATTAAGATGGATTATTCAAGGAGAAATTTCATAAAGAAAACCACTGCAACAGGAGCTGCAATTCTAGCCGCTCCTGCAGTTTTTGGCAATATCTCTTCGCAAAAAAGACAGAAAACAGCCGATGCTACGGAACCATTCAAGCTGAAATATGCTCCAAGCTTTGGCATGTTTCATGAACATGCCGGGGACGACCTTATAGATAATATCAGGTTTTGTCACGACATGGGCTTCAGAGCAATGTTCGATAACGGTTTGATGACGCGACCTATAGCCGATCAGACTAAAATAGCCGAGGAGATACAGCGGCAGGGGATGGAACTTGGTCCTTTTGTTTTGTATGCTGATTTTTCAGTGACATCATTTGTACTTAATAAAGATGATATCCGGCAAATGTTGGTTAACAAGATGAAAGAAGGGGTGGAGGTTGCAAAACGTACCGGGGTTAAATGGGCACTTGTTGTTCCGGGAAGGTATGATGAAAGACTCCAGCATGATTACCAGACAGCAAATGTGATAGATAACCTCAGATATTGTTGTGATGTTATGGAACCTGCTGGCCTGACAATAGTACTTGAACCATTGAATACTATTCATGATCATCCTGGTTTATTCCTGAACGGAATACCACAGGCTTATGCAATTTGCAGAGCAGTTAACAGACCCGTTTGTAAGATTGTCGACGATATTTATCATCAGCAGATAACAGAAGGAAACCTGATTCCAAATATTGAGGCAGCCTGGAGTGAGATTGCTGCTTTCCATCTGGGTGATAACCCGGGAAGAAATGAACCGACAACAGGGGAAATCAACTTCAAAAATGTTTTCAAGTATATCTACAGCCGTAATTATGATGGTGTTCTGTGTATGGAACACGGGAATCACGAAAAAGGTAAAGAAGGAGAACAAAAAGTGATTCAGGCTTACCGGGAATGTGATAGCTTTGACGTTTAATTAAACCTCACCCCTATGGGACGCCCCCCTTCCCCCCTAAAGGGGGGTTAATTATCAGTCTTTCAATAAGTTCATCAAGGACACCGAATTAGTCCCCCTAGGGGGACAGCCGCGTAGCGGCAGGGGGTTAATAAGAGATAAGGTAAATGATAAATGTATAAATTAATACTCTTCATATGAAAAAGTTTATGCTTCCAGTTCTTGTACTTGTTCTTATTATTACGACATCAGTATCATCTTTCAGCCAGCCAATAAGATTATTTGCCGGCAGATATACCGACAGCGGAGGGAAGGGGCTGTATCTCTTCGATTTAAACCGTGAATCCGGAACTTTTAAAGAGTTATCTGAGGCTGATGCCGGTCCAAACCCATCATATTTCTGTATTTCAAAAAAGAAAGAGTTGATTTACGCAGCAAATGAAGTTATGGAATTCAATGGTGTAACCGGCGGAGCTGTAACTGCATTAAAATATGACCCGAAAAATGGCAGTATTGAAAAGATCAAAGATTTATTGGTGCCGGATGGAGGACCCTGTTTTATATCGATGACACCAGATGAGAGTTATTTATTACTGGCCAATTATTCAAGCAGTTCAATTGCTGTTGTAAAGTTAGACGCCAATGGAATTCCAGACAGTGTTACTGATAAAATAGCATTTCCTGAAAATGATGGAAAAGTTTCTCATCCTCATATGATTTCTTTTGGTCCGTCAGGGAAAGTTTATCTGACTGATCTCGGGCTCGACAGAATTGTGATATATGATTTTGATAATCAGACCGGCAAGCTCACTCAAAGTGCGAATGCAATTGTTTACTTTCCAAAAGGAACTGGTCCCCGGCATTTTGTCTTTAATTCGGCCGGGACGAAAATGTATGTCATTTGTGAGCTTAATTCGACAATATCTACCCTCGATGTTGATAAAAGCGGCGGACTTAAAATAATTCAGACACTTCCAGCCGTTGCGTTAGAATTTAAGGGCGAAAGTAATTGTGGCGACGTTCACCTGGGCAACAATGAGCAATATCTCTACGGATCAAACAGGGGTGAAAACACAATTGTTGTATTCAAAATTGAAACTGACGGGAAATTGAAACTTGCCGGAAGAACTTCATGCGGAGGTGATTGGCCAAGAAATTTCGTTATCGATCCGTCTGGAAAATATCTTCTTACTGCTAATCAGAAATCAGGAAATATTGTTCTCTACAAAATAGATCCGAAGAACGGTCTTCCTGTAGCAACTTCTAAGGAGTTTAAAATTGATTCTCCGGTCTGTTTGAAATTTTAGAAAATACATACCTCCTTTTTTAATTTTCCCGCTGATCTCGCTGATTTTCGCAGATAAAAAGATCAGCGCTAATCTGCGTAATCTGCGGGAAATTTAAGATTACTCCTATAAAAAATTTCTTTATAAAACTTGGTACCTTTGTGCCATGGTGGCAAACTTTCTTTGTCAAATGATGTATATTTGGCCTCTTTTTAATAGAAGAATTATGAAAAACAGATACCTGTACAATTCTGAAATCATTGTCCTATTCCTTATTTCTCTAATTCTCTTGTCGGGTTTCAGAAAAGACACGCGCAAGCCATATAAAAACTATGTCCTGCTGGTATCCCTTGATGCATTCCGTTGGGATTTCAGTAAAATTTATAATACACCAAATCTTAATAAAATTGCAAAGGAAGGTGTAAAAGCTGACAGAATGTATTCATCGTTTCCAACTGTTACATTCCCAAATCATTATTCGATTGCTACTGGTTTATACCCCGATCATCATGGAATAATAAATAATAGTTTCCCGGCACCGGATCTCGGTCTTTTCTACAGAATGGGTGACAGGGCTGCAGTGGAAAATCCCGATTTCTATGGTGGTGAACCAATTTGGGTGACTGCTGAAAAACAAGGTGCCATGGCCGCTTCATTCTTTTGGGTGGGCTCAGAAGCAAAGCATCCCACATACTGGAAAAAATATGATGAATCTGTAACCTTTGAAGCAAGGATCGATACTGTTATCAAATGGCTGGGTTACCCTCAGGAAAAACGCCCTGAACTGGTTACTTTGTATTTTGACGAACCCGATGCTACAAGTCATAAATACGGTCCGGTATCCCCCCAGACAGGAAAAGTTGTAGAACGGTTGGATAGTCTCATGGGTGTTCTGCGGACAAAACTCTCTGCATTACCCGAAGCAAAAAAAATTAACCTGATAATATTATCCGATCACGGGATGTCTGCTATATCGTCTTCAAGGTATGTAAATATAAAATCTCTTGTGCCCGACAGAATGATAGCTTCCATAACCGGAGGAAATCCTGTATATCTTATTAACCCGGTAGACGGAAAGAAAGATAGCGTTTTGTTACTTCTTAACAGATCAAAAGGATTGAAAGCATGGAGTAAATCACAACTTCCTGCCAAATGGCATTATGGTACAAACCCAAGGATCCCGGAAATTGTTGTTGTTGCTGACAGCTCATGGAGTATAGGAACAAGACCTGATGGTTCTTTCCTGAGAGGGGGTGCACATGGTTATGATAATTTTAATTCCGATATGTATTCAATATTCTATGCAGTGGGGCCCTCATTCAAAAAGAATTACTCATTCAGGGAATTGAATAATGTTGATGTCTATGACCTGATCTGCCGTATACTCAGACTCACCCCGGCAAAAAACGATGGTGATCCTGCACATATTAAAGGAATGTTGAAATAGAATCAATTTAAGGGCTTAACAACCTGTCGAAAAAGTTCTTTTTAACCACAAAGCACGACCCCCTGCCGCTTCGGGGCTGTCCCCCTAAAGGGGGCCTAATTCGGTATCCTGAATGAAATTATTGATTGACTGAGAATTAACCCCCTTTAGGGGGAAGGGGGCCATGATGTTTGTGGTTAATGGATTTATTCTATTTGTAAATTGGAAATTTCTCCGTATAATTATTATCAAAATCTTTCCATTTTTATGAACCGTCATAATTTTGTTGAAGAATTAGTAAAAAAATCGGACACAGTCTGGGATCTTATAATAATTGGCGGAGGAGCCACCGGTCTGGGAATAGCTCACGATAGTGTTTCACGGGGATACAAGACATTATTACTGGAACAATCTGATTTCGCTAAAGCTACTTCATCAAGAAGTACAAAGCTTGTTCATGGCGGTGTTCGCTATATGGCCCAGGGTGACCTTTTATTGGTTATGGAAGCCTTGCGGGAACGTGGATTATTGCTAAAAAACGCACCTCATCTTACTTTTAATCAGGAATTTGTTATACCTGTTTATACCTGGTGGGATGTTTGCAAATATACTGCCGGACTTAAATTCTATGATCTCCTGTCGGGTCGTCTGAGTATGGGGAAATCTTATTATATCGGTAAGAGTAAAACAATGAGTCGATTGCCGCTTTTAAAGTCCGTCGGACTGAAAGGTGGCGTTGTATACCATGACGGACAATTTGACGATTCACGTCTGGCATTTGCACTGGCGCAGTCAAGCGTGGATAAAGGCGCAATTGTCCTGAATTATTTTCAGGTCACCCATCTTATGAAAGACAGCACAGGTAAAATTAATGGACTGACAGCAAAAGACAATGTCTCTGGTAATGAACACATTTTAAAAGCTAAGCTCGTAATTAACGCTACCGGGGTATTTGCTGACTCTGTTGCCAGAATGGATGACCCTGAAGCCACACCTACTCTCAGACCAAGCCAGGGGGTACATATTGTTCTCGACAGATCATTTCTGCAAAGCGATTCGGCAATTATGATACCTAAGACAGACGATGGAAGAGTCTTATTTGCTATTCCATGGTATAACGAAGTTGTGATTGGAACAACAGATACTCCTCTTGTAAATATAAGTCTGGAACCCATTGCATTGGAGAAGGAAATCGATTTCATATTGCAGACAGCAGGAAGATATTTACTCAGCCTTCCTCAAAGGAAAAATATCCTTAGTATTTATGCCGGGTTACGGCCCCTAGCTGCTAATAGTAAAAATCGTGCTTCAACCAAAGAAGTATCACGACGACATAAAATCACACTATCATCCTCAGGACTTCTGACAATTATCGGGGGCAAATGGACCACATACCGCCTGATGGCTGAAGAGATTATTGACAGAGCTATTAAGGCTGGCTTCCTCCCCTCCGCCAGGTGTGTCACAGCGGATCTCAGGCTTACAAAAAATTCATCTGATACTGAATCAGGGCGGTTACATATTTATGGAGATAACTTCACTGATATTAAAAAGATTATTACCGATAATCCTGCTTTTGGAATGCCAATCAGTCGCGATTTGCCATATACCAGAGCTGAGATAATTTGGATTTGCAGAAACGAAATGCCGGTACATATCGAGGATGTTCTTGCGCGGCGGACCCGATCCTTGTTTCTGAATGCAAAAATAAGCGCATCTATTGCACCTGAAGTAGCGGAAATAATGGCAACTGAATTAGGGTATGATAAGGAGTGGCAGAAGGAAGAGATAAAATCATATAATGAACTTGTGAAAAACTATATATAATTATGAAAGAATTCATTTTAGCTTTCGATCAGGGAACAACAAGTTCGCGCGCGATAGTGTTTAACCGCGATGGGATCGCCGAAGCATCTGCACAAAAGGAATTTACACAGTTTTATCCAAAACCGGGATGGGTTGAACACGACCCTGAAGAAATATGGTCAACTCAGGCCGGAGTAGCGCTCGAGGCAATTACCAAGGCCGGACTGGAAAGTAAAAACATTGTTGCTATAGGTATTACGAACCAGCGTGAGACAACGATTGTATGGAACAGGAAGACAGGCAAGCCGATTTATAATGCAATCGTCTGGCAGGACAGACGAACGGCTGATTTTTGTGACCAGATGAAGAAAAATGGTCAGAGTCGTACCATACTTGAAAAAACAGGTCTGATTATCGATGCTTACTTTTCTGCAACGAAAATAAGATGGATACTCGATAATGTTAAGGACGCTCGAAAGCTTGCAAACGAGGGACAGTTGGCATTTGGTACCGTCGATTCGTGGCTTATTTGGAAACTTACAAAGGGCAAACTGCATATAACCGATGTGTCTAATGCATCCAGAACTATGTTGTTTAATATTAATACCCTTAAATGGGATGAGGAATTGCTTAAAATATTTGATATCCCGTATTCAATGCTTCCTGATGCGAGATCTTCAAGTGAAGTATATGGGGAAACAGATGGTTTATTTGCCACATCTATACCTGTTGCGGGTATCGCAGGTGACCAGCAGGCTGCCCTTTTCGGACAGATGTGTATTGACCCAGGAATGGTTAAGAATACCTATGGAACCGGCTGTTTTATGGTGATGAATATTGGTAGCAAACCAATAGAGTCAAAAAGCAGACTTCTGACTACAGTGGCCTGGAGGATCGGTAATAATACTCAATATGCCCTGGAAGGCAGCATATTTATTGCAGGAGCAGTTGTTCAGTGGCTCAGAGATGGTCTGGGAATTATCAAAAAATCAGGTGATGTGGAAAAACTCGCTTCCAGGGTAAAAGACAGTGAAGGTGTTTATTTTGTGCCGGCTTTTGCAGGACTTGGTGCTCCATACTGGAATCAGCATGCGCGCGGAACCCTGGTTGGCATTACACGGGGTTCCACGTCAGCACATATTGCCCGGGCAGCCCTCGACAGCATTGCGTTTCAGACCCTCGAAGTTCTACTGGCAATGCAAAATGACTCAGGTATCAATATACGCGAATTACGCGTTGACGGAGGGGCAACTGTAAATAACAATCTTATGCAGTTTCAGTCTGATTTATTACAGGCAAAAGTTGTGCGGCCAAAGATTACTGAAACAACAGCTCTTGGAGCAGCATATCTTGCAGGTCTTGCTGTAAATTACTGGGCAAGCATAAACGAGATCGGGAAACAATGGCAGGTCGATCAGGTATTCTCGCCGCAGATGAAAGCGGATGAAACACTTTCCCTGATCAAAGGATGGCACCGGGCCGTAAGAGCGGCTGAGGCATGGGCTGATGATAATCAAAAAGAATAGTTCTTAACAACCACGTAGAGCCCCCTGGCCGCTTCGCGGCCATCCCCCTAAAGGCCCTATGTTTGTAAAACATAAGTTCCAGAATAGTTATTAGATTTGAATAGTTACTAGTTATTAAACCAAATAAAATCTGAAACTTATGGAAGCACAAGGTAAGAAAATTGATTTTACGGATCAAAACATTTATGCTGGTTTTGATGCACACAAGAAAAGCTGGAGAGTTACAGTAATGGCAGAAGATGTTATATATAAGACTTTTACACAGCCACCAAAACCAGAGGTTTTGTACAATTATCTCGCTAAAAATTTTCCAGGAGGTTCTTATCATTCTGCCTACGAAGCCGGATTTTGCGGGTACTGGATCCATGATAAATTATTATCTTTTGGGATAAAATCAATAGTTGTGAATCCTGCCGATATACCAACAACAGATAAGGAACGGGTACAAAAAGATGATAGCAGAGACAGTCGAAAGATTGCGAGATCATTATCGAGTGGCACTTTGACACCCATTTATATACCATCTTTAAAAACACAGAGAGACAGGAGTCTTTTACGAACCAGGAGTATGTTGGTAAGAGACATGACCCGATATAAAAACCGGATTAAATCCTTTTTATACTTTTATGGAATAAGCCTGGATGACTCATTTAACAACACCCAGACACACTGGACCAATAGGTTTATAAAATGGCTTGAGAGTATTGATACTGGCGAAGAGAGTGGAAAAGAGACCCTCCGTGTTTTAATAGCTGAAGTTAAGCATTTAAGGACTTCCATTCTTGATGTAACCAGACAGATCCGCCTGTTATCACAGACAAAGGAATATAAAGAACCAGTAACATTATTAAAAAGCATACCAGGTATAGGATTAATAACGGCCATGATTATTTTGACAGAACTTGAAACAATAAATCGCTTCAGGAACATAGATAATATGTGTGGCTATATAGGTTTGGTTCCATCAACAAAATCATCAGGAGAGAAAGAAAAGACGGGAGACATAACTCCCCGCGGTCATAGTGTATTAAGAACTGCATTGATCGAAAGCTCATGGATGGCAATAAGAAATGACCCATCACTGATGAAAAGCTATCTGTCATATTGTAAAAGAATGGAACCCAATAAAGCAATAGTTAAAATAGCAAAGAAGTTATTAAGTAGAATACGATTTGTATTAAGCAATAATAAACCATATATATGTTCAGTAGAAAAATAATATATCTCTATAAAAACCAAAAAATAAGTGAGACTGTTGTAGTCCCCCTGCAGTTCTTATTTAGAATCTGCTACCTAAAGGCAACAGCTCACTTTCTATAGAAATTAAAGCAAGACAATGCAGTTCAGTAATATGAATCTGCTTATAGAAGGATGTTTTTATAGAAATTGTTCTTTAAATAAAAAATAAGTCCCTGAAACTTTGTTTTACAACATAGAAGGGGGATTAATCCGGACATATCACTGAATAGATTTTAAAAAAAGGAACAGGTTAATAGTAATTAAAAAATAAAAGAAAAGATGAATGCATTTTTTGCTGAATTTTTTGGAACTGCAATAATTCTTGTTTTCGGAGGAGGAGTTGTTGCCAATGTTCTTCTTGATAAAACCAAAGGAAATAACAGCGGCTGGATCGTTATAACATTCGGATGGGCCGTTGGTGTCTTTACGGGAGTATTAATCGCCGCTCCTTATAGCGGAGCCCATTTGAATCCTGCCGTGACTCTTGCACTGGTACTCGCGAAGAAATTTTCAGCTAATCTTATGCCAATGTATATTACTGCACAGCTGCTCGGCGCAATGTTTGGTGCTTTGCTTGTATGGCTCGCCTATAAAAAGCATTTTGATGCCACAGCCGATGCCGATAGTAAACTCGCAGTTTTCGTTACTTCCCCGAATATCAGAAGCTATTGGTACAATATCATAACAGAAGCCATTGGAACTTATGTATTGGCTCTTGCGGTACTCTATATGGCTAAACCTGAAGTCGGATTAGGAGCTTTGAATGCCCTGCCTGTAGCAATTGTGGTACTTGGTCTTGGACTGTCGATGGGCGGACCTACCGGTTATGCTATAAACCCTGCCCGTGATCTTGGTCCCAGAATAGTTCATTTTCTGTTGCCCATTCCCGGCAAACGCGACAGTGACTGGAAGTACTGCTGGGTTCCGATTCTTGGCCCATTGCTCGGCGCGGCATTTGCTGCAGGTATGTTTTTGATTTTTAGAGGAATTAAATAGGAATTATTAGAATCCTGTTTATACTTTGTTCTGATCTCTTTTATAGAATTTGCATGCATCTCTTCAAAAAAAAAGAAGAATATTTCATTTCTTGAACAATACTGTTCAACTTAGCTTTGCTTTAAGTATATCAGGAATTATGGTCGTATTCTTGAAATCCTGGAATAATTGTATTAAGCCTTAAAAGATTTGTGATATGAAGCTTTGAACATGGATAAACAAAAACCTAAAAAAATTGTTTAACAATACAAATATTAAAAAATTACGACTATGAAGAAACTATTACTTGTATTGCTCGTTGTTGTCTTTTCACTAACACAACTTGTTGCTCAGGAGTCTACCTTTAATAAGGGAGACAAAGTAGTCAACCTGGGAATCGGATTTGGTTCAACTTATTATGGCAGTTTCTACACATCTCATACACCTGCGTTATCAGTATCTTTTGAAACAGATGTAAAGGATGGAATTCTCGACAAAGGATCGATAGGAGTCGGTGGCTACCTTGGCTACTCTTCTGCAACATGGGCGAACCAATATAAAACCTCTAATATTATAATAGGAGCGAGAGGTAGTTTTCACTATCCGCTGGTAGATAAACTTGATACTTACACTGGTTTGTTGCTTGGGTATAATATTTATAGTTATAATTACGAAGCCGGCTATTATGGAGCTAAAGGGTCAGCTGGCAACGTTATTCTGGCATGGTTTGCAGGTGCAAGGTATTATTTTACTAACAACTTTGCTGTGATGGGTGAAATCGGATATGGTATAGCTTATTTTACTCTTGGTGTTTCTTTTAAATTTTAATTTTTTGGGATAAAGAAACAAGGAAGAAAAAATTTATTTGATTTTTAATGAGCAGTCCAGCATCTGGGCTGCTTTTATTGTTATTAATTTTTCTGATAACATCGGTATTTAGTATCAGAATTTTCCTGTCTTTTTAAATAAATATTTTAATCATAAAGTATAAATTTAAATTACTATATTTGTTCAACCTGTCCTGATAATTATATATATTTTGGATGAATAAAAGTCAAATTTCATTATTGGTTAGATTTTCTAATTTTCTGATCGATTCATGTATCTTAGTCATATTCGTCTTTCTAATAGTCACACTTGTAATCAGATTTTCATCTGTTTTTATGGTGTATAATCCATTAATTAACAGATTTATCGGATTTTTAATTTACTTTTTCTACTATTTCTTATCTGAAATATTATTCTTTTCTACTCCAGGGAAGCTAATCACAAAAACGAAAATTGTTGATAGCCTGACTCATTCGAAACCATCAATGCAAAAGGTGTTTGTTAGGACATTATGCCGGTTTATTCCTTTTGAAGCGTTGACAATTTTTTTCAATCCAAATAATCTGGTATTGCATGATATTATCTCAAGGACAACTGTAATTAAAACAAATAACCATTATCCTAATTCCTAAACATTTTTTAAATTCATAGTTATGAAAAAAATAACAAAGATAATTATGGTTGCACTACTGTTTGCAGTGATAGTTTTACCATCATGTGCAACGATATTCTGCGGCCCGGTTTCTGCTTGTCAAAGAACAAAACCAAATGTAGGTGAGCCACAAAGAGCTGTTAGAGTTGGCGCTTTAGTACTTGATATTATACTCTTCTGGCCAGGTGCGATAGTTGATTTTGCTACTGCAGCAATATATAAACCATGTACTTCTAAATAAATTAAGAACAGTTACAGTTGTCCTTTTTTTAGACATGTTCAAAAATTCGGGTTAGTTCGACATCTTAATCCTAAAACACGATTATCTTTATTGGAAAAATAAGTTATGAAAGCAAAGATCAGGTTGTTCTTTCTTAAGATGAAAAGTCTTCTTCCAAAATCAATTCTCTCCAAATTGATTTTTATTGCCTTGGGAATCTCCTCCACGATCTGGTTTCTGATCAGGGTAATCCCAAAGCCTCAGAGAGCAACTTATCCCTGCATGAGAGCGGCAGCTCCTGTTATGTCAGGTTTTATAATTTACCTTATTTCATTGTCCGGATCTGTCCTTGCATTCCGGAAAGCAAAAGATCATTTCAGGAAATCGCGTTTTATTTACGCCAGCTCATTTTTTGTTGTTGCAATATTTTGTGCCTTCCTTTTTTTGACAAATAAGTCTCAAGCCGTAAGCGCAAATACGGTTAATATTAATAGTATTGTCTCTAATGCACCTATTGGAGTGGGACATGGAATTTTCCCTGGAAGGGTTGTTTGGGTTTTTGACCCAAAAGTTGCAACATGGGATGGAACAAATAAATATTGGTGGGATGAAAAGAGCACCTCCCAGGCAGAAGCAAACATAATGCTTGGAAATGTATTAAAATCGCTTAGCGGCAAGAATTCAGAGGCAAAATCATGGGATGCACTCTTTAAGAATTTCAATGAAGAGAAGAAAAATATTTTGGCCGGTTACAGTGCTGCTCAAAAAATTGCTGTAAAAATCAACCAGAATAATACCAAACGTCATGCCGATACAACTGGACTGAACGCTTCTCCACAATTGGTGTACGCCTTAATTTTAAGTCTTACAAAAGAAGCAAATGTGCCACAAAAGAATATAACAATATTTGATGCCAGCCGGTTTATCTGCGACAACATTTTCAATAAATGCCATAAAGAATTTCCTGAAGTTAATTTCGTTGATAATGAAGGTGGTGAGGGACGCATAAAATCAACTTATGTTGCAAATGCTATTCCTTATTCTGTTGATAACGGTAAATTGGCAACAGGACTGGCTTCATGTGTTGTGGAAGCGGATTATGTTATCGATATGGCTCTGTTGAAAGGACATATTGGCCAGGGAGTTACGCTGTGTGCAAAAAATTTTTATGGGGCGACAAGCATTGATCGCAACTGGAGAAATAATGCACATAACAATTTTAATCAGGATCCTCAGGGGAAAGATAAATATATGACCTTTACAGATTTCCTCGGGCATAAAGATCTCGGAGGTAAAACACTTTTGTTTATGATTGACGGTCTCTATGCCGCACGTTCACAGGACGGTCCTCCTCTGATAAAAGATAAATGGAGAATGGCACCTTTTAATGACAGATGGTGCTCAAGCCTTTTTGCATCTCAGGATGGGGTTGCTGTTGACGCAGTAGGAATTGACTTTTTAAGGGCAGAATGGCCCGATCTGGCCGACATTGCTTATACAGAAAAATACCTGGTGGAAGCAGCTCTTGCAAATGACCCGCCATCCAAAACAGTATATGATCCCGAACGAGACGGAACAAGATTAAAAAGTCTTGGTATTCTTGAACATTGGAATAATGCAACCGACAAGAAATACAGCAGGAATCTTGGCAAGAATTACGGGATTGAGTTGGTTTATGTTCCGGTTGAAGAGAAATAATTAGTCACAGTTCTGCTCGACCCTTATGATTGGCTTTACATCATATCCGTTTTCGACCGCTTTCCTGAGCAGCATATTATAAGTCTCTTCATCCATTTTCTTTTCTCTGGCAAGGATCCAGAGATATTTAAATGAGGGTTCTCCGACAAGAACATACCTGTAATCCTTGTCAAGGTCCATTATCCAGTAATCTCCGGAAAATGGCCAGAAAAACTGAACCTTGAGCTTTGCCGGACTATTTTTATCCGGAATCCAGGCAACTCCTTTTGCACTATTGACTTTTTTAGGATCAGCCAAGAGATGGCCTTTATTGATTACTGTGATTTTCCCGTCATCTCTCAGAATATAAGTAGCGGTTATGCATGTTAATTTTCTCTCGAACCAGTTTGGAAGACGAGCAATTTCATACCACGAGCCTTTATATCTGTTGAGATCAACCGGACTTGCCACTTTTGGCATGTTTTGGGATTGGGCTGAATTGAAGATCATAGCTGCTATCAATATTAATAAGTTACTTTTCATGTTGCGCCTACTATAATTAAAATATTCGGATAAAAATAGGTTTTAATATTTATATATCAACCTGTTTTTGAGTAAATCACCTCGCGTATAAAAAGCCGGGCATGTTTAATTAACACTTTATTAACAACTTTTCCATAATATATGAACACTCAGGCACAAATTTTGCATTGTTGGTTTTTATATTATAGTTCTATAAAATTTGAGATTTTAAAGAGAGAAAGAGGAGGAGCTAAAATGAAAAAACTTATTAATATAAAACGGGTACTTCTTGTTGTTATGATTTTATTATTGGTTGTGATATTACAAAGTTGCGTTGTCTACCAAAATCCATATACTATGCAACAGGTCCCCGTGTCAGATATCGTACAGATGAGTAAAAGCGGATTATCTTCAAAGGATATCATATCCCAGATAAGACAGACCCGTTCAGTCTACGGGCTTAATGCCGCAGAGCTTGCAAAGATCAGAGATGAAGGGGTTTCAGATTCAGTAATAAACTACATGGAGAATACCCATTTCGACGCGATAAACCGGAGCAGACAAATGTATTATCCGAACTATGGATGGGATAATGGTTATGGTTACTATGGAGGCTTCGGATGGCCAGACTATGGCTATGGCTGGGGCTGGGGTCCAACTATTGTATATAGAAACTATGGAGGATTTCATGGAGGCAGGGAATTTCATGAAGGCGGCGGATTCCATGGCGGCCATGGAGATAAACATTAGAACTACAAAGCCCGGCTTTATGCCGGGTTTTTTTGTTAATTTCCCCAGATGAAAAAAAGAATTCTTATTAAAGTATCTTATTTGTTTTGCGCAGGCATTATTGCTGGTTGCCAATCAAATTTCCCAGGAAATTATAAAGGGACTCCCTACTCTGATGAAATGTACAATGCCGGACCTCAGCCAATTCCTGGTAAAATTCAGTGCGAATATTATGATTTTGGAGGAGAAGGAGTAGCATTTCACGATGTCGATACAATCAATTCAGGGAGCGGCAGATTAAATCCGGCCGATGGTACTTATCTGAATGAATTCAGAATTAATGAACCTGTAGATATCTCTTACACAAAGTTTCGTGATCCGGCTATAGATAACAACCCGTATAATTTGGTGGAACCACAGAAAGATCAGCTTTATGTAGGTTGGACTCAACCAGGTGAATGGACTAAATATACAATAATCATAAAGAGGTCAGGAACTTACCAGGTGGGACTAATGTACACATCAAATCAAAAAGGGAAGATTTCCATTTCAGTTAATGACAAAGACGCAACCGGTCCTATTTCAATCCCGACGACATTTGTTGCAGCAGATTCAGTTGCATGGAGGCAATGGCATCACTGGAATTATTTAGATCAGATTGCACTAATTGATCTGAAAAAAGGTTTGCAAACAATCACTCTACACACTGTTGAGATTGGTCAGATGAATTATGACTTTATCAATTTCAAACTGGTAAAATAACTATTTGTTAATTAAGGCATCCAGTATGGGTTCAACCCAGCTCTCCTTATCAATGTTATATACAATAAAATCGCTGTCGAATTGCCAGTACGCCCAGCTAAAACCTAGTTTCTCCGCAGTGCGGGCAACAAAGGAAGTATAACGAGCCCTTGATGCCATATCCCCTTTATCATAGGCGCCAAATTCACCAAGGAATATCGGCCTGTTGTTTTTCAGAGACCAGTCAGCAGCAACTTTGAGCTTTGATTCTACTTCCTCTTTTTCCTCAGGAGTACCTGTCCATTTTATGCCACTCAGGTTCTTATAATCACTTGCCCAGGATGCTCCCTGATGAGTAAACCTCATAGGATGATAGAAGTGAACCGTTACGATGATGTTCCGATCATTTTCAGGTAGCTTCAAGGTATTCAGACTTTCTATACCGTTCCAGTTTCCGGGACCGATTATCAACGTACGGTCAGGATTTGATTCTCTTATTGTTTTGATTGCATCAGCAAGGAACGTGTTCCACATCTCAACTGTGAGTTTCTGGTTGGGTTCATTCAATAATTCAAACAAAACATTATCGGATTTGTCCTTGTACCTAGGAGCAACCTGTTTCCAGAACGAAAGAAACATTTCTTTTTTGGCTTCAGGATTATCAGCCATGGCCGTGAATTCGTGCAGGTCGAGAATAACCATGAGATTTGCTTCAAGACTTTTATTGACTACCCAGTCGAGTGTATTCAGCCAATGGGGATTGATTTTATTCTGACTGTCCATTTGCGTGAATGGATTAAGGTTTACTCGGACTGTAGAAAAACCTGCTTCTTTGATCATTTTAAAGTAACGCTCTTTGAAACGGCCTTTGGAATGATCCTGCCAGAATACTTTATCATACCCAAGAATATTTACGCCTCTGCCCAGTTTAATGCACTGATCCCTGGCAGAAACGGTTTGAGCCAATGAAACATAATTCATTGAAAGACTGGCCATGAATATGGCAATGAAGAAAAAAAGTTTTTTCATATCGTTATTTTAAAAGTTATTCAGATAGTCATAATATTACAAAGTTGATCGCTTGAACAAATTTAGTCTTTTATGGGAATTATTTCTGGCAGGATTTTGTAATTCATTGTCAGGCCATAGAGTGACTTAGATTCTTTCTACCGGCAGAAGATCCTATTATGTTTCTGGACAGCTATCTCTTTTGCTTATTTGTCTAAAAGAGTTAGCTTTATAAACTTAGATTTTACGCGTTATATTATGAAAGTCGCTGTTACCGGAGCTAGCGGGCATATAGGGAATTGCCTTGTACGGGAGCTGAAAAAACAGGGTGCCGCGATAAAGGTCCTGGTTCACAATTTCAGAAGTGATCTTGATCAGTTGGGTGTTGACCTTATCAGGGGAAATCTCCTTGAACCAGAATCTTTGATTCCACTTTGTGAAGGAGTGGACGTTGTATTTCATCTTGCAGCTCAAATTGATATTGGGAACCGATCAATATCACAAATATATGATACCAACGTCACCGGCACTAAAAACATAATAAAGGCAGCTAATTACGGAAGAGTAAAAAAATTCATTCATTTTAGCAGCATACATGCTTTTCAGACTCAACCGTCAGACGGTATGCTGGATGAAAGCAGACCATTGGTTCATTCAGATAAAACAATCTATGAGTATACCAAAGCTGAGGGCGAAAGGGAAGTGATGAAAGCGGTGAAGGAGGGACTAAATGCGGTAATCTTAAATCCAACTGCAGTGATTGGTCCTTTTGATTACAGAGGCTCCTTGCTCGGCCAGGCCCTTCTTAAAATTTACCAGAATAAATTGCCCTTTTTGGTCTCCGGCGGATACAACTGGGTAGATGTACGTGACGTTGTGGCAGCTTCATTACAGGCGATTGAATCGGGACGCATGGGAGAAAATTATATCCTTTCAGGTAAGTTCTGCAGTTTGGAGGAGTTATCAATTATGATCAGTAAACTATCAGGCTGCAGGGTTCCTGTTATTGTTCCTGTATCCCTTGCGCGCATAGCTTGTCCCTTTTTTAAGATTTACTCATTTATTTCAAAAAAGGAACCATTATATACATATCAGTCTCTTAATATTCTTGTCAATTCCCCGACTAATATATCAAATACAAAAGCCGCAAACGAGTTAGCGTATAAACCCCGTCCACTTGAACAAACGCTCCGGGATACATTTGACTGGTACAACGAGAATAATCTTATAAACTGATATGATATCACACGCGACATTTAATCTGTTTTGCTGGATTTGGATCGCTATTGCGGTAGTAATATTTCCTGTTCTTTTGCAAATTACGCAACCCTATGGGAGACATTTGAAAGGCAACTGGGGGCCAGTGATTAACAACAGACTAGGATGGTTTATTATGGAGTTGCCTGCTTTGGTTATTTTTGGATATTTCCTGATCTTTAAAGCGAATTTATTCAACGTTCTTGTTCTGGTACCAGCCTTAATCTGGGGAGTGCATTATATTCACAGGGTCCTTATCTTTCCTCTTCTGATAAGGACAGCCCGTAAGAAAATACCGGTATTGATAGTAAGTCTTGCCTTCATGTTTAATGTGATTAATGGGTTTTTGAATGGCTATTGGTTTGTTCATTTTGCAGTCGTATACGAGTCAGGTGTATTAATTAATTTACGCGTGGCAACTGGTGTAATTCTGTTTATAACTGGCTTTGTAATAAACAAATATCATGACTTTTTACTGATAAGACTACGTCCTGCCTCAGGTAATGGTTACAAAATTCCATTTGGCGGACTTTTTAAATATGTTTCCTGTCCTAATTTTCTTGGTGAAATTATTTCCTGGGCAGGATTTACCCTGGTCGCATTTAACCTGGCAGCTCTCTCTTTTTTAATCTGGACTATTGTAAATCTTACCACCAGGGCTCTTGATCATCATAAATGGTATATTAAAGAATTTCCGGAATATAATAAAGAGAGGAAGGCATTAATTCCATATATACTATAACATCCTGAATACCAATAAGTGTAAAAATCCTCTACATTCCTCTTTTTCCATTCAACCGCAATGGGTTTTCATTTGTTATATAATAATTAAAAATGGAATTCAATTATCGTTCCATTGGCATATATCAATAAAAAATTGAAAAAAATGAAGAAAGTATTTTTGCTGATGCTCTTGCTTTTAGTTGTAATACCTTTATTTTCCCAGCCAGATAAAGGAAAACTGATGCCGGTTACCACGAATTCTAAATCTGCCTTGTCGTATTATAACCAGGCTGTTAAGTATCTCGATGATGTTAAGTTGCCGGAAGCACTTGAGAACTTTAAAAAAGCTCTTAAGCAGGACCCGGATTTTTTCATGGCTGATTATCAGCTGGCAATTTATTACATTCTGAATCGTGATGCTGATAATTTTACCGAATATGCAGAAGCTGCAATAAATTGCAAGGCTAAACTCAGTGACGCTGAGGAACTTCTGAAGGAGGCTATTGTTAAATTGAAAGGAGGGGATATTAAACTAACTGAAGTGGGGAAAAAGCTTGTGGATATGTATCCGAATGATCCCAACTCATATAGTAACCTGGTATCTTTTCAATCGCTGGCAGGAGATTCTACAGGTATGGTGGAAACTTTAAATAAGGCAATAAAAATCACCAGGACTCCTGCCTCTTTCTACAATGAGCTTGGATATGCCTATCTGACCCTGAGACAGAATGATAAAGCTGAAGAAGCCTTTGACAAATACATTGAGCTTGAACCGAAGAATCCAAACGTATACGACTCAAAAGGTGATTACTATATGTACATTAAAAAATATGAAAATGCTTATGAATCATATATGAAAGCTTATTCTATGGATCCTTCCATGAGCCATGAAAAGGCTGAGATTGCAAAACAACTTTATGAACAAACTGAAGGTAAGAAACTCGAGATTATCTCGATGTAGGTAAATAAAGAATACATATTGAGAGAGACGTGCAATCACGTGATCATGTTTCAATATTGGAAGGCATTTAGTGGGAATCGAATGGACAAGGTGTATTTTTCATAGCAGTAAGCATCTGATTGAAAATTAAAAATAATCAAATTTATTTTGGTAATTATCCCATATATACTACATTTGCACCTCGATATTGCGGGGTGGAGCAGTGGTAGCTCGTTGGGCTCATAACCCAAAGGTCGGAGGTTCGAATCCTCCCTCCGCTACAAAGAAAAAGCCTTGTTGCGAAAGCAACAGGGTTTTTTATTTTACAGCCCGATGGGAGCTTGCTTCCAGAAGGAATGTAAAATAAAAAAAACCGACAGACGCCGAAGGCGGATTCAAGGCTTTTTCTTTGGGCTGTTACTCCCAAAGGATCACAGCGAGCGTAGTGAGCTGTAATCCTCTCATTTTTTACACCCAAACCCTCCAAGGGGGCTTAAATTCTTCAAATTTAATAGGTTACTATGGACAACGAAAGAGTTAAAATGATTAACGTGGTATAGCTTTTCTTTGTTCTGCACCTCCCTGGAGGAACGTGTGCGGAGTGAGCATTCACGACGCATACATTGCTTATCTCATTGGTGAATCCCTGAGAAAGACCTGGAACAGAAAAAAAAATGGGAATAATGAATTAAAAAGATAAATTTGTTTAAACACATTTTACTATGAGTAAGCTCTGTTTAAAGGACCAACTTCTATGTGGTCAGATTAACCGGCGTATGTAATTCAGATTCTGACAAAAAACTCATAATAAATAGTTTTTAAACATTGAAATAATGAATGAAGCAGCCAAAATGCAAGCTCAGGAACATAAACCACGCTTATTATCATTGGATACTTTGCGTGGATTTGATATGTTCTGGATTATTGGCGGAGGCGCTTTGATTGAAGGACTCGCGAAGTGTTTTCCAAACAGATGGCTTCAGTTATTCGCCGGACAAATGGAACATGCTACCTGGGCAGGTTTCCATTTTGAAGATTTGATATTTCCTTTATTCATGTTTATTTCCGGTGTCACCATTCCTATTGCGGTTCTTTCAAAACTTGAAAGGGGCAGTTCCAAAAAGGAATTGATTTTGAAAAATGCCAAAAGAATGCTCATTTTGATTTCATTAGGTATCATTTTTAACGGAATTTTACGGAATGGATTTTCAAACGCAAGGTATGCAAGTGTCCTGGGTCAGATCGGCATTTCATATTTCGTTGCTTCACTCATAGTTATTTACACCAAATCGTTGAAAACTCAATTGTTTTGGCTTGGTGGATTGCTGGTTGGCTACGCTGTTGTACAATTGCTGGTTCCTGTACCCGGAGTTGGGGCTGGAATTTTGACTCCATCAGGCTGCATAAATGGTTATATCGACCGGTTGTTTTTGCCAGGCAGACTGGCTTATGGCGCTGATGCGGAAATGGTTGCCGGCAATGGGGTTTTCGATGCGCTGGGTTTACTTTGTATTATTTCAGCAACCGGTGTTACCCTGATGGGTTATTTTGCCGGGCGAATTTTACTTCAAAAAGATTCAGCGCCAAAAAAGAAACTTCGCATTTTAGTGGCAATCGGAGTCGGGCTTATCGTGCTCTCACTTTGTATCAGTCCATTTTATCCTGTTATAAAAAAATGCTGGACAACAACGTACAATCTGTTTTCAGGAGGTATTAGTTTTCTTTTGATTGCCTTGTTTTATTTAATCATAGACGTTTGGGGTTATAAAAAGTGGACTTTATTTTTCAGGGTTATAGGCGTAAATTCCATTTTCATTTATCTGATTGTAGTTGGCAATTTGCTGAATGTGAGTTCCACAACCACAGCATTGATTGGTTGGATTATAAATCCGGTGGGTGAAAATACCGGTCAATTGGTTTTGACTATTGGCAATATAACCCTTGCCTGGCTTTTGCTTTATTTTATGTATAGAAGAAATATTCTTATTAAAGTGTAATACAATGAAGGCAATACAAAAATTAGTATCGATTTTAGTTTTATTACTTCTCACCAGTTTCAGTGCGAAATCACTAATCGCCCTGAGGAAAAAGTATTCCGTGGATTTATGATAGATGCTCCCCGAGGTGTCGAAACTATAGAATATTATTTCAGGCTTATTGACTTTTGTCAGGAAGAAGGTTTTAATTCCATTATTTTCCGTCTTACAGATGACCAGGGATCGGCATATCTTTTTACATCTCATCCCGAACTGAACATGTGTGAAGGCGCTTTTTCAGCAAAAGAATTAAGGACGATAGTTGATTACGCGCAAAACCATGGCATAGAAATGATTCCAGAGGTAGAATCCTTTGGTCATTCCAGGTACATAATCCAAACAAAAAGATATAAGTTTCTGAACGATGGACCTGCCGGGGAAGATTTTAATGCCCTTTGTCCTGTGAACGATTCAACGCTAAACCTGATGAAAGACCTTTATAATGAGGTTGCTTCTATTTTTCCAGGTCAATATGTTCATATCGGTTGTGATGAGGTAATGTGGGGGGCTGGCGAGTTGTCAAAAAAGGCATTGGAAACAAAAAGCAAACCTCAGATATGGGCAGAATATGTAAATAAACTGAATGGTTTCATGAAAACTATCGGTAAAAAAACAATTATCTGGGGCGACGTTCCTTTGTACAAAGAAGCTGAAGTGCTTGATTTGCTTGATAAGGACATAATAATTATGGACTGGAATTATTGGGAAACCAACAAAGAGAAAATTCATAGTTTAGCTCAAACGGTTTTAAGTAAGGGTTTTAAGTTGATAGGCTGTCCTGCTGTCAATTGGTGTGCCTGGGGACCACGTGTAGGTGAAAAACAGTTTCAAAACATTAATGCTTATGCCGAAGTATATGGAAATATTGACGACTCAAACAATTTGGGCATATTTCTCTCCAACTGGGTTCCGAAGCGTTACCTTCAGGGCAGCCAGTGGGATACTTATACCATTGCTGCTGAAATTCTTAAAAACAAAGGTGATTATCATTTTATGGATGCTATCCCTCAATTTGTCAGGAACCATTTCGGTGTGAAGTTTGATGAAAGCTGGGATAAGATATTCACAACAATTTACAGGGAAACGCCGCAATGGGGCTGTGGACAGGAAGACAGTCTTAAATTTTTCTGTTGGCACGCGGAAAAGGAAATTAAAGATATTATTTCAGATAACCGGCATCTGACAAACAAGTTCAGTGAAATATCCAGACTGCTGACAACCTGCAAAAAAGGAGTTACTAAGAACATGCATGATTTTGATGATCTTCTTCTGACCGTAGATTTTATTGAATACAACTACAACCGGCAGAATGAATTGTCCAACTTTATTTATTCAAAAAAAACGGACATGAAATCAGTTGAAACTTATTTGAAAAAAGTTGCTTATGATGATCAACAAATGTTATCAAGAATCAATCTGGCATGGAGTACCGGCAGGCGTACCAAGCCTAGTCCGACTGACAAAGATTTTATGTGGTCGTTTAATCTGGCTTCAGCTTATTCAAAACATTTAAGCGAAAACCCGGGTGAGTTTATGAAAATATTGCAGGAAATTAATAAATGAAGTATTGGTAATATTGAGAGATAAGTTTCAGATATTTAGTTTTGTTGCGAGTGATGCTTTATTCTCTTTACTAACTTTCCCAAATCTCCTCCTGTTTTTACCCCTGACCCAACTTGAGTGCTTAACTCTGTTTTGATAAACCCTGTATTATCATTTTGCATTTATAGCTTTTCATTAAAATATTTCTCCTTTACATTCGTCTCTTAAGTTGATGATGTCTTACAAAGAATTAAAGTAAAAGGGAATCAATTGTAATTAAATCCGTTATAAGTCAATATTATGAACGAAATCAAATCAAAACCACCATCCACAAGTGAGCAATTCAATAAAGTGTATAGTTCGCCAATTGCTTATTGGGCCTGGAGTGATATTCGTTTTCCAAAGGAATTAAATGAACTCATTAATACCAACAACCCCAAAAATACTTTGGAATTGGGTTGTGGCCTTGGACGATTTTCAATGCAGAATTAACTAACATGAATGCGAAAAAGGCCAGATATATTCTTGGCACTTCTGAAAAATGCATTTACAAAATTCGCAATGGTGCAGATGAAATTGCCTTACCGGCAGTTTCAGCAGCTATTTATAAAATTGATTAATTGAAAAAGGCGAAGTTATTTAAAACATACAATTATTCAATTTGTAGTCAAAAACTGGCTTTATTCGATTAATCCAGGTTTTTTATTTACAATTCCCTGATCCAGATATTCCTGAATGTAGTCGGATTGCCATGTTGCTGCAACTGAATTGGTCCGTCTCCATGTTCCTTAATTATATATTGCGGAATACCCGGGAAGAAAGTCGGGCCCTGTATAGCTACATTGTTCTGAACCAATACACCGTTATAAATAATTGTTATTCTCGGCGGGGTAAAATAAGTTGTGCTATCTTTAAAACGAGGGGCTGTATAAATGATATCATATGTCTGCCATTCTCCTTCTTTTCTGCTCGGATTTACCAAAGGAGCATATTGCATATAAACAGCACCTGCCTGTCCATTGCGATAAGTACGATTGCTGTAGCTATCAAGTATCTGGACTTCATAATTCCCCTGGATAATTACGCCGCTGTTACCTCTGTCCTGACCTGTAACTGTTGCTGGTAAACCAGTTGGAGTTTTCCATTCTATGTGCAACTGGAAATCTCTGAAAACACGCTTCGTCTGTGCAGAACCCGAAGAACTAGTCGGTTGCATACCACCATCTTTTATAACCCATGTAATAGGTTTTATTCCGCCCGGGCCACCTCTTCCCCATGCAACTTCTTCCCATTCATTAAGATCCTTACCATTGAATAGAACAATAGCATCTGATGGTGGATCACTATCAATTTTGCCAGGTTCTATTTTCGTAACTTCAGGATCCATAATATGTTTTACATTAGTGAAAAACATATTCTGCTGCATAGGTGTAAGGGAATCAAATGAGTTTGTGAATTTTTTTACAATTGCTTCCTGTTCAGCAAAATTAACCGGCATCCGCCCAACTAGTGCTTTTTGCTGTGCATTACCCAAAGCACACGAAAATAGCAGCAACATTAAGATAAATAATTGTTTCATGGTAGTTAAAGAGTTAAATATTAAATAATTAAACATATAAATCAATTGATGATAAATTAAAGAAAGACTCCTGCAAACTTAAGTACTTATATCAGAGGCCTCTTCAACTGAAGCTGCCACCTCCGGTAAAATACCCATACGTTCATATATTGGTTGTACATATGGACGCAGCGAAGGGAGTTTCCTTAAATAGAAAGAAACAGCAATGATACAACCGGCACCCCCGAGGATCAATGTAACAGGGGCACCAATTAGTCCGGCAAGGCTTCCTCCAATGAGACTGCCAAAGGGAGACATTCCCCTGAATGCCATAGCGTAAAAGCTCATTACACGTCCTCTCTTATTTTCCTCGGTAATAGTCTGAAGCAAAGTGTTCGTAGAAGCAACATGTAACATCATCCCCATTCCTGAAAACATCATTATTATTATGGAGAGCCACAAGACTCTTGACAGGGAAAAAGCTATCATACCTGCTCCAAAAACCATGACAGCAAATCCAATCAGTTTGCCTAGACCCAATACGTTTTTCTTATTTAGAAGATAAACGGCTCCAACAAGAGCCCCTGTGCCATATGCACTCATCAGAAATCCAAATGTACTTGCATTCCCATGAAGAAAATCTTTTGCAAAAACCGGGGCAAGAAGAGTCATTGGAGTTCCTATAAGGCTTACTAGAGCTAGAAGCAATAAAAGATACCTTATTGGTTTAAAACCGAAAGTGTAGGAAAACCCTTGTTTTAATTGAGTAATAACCTGAGTCTGGCTTCTTTTTTTAGGAATAATAATTATCTCCATTCGAATTAAAGAAATTATAACCGCTAAATAACTCAGGCAATTTATTGCAAAGCACCATCCATCGCCTACAGTTGCAATCAATATCCCCGCAATGGATGGTCCTATAAGCCTGGCGCCGTTTACCATTGATGAATTCAAAGCAATTGCATTACCTAAATCCTGTTTTTGATTATCGAGCATATCTACAACAAATGCCTGACGGACAGGCATATCAAATGCGTTTATAATCCCTAGAAAAATACTAAGCGCAATCAGATGCCAGATCATGACCACTTTTGTAAAGACTATAATGGACAGGATAAGGGCCTGAACTAATGCGAGAGACTGAGTAATTAGCAATATCCGTTTTTTATCCCAGCGATCAGCAATAACTCCTGCAAAAGGAGCTATTATAAACAGAGGTAATTGCCCTGAAAAACCAACTATTCCCAGAATAAAGGCTGAATTTGTCATCTTATAGACCAGCCACGTTACTGCAACCATCTGAATCCATGTTCCTATAAGTGACAGGCTCTGACCTCCTACAAACAACCTGTAGTTTTTATATTTCATTGCACGGAACATCAGACTGAACCTGCTGGTAAAGTCATCAATTTTTCGCCTGATAAATACATTTTTTCCGTCTTTTGACATTGAATATATTTCAATTGACCCTATGTAACTGTTCTGTCAAACTTTCCAGAACTTAACAATTGAACCTAATTAACTGTTCTGTCAAACTTTCCGGAACTTAACAATCTCTGTTGTGAATATAGCCTAAAACAAAAGTATAAAACAATTATATCCCTTGAAGAAACAGACTAATAAAAGTTCTTTATAAAATCAAAATTTAAATTATGATGAAAATGAGGCAAAAAGGACGAGCAATCTTCCTTGTTTCTCTGTTAAAATTTATGTTAATTATTGTTAACAATGTTAACTATTAATAATTCTAATTAATTTTGCAATCACAAACCAGAAATTATATATGCCTGTAAAAGACGATAGCAAAATAAAGGAACCTATAGGACGCACCATGGGTAAGATCAGTCATATGTTTCTGATTAATCTTCAAAAAAACCTTTCTCATCTTGATATCCAGCGCTCATTTTACCCGTTGATGCTCATTGAATCAGGTAATGGAAATCTTACGCAGCAGGAACTCTCACATAAATTGTCGTGCAACAAAGTGCAGATGGTACGTATTATCGATTATTTGTCGTCAAACGGATATGTGGAACGAGTTCAGGATGTAAAGGATCGAAGGAAATACAATCTTGAAATTACTGAAAAAGCCAGGTCTGTCCTTTCTGATATCAGAAGAGCAATAAATGAAACAACAGCAATAACACTGAAAGACATTCCGGAAAACAAGGCAGATGAATTGTACGACCTGCTTAAAGTAATTGAAAATAATCTTGCAACAAATAAAACAAATTAATAAAATGAAGAGGATCTCAAAATGGCTTTATCTGCCAGTTATTACTGTAATCATCATCTTTTTATGTTTAAATTGTGGAAAATCAAAAGATAACAAGCTCCCGAAAACAAATAATTCTGCTTTAAGGCAAAAACAATTAGCGAAGGTAGATGCCTACATTGTTAAGCCCTCATTACTGATTGATGAGGTTTCAGTTTCAGGTTCATTACTGTCATTTGAAGAAGTTGACCTTAAGAATGAAGTTGCCGGAAGAGTGGTCAAAATAAATTTACCGGAAGGCAAGTTTGTAGAAAAGGGAACTTTACTGGTGAAACTTTTTGATGATGATCTTCAGGCCGGACTGAATAAATTACAGATACAGTTGGCTATACAGGAAAAAATCTATGAAAGGCAATCGGAACTGTTAAAAGCGAACGGAATAAGTCAGAACGATTACGACCAGACAGGTTTGCAGTTAAATTCATTGAGGGCCGATATTGAGGTGCAGAAAGTGCTGATAAGAAAAACAGAGGTGCTGGCCCCTTTTGATGGAGTGATAGGTCTTCGTAATATAAGCATCGGAGCCGAAGTAACTCCCTCAACTCTACTGGCAACAATCCGTAGTGAAGATAAACTTAAGCTTGATTTCAGTGTCCCTGAAAAATACAGTTCCGAAATTAAACCCGGGATGAAAATAATATTCACGATGTCGAATGATGAAAAGCAATATGAAGCTACGGTTATGGCAACTGAAGAAGGTATTGATGCTGCAACCCGAAACCTGAAAGTAAGAGCAATTGTGGACAACAAGTCAGATCACCTCCTGCCGGGTGCGTTTACCGATGTTAATCTGAAGCTTAATGAGAAGAAAAATGCTCTTTTAATCCCTACACAGGCTATTATTCCTGAGGAACAAAACAAGAGTGTTATCGTGGCTAAAAAAGGAAAAGCTCATTTCATAAATGTGAAGACAGGAGTACGCAGGGCTTCAAGTATTGAGATTACTGAAGGTATCCAACCTGGTGATACAGTTATTATTACCGGTATTCTCTTTTTGAAAGAAGGTTCAAAACTATCTTATTCCAGTATAAAAGCTGATTCAATATGATAATCTCAGATATTGCTTTAAACAGACCCGTCGGGTCAATAGTATTAAGTCTTATTATAGTTTTGCTGGGAGCTGTAGGGTTTACCTTTCTTGGTGTTCGTCTTTATCCGGCTATTGATCCTCCTGTGATCACAGTGCAGGCAACCTACACCGGGGCCAATGCTGAAATTATTGAATCGCAGATCACTGAGCCATTAGAAAAATCAATTAACGGGATCGAGGGAGTTAAATCAATTTCTTCCCAGTCAGCTATAGGATCCAGCACTATTACTGTTGAATTTAATCTTGGTGCTGATTTGGAAAAGGCAGCTAATGATGTCAGGGATAAAGTTTCACAGGCAATGAGATCATTGCCACAGGATATTGATGCCCCTCCGACAGTCACCAAGGCAGATGCAAATGGGGACCCGATTATAATGTTAGTCGCCGAAAGCAGCAAAATGAATGATATTGAGCTAAGCGATTATGCTGAAAATGTTCTGCAGGAAAAATTGCAGACTATTCCGGGAGTCAGCTCAGTAGTTATTTATGGACAACAGAAACCAGCCATGCGTTTATGGATTGATCCCAATAAGCTGGCAGCATATAACTTAACTGCATCCGACGTGAACTCAGCACTTGCGAAAGAAAATGTTGAGATGCCGGGTGGTAAAATCCGCGGTACCAGCACGGAACTTACTGTAAAAACATTCGGGAGGCTGGAAACTGAAGATGATTTTAATAACCTTATTATTAAGCAGACAAACAATCAGGTTGTTCGTTTTAGCGATATAGGCGAAGCGGTTCTTGGTCCCCAAAATGAAGAATCGGGTGCAAGAATAAATGGTGTTACCGGAGTTGTATTAGCACTGATTCCACTTCCTGGCGCAAACGATATTCAAATTGCTGATGAGTTTTACAAGCGCCTAGGCCAGATTAAAGAAAATGCTCCAAAAGGAATGGAACTGGAGATTGCGCGTGATAAATCAATATTCGTAAGACAATCTGTCAGCGATGTTATTGAGACTTTAATAATTGCTATAAGTCTGGTAATTCTCATAATCTTCCTGTTCTTTCGAAACTGGGTTATTGCCTTACGTCCTCTCATCGACATTCCGGTTTCACTCACCGGCACTTTTTTCATCATGTATATTTTTGGCTATTCAATTAATGTGCTGACACTCCTGGGAATTGTACTGGCAACGGGCCTTGTGGTAGATGATGGAATTGTCGTAACAGAAAATATATTCAAGCGTATTGAAAAGGGAATGGATAAATGGCAGGCTGCTTTTGAAGGGACACGCGAAATATTTTTTGCTGTGGTTTCCACCTCTCTTACTCTGGCGATAGTTTTTATCCCTGTTATATTTTTGCAGGGTTTTACAGGTAGGCTTTTCCGCGAGTTTGGGATAGTTGTTGCCAGTGCTGTATTGATTTCAGCTCTTGTTTCACTTACGCTTACCCCGGTACTCAATGTTAAGTTAGGAGGTTATGCTTCTCATCATTCCAGATTTTATGAATCCACAGAACCCTTTTTTAAGGGCATGGAGGAAACCTACAGACGGATGCTTAGCTTTTTTATTCTGCATAAATGGATCGCATTTTCAATATTGGGATTTTGTGTCGTAGTTATTATTCTCCTGTCGGGAACATTGAAGTCGGAACTTGCTCCTCTTGAGGATCACAGTTATATCAGAACCTCACTGACAGCCCCTGAAGGAACAGAATATACTACTACTCAGAATATTATTGATAGGGTCGCACGCGATGAATCTCGATTCAATTCCCGGTGTAGAATATGTTCTTGCGAGATATGGCGGAGGAAGCAGTTCGAGTGTAAATACAGGTTTCGTAATAGCTTTTCTTAAGGATCCCTCAGACAGGAAAATAACACAGCAACAGATTTACGATAAGCTTTCGAAAATTTACAGAACAATTCCGGATGCCACGGGTAATAGCCAGCCAGGAACCAACAATTGCTACATCAACTTCAAGGGGATTGCCGGTTCAGTTTGTGCTGCAAAACCTTGATTTTGATAAACTGAGACAAGTATTGCCGAAATTCCTTGAAGAAGCACAGAATAGTCCTGTTTTCAGCAACGTTGATGTTGATCTGAAATTCAATAAACCTGAATTAAACATAAAGGTTGACCGTTTAAAAGCTACCAGTCTTGGTGTAAATGAAAGAGATGTCTCGGATGCATTGAATTATGCCTTCAGCGGTGGCCGTACCGGGTATTTTCTGCGTAATAACAAACAATATTATGTAATTGCGCAGGTAGCACGTCAGGACAGGAATGTTCCTGCTGACATATCATCCCTGTATGTAAGAACCAATACAGGTGCAATGATACAATTGGATAATCTGGTAAAAATAGAAGAGAACAGCAGCCCTCCGACATTGTATCATTATAACCGTTATAAATCTGCTACAATTTCTGCCAACACTGCCAATGGCAAGACCCTGGGGGAAGGAATTGCCGAGATGCAGAGAATCGCAAATAAACTGCTGGATAGCTCCTTTACTACAGCTCTGTCAGGAACTTCAAGGGATTTTGCAGAAAGCAGTTCTAATATCTCGTTTGCATTGATTCTGGCTCTGCTTCTTATCTATTTAATTCTTGCTGCTCAGTTTGAGAGTTTCCGTGACCCATTTATTATTATGCTCACTGTTCCAATGGCAATTGCCGGAGCTATGCTTTCATTATGGATTTTCGGGCAAACTCTTAATATTTTTTCAGAGATCGGCATGATCCTTTTAATAGGCATAGTAACTAAAAACGGGATCCTTATCGTGGAATTTGCCAATCAAAAACAGAAGGCGGGTATGAGTAAGAGGGTTGCAGCATTTGAATCTGCAGCAGCCCGGTTTCGACCTATACTAATGACTTCGCTTGCGACAATTTTTGGCGCGTTTCCTATTGCACTTGCTTTGGGTGCCGGGGCACATAGCCGGGTTCCACTTGGAATTGTTGTAGTCGGAGGGTTGTTCTTTTCATTATTGCTTACACTATTTGTGATTCCGGTGACATATATTGTGATGTCCGGGAAAAAAGATATTAAAAGGAATTAAATTACTAAGCAGATAAAAAATGGGTAATAGATTTATCGCAGTACTCTTATTAACAATGTTATTTTCAGGTGTTGAAGGACAGAAAATTCTTTCCGTTGATGAAGCAGTACAAATAGCATTAAAAAATAATTTTGATATTCTCGTTGCCGGTAACGATGCCGGCATTGCAAAAGTGAATAATACTCCTGGCAACGCAGGGATGTTACCGGGCGTTAAAATGAGTGGTACTGGTTCATACGAGGTGAATAATATTCACCAGGGGCTTCCAATGGGGGCTGAGAGTAACTATCCATCGCTTTCATCCAAAGGATTGAGTGCAAACGCCCAACTGTCGTGGACCCTGTTCGATGGAGGAAAAATGTTTGTAACAAAGAATAAACTTAATGAAATAGAGGCTCTTGGAGAGATTCAGTTCAAAGACAAAGTATTAAGTACATTGTATGATGTTATAGCTGCTTATTATGATATTGTAAGGCAGAAACAGGAACTGGTTTCAATAAATGAGGTTATTAACTATAACAAGGAGAGGGTGACTATTGCAAAGGCAGGCTATGATGCCGGCTCTCTTATAAGGACAGATCTGCTTCAGGCTAAAATTGATTTAAACGTTACGATGGAGGAAGCTATTAACCAGCAATTTATTATTGAAGCAGCAAATAAGACATTAAATGAGTTGCTGGGACAAAATGCAGACCAGGCAATTGAAGTTGCTGATTCAATACCACTCAATTATGTGCCTGATAAGAATGAACTGACGCAAAAGCTATATTCATCGAATACAAGCGTATTATCGTATCAGAAACAGCTTGATATTGCAAAGCTGAGCCTTAAGGAGTACAATTCATTATATTTGCCAACTCTCGATTTTAATGCAGGGTATTATTGGTCAAATACGGTCAACTCCGCAGGATCACCGTTACAAAACCGCTCAATCGGTCCCCAGATTGGTGGTACAGTTGTTATTCCAATTTATAGTTCCGGAGAGAATAGAAGAAAAGTTGCTACTGCCAGGTTACAGCTGCAATCTGCTGAGTATGAACTTCAGAATGTGAAACTCCAGGTTAACACTGATCTTCTCAATGCAATTACAGGATTTAATAACCAGCGGCAATTAATGGAGATTGAGAAAGAGAATAATGAACTCAATAAGGAAAACATAGAAATTTGTTTGCAGAGACTCAGATTGGGACAGTCAACCTCGCTTGAGCTTCACCAGGCCCAGGATAGTTATGTCCAGTCAAGCACCCGCCTGATTAATTTCGAATATAACCTTAAAATAGCCGAAATAAAACTGAAACAACTGATTGCTTCATTATAAACGAAAAACAGGGCTTCTTAATTAATTACCGCCAGGAGACATAGCGTTAAAATAATCTGCAAGTTTCATGATAACTTTTGCATCTGCTTCAATTTGCGTTTGAGCTTCACTCCAGTTCCTTTGTTCGATAGCCTCGCGGATGCCAGGCAGGGTTTTTACACCGTAACCTGTATAAGCTCCTGGCGCATATATTGCATGTTTATACCATTCGCGACGAGGCAGTCCTGTTTCTAAAAGCAATTGTTGCTCGGCCCTGTAGAGTGATTGGTTAAAAGATAAGCTGACACTGTTTGCCGTGATATTATTTTTAAATACAGTATTTATTTTTTCAGCACTTTTTTCTAATTGATGCAATGCATTTTGCAAAGGTGAAAAATCAAGATATGGCACATCTGGTTTGACTGAAGGGATAACATATTTTTTCGTCGGATCGTCTCCCGCTTTATAACCTCCGGAACTGATAATCCGGTTTTCTAAATCTGTTGATTCCCGGCTTGACTGCAGGAGGTTCATCAGGTCAGCAGAATAAGAATCAATTGTTTTGACAAGGTGAGTGAAATCGAAAGGCAATTCATCCGCATCTGACATTCTTAAAACGGCATGTCCTGCAGTTTCTGCAAGTGTCACGCCGTATTGAAATCCGGGGTCTTTAAACCTTTTATATAAATCGTAGGAATCATAAATTGAATGATATTCACCTCCCTGATCTTCGCCGCCATATCCCAGGTTCAAAGAAGCAATTCCTTCATGTTGGATAAACGAAGAGTAATCAGAACCTGAACCCATAGCTTCCAGTTTCAAATCTTTTTCATTCCAGGCCTTTTTCTTATTATCAAAAGTTTTAGCAGTTATTGCTGCATGGTCTCTTGCCCTTTCGAATACGGTTACGTTTGTCTGAGGGTCAATTACCTGTTTTGCTATTTCGTCCATAAATGGTTCCAACGCATGCGAGCCCTCAGCATAAAGAAAGCCGCGTCCGTTTCCGTCGGAATTTATATAGACCACTGCCTTTTCTTTTAATTCTTTTTCATGATCCTCGACCCATTCTGTTGAGCCAAGCAAACCAGGCTCTTCTCCATCCCATGCACAATAAACAATTGTTCTTGCCGGTTTCCATCCGGTTTTCAGCAGGTCACCTAATGACCTGGCTTCTTCAAGCATAGCCGCCTGTCCGCTGACAGGATCTGCAGCTCCATTAACCCATGCATCATGGTGATTGCCTCGTATTACCCATTCGTCAGGAAATTCTGAACCCTGAATTTTGGCAATCACATCATAACATGGGACTATATCCCAGTTAAATGTAACACTTAAATGTACCGTTGTCTTCCCCGGCCCGATATGGTAAGCAAACGGCAATCCGCCATGCCACGCTAAAGGCGCAACAGGACCGTCAAGTGCTTCAAGTAATGGCGTGGCGTCATGATAACTGATAGGCAGGACAGGGATCTTTAACAGATTTGTCGCCTGTAACCTGTTTAGCCTTTTTGCATCTTTTGTTGCACCAATGCCGGGTGTTAACGGGTCACCTGTATAAAATGACATATCCATCACTGATCCTCTTTGCACACCATATTCGTTTTTGAAAGCGCCTTTTGGATATACATCACCCTCGAAGTACCCGTCATCTGCCGGATCACTGTAAATGATACAGCCTACGGCTCCATGCTCTTGTGCAACTTTAGGTTTTATACCTCTCCAGCTATGGCCATATTTTGCGATTACAATTTTCCCCTTTACATCAATACCCATCTTATCCAATATATCATAATCTTCAGGCAGTCCGTAGTTTACAAATACGAGTTCAGCGGTGACATCCCCGTCAGCACTGTAGGCATTATATGTCGGTAACTGACCTGCCTGACCTGAAGTAGCATCTTCTTTCAGAGCCGGTTCTTTTAATGTTGCCTTATATATTGAAGGTGATGTCATTTCAAGCATCCTTGATTTTGGTGTGGGGAACAATACATAAAATGTTTCAATTTTTGCATCCCATCCCCATTTGGTAAACAGCTTCTGTATATATTCAGCGTTCTCCTTATCAGCAGGCGAGCCCAGGTGATGAGGTTTTGCTGAAAGATGTCTGATTGTTTCACCAATGGTGTCGGAGTTTAAATTTTTGTCAAATGACGACTCCAAACTAAGTTCCCTGACGGCATTCTTATCATAGAAACCAATAATTTTTTGCGTTTTTGCAACTGAGGACTGCAACGTAAAAACTACTAAAAGGGTGATGATAGATTTATTCATCTTGAAGTATTATTATTTAAATAAGTATTTTATATGATTGATTTCAATTATTTCTGTAGACGTAATTATAAACACTTATCATAAACGGATTTCAGCAGCATATTGTTCGTAATAAAGATACAATGTGACTGAACCAAAAGTAAAAACCAGAGGGAAATCTCCAGCGTTTTTTATTTCAGAATAAACTTTAAATGACTATTCAATTCTGACTGCGTCTCGTTATCTCATTAGAATCAAAAAATAAATCATTAATTTTGCGGAGGATTAAGTTGTTAAGTTATCTCATTAATATAAAACAGATTGCCATGCCAAGAGTTTTTAAAGCAACAGAGATAGAGAAAGAGGATAAAGAGGTAAAACGCGATTATCTCGACAGACATATGCCACACGTTTTTTGTCCGGATACTGTTAAAAGGGGAGAGAAATTTGAAGTCAAAGTAATAGTGGGTGATGAATATCCGCATCCCGATGAACATGATCATTTCATCAGCGTTATTCAGTTGTGGAACAGGGAGACCCTTCTTGCTGAAGCCCGTTATACTGCAGGTGTTTACGGAAATCAGCCATCGCATTTTGAGGTTGGGTTTTATATCGTAGCTCCGGAGGTATCTATGAACCTCTCGGCAATGTCGGTATGTACAAAACATGGCCTCTGGCAAAGCGAAGATAAAACCGTAAAAGTTATATAGCCTCATTAAATTACCATTTTTGATTCCTTTAGCTCATATGATGAGACAGGATTATTATCTTTGCAAGCCGATTAAATAATTCACAATGCCAAAGGACGAAAAGAAAAAAAGCAACTGGCGCGATAAATACAGGTTTTCCATAATAAATGATCATACTCTGGAGGAAGTCTGGAAAATAATACTCACACGGTATAACGCCTTCCTTCTTATTACATTTACTCTCTTGTTTCTCGTATGGGGCACCAGCACACTGATCTCATTTACAAGCTTGCGGGAATTTATTCCGGGATATCCTGATGTGACAATGCGAAGGAATATACTTATGAGTGCTATCCGTCTCGATTCTCTTGATCATGAACTGAAACTGAGAGACAAGTATTTTGACAATCTGAATGCAATTATTACAGGTGGCCAACCTGTGGAAACTATGCTGTTACAGGACAGTACCAAAAATTATAAAGCTATACGTTTCAGTACATCCCCGAAGGATTCAATGCTCAGGGCACATGTTGAAAACGAAGAAAGATTTAATCTTACTCTCGGAACATCATCACCTGAACCTGTCTCAGGTCTGGCGACCCTTCATTTCTTCCCTCCTGTAAAAGGGATAGTTTCAGGGAGATACGATTTAAGAACCAAACATTTTGGAACTGATATTGTCACAAAGCCCAGGGCTCTTGTATCGGCTGTCCTCGATGGAACAGTCATTTTCACAGGATGGACAATGGAAACCGGATTCGTTATTGAGGTTCAGCATCAGGATAATATTGTTTCTATTTATAAGCATAATGCAGGACTTTTGAAGGAAACCGGCGATCTGGTTCGGGCCGGTGACGGGATTTCCATAGTTGGAGATTCAGGCGAAAAGTATACTTCAGGACCTCATCTTCATTTTGAGGTTTGGTATAAAGGAAGTCCGCTTGATCCTGAAAAACATATTACATTCTAAATTTTGTTACCCGGTATGGGAGAAAGAATTGCTTTGCTGGGATCAACTGGGTCGATAGGCACCCAGGCTCTGGACATAATCTCAAAATATCCTGAAAGATTTGTGGTAGAGGTTCTTGTTGCAGGCAACAATATCGATCTTCTGACAAAACAGGCTTTGTTATATCAACCCGATTCAGTTGTGATCGCAAATCCTGAGCATTACCTTGAATTAAAAGAAAATCTTCATAATACTAATATTAAAGTCTATGCAGGTAATGATGCCATAGATCAGGTAGTCGCCTCGGAATCTGTAGATATTGTGATTGCTGCTATTGTAGGGTATTCGGGAGTAAGACCTACTATTTCCGCAATAAAAGCCGGGAAGAAGGTTGCGCTTGCGAATAAAGAAAGTCTGGTCGTTGCTGGTGAGATAATAGGCAGGCTCATAAGAGAATATGGAAGCATTATTATTCCTGTTGATTCTGAACATTCTGCAATATTTCAATGTCTTGTAGGAGAATCAGGTAATCCGGTGGAAAAAATTACTCTTACTGCCTCCGGAGGCCCTTTTCTTAATTTTACAGAAGAAATGTTGAAAAAAGTAAAACCCTGCGATGCTCTTAAACATCCAAACTGGAATATGGGCTGTAAAGTAACAATAGATTCTGCGTCACTTATGAATAAAGGACTGGAAGTAATCGAGGCTAAATGGCTTTTTGATCTGACCCCGGAACAAATATCAGTCGTTATTCATCCGCAATCGATCATCCATTCATTTGTCCATTATGCTGATGGTTCTGTTAAAGCCCAGTTAGGTGTTCCGGATATGAGGGTGCCGATTCTTTATTCACTTACCTATCCCGACAGGCTGCAATCTGATCTTCCCCGTCTTAATCTGAATGATTGCAAACCACTGACATTCAATGAGCCTGACACAAAAAAATTCCGGAACCTTTCACTGGCATATGATGCACTTTCAAAAGGCGGAAATATGCCATGCATATTAAACGCAGCTAATGAAATGGCAGTCAACGCATTTCTTGACTCAAAAATAGAATTTACCCAAATGCCTGATATTGTTGAATATACAATGGAAAAAAGCTTATATTCCGCAACACCCGATCTGGATTTTCTTGAATTGACAGATACCGATGCCCGCAAAACGGCTCTCAGCTTTATTAATAAACTCCAAAAAGAAAAATGACAATACTTATCAAAATCCTGCAATTTGTAATGAGTCTCTCAATTCTTGTTATTATACATGAATTCGGACACTTTACATTTGCTAAACTTTTTAAAACAAGAGTCGAAAAATTTTATCTCTTTTTCGATCCATGGTTCTCCCTCTTTAAATACAAGAAAGGTGAAACTGAATATGGGGTAGGCTGGCTTCCCCTTGGCGGTTATGTTAAGATTTCAGGAATGATCGATGAATCGATGGATAAGGAACAAATGAAACTTCCGCCACAACCATGGGAATTCAGATCGAAGAGTTCATGGCAGCGATTGCTCATAATGACGGGAGGAGTGCTGTTTAATTTTATTTCTGCCATGCTCATCTACATACTGGTTTTATTTGCATGGGGTGAAACCTATCTTCCTACATCCAATGTCAAATACGGAATTGTTACTGATTCGGTTGGATATGCAATAGGACTGAGAAACGGAGACAAGATCATCTCAGTTGATAATCAGCATATTGAAAATTTCATGGAGATAACTTCAAATATTGCTTTAAATAACCGTAAGACAATTCAGGTTGATCGTAATGGGGAGCTTCTGAATATTAATATTCCCCCGGATTTTATTCCGAAAATGCTTAAAGGAAAGGGACAAATTGAACCAAGAGCTCCGTTCGGCCCATTTGTTGTTTCCACTTTTGGAAAAGAATCGCCAGGGAAAATCGCCGGTGTTCATCTTGGTGATGAGGTAGAAGGCGTTGACAACAAAAAATTCAATTATTTCGATGAATTTCAGAAATATATTGCTGAAAATAAGGAGCGGCCAGTAATTCTGAATCTCATGCGAAAAGGCGACACCGTTAATATCCCTGTAAAACCGACAGCTGCGGGATTGCTTGGAATAAACAGAACAATCTCTTTTGACCAGATATTTGATCTTAAAACAATAAAATACGGGTTTTTTCAGTCCATCCCTGCTGGAATTCACAAAGGATTTAAAACAATCCGGAATTACCTTAAACAATTTAAACTCATTTTTTCACGACACACAAAAGGGTATGAGTCGCTGGGCGGATTTATTACTATCGGTAACATTTTCCCGGGTGTATGGGACTGGCAGGCATTCTGGGATCTGACAGCTTTTCTTTCAATAATACTGGCTATCATGAATATTCTACCGATTCCGGCTCTTGATGGCGGACATGTTCTCTTTTTATTGTTTGAAGTAATTACGGGGAAAAAACCAAGCGATAAGTTTCTCGAATATGCTCAGATAGCAGGAATGATATTATTACTTGCTTTACTGCTATATGCAAATGGGAATGATGTTCTTAGACTTCTCAGGAAATAGTTTTTTCACCATTTGTAAATAAAGAAAGTATTTTTAACTTTGTATATAATCTAAAACTAATCGAGATGGGCAATTTAGGAATGACAGAAATAATACTGATTTTAGTCGTAGTAGTGCTGCTTTTTGGTGGACGTAAGATTCCTGAACTTATGAAAGGTATTGGACAGGGAATGAAGGAATTTAAGAAAGCTTCAAAGTACGATCCTGCTGAAGAGGAAAAAGAAATAGCGCACAAAGACTAAATCTGATATTAAAATATTTCAAAAAACCTGCATCTTTAAGATGCAGGTTTTTTTGTTGACTCTAATTTCAAACTCCTAAATCCCTTTTGATCTTTGAAGATATCTTCTAATCAACCCGTAAATCTGTTAATTCTATTGTATTTAACCCCTAAATCCCCCAAGGGGGACTTTCAAGACGTTTCTTCACCAGTTCTGATATTTTATAAATGACTTTATCTATATCTTGATCTTTGTTTTGTTTGATCTCAAAGCCAAGGGAAATGAATGATTCATTAAATAAGACAAAACTTAAGTCCCCCTTGGGGGGTTTGGGGGTAAAACCCAGGGGAAAATGGGGGTTGGGGGTCACTTACTGGAGGGTGGTCAGATCAGTTCATATTTCTGATTCCTTCTCCCGGGAATAAATCCGGCTTCTTTTATTATTGCTTGCATTTCATCGGCATTAAAACGGTTATTCGAACCGGCTGCGCTCACAACATTTTCCTCAATCATTATTGAACCAAGATCATTTGCTCCGGTATGAAGAGATAACATTCCAATTTCCTTTCCGACAGTGAGGATTGAAGCTTGTATATTCTTTATGTTATTCAATAAAATCCGGCTTATGGCAATCATTCTGATATAATCTGAACCATTATAGCTACTCCTGATCCCGTGTTTATTCAAAAGTAAAGTTCCCTCATCCTGAAATGCCCATGGAATGAAAGTAATGAACCCAAAATGTCCTTCGGGTTTTAATGCCTGCAAATCACGCAAATGAATGAGATGTTCAATCCTTTCCTCGATAGTCTCAACATGTCCAAACATCATGGTTGCCGAGGTGGGTAGATTCAGACTATGGGCTTCTTTCATAACTCCTAGCCATTCTTCAGTTGATGCTTTTGCCGGAGAAACAATCCGACGAACCCGGTCAGAAAGGATTTCTGCACCTGCGCCAGGCAGACTGTCAAGTCCTGCATCAATCAGCAAGCTTAAAACCTCACGGTAAGATGCATGTTCTTTCCGTGCCAGGTGAACAATTTCCGGGGGGCCGAGGGCATGCAGTTTCAGAGAAGGATACATCTTTTTGAGATTCCGGAACAGGTCAGTATAAAACTCCAAACCAAGATCCGGATTCATACCACCCTGTAAAAGCAGCTGGTCGCCACCGAGAGACATCATCTCATCAATCTTGACAATATATTCAGGTATGGTTGTAGTATATGCTTCAGATGAACCCTTCTTTCTGCAGAAATTACAAAATGAGCATTGCGAAAAACAAATATTTGTTATGTTCACATTCCTGTCAATCATCCATCCGACTATTTTGCCGGGATTATGTATTTGTCTCAGCTTATTTGCAACAAACATCAGTTCTTCAACCGGAGCCGTGGTATAAAGTGAAAGTCCTTCTGAAACACTCAAAGGAACAAGGTTTACAGCTTTCTCATATAGTTGTTCGAGAATCATATTTGCTAACAAATTAGTAATCAATAAGCCGGAAGTCGGAAGTCCGAAATTGAAAAAGACTTCTGTCTTCCGGGTTCCCAAAGATATCAATTTGTCAGAAGTCTGAAGTGCGAAGTCAGAAGTTTTAAAAGACTTCAGTCTTCCGACTTCTGACTTCGCACTTCTGAAACATTCAATTATTTATTTAACTTTACGTCTTCGAAAGCCAACTGACAAAAAATATGAAATCTCAAATTCAAAAAATAGCACAATTATCATCTGACCAATCTGTTGTATGTATCCTTGGAAGTGATCAGGTTCCTGATAAACTAAAACTAAGCAAACAGGAAAAAGATTTTGTAACAGCACAGATCAAAGCAGGTGATGAAAAAATATTCATTAACTCCTATAGCAGGTTTATTTATATTGTCACATTAAAGAAAGATATTCCGCATTTTAAGGTCAGGGAGGATCTCAGAAAAACTGCGTATAAATTAAAAAAACATATCAGGGATAATAATCATAAGGAGCTTGTTATAACCTCTTACAATGCCTATAAAGGGGCAATTGAAGATTTTGCAGAGGGACTTATTCTCAGTTTTTATTCGTTTGATAAATATAAAACGAAAGAAGAAAAGGATGACAAAAAGAAATATCCTGAGAAGCTCCTGTTAGAGGGTGAAGTATCTGAATCAGAAATCGCATGGCTTACAGATCAGACTGATGCAGTTTACTTTTCACGGAATCTCATACAGGAACCGGTTAACCAGCTTAATGCCACCGCGCTGGCGGAAGAAATAAAAAAAGCAGGTGAAGCTTCAGGGTTTAAGGTTGAAGTATTGACAAAGGGTAAAATAGAGGCCTTAAAAATGGGAGGTCTGTTAGCCGTTAATAAAGGAAGTGTTGACCCTCCGGTTTTCTGTATCCTTGAATGGCACCCGGCAAATAGTGTTAATAAGAATCCTGTTATCCTTGTCGGAAAGGGTGTTGTTTATGATACAGGAGGATTGAATATAAAAACCGGCGATTTTATGGCCGGTATGAATGGAGACATGGCAGGTGCCGCAACCATAACTGGTGTTATTCAAACTATCGCAAAAGCCAGACTGCCAATTTATGTAATAGGATTGGTCCCTTCAACTGATAACCGGCCCGGGGGAAATGCGTACACCCAGGGGGATATAATTACCATGTACAATAAAACAACAGTGGAGATAGGAAATACTGATGCTGAAGGAAGATTAATCCTGGCAGATGCGATAAGCTACGCTTCAAAATATTCTCCCGATCTGATAATTGACGTTGCAACTCTAACGGGATCTGCCGCGATGACTTTCGCGAACCAGGGAATAGCGCTTATGACAAACGCCGACGCAAAATATATCGATTTACTTAGAGAGTGTGGCAACGACGTGTATGAGAGAATTGCAGAACTGCCATTCTGGGAGGAATATGGTGAATTACTGAAATCGGATATTGCTGACATGAAAAATGTCGGAGGACGTGAGGCTGGTGCAATCACTGCCGGTAAATTCCTCGAAAAATTTGCAGAATTTCCACTTATACATTTAGATATTGCCGGTACAGAAATGTTGAAGAAAGATGACTTCTACAGGTCTAAAAACGGAACAGCATCCGGGCTGAGGTTACTTTCAACATTCCTTCGGAGAATGGCATCTGACTACATTGAAAAGAAATAAGAACTTATGGAAAAGAAAACTATACTTGCCGGGATCTCGCAAGGAGATATCAATGGGATAGGCTACGAAGTTATTATAAAGGCTCTTTCGGATCCTACAATTAATGATATTTGCACCCCTATCGTTTATGGATCTCCAAAGGTTGCAGCTTATCATCGTAAAGCATTGAATATAAACAACTTGAACTTTAACAATATCAGAGTGGCTGAGGAAGCACATGCGAAGAAAGCCAATATGATAAATTGTCTCGATGATAACGTCAGGGTTGAGTTGGGCAAATCAACGCCACAGGGAGGAGAAGCAGCATTGATATCTCTTGAGAAGGCTGTAGAGGATCTGAAAAGCGGGAAAATTGATGTGCTGATTACAGCTCCTATTGACAAACAGAATGTGCAATCGGAGAATTTTCATTTTAATGGACATACCGATTATCTTAAATCTGTTGCCGGGGTCCCTGAAGCACTGATGTTCATGATAGGTGAAAGCATGAGAATAGGCATAGCCACTGATCATGTACCACTGAATAAGGTATCGGGATTAATTACAATCGAAACATTATTGCGAAAGATCAGACTGATGAATCAATCCCTCATCCTTGACTTCGGTATACGCAAACCCAGGATTGCAGTGCTTGGACTTAATCCGCATGCCGGAGATAATTCATTGCTGGGAACTGAAGAAGCTGAAATAATTAGTCCGGCTATTCAGCAAGTACAGAAAGAAGGAATCATGGTATTTGGCCCATTCCCTGCAGATGGATTTTTCGGAGCAGGTTCCTTTACGAAATTTGATGGAATACTAGCTATGTATCACGATCAGGGACTTACCCCATTTAAGGCATTATCATTCGATTCCGGAGTTAACTTCACTGCCGGGCTGCCCTTTATACGCACCTCACCTGTTCATGGCACTGCATTTTCATTAGCAGGGAAAGGTGAAGCATCCGAAAATTCATTTCGTCAGGCAATATATCTTGCCTGCGATATCTTCAGAAACAGAGAGATGTATAAAGAAATATCAAAAAATCCCCTTAAACATCAGGATATTGAAATTCATAGTGATCGTATTGATGAATTACCCCCGGATATCTTTAATCCTGAGCTATAAATATGATAGATTATATTAAGGGTGAAATTGCCCGAATCACTCCGACTTATCTGATTATTGAAACCGGTGGTATAGGTTATCTGATCAATATCTCCCTTACAACCTTTTCCCGGCTTGAAACGATGAAAGAATTCAAGGTTCTCATTCATGAAGTTATCAGGGAAGACAGTCATCAGCTTTTTGGATTTGCAGAAGATGGTGAAAGGGATATTTTCCGCTCCCTGATATCTGTTTCAGGAGTGGGAGCGAATACAGCTAGAATGATGCTTTCTTCACTCAGTCCGGGTGAAATTGAAAGAGCAATTTTAGGATCCGATGTGAACCTTCTTAAAAGTGTTAAAGGAATAGGATTAAAAACCGCGCAAAGAATTATAGTTGACCTAAAAGACAAACTCGGCAAACATACCGGAACCGGTGAAATATTTGCCTTTGCAGACAATACAATACGTGATGAAGCGTTATCTGCATTAGTAATGCTGGGATTTGCCAAAAGCACTGTCGTTAAAGTCCTTGACAAGATAGCCAGAGATGAAAAAAACCTTACTGTCGAGGACATGATAAAGAAAGCGCTTAAAAACTTGTGATTCTTGAATATAAGCCGGATTGAGATCAGGGATATCATATAAGAATATTCTGATATTTTCGTATCTACTACTTTTAACTTCGTTCCTTTTAAAATCAACGGAAGCAAGTAGTCAAGCTGCGTTGCCAAATGTTGCCAGGGATACGACCACTCAAAAATCAGTTTTAAAACTAAATGACGATAAAGGAATACCATGGGAACCACAACAAAAAGCTCCCTTATTTCTCGATAAGCCCTCAAACATAAAAACTACTGCGATCTATGACCCTGTTAAGAATGAATATATTCTATACGAGAAAGTAGGTGCATTTGATTATCGCCCCCCCGTGCATATGGATCCTGAAGAATTCAGGAAATATGAATATGCGAAAGAAATGCGTGATTACTGGCAATCGCGCATATCAGGAACTGAAGCAGGATTTAAGTCAAATCTGATACCTCAGATCGAAATTGGTGGGGCCGCATTCGATAAGATATTTGGAAGCAATACCATTAATATTGTTCCCCAGGGATCTGCTGAACTTATCTTCGGCATAAATATTTCAAAGACTGAAAATCCCACACTTCCCGTTAAACTTCAGACTATTCCGACATTCGATTTCAAGGAAAAGATCCAGATGAACGTTACCGGAACAATCGGTGATAAAATGACGCTCGGCGTTAATTATAATACCGATGCAATGTTTGAATTTGAAAACAGGACGAAACTCCAATATGCAGGAAAGGAAGATGAAATACTTAAAAAAGTTGAAGCAGGTGATGTCACTCTTCCACTGACCGGAACCCTTATAACAGGCAGTTATAGTTTGTTTGGTCTTAAAACAGAAATGCAATTCGGAAAGCTTACTGTTACTACTGTTTTATCCCAACAGAAGGGCCAGTCTTCAGTGATTGAGGCCAAGGGAGGAGCTCAGATCACGGATTTTGAAGTTTTTGCAGATGATTATGAAGCGAACAGACATTTCTTTCTTTCTCAGTTCTTCAGAGATACATATGATGAATCGTTGAAGAACATGCCGGTTGTAAGTTCAGGTGTAAACATACAGAGGATAGAAGTATGGGTTACAAACAAACAAAGCAGTTTTGAAGAGGCCAGCAACAGGAATATTGTAGCCTTTATGGACCTTGGCGAAAGCTCAAAACATATCTTCAATAAAGTGCCGCCTTTTCAGGCGACTTCAGGGTCTATGGTATATCCTGATAACCAGACAAACAAGATGTATGATCAGCTCACCACTTCATACGGCATAATCCGTAATGTTAATCAGGTAACAAATGCCTTTGCGCCCTTATACCCAGGATTTCAGATAGGACGTGATTTTGAGAAGATTGAGAATGCCAGAAAACTAGATGAGCGGGAATATGATATTAACACCAAGCTTGGGTATATCTCTCTTAATACTTCACTGAATACCGATGAAGTGCTCGCAGTTGCTTATGAATACACATACGGAGGTAAGATTTACAAAGTCGGTGAGTTTTCGACCGATGGCATAACTGCACCGCAAACACTTGTTCTGAAACTGATAAAAGGAACCACCCTGAGCCCGCGATTGCCCACATGGAATCTAATGATGAAAAACATTTATTCTTTGGGGTCAGGTAAACTCGATAAAAATGATTTTGTTCTAAACGTGCTTTACCAGGATGACAAAACCGGAAATTCAATTAACTATATTCCGGAAGGTAATCTCGCAAATAAAGTACTTTTACAGGTATTAAATCTGGATAATCTGAATTCTCAGCTTGACCAGCAGCCAGATGGTTTCTTCGATTTTATTGATGGTGTGACCGTTATGGTCGACCGGGGAAAGATAATTTTTCCGGAGATTGAACCTTTCGGGAGTTACCTGAAAAAAAAATTTAATGATCCTGCTCTGGCTAGTAAATATGTTTTTCAGGAGCTATATGATTCAACGCAGACCATTGCCAGACAGATGGCTGAAAAAAATAAATTCACACTTAAAGGACAATATTCTTCTCAGTCAGGGTCAGTAATCAGATTAAATGCTTCAAATATCCCTCAGAATTCTGTAAAGGTTACTGCCGGTGGTGTACCCCTGACTGAAAACACTGATTATACTGTCGATTATAATATGGGAACTGTGACCATAATTAACAGCGCACTTATTGAATCTCAGACACCGATTCAGGTCTCATTGGAAAATAACCAGTTCTTTGGGTTCCAGACAAAAACACTCGTAGGGACACACCTCGATTACCGTGCTTCGGAAAACTTCGATATTGGTGCAACAATTCTGCATCTCACTGAGAGACCATATACCCAGAAGGTGAATTATGGCGAAGAACCGATTTCAAATACAATATGGGGCTTAAATACTTCATATAAAACAGAATCACAACTTCTTACAAAGCTTATAGATAAAATTCCGCTTCTTAATACAAAAACTCCTTCCTCGATATCCTTTTTTGGTGAATTTGCAAATCTTATTCCCGGACATTCAAAGGCCATCTCAAATGCAGGGAATGCTTACATTGATGATTTTGAGGCCAGCGAAATTCCTCTTGATCTTAAATCATTTAATGCCTGGACAATTTCAAGTGTTCCGCAAGGACAAGATCAATTATTCCCTGAGGCTAAATTCAACGATAATCTTGTAAGCGGTTTTAACAGGGCAAAATTAGCCTGGTATGTAATCGATCCTCTGTTCCTGCGTAACGGATCATCCACACCGGAATATATTAAACAGCACCCTGATGAACAATCTAGCCATTTTGTTAGAGAAATTTACGAAAATGAGCTTTTCCCTAACTATGAAAGTCCGAGCGGAATTCCTACAAATATTGCTGTTTTGAATCTTGCCTTTTACCCCGATGAAAAGGGTCAGTATAATTATGATACTTCTCCCGGGCCATATTCTGCAGGAATGAACTCGTCGGGTAAATTGAATGATCCTCAAACAAGATGGGGCGGAATAATGAGAGAGGTGTTAACGAGCGATTTCGAAACTGCAAATATTCAGTATGTCCAATTCTGGGTCATGGATCCTTTTGTTGATAATCCCAACGGACCGGGCGGAGATCTTTATATTAATCTTGGAGATATCTCAGAGGATATCCTGCGCGATTCACGAAAAAGCTTTGAAAACGGACTTCCCAATTCCCCGGTAGTTAAAGATGTCGACACCACTGCATGGGGCAGGGTTCCCACTATTCAGGCAGTGGTTCATGCTTTTGACAATGCACCGGAATCGAGATTGTTTCAGGATGTCGGACTCGATGGGCTTATGGACCAGGACGAACAGACTTTTTTTGCCAGTTATCTGCAGAAGGCTATGATGATTACAACTCCTGATGCATACAGTGAAATTCAAAAGGATCCTTCAGGAGATGATTATCATTATTTCAGGGGTTCAGATTACGATGCTCAGCAACTGGGCATCCTTGACCGTTATAAAAAGTATAATGGAGAGGAAGGAAACTCTCCTACTTCACAGATGTCGAAGGAATCTTATCCGACTTCCGGATCGACACTGCCCGATGAGGAAGACATAAACCGTGACAATACACTGAATGAAACAGAAAGCTACTACCAGTACAAAGTCAGTATGCGGCCAGGTGATATAAAAGTAGGTTCAAATTATGTTACCGATGAGATTGAATATGAAGCAACATTTGCAAATGGGAAAAAGTCTAAAGTGAAATGGTACCAGTTTAAGGTACCAATAACAGATTATCAGAATGTTGTCGGGCCAATAAAAGATTTTAAATCGATCCGTTTTATGAGAATGTTTCTCAGGGGATTCAGTGAGCCCGTTATTATGCGTTTTGCAAAACTCGACCTTGTCCGTGCAGAATGGAGAAAATACAATATTTCATTCATGGAAGGAGGAGAAAGGGTGACAGTACCGGAAGCTACCGACGGGTCATTTGAAATCAGCTCGGTAAGTATAGAGGAGAATTCAAATAAAATACCTGTAAACTATACATTGCCTCCTGGGTTTGACAGAGTTACTGATCCTCAGAATCCCCAGCTGAGACAGCTTAACGAACAATCCATGGTTCTCAAAGTTATGGATCTACAGGACGGAGATGCACGCGCTGCATTCAAAAATATTAATCTCGATATGAGAGACTATCGGAAATTGCGTATGGAGGTTCATGCTGAAGCAATGATCGGTCAGCCGTTAAAGGATGATGACCTGACAGCATTTATCAGGATTGGTTCAGATTATAAGGGAAATTTTTATGAATATGAAATACCTCTGAAGCTCACTGCGCCTGGCCATTATGATAATAATTCTGAAGATGACAGGGCAAAAGTCTGGCCTGCTGAAAATAGTTTTATTATAGACCTTTCTGAATTGCAGGCTGCCAAGCAGGAACGAAACAGGCAAATGGATCTTCCCGGTTCATCATTGAGCTCTACTGATGTATTTGTATATCAAAGCGGAACGGCAAGGATTTCTGTATCAGGGAATCCTAATATGAGCAACATTAAGGTCATAATGATAGGGGTAAGGAACCCCATTAAAACACGGAGCAGGTCTACCGATGACGGCTTACCAAAATACGGGGAGGTTTGGGTAAACGAACTCCGTTTAAGCGATTTTATTGAAGATGGAGGGTGGGCTGCTAATGCCCATTTACAGGCGCGTCTGGCAGATCTTGGAACCGTAGATATGGTCGGTCAGGCAAGCACGCCCGGATGGGGTAGTCTGGAGCAGAAGATGAATGAAAGAAGTAAGGAAAATGTTTTAAAGTACGACATTTCATCAAGCATTGAGCTTGGAAAATTTTTCCCCGAAAAGATTGGTGTCAGACTTCCTGTATATGTCGGCTATTCTGAGACCAGGATAAAACCTGAGTATAATCCCCTTGATCCTGACATTCTTTTAAGCAGTGCATTAAATGCGGCAAAGAACAAAGCTGTCAGAGATTCTATACTAAATATTGCAGAAGATTATTCAAGAAGAAAAACAATAACTATCAGTAACGCAGGTATAACAAAGCGAGGTGATAAACCACATGTCTGGGATCCTGCTAACCTAAGTGTGAATTATACGTATAATGAAATATTAAGCAGTAATACCAATACTGAAATTAACCTGGAGAAAGACTACAGAGGGGGCCTGAACTATGATTTTCAGGCTCAACCAAAAAATATTATGCCGTTCAGGAATGTAAGTTTTCTGAATGGCTCAGCTTTCAAAATTATTAAAGACTTTAATTTTTATCCATTTCCTAAAAGTCTGTCGTTCAGGACTGATCTGAGCAGAACTTACAATGAATTAATAACCAGGAATATAGATAATCCTTACTTTATGGTTACTCCATCTTTTAAGAAGGATTTTGAATGGAGTCGTATTTATGATTTTAAATATGATGTCACAAGGCAATTGAAGTTTGATTTTACGGCAACAGACCTTGCTCGAATTGATGAGCCTCCCGGCGGAGTTGATAAAAGCAGATACAGTAACTCATACAATAACTGGCGTGATTCTGTTTTAACTAATTTAAGAAGAGGAGGAAGAACAACAACCTATAATCATTTTATAAACGTAACTTATACACTTCCTGTAAATAAGCTTCCACTTCTCTCATGGGTGAATGCAAACGCCCGCTATAGTACAGATTATACCTGGCTCGCCGGTCCTCTTTATCCTGATAGTCTGCATATTAACCTGGGAAACTCAATCAAGAACCATAATGAGATGACATTTACTGCAATGGCAGCTCTTTCGTCTTTATATACTAAATTGAAATTCCTGAAGAATATTGAAAATAATACAATGCCCGGAGCAGCGAAGAAAATGAAGGCGGAGTTAAAAACAGTTACTTATACTAAAGATAATGTGAGCTTTAAACCAAATGTAGCTAAACCTATTAATCATAATCTGAAAACAAAAGATATAAAAATTAAGGTTGTTGGTAAAAACGGGCAGGAGATAATAGGGAAAACAGATATTATTAGCGAGAACAGGGTTAATTTTACTGCATCAACGCAGGTTGATGGTGCACGGGTTGTTGTGGAAGGTAAAGTCAAGAAAAACAGGGATCCCTTCATTATTATAGGTGAATATATGGTAAGGGCGATAATGGGAATAAGGTCAGTCAGTCTTACCTATACAACATCTCAGGGACAATTCTTACCCGGTTATTCTCCTGAGACAAGCTTTCTTGGAATGTCTGACTATAATGGCAACCTTGCTCCGGGGTGGCCTTTCATCCTTGGATACGCCGACAAAAATTTCTTCGACAAGGCTGTCACTAAAGGTTGGCTTTCACGTGATACCTTACTTAATACACCTGCAATCTATGATAATAAGAGAGAACTTTCTCTCAGGAGTCTTATCGAGCCTTTCCCGGGATTAAGAATTGATATTGACGCCGACAGGAGATTCCTTGAATCTCAAAGTGCCTATTATATTGCCGATTACAACGGTAATTTTCCTGATAGCACGAGGAACCGGATGGTCAACGGGAACTTCTCAATGTCAATTATTTCGTGGGGAACTTCATTCGAAAAGATATCAAAAAGCAATGATTATGTCTCTCCTGCATTTGAAGCATTCAAGAAAAATATTATAATAATTTCAAATCGCAGGGCTGCGGATCGGCAGAAGATAGATCCATCTTATGATCCGAATATTGATCCTTTGACAGGGCAACCAATAGCTGGTCCTTATAAAAGCGGCTATGGTGAAACTTCGAGCGAAGTGATGATTCCTGCATTTATAGCAGCATATACAAAAACAAACCCAAACAAAGTAGGGCTTGAAACATTTCAATCAGCATTCCGGATGATGCCAAACTGGCGGATAAATTTTGATGGATTATCGAAATTTGACTTTGTCCAGACTGTATTCAGGTCAATTAATCTCACGCACCAGTACAGGAGTACATATCAGATAGGGTCATATACTACAAATCTGAACTTTGCAACCAATGAAGACGGAATAAGCAGATTAAGAGATCTCCAGGAAAATTTCGTTCAGCAATATCAGATTGATGTCGTCACCATTAATGAACAATTCAGTCCTCTTATAAATGTGGATATGAACTGGAAAAATAGTCTCACCACACGTTTTGAATGGAGAAAGTCGCGCACCGTGACACTTAATCTGACAAGTAATCAGGTTTCGGACGCCAGGATAAACGAACTTATATTTGGTGCAGGGTACAGGTTTGATGATGTCCAGATTATATTCAAGAGCATGGCAGGGGGACAAAAGGCATTGAAAAGCGATCTTAATCTGCGGTTCGACCTTTCCATTCGCGATAATAAATCTCTGGCACGGAAACTTATTGAGGATGTTGATCAGCCTGTTGTTGGACAGAAAGTATTTTCAATAGGAGCGACAGCAGACTATGTTCTTAGCGACAGGTTCAATCTTCAGATTTTTGCTGATCGTACAATGAATAATCCATTCGTGGCAAATACTTTTCCCACTTCAAATACGAATTTTGGATTCAGCCTTAAATTTACGCTGGTTCAATAGTGAACTTTAGGTTCTCTTTCAGAAATCGAATGAAACATAGGGATAGTTCTTCCTTCCTGAAAATCAGGCGTAATGCGATAAAATAAAGTGAATTACATGTATATTTATCGAAGCATTTTTCTATTTTTGAACTAGTAACTCCGTGTCCCTTTTGGTACATTGCAATAACCAGATAAAATTCCCAGCACTAATTTACTGCTTATGAAAAAATCAAAACCACGTCTAACCTTCTGGCAAATCTGGAACATGAGTTTCGGATTTATGGGTATTCAGTTTGGGTTTGCACTTCAGAATGCCAATGTCAGCAGGATTTTTGAAACACTTGGCGCGAAAGTCGAAAATATACCTATACTATGGATAGCCGCTCCGGTTACAGGACTTATTATTCAGCCTATAATAGGCCACATGAGCGATAATACATGGAACCGGTTGGGTCGCAGACGGCCATATTTTCTTACGGGGGCTATACTGGCATCCCTGGCACTGATTATTATACCAAATTCACCGGCACTCTGGATTGCAGCAGGTATGCTATGGATCATGGATGCATCAATCAATATATCAATGGAGCCTTTCAGAGCCTTTGTTGGTGATATGCTTCCTTCCGATCAACGTACAACAGGTTTCGCAACTCAGAGTTTCTTCATCGGTACCGGAGCAGTTATTGCTTCTGTACTTCCTTATGTTCTCACAAACTGGTTTCATGTTCAGAATACTGCCCCGGCCGGACAAATCCCTCTGTCTGTAAAGCTCTCGTTCTATATAGGTGGTGCGGTTTTTATCTTAGCTGTGTTATGGACAATTATCAGGACAAAAGAATATTCTCCTGAAGAGTTGGCTGAGTATTCTTCTCAGGAAGATACCGTTAAAAATACTGTAAGAGTTCCCGAAAAATTATATGAACCTGGCGCATTTTTTAAAAAAGGGACCTATTGGATCTTTGCAGGAGTTGTATTAAGCCTTGCAATTTATTACTTTTCACTTGAAAAGGAATTATATATCCTCTCGGTAGGTATAGGCGCGTTTGGACTGGTACAGATTATTTCAGGTTTATTCGTCTCGCAGGGACGATCAGAAAACGGGCTGGTGATCGTTTTAAGCGATCTTTATAATATCCCTAAAACCATGGGACAATTAGCAATTGTCCAGTTTTTTTCGTGGTTTGCTCTTTTCTCGATGTGGATTTATACCACTTCCGCTGTGACCAGTCATATATACGGAACAAAAGATCCAACCAGTGAATTATACAATCAGGGAGCAAACTGGGTAGGTATTCTGTTTGGTGTTTATAACGGCTTTGCTGCCCTTGTTGCATTCTTGCTTCCTGTACTTGCGAAACTTACAAACAGACGTATTACCCATTCAATAAGTCTTGTTGCGGGTGGTCTTGGATTAATATCCATTATCATTTTCCATACACCGCACCTGTTAATAATTTCGATGCTAGGAATCGGTCTTGCATGGGCAAGCATACTTGCCATGCCTTATGCAATACTTACAGGTTCTCTTCCTTCAAACAAGATGGGCACATATATGGGGATATTTAATTTCTTCATAGTTATTCCACAGATTCTTGCCGCGAGCATACTCGGGTTTTTTGTCCGGGATGTTTTTGGTGGTGAAAGTATCTATGCTCTGGTTACAGGTGGCATCTCGATGTTTATCGCGGCTGTTCTGATTTTGTTTGTAAACGACGTTGATGAAACTAAGTCAGTGAAACTATAATGCAGATTTCGGCATGTATTTTTGACCTTGACGGAGTAATTGTTGATACTGCCAGATATCATTTTCTGGCATGGAAAAGATTAACAGATCAACTGGGTATTCATTTTACTGAAGCGGACAACGAGAGGTTAAAAGGCGTAAGCAGAATGGCATCTCTTGAAATAATCCTGGAAATTGGAAAAGTAGAGGCTGATGAGACTCAGAAACATGAATATGCAACCAGGAAAAACCAATGGTACGTTGAATATATAAGCAAAATGACCCCGGATGAAATACTCCCTGGCAGCATTGCTTTTATTAAAGAACTCAGAACCGCCGGTATCCGTGTGGCAATAGGATCGGCCAGTAAAAATACACCAATGATTCTTGAAAGAGTTGGCATTTCGGATCTGTTTGATGCCGTAGCAGATGGAAACATTGTGAATAAGGCCAAACCCGACCCCGGAGTTTTCTTAAAGGCGGCTGAAATGCTGGATGTTAAACCCGTAAGATGTGTTGTGTTCGAGGATGCCATGGCAGGTGTTCAGGCTGCAATTAATGCCGGTATGACGTGCATTGGAATTGGTTCACCCGAAATTTTAAATAAAGCGCACTTCGTTATATCTGGACTAAATGAGATGAATCTTATAAAACTTAGAATTTTTGAAAAAGAGATCCGTGCATGAAAAGTTTTTATAAAAAGGATATTTGGAAGATAATTGAAGAAGGCTTTCATCCTGAAATGAACAGGGAATCCGAAAGCATATTCTCGATTGGCAACGGGTATATGGGACAGAGAGCCAATTTTGAAGAGCAATATTCCGGTGATAAGCTGCAAGGCAGTTATGTAGCCGGGGTTTATTATCCCGATAAAACAAGGGTTGGCTGGTGGAAAAACGGGTATCCTGAATATTTTGCCAAGGTTCTTAATGCCCCAAACTGGATCGGTATTGATGTATCTGCAGATGGGATTCCGGTTGATCTGGCAAAATCAAAAATAATCTCTTTCACAAGAACCCTGAATATGAAAGAAGGTTATCTTGAAAGAACCTTTAAAGTTGAAGCCTCTGAAAATAAGAATATTGAAGTAACCAGCCGACGATTTGTAAGCATGGCTGAACCCGATCTTGGACTTATAAGATATTCTGTTAAATCGTTAAATTTTAATGGAACCGTCAGCTTCACAATATATATAGATGGTGATGTAAAGAATGAAGATACAAATTACGGTGAAAAATTCTGGGAAGAGGTAAATAAAGAGATAAAAGGGAGTACCGGAATTCTTGTCACCAGGACATTGAAAACAGATTTTCATGTAGCAACCGGTATGTCCTTCGATTTATTAAAGAATAACAAGGAGATTGAGGTCAAAACTGATGTTGTAGAGAAGAAAAAATATGTTGCCATAATTATTGAGCTGCATCTTGAAGATGGAGATGAGGTAGTAATAAACAAATATGTATCAGTACTGTCGTCATTAAATAATAAAAAAGAAAGTTTGCTTGAAGATTGCAGGAAAAGGTTGAATGAAGCAAAATCAACAGGCTTTTCAAAGCTTTTTATTGAACACATTAAAGCCTGGGAAAGGATATGGGCAACATCAGATGTGGTAATTGAAGGCGATATTTCAGCTCAGCAGGCTATACGCTTTAATATTTTCCATCTTAACCAGACCTACACGGGCAAGGATGAACGTCTGAATATTGGTCCAAAGGGATTTACAGGCGAAAAATATGGTGGAAGCACATACTGGGACACTGAAGCTTTTGGTCTGCCTTTTTTCCTTAAAACTGCAGATAAGGAAGCAGGCAGAAATCTCTTAATGTACCGATATAAGCATCTTGAAAAAAGCATTGAAAATGCAAGAAAGCTGGGTTTTAGAAATGGTGCAGCTTTATATCCAATGGTGACAATGAATGGAGAAGAATGCCATAACGAATGGGAGATCACTTTTGAAGAAATTCACAGAAATGGTGCGATTGCATTTGCTATTTTTAATTACATAAGACATACCGGTGATGAAGATTATATGGCAGATTACGGACTGGAAGTCCTTATTGGCATTTCCCGATTCTGGAGCCAGAGGGCTTCATTCTCTGAAAACCTTAAAAAGTTTGTAATATTAGGTGTTACCGGGCCTAATGAATATGAGAATAATGTCAATAATAACTGGTACACTAATAAGCTGGCAATTTGGACTTTATCATATACGTTAAATAATGTCAGACTTCTGGAAAAAGAGAATCCGGCCAAACTGGCTGTCCTTTGCTCAAAAACTAAATTTGACATAAAGGAAGAAAGTCCCAGGTGGCAAAACCTGATTAGTAATCTGCATCTTCCCTATGATAACTCCAGAGAAGTTTTTCTGCAACAGGATGGTTTTCTTGATAAGGAATTAATTCCGGCCTCCCTGTTGCCTATCTGCGATAAGCCAATAAACCAGCATTGGTCATGGGACAGGATACTCAGATCGTGCTATATCAAGCAGGCAGACGTTTTACAAGGACTATACATTTTTGAAGATCAGTTTGATACAGAAACAATTAAGCGGAATTTTAATTTTTATGAACCACTCACGGTTCATGAATCATCGTTATCTGCCTGTATACACTCGATAATTGCTTCAAGAATTGGTAATATCGAAAAAGCCTATGACCTTTACCTTCGAACTGCCAGGCTTGATCTTGATGACTATAATAACGAAGTTTCTGACGGTCTTCACATCACAAGTATGGCTGGTACATGGCTTGCAATTGTCGAAGGATTTGGCGGAATGAGGATATTTAACGATAAAGTAATTCTGAATCCCCTTATTCCCTCCAACTGGCAATCCTATTCATTCCTGGCACGATTCCGCGGTATTTTATTTAAAGTCAGGGTAGTAAAAGACAACGTCAGCGTAAGCAATTTATCTGAAAAACCGTTGAATCTGATTATCTCAGGCAAAGAATGCCAGATTGAAGCTGAAGGTAATGTTGTTCTTAATTTTAAAGATGACCTTTTTTCTTAAGAAACTTAACATGGTTTATATACGATTTAACTAAAAAGTAAGATAATGGAAAAACTTCCCTTAAGTATTCTGATCCTTGTTCTGGCACTGGTAATGACGGTTACCGGTTGTACTGTCTCAGGGAAAAAGCAAGCAATTGAGCCTTTTGTTTCAGAAGTCGTACACCCTGAATGGTCAAAAAATTCAGTATTATACGAAGTAAACGTCAGACAATATACACCTCAGGGTACTTTCAATGCTTTTGCAGAACATCTCCCACGATTGAAATCACTCGGCGTTGATGTCTTATGGTTTATGCCGACTTTTCCTATCGGGATTAAAAATAAAAAGGGGGAGCTTGGCAGTTATTATTCAGTAAGAGACTATCTCAATGTAAACCCTGCATTCGGTACTCTTGACGATTTTAAAGCTCTGCTGGATAAGGCTCATGGAATGGGTATGAAAGTTATTATAGACTGGGTGCCTAATCATACTTCATGGGACAACAATCTTACAGTTGAACATCCTGACTGGTATGTCAAAGATGCATCAGGAAATTTCACTCCGCCAATCGGATTTGACTGGACTGACGTAATTCAGCTCGACTGGTCGAAAAAAGGTCTGCAGGATTACATGATTGATGCATTGAAATTCTGGGTAAAGATGGGAGTGGATGGATTCCGTATTGATCATCCGAATAATACGCCAAAGGAATTCTGGGAAAGAGCACGGACTGAACTCACTGCAATCAGACCAGTTCTGTTAATTGGTGAGATTGAGCAGCCGACTTATTATTTGGAAAAGGGATTTGATATGAATTATGCATGGGAACTATATCACCTGATGGTCAATATTGCACAGGGAAAAGATAATGTCGGGAAACTCGTAAAATATTATAAAAAGGAATGGCAGATTTATCCGAATAATGTTTACAGACTGCAGTTTCTTACTAACCATGATCAGAATACATGGGAAGGAACAATTGATTCTCTTATGGGCAAAGCTCAAAAACCATTGGCAGCTTTAATCTTTACTGCACAGGGAGTACCTTTAATTTACAGCGGTCAGGAAGACTGCCTCAACAAGCGGCTGAAGTTTTTCGTAAGAGATACCATTAAATGGGATACCTGCAGTATGACAGGATTTTACCGGAATCTTATACATATTAAACATACATATAAAGCTCTCTGGAATGGCGATGCCGGAGGTCCGATGGTTAGAATTCCGACAGATAGAGACAGCAGTATCTTCGCTTTTTACCGCGAAAAGGATGATAACAGGGTTGTTGTATTTCTAAATCTTACAAAGAATAAAATTGCCTTGAAAACAGTTTCTGGTAACATTAATGGTGAGTATACTGACTATTTCAGTGGTTCGAAAATGGTTCTTCCTCTGACTGATTCTTTGAGATTTGAACCCTGGGATTTTAAGATTTACATAAAATAATTGATATAAGTCTTTTTAACCGCAAAGGTCGCAAAGATTCTACGCAAAGGTCGCAAAGAGCTTATATGTAGGTTCTTGACTTAGCGCACTTTGCGCCTTCTTAGCGCACTTTGCGGTTATTGGAATTTTCACCGATAAAGAATATGCTAAGATTAAAATCCAGATTAATAATCTTAAATTTTGTTGTTATACTTTTAGCTGGTTGTGTAACACAGCAATCCACGAAAGTAAAGCAATCAGACAATTCTCTTGCCTCAGTTCCTGCATGGGCAAAAGAGGCCATCTGGTACCAGATTTTTGTAGAAAGGTTCAGGAATGGCGACTCCAATAACGATCCTGCACCTGCAGATATGTCGGGAGGCTTCCCTGAAAAACTTCCTGCAAACTGGAAAATAACTCCATGGGGACATGATTGGTATTCGCATGAGCCATGGCTTGATGATGTTGAGGCAAATGGATTCGATTCAAAAATTCAGGCCAGACGTTATGGAGGTGATCTGCAGGGAGTACTGGATGAAGCAGATTATATCAAGTCACTTGGAATTACAGCGATCTATTTCAATCCGCTTAACGATTCACCGTCGCTGCATAAATATGATGCCAGAAATTATACTCATATTGACAGGAATTTTGGTCCCGATCCAAAGGGAGATGTAGCTATTATGGATTCAGAAATCCACGACGATCCTTCGACATGGAAATGGACTTCAGCAGACAAACTTTTTCTGAAAGTAATAAATGAGTTTCATAAAAGAGGGATCAGGGTAATAATGGACTATTCGTGGAATCACACAGGGAAATCATTCTGGGCACTCAACGACATAAGAAAGAATGGTAAAGACTCAAAGTACGCTGACTGGTATGAAATTACCAGTTTTGATGACCCGGCAACAAAAGAAGATGAACTAAAATATGTTGGATACGGCGGGAATAATCCATGGATGCCTGTATTTAAAAAGGATATAATTCCGCCTGACAAAAAGACTATGCCCTATGAAGGAAACCTGCATTCGGAATCATTAAAAAAACATATTTTCGATGTTACTAAAAGATGGCTCGATCCTGACGGAGACGGTAATCCATCGGATGGTGTTGATGGTTTCAGGCTTGATGTGGCCGGTGAGATTCCAATGGGATTCTGGCGAGAGTACCGCAAAGTAGTGCGTTCTGTAAACCCGGATGCATACCTTATAGGGGAAATATGGTGGCTGGAATGGCCTGATAAACTGTTTGATCCGAATGTCTATCTTGAAGGAGATCAGTTTGATGCAATAATGAATTACAGGTGGTTCCGGGTAGCAAGAGGTTTCTTCGCCCAGGCTGAGCCAACTTTATCAGCAACAGGATTTGTCAGTGAGATTGACAGGATCAACAAGGGAATTAAAACTGATAATCTTGAAGCAATGATGGATGTCGCTTCCACACATGATACTCCCCGGTTGTCTACTTCATTTTACAATAAAACGATGGACAAATACAAAGCCAAACCATCGGAAAATCCTGATTATAAGATAAATAAACCAGATCTGCTAACCAGGAAGGAACAAATTATGCTACTTATTCATCAGTTTACGTTTATCGGGGCACCTCAGATCTGGAATGGGGAAGAGGTTGGAATGTGGGGAGCTGATGATCCTGATTGCAGAAAACCGCTGGTATGGGATGACATTACATATGAAGATGAACGTGCAGCATACGATCCCGAAAAGAGCAGGCCTGTTGATGTAGTGAAACCAGATACAGCGTTAAGATCGTTTTACAAAATGATTTGCCGGATAAGGAAAGAAAACCGGGTTTTGACATATGGAGGTCTTAAGTTCACGTTGGCTGATGATCAAAAAATGGTGCTGGCATACAGACGTACTATGGGGAATGACGAGATAGATGTTGTCTTTAACAGGTCAGATAGTCCGAGGGTTGTAATGATTTCTGTTAATTCAGATGGGAAATTTAAAGATTTGCTTTCTTCCGGCAGTAGCTTATATGAAAGTGCTGATAAAAAAATTGAAATCAGGTTGGAGCCTCTATCCGGTGTGATATTGAAAAAGGAGTGAGGAACTAACTTTGTGAAACCTTGTGCCGTTTGTATCAAGTCTATTTACCCTCTTCCCAACCTTCCCCCATGGGGGAAGGAGGAAAACACACCTTTCCCCCTTGGGGGAAAATGAAAGGAGGTAAGTAGAAAAGGGGAGCTGAAATTTGTTAACAAAATTATGAAGTGTAGCAAAGCAGCAAGTCCATGTGGCTCTGTAAGTTCTTAGTTTTTATATCTTAAAATGTAGTATGTCAATTTTTTTAAACAAAAAAAGACTTATTTTTGGTTAATCGTTAAATAAAAGAAGATACTTATCTAAAACTAGCTAAATATGAATGTTCCAGCAAATTTATTGTACACAAAAGACCATGAATGGTTAAGGGTTGAAGGAAACTTTGGTTATGTAGGAGTGACCGATTTTGCCCAGGGCGAACTTGGTGATGTCGTCTTCATTGAGATCGAAACTGTTGGTGAGACACTTAAAAAGGAGGAGGTTTTTGGAACTATTGAGGCCGTAAAAACGGTATCGGACATGTTTATGCCGGTGAGTGGTGAAATTCTCGAGTTAAATCCAATGCTTGAGAAGACCCCCGAAGTTGTAAATAAAGATCCTTATGGTAATGGATGGATGGTGAAGATTAAAATTACCGATCCTTCAGAGGTACAAAACCTGCTTACAGCTGAGAAGTACAAAGCTTTATTGTAAATTCTTCCAGAATTTCTTATAAACCTTAGGGCCCCCTCCCGCTTCGCGGGATCCCCCTGAAGGGGGAACAATTTTGTGGAATTTTTGTGAATTCATTCAGGACACCAAATTAGTCCCCTTTAGGGGGACAGCCGCATAGCGGCAGGGGGTACTTCTATTTAGCGTTCTTTGCGGTTAATTGTTTTTATAAGGTTTTCTTGACTTCGAACTCCTGATATCCTTCAACAACGTCACCTACCTTAATATCGTTGAAATTGTGGATGTTAAGTCCGCATTCATATCCTCCGACTACTTCTTTCACATCATCTTTAAACCTCTTGAGTGATCCAAGTTCCCCTGTATAAATTACAATACCATCGCGGATAATTCTGACCCTCGTATTTCTTGTAATTTTGCCTTCCTTGACATAGCATCCGGCAACTGTACCAACTTTTGTAACCTTGAATATCTCGCGGATCTCAAGAGTTGCGACTATCTCTTCTCTGACTTCAGGCATAAGCATACCTTCCATTGCAGATCTTATTTCCTCAATTGCATTGTAGATAATAGAATAGAGACGAACATCGATTTCCTCTTTTTCAGCGAGTTTTCGGGCACTCATTGAAGGTCTTACCTGGAATCCGACGATAATGGCGTTGGAAGCTGCAGCAAGCAGGACATCTGATTCAGATATCTGACCTACCGCCTTGTGAATTATATTAAGCTGAATCTCAGGAGTAGAAAGTTTAATAAGTGAATCACTTAATGCTTCTATTGAACCATCGACATCACCTTTGACAATAATATTAAGTTCCTGGAAATTACCTATTGCAATTCTGCGTCCGATTTCATCAAGAGTGATATGCTTCTGCGTACGCAGGCCTTGTTCCCTCTGTAGCTGAGCTCGCTTCGTTGCTATATCCTTGGCTTCCCGGTCGCTATCCATCACATTAAATTTGTCACCAGCCTGTGGAGCTCCGTTAAGTCCAAGTATCAGAGTAGGGGTTGCCGGACCTACTACTTCAACTTTATTACCTCTTTCGTTATACATTGCCTTAATATGTCCGAAGCAGCTGCCTGCGAGCATAATATCTCCGATTCTTAATGTACCGGCCTTTACAAGCACTGTAGCAGTAAATCCACGTCCTTTATCAAGAGAAGATTCAATGACTGTTCCTATAGCCGGCTTGTCAGGGTTGGCTTTCAGGTCAAGCATTTCTGCTTCAAGAAGTATTTTATCAAGCAGAACGTCAATATTGAGACCGCTCTTTGCAGAAATTTCCTGTGACTGGTATTTTCCGCCCCAGTCTTCAACCAGATAATTCATGGCTGCCAGAGCTTCTTTTATTTTATCAGGATTTGCGCTCGGTTTATCAATTTTGTTGATTGCGAAAATAATAGGAACACCGGCTGCTGAAGCATGGTTAATAGCTTCTTTCGTCTGAGGCATGACTCCATCATCTGCTGCAACAACTATAATGGCAATATCAGTTATTTGTGCTCCACGGGCACGCATAGCAGTAAATGCCTCATGACCGGGTGTATCGAGGAAGGTAATCTGCCTTCCATCTTCAAGGATAACGCCATAAGCACCAATGTGCTGGGTAATTCCTCCGGCCTCACCTGCAATAACATTTGTATTTCTGATATAGTCAAGCAGTTTTGTTTTTCCGTGGTCAACATGGCCCATTACTGTTACAATCGGTGGCCGCGGCTTGAGATCCTCTTCCTCATCATCTTCTTCACGAACTGCCTCCTGTAATTCTGCGCTGACGAATTCAACCTTGAAACCGAACTCATCGGCAAGGAGTGCCATTGTTTCAGCATCGAGACGTTGGTTAATCGAAACAAACAGACCAAGATTCATACATGTGGAAATAATATCAGTAACCGGAACAGCCATCATTGAGGCGAGCTCATTAACAGATACAAACTCGGTGACTTTCAGAATGTTCTTATCAAGTTCCTGCTGATCAACAACTTCCTGGTGTTTCTGACTTACAGCTTCTCTTTTTTCCCTGCGGTACCTTGAACCTTTAGATTTGCCTTTTGTAGTAAGCCTTGCAAGTGTTTCTTTAATCTGTTTCTGTACCTCTTCCTCATTAACTTCTGCTCTTATTGGCCGTTTTTTAATAACCTTTTTTGCAGTTGCTTTTTCCTTTTTATCGGTTGTAACAGGTTTTACAACAGGTACATTTTCTTTTTCCTTAAGTATTCTTTTTCTCCTTTTCTTCCTCCTGAAATCTGAATCCCCGCTAACTCTTACAGGTTGAAATGGAGTTGTTTTCTTTTTTTCTTCAACTGGAAGATCTATTCTTCCAACTACTCTTGGACCAACAAGTTTTTTGAAATCCGTTTTATATAAAGCTATAATGTCTTCCTCCGGTTCCGGAAGTATAACATCATCAATGAGATTTTCAATAGGAACCTCATCGGCTACAGGTACTTCAACCGGTTTTTCAATTATTTCCGGTTCCTTTATTGGTTCAGGCTTCCTTGGGATCTCCTTTTCTTTTGGTTTTTCTTTAGCAGGTACAACAGCCTTTTCTTTCGGTTCTTCCTTTTTTGATGGTTTATTGTCTTTAGAAATTGCTTCGAGATCAATTTTCCCAACGATATGAAGATCAATGTTTGATTTGGATTTTTTTTCTTCAGTCAGGATTTCAGGTTCGGGTTCCTCTTTCCTGGCAACTTGCTTCTGAACTTTCTCAGGCTTTTCATCCTTTTCAGGCTCAACTGTATCTACGGTAGCTTTTTGAACTGGTTCTTCTTTAGGTGGAGGAGCTTTTTCAACCTTCGGCTTTAATGTCTTTTCAAGATCAATCTTACCAACAAGTTTTATATCAGGCTTCTTAATTTCAGTCTTGATATCAACAGTTGACTTATTCCCTAAAGCGTCTTTTACAAGAACATCATCATCCTTTTCAGATTCTTCAGATTCAGATTTTTCAGAAAAATCGTTAATTGAAACAGTTTCTTTTTTTCTGTGAAGATCTTTTAGAATAAGTTTCTCAGATTCCTTTTTTACGCTGATATCTGTACTGTATTCTTTTACAAGCAAAATATAAGCTTCATGCGGAAGTTTTGTATTTGGGTTGGGATCAAGATCAAACCCTTTCTTATGCAGGAAATCCACAATAGTGGATATTCCAACGTTAAATTCGCGGGCTGCTTTACTCAATCTTGTAACCTTAATATCCTCTGTCATAAATATGAATTGCCTTTTTTATATTCTTGTTGGGAATGATTTAAATTATATTTTATTCAAATTCGGATCTCAGTATGTTAACAACCTCTTTAACTGTTTCTTCTTCCAGATCAGTTCTTTTAACAAGGTCGCTGATTGACAGATTCAGCACGCTTCTTGCTGTATCGCAACCAATTGCTTTGAGTTCCTCAATTATCCAGTCTTCTATTTCGTCTTCGAATTCCTCGAGGTTTACATCTTCCTCATCTTCTCCTCCCGGTTCCCTGTAAACGTCAATCTCGTAACCTGTTAGCTGGCTGGCAAGCTTAATATTAAGACCGCCCTTACCAATTGCAAGTGATACTTCATTGGGTTTAAGATAAATCTCTGCTCTTTTTGTTTCTTCCACAAGTTTTATGGAGGTTATCTTGGCCGGACTTAATGCTCTCTGGATAAACAACTGATTGTTGGAAGTATAGTTAATTACGTCGATATTTTCATTACGTAATTCCCTTACAATTCCATGTATCCTGGAGCCTTTCATTCCAACACAGGCACCTACCGGGTCAATTCTCTCATCGTATGATTCAACTGCAACCTTTGCGCGTTCACCCGGAACCCTGACAATATTTTTAATGGTGATCAAACCATCAAATATTTCAGGAACTTCAAGTTCAAATAACCTTTCAAGAAATACAGGTGATGTACGGCTAAGGATGATAAACGGAGTATTGTTTCTCATCTCGACCTTTATGACAACTGCCCTGATTGAATCTCCTTTGCGGAAATGATCAGAGGGTATCTGTTCACTTTTTGGTAAAATCAGTTCATTACCGTCATCATCAAGAACAAGAATTTCTCTTTTCCAAACCTGGTAAACTTCTCCGGTGACAATTTCGCCAATCCTGTCTTTATACTTAATATAGATATTATTCTTTTCGAGATCGAGAATACGGGCGGTGAGATTTTGTCTTAGTGACAATATTGCCCTTCTTCCAAAATCAAGAAATTTGACTTCATCAGATACCTCTTCACCTACTTCATAATCAGCATCAATCTCTTTTGCCTTGGAAAGAGGTATCTGTATAACAGGATCAGTTAATTCCTTGTCGTCAACAACAACCCTGTTTCTCCATATTTCAAAGTCGCCTTTATCTATATTGACAATAATATCGAAATTATCAGCTGATCCGTATTTCTTTGTAAGCATACTTCTGAAGACATCCTCCAGAACGCTCATCATTGTTGGGCGGTCAATGTTTTTCAGCTCTTTAAACTCCGAAAAAGTGTCGATTAAATTAACATTTTCCATCTGGTGTAAAACTCTTTTATTTAATTATCAAAATAATTCTTGTCGATTTAACTTGCTCGAAATTGAAAGATATGTCTTTTAATTCCGGTGCTTTTCCCTTAATTTTTATTTCGGTTTCCAGTTCAAATCCTCCTGATGTTACATTTTTAAGTTTCCCGGTAAATTTCGTTCCATCATTATCAATCACTTCGACTTTTTTGCCTTCATTTTTTAAATACTGTTCAATTACGCCGAAGGGCAAATCCAATCCCGGTGATGAAACCTGCAATTCAAAATCCTCAATATCGCGGTCAAGTCCGTTTTCAAGGTGTCTGTGTAATGCCGCGCATTCATCAATTGTTATGCCATCTTTTTTATCTGCCAGAACAATTATCCGGTTAGCGCCGCTTACCTTAACTGACACCAGGAAAAGCTCCTTCCCATTGATATATTCCTCAATCAGTTCCTGTATTTTCTGCTTCTCTATCATTTTTTAAAAACCGGGAACAAAATAGGGGACTATGTGTGGTCCCCTAGATCAAATTCTCCTCAATTCGCTTGCAAAGGTACATATTTATATTAATTCACCAAAAAATAACTGTTAATATTGCAGTATTAAGCTTGTGGTTCAAATATGTAGCCTGAAAGTATAAAACATTCCGATCTTTGCAGTCACCTTCAATCTTAGCAACTTCAGATTATGAATGAGATGTATGATATAAATGACAGGAGAATACTTGCGAATTGCACTTTATGTCCAAGAGAATGCCGGGTAAACCGGTTTGAAGGAGGGAACGGATACTGTTCAATGGATGCGGGTCTGAATATTGCCACCATTTGTATCCACCGTGGCGAAGAACCGGTCATAAGTGGAAAAGAAGGAATTTGTAATATCTTTTTTGCCGGATGTAACCTTCATTGTGTCTATTGCCAGAACCACGAAATCAGTCAATGTGATTTCCATGGAGGCAACAATTTTTCAGATCTGGAAGATGTACTCGATAAAATAGTGATAATTCTTTCTGAAGGAATACCTGCAATAGGCTTTGTTTCTCCTTCGCATGTTGTTCCGCAGGTTAAAGCCATAATAAGAGGGTTGAATGGAAGAGGTTATAACCCTTTAACTGTTTATAATACAAACAGCTATGATAAAATTGAAACTCTGAAGAGTCTTGAGGGCATGATTGATGTATATCTTCCTGATTATAAATATGTCAGCAGTAAAATTGCATCAGAATATTCAGATGCTTCCGATTATCCGGAGATTGCATTAAAATCGATAAAAGAAATGTATTATCAGAAAGGATCAACTCTTTCGCTTGATGAAAACGGCAGGGCAGAAAGAGGATTGCTTATAAGACATCTTGTTTTGCCGGGTCATGCTGAAGAAAGTAAAAATGTTCTGAGAACAATAGCTGAAGAATTGTCTCCCGGTGTCCATCTTTCTCTTATGTCGCAATACCATCCAACATCACAGGTAATCAATCATCCGGTTTTAAATCGTTCCCTCTATAAGGCAGAATATGATGAGGTGGTAAAAGAAATGGAAAGCCTGGGTTTCAGAAACGGATGGATTCAGGATATGGATAGTAATGTGAATTACAGGCCTGATTTCAGGAAGGAGAATCCCTTTGAATAACACACCGGTAAAACAGAAAGGTGAAGAGGCTTAGAATTTCGTATTATTGCATTATTAAACTTATTCCTATTTTTGTATATAAAATTCGCGAAGTGGTTTATAAGACTAATAAAAGAAAAATTATTAATGATCCTGTTTATGGTTTTATAAGCATCCCGGGAGATTTCGTTTTTGATCTGATTGAACATCCGTGGTTTCAACGATTGCGGAATATTAAACAACTGGGTTTAACAAGCTTTGTATATCCTGGTGCAACTCACAGCAGGTTTCAGCATTGTATAGGGGCTTTGCATCTGATGAATATGGCTATTTCCACTCTCAGAAGCAAAGGAGTAAATATCTCTTCAGAGGAAGAAGAAGCTACTCTGATAGCTATATTATTGCATGATGCCGGTCATGGGCCATTTTCGCATGCCCTTGAAAATTCAATTATTAGCGGAATTACGCATGAGGATATTTCTCTTTTGCTTATGAAAAAGTTAAATGAGAAATATGATCATAAACTTGATCTGGCTATCGAAATCTTCACAGACACATACTCAAGAAAATTTTTTCATGAATTGATTTCCGGCCAGATGGATATGGACAGGCTGGATTATCTGAGGCGTGACAGTTTTTTCACAGGTGTTATAGAAGGGGCTGTTGGATCTGATAGAATAATTATGATGCTTAATGTGGTGGATGACAGCCTTGTTGTAGATGAAAAAGGCATCTATTCGCTGGAGAAGTTTCTGATAGCACGGCGATTGATGTATTGGCAGGTGTATATGCATAAAACAGTAATTTCTTCAGAAAGTCTGCTGGTAAATATTCTCAGGAGGGCAAAGGAAATTGCCAGCACAGGGAATGACATGTTTACTACTCCGGCGTTAAGATTTTTTTTATACAATAATATTGGCAATGCTGACCTTAAAAATGATGGGAAGTTTACCCCCGGAATGATAGCTGATATATTTACGCGACTTGACGATTCAGATATTCTGGTTTGCGCTAACTACTGGGCTGACCATTCGGATAAGATTCTTTCTGACTTATCAGGGAGATTAATCAGGAGAGATCTTTTCGCGGTGGAGCTGCAAAATAATCCGTTCACCGAAAAAAAGGTTAGCGACCTGCGGAAAAAAGTTAAAACTCAATTGAATGTTATTGAAGGACTTGAAGACTATTATGTTTTCAGCAACAGCATTTCAAATCTAACGTATACACCCGATGCGCCTGTAGTTAAGATCCTTCTTAAAAATGGAAGCACTGCAGATATTTCTACCGTATCTGATATGTTTGATCACCGGTTCCTTTCGGAAAGAATTACAAAATACTTTCTGTGTTACCCAAAAGAATGTCGATAATTTAAATTTAAAACTATGGAATTTACTGCGTCAACTATTGCCGGGTTTTTGGAAGGCGATATTATTGGCAATCCTGAAATTAAAGTCAATACGATTGCTAAAATAGAAGAAGGACAGCCCGGGGCTCTGTCATTTCTTGCCAATCCTAAATATGAACATTATTTATACGAAACAAAATCATCCATTGTTCTTGTTAACAGGACCTTTGTTCCATCTGCAACTGTAAATGCAACTCTTATCAAAGTGGAGAATGCTTATGAAGCTTTCGCTTCTCTGCTGCGTCTTGTTGATCAATCACGGCCAAGAAAGAAAGGTATTCATACAACGGCTATAATCGAGCCTACGGCAAAAGTGGGCTCTGATGTGTATATAGGACCATATAGTTACATTGGTGAAAATTGCATAATTGGTGATGGATGCTCTGTTTATCCTCAGGTATACATAGGTGACAACACCAAACTTGGAAATAATTGCACTATCAATCCCGGGGTGAAAATTTACCACGATTGTATAATCGGGGAAGGGTGTATTATTCATGCAGGCTCAGTAATAGGAAGTGACGGATTCGGATTTGCCCCTCAGAGTGATAATGAATATATGAAGATCCCTCAGCTTGGAAATGTGGTCCTCGAAGATCATGTTGAGATTGGAGCAAACGTTACAATTGACCGTGCTACAATGGGATCGACATTTATCCGGAGAGGTGTTAAGCTTGATAACCTGATTCAGATAGGACATAATGTTGAAATCGGAGAGAATACCGTAATGGCTGCTCAGACTGGTATTTCAGGATCGACAAAAGTTGGTAAGAATTGCATGTTTGGAGGGCAGGTCGGACTGGCCGGACATCTCAAAATTGCAAACGGTACCAAAATAGGTGCGCAGGGCGGAATTCTTGGTGATGTGAAAGAAGAAAACACTTTGATCATAGGTTCACCGGCAATTGAGCTCAAACAATTTCTCAGATCCTCTGTAATTTTTAAAAAATTACCAGAAATGAAGGTAAAATTAGATTCTCTTGAAAAAGAGGTAGAGTCTCTGAAAAAGAAGTAGTTTTGCTGCATATTTGTTGATGAAACAGGTGAAAGAAATTCAGTTAAGAGACATTTTTCTGGATAGTTCGAAATATTTTTATTTTTTTTGTACCCGATTTTAAATTTAATAATAAGTTGATGAGTGAAAAACAGAGGACTCTTGCAAAAGAAATAAGTCTTACGGGGAACGGATTGCATTCAGGGAAAAGTGTTACTATCACATTTAAACCGGCTCCGGTAAATCATGGATATAAATTTTGCAGGGTAGATCTTCCCGGAAATCCTTTAATTGATGCTCTGGCTGAACATGTTACTGAAACTTCCAGGGGAACTACTTTAGTTCAGAACAATGCTTCTGTCACCACAATAGAACATGTAATGGCCGCCTTTAGTGGTCTTCGCATTGATAATGCACTTATTGAATTAGACGGGCCTGAAGCTCCGATAATGGGAGGGTCGTCGTGGAAATTCGTTGAAGCAATTAAAGAAGCCGGTATTATTGAACAGAAGGAGGAGAGGAATTACTTCGTTGTCAAACAAAAGATAATTTACTCAGATGAAGAACATGGCGTTGATCTGATTGTATATCCTGATGATCATTTTAGTGTGAATGTACTGATTGATTATAACTCCAAGATCCTTGGGAACCAATATTCGATACTCGATTCAATTGATGACTTTGAAGAGAATATAAGCAAAAGCCGGACCTTTGTGTTTTTTCATGAACTGGAGCCTCTCTTTAACGCGGGACTAATCAAAGGAGGTGATCTCGATAATGCAATTGTAATTCTTGAAAAAGAAGTTGAACAGGTCGAAATAGATCGCATCGCGAAGCTATTTAACCGGCCGGGCATAAATACACACACTGCCGGAATTCTGAATAATATTGATTTAAGGTATCCTAATGAACCTGCCAGACATAAGCTTTTGGATATTATGGGTGACATAGCTCTTGTTGGTCACCCCATTAAAGGAAAGATTGTTGCTACACGTCCAGGCCATTACGCCAATACACGGCTGGCAAAAATCATCCGGCAGGAGATGAAGAAAACTATTTCAAAGCTCGACATTCCTGTTTATGATCCTTCAAAACCACCGATTTTTACAGTTGAGGAAATTAAAAAACGGCTTCCACACAGATTCCCCTTTTTATTAGTTGATAAAATAATTGCCCTTGATGAATCCTCAATTGTTGGCATTAAGAATGTAACATTTAATGAATCTTTTTTTCAGGGTCATTTTCCTGAAGAGCCCATCATGCCGGGAGTACTTCTAATTGAGGCGCTTGCTCAGACAGGAGGGTTGCTTGTTTTAAGTGCGGTGGAAGAGCCTGAAAAATATTCAACTTATTTTCTAAAGATCGACAAACTTAAATTCAAGAATAAAGTTGTTCCGGGAGATACTGTGATCCTTAAAATGGAATACGCCGACGTATTACGAAGGGGAATAGCTACAATGTTTGGTCAGGCTTTTGTTGGAAATAAGCTTGTTCTGGAAGGAGAGATGACAGCTCAAGTAGTAAAAAATAAATAGCATATTAATGATCTCTAATTTAGCATTTATACATCCTGAAGCGCAAATAGCTAAAGATGTTATTGTTGAACCCTTTGCTTACATCGCCGGTAATGTTATTATAGGTGAAGGTACCTGGATTGGTCCTAATTCAACTATATTGGATGGAGCCAGAATCGGTAAAAAATGCAAAATATTTCCCTCTGCTGTTGTCTCCGGCATCCCTCAGGATCTGAAATTCAGAGGGGAAGATTCGACGGCTGAGATTGGTGACAATACAACAGTAAGGGAATGTGTTACAGTAAACAGGGGAACAGCCGCTGTCGGAAAAACAATAGTCGGGAATAATTGTCTCTTAATGGCTTATTCCCACATAGGTCACGATTGTCTGTTAAAGAATAATGTAATTATAGGAAACTCCACAGCCCTGGCAGGAGAGGTGGATGTTGACGATTTTGCAATTCTGAGCGCTGGTACCATGGTTCACCAATTCGCGCATATCGGAGCTCATGTAATGATAGGTGGCGGAGGGAAGGTCCGTATTGATGTGCCTCCATTTGTCAAAGCGGACCGTGATCCGTTGTCGTTTCTTGGACTAAACTCTGTTGGACTTACAAGAAGGGGATTCGAGAAGGAAAGAATCGATGAAATTCATGAAATATACAGGACTATTTATCAGAAAGGGATGAATATATCCACGGCATTGGAATATATTGAGAAGGAATTTAAACCTTCCGCTGACAGGGACTACATTCTGGAGTTCATCAGAAAATCGGAAAGAGGAATTATAAGGGCAAGAACCTGATATTCCTAATCTTTCCAGCCTTGTGCTGTAATCTCCACCTCAGATCCATCGTCACCAACAATAAAATTACCCGTTCCGGAAGACGTCATGTGTCCTATTACTTTTATGGATTGTATAGTTCTGATCTTATCAACCATCTCAAGAGGTACTGTAAAAAGCAGTTCATAATCCTCCCCGCCGTTCAAAGCAGGGGTCATCTGATCGATATTGAATTCTTCTGCAACTCTTATAGTTTCGTAATCAATTGGAATTTTGCTGTAAAATATCCGGCACCCGGTATCCGATAATCTGCAAACATGAAGAAGATCTGAAGCCAGCCCGTCGGTGACATCTATCATTGATGTTGGAAGTATCGATTCACTTTTGAGCTCCATTAATGTTGAGACTGGAATTTCAGGTTTAAGTTGTCTTCCGATAACATATTCAAAACCACTGAGGTCAGGTTGTTCCACCTTTTCCTTAACAAATAGTTTTCGTTCTCTTTCAAGAAGCTGCAATCCCATAAATGCTGCCCCGAAATCGCCGGTTACACATATCAGGTCGTTAGGTTTTGCTCCATCTCTTTTAACAAGATTATTCTTCTCAACTGAACCAATTGCTGTGACTCCGATAGTCATTCCGGTAAGTGAACTGGTTATATCACCACCTGCAAGGTCGACTTTGTATTTTTCACATGCGAGCGCAATTCCTTCGTAGAGATCTTCGACATGATCGAGCCCGAACCTTGAGCTGATACCTAATGCGATCATAACCTGTCCCGGAGTTCCGTTCATGGCATAAATATCTGAAATCGCTCTGATTACCGCCTTGTAGCCAAGATGTTTAAGAGGAGTATAAATAAGATTGAAATGGATTCCTTCAAGCAAAAGATCGGTTGAAACGAGTGTTAAATTTTTTCCTGAATCAATAACAACCGAATCATCTCCAATACCTTTAACAGTAGTTTTATTGATAGTCTTAACATTTTTGGTAAGATGGTTTATCAGGCCAAATTTGCCAAAATCGTTTATTGATCTTTTATTATTTTCTGATTCATTCATGATTTTAACTCTTTTTAACCGCAAAGTACGCTAAGAAGGCGCAAAGTACGCAAAGTAAAATCCAAATTCTCTTCTTTGCGGCCTTCGTGCAAACCTTTGCGATCTTTGCGGTTAATGGATTTTTATTTGCTGACAATGTCCCTTCCGAAAGGGGACAGGGCAATAGCAGTTAATTTAAAGTGCTGTAAACCAAAAGGAATACCAATAATAGTGATGCATAATATCACTCCGAAAATTGCATGAGTGATAGCAATCCATATGCCTCCGCAGAGCAACCAGATAATATTCATTATGATATGCAGGCAACCTGAAGCCCGGGCGTGCACCACAGTATCACGGCCAAAAGGCCACAACGACAAAGAAGCCATTTTAAGAGTTTGTATGCCAAACGGAATTCCCACGATGGTTATCATAAGTATAATACTGCCAATAAAATATTCAATGGCAATCACTAAACCACCGAAAATAAGCCAGATAAGATTCCCTAAAAAATTCATGCCTGCAGATTATTGATTATTCAAGAATAATTACCTTATCCTTCGGATATTTAACAGAATATGTAAATATTATCTGTTTGTTTTCCTGGGATTTCATCTCAAGATCCCATTTTATTTCACCTGTCTGTTGATTCAGCTTACCACCCGACAATTCAATCGGATCAACTGTGATGCTGTTATTGGAAGAAACCGGAATCTGATCGTTAATTGTTATTTCAACCGGAGTTGATTTATTATTTCTTACAGTTAGCAAAAATGAATATGTATCGGTTTTATTAGAGCCAAACACCTTCTTGCTGGTAAAGTCTTTCCGTTTCTCTCTTTTCACCAGAATACTGTTATCAGTTCCCAGTGAAATAGTAAGAGTATCCTTCAACTGGTTGACATCAAGTAATGATTTTCCGACGAATGAATTTTCGAAATAGAGAGTTGCTTCTCCTGACTGGAGACTTAATTTTGCCCAATCGATGATATTTGCGGTAAGATATGCCTTTGGTAAAAGCTTCGGAGTGGCGACATATTTATAATCTGCCGGTGCTGTAAGCCTTTGGATCTCTATAGTCTGGATTTTTCCATCAGAAGCAACTGAATAAGGAATACCGACATCGAAAATGATTGTTGTCTCTCCTACCTGCTTCTGAACAACCACAGGTGCAGCCTCTATTTCATCTTTAGACGAAATTTTGTTTTCGGCTGCTCTTTCCATCATTGCCGGGGCTTCACTTCTTAATCCGGAATTACTGCTTTTATACAAAATTGGGTCAGGATTATAGAAATCGATGAACCATGGGTATATAACAGGTATGTCACCCGACACCCAGGGAGTGGCGTTTGAAAAGCTGAGTTTCACATCATTCCAGTCAGTACCTGAATTCTGGTAAACATTTGCTTTATAAATGATGGTCACCGGATTTTTTATATCATCCACCCTGATATCGTACGATGGATACCATCCGGCATTTGTTACTAAATAACTGAAAGTAATCTTACCGGTTAATTGTTTTTCGGATGTGATGGTAACAAGAATTTCACCTGAAGGAAGCTGTTGTTTCCCTAATCTATTAGTTATTTGCTGCTGGAGAGAGGCAATTTGCTTATTATAGTCTTTTATCAACCTTTGCTTTTTCAATGTTGTCATGGTGATCTGATCCATGTTGCTGGTATACAAATCCAAAATGTTTTTAAATTGTTCAGCAGTGACTGACGTTTCTTTAATTAATAAGGCCTTATTGGCAATGAGAAAAGCTTCTTTCTCCTTAAGTATGGAAATGGCAGCATTTTCGTCTTCGCTTTTAGTCTGCAGATCCTCTATCTGGCTCTTGATGCTTTTAACTTCAGGGGAGTCTTCAAGATTCTGGAGATAATTATTCTGATGGTTTACTGATAGTATCGTAAATTCTCCGTAGCCTTTAACCTGAATGCTCTGCTCATCAATGTATGGAGATAATCCGGAAAGTTTTAGAATACTTTTTCCTGGTAACAGTGAAACACTAGTTTCGTGTTCAACCTGAGCTCTGTCCGGAAAAACAGTAACATGCTTTATTTCAGCCTTTATTGATTTTTCAGTCTGAGCAGTAATTGTAATAAAGATGGAAAAAATAATTGTTGATAGTACCAGCAATTTTTTCATAAGATGTTTTTAATAAACAGTTAAAGGTAAAAATTTTATTGAAGAGACATTATTTTCACTGAAGATATCAAGTTATTGGGTGTTGAAAAATCGAAATCCATTAACCGCAAAGGGGGCCGAGCGTTAAGAAATAGCCCAGTGGGCTATTTTAGCGATGGAGCCAGACTGCTGGATTGGATTACGCAAAGAACGCAAAGAACATATTAACAGTGTTTTGACTTTGCGTACTTTGCGCATTCTTCGCGAGCTTTGCGGTTAAAAAAAACTTTAGTTACAGCTCCACATCCCCAGATTGACAATTTATCTTATGACTTTAAGCCTTTAATTAAATTATGTTAAATATCCCATTTTCTGATGCTGGTATACTAAATATCTTACCTTTGTCGCTCTTATACTTTATAGATAATGAATGGATTAAAAATTGGGAATCTTGCGATAAAAGTACCAATTATACAGGGCGGAATGGGGGTAGGAATTTCTCTTTCGGGACTCGCTTCTGCAGTTGCAAATGAAGGTGGAGCAGGGGTTATCTCAAGTGCCGGACTTGGACTTTTATACAAAGATTTTTCATCTGATTTTCTTGCAGCCAGTATTTACGGGCTTAAGGAAGAGATACGCAAGTCTCGGGAGAAGACCTTAGGAGTGATTGGTGTAAATGTGATGGTTGCGATGACCAATTTCACAGATATGATTAAAACAGCTATCGCCGAAAAGGTAGATCTGATTACCGCAGGCGCTGGTTTGCCACTCGATCTGCCATCATTTCTGAATAAGGATAGCAATACAAAACTGATTCCCATTGTTTCCTCAGCAAGAGCTGCCAAAATAATATGTGAGAAGTGGAAAGCCAATTATGACTATCTTCCTGATGCTGTAATAGTAGAAGGACCCAAAGCAGGTGGGCATCTTGGATTTAAGGAGGACCAGATTTTTGACAATGACTATTGCCTCGAAAAACTGGTGCCGGAAATTGTGGCTGAACTGAAAATATTTGAAGAAAAGTATAATAAAAAAATCCCTCTTATTGCAGCTGGAGGAATTTATACAGGAGAAGATATTCACAATATACTTGCTCTTGGCGCTTCCGGAGTTCAGATGGGTACCCGTTTTGTAACTACCGATGAATGTGATGCATCAGCCGCTTTCAAACAAGCATATATCAATGCTCTGAGCAGTGATATTGAGATTATTAAAAGTCCGGTTGGTATGCCAGGAAGAGCAATTCTTAGTAATTTTATTACCAAAGTAAGAGAAGGTAAAAAGCAACCAAAGAAATGCCCTTTTAAGTGCATTAAAACATGTGACATATCAAAAAGTCCTTATTGTATTATTTTAGCACTTATTAGTGCACTCAGGGGTAATTTTGAACATGGTTATGCCTTCTGTGGCGTTAATGCTTTCAGAGCGACCAAAATATCTTCGGTCAGAGAAATATTTCAATCGATATTAAAAGAATATAAGGAAAGCAAATAAAGGTTATCGTCCCGATATCGACCCCCTGCCGCTGCGCGGCCGTCACCCTAAAAGGGGACTAAAACTGTTCTTTACAAAGATTTCATTAAGTTACAAAACATATAGTCCTACAAGGTGGGATTTGGGGATGCAACCATTCGCGAAACCTCCGTTTCTCCTGCATATCACCTATAATACAAAGGACATTCCGAGCTCGCAGAAGATGGCGCGGATTTGCAATCCGTGCCTCTTCTGCCCGGTTGTAATCCATGCCATTTGTTAATATTTTTTCTAAGCCCGGATTACAAATCCGGGCTAGCGATTTCGTGATCCAAAAACACAGACATCGCCAATAGCACATAATACATAGGACATTTCTCTGCTCTTTTCCTTTTTTTTTATATTTTTGTGTGTTTATTTAGATTAAATATAAGTAAGGCATTATTATTGTTACTTAAGAAAAAATGTACAAAAATGTTTAGTCGCTCGAAAATCAATTTATTTACCCCAACTCCAAGGGGAGTAAATTGATTTTCTTCGCTCCCCTTGGGGCCGGGGTAAACGAAGAAAATCAATGGGGCAATTTAAATTCAAAATAGTTTTTTTGGTTTATACATGAGGCTCAATAATAACAGAAGATGGAAAAAGATCAGGATAAGATATTAAGTGATGTAACAACGACAGAGTACAAATACGGATTCTATTCTGATATTGAGATGGATAGAATTCCTAAAGGCCTTAGTGAGGACGTTGTAAGAATAATCTCTGCAAGAAAAAATGAACCTGAATGGCTACTGGAATTTAGGTTAAAATCCTATCGGCACTGGCTGACAATGAAGATGCCGACATGGCCGAATCTGAAGATAGCTCCTATAAATTATCAGGATATTATTTTCTATGCCGCTCCTAAAGAGAGAAAAATTAATGGCAGCATTGATGACATTGATCCGGAGCTTAGAAAAACATTTGATAAGCTTGGTATTCCTTTACAGGAACAGAAACATCTGGCAGGGGTGGCGGTTGATGCTGTAATTGACAGTGTTTCGATAAAAACAACGTTCAAAGAAACCCTTGCTGAAATGGGTATAATCTTTTGTTCGTTCAGCGACGCTGTTAAGGAATATCCCGATCTGGTAAAAAGATATATGGGTTCAGTGGTTCCTTATACAGATAATTTTTTTGCTACTCTTAATTCGGCCGTTTTCAGCGACGGTTCATTCTGCTATATTCCCAAAGGGGTCAGATGTCCGATGGAGCTCTCAACATATTTCAGAATCAATTCTGCAAATACCGGGCAGTTTGAGCGGACACTTCTTATTGCTGATGAGGAAGCTTATGTCAGTTATCTTGAAGGCTGTACTGCTCCATCAAGAGATGAGAATCAGCTCCATGCCGCTATTGTTGAAATAGTGGCAGAAAAAAATGCTGAAGTCAAATATTCTACGGTTCAGAATTGGTATCCGGGTGATAAGGACGGTAAGGGAGGAGTCTACAATTTCGTGACTAAGAGAGGAATGTGCAAAGGAGAAAACTCAAAGATATCCTGGACACAGATTGAAACCGGGTCAGCTATTACCTGGAAGTATCCCTCCTGTATTCTCCGTGGTGATAATTCCACCGGTGAATTTTATTCGGTAGCTGTAACAAACAACTATCAGCAGGCTGATACCGGAACAAAAATGACGCATATCGGGAAAAACACCAAGAGTACAATAGTCTCAAAAGGAATCTCTGCCGGACACGGGCAAAACAGTTACCGCGGTTTGGTTAAGGTTCTGAAAAATGCCGCAAATGCCAGGAATTATTCACAATGTGATTCGTTGTTGCTTGGTGACAAATGCGGAGCGCATACTTTTCCATATCTCGAAGTTGACAACTCGACGGCAATAGTCGAACACGAAGCAACAACCTCTAAAATAGGGGAGGATCAGATTTTTTACTGCAATCAGAGAGGTATATCAACCGAAGATGCAATTGGTCTTATCGTTAACGGTTATGCACGTGAAGTAATTAATAAACTGCCTATGGAATTTGCTGTTGAAGCACAGAAGCTGCTACAGATTAGTCTGGAGGGTAGTGTAGGATAGAGTATAAATTTTCAAATTTTTATATCATGCTGGTTATTAATAATTTAAAAGCATCTATTGACGGTAAGAGTATTCTGAAGGGAATCAGTCTTGAGATCAAACCGGGAGAGATTCATGCGATAATGGGACCGAACGGTTCGGGGAAAAGCACTCTGGCTGCAGTTTTGGCTGGCAGGGAGTTTGTTGATGTTACAGAGGGAACAGTTACCTACCTGGGAAAGAACCTTCTTGAGATGGCACCTGAGGACAGGGCTAAAGAGGGCATTTTTCTGGGGTTTCAGTATCCGATCGAAATTCCCGGAGTGAGTATGGTTAACTTTATGAAAACAGCAGTCAATGAGCACAGGAAATTTAAAGGTCTTGATCCACTCACTGCTTCGGATTTTCTTAAGATGATGCGCGATAAGAAAGAACTCGTAGAAATAGATTCAAAACTGGCTAACAGATCAGTGAATGAAGGATTTTCAGGTGGGGAGAAGAAAAAAAATGAGATTTTTCAGATGGCTATGCTTGAACCGAAACTTGCCATTTTAGACGAAACAGATTCTGGTCTCGATATTGATGCATTACGTATAGTTGCAAATGGTGTAAACAAACTCAAACGTCCTGATAATTCATTTATTGTAATTACCCATTACCAGAGACTTCTCGATTATATAGTTCCTGACGTAGTTCATGTACTTTATGATGGTCGGATAGTAAAAACCGCAGGGAAAGAGCTGGCTTTCGAGCTCGAAGAAAAAGGGTACGACTGGATTAAAAAAGAGATTGAAAATACGGTATCATGAATGAAAAACCTGATATGACAGAAAAATATCTCGGACTATATAAAGATAATATAGATAAGATTTCCGGCAGGTCTTCCCCATTTATGAATACTTTCAGAGCGGCAGCCTTTGATAAATTCAGTAAGCTGGGAATCCCATCAAAGAAGAATGAGATGTATAAGTATACGAATCTCAGTTCGTTCTTTGATCATGATTACGAAAACTACTTTATGCCCGATAAGGCTGATTTTTTGAAAGCTGAAAAGTTCAGGTGTGAAGTAACAGAGCTGGATGCCCACGGAATTGTATTATTAAACGGATTTTTTCCAACACTGAAAGAAAAACTGGTTCAGCTTCCCAGCGGTATATGGATTGGCAGCATGAGTGAAGCTGCTATACGTTTCCCTGAAATATTCGAAAAGCATTTCGGCAAATATGCCAAAAGCGAAACCGATGGTCTGATTCATCTTAATACCGCAATGGCGTCCGACGGCGTCTTTGTTTATGTACCTGAAGGCGTAACCCTCACAAGACCAGTTCAGGTTGTAAATCTTGTACAGTCGGATGATGATATGTTCAATCAGCACAGGAATCTCATAGTTGCTGAGAAAAATTCAAATTTCTCAATCATTATCTGCGATCATACTTTGTCTCCTCAGAAATTTCTGACAAATGCCGTTACTGAAATATTTGTAGGTGAGAACGCTCATTTCGATATCATCAGGGTGCAGAATGAACATAATAATGCATGTAAAATAACTAACACATTCATTCACCAGGAAAGAAATAGTGTAACATCGTCAAATAATATTACGCTTCATGGTGGTCTTATCCGGAACAGCACATATCATACTCTCGGAGGTGAAGGTGCTGAAAGCTATTCTTACGGCTTATTTCTTGCCGATAAATGGCAGCATATCGATAATTTTGTGAACGTTGATCATGCCTTTCCTAACTGTACGAGTAACCAATTATTTAAAGGTGTTCTTGATGACATGTCCTCAGGTGCTTTTAACGGACGGATACTGGTACGTCCCGGTGCTCAGGGGACACTGGCATACCAGAAAAATAATAACATCATTCTGACAGATGATGCAAAAATGGACACCAAACCTCAGCTCGAAATCTTTGCCGATGATGTTAAATGCAGCCATGGTGCAACAATCGGACAAATAGATGAGGATGCTCTTTTTTATATTCAGAGCAGGGGGATAAATAAACGGGAAGCCCGTCTTATGCTTATGTTCGGATTTGCTCATGAAGTAATCCAGAATATTAAAATTGAACCATTACGTGAAAGGATGGATAATCTTGTAATGCAACGTCTGAAAGGAGAACTTTCACGATGCGCCAGCTGTTTGGTCAAGTGTGGATAACTTTAGCACCTTATGAAAAATATAGCAGACATCCGGGCCGATTTTCCTATTCTTAAAAGGGAGGTATATAATAAGCCTCTCGTTTATTTCGATAATGGCGCAACCACTCAGAAACCACAATGTGTTATCGATGCAGTAGATGAAGTATATAAATCTTACAATGGTAATATACACAGGGGAGTGCACTTTCTGAGTGATATGTCATCTGAAGCTTATGAACTATCGAGGGAAAAGGTCAGATCATTCATAAATGCGTCAAAAAAAGAGGAAATTGTTTTTACCTCCGGTACAACAGGATCAATAAATGGAGTAGCTTTTTCATTTGGAGAACGATTTATTAATAAAGGGGATGAGATAATTCTCAGCCACCTTGAACATCATGCTAATATTGTTCCCTGGCAGATGATGTGCGAAAGAAAAGGCGCGGTATTGAAAGTAATTCCAATAAATGATAAAGGCGAAATAATTCTGGATGAGTATTATAAACGTCTCTCGGCTAAAACAAAACTCGTTTCTGTAACCCAGGCCTCTAACGCACTTGGAACAGTTCTTCCACTGAGGGAAATAATAACTGCAGCACATTCCGCCAACGTTCCTGTTCTTGTCGACGGTGCCCAGGGAATCCAGCATGGAATTATCGATGTTAAAGCTATGGATGTTGATTTTTATGTTTTTTCAGGTCATAAAATTTATGGTCCTAATGGAATAGGTATTTTATACGGAAAGGAGAAATGGCTGACAGAACTCGGACCTTTTCAGGGAGGAGGGGATATGGTAGATAAAGTTACTTTTGAAAAAACCACATATAACGAGCTTCCTTTTAAATTTGAAGCGGGGACAATGAATTATCCCGCCGCAATAGGCCTGGCAAAAGCGCTGGATTATGTTTCAGACATTGGCCGCGAGAATATTGCTTCGAGAGAAAGAGAGCTTCTGTTTTACGCAACAAACAGGTTGACCGAAATAAAAGATTTGAGAATATTCGGAACCTCAGAACATAAAATTCCAACGATTTCTTTTCTTCTGAAAAATATTCACCAGTATGATACAGGTATGATTCTTGATAAAATGGGAATTGCAGTCAGAACCGGTACGCACTGCGCCCAGCCTGTGATGACCCGATATGGTATAGATGGAACTGTAAGAGCATCTCTTTGTTTCTATAATACAAAGGAAGAGATTGATTTACTTGCAGCCGGAATTGAAAAAGTGAAAACAATGTTTGCCTAATATTTTAATATGACAATCAAAGAAGTACAGGATAGTATTGTTGATGAGTTTTCTCTGTTCGATGACTGGATGGACAAATATAACCTCCTCATCGACATGGGAAAAGAATTGCCGGTTATTGATCCCAAATATAAAGTAAAGGACTTCCTGATAGAGGGTTGTCAGTCAAAAGTCTGGCTCCATCCTGAATTTGACGGCAACGTGATTTCATTCACTGCAGATAGTGATGCAATAATAACAAGAGGAATTGTAGCTCTTCTGATAAAAGTTTTGTCAAAAAGATCACCCGATGAAATAATTACTTCCGATCTTTACTTTATCGACAAAATAGGACTGAGACAAAATCTCTCTCCTACCCGTTCCAACGGATTACTTTCGATGGTACGTCAGATGAAGTTGTATGCAATGGCATTCAGTGCAAAAATTAAATAACAGATATAATTTATATGAATTTATTTCTGCACTCGATCTGAATTTTTGACCCCCATCCTGCCTTCCCCCAAGGGGGAAGGTGAAGAAAAAATCATTTCCCCCTTGGGGGAAACAGGAAAGGGGGTAAAAGTAAATTCATAAAATAAAAGGAAACGCCCAAAAGAATTTAGTTAAATTTTCAATATGGATCCAACAGAACAATTGGAGATTGAAACCAGAATAGGCACAGTGCTCAGAAGTATTTACGATCCGGAAATTCCGGTGAATATCTACGATCTGGGATTAATATATGAGATAAGTATTGATGATGAATATGTTGCTCATATAACGATGACCCTGACTGCACCAAATTGCCCTATGGTTGATGAGCTTCTTGAAGAAATAAAATATAAGGTTGGTGGTACCAAAGGCGTAAAAGATTGTGATCTGAAGCTTACTTTCAACCCACCTTGGGACAGGAGCATGCTTAGTGATGAGGCAAAACTCGAACTCGGATTTCTCTAAAACTTCCCCATATGAAGACTACAACTGAAAAAGACACTTCCTCACTCATTAAAAAATATGCCGGAGAAGTCGGATTTGATCTCTGTGGCATTGCACCCGCAAGATCGCTCGAGGAACACAAGGAGATATTGAAAAGGTGGGCCTCTACCGGAATGAATGCTGATATGACCTACCTGGGACAGAATATCACAAAAAGAATTGATCCGCGGATTCTTTTGCCGGGTGCAAAATCTATTGTTGTAACAGGGTTGAATTATTATTCGGAGAAAAAACAGGGAGGAAATGGTGTCCCGGTGATTTCCAGATATGCCTATGGGATTAATTATCACTATGTTATAAAAGCAAAGTTAAACAAAATTCTTGCCTACATCAAAACAATTCAACCTGATGTTGTCGGGAAGGCATTTGTAGACACCGCCCCAATTCTTGAGAAGGCATGGGGTAACGAAGCAGGTTTAGGCTGGCCGGGGAAACATTCTGTATTAATAAACAAAGAGATCGGCTCATTTTTCTTCCTTGGAATATTAGTTGTGAATATTGACCTCGATTATGATAAACCGGCTGAAAAGGACAATTGTGGTACATGCAGGTTGTGTATTGATGCATGTCCTACAGGTGCTATTAATAATGACAGAACAATAAATTGTACAAAGTGTATAGCTTTTCAAACTCTTGAAGCAAAAAACCAGATCCCTGATGAAATTATAGTAAAACTTGAAGGAAGAGCATTCGGATGCGATAGATGTCAGGAGGTTTGTCCCTGGAACAGTAATTCAAAGCCTCACAAAACTCAGGAATTTGAATTACCCGTTGAAGTAGAAAACATGACAGCGGAGGATTGGAAAAATCTTACAAGGAAAGACTATAAAAGACTTTTTAAAGAATCAGTAATAGGAAGAAGATCTTATTGCCGTTTTATGGATAATATTGAAGCTGCCTTGCAGATCTTTGAATAACTTCAGTCATTATCGCAGCTGTGGACCCTTTGGAATAAACAGATGCGATTCCTGTTTTTACTTTCTAAGCTTTATTAATGTTATAACATCTGAAGTGATGTCATTCAGACCATTCTGTTTGTCTATAGAGTGTGATGATCTTTTGCATATAGGTCAGATTTTAAAATGATGAACTTTAACCGCAAAGATCGCAAAGTTTTGCGCAGAGGTCGCAAAGAATCAGCTTTGCGTGCTTTGCGCCTTCTTAGCGTTCTTAGCGGTTAATGGATTTCTGTTTTTTAAGATAAATTTACTATATGTTTTTTACCTTGCTTATTAATTGACGTCTTTATAATAACAATTCAACAGCATATTTTGATAGATCTGAAACTTATAGAGCAATGCAGGGGAGGAAATTTTACAAATTTCAGAAAACTTGTCGAACTGACTTCTCCGTTTGCTTATTCGGTGGCTTTAAGAATGCTTGGAGATGATGCCCTGGCAAGGGATGTTGTCCAGGAAACATTGATAACAATCTGGCAGAAAATGGAAAAGATCAAATCAGCAGAAGTTTATAAAACCTGGATTTACAGGATTGTTGTAAACAAATGTTATGATCACATGAGAAAAAGGAAAAGAAACCCCGAATTCAATGCGAATGAGACTACCTGGACAATAATTTCAAATACAGTTTCACAGGGGCCAGATACAGAACTGGAGAACAGTGAAATATCAAAGATAATTACTGTTCTGACGCAAAAGCTAAGTCCCAAACAAAAAGCTGTCTTTGTTTTATCCGATCTGGAGGGAATGACAAATGACGAAGTATCAGAAATTATGGGTTTAAGTAAGACAGCTGTTAAAGCAAATCTTTATCATGCACGGAAAGGTATTTCTGAAAAAGTAGAAAAATATTTATAGAAATGAATCTGGGAAATGAAAAATACAATAAAGTCATAAATCTTCTGAAGAATTCAAAACCAAGGTTGGAATCTATAGAAGAAATAGAAAATGAGGTGATTAAAAGAATAACTGGTGTCCATCCGGTTGTATCATTATTCACACGAATCCTTGACTTTCTCTTCTCGTGGGTTTATATTGGCTGGGTAAGAAGAAGTCTTATTGCTGCTTCAGTAGTTTTGATTGTGATTTTTATATATCAGCAGGGAGTTATTCTGAAACGTATAGACTTTCTGAGCAGGCAGACTATTGTCATCGGGACAGAAAATATTCCGGATCAGACTGATCAGGTCGAAAAAATTCTGATGAATTATAAAAATGAAGCACGAAAGTTCCCTTTAAAAACCGTAACAATTTCTGAGAAACAGATGAAGGAGCTTATTGAATCCGTGGATGAGCTCCAGATTAAGTATAAGGATCTTGAAAAACTGTTAAAAGATGATCCTGAAATAAAAAAACTGATTGAAAAAAAACTGATTGAAAATAACCGGACCAAAATTTAATTTCTGAAGCCATGAATAAAAAATCGATTATGTTGATTGTGTCGTTGATTCTGTTATTCGCTGTGTCGTGCAACGACCCGGAAACGATAGTTACAGATATTGTTCATCCCGATGGATCAGTAACCCGGAAAATTGAAATGAGAAGTATTGAAGGGGACAAACAAAAGAGATTTAAAACATCTGATATCCAGGTACCACTTGACAGCAGCTGGAAAATTAAGGATTCATGCGAGGTGGACAAGAAGGATGATACTATCTATGTAAGAAGAGCCGAGAAACTTTTCAAAAGCGTTAAAGAGATTAATCAGGCTTATTCGGCAGATTCAGGTTCAAACAAGAGCACAGCAAGGAAAGCAGAATTCAAAAAAACTTTCAGATGGTTTAATACTGAATTTCGTTTTTCAGAACAAATTGGTAAAAGATTATCATTCGGATACCCGGTAAAAAATTTTCTTAATAATGACGAGCTTCTCTATTTTTATTCTCCCGAGGTTGTCCAGAACAACAACCTGGAGGGTCCTGATAGTATCAAATACAGGGCTCTGAGGGATTCTGTAAAATTTAATACTGACAGATGGACAGCAAAAAATATAGTTTCAGAGTGGATAGGTCAGTTTTCCAACCTTACATCTACAGAAAAAGCAGATACTGAAATAAGCTTAAAGAATCTGAAATTACGTGAAGACGAAATCGCAGGACTTATTTTGAAGGAAGATAAGGGATTAGATAGTTTGTGGAAAAACGGTATTATACTCAAAGAGATTATTGGTAAATCGGATGCCCTGAAATATAAAACTGAAGCAGATTCTGCGCTTTCGATTGTAACAAATAAACTTCTTGCAAACTTCGAAAATTATTCAGTCAGAATAGCAATGCCAGGAAAACTGATAGGTACCAATGGATTTATTGACAGCACTAAAAATTTGATTTGGCCGGTAACATCAGATTATTTTTTAACTGAACCCTATGAGATGTGGGCTGAATCCAAAATACCAAATACATGGGCATGGATTGTGTCAGGTATTTTCCTGGTATTTGTTATCACAGGTGTTGTTATAAGGGTAATAAAAAAGGGCTGAAAACTCCAGCCCTTACTTATCGTATAACTAAAAACCTACCTTGTATAATCTTTTAGCATCAGCATTAATTTCTGGCGAGTGAAGAATATCCTGCTTTTGACTGTTCCGATTTTCAAACCCAGTTCATCAGCAATCTCCTTATATTTATAACCTTCAATGTGCATCATAAATGGGATTCTGAATTCATCACTTAAAGAATCTATCGCGATTTTGATCTCTCCTTCGGCATATTTCGATTCTGGCGAAATGAATCCTTTGTCGTGAGGCTGGTTAATATAGAAAAGATCCTGTGTACCGTCAATAATCGTATTCTCTTTTACATTTCGTCTGTAATTATTGATGAAAGTATTTTTCATTATTGTAAATACCCACGCTTTAAGATTGGTATAATCAACGAATTTATCTTTATATGTAATAGCTTTCAGGTACGTATCCTGAACAAGATCAAGAGCACTATCACGATCCGAAGTCAGGCTCATTGCAAATCTCTGAAGATTAGTCTTCATTTCTATCAGGCTATTATTAAATTCATACTGTGTCATAGTTCTTGGTTTTATTGTTTAAACAAATCTGTACAAATATAATTATTAAATAAAGATAAACAAATCTTAATATATTAAAATCTTTAAAGGTTATTTTTTGTTTAGTCAAAGAGCGTTGGTAAAAACCAGATATTCAGGTTAATGATTTCAAAAATTTCAAAGAATACTAATTATCAGTTTACTTAAAAATCAAATATTAAATCTGCAATTGAATCTTTTCTTACTCTGAACTTTTAGATGATTAACTGATCAGGAACAAATTTAAGCTATGCATAAAGAGCAGCGATTAATAATAGGTTAAGCTTAGATTAAGGATAAATTAAGATTCTTAATTAGTTGATTATGGATTATTTGATCAACTTTTGTACTTTTAAAAAAAATTGAACATGGAGTTTAATATTAAATTAAGTAACAGACAGATCCTGAACGGAGTGATAATAAGTCCGGGTGAGCATACAAAAGCTGTCATTATAATGGTTCATGGCCTTGGAGAACACATACAGCGCTATCTTACCTGGGCCGGACTATTTAAAAACGAACGGATTGCATTTATAGGCCTTGATCTCCCGGGTCATGGACGTTCTGATGGAAGAAGAGGCAACATAAGTAACTATTTTCTTACTGATGAAATGCTGGATATCCTTCTGGAAAACTGCAGGAAGACTTTCCCGGGATGTCCAATATATATTTATGGACATAGTCTGGGCGGAGGGATAGTTCTTGAATATCTTTTAAGAAGAAACCCGAAGATAAAAGGGGCAATTGTAACTTCACCCTGGCTCCGTCTCACCTTTCAGCCTCCCAAAAGCAAATTGATACTTGCTTCGATAATGAAGAATATTATGCCAGGACTGGTCCAGGCGTCCGGACTTAATGTAAATTACATATCTCACGATGGTGCTGAGGTTGAAAAGTACATTAATGATCCACTGGTTCATGGGAAAATATCAGTTGGTCTTTTTGTCAGAGCTATGAATTCAGGGGAATATTCACTTAAACATGCTTCAGAGCTTAAAATTCCAACTCTTTTGATACATGGGAGTGAAGATAAACTCACTTCCCCTCAAGCCAGCATGGAATTTGCAGGAAAAACTAAAATGGTCGAACTCAGGATCTGGGAAGGCGGCTATCATGAATTGCATAATGAACTTTTCAGGGAGGATGTGTTTAAATTTATTATGAACTGGATCAGGAATAATTAAAACTGTGGATTGCTTTCTTTTACCGTCGGTTTAAACCAACGGTAAAAGAAAGCAATCCGCAATAACTATATGGAACTCAGAACAACTTTTCCTATCGAGCCATCAGCCCGGAAGATCACATATGATGACCGGGTGATGTTTATTGGTTCATGTTTTGCCTCTTCTATCGGTTCTCAAATGGAAAGAGGTCATATGCCGGTTATGATCAACCCTGCCGGAGCGGTTTTTAATCCAATTTCAGTTTGCAATACACTGGATTCTATAACAAACAGGAAACAGTTTATAATTGATGATCTCCATTTCTATGACGGTACATGGCTTAGTTTCTATCACTATACTGATTTTTCATCTGATGATCCTCTTAAAGTGCTTGAAAAGATAAACAGGAGACTTGATGAAGCTTATGAGCACTTGAAACATACCCGTTTTCTGTTTATTACATTTGGCACAGCAAGGGTATATAAGTTGAAGAAATCAAATCTGATAGTATCAAATTGCCATAAAATCCCGGCTGAACAGTTTGAATCAAATCTATTGACGGTAGATGAAATCACTTCAATATGGAGTGCTCAACTCGATAAGGTGAAGCTTCTTTTCCCTGATATGCAGGTTATTTTTACTATAAGTCCGGTGAGGCACTGGAAAGACGGAGCATACGGTAATCAGGTAAGCAAATCAGTTCTCTTCGTTTCGTTAGATGCCCTTCTGAAGCACAAAACAGCGCCACAATATTTCCCGGCTTATGAATTGGTAATGGATGATTTGCGTGATTACAGGTTTTATAATGAAGATATGCTTCATCCTTCAACCCAGGCAGTAGATTATATCTGGGAAGCGTTCACCAGGAGTTATCTTGATAATAATGCATTTAATACCTGGAGAGAAATCGCTAAGATAACCAGGGCATTCAATCACCGGCCTCATACTGATTCAACTGTAAAAGTAAAATCTTTTGCTGAACGTATACTTAAACAGATATCTGAGCTAAAGATAAAATTTCCATTAATTGATTTTTCCCGGGAAGAAGATCATTTTCTCAAAATGAGAAACATGTAATGAGTTGGTCCTCTGTAAATTATTAAATTCAGCTGAATTATTTCCCGAAATGATAAAGTTCAAAGCAGAGCATCTAGGGTTTTGATAAAGTTAGCAGGGTCTTTTACCATTATTAATTTATCATAAGATTTTTTAGTGGCAAATTCTTCGGGCGAATCCGTCAGAATAATCTTCTTGATCATCAGAGACTTCCCGATACTACTGAAATATCCTATTTTTTTTTCTGCGAAATCAAAAGCACTTGAGTTAACAACAAGATAATCAAAGGACTTAATTTTATGTATTTCAATCACTTCCGAAGCAGGAAGTATTCCGCCAGTGAAGATAACATCAAATCCTCTTTTCTTAAGGGCATATTTGTAGAACAGGAAGTTGTTATCGGTGAGATTATCTGATGTATTTATCATGGCAACAGCAGATTTTGATTTCCCGGCAACAGGTTTGAGTTGATTATCTTCAATAATAATGATCTGCTTAATTGTGTTGCGCACAAATTGTTCCTGTGCTCGTGAGAGACTTCCGGTTTGCCAAAGGATCCTCGCTTTTTCAAGAAGAGGATAGAGATACCTGGAATACGCTTCCTCAATCCCCTGATGTTTAATGAATGGAGATAAAGCCTCTTTAAATAATGCTTCATTAAATCGAATTGCCGACATGAGGATCTTTCCGGGCTGAAAATTCTGATCAATATCATCATGTTTGCTGCTCACGGTCATTACCTGCTGAGTCAATTCATCTTCATCAAGCCTGGCAATTTTGGATATTTTCAAACCATTCCTGTTAAGATAGGCAACATTAAGAATTTTCTTTAGCTCTGATTCACTGTAAGTTCTGATGTTTGAATCGGTTCTGTCAGGTTCAAGTATCTTATACCTCTTTTCCCATATCCTAATAGTGTGAGCTTTAATCCCCGAGAAATTTTCAAGATCCTTTATTGAAAATACATTTACCCCGTCTTCCATATATATGAATATGATAATAGTTTTAACAATTGACCAATAATCCAATGATTTAAACAATCATTGGATTAGATTGTTTAATCAAACCTGACAACAAATGACTAAAATTTATTTTTATTCTGCTGAACTTTTTCCCAAAAATTCCCAACAAAAGAGGAAAATAGTAATTTTTCGATTATTCAGATTGCTCAACCATGATCTTTTTTACGATCCTCATGCCATCACTGAATATAATCGTAACGAGGTACATACCTCTTTTGGGATTTTCAAGCGAAATCTTTATCAGCTGGGTTGGTTCATTATACTGGATTCTGAAAATATCCTGACCAATAATGTTAGTGATTTTTACATATGAGATATATTTTTCACTTTTTATGGTAAAACTATTATACCTGACAGGAACGGGGTATATGCTTACATTGGTATTAACTGTCTCTTTAGAATCATCTTTCTGATTGAGTAAGGGAGCGCCATTGCCCGTATCCTTCTGACCATGAAGGATAAAGGATAAAATTAATAAGAAGAAAATAATGGGTAGACTTTTCTTCATAGATTACTGTTTGTTAATTCTTAACAAATATTGTGCTAAAGATACTCTTTTTCTAAAAAAAGTTACCTAAAAGCATATTTGCTTTCTCAAGATCATCAGGTGTATCAATTCCAATGCTTTGCCAGTCCGTCACTGCTGTCCTGATTTTATATCCATTTTCGAGCCACCGGTTCTGTTCAAGAGACTCCGCTATTTCAAGTGAACTGCATGGAAGTAAAGTTATTTTCGCGAGTGTCTCACTCTTGTATGCATAGAGCCCGAGGTGTTTATAGAAAACCTGTTTCTTTGTCCATCCTTCTATTTCCGAATCTCTTACATAGGGTATAGCTGCCCTGCTGAAATAGATTGCATCGCCTTTCAGATTTAATACTACCTTCGGCTGATTAGGATTGAATATATCCTCTCCGGGTACAACTTTCCTTATCAAAGTTGCCAGCTCTACAGTATCATCATTGAAACAGTTCATCAGGAGGGCAATCTGCTCAGGTTTGATAAACGGTTCATCTCCCTGGATGTTTATAACAATATCAACTTTCCGTTGGGTCTCTGCATTGATTTTCAGTACAGCTTCTGCACACCTGTCTGTACCGCTCAGGTGATTTGGAGAAGTCATTATCGCTTTCCCTCCAAAATTCAGAACAGCTTCAAAGATCCTCTTATCATCTGTGGCAACAAAAACTATGTCGAGAATCTTACTGGCCTGATCATATACCCTTTGTATCATTGTTTTGTTCCCGATCATTACCAGTGGTTTTCCCGGAAAGCGCGATGAGGCGAAACGTGCAGGTATAATTCCGGCAAATTGATATGGAGGTGTTTCTTTCATATTGCGAATTTACGAAAAATGGATTTCCCAATGTTTTAAAAAAACCTTAAATTCGCAGGATTGTTAAAAGGAAATGAAAGATCTGCAAAATATTAAACAAAGATTTGGAATAATTGGCAACGACGAGAGTCTTAACCGGGCTATTGATATAGCTGTTCAGGTTGCGCCTACAGATCTTTCAGTTCTCATAACTGGTGAGAGCGGTACCGGGAAAGAAATATTTCCTCAGGTAATTCACAGTTACAGTACCAGGAAACATGGACAATATATTGCCGTAAACTGCGGGGCTATTCCCGAAGGGACTATTGATTCTGAACTTTTCGGTCATGAAAAGGGATCTTTTACGGGAGCATCCGATAGCAGGAAAGGTTATTTTGAAGTTGCCGATGGAGGGACAATATTCCTTGATGAAGTGGCAGAACTGCCTTTATCGACGCAGGTCAGACTGCTCAGGGTGCTCGAAACCGGTGAGTTTATCAGAGTAGGATCATCAAAGGTTCAAAAGACAAACGTCAGGGTCATTGCTGCAAGTAACGTTGAAGTACCAAGGGCAATTGATACAGGTAAATTCAGAGAGGATCTTTTTTACAGACTTAACACTGTTCCTATAAAAGTACCGGCATTGAGAGACAGGGGAGAAGACATTTCTCTTCTGTTCAGGAAGTTTGCAGTGGATTTTGCTGAAAAGTACAGGATGCCGGCAATAAGACTCGATTCTGATGCAAAAAGTCTGCTGCTTAATTATTCTTGGCCAGGTAATGTAAGACAGCTTAAGAACATTACCGAACAGATTTCAATTATTGAAAGCGAAAGAGAAATCAGCGCAGCTAATCTTCGCAATTATCTTCCCAACTACGATGGTGTAAAGCTGCCTGCTCTTATCAGGAAAGATGATGACAAATCATTTTCTTCTGAAAGGGAAATTTTGTATAAAATACTTTTCGAAATGAAAAGTGATATGAATGATCTTAAAAAACTTGTTTTTGACCTCATTCAACATGGAGAAATTGACACTCCTCTTCATGAGTCAGATTCCAGGACAATTAAAAATCTGTTCAGAGAGGTAAGGGAACAATCGGATAATCATGAATCAAATGAGTCACAATCAGGTGATTTTCAGTCACTCAAGACAATTAATAATATTCAGGATACAGAAGAATTTATAGAAGAATCACTCTCACTTGCCGATAAAGAAGTGGAAATGATAAAAAAGGCTCTGGGAAAATATAATGGAAAAAGAAAAATGGCTGCCGGGGAACTTGGGATATCGGAACGGACCCTTTACAGAAAGATTAAAGAATATGGAATCGAATCATAAAGTAAGACTACATAAGCACAAATTATCATTTTTTATTTTGATTGCTATCATGACACTCTTCTATGGGTGTGGTGTTACTGTTAAATACTCGTTTACAGGCGCCAGTACGAAGGGATTAAGCACTTTTAGTGTCCCGTATTTTCAAAACCGTGCCCCGATTGTTCAACCAGGCCTGGGTCAGGCATTAACTGATGGACTTATAGATAAGTGTAAAGCACAAACCAGTCTGAAATACACAACATCTACAGCCGATGCCAATTTTGAAGGTGAAATTACCGATTATAATACGCGACCTTTAAGTGTTGGAGCCGACGCCCAGGCTGCTACCAACCGTTTCACAATTGCGGTAAGAGTAAAATTCACAAATGCTGTTGACCCGACGCTGAGTTTCGAACAAACATTTTCGAGGTATGAAGATTATAGCAGCAACCTTGATCTCAGTGCTGTTGAACAGGAACTTTCCAATCAAATAGTGCAGATGCTGATTGAGGATATTTTTAACCAGGCGTTCGTTAACTGGTGATACATGAACAGGAATGACTTTTTAAATATGATTGAGAATACTTCCACTGTTAATCGGCAGATGATCGGAGAGATTTATGAACTGATAGATATTTTCCCGTATTTTCAAAGTGCACATCTTACTTCTTCTCAAAGGTCTTTATAGAAATTCCGACGTGAAATTTGAAAATCAGCTCAGGAATTCCGCTATTCATATTAACGACAGGGATGTGTTATACTGGCTTCTTAAGGAGGACTCTCCTTTGTTAACCAAAGAGACCGGAGAATCGGGCATTTCACAGGCAGAAAATCTGACTGACAATACGTTATCTGATGTATCGGAATCTCATAGTGCCCCTGATGAACCCGGAAAAGTTACTGATACTCAGCAAACAGTTATTGAGGCAGAGAATAGCGAATGTTTAATAAATGATATTGAGAAAGATTCGGATGAAATTAAGTTAAATGCAGAGTCCGGGTTGTCAGAAAGAGTTTCCGGACATGGTATATTAATTGCTGCAGAACCTGAAACCTCTGAGTCATCAGGAGTTATTTTTCTTCCCGATGAAGAAAACATTTCTTTGGATGATAAAGTTTTCTTCATGGATCCGGGTTTCTCAGTTCCTGACAACTCTGAGTTGCTGGAGCTCGATATTGAAGACGAAACATTAAATATTGAAGAGGAGCTGCCTGTTGAAGTTGAATACAAAGAATCAAAAAAACAGATTCAATCCGAACTGATTGATAAATTTATTATTTCAAATCCGCGGATTGAACCCCAGCGCGACAAAACGGATAATCACAATGAAGATATCTCACAGCCTTTTGTTGAGCAGTCAGATGGTTTGGTTACCGAGACTCTGGCCAAAATTTATGTTTGCCAGGGATACTATTCGAAGGCAATTGAGATTTATGAAAAATTAAGTTTGAAATTTCCGGAAAAAAGCAGTTACTTTGCGACTCAAATTGAAAAAGTTAAGGAATATATAAAAAAATAACCAGATGGGAATTTATATTTTTGTTTCAGTATTAGTAATTATTGCTTGTATTCTGCAGATTATGATTGTTCTTGTACAGAACTCCAAAGGGGGTGGGCTAGCTGCAAATTTTACATCAACAGGACAATCAATGGGAATCCGTAAGACTGCAGATTTCCTGGAAAAATCAACATGGACACTTGCTGCAGCAATTTTGATTCTTTGTGTAGTTGCGACAGCTGCTATACCACGTGGGAGCGTTGAAAACAAGTCGAGAATTGATGAGCAGATTAAAAATACTGTTGATCCGAATGCTATCCCAACGCTTCCTACTGCTGTTCCTCCGGCTTCCACTACTCCCCCGAGCGGAACTAATACTCCAAAGAAATAGTTACTGAGGATTTAAATATACAAGTGTCAGTTTGTCACATACTGACACTTTTTTTTATATTCCAACTCTCTGTGCTATTGGATTATGCATATATTTGTAATAACTTTGAAAAAGTTTATGTCAGTCTGAAGGAGCAGAAGAATGCCTGAAAACATCAAAATGGCATTTTTTTCAATCTGGCATGGTATATGATCCAAAAGCAAGTCGGAAAATGATGTTTAACTTTAAAACTAAATAGAAATGGCACAATTAAAAGGAAAAATTTTAGCAGGCAAGGTCCTTGTGAAACCTAATGAAGCTGAAGAAAAAACTGCAAGCGGAATTATTATACCTGATTCCGCAAAAGAAAAACCACGTCAGGGCAAAGTGATTCTTGTTGGCGCAGCAAAAAAAGATGAAGAGATGGAAGTTAAGAAAGGTGATACTGTTCTTTATGGAAAATATGCAGGGCAGGAATTGACTATTGATGGCGAGGATTATCTTCTTGTTTCACAGACAGATATCCTTTTTATAGCTTAATTATAAAAAACTTTTAAAAATCATAACGATATGGCAAAAGAGATTAAATTTAATATTGATGCACGTGCACTTCTTAAAGAAGGCGTTGATCAGCTTGCTGATGCAGTAAAAGTAACACTGGGACCAAAAGGTCGTAACGTTGTTATTGAAAAAAAATATGGTGCTCCCCAGATCACTAAGGATGGTGTAACAGTTGCGAAAGAAATCGAACTTTCCGACCCTTATAAAAATATGGGCGCCCAGATGGTTAAAGAAGTTGCATCAAAAACAGGCGATATCGCCGGTGATGGTACTACTACAGCTACTGTTCTTGCTCAGTCTATTATTAATGTAGGTCTGAAAAATATCACTGCCGGTGCAAATCCAATGGATATTAAAAGAGGTATTGACAAAGCAGTTGAAAAAGTTATAGAACATCTTAAATCACAGGCTAAGGTTATTGGTGATGATCTAAGAAAAATTGAACAGGTTGCAAGAATCTCTGCCAATGACGATGAGGAAATTGGCAAGACTCATAGCTGAAGCAATGGGTAAGGTTCATAAAGAAGGTGTTATTACCGTTGAAGAATCAAAAGGAACTAGCAACATCTGTAGAAGTTGTTGAAGGTATGCAGTTTGACCGTGGATACATTTCAGCTTATTTTGTTACAAATCACAGAAAAATGGAAGCTGATCTTGAAAATCCATATATACTTATTTACGATAAGAAAGTATCAACAATGAAGGATATGCTTCCAGTTCTTGAAGCAACAGCTCAAACAGGACGTCCTTTGTTAATTATTTCTGAAGATGTTGAAGGTGAAGCCCTGGCAACGCTTGTAGTAAACCGTTTACGTGGTTCACTGAAAGTTTGTGCGGTTAAAGCTCCCGGATTTGGTGACAGAAGAAAAGAAATGCTTGAAGATATTGCAATTCTTACAGGTGGAACAGTTATTTCCGAAGAAAAAGGTCTGAAACTTGAACATACGACTCTTGAAATGCTCGGAACAGCAGAGAAAGTTACTGTCAATAAAGAAAATACAACCATCGTTAATGGAGCAGGCGACAAAGAGATGATCAAAGCACGCGTTGCCCAGATCAGACAACAGATGACTACCACAACTTCAGATTATGATAAAGAAAAATTACAGGAACGTCTGGCTAAACTTGCAGGTGGTGTTGCTGTTCTTTACATTGGTGCTGCATCAGAAGTTGAAATGAAGGAGAAGAAAGACCGTGTTGATGATTCACTGCACGCAACCCGTGCTGCAATTGAAGAAGGTATCGTCCCGGATGGCGGCGTTGCATACATACGTGCACATTGCTGCTCTTGAAGGCCTCAAGGGTGATAATGAAGATCAGACAACAGGTATTGAAATTGTAAAACGTGCTATTGAAGAACCCTTACGCCAGATCGCTGTAAATGCCGGTAAAGAAGGTGCTGTTGTTGCACAGAATGTAAAAGGAGGAAAAGGTGATTATGGTTACAATGCCCAGACAGATAAATATGAAAAACTTTATGCTGCTGGTGTAATTGATCCAGCTAAAGTTGCACGCGTTGCACTTGAAAATGCTGCTTCAGTTGCAGGTATGTTCCTTACCACAGAAGCTGTTATTGTAGACGTAAAAGAAGATGCTCCTGCAGGTCCTCCTCAGGGAATGGGTGGCGGAATGCCAGGAATGATGTAATATTATATTTCAAATTAATATTTGGAGAGACAGGTCTAAAACCTGTCTCTCCTGTTTTATAAACTGTCAAAACTGTTTCCATGTTAGTAGGGCCACGCCATGGCGTGGCCCTACATTTGATAAAAGATGATATTGTAGGGTCATGCCATGGCATGACCCTACAGATTTTTTGATATATTTGCACCTTATTAAAAGCAAGCTTGTATTCAATGAATAATATCCGGAATTTCTGTATAATCGCTCATATTGATCATGGTAAAAGTACCCTGGCTGACAGGTTACTCGAGAAAACCAATACTATAACTGAAAGAGATTATCAGGCACAGATACTCGACGACATGGATCTTGAAAGGGAAAGGGGTATTACCATAAAGAGCCATGCAATTCAGATGGAATATTTCCATGACAGCAAGAAATATATACTTAATCTGATTGATACACCCGGACATGTCGATTTCTCATATGAAGTTTCACGATCAATTGCTGCTTGTGAAGGAGCCTTACTCGTAATTGATGCCACTCAGGGTATACAGGCTCAGACAATTTCGAATCTTTATATGGCTATTGAGCATAATCTTGAAATAATCCCTGTTCTAAACAAAATGGATATGGCTGCAGCCATGCCTGACGAAGTTAAAGACCAGATAGTCGATCTGGTAGGTTGCAAACGCGAAGATATAATAGAAGCAAGCGCCAAAACCGGCATGGGAGTTGAAGAAAATCCTCCGTGAAATAGTAACGCGTATTCCACCTCCAAAAGGGAGTCCTGATGCCCCGCTACAGGCTCTTATATTCGATTCAATCTTTAACTCTTTCAGAGGGATCATTGCCTACATTAAAATTGTGAACGGGACGATCAGAAAAGGAGAAAAGGTGAAATTTGTGAATACCGATCATGAATATAATGCAGAAGAGATCGGTGTTCTGAAACTTAAACAGGATCCCCGTGATGTAATGGGAGTAGGTGATGTAGGATACATTATCACAGGTGTTAAAGTTTCAGCTGAAGTAAAAGTGGGTGATACTATAACCCATGTAAAAAATCCTTGCGAACATGCAATAGCTGGTTTTGAGGATGTAAAACCTATGGTCTTTGCAGGAATTTATCCGGTTGATGCCGATGATTATGAAGATCTCAGAGTATCTATCGAAAAATTACAGCTCAATGATGCTTCCCTTTCATTTATTCCGGAATCTTCAGCTGCTCTTGGATTTGGCTTCAGATGCGGATTTTTGGGTTTGCTGCACATGGAAATAGTGCAGGAGCGTCTCGACAGAGAGTTTAATATGGATGTCATAACCACCGTACCTAACGTTTCTTTTAAAGCTTATACCACCAAAGGGGAAGAAATAGATGTACATAATCCTTCAGGGTTGCCACCGGTAAATCATCTTGAACGTATAGAAGAACCCTATATCATTGCCCAGGTTATAACTTTATCAGAATATGTTGGTTCAATCATGAATTTGTGTATCGATAAAAGAGGTATTATAAAGAACCAGGTATACCTTACCCGCGACAGGGTTGAACTGACTTTTGAGATGCCTCTGGCTGAAATTGTTTTCGATTTTTATGATAAACTGAAGAGTATTTCCAAAGGTTATGCTTCTTTTGATTATTACTATACAAACTATCAGAAAGCTGATCTTGTAAGGCTTGATATTCTGTTGAATGGAGAGATGGTTGATGCACTTTCAACTCTCATATACAGGGGCCATGCTCAAGAATTCGGACGTAAAATGTGTGTAAAGCTTAAAGAACTGATCCCGCGTCAACAATTTGATATTGCCATACAAGCCGCTATAGGGGCAAAAATTATTTCACGCGAAACAGTGAAAGCAGTCAGAAAGGACGTAACTGCAAAATGCTATGGTGGTGATATTACACGAAAAGAAAACTTCTTGAAAAACAGAAGAAGGGGAAGAAAAGGATGAGACAGGTAGGAAATGTTGAGGTTCCGCAACAGGCATTTTTGGCGGTGCTGAAGCTGGATTGATCTTTAGCTAATAAGTTTATACCCCCTGCCATGTATATTCAGAATCTTAATTGTAGGATCCTTTTTGAAATATTTTCTTAACCTCGTAATATAAACATCCATGCTTCTGGCATTAAAATAGTTATCATCAATCCAGATGGTTTTCAGAGCGAAGTTTCTCTCCAGGATCTCATTCCTGTACCTGCATAACAAGTCAAGAAGTTCAGATTCTTTCGTGGTAAGTTTTCTTACCTGTTCATCGAAAACAAGCAGTTGTTTTAAGGGATCAAATGAATATGCGCCGATTGTATATGGCCCTTCCTTCTTTATTGGAGTGGAAGCTGTTGATCTTCTGAGAATAGCTTCTATACGATAAAGAAGTTCTTCAATTGAAAATGGTTTTGTAAGATAATCATCAGCCCCTGATTTGAATCCTTCAAGTATATCTTCTTTCTGATTTTTTGCCGTAAGGAATATAATAGGTATTTCAGCATTTTTTGACCTGATTTCTTTTGCAAGGGTAATCCCGTCCATTTCAGGCATCATTATATCGAGTATACAAAAGTCGAATGGCCTTTTAAGATATGCTTCAAGCGCATAATTGCCATTAGTAAATAATTCAGCCTCATAGTTTTTAGCGTTAAGATAATTCCTTAACAGGAGGCCAAGATTATTATCATCTTCCGCAAGCAGAATTCTGATCTTATTCATTTATATTATTATTAATATTAAAAAAATCGCCCAGCGGTTTCCTGGAATTATTTTGAGGAAGAAACAATATGAATTTTGTTCCATGATTAACCTGGCTTTCGACCTTGATTGTTCCGTTATGTTCCTCAATAATTTTCTTTACATAACTTAACCCCAAACCGAACCCTTTTACGTTATGGACATTGCCTGAATGAACACGGAAGAATTTGTCAAAAATCCTTTTCATATTTTCTTTACTGATACCAATTCCTTTGTCTTCAACGGTGATCAGTATACCTTTCTTATTATTTCGTGTAAAAATTGTTATTTCAGGATTCTCCTTTGAATATTTAATCGCATTATCAATCAGGTTCGAAATTGAGTTAATAAAATGAATTTCATCTATTAGAACAGCAGTTCTTGTTGCCTGAAGATCAATGTGAATGACGCCGTTTCTGCTCTTAATCTGGAGTGAGAAATTCTCAACTACTTTATCAATAATCACATTTATATCGGTTTCTACCAATTTGAGCTTCATTTTCATCCTTTCAAATATTGCCATTTGCAGGACTTTTTCAACCTGGAATTTTAGTCTCATGCTCTCATCCGAAATAACTTTTGCCAGATTGTCGATGTTTTTATCTTTTTCATCGATAGTCTTATCGGACATCATCTGCGAAGCCAGGGAGATTGTCGATATCGGCGTTTTGAGCTCATGGGTCATATTGTTAATGAAATCGCTCCTTATTTCCGAAATCTTTTTCTGTCGGAATATAACTATGAATGTTCCGGTCGAAAGACCAAGTAATAAAAGTGTAAAGAGCAACGACAGGAATCCTAGTATTCCGATTTTTTCAAACTTATATTGTTGCTCCTGAAGACAATATAATACAATCTGGTTTTGACTTGGCACAGGATCATTCGGGAACAGCTGAATTATGAATTTATTTGTCCCGGGTTTATCCGTAAACCCGGGTGTCTTCCAGATAGTGCCATATCGGCCTGACCTGATAGAGTATTCAAAATCGAGATATATCCCAACGTTATTCAGAGCAGTGCGCAGATCATCTTTGATTTTCTCGGGATTAATTCTTTCCCTGATGTCCGGGGTATTTCTCAGAATCTTCTCCATTATTTTCTCGAGGAACACTATTTTATTCGACACCCTCCCTTTTATTTCTGAATTTGATATCTGCATAGATGGTTCGGTAGCTACCTCCGGTGACAATGAAGAAGCATCTTCAGATGATATGAAAATCTTATGTCCTGAACTGGTTATTGCTATTGGTTTTCCAGGGCTATTAAGACCGTACATTTCAAGAAGAGCTGAATTTGGCTGGTACCCATGCAGTTTTTTTGCAAGCGGGGAATTAGCAGGGACTATTGCTGTGACTGAGTCGGTAGAGGCAGGGTCGATATCTTCTACAATGTTTTTGATTAATTCTTTTTCCTCAAGGTTGAGAACCACCGATTCCAGTGCTTTATTGGCAAGATACCGGAATTGCTGATCGGTCATTTCAAAAGCTTTCCTGATCCAGTATAATTGTATAAGGATCAGGCCGGAAATGGCCAGAAAAAAGAAGGTCGCCAATAATACTATGGTTATCCGTTTCATTACGTGACAAAAGTACTTGTATAAACTCTATTATGTTATACTTTAACTTTCTTTAACAGAAAAAGGTCGGAGTGAACTATAGTTTGGAGCGCCTAAAGTTATAAGAAGTATGGTTTCCTGGAATCTGAAATGCCAGAAATTTTAAGAAGTACAAAGTAATCCGGAATAACTAAACTCTAGGCACTCTAGGCATTCCAGTCACTTTAGTCACTTTTTTCCAATTTAACATTTCATTAAAGTATTGTTAATATTCAGCTATTTAGGTTAAAATGTTTTTTTATCCCGGGAATGGAGTCTATATTTGTAAAGGATTTGGCACGATATTTGAAACATACGATATAGAGGTTTTTTTCATAGGTTAGGTTAGTTTTAGGGTTATCAAAACTGTGGGTCGCGTTCGCGACCCACTTCTTTTTGTTACCCTTTTGAAAGTACCACTACCTTTATCACATTAAGGTCTTTTTCTCTCGCCACATGGTAAATGTGCCTCCTGATATGACTCGATTTCTTTCTCTGCATCCATGTGAGATTAATAATAAACTCCGATCCGTTATTAAAGATAAGTTTGACTTTTTTCTGTTTACTGGGCATTACAAGCTCCTTTACATCACTCCATCTAAAAAGGTGAGTTGTTGGTTTCACAATCCCGAACTTATATTCAATTGTTTCCATGTCAACAGAAAAAAACAAGTCAGTCCCTTTAATTGATGCAAAAAAAGCTATAATACAGACTATCAGGCTTATTCCGAACGGAGCTATCGATAATATGGGGGAAATGCTTTTTTGGTCCAGAATAAGACTAACAAATAAAACATAAATTCCAGCCAGGAAAAATAATGCTGAAAAGCTCCATAAAAGGATTTTCCTTCCTCTTGAAAACTCCTCCTCTGAGAGATTATAATACAGATTTTCCATATGCTATAGGTTTAGGTAATGTAAATTCTTATCCTTTAATGTTTTAATATCAATATTAAAAACAGCTGTAACAGCATCAACTTCCCTGAGCATTGAAGTTAGATTATTTAGATCAGATTCATTTTCTGAAACCATTATTTGCAAAAGATAATCAATGTTTTTTAGTTTATTTAGGAGATAAGCTTTGTCAGCGCGATTGGAGATCAGGTAAAAAATATTATTCCTTGTATCATTAGCGTTAGAAAACCTGCTGAATACCAATTCAATACCAGGTATTCTGAGAGGAGATATATTTTTAAGAGAGATACCTAATTTTTTATTTAACGAAAGAGAAAGCTTGTAATCAGGTTCAGCAGATACAAGTCCAAGCAGGATATATTCATGACTCTCATCATTATGAAGCCGTAAGCGGGTGACTTTTTGAATCTTCTTCATTATATTTCCTGAGAACTATAAAGTTAGAAAAAAAAAGGAGAATAAAATTAACCGCTGTAATTATCTTTAAGTCTTTGCCATGCCTGACAGGAAGCTTCCTGTTCTGCCTCTTTTTTTGATGAACCGTGGCCTTCTCCGAATTCCTGTTTATCGATAAAAAGTATTGTTGAGAAGACAGATTTTTTCAAAATAAAATCATATTCTTCGTTGTAGGTAAAAATAAGATTTGATTTATTTTTCTGAACCCATTCAAAAACTAAACTTTTATAATCTGTATCAGTTTTAACAATCAGATCCAGATCGAGGTATTTATTCAGCACATTCTTTATGAAGAGTTTTTTTGTTTTTCTGAATCCTCTGTCGAGGAAAACAGATCCTATCAATGCCTCAAAGGCATCTCCGTAAAGATTTTTTGTAAGGTGGGATGAGTTTACCCTGCTGACAAGTATCTTGTTTATGCCCATTGATACTGCAAGATGGTTGAGAACATCGCGATTGACTATGCGCGATCGTATTTTTGTAAGAAACCCTTCATTTGCTTCAGGGAATTTTTCAAAGAGATAATCTGAAAGAATTGCATCCAAAACAGCATCTCCCAGATACTCCAGTCTTTCATTATTTACCTTTTTCCCATCTGCAAGGGTAAACGTTGCAGAACGATGAATGAAGGCAACCTCATATAATTCGAGATTGCCTGGTTTGAAGCCCAATATTTTTTTTAAACGGGAACTAAATTCCCGTTTATCGGGCAGATATGTACCATTTAATTTTTTCCGGAATAGAGACACTAAACTTCAGCTTTTTTTATAACAACGGAAGCGTTATGACCACCAAATCCAAATGTATTGCTGATAGCATAATTTACTTTCCGTTTCTGGGCTTTATTGAGTGTAAGGTTCAGTTTTTGATCAATGTCAGGATCAGGAACTTTGAAATTAATAGTAGGTGGAACGATATCATGAACAACAGACATGATTGCAGCAATAGCTTCAATAGCTCCTGCTGCGCCAAGAAGATGCCCGGTCATCGATTTTGTGGAACTTATATTTAGTTTGTACGCATGTTCTCCAAAAACGCTTAAAATAGCTTTTGTTTCAGAGACATCGCCAAGAGGAGTAGCTGTTCCGTGAACGTTAATGTAATCAATATCTTCAGTTTTAAGGTTTGCATCAGCAACAGCAAGCTTCATGACGTTCCGTGCACCAAGACCCTCAGGATGTGGAGCTGTCATGTGATATGCATCTGCTGTTAACCCTGTACCAATAAGTTCAGCATATATTTTAGCTCCTCTGGCTTTAGCATGTTCATACTCCTCAACGATCAATGCCCCGGCACCTTCTCCCAATACAAATCCGTCACGGGTGCAATCAAATGGTCGCGATGCAGTCTTGAATTCAGCATTGTTTGTAGAAAGTGCCTGCAGAGCATTAAAGCCTCCGATCCCCGGTTCATTTATACTGGCTTCTGACCCGCCCGTAACAAAAACATCTGCTTTTCCCCAGCGAATGTAATTTATTGCATCTATAATTGCATTGGTTGAAGAGGCACAAGCTGAAACTGTTGCGAAGTTTGGTCCCATGAATCCATATTTAATGGAGATGGATCCTGCAGCAATATCTCCTATCATCTTGGGTATAAAGAAAGGACTGAACCGGGGAGTCCCATCTCCCAGGACATAATCTTTAATTGCCAGGTAGAAGGTTTCAATTCCCCCGATCCCCGAAGCCCATATTACACCAACTCTCTCTTTGTCAATCTTATCGAGGTTAAGACCTGAATCTGTGATTGCTTCATCAGTGGCAATAAGGGCATACTGGGAGTACAAATCGAGTTTATTCGCTTCCTTCCTGTCAAAATAAGTTTTGGAGTCGTAGCCTTTTAATTCACAGGCAAACTTGGTTTTGAACTTTTCGGTATTGAAACGGGTAATCAGCACTGAACCGCTGACCCCATTTTTTAACCCATCCCAATATTCATGCAAATTATTACCTAAAGGAGTTAATGCTCCTAGTCCTGTTACTACAACTCTTCTCATAAATGGCTTTTTAGAAATGCAAATTATTTTGCATTTTCCTCAATGTACTTGATAGCATCACCAACTGTACCGATGGTTTCTGCCTGATCGTCAGGAATTCCAATATTGAATTCTTTTTCGAACTCCATGATTAACTCAACTGTGTCAAGAGAGTCCGCACCTAAATCATTGGTGAAACTGGCTTCAGGAGTTACCTCTGATTCATCTACTCCGAGTTTATCAACTATTATTTCCTTTACTCTTGTGGCAATGTCCGACATAATAATAAATTTTAATTAATATTAATTTTTGAACATGCAAAGAAATATATTTGTACCATATTTTTCAAGAGATTTGATGTTTTTTTATTTATGCCACAGTTTAATGTGTTGATAATTAGAAAAATAATCTTACTTTCAGAGATTATAAAAAAATGTTGACAAATATGCTAATTATCAAAATATGAGGAACATAGCTATTTTAGCCTCCGGCACAGGTACTAACGCTGAAAACATAATTAAATACTTTTCGAACCGAAATACTGCAAAAGTAAGTCTGGTTTTATCGAATAATCGTCATGCTGAGGTTCTGAAAAGGGCAGAAGCAAATAATATCCGCACAGTTTTTTTCGAATACAAGGAATTTTATAATACAGGGAAGGTACTCAGATACCTTGCATTGTACAAAATCGACTTCCTTGTTCTTGCCGGTTTCTTATGGCTTGTACCTGAGAACATAATCGAACAATATCCCGGACGAATAATAAACATTCACCCGGCCTTGTTACCATCTTATGGAGGAAAAGGAATGTATGGCGAAACAGTACATAAAGCTGTTATCGAAAATCACGATAAGGAATCCGGAATAACAATTCATTATGTAAACAAGTTGTATGACAAAGGAGATATTATTTTTCAATCGCGTGTGAAAGTCGATCCATCAGACACTCCGGCTTTACTTGCCGAAAAGGTTCATGCTCTTGAATACATTCATTATCCTAAAGTAATTGAGGATCTTGTGATCAAGCTGCCGGATATGTTAATTAAAAGTCCCGAGGAGGCTTAAAGTAACAGTTTTGACTTGCTCAAATTTATTCCTGTTTGCCTCAGAAACAGGTTCCACGGAGGGTGCTTCGACTTTCAGAGGATCAACAGGCGAACCATTTTTATAGAACCTGAAATCGAGGTGGGGCCCGGTTGACAGACCGCTGGTGCCCACATATCCTATTATGTCACCCTGCTTAACATATTTTCCAGCTGAAATGCCGTCGCCAAACCTGCTCAGATGCATATAACCGGTAGTATAAACACTGTTGTGCCGGATCTTAACCATTCTGCCTGACCCGCCTTCATTAGTAGCTGAAATGACCCTTCCATCCCCGATAGCATGAACCGGAGTACCAACAGGTGCAGCGTAGTCAACGCCGTAATGTGGTCTTACTATCCTCAGAATCGGATGCATCCTGGCGGAAGAAAAATGTGAACTTATTCTCGAGAACTGCAGGGGCGCTCTCAGAAATGCCTTCCTAAGGCTATTCCCATTCGAGTCAAAAAATGATTCTTTATCATCCTGAATAAACGGGATCGCTGTAATTGATGTACCTGAACCGTTAAATTGAGCTCCATAAATATTACCTGAGCCAAACGGCTTCCCGTCAATGAATAACTCTTCATAAATAACTTTGAAATTGTCACCTTTCTTTAATCCGAAGAAATCAACCGTCCATGCAAACACTTCAGAAAGATCATTTGTAAGCTGAAGTGGAAGTCCTTCTGCCTTCATGGCATACCACAATGAAGTTTCAATTGTTATCGAAGCATATTGAATCTTACGTGTTATTTTTTTGCTGAACCTGGTGATGTTCAGAGAATCATTAAAGCTGAAAACATAATTGTTTGTCGGATCGTGTTCATACACAAGATACCTGGCCCTTTCAAGGCTATCTTTATCACAGAAAAGGATATAGTTGTTTCCTGATCTTATTGATCTGACATTAAATACTTTACTTGAATTTTTAAGTGTCTGGTCAATCTCCTGCATTGTGACTCCATGTTTAAGCAGAATTTCGGAAAGGAAGCCATTTCGTTTTATATGACCTGAAATCATATTGAACGAATCTGTCGGAATACCATACATTAAAACAGCACTGGCAGCAGGTTTGTTTTTTGTTGTATCAGTTGCAATTGCCAGGGGCTCATTTTTAATAGTTTTGGGATTATTACATGAAAAGGAAGTGAAAAGCAGAAAAATGAATAATATGTATTGAAATCTTACCGGGACTAATTTATCTTTAAAGTTCATTATGTGAGGACCTTTTATATGATGCATAAATATATATTTAATTGATTAATGTGTTCCTGACCCAAGCGGCTTCAGGCATCGGGCTGCAGGCAGCAGGTCTTTCTTTCAGACAATACCGAAGCATCAAACTCCCGAAGCCTGACGCCTGAAGCCTGGATTTAATTCTTAATCACAATATTGACAATCCTGTTGGGAACCACAATTATATTTGAAGGTGTTGAATTTCCAATCCATTTATGTGACCTTTCATCAGATAAAACAATTTTTATGATCTCTTCTTTTGAAAGGTTCACAGGAAGCTCAATATTAAACCTTGTTTTGCCATTAAACGAAACAGGATAGTTAAAATTGTCCTCCTTAAGGTAATCCTCATTAAAATCAGGCCATGGCTCGTATGCAAGTGATTTTTCATTGCCAAGAGATTGCCAGACTTCTTCTGAGAGGTGCGGCGCAAATGGTGACAGGATTTTTGTAAATCTCGACGCAGTGTCAATGGTGATCTTCCCTTTTTTTGTTGCAAGATTCAGAAATATCATCATTGCTGAAATTGCGGTATTAAAGTGGAGACTCTCAATATCGCCTTCAACTTTTTTTATCGTCTGGTGAAGACTTTTTAAAACTTCAGGATCTTCATCGCCGGTAAAAATATTCTCTTTATTTGTAAGGAACCGGCAGGCTCTTCCAAGAAATCCAAAGACTCCTTTTACTCCTTTCTCATCCCAGGGTTTTGTAACATCCAGGGGGCCCATGAACATTTCATAAAGTCGTAAAGAATCAGCTCCGTATTTAGACGTAACATCATCGGGATTAACCACATTTTTAAGCGATTTTGACATCTTGGCAACTATCTGATGGAGCTCCGCGCCTGTTTCTTTATGGAAATATTTGCCTTCACGTTCTTCAACCAGATCACCTGAAATTTTTGCACCTGTTTCTGTTTCATAGGCAAAAGCAAGAATCATTCCCTGGTTGAATAGTCTTTGATAAGGTTCATCTGTTGACACAATTCCAAGATCAAACAAGACCTTATGCCAGAACCGGCTGTATAGCAGGTGAAGAACGGCATGTTCAGCACCACCGATATACAGATCAACCGGCATCCAGTATTTTTCTTTTTCGCTGTTAAAAATCAGTTTGTCATTTTTCGGATCGATGTAACGGAGATAATACCAGCATGATCCTGCCCACTGTGGCATTGTATTGGTTTCCCTACGGCCTTTACGGCCATTTTTATCCATCACATTTAACCAATCCTCTGAATTTGCGAGAGGTGATTCACCCGATTCTCCCGGAAGATATTTTTCGAGTTGTGGCAACTCAAGCGGAAGCTCATCATCATTCATTACTGTAACTTCACCATCTTCCCAGTGAATTACCGGGAACGGTTCGCCCCAATATCTCTGCCTGCTGAATAGCCAGTCGCGTAGTTTATAATTAACCTTTGATGAGCCAAGATTTTTTGATCCAAGCCATTCGGTTATCCGGGCAATTCCGGATTCTTTATTCAATCCGTTTATATCTACTCCTGTTGCTTTATCCGATGAGTTAATATATTTTCCATCTTCAGTCCAGCATTCTTTCCCGGCAAGAATTCTCTGTTTTTGCCCCGGGTCATTAACATCGGGATCCTGTATACATAAAACAGGGAGGTTGAATTTCTCAGCAAATTCAAAGTCTCTGGTATCATGCGCTGGAACAGCCATAATTGCTCCTGTTCCGTAGCCGGTTAATACATAATCAGCCACCCAGATCGGGATTTGTTTATTATTTACCGGATTGATGGCATATCTGCCCGTGAAAACTCCTGTTTTTTCTTTTGCCAGGTCGGTTCTGTCGAGATCTGATTTTAGTGAAGATGTCTTAATATAATCAGCGACAGAAATTTTATGTTCTTTTGTTGTGATTGAGTCAGTAAGAGGATGTTCAGGTGCAATGACCATATAAGTTGCGCCAAAAAGGGTATCGGGGCGTGTGGTGAAAACAGTAAGATTTATATTAAGTCCTTCGATTTTAAAATCCACTTCAGCGCCTGTTGAACGTCCGATCCAGTTGCGCTGCATATCTTTAATTCCTTCGGGCCAGTCGAGTTTATCAATACCTTTAAGAAGTCTCTCAGCATAAAGAGGGATCCGCAGCATCCATTGCTTAAGATTTCTCCTTTCAACCCTGTTCCCGCATTTTTCATGGGTACCATCATTCAGCACTTCTTCATTTGCACAAACGGTACAGCAATGAGGGCACCACCAGACCAGTGCATTATCGTAATATGCCAGTCTTTTTGAATTAATATATTTAATCTTTTCTTCGGAACTCAGTTGTGCCGGAACCAATAATTCAGAAATTGGTCTTCCTTTTTGCAGTTTTTCATCGAACCAGGTATTATAGAGACTGATGAAGATCCACTGGGTCCATTTAAAATAACCCGGATCGGTTGTATTGATTTCTTTATCCCAATCATAGCTTAATCCAAGTTCTTTAATCTGTCTTCTGAAAGTATCGCAGTTGTTTTTTGTGGTTATTGAAGGATGAGTGCCGGTCTGAATGGCATATTGTTCAGCCGGGAGACCAAAAGCGTCCCATCCCATTGGATGAAGGACGTTGAATCCTTTCATTCTTTTGTATCTGCTGAAGATGTCGGTAGCGGTATATCCCTCGGGGTGCCCAACATGCAATCCGGCTCCTGATGGATATGGGAACATATCGAGGACATAGCATTTTTTCGGATTTGTAAGATCTTCGGGAGTTTTAAAAGTCTTATTATCCTCCCAGTATTTCTGCCATTTCTTTTCGATATCGTGAAAATTGTAGTCCATCTTGTAGTTTACTTGATATATTATAACCCGGATTATAAGTTGGCAAAAATAGAAATTTTTTTATTGATAACATTTATTGTGAAAGCATTTAACCACAAAGGGCAAGCCCCCCTGCCCCCCTAAAGGGGGGTAAATTCTCAGTATTTTAATTAACTCATTAAGGCCTCCGAATTAGTCTCCCTGGGGTGACAGCCGCACAGCGGCAGGGAGTTAGCGTTCTTTGTATCCTCCCTGAGCTTGCCCAATGGGTAGTTAATGGATTTTTTATTTTACTGTCTTTGATGATTATAAGTTGTAAAACCCGGCAATTGGTTTTACTTTTGCGATATTGATCCGGTCCCGTAGTTCAATGGATAGAATGACAGATTCCGGTTCTGTTGGTTGGGCGTTCGAGTCGCCCCGGGATCACAGGCAGATTTTCTGCAACAATTTGTAACACAATGAAAAAGAGGAGATTGTAATGATCTCCTCTTTCGGTTTAATTAGTAAGCTTCTTATGAATTACGTATTTATTCCTTAAGCCCTGCTTTTTTAAAAGTTTATTAATCTCTTTTTTCAGGTCTGTCACTCTCGATTCTCTTTCTGTTAAGAGCTGGTTAACCCATTTAACTTCATTCAGTTTCTCTTCTAATTTTTCTGCAGATTTAACCCGTTCATTTATTTGATGTGAAAGTTGTTTGTTGACATCAGTAATCTCAGTTATAAGGTTCTCTATTTTTTTTTCAAGCATGAATTCTTTTTCTGCGACAGCCACCTCAGCAGCATGTTTTGCTTTTTCTAATTTAGTAACGACAACATTGGCATCGCGTTTTACCTTTTCTATTTTAGCCAGAAATTCTCTTGCAGCAATTTTTGTTTTGTCATTGTTAGCCAGAAGAAGTTCATCTGCCTGTTTTTCTTTTTCTGCATCGCTAATGAGTAACTCCGCTGCCAGTTTTGCTTTTTCTATATTAGCGACCACAAACTCCGCCTTACGCCTGGCTTTTTCTATGTTTGCCCTGGTCAGCTCAATTGAACGTTTATGTTGTTCGTGTTTCTGAAAATCAAGTTCTTTTCTTGCATTAACCAGATCTACAATTCTATTGGCTTTTTCGACATTGGCAAGAACCAGCTCATCTGCACGACTTTGTTTCTCAACATTTGCGATGACTAACTCCGCCACTCTTTTTGCTTTTTCTATATTAGCAATTGCAAACTCATCTTCAAGTTTTTGTTTCTCCATTTTTGCAATTGCCAACTCCGCTTCAAGTCTTGCTCTTTCCATACTCACTATAGATATCTTATCTTCATCTTGGCACAAGCTTACCGGTTGAAATATAATCACTATCCTTTATTAAAAATTAATAATTATTCAGATATAAAAAATTCCATCTGACGAAGTAAATGGTCTGGTTCCAGAAAAATTTGCACAATTAAAATATTAAGTTGCATAATTCACGGGTCAGTTTTTATTTCTAGGGATACAGGCTGGGCGCTTGCATTGAATGGTTAAAATTCCTGATTTGTGTCTGTAAAATCCTCTCTCAAATTTCCTCATTGCCGGTATCGGCACATCAGCCAACGGTCAGGGAGAGTTTCTAAAAAATTTTGCTGATCAAGATAATCAGCACGAATAAAAATAAAAAGATCAGCAGAGCATATCCAAGAACGATGCTGATTTCCGCCAATCCTTTGCCCTTGAATTTATCAGGGTGTTTTTTTATTCTATTGGAACTTATCCATCCGAGAAGACAGCCTGTCAGCAAAAGACTAATCAGAGTGAAAGACAAAGATCCTAAAAATGGCAAACCCGCTACTGATAAAGTAAATCCTGCTATACCTATAGGATCAGATCTTCTTTTCGGGCTCTTTTCCGGAAAAGAATCCCTTTGATCCTTATCTGCATACCCGATATACGAAACTTCCGATTTTGGGATTGTCATAATCGCACCCTTTGGGTTATTACAATCCCTGTACCTGATCTTCTTCGGACCTGTTCCGGTAATCCTGACATTTATGCGAGAACCCGATTTTAGGAAAATGGTATCGCATGCATCAGTTTGTGAATAGATTTCATTGGCTGCAGAAACTTCAAGTAGTTTTAGATATTCGGATTTGTCAGGTAAATCTGTGAACTCAGGTTTTTTGGAATTAGTAATTTTATTATTTCCGGAACCGTAAGAGATACTCATGTTATTTGGATAGTTCCTGTTTGTAACAGATTTCTGTCCTCTATGGTACTTTCCTGAATTTAGCTTATTTTGAACCGAAAAATTATTGTTCCACCTGATTTTATTCTTAATTGTTTTAAACCTGGGTCCGGAGAGTTCAGGACATGATAAAGCAGTTTTTTTAACTGTACAACAATTCTGGAAGGAAAGAGAAATGAAAATAACTAAACAGGAAATCCCAAATGCTTTCATGGCAGACCAATAACTAAAAACCAATTTTCTTAATCCTTATGTTGAATACTACCCAAATTTACGCTTTACAAAATTTGTGTACAATAAGAATTTCCCGCTGATTTCGCAGATTAACGCAGATATTTCAAATTTATCTGCCTGAATATACGTAAATCTGTGCGATCTGCTGGAATATTTCTTAAATATTGTACATTTATCAGATTAAAACTCTAAACATAATTTCCAATGAAAATGACTGTGAGAAGACCCGGCTTTGCATTTTTGCTGTTTTTATTTTTACTCAGCGGATGCAAGAATGAACAGGTAGCATCAACATCGCTACCGCGAAGTGTTCCTGAAAAAGAAGGAGTTTCTTCACAGGGAATTATCGATTTCCTGAATGCAGCAGCGAAAAGTAAGAATGAATTTCATAGCTTAATATTTCTCCGTCATGGGAAGGTTATAGCTGAAGGATGGTGGAACCCATACAAACCTGATCTGCATCATACATTATATTCTTTAAGTAAAAGCTTTACTGCAACAGCAGTTGGCTTTGCTGTTACCGAAAAAAGGATGTCAGTCAATGATAAGGTGGTATCTTTTTTTCCTGATGCTTTACCAGATACTGTAAGTCATTATCTGGCAGGTATGACTGTCAGGGATTTGCTCACTATGACAGCAGGAATGGATCCTGATCCTACGTTTAAAATTGTGGCAAATGACAGTAACTGGGTGAAGTCTTTTCTTAAAGTGCCCATAGTGCATGAGCCGGGAACAAAATTTCTTTATAATACGCTTGCTACTTACATGCTATCGGCAATTGTCCAGAAAGTTACAGGCGAAAAGGTAATTGATTATCTGAAACCAAGATTATTTGGACCTCTTGCTATTGAAGGGATGGATTGGGAAGTTGATCCACATGGAATAAATTGCGGAGGGTGGGGCTTGCGACTAAAGACTGAGGACATGGCTAAATTCGGACAGTTTTTCCTGCAAAAAGGCAAGTGGAATGGGAAACAGATATTGCCAGCTTCATGGATCGAAGCAGCTTCCACAAAAAAAATTGATCAGGCACCCGATGCCAGGCAATCACAGAGAGATTCCAGCGACTGGATGCAGGGATATTGTTACCAGATGTGGCGCTGCCGTCATAATGCATTCCGTGGTGATGGAGCTTTTGGACAATATATTATTGTTATGCCCGATCAGGATGCGGTAATCGCAATTACCGCTGAGACGCCGGACATGCAGGATGAATTAAACCTTGTATGGGAATATTTGCTACCATCGATAAAAGGTGATAAATTACCTGATGATGAAGCTACTTCCTTGGCATTAAAACAAAAACTGGCATCGCTGGCACTTCCGTTAGCAGCTTCAGTAAATAGTCCTGAAATGGTTTCCCGTATTTCAGGTAAGCCAATAAGCTTCGAAACAAACGAAAGACAACTAAAAACATTGAGCATGCAGTTTACAGACAGTATGTGCAAAGTTTCAATGGAAATCGGGATGGATAATTATAACTTTTCTTTTGGTTCCGGAAAATGGATAACCGGTCAAACTACCCTTCTCGGACCGAATTTATTATTGCAGGCAAAAGCTCATTATGTAGGTCTCCCGCCTGCAAAAGTTGCCGGAAGCTTCGGATGGAAGGATGAGACTACTCTTGAATTTGTGTTGCGTTACATTGAAAGTCCGCATACCGAAACTATCACCTGTAAATTTGATAAGAATAAGGTACTTATCGGATTCCATTACAGCAATATGCCAGGATATAATCCATCAGAAATAAAAGGAATTATCAAGAATTGAAACCCATTAACCGCAAAGATCGCAAAGTTATTACGCAAAGTTCGCAAAGAACTGAATTGCAAAATTTTTCCTTTGCGCCCTTTGTTCCTTCTTAGCGTACTTCGCGGTTAAAAAAGACTTTTTAAAAAGCTTCACAACGCGAAGCGGAGGGGGCTTCATCGCATTTTACTTATCGCAACGATTAGTCCTCCTGTTATATAGGCTATAATCCACCAGGTAAAGGAAATACGTGAATAAAGGTGAAGACCTTTGCTTACCAGTTGACCAGCACCATGTCTTATGTTATATCTCCAGAGCAAAATTGTATCAATGAGCATACCAAGAAGCGAAGAATATCCTATTAATCCATGAATCGTCACAAACCCTTTGCTTGATCCGATTATCATGAATATTGTTGCAGTTATATCAAGTGATATGCCAATTGTATAAAAGAATAATATACCAGAGCTGATAATCCTTTTTTTCCTCTCTTTTGCGAAACCGATTGAATAAAATACCATGGCCATGGTGACTATCATAGAACCTATAATTGAAGCAGTTTTCATATTTTCAATTTAAATGAAATGCAAATATACAAACTGTCTTACCAGCAATTTCAAAAGATGATAAATTCAGTTTAAATTCAATTTAAACACGGAGTTAAAACGGAGTTTCACTCCGTGGTTAATGGATTTTCGTTATCAATCGCGAAGAATTTCTATCATCTCCGGTATAGCTTCTGTATCGAGTGCATTTTTTACAATCCCAAGATGCCTGATGTCTATCAGGAGCGTTTGAATATTCAGTCCTGGTTTATCTGTATTCCGGTTGATGAATTCTTTAATGAATCCCACATGGTGTTTGAAAGGATTGAATAAAAAAGGCTCCGGGATTTGATAATCATAATTCATAATGTAAAGATAATCGATTGAAAAACACTTCAAAAGCCAGACTTCGGCAGCTTTAGCTGAATATTCATATTCAACAATTTTTCGTAACAATATAATTTGTATTTTTCATCGGGAATTATTTTCAGTTGAATTACTAACCATATTATAAAACTAAATCTTATGAGAAAGCTGAAATTGGGGATATTACTTTCAGGATTGTTGGCAGTTGTCCTTTCATGCGGCAAAGTCGATAAAAGCGATCCTAAAGCATTATTCGGCGATGTTACTATGAACCAGACACCTAACACTCTGACTAACAAAGAAAAGAGACACGGCTGGTTGTTACTCTTTGACGGAACTAATACAACCGGATGGCATGGTTATAATATGAAGGTGTTTCCTGATTGCTGGAAAATTGAAGACGCTTCTCTGACAATGAATACCACAGGGAGTAAAGAAAGCCAGGATATTATTACAAATGATAAGTACCGTGATTTTGCAATAAGTCTTGAATATAAGATGACAAAAGCTTGTAATAGTGGTGTTATTTTTCAGGTCGCTGAAGATACTATGTATAAATTTCCATATGAAACCGGCCCGGAATTCCAGATTATTGATCAGGATAACTGGGTGGGTGATACTCTTCAGGACTGGCAGATTAACGGAGCAAATTATGGGATGTATGCACCTATGGCAAAACCTTACAAACCTTTAGGAGAGTGGAATCAGCTTTTCCTTTTTGTTAAAGGGAATGATGTTACCCAGATCCTGAACGGTGTGGTTGTTGTAAAATACGTGAAAAACTCAGAAGAATGGAAGAAATTAAAGAACAGTGGTAAATGGTCAGCATTTCCTGATTGGGGAAAATTTGATGAAGGGTTTATATCACTTCAAAACCATGGTACAAAGGTATGGTTCAGAAATATCAAACTGATGAATCTTTAATTTAATATTAATAATTTAACAATATGAACCGAAGAAGATTCATTCAGAATACATCTTTATCATTACTGGCTCTTTCTTTAGCAAAACCGGGTTTTTCAAATCTATTTGATAAGAAGAGTGCGGGGAAAAAGATTCCGGTGGGCGCTCATGTATGGGTTTATGCAGCAAGTATGCCTGGTTATGATGTATCACCTATACTTGGCCAGATATTTTCGGATATGGCATATGCAGGTTTTGATGGTGTTGAAACAATGGAGCATCCATTGAGAAGTGCGGTTTATACAAAGCAGATAAAGGAATTGATCGATCAATATAAAATTAAACTTACCGGAAGTTCCTATGGTGCTGATATGTGGAACAAGGAAAAGCAGAACCAGATCTTTGAAGATGTTGATCTGATCTTTACAAACATGGCATCGGTTGGCGGCAAAACATTCGGTGTAAGTGTAGGAGAACCAGCCGGAAGGAAGAAGACAGAGGCTGAGTTTGATAATCAGGCCGCTTTGCTTAATAAGAATAATTCCACTCGGTCTGAAAAAGGGTATTGTTGTTAATTTACATAATCATACCGCTGAGGTCGCCGACAATATGTATGATCTGCGGGGGACACTCAAGAGAATTCCCGATGTAAAACTGGGTCCCGATTTAAACTGGCTTCTCAGAGCCGGCATAAATCCTGTTGATTTTCTCAGGGAGTTCAGGAAACAAATTGTTTTCATGCATTTGCGCGATCAGCTAAGTAATGGTAAATGGCCTGAATCGATGGGAGAAGGGAATGTTAATTTTAAAGAAATTGCGGATGTCATCCGTGAAATTAATTTTAATGGGACTGCCGTTATTGAATTAGCACATGAGAATGGTTTTGTAGAGACCCGCCCATTAAAAGAAAGTCTGAAAATGAGCAGGGATTTTATGAGAAAAACCATGGGAATCTAGCAAGAAAGACAGGGAGAAAGGGAGAATCGTGAGAAGTAGAGACTGGATGAATTAAATGATTTAGCTCTGTGTGACTCTGTGCTTCTCCTTGTTCTCCGTGTAAGTTCTTGATTTACTATATTTTTACTGAACCTAACCTTTGACCTGATCTGCTATTTATAACTTCATGAAGAAAAACTCTCTATATTTGTATTTTATCTGCCTCATAGCCACAATGGGCGGTTTAATGTTTGGTTTTGATGTTGCGATTATTTCCGGGGCAGTTCCATTTATTCAGCCATACTTTGGCTGGAATGAACTGCAGCTGGGATGGGGTGTAAGCTCGCTTCTTGGTAGGCGCCATAATCGGAGCATTTGGTTCCGGAGTACTTTCTGATATCTATGGACGAAAAAAAATTTTGATTTTTGTTGCCCTCTTTTTTGCAGTCTCATGTACATTTACTGCGCTGGCAACATCATCAGTCATTTTTATCTCGGCACGTCTGTTTGGAGGATCTGGCCGTGGGAGCAGCTTCAGTCTTATCTCCAATGTATGTTGCAGAAGTAGCTCCTCCAAAAAACCGCGGTATGCTGGTTGCAATTTATCAGCTTGCAATTGTTCTTGGTATATTATGTTCGTATACTATAAATTATGGATTGCATAATATTGACAATAACTGGAGATGGATGTTTGCTACAGGGATCATTCCATCGGTTCTGTTTTTTGCCGGATTATTTTTCATTCCGGAAAGTCCCAGATGGTTATATAAAGCAGGCCGTAAGGAAGAATCACTGACCGTACTTACAAGAATTGGCGGCGAATCGCTGGCAAAAGTTGAGATCATCGAAATAGCTGAATCATTACAGGGAAACCATACTTCAGTGTCAATTGGCGAATTATTTAAACCATCTGCCCGCAAAGTAATGATTATAGGATTTCTGCTGGCTGTTCTTGTTCAGGTAAGTGGTATAAATACTATTGTTGATTATGCCCCAAAGATACTTCTTGCCGCAGGAGTCGAGATCAATAATGCTTTACTCCAGACTTCACTGGTCGGTCTTATCAATTTTATCTTCACCTTTGTCGCCATACTTTTCATTGATAAAGTAGGAAGACGAACTCTTTACCTGATAGGTTCAATGGGAATGGTTGTAACACTTGTTATGCTGGCGATATCATTCTATCTGAAAATGGAAGGAATATTCACACTCATATGCATTTTGGCTTTTATTGCCTTCTTTGCTTCATGTATCGGCCCGGTTTTCTGGACCCTGGTATCCGAAATATTTCCAAACAGGATACGCGGAAAAGCTGTTGCATTTGCCTCCTTTACACAATGGATCTTTAATTTTCTTGTCGTTTTGCTTTTCCCTCATTTCCTGGCATCTGTCGGAGGAGCAAAGACTTTTTTGTTCCTGGCATTCATGTCGTTGCTGCAATGGCTGTTCACCTATCTTTATGTACCTGAAACAAAAGGGAAATCGCTTGAAGAGATTGAACTTACCTGGAACAAATAATTATTGATCCCAGACTAACTGACGTACATAAAAAACTACTTAAAATTAATATGCCTTCATCATCAAGAGAGAATTTTCTGAAAACGATAAATCATAAGCAACCGGATAAGGTTGTGGTGGATTTTGGTTCAACAGGGGTGACCGGTATCCATGTTCTTATAGTTGAAAAACTTCGTGAATATTACGGTCTTGAGAAAAAACCGGTTAAGGTTGTTGAACCTTATCAGATGCTGGGTGAGATCGACTCAGAGTTAATCAAAGCAATGGATATTGACATTATCGGTTTATTCTCAGCAAAGAATATGTTCGGTGTGCTCAATGAAAACTGGAAAGTTAAAAAAACACTTTGGGGCCAGGAAGTCCTTTTCCCGGGTGAATTTAATTATACTTATAACAGAAACGGTGATATTCTAATGTATCCTGAGGGCGACACTTCTGTTCCTCCCAGTGGTATGATGCCAAAGAGCGGTTATTTCTTTGATGCCATTGACAGACAGGAACCTGTTGATGATTCAAAACTTAAAGTGGAGGATAATCTTGAAGAATTTGGTCATAGTTACACAACCGGAACTTGATTACTGGAAGAGAACAGTTGATTCACTTAAAAGCAGTGATAAGGCAGTAATTGCTTCACTTGGCGGAACTGCCCTGGGAGATATAGCACTCGTGCCTGCAATAAATCTAAAGCATCCGAAAGGGATCACGGGGTGTTGAAGAATGGTATATTTCAACACTTATAAGGGAAGATTTTATTAAAGAGATTTATGACAGGCAGACAGATATTGCCATTGAAAATCTAAAGCGATTAAATGAAGTTATTGGTAACAAAATTGATGTGGTATTTACCTGTGGTACCGATTTTGGCACGCAGAATTCCACATTCTGTTCAACTGAAACATATGACAGGGTGTGGTTACCCTATTATAAAAAGGTGAATGACTGGATTCATCTGAACACAAACTGGAAAACATTTAAACATTCTTGCGGTGCTGTCGAATCATTGATGAGTCATTTCATAGAATCGGGTTTTGATATCATTAACCCTGTTCAGATAAATGCTTCAGGAATGGATCCGAAGATACTAAAGGAAAAATATGGCGACAAGCTCGTTTTCTGGGGCGGGGGTGTTGATACCCAGGGAGCTTTTGCATTCGGAACACCGGCACAAGTCAGGGACCAGGTGAGATCGCAATGCGAAATACTTAATAAAGATGGAGGATTCGTCTTTAATACAGTTCACAATATACAGGCCAATGTTCCTTTCGAAAATGTAGTGGCAATGCTGGAGGCGTTGAAAGACCTGTGAAACTGACCCCCTGCCGCTACGTGGCTGTCTCCCTGAAACGAGACCAATTATTTGGAGGGAAGTAAAATAAAAAAAGGACATTCACAAATGTCCTTTTTCGTAACTACTAAAAACTATTGTCTAATTAATTTGTGTGAAATATGATACATCTCCTGAAGGTGTAATCCGTACGACAATTTTGTCAGGGCCTTTATGCAGTTCAGCAAAGTAGAGGTCTGCACTGTTAAACTGGGTAGCCCATAAAACCATCTCATTATCATTTAGGGTGTAATCATGGAAGAAGATTATAGGTCCTACTTTGTAATCTGCATATTTGTCGGCTAATATCTTCTGTGATTTTTCTGGCAGATCAGTCAGCGTCTTGCTGGTTGTCGTACCTACAAGGCTGCCATCAGAGTCATAATAACCTGTCATTTTCTGTCCGTTCGAAGTGAAATTGACCTGATCGAAATCACTTGTTCTTTCCCATGAAATATCTGAAGCTTTTGGAAAGTCGACACCAAAGCTATTCTTTGATTCGATGCTTACCGCTCCCGTTCCGGGATTCATATAGGGAGACTTTGCTGTTCCCATTTCTCTCATTGATGCCTTAGACACCTTAACATTTCCATTTTCTGCAGAAGGAGATTGTGTTTGTGCCTTCATTGAAAGAGCAAAAAATGCTGTGATCACTAAAAATACTATCTTTTTCATAATTTTAATTCTTAAGTTTTAATAAACAATTCAAATACGTGCATATTAATTATTAAATGCTACTTAATATTGCCAATATATTGATAATATAAAGTATATATCTGTTTTTCTTTAGTAAGACAATTGAGATGATATTTTATTCTTCTGAAAAGGGACTTTAACACAGAATTAACTTATTTCTTAATTATTGTTAATATAGTTCAGGTAAAGAATAAAGTATAGATTTGTCGCATATCTATAAATTGCTTATACAGTTTTAAGCTTCACAAAGTCAGAAAACCTCTTCCTGAACTGCTGGACTGCATGACAGCATGACACATGGAGTAGTAAGATTTACTATTTTCCTAATCAGTAAGTTAAGACTATGTTAAAATGTTGTCTTAACAGAATGAATTGAGAACTTCAACTGTCTAAAACATGCAACCAATTTCATGCACAGAGAATGAGGCTGACAATTGTTTTTTATACGAACAGTAAAAATTAATTCGATATGGAGTTTTATATTAAAAATATGGCATACAATGGAACCAGATTCTTCTTACTGCAGAAGCTGGAAAATTCCGGAGCCGGATTCAGGACAGTTGAATCATATGAAAGGACCCCGGTAAATAATACGTCACCTGAATATAATAAATCAATAGTCGTTAAATCTCTGCAAGAATTCGGTCTTGAATCAAAGTTTGTGGAAAGTATAATTAAATCTGAAATACGCTTTCTGCTTCTTGGGTGGAATTAATTATTAGTCTTTTGAATCACATTACAAAACAGTCAAAAGACAAAAGATAATATCTTGTATGTCAGACGGATAATATTTAGAGAAAATAATTATGAAAACAATTATCGTCCCTTTGGATTTTTCAAATGAGTCACTTGACGGTTTGAATATGGCATTGACACTGGCAAAAAAAACCAGGGCAAATGTTCAGATGATACATGTTATAGGGAGGAATATTGATACTAACAATGAGCAGCTTGAAAAGGATAATCAGCTGGCAAAAAAGAAATTTGAAGAAATACTTCAAAAATGTAAGACAGGTGGAAATATTAATTGTGCGTTGAATTATACAATTAAAGAAGGTATGATATTCAGAGAAATAACTGATCTGGCAGATAAGTTTGAAGATTCGCTGATAGTGCTTTCCACGCACGGGCAATCTGGTTTTGAAGAATTGTTCATCGGAGGCAATGCTTATAAAATTATCTCGCATTCAAAGAGGCCTGTGATCACTGTACGAAAAAGCAGGATATCATCAGATATTGATAGAATTGTGCTGCCTCTTGATATGACATTGCAGACAAGGGAAAAAGTTCCGTACACTGTAAATCTGGCAAAGATGTTTAATGCTGAAATTCACCTTATTACTGTCAGAGCTTCTCATTTTAAAAGTATAGAACACAAGCTTTATCAATACACAGAACAGGTATGTTCTTATTTTTGGGATCATGATATCCATTACAAAGTCGAGCATCTTACCGGCGGCAATCTGACCGATTTAATTCTTGATTATTCAGCTTCAGTAAATGCCGATCTTATTTCAATAATGACAGAGCAGGAGCGAAGTGTCTCCAATTTACTCTTAGGTACATATGCCCACCAGATGATAAATAAAGCAGAGATCCCTGTTTTATCATTTCCGACATATCAGGTGAGCACAATTGCAGAAGACATCTGGACATTAGGAGCTTTTAATGCCTGATTCCGCCCTCAATAAAAGCTTTAAAGAAGAATTTACAAGGAATAGTAAGTTTTTTTATCATCTTTTTTAAAATGGGATAATTTCATTCTAACTTATAAATTACTCTATGAAAAAATTAATGCTAAAACCTTCAGTCCTGCAAATCATCTATTTAATAATCTTTATTATCCTGTTTGTTTTTATCATTTATACACCGACATTAATTAAGGGTCCGGTAAACCTGACATCAAAACTGATATTAGAAGAAGAAACATTTGAGGGTATTCTAATTTGTATCTTGTTTATTATTAGTATTTTAATTTTCAGTTTATATAAACGTGAGGTTCACAGGCATAAGGTACTTATAGATAATATTAAAGATGAAAAAAAGAAGGTTGAGGAGAGGCTGTCAGATACTGAACATTATATTGGGATCATGAATGTTCAGATACAGGAAATTAAATCAATTTTTAATAGTATTAATGAATATCCTGAAACAAAAGACGAATTGAAAAAGGCATTTAATTATTTTGGTGAGCGGGTAATTGGGATTATTAATTCAAATTGGGTCTTATTCAGAATAATTGATTATAATACTCAAAGGACTATTTACGAGCACTTTGGTACCAGGATGGGATTTTCAAATGATTACCCGCATGTCAGTAATAAGATGATTATTGAAAATCAGTCTATTTTACCTTTTAGTTATGTCAGCTGCAATCCCAAAAATTTAAATATCCTTGTCTTTTGTGTTATGCCTGTTGGTAAAATAAGCAGTGATCAGCATATATTTATTCAGGCAATAATAAATGAAATAACAAAGCTCTTTGTTATTTTAAATTCAATCTATTACAATAATGATAAGAGGCTGCATTTTGACGACAGCCAGACAGGGAATACAGATCAGTTGTCTTGATCATGTCCGTATAAGAGTTCCTGCCAGCGATGAGGAGGGGTGGCACGGACATAAAATGGAAATGCCCTATAAGGTTTTCTTATAAGGCATTTTCAGTAAATATTATTATTGGTTTAATTCAACGCATATCTGTTATTCATATCTGAGTGCGTCTATCGGATCGAGACTTGCTGCCTTTCTTGCGGGATACCAGCCAAAGAATACGCCGATAACCGTACAAACTGCAAAAGATAAAATTTCAGAACTTGGAAGGACAACTACCGGCCACGACATAACGGAGCCGATGATTTTAGATGCAGCAATTCCCAGCAGTATCCCGATAATACCTCCTGTTATACTAAGCAGAATTGATTCAGTTAGGAACTGTAATAATATATCGAATCCTTTTCCTCCGATTGCCATGCGAAGGCCTATTTCCCTGGTACGCTCTGTGACCGATACGTACATAATGTTCATGATGCCAATGCCACCTACAAGCAGCGAAATCCCTGCTATTGCCCCAAGCAATATTGTGAGAATATTACTTACGGAACTGAATGTGGTTAATAGTTCAGCCTGGTTCCTGATCCTGAAATCATCATCGGCAGATGCTTTAATTTTATGTGTTCTCCGAAGAGTCTCTTCTATCTGGGTTTGTGCCAGGTCAGTCGACTTGGAATCAACTGCCGAAGTATATATAGCCTGAATATATGGAATCGCAAGTACTCTTTTCTGAACAGTAGTGTATGGAGCAAGTATCAAGTCATCCTGATCCTGTCCGAAAGTATTCAATCCTTTCGGATCGAGCACTCCTATTACCAGGAACGGTATTTTTTTGAATCTTATGATCTGCCCGACAGGATCTGAGCCGGCACCAAATAAATTTGTTACGACCGTTTTACCAATAAGACATACCTTAGCAGCGCTTGCAATTTCCTGGGCGGTGAACATACGTCCGCTCACAACCGAGCGCTCTCTTATCTGTAGATAACTTTCATTTTCACCATACAGAGTTGTTGGCCAGTTAAGCGCCCCAAATACAGCCTGACCGCCACCGCGGACTTCCGGTGTTGCAGCAAGTACGGCGGGACAATCTGTAAGTATTGCAGTAACATCAGACTCTTTCAGACTTTGCATTGTTGCAAATCCAAACTGTACCCCGCCTCTCTCCTGTGACCCAGGCATAACCGTAACAAGGTTTAATCCCATTCCGGCGATCTGCTGCTGAATGCTTTGTTTAGATCCCTGACCTATTCCAAGCATTGCAATAACTGAGGCAACGCCTATTATAATCCCCAGCATCGTCAGAAAGGCCCTGAGTTTATTTCTAAGCAATGCGTTCATTGCAATTTTCAAAAGATTTTTAATGTTCATTGTTCCTGTGTTTACTAATCTACTTCAAGTGGAATACTGGCGAGCATTTCGATGGCAATAATTCTATCCTTTACAGGGCTCTCTCTCAGAATGACTCCATCCTTAAATATAATATTCCGGGTGGCACATTTGGCTATATCCGGCTCATGTGTGACAAAGACAATTGTTTTACCTTTGTTATTAAGCTCCTGGAAAAGGGCCATAATTTCATATGATGTACGAGTATCCAGGTTCCCTGTGGCCTCATCAGCAAGAATTACTACAGGGTCATTAACAAGCGATCGGGCAATGGCAACTCTTTGTTGCTGGCCTCCTGAAAGCTGATTTGGTTTATGATGCATCCTGTCAGCAAGTCCTACTGATTCAAGAGCTGCTTTTGCTCTTTCTACTCTCTCTTTGGATTTAACATTTTTATTGTAAAGAAGGGGTAATTCAACATTATCCAAAGCAGTTGTCCGTGGTAAAAGGTTGTAAGTCTGAAAAACAAAACCAAGTTTTCGGTTTCTGAGATTTGAAAGTTCATTTTTACTTAGTGAGGAAATTCCGATTCCATCAAGAATATATTCACCCTGTGTCGGCTTGTCAAGACATCCGATAATATTCAGCATCGTTGATTTTCCTGATCCGCTCGCACCCATAATTGCAACAAACTCTCCTTCATTTACAGTCATATCAACACCTCTGAGGGCATGAACTGTCACTTCCCCAACATAATAGTCTTTTTTAAGCGCTATTATTTCGATAAGTTTCTTCATTTCTTTTATTTTTATCTTCTGACAGGAGTTGGCTGCGGTCTACGCTGAGGCATAAATGGACTTCTTGTTTCGGAAGTAGCAGCTGTTGCCTTTGTAACAGCAGTCATCGAAAGAATAACTTCATCACCTTCTTTTATCCCTGATTTAATTTCAGTATTTGTAGCATCAGCGGCGCCGATTGTAACCCTGACACGATGGACAGTATCCTGGCGCAGGATCCATAAGAAAACGGGTTTCTTACCCTGCTGTCCGCCTGCCTGAAATCCTCCGCCCTGACCCTGTAAACCCATCTGGCCTGTAGCTCCGGATCCACCGGCTGTCCTGCCCTGAGCGGCCTGATCACCCTGACCACGATATTGGCTTCCGGTTCCTGCTTGAGCACCTGTCCTTGTCCGCGGACGCTGTCCAAATGGATTATTTTTCATATATTCAGCTAAAAATGAAGCATCAGGTGTAAACCTCAGGGCTTGACCAGGAACAGTAAGAACACTGTCAACTTCCTGGGTTAGTACCGTTATATTTGCTGTCATTCCAGGCATCAGTTTTTTGTCCGGATTCGGGGCATTAACGATAACGGTATAAGTAACAACGTTTGAGGTTACAACAGGTTGCAGTCTAATCTGTCGTACTGTTCCCTTAAATGTATCATTTGGATAGGCATCGACTGAAAAATCGACCGTCTGACCATCCCTCACCTGACCAATATCTGCCTCATCAACGTTTGCCTGTACCTGCATTTGCGTAAGGTCGTTACCAATGGTAAAGAGATTAGGAGTATTAAAGCTTGCTGCAACGGTTTGACCCTGATCCACAGCCCTGTTAAGAACGACGCCGTTTATTGGAGAATAGATAGTTGCATAATTGAGGTTAACCATTGCTTTATCATATCCGGCCTGGGCTGTTTTCAGACTTGCCATTGCGTTGTCATAATTATATTTTACCTGGTCATAATCAGCCTGAGCTACCAGTTTTTTATCCAGTAAAGCCTTGTATCTTTCAAAAGTTGCAGACTGAAATGCCACCTGACTTTTTGCGTCCTCAAGAGATGCCTGGGCTTGTTGTACCTGGGTCTGAAGAGGTGTTTTATCCAATTCAAGCAATAATTGACCTTTCTTTACATGTGAATTGAAATCCACATAAATTTTCTGGATAACTCCCGAAACCTGTGTGCCGATTGCCACTGTTGTGTCAGCCTGAACGGTACCTGTTGCCGTAATTGTATTTTTTATAGATCCCTTTTTTACAACTGCAGTTTCATAGGTGTAAGATTTGCCACCTTTATGACAGGAACTTGCCATAAATAGCACTACTGAAATAATTATTAAAATAACTGCCCCGTTGATCTTTCTTCTGCTTTTCATTATTGTTTGATTTACTTTTGATTACTATTTATTTGAATGAAAGAGGTTGTCCTGAATAAAAATCAAGCACTTTATAACTGAATATAAGATTGTATTTTGACTGAAGAAATGTGCTTTCGGTTGATATAAAAGTCGTTTTTTGTATCAAAAAATCGACAGAGCTCATTAAGCCCTGACTGTACTTTTCAGAAGCAACATCGAAAGATTCCTTTACAGCATTATATGCTTCAAGGCTGGCTTCGTATTCAATCTGATTTGAAATAACATTCTGGCATGCCTGTTCAATGGCTTTTCTAAGAACATCTTTTGTATTGAATTCATTCAGTTCTGCATTATTTAAATTCAACTTGGCTATTTCCACATTTGTCTTAACCTGCCTGTTAAGATATATTGGAACAGATGCCGAAAGACCAATTGAGGGACTTATGTTTCTTGAAAGCTGACTTCCGAAAGACCCCTGTTTGTAACTTGTAGAAAAACTCGTTTGATAACCTGAATATGAAGAGGATACACCTGCATTCAGGGAAATATTAGGATAATGCCCGGCTTTTGCAATATCAATACTTAGTTGTGAACTGTTTTTAAGAAGTTCAGCATTTTTCACTTCAGGTTTAATTCCAAGCGCTGTCTGATAAACTTCGACAGGATCCGGAGTCCTTTTCTGATTAATAAGACTGTCAAGATTCGGATATTGTATCTGAAAGTCGGTGGTGATAGGATATTCCATTAACTGCATTAATGCAATCCTGTTTATTGCCAGCTGGCTCTGGGCGGAAGCGAGAGTCTGCTTTTCTGTGGCGAGTAGTGATTTTACCTGAAGATAGTCGGAATTAGCGATTGCACCTAATTTCAACCTCTCATCCGCAAGGTTCAGCTGATCAGAAAGTGAAGAAATCTGGTTCTCGTCGTTTTTGACCTGTTCCTCTGCAAAAAGCACCTGCAGGTAGGCATTCAACACATTGAGGCTCACGGTTTCTTTAACTACTTCAGTATTGTATTTATCTGCTTCAAGATTGGTTTCCGACTGTTTTACAGTATTTCTTAACCTGGAACCATTATAAACTGTCATTCCTGAACTGGCAGAAATGTTTACTCCGTTAGTTCCTTTGAAAACAGTTGCCCCGGTTGTGTTATCCGTTATATTGTTCCAGTTAAAATTCTGTCTTACAGAACCGCTCAGCGAAGGATATTTGGCAGCCTTTGCCAGATTCAGATCTTCATTGCTTATGCTGTTACTGACAAGCGCTTTCTGAACCTGAATATTCTTTTCCAGAGCATATTGTATACAGTCATCGAGTGACCAGACTTTTTTCGTCTGTCCATTTAATAGTGATCCTGTAGATACAATTAGAAAGACAGAAATTAGAAGGCTTAGTGATTTTATTTTCATCTGTTCATTTTTTGGTCCATCAGATCTGGAGGTGAATTGCGAATCTCCTGAGATTTGAATTCTTGTTGAAGTATATAATTATTTGATTTTAACTTTTTCTACTGACATATTGAACCTTCTTTTTATTCCGGGAGGAGTGAAAAAGAATTAAGTTTAACTTTATTTAACATTGTTTCCTGCAAATTTATAACAAAAGGTGAGTAAAAGGGTTTAATCTAACTAAAACAAGAAACCTTTAAATATTGTTCAGAAAACAATGTTTCATTTTAATAGAAAGCTATTTATATATACCAATAATTAAATAATTTATTTTCATTTGTATAATTAAAATGTCGAAGCATCGTTATTCTACTAATGCGTAAAATTTCAGATTATGAATAAATTAAAATACAGTTCCCTGCTGGTCTTTTATATATTCGTTTTAATTCTTGCAGGAAGCTGCAAAAAAAACAGTGGAAACAGTTCACTATATACCCCAACAAACGGTGACGTTACAGCAACGGCTACTCTGCAGGATTTACAACAGGGACGTACATTATACATGGATAATTGCAATAGCTGTCATTCATTGTACTCCCCTGATGACTACACCCCGGCACAGTGGAGGACCATTCTTCCTAATATGGCTCCGCGAACGGGAATGACATCTGCACAAATTCTTTTAGTAACAAAGTATGTTACACGAGGTAACTGATCTTTTAATATAAGGATTTGACAGATTATGTAGAATCGCGACGCATCGTGATTCTACATAATGCTTATCTTTATTCAGATGAAATAAAGAGTACTATGGCTATTAGTAATTTTAAAATGTACAGGAATATTCTGGCGATTTCCTTATTATTATTGTTTAACGTTTGCACCCGGGAGAAAAGTAGTAATTCAATAAAAGATCAGAGTGATAATCCGGCTCTGCTTCCTCATCTGGAAAAGCACGGATCAGCAACAAGACTTGTAGTAGAAGGCAAACCACTTCTTCTCTTCTCGGGCGAATTGCATAATTCAACCTGTGGGGGGTTCGATTTTATGCGACCCGTATGGAAGCAAATGGCGCATAAAAACCTGAACTCTGTTATCGCTACAGTCTCGTGGGAACTTGTAGAACCTGTTAAAGGGAAATTCGATTTTGCACTGGTTGACAGTATTATTTCTGGTGCCAGGAAAGAAAATCTCAAGCTGGTTCTTATCTGGTTCGGAAGCTGGAAAAATAGCGGATCAATATATATTCCGTCATGGGTAAAGAAAGATTATGAAAAGTATCCAAGGGTAAAGGATGAAAACGGGAAACCTCTTGAGATTTTATCAACTTTCGGAGATGCTTCATGTGACGCTGATGCTGAGGCGTTCGCTCAACTGATGCGCCACATTAAAGAGACAGATTCGGCAAGGCAGACTGTGGTAATGATCCAGGTTGAAAACGAAATGGGTATCTTAGATCATATGGGTGAAACACCAGGGAATGCCAGAAGGGATTTCAGTGATCAGGCAAATACTGCTTATATGGGTCAGGTACCAAAAGAACTGACGGATTATCTTACCACTCACAAAGAATCTCTTTTTCCTGAATTGTATAAAGTCTGGGGCAGGAACGGATTTAAGCTTAACGGTACGTGGGAAGAGGTCTTTGGCAAAAGTGAATTTAAACCTGATAAGAAAGACTGGCAATTCTATTCCTACTATACCGAAGAGTTATTCATGGCTTGGAATTATGCCAGGTATGTTGGAAAAGTTGCAACCCGGGGGAAAGATGAATATCCGTTGCCGATGTATGTAAATGCCTGGCTTAAACAGCCTGCGACTGCATGGCCGGGAAGGTACCCATCGGGTGGTCCTCTGCCAGAAGTAATTGATATCTGGCGGGCTGCAGCACCTTCAATAGATTTCATATCGCCCGATATTTATATAGATGAATTCATCTGGGTCTGCAAAGAATTTACCAGGAGTTCCAATCCGCTTTTCATTCCTGAAACCAGAGGCGGAGCTGTTGGTGCGTCGAGGGCATTGTATACTTTTGGTGAATTTAATGCAGGATGTTTTGCTCCCTTTGGAATTGATGAGGATCGCTTCAGGGAAAATGATCCACTCGATAATACCTATTCTATATTACAAAACATAGCCCCTGTAATTCTTGATAACCAGGGCAAAGGAACAATGAGGGGGATTCTGGTTGACTCAATAAATACTGAATCAGAGTTGAAAATGGGAGACTGGCGGATTAAAGCTTTTCTGTCTGTTAACACGAAGCCTCGTATTGCCGGCGGTATTATTATCAAAACCGGCTCTGATGAATTTATAATTGCAGGCAAAGGATTGGATATTTTCTTTTACCTGGATAATTCTTCTATGCGGCCAGGAATAGAGTCTTCAGATGAAGGGATCTTCAAAGACGCAGTGTGGATACCACAAAGAAGATTAAATGGCGATGAAACTCATGCAAGTACTTATGATGGGACTGGCATACGGTTTTCAGACCAGGAAGTCAGCATTCAGAAGGTTTCACTTTACAGATATAAATAAAGGTGTAAAGGCTAAGTGCACAGGCCACAGGGCTGATTTACTCCGTGGAACTCTGTGTTTAACCCCGTGTTACTCCGTGGTAAAAAAATGTATAAAGGAGTAAAAGCTCAATGAAGGGCAGATGGTAACGTTATTTTTGTAGATACGTTGCATGCAATATCCCACCTGTAAAATGAAAGGGAAAGCACTATAGAATGCATACTCTTTTTTAAAGTCACAATCTGAAATTCAACCCTCATTTAAGCAAATTCATTTCCTTATTTTCCCGTTTCATTTTTATTTTGGATTATTTCTTTACATGCGATTCGTATCTTTGGGTTCTATGCAGAAAAATTCCACAAAAAACTATTTCCCTATCGCAATAATGTTGTCGATAGTAATTGGTATAATGATCCATTTTGATAAAGTAACCAACTTATTGTTCGGAGACGGAGATGGTCACCATGCCGGTAGATTTATAGTGAGCATATCACATATGGGACTGGAACTTCTTATTACGGTTGTAGTTGCCTTTCTGATGTTTGCATTGAATTTTTATATCCTAAAACCACTTGAAAACCACCGCAAACTTAAAACTCTGACCATTTTTGTATCAATCATACTTACAGTAATTTCAGTTTTTGTCCTTAACTATCTGTTTTTTTCACTTTTAAATATGTTAGATCCTGAACCGAGGTCCCGTGGAATTCATGATGAGTTTATTTCCAGGAACTTTTTTGTATCGGGTCTGGTTATTGGCTGTATTCTTATTTACCGCCTGGTAAATCAGAAACAATCAATGCAGATTGAAAATGAGAGTTTGAAAAGTGAGGCTCTCCAGAGCCAGTTTGAGTCACTTAAAAATCAGCTGAGTCCGCATTTCCTTTTCAATTCGCTAACCGCTCTGAAGACTTTGATAAACGAATCACCTGAAACAGCCCAGAATTATGTAAATAATCTTTCAAAGGCGCTTAGATACACATTGCAAAGCAATGAAAAACAGCTGGTTACGCTAAAAGAAGAACTTGAATTTACCGATTCATATTTGTTCCTGATTAAGATGAGGTTCGATACAAACCTCACTGTAGTCATTCGGACCGACGAACAGTTTATGTTATACGAGTTGCCACCACTGACAATACAAACTCTGGTTGAGAATGCTGTAAAACATAATGAAGTAAGTAAACGGAAACCACTTACCTTGATTATTGAAACCACTGAAAATGGTTCTCTGTTCGTGCAAAACAGTATCCAGACGAAAATAACAGAAGAAGAAGGAACTGGAATTGGTTTGACAAATCTTTCAAAACAGTTTCAACTGCTTATTGGTAAAGAGATTACCATCAGCAAAGAAAATAATGAATTTAAAGTTGAAATTCCATTAATTAAAAGATGAAAATGAAAGCCTTGATTATCGAGGATGAGATACTCGCGGCAAAACACCTGCAGACAGTACTTCAAGAAGTGGGAGGTCTTGAAACTATCGGAGTTCTTGAAAGTATTTCAGAAACTCTCGAGTGGTTTAACGTAAATCAACAGCCGGACATACTCTTCCTGGATATTCATCTTGCTGATGGATCAGCCTTTGAGATTTTTAAACATCTTGATATAGGTTGTCCCGTTATTTTCACCACGGCTTATGATGAGTATGCCCTAAAGGCATTCAAAGTAAACAGCATAGATTATCTTCTTAAACCCGTAGATACATTAGCCGTTAAGAATGCATTAAAGAAACTTAAATCTTTTTCGAAATCAATCGAAATGAATTCAGAGATTCAGAATCTGGTTGATTATTTCAAACAAAGCTATTCATATAAAACTCATTTTCTTATTCCGTTAAAGGGTGATAAGCTTTTCCCTGTTATGGCAAGTCAGATAGCATGTTTTTACATTGATTCAAGTCTTGTTAAAGCAAAGACTTTTGAAGACAAAGTTTTCACTTTTGAGTATACCCTGGATGAACTTAGTGCGATGTTGAATCCCGCAGATTTTTTCAGGGCGAATCGGCAGTTTATTATTGCAAGGGATGCTGTTAAGGATATTGACTTCTGGTTTAACAGCCGGCTTTCAGTTAATATTAATGTATCGGTTCCTGAAAAAATTGTGATCAGTAAGGCCCGGGTTCCGGAGTTTAAGAAATGGTTCGGAGGGAATAATTGAAATCAATGAATCAACCACCCCGGTCGGGAAATAAAATACTGTATATATACGATAATCAATCGTTCCGACCATCCCTCCTTTTGAAGGCGGGGAAATGTATCATGCTTAAATTCTTTAATTTGCATCCTGTTTTTTGTGTTAAACTCTTCCCCTGTTTTACTATATTCTAATCCTTAGATTGACGGCTATTGGGCAGGGGGGCATGGTTAATGGAGAAGCGGAGGGTGTGTAAGGTTGGTCTAACTCCATCCTCTAAACTTTAAACAATTTCCCATTATTTGTTGTTAGTGCTGACAGAGTTGAGATTCCTTCAAACATGATATATACCATTATAAATAGAAGTACCGTTAAAAATTTAATATTTTTGACGTTCAGATGAAATCAGTTTCGAATCCGCATACTGAAACAGAAAAACCGCTTTACCACTTTAGTTTTCTAAAGGATATAAAAGTGCATGGGATCTATTTTAATTCCCTTGTAAAATTTTTTAATCTGTACTGTGTAGCAAGAAAAGAACACTCCAACGATTTTTACTCAATCATTTTGTTCACACGCGGAGAAGGCAGTATTGTTGTAAATAACGACAGGTATCCAGTACTTCCCAGGACTTTATGTATAATTGCTCCCCATCAGATGCACTCATTTGAAGGTCTCATTGACGCAGAAGGATATGTTTTTTTCTTTTGTCAGGATTTTTATGTTGAAGAATTCAGTTTTATCAGACTTCTGAACGCTTTTGCCTATACCTCTCTGACTGCAACTAAGGTTGGTATTCCATGTATTGGTTTGACAGATAATGAGTTCACTTCTTTTATTTCTCTGTTGAATTCGATACAAACCGAATATGAATCTTATACACAATCCAATAATTCTGCTATAATAATCAGGTCGCAACTGAATATACTTATTATAAAGCTCACCGAGCTATATGAATCAAAATCGGGAAAAACTACTAACAATGAAAGTATTATCATCCACACATTATCTCAACTGGTGGATTCATACTATATTAAAGAGCAGCAACTGGGGTTCTACACTTCAGCATTCAATATGTCGGAGAGCCAGTTAAACGATATATGCAATAAACATTTCAACAGCGGACTGAAAAAAATATTGCAGAACAGGCTTATGCAGGAAGCCAGAAAATTACTTTTAGCCTCTGAACTCTCAATTTCAGAAATTGCTTTTAAGCTGAACTTTGAAGATGATTCCTACTTCTGTAAAGTTTTTAAAAGCAAGACGGGTCTAACCCCTAAGCGATTTCGCGATATTCATAAAAGATTAGTACCACAGAAATCCTGATTATTACCATTTTCAAAAATCTTACGATTCTAATTTTACAAAAAAATTAATTGTAAGATCCATGAAGAAAATTTTTTATTTGTCAGCAGTTGTGCTCGTATCGTTTTTTGCCTGCAAAAAAACAGATACCATTCAGCCAATACAGTCTCAGGTGTTTGAAATCAATTCAACAGGATCAACAACCTGGAAGTACTTCAGTTTTGCAACAAATGATACAGTTACCGTAACTGATCCCGCGAACTCCACTTCCTGGGACATGGCTTTCCAGCGTTACCGGGTAAAAACCAACGGAGGCTTATCAGGAAGCGGTTCAGGCAGTGCGGCCAACTCCTTCCTGAAGGGGCAAACCGGATTTGATGCACTAAAAGTAATCCCCGATACAACAACTTTTGTTGCAGATGCTTCAATGCAAATTGCCGTACAAGAGGGTTATGCGACATATGTAGTTAATCCTGTCCTTTATAACTGGTTCTCTCTTGAGTTTGCAACCCAGGGAACTCAGATAGTCCCCACCGATTATGTTTTTATTGTTAAAACGGCTACAGGAAAATATGCCAAAGTATGGTTCAAAAGCTACTACAGCGCTACAAACCTGTCAGGTTACGTTTCTTTCCAATATAAATATCAGTCTGACGGAACAAAAACTCTCGAATAGATGCTGAGAATTTTGCACATTATTTCTTTTCTATTTATTATCCCATCTGCCATTTTTTCACAAGGAGTGAAACTGTCAGGACGTGTTACCGAATCCGATACCACAGTAATTGCCGGCGCAACGATTTCAATAACCGGTACAACTTATGGTACCGTTACCGACAAAATGGGGTACTACAAAATCAGTAAGATAGAACCAGGGACCTATACGATTCGGGCATCATTTGTCGGGTTCGAGACAGAAGAACAAACGGTGACCATACGTAATGATGATGTCAGCAGCCTTAATTTTTCACTGAAAGAAGCGAATATCGATCTTAACGAAGTTGTTGTGACCGGTACAAAATCTGAAAAGACTCTTAAAAATGTTCCGGTCCTGACTCAGGTGATAAGCGCACGTAAAATGCTTGAACTTGGAATTACAAATGTAGCCGATGCATTGCAGACTACTGTGCCTGGTCTTAATGTAAGTCACAATGGGACATTAGTAACAGTAACGCTTCAGGGAATGGATGCCAAATATGTTCTGTTTCTTATCGATGGAGAAAGAATTGCTGGAGAAGTAGACGGTGATATAGATTATTCTATGCTCAATCTACAGAATATCGACCACATTGAGGTAATTAGAGGTGCTTCATCGTCACTCTATGGATCCAATGCCATAGGAGGTGTTATTAATATTATTACGAAAAAGATCAATGACCCTTTTGATGCCAGATTCTATTCACGTTATTCGAAATATAATGAGCTTTATTCCGGTGGTAGTATCGTATTGAAAAGAGGGATAATCGGATCAAGCACGAGTATTAATTACAGTCATACTGATGGCTATGATGTAACTCCTGAAAGTCCGCATGACTGGACTCAGAATCCATACACTTCATATCAGATAAATCAGAAATTTGAGATTACGCCTTCATCAAAATTATCTTTTACTCCTTATTTCACCTATTATCAGTTCGAACGTGGAAATGTAAGCGCGCGTCCTGTGCACGATCTTTATACAGATCTGAGCGGTGGATTGAAAGGCCAATACTTTTTCGGTAAGAGTTCCATAGATTTTTCTTATTACCGTGACCGGTATAACACTTATTCTATTCTCGAACAATTAAATAACAAAAGGGATACAGCTTCCTATGATTTTATCCAGACATACAGGACCCAGGGAAATTTTCATCTATCAGATAAAAATAACTTAACTGCAGGTCTGGAATATAATACTGAAGACCTTTTTTCCACAAGGGTGGAAGGTGGTTTGAAAAATGCTTCAGAAGCAGTGTTTTATTTGCAGGAAGATATCAGTGTTGGCGCAAAATGGGACTTTGTAGCCGGAATACGGGGGAGCAATCACAGCAATTACGGATTTAATGCAGCTCCAAAAATCTCGGCAATGTTTAAACAGGGATTTTTGAATTTCAGAGCATCGGCAGGCACTGGTTTTCGTTCCCCTGCATTAAAGGAGTTATACTTTAGTTTTGATCATTTCGGCGAATTTTTTGTGGAGGGAAATCCGCAATTAAAGCCTGAATCTTCAAAATATATTTCAGGGTCAATAGAGTTTTCAAAGCCATGGAATAATTCCTCGGTTACGGTTTACAGAAATGTATTGTCAGACATGATTACAACGGCCATATTGAATCGGCCTGATGCTGTTGAAACTACATATCAGTATGAAAATGTTGCCAGTGCATCGGTAACTGGTCTTGATTTATTAACGAAACAAAAGATATTTAACGGTTTATGGCTGAGTGCCGGATATAGCTATGTTCATGCACTTGATAATGAGACAAAACTTCAATTGTACGGTACAGCAAAACACTCTGGTAACGTATCGGCAGATTATAATTTCAGGAAAAAGGATTATTCCTTTACTGCTCAACTTAACTGTCAGTTGATGGGTGAAAGAGTATATCTTAATGCTGATGGAACGTCAGGATATGACAGACCTTACAGTAGCTGGCGTTTTACCATTTCCCAGGAATTTAAATGGTTACGTATATCAACCGGCCTTGATAATATATTTGGAATAGTGATTCCTCAGAATTATGATTTCATTTCGCCGGGGAGAAGGTTTTTTGTAGGGATGAATATCGATTTCGGAAAAATCACCCCTCTGTCCCGCTGAAGCGGGACATCTCCCCTAAAGGGGCGATAATTCTTTTATTTAAAGGAATTTTTGTTCTGAATGTAAAGCCCGCTGACGCTTTGCGGCTGTCCCCCTAAAGGGGCACTAATTCGGTGTCCTTAACGAATTAAATAAAATACCAAGAATTAACCCCCCTTTAGGGGGGCAGGGGGGCCAAAATTCCACCCATTATGGAGGGGTAGGGGATCGACCTTATAGTGGTTACTTCTCTTTCGGCTCTTCGGGTTCATCAAGGCTTTCAAGCTTTGCAAACTGAAGCGGTTTCTTAAAGAAGTTCGTTCTGTATGCACCATAAATAAGACCTAATGTAAGCCAGCTTACTCCAACTATTTTAGCTTTAATTCCCAGACTGAGCCAGAGGTAAAGACAGATCGAAAATCCAAGAATTGGTACAATCATATATGTGAATCTTTTACGCTCTTCACGTAAAAAATAATGCACGAATGCTGATACATTAACACCCATGAACGCCACCAGGGCACCGAAGTTAAGCAGCTGGGCTCCAAGCGGGTAAGTTAGAAGGAAAGCACCACCAAGCACCAATACTCCGATAAGAATAATATTGTAGGAAGGTATCCGTGTTTTTGGATTTATGTATGCAAAGAATTTACCCGGAATAGCGTTGTCTCTTCCCATTCCATATAAAAGACGTCCTGCCCCGAGGTGTGCTCCTGCGCCTGAACCTATAGTTGCCACCAGCAAAGCGATGTTTACCGTATTGAAAAGCCAGTGACCACCTGCCTTACCGGCAATATAGCAAAATGCTGTATCCTGATCGGGGAAGTTGGTTCCCGGCCAAACCATCTGGGCGAAATAAACCTGAACTGAAGCAAGTATTCCTGTAATTACACAAACAAGAACTGTGGCCAGTAAAATATTACGGCGCGGATTATGCACCTCTTCAGATAATGTTGAAATCCCATCAAAACCAATATAAGTAAGAACTGCCAGGGATGCACCTGCTGACACTGCCTGGAACGAAAATGTTTTGGGATCATAAAATGGTCTGGTCCAATCTGCAGCACTTGCCGGAGGATTTAAAAACAAGTACCTGATTGCGGCGCCGAGGAAGAGTATGATAACTACTCCTAAACCAGTAGCGATTATAGAATTCGTGCGCGAGCTTGATTCAATACCGCGCAGGTTCATAACTGTAAACAGACAGGTAAAAACAATTAAATAAGCCGGATAGGGTATTTCAGGAATCATGTTTATTGCGGCTTTACTGATCCATATCACACATATTATTGGATTCATTATATAGTCGAATATCATTCCCCACCCTACGAAGTAACCAAGAGACGGATGAATTTCCCTGCTAACGTAGGTATAAGCTGAGCCTGCGCTGGGGTATGCATTTGCCATCCGTCCGTAACTGATAGCTGTAAATAACATGGCGACCATACCTATTAAAATAGTGGTAACAACATGGCCCTTAGCCAGTGTTGCTGCAGCCCCGAATAATGGCATTGGTGCAGTCGGCTGAATAAGAATTATCCCATACAGTACCAGTGATGACAAGCCCAGAACACGTCTTAAACCTGGTCCTGAAGCGGATGTTTTAATGTCACTCATAATCGCTTGCTTAAAATAAATATAATGACCATAAACCTAATAATTATTAGCCTAATTCAAATAGCAACCTATAAAAATTAAATAAGAATTGCCGGAAATTATTTCAGAGATCATCCCTGTTGATTAATTTCACTAACTTTATTACCTGTGAAATGATTTAATTTTTACCATTAATTGGAAACTCTATGAAAACTTCTATTTTCCTGACTTCAGTTTTAATAATACTGCTTCCGTTATCCAGCCTGGCTCAAAATAAGGCAGACGGGAAAATACTCCTGAAAGATAACTGGGCCATTCAATCTTCCAAAGAAATAAAAGCAGAAGCAAAGACCATTTCGATGAGCGGTTTCCGGACTGAGGGCTGGTATCCGACTTCCGTCCCAACAACTGTTCTGGCTGCATTGGTTGCTAATAAGGTTTACCCCGATCCGTATTACGGTACTAATTTTAATGATCTGCCAGGTGCAATTCCCTATCCAAAAAGGGCGATGCCTGATGATAGTCCGTTTAAAGTAGCATGGTGGTACCGTACGGAATTCAAAATTCCTGCTGATTTTAAAAAAATGCACACATGGCTTCAGTTTCACAGCATAAATTACAAAGCAAATGTATGGCTGAATGGTAAACTCATTGCAGATACAACTACAATTGAAGGTGCATACCGTCTATTTAGCCTCGACATTTCGAAAGCTGCCCTGCCGGGTGCTGACAACTGCCTGGCTTTACAGATATTTCCTCCTAAAGGACAGGATCTTACTATAACCTGGGTGGACTGGAATCCAACGCCACCCGACAGGGGAATGGGTATCTGGTATGATGTAATGATTCGTGCCACAGGAGAAGTAGCTGTTGAAAATCCCCAGGTCATAACTAAACTGAATCTTCCTGCAACTGATAAAGCAAAATTAACAGTGTCAACTGATCTTCGTAATGCAGGTTCAAAAAAGATTACCGGTGTTCTGAAAGGTACAATTGAAAATATAACTTTCTCACAGAATGTTACCCTTGAAGCGGGTGAAACAAAGCTCGTGAGTTTCCTTCCCGAATCATTTCCTCAGCTGGTGATTTCCAATCCACGACTATGGTGGCCTCATACTGTTGGCCCGCAGAATCTTTATGATCTTAAACTTAGTTTTGATGTATCGGGAAAAACCTCTGATACAAAAAAAGTACGGTTTGGCATCAGGGAGATTTCGTACTGGATGAACAGTTTTGGTAAGCAGAATGTAAAAGTTTTCCAGGTAAACGGGAAGAACATCGTCATAAGAGGCGGAGGCTATGTGCAGGATCTTATGCTCAGACCGTCAAATGAAAGAGTTGATGCCGACCTTTTGTATGCCAAACATATGAATCTGAATGCACTGAGGATGGAAGCTCCGCGCGGATCAGACTACCTGTTCCAAAGATGCGATGAAGAAGGAATACTGTTGATGGTAGGATGGTGTTGCTGCAGTTCATGGGAACAATGGAAAACCTGGACACCTCATACCGGAGATGTTGCTGAGGCGAGCTGGAAAGATCAGATTCTTCATCTGCGTAATCACCCATCAGTATTTACCTGGTTATATGGAAGTGATAATTACCCTCCTGAGCAAGTCGAAAAAAGATATTTAAAGGTTCTTGATCAATATGACCCAACCAGGCCTTATGAGTCCTCTGCAACACAGGCTCTCAGTAAAATACAGGGAATAACAGGGGTTCATATGGGTCCATATCCTAATGTATATGCTTATGAGACACCAAACTATTGGTACACAAAACTTGAATTCAATACTGAGGCCGGTCCGGCTGGCGAACAAATTCCTCCGATAGAAACAATGAGAATGATGATGCCGGAGAAAGATTTATGGCCAATGAGCCCATCCTGGGATCTTCGTCTGCATAAAGCCTTTTATCCTATTGCCAGAGCCGCATTTGAATCGCGTTACGGCAAACCAACAGGTATTGAAGAATATTGCATGAAAGCTCAGGTTTTCCAGCAGGAAGCAGTAAAGGCGATGTTCGAGGCATTTGCCGGGAATAAATACAAATCGAGTGGTATCATTTACTGGATGTATAATTCAGCATGGCCAAAAATGTACTGGCAGCTCTATGATTATTTTTTCATGCCAAACGGGGCTTTTTATGGTGCAAAAACTGCCTGCGAACCTCTTCATATTCAATACAACTATGGCGACAGCACAATCCAGATTGTGAACTGCTTCTATAAGGAATTTAAAGGACTGACAGTTAACTTCAATGTTTTCGATTTTAACATGAAAATTGTCAATTCGGGGAAGATGGATGCTTCTGTCGCAGCTGACACAAGCCCAAAAATATTTAAAGTTGTTGTTCCAAAAGATATCTCAAAAGTCTATTTCCTTAAACTGGAACTAAATGATGCTTCAGGGAAATTAATCTCATCCAATTTCTATTGGCTGAGTTCAAAGGGTGATGAGAAGGCAGATTTTACTGACCTTAGTAAACTTCCTGCTTCAACAGTAAATGTAACAGCTTCAGCTCTTACTAAGACAGGTAATAAATATAAGATGTCTGTAACAATAGAGAATCAAGGGACAGCTCTTGCATTCGCTGTTAATCCAAAGATATTAAAGCTTAAATCCAAAGATCCGGTGCTTCCTGTTTTCTGGGAGGATAACTATTTTTCTTTGCTTCCGAAAGAATCGAGAACAGTTAATGTTGAATTCGATGCCAAAAACCTTGACGGTGACAAACCACTGCTTAAGGTTGAAGGATGGAATGTGGCAGCACAGGAATTGGAGGTGAAGTAATTCTTAACCCCCCTGCGTCCCTTTCCTCGTCAGGCTCGGAAGGGGGGTTAATTCTCGGTATTTTATTTAATTCGTTAAGAACACCGAATTAGTCCCCTTTTAGGGGGACAGCCGCGTAGCGGCAGGGGGTCGCTTACGATTAAACAAGATTATCTATGAAAAATTTTCCTCCGGCGGCTTTAAAACTTATCCTGGTAATTTTTCTTTTTACATTTTTTGCATCCGGTTTGGAAGCACAAACCCCTTTCAAAATACTGGCGGTCGCTTCCCCTGATCCCTATCATGGTGCAATGATTACAGCTGAAAACGATTACCAGCACATTCGATTTTGCAAAATCCGACAGTGAATATGTTTTAGCATCGATGCCTTTCAATTTGAAATCCGGAGCCTGGGAGCCAATTTTGAGAGTTCTTGGTTGTAGGTGGCTTTCCTGTCCCGATGCGATATAGAAAGTCTTTTGAGAATATAAAATTAAATATTAAAGGCTGTAAAATGATCGAAAGATGAGTACTGGGCAACATACTTATCTGATTCAGATTTATAAAGAGATCTTTCCATGAGTAATGACTGGATATAGTCCTTCAGATCATAAAGAAACTCAACCTGTCTTTTGGTAAGGACTCCGGTTGAACTGTAATTTTTCTTCAATGAAGTCATGAATTCAAGTTGCAATGTGTTCAGATGTTCCTGATTGTTATCCAAGTAGTTAAGGAGGATGCTTATTTCCTGAAGGTTCATAATCAAAAGGTATTTATAAAAACTAATTATAAAGACCTAAATTATGGAATGACAGCATACTTTTCGTTAAGATTGCATTAAGATGAGATTAGCGCCGGATTAATTATCAGGTTGAGGTTAAGTCTGAGGTCAGGTATTAAAAGCGCACCCTTCGGCAAGCTTAGGGTAGAATAAAGTCAGTCATTCGTCCCGATTTCTACTTTTAATAACAAGAAACATGGCTGCGTGCCCCACAAAGCGAGAAATTTATCTACTTTAAAACCAATGATAAAGACATAGTCTAAGGAATGTTGCTCAGATAAATGAGTAACTTATTGATGTTGTGTAATCGGCTGACAACCTTTCCTGTATCAATATTGATTAAGAAGAATGCTGATTATTGCTAACCCGAATGAGAAGTTATGACTTTTTCAAAGCTTTCCTGGATTTTAAATATTCTTCCTAAGTTGCATTTTAAATACAAGTCGGGGGACAACCTTTTTTATTCATTTTTCTTCTCCGAGGTTTTTGTTTTTCAGAATATGAGTTTTCCTTTTACTTTGTTCTAAAAACTTCTACCCGGAATGAAAAATATTTTTCGGGTCAAATTGGCATCTACAAATTGGTGTAGATTTTAGAATTGATTTCTTTTAACCAATTGACGATCTTAACTGCATTCTTATAGAGAGTACGAACATTACCCTCATCGTCAGTCATCCAATGAACATAGGAAAAACCCCTCCGGACTTTATTAAGCGTTTATTGGTACATGAGCAAATATTGTAACTGTGTATTGCGTAGGATTCTATGCCTTATAATAACGCGATACCGGTTAAATCTGCTTTCCCGTTTTTCAGGAATTCGTAAGTCATCCGATCTGCCTGGCAGTCAATAAAACGGATCCGTTTCAGACTTTTGTTTTTAAAGAAAGTGTTAATAAGCGTTGCATTCCGGAATGTCACCCTGGTAAAAACGCAGTTTTCAAAAGAGCAGTCTTCCAATGTACCGGTGAAAACTATATCGGCAATCTGTGTATCAATAAAAGAGGTGCGGTTCCACACAGCATCAGCAATTGTATTTTTTCCGAGGTCACCAGATTTAATCACCACTCCGCTAAAGCCACCAGATTTAAACTCCACTCCGGTAAAATCGGCGCCGGCGAAATCGCAGGCGTAGAGATTGCTTTTTCATGCAGATTTTTCAAGCCGGAAAAGTCAGCATCCACCCAGTTCCCGCGCGACATATCCCAGCTAAGCTTTTTCTGCTTTCCGGATGGCAATTCATCCGATTGCTTAACCAAAGACTCAACGGGGGCAATTTCAGTGGCCGCAGATTGGAAGCTTTCTGAAAAGTAGTTAAGGTCAACACCCAGAATTTCCGCAAGACGGTTAAAAGTAATAATGTCGGGCATTGATTCTCCGCGCTCCCACTTTCCGACTGCCTGTGAACTGATGAACAGACGCTCAGCAAGCTGGGCTTGAGAAATATTTATTTTCTTACGTGCGTCTGTAATTTTATTGCCAATAATCTTAGTATTTAACATAATCTTTGTATTTTAATATTACTATATCTTTTTTTATTTTGTCGACACTGCAAAGATATTCTGCTTCATTTCCGGAATCAAAAACACACAGATACTTATAGTTGTAATTACGCTATTTATAGTTGTTATTTAACAACTGACAGTAGTATTTGCCCGAAGATTTAAGGTTAATGCTTTTTTTGCGCAGCAACGCAATACAAATTTAATCGTAGACAAAAATTAGTCTGCGTGTGGAAATTTTGTTTCGTGCATTCCCGTTGCTAAGTCGCAGTCTTAATATTTATGACGTTTTGTATATTGTTCCATGTGACCAGCCTGATATCATTCTCTTTGATTTTCAACCTGGTCTTTTGACTTGTAAAAAAATCATAATCTGTTTGTCGCCATTTTGAACCGAAATTAGGATGGTTCAAGGTAACTCCTTTCATTTCGTCATCATCAAATGCCGGATGAATTAAAATAAGGTTCAGACCGATGGTTACATTTTCTAAAATCTCACTATAGTAATCACCGAGTCCGCTTTTATCAAATGGCACAATTTCAGCGACATAAGTTTTGTCGATCAGAATATCATTTTTATGTTTTGCACTAAGAGTCCGGTGAGAGATGCGATCTCAGCATCCAGGCAGTTTTTTCGTGAATTTCCATAAGTCCGGTAATAAAATCACTGCTGCCATGATCGTGCCATTTGTCGGCAAATTGGGTAATATTCTCACGCAAATAAGTAATGATCGACTCATGGTCTTCGAGCAGATCTTTTATTAATCCGTTGCTGTCATTCTTCTCCATGGTCTTCTCTGAAAGATGAGTCAGCTTTAGAAATCCATGAACTGAAGCTTCAGCATAATGCCCGATTGAACGGATACGCTCAGCTACCGAATCAATGATATCTTCCAATTGCTCATATTGTTCTTCAAAAAATTTATGCTGGCTGATAAAATCGGGACCTTCCACATTCCAGTGAGCGTTTCTTGTTTTAATGTAAAGAATATGCTCATCAGCCAAAAGAATGTTGAGCGAATCAGCTACTTTGACTGTATCTTCCGGTTTAATTCCAATCTGGATCTTCATTTTTTTCATACTTCTTAAATTTTTATGTTATTTCTGTGGCAGGCTTTAAGAATATTAGTTTCTGATCGTTCAATTATTATAACCAAAAAGCCTTTCCTTTTAGTGTAACAATAAAATGACTCCGAAGTTTAAAATAAATCAGGAATGAGATGTTTAACCATTAAGGAACATAAAGGTCTTGACAAAGAATCACAAAGGTAATGCGAAGAACATTCAGGATCATTCTTTTTTGCCTCTGCTATGCCTAGAGCTTCTTACCCTTTGCCATCAACTTCAACCTCAACTTTCCCTGAGCCCTGCATGGCAAGCAGTAACTTTAATGGAGGATGGTGGCTTGCGTTTATAGTTTTTCGAATCTAATATTTATGGTAATCAGGGGCTGTCCATACAAATACCTCACAGCATTTGTCATTCCGGTAATTTGTATATGGAGCAATGAGTGTATTAATCCGTTCTCCTGCTTCTGAATATGGGTTTCTGCCTTCAGAGCTTAAAGGATTATCATATTCATAATATTTCTCACCCATGTACTCATATCTTATCCATGCACCATAATTGGGCATTAATTTGGGATCAGATTTAATGGTAGCTTCATCCTGTGAAATTTTATCTTTCAACCAACCAGGGACCTCAGTATTGGGGATCAGGTAATCTTTCCTGCATCCCAAACAGGAAACAATAATTACAAAAAGTAAGACTGCCTTTTTCATAGTTTGAAGAGATTGGGTCATTACAGACCAAATTTATCAAAAATAAATGACACACGCTGCACGACACACGGGAAGAAGAAGTAAGTAGTAAGAAGTAAGTAGTAAGAAGCTAATGATTAATCCAGTTACGAATATAAGGCCATAATATCTGATAGAAATTTCAAAAACTTTAATAATTTCCGTGTCAACATTTCAAATGGCGCTTTATTTTTGCTCAATATGTTTGTATATTTTGTTTTTATTGTCGTTTCGATAATCCCTATAACTATCGGGAGGCCAATAATTTTTCCAGGTTATTCATTGTCATTGTAAATCCTTTCCTGAAGCCTTCCTGCAACTTCTCCATACGTTCAATTGATTCATTGTAAATAGTAATACTCACTTTTGTAATACCGTTTTGTTCGCTGAAATTGTAATCCCATTCAGAACCTGGTAATTCAGGAATTTCATCTTTGTCAGCAAAAGCATTTGACATTTTGAAATTGGTTTTTGGGGTAATGGAAGTATATTCCTGTATTGACCATCGCTCTTGCCCTTCCGGGCTTACCATGGCATAAAATCTTTTTCCTCCGACTTCAAAATTCATATATTTTGTTTTCGATACCCATGGTGCAGGTGCGGTCCATTGGTCAAGAATTTCTTGTTTTGTAAAAGCATCCCATACCAGCGAAAGCTCAGCATCAAATTCTCTGGTTATAAATACCGTTTTTGCTGTTTTGTCAACGGTAAAATCGAATAGCAAATTATTTTTCATTTTTTCTGTTTTTTAATTGTTGATAATACTTTGTCAAGTTGATTAAATTGAGTTTCCCAAATTTTCCTGAATTGGGCTAACCAATTGTCAATTTCCTGCATTTTTTTTGGATTAAAGTGATAATAAATCTCTCTGCCTGACTGCTCAGGCTTAATCAATTCGCATTCCTGTAACACTTTAATATGTTTTGATACAGCCTGTCGGCTCATATCAAATTTTTCTGCCATTGCATTTGGTGTTAACGCCTGAATAGCAATTAAAGTTAAAATAGCCCTGCGTGTCGGGTCAGATATGGCTTGGAATATGTCTTGCTTCATTTTTCATTATTTAATTATGCAACTTCCAGGTTGCAAATATATATGCAACTTTTGAGTTGCGCAAATTTATTTGCAATTATTTTTTAAGTGTAAAATGCCAGGAAGTTTTAGTTGTTGCCGGAGAGTTAGTTAAAATGACGTCTGACACTTTTATATCATTACAAACAGAATCATATTTAACGGCATAAGGGCATAATGGCTCAAAGGTAATAATTGTCTTGCGGTCTTGCGGTCCTGCGGTCCTGCAGTCATGTAGTGCTTTATCGTTTGTTGTTTATCGTTTACTTTGTCCTCCGAAGCTAATCCCGAGCCTGTCGAGAGATAGCGAAGGAGGATCATTTTTTCTCGTACCTCGTGCAGCACGCCGCTAACTGTAAGCTATATCCATAATTTCAAAAACAATATCTCCCCCGGCTCGTTTTAAAATAACTTGTTCTCCAACTTTTTTATTTATTAATGCTTTGGCTAAAGGTGATATAAAAGAGATTTTTCTTTTCGATATATCTGCTTCATCAACACCCACTATCTGAAAAGTCTGGATGTTACCTGTTGCTACTGTTTTGAGAGTTACCAAAGCACCGAATCTTATTTCATTTTGTGGCTGCTCTTTCAGATTAACAATTCGTGCTTCAGCTAATCTGTTGTTCAAAAGAAGTAATTTTGCATTGATATAGTTCAGTGAAATTCTTTTCTCATCCTCTCTGGCTCCAACCAGATTGTCTTTTTCACTGTTCAGCATCTGTTTTTCAGCCAATAGCTGATCCATACCAGTCTGAGTAACTAAGTTCATTATACCTTCAGGCAAATATGCCCTTTTCGGTACCATAGGAATTTCTTCCTGATCGTCTTCTTTTACAAAACCCCTGCTCATAGGACGTAAAGGTAAGCAATCTCTTTTAAGCAGTAAGCAGTAAGTAGAATATGTCGGCAAGCTCGGGATTATTCCTCGACAGGCTGGCGGAGAGCTCAGCGAAGCCAAATCCATTAACCGCAAAGATCGCAATCCCGGGTACTCGGGATGTGCAAAGATCACAAAGAAGAACTTACACGGAGAGACACAGAGCAGCACTGAGAACCACAGAGAGTCCAAACTCAACCTTAACCTTAACCTCAACCCTTGAAGTCAGGATTTGCTTTCCGAAGTCCTTTAATGACGAAGGAGGGCGTCGGGTGTCAGACGTCAGGTGTCAGGAAAAGAAGGAAACCGGCTCCTTTCGCACTTTACACAAGTTATTCAGCCGTATTGCTGCGTCTTTGACCAGACGGGGTTTCATTGTTCCGGCGTTTTGCGGACAGTTTCTGATGCAGGCGCAACATGTTAAGCATTTAACGCCTTCTGCCACTTTTTTAACTGTGGATAGAAAGTTACACCAATGCTTCCGGGAACAATAAGAGTTTTAAACTCATCAAACTCACTACAGCTACGCATTTTTTCACCAATGAGCTTTTACCTTTTCCAAACTCTCGTAGTGGTAAATAAAACACCAAGCATTTCCCTCACGCATCTTTCACCAGTTCAGCATCAATAAAGCCGTCCTGCTTTTTCTGGAAATCATTAAAGATATCAGCCTTTGATGTCAGCTGTTCCTCAGTTGTTGTTTCCAATACCTTGAATTTACAAATTCTGTAATAATTGTGTCTTTCATAATCTATTTGATTTAAAGTTTATGAAGGCAAAAGTAGGTGGGGAAAAATTGAAGAAATAGTATAAAAACGACAATTAGGTTAATTTTCCAATTTGTAAATATGGAATTGTTTTGATGAACAAAGCTTTTAGGTGTATTTCCGGCAAAACGTTTGAAGTCTTTAATGAAATGCATCTGATCGAAATAACCATTGTCGTAGGCGATGTCGGATAATTTGGAGTAATCGTTGTAAAGAAGCTGATTCAGACTGTTTTGAAAGCGATTAAGTAGTGCCATATGTATTAGCCGAAACGCCCACATATTTATTATACATGCGTTCTAATTTACGTATACCAATATTGTTCCGTTGACAAAATTCTGAGATCTGCAACGGGTTTTCGCTTTGTTTAAGTGCATTAAAAATTTGCCGGAAGTTTTCAGGAGTATGGTTATCATGATTAAATAGCATGACCAGCTCGGTTTCAAGAATATCTAATCGTGATGCAACATCCGGAGCTTCCTTTAACCGTTCGCTGATTGTATTTTCCAGCTTAAACCCAACTTCACCGGCTCCCAGCAATTGATTTTTAAATTCAGAAACAGGAATTTTTAAAAAAGGGTAAAAACCATCAGGTAAAAAACAAACCCCAAGCATATCAACCTTGCCATTTAATTTAAGATGCGCGTTCCTGAAATGATCATGCAAGCCCGAGAAGAATACATCTTCAAGTAAAAGGTCCTTACCATTCAGGCATACGTATTGAGGGGTTTCACTCAGATTGAATCGCAGATTGATATTTCTCTGAGGAATAAGCTTGTGGTTAAGCTGCATCTGATCAATATGAAGTCTCCCAGAAGAATTTGATATAATTCTTAAGCAAAGGATGCTGAACCGGGTATCTTCTTATTTCATGCTGCATCTGTGAACGAACAGCAACTTTATTTTAATTAAACGATATGTAAAAATAATAAAGAAAATGGAAATAAGGAAAGTAAAAAGTATTCCTCGACGAGCCCGGGAACTCGAAAGTAAGAAGTAAGTAGTAAGACTACGTAGTATCCCTCGGTAAGTTCGGGACAGTAAACAGTGAACAGTGCTCTGCAGCTTAACTCTTATTTTGCGCGATGAAATCTCTGATTACAGGTTCTGCAGTTTCAAAATCAGATTGTTGAATAAACAGGTCAACTGAAGATTGAACACTACCAACAAATCCGACTTCAACTCCTGATTTGTAGTTATTTTGAATAGTTGATGCAACTTTGATCTCTTCAAGCAACTCCTTAAGAAGGGAAACTGTTATCTCTGTCCCGGTGTAGACCTTTACTAATTTGTTTCTTTCTTTCATGTCATCATGTTCATGTTAAGAACAAGTTATCTGAACCATTTGTTGCGCACCTCGAACCGGATACAGTGCTATAAAGTAATTTCAGCGAAAACTAATTCACTTTTTTCAATGCCTTTAATTTCAAAGTTGCTTTTTGTTAGTTTACTTAATATGAGCAGATCACCTTTTTTAATAGTTGTTATCTTATTATCAATGTCCATTTTGACTTTTCCGGAATAGACATAAATAAAAAACCGGTCTCTATTTTCTTTAATATTACAATTGACTTTTTTTTCTTTTTCAATAACAACAGCCGATAATTCTCCGTTTGTTTTTCCGGTTGTCATCAGATTAAAGTCAGTGCCCTTTCCAACTGATGAGGTTTCCCAATCTCCTTCAAATTCATCAATATCAAACTTATTAAGTTGCCTGGTATAGTGATCTTTATGGTTTAATGTTATCTTACCGTTTAAAACCATTAATTTTCTTGAAGTTCCATATATTAAAGTAAACTCAGATCTCTCTGTTTCAACTGTAGCCGTACTTAATCTGAACTGAAAATTTCGTTGCTGATAAGCTGCTGTTTGCGGGAAAATATAAAGTTCAGTAGTAGTTCCTCCTGACCAACAAACTGGTTTGAAATACTCAGAAGTAATAATTGTATATTCCATAAATCAATGAAAAAAGATTAAAGTAAATGACAGCTCACCTCGCTGTACGTACTGGTTTATTTCTGAATTATCTTCCTGAGTTCTTTGAAAGTCGAAAATGGCACATTTACAATAAAAGGGTTTGCCATCCATGCTGGTATTAATCCTCCGGGCTCTACATGCATTTGATAGGTTACGGCGGTGCCGGATGTATCAATTGAGGTTAAAAGCCAATAACCATTTGCTTTTGCCAACCTGACGATTCCTTCAGAAGGCGGAACATAATCGGGTATTCCTGTTACATTTACCCTGACCTGCCCGCTGTTAATTTCTATATATTGAAAGTGATATACCATATCCCTGTTTTTAAAGGGAAAGGGCAGTGACGTTTCGATATAATAGTATTGGTCGCTATTGTCAGTTTTAAGTAATTTTACTCCCTTGCAGTTGACAATCCAGTTGTTAATTCTTTCGCTGTTTTTCAGAACTTCAACAATATTTTCAATATTGCATTTTACCTGCATTTCAGCTTTAAATGCTTTATAATCTGAACCTGGTTCGGTTTTTGTGTATACTTTAATTCCGGCTTCTTCTTTTACGAGTTTCCAGTTTTCCTGGGCAGAGGCACTCAATACCGGCAGCAATGCTATAATCAGAATCCAGAATAAGTTTTTTTGCATTCTTTCAAAATTAACAGTAACTGATTTTGAAGATAAAAGACAAAAGTAAAAAGATAAAACCAAACAGTAAACAGTTTTGAAATCCATTAACCGCAAAGCACACAAAGCAGGCGCAAAGGTCGCAAAGTGAAAACTTAAATAATTTACTTTTTGGGCTCAGAGAGTCTAAACCTTAACCTTAACCTTAACTTAAACCTTCCCCTACAGTTCAGCGTACCGGGTTCAATATGTAAAATTAATAATGTTTGTAAAATCTCTTCTGCATGTTATTGTGTCTGTGAATTTCTTTTTCCTTCCGAACCGGTAAAGCTCCCAACTTATTTTTGTCATTTTGTCTGCAAAGACTTTAGTCTTTATTGTGGAATTAACACCTCCGCCTATCCATGTAGGTCCAAAGGAGTAGTTTTTTCTTCCATAGTTATAAATTTTATAGGTATACAGAAACCAAAAGTAAACCCCATCCGATTCCCACGAAAGACTAAGGGTATCGGAAGCAGGTGTTCTGCTTATTCTCTTTAAGTTTATGGTAAGATCTGTTAATTTTCTTAGGGAAAAGGATAGGGATTCTGCATTCTGCTCAAGGTCGAAGATTGTCATGTCCCTGGTTGTGAAAAGATTGTCTGTATCACCAACAAAACAGAACCTGTAGTTTTTATAGTCTTTTACCTTTCTCAATGTATATGTGAAACAACCAATGCTGTCTGTTGAGAATTGACCAGCTTCTACGGGCATAAATTTATTATTGCTTATTATTAATCCCTGAACGATTATGTTTTTCCGGGGAATTCCTTTTTTTGTTTTTTCATCCAGAACTTTTCCTTTTATTTTCAGGGATTCTTCTGTATTAAGACATCCTGTCAGCACTCCCGAAATGAATGCGATAACGATTAAGAATTTAGTGCTGCCAGAAATCGATTTACACATATTGACCAATGGTCAGAAAACATAATAAATTTAGTAAAATTATCTCAATCTGATACTTGGGATTAAAAAGACAAAAGTGAAAAGTGGGCAGAGAACAGTAAACATCCACATTTGGCCGGTACGATTATTTTCAATGATCCATGGGGGAGAACCTTGCATCTCAAATTACTCCCTTACTCGTTTCACTCGTAAGGTATTTTTATTTTTCATCTTACCTCACTCAGGCAAGCCTGGTTCGGTAATCTGCAAAATAAAAATCCCGCAGCTGGCTGCGGGAGTAATTTGCTTTGCGGAGAGAGGGGGATTCGAACCCCCGGTACCCTTTTGAGGTACACACGCTTTCCAGGCGTGCCAATTAAACCACTCTTGCATCTCTCCCTTATACGTGAACCGGGTTAAAAAACTGGGCCGCAAAGTACAAAAATAATTTTACAAATCTCCCTGTCATGAAATTTCTCCTGCAAGAGATACCTTCAACAATTCTATTACCTCGTCCTTTGATTTATACCTGCCCAGCAAATGCATAAGTTTTGTAACAGAAGCTTCTGACGTGATATCCTTGCCACTCACTACTCCGGCGGCAAGCATCTGACGGCTTGTCTCATACAGACCCATCTCAACACTTCCTCCATGGCATTGTGTGACATTCAGTATAATGCCTCCTTTATCAATATACTGCTTGAGATCTTCAATGAACCATTGATATGTAGGTGCATTTCCCGATCCGAATGTCTCAATTATTAGTCCTCTTAGTCCTTCGGTTTTGGTAACAGCATTCAACAGCTTTCTGTTAATACCCGGAAAGAGTTTCAGAATGGCGACATTGGTATCAAAGTCTTTATGAACAATTAGTTTCTTTTCTTTTTCAGGGTAATGAATAAGATTGTTGAAATATCGCAGATGTAAACCTACTTCCGCAAGGGGATGATAATTAGGAGAGTTGAAGGCATCGAAGTGTTCAGCGCTCATTTTAGTTGTGCGATTGCCACGGGTAAGTTTATTATCAAAAAAAATACAAACTTCCGGCACAGCTGACATTCCGTTTTCTCTGGCTGCAGCAATTTCAATTGAAGTAATCAGGTTTTCCCTGCCATCTGTCCGAAGCATTCCGATTGGCAATTGCGAGCCCGTAAGGATAACCGGTTTCCCAAGATTCTCAAGCATAAAACTAAGGGCAGATGCTGTATACGCCATAGTATCGGTACCATGCAGTATTACAAAGCCGTCAAAATCGTCATACCCTCTTTCAATAATCTCAGCCATTTTAACCCATACTCCGGGATCAATATTTGATGAATCATTGACCGGATCAAATGAGATTGAATGCAGTTCATAACCAAAATTCCGGAGTTCAGGTACATGATCCGTTAGATGCCGGAAGTCAATCGGAACCAGTGATCCGGTGGAGGAATCGTGTACCATGCCTATAGTTCCCCCAGTGTATATGATCAGTATCGAGATATGCTCTTTATTATCCATTTTCCTTTTTACAAATTGAAAAGTGCAACTGAATTCAAATAAGTAATTTCTGCCATCTTCTCCTCGCTTATATTGAAAATTTCAGCCAGTTTTTTATTTATTATACAAATATAAGAACTCTCGTTCCTTTTTCCTCTATTTGGTACCGGTGCAAGATAGGGTGAATCAGTTTCCAGAATAAGATTTTCAGGACCAATCTCCTTTACAATTTTGTCGAGTCCTGAATTTTTAAAAGTCACAATGCCGCCAATCCCCAACTTAAAGCCCATATTTAAAGCTTTTTCTGCATCATAGATGTTTCCTGTAAAAGCATGAAAAACACCTGTCAGTTTTTCCCCGCTAAACTCATCCAGTACAGAAAAGACTTCAGGGAATGCATTCCTTGAATGAATAACAACCGGTAGTTCATTCTGTAAGGCAAATCTGATCTGTCGTCTGAATGAAATGATCTGTTCTTTCAGAAACGTTTTATCCCAATAAAGGTCTATGCCGATTTCTCCAACAGCAATAATTTTATTTTCGGTAATCAGCTTTTCCAGCTTCTCAATCTGCAATAAATAATCTTCCTTAACCGATGTGGGATGGAGGCCTGTCATTGGAAAGCAGATACCGGGGTATCTGCTCACCAAATCAAGCATTTGTTTTACTGAATTTGTGTCAATGTTTGGCAGAAGCATTTTTGAGATGCCATTGCCGGCAGCTCTGTTCACTACTTCATCCCTGTCGGCATCGAATTCAGGAAGATACAGATGTGTATGAGTATCAATAAGCTGCATTAGACAACCCCCTGGGCTATCATGGCATTTGCCACCTTCACAAATCCACCGATATTGGCACCATCAACATAATTTATGAAGCCGTTTTCCTTTGTTCCGTACTTTACACATGTTTTATGAATATTCTTCATAATGGTATGAAGTTTCTCGTCAACTTCTTCACGTGACCATGGCAACCTCATTGAATTTTGAGTCATCTCAAGACCTGAAGTGGCAACGCCGCCTGCATTGGCAGCTTTTCCCGGACCATAAAGTATCTGTGCATTCAGGAATACTCCCACGGCATCAAGTGTTGAAGGCATATTAGAACCTTCGGAAACGCATTTGCAGCCATTTTTTACAAGTAATTTTGCTTCCTCTTCATTTATTTCATTCTGAGTTGCACAAGGCATGGCGACATCACATTTAATAAACCATGGCCGTTTTCCTTCAAAATACTCAACTCCGAATTTATCAGCATATTCTTTAATCCTTCCTCTTCTCACATTCTTGAGCTCCATTATGAAATTAAGTTTCTCAGGATCAATTCCTTTAGGGTCATAAATAAACCCGTTTGAATCTGAAGCTGTAACTACCTTTCCTCCAAGTTCAAATACTTTTTCAGTTGCGTACTGGGCAACATTACCAGACCCGGAAATACATACTATTTTCCCCTTCATGGTTTCTCCACGTGTGGAGAGCATCTCCTCAGCGAAATATGTGGCACCATAACCTGTGGCTTCAGGGCGTATAAGTGAACCACCCCATTCAATACCTTTGCCTGTCAAAACTCCGGTAAATTCATTTTTAAGTCTCTTGTACTGACCGAAAAGGAATCCGATTTCACGTCCTCCAACTCCTATGTCACCTGCCGGTACGTCTGTATCAGCGCCAATATGACGAAATAGTTCTGACATGAAGCTCTGGCAGAAACGCATCACTTCATTATCGGATTTGCCTTTTGGATCGAAATCAGAACCGCCTTTTCCTCCGCCCATTGGTAGAGTGGTGAGACTATTCTTTAAAACCTGTTCGAAGGCAAGGAACTTAAGAATACCAAGGTTAACAGTTGGATGAAGTCTTAATCCGCCTTTATAGGGGCCGATAGCGCTGTTCATCTCAATTCTGAATCCCCTGTTGATCTGAACTTCTCCTTTGTCATCTAACCATGGAACCCTGAAAATTATCGTCCTTTCAGGCTCCGCCATTCTTTCAAGGATCTTGGCGTGTTTATATTTTGGATTTTCCTCAATAAAAGGAATCAGTGATTCTGCAACCTCCTGAACTGCCTGATGGAACTCATTCTCACCAGGATTTCTGGCTTTTATCATAGCCATAAATTGTTGAACTTTTGGATCCATAATACTAATTATTAGTTAAAAAAAAGGTTAATTGGAGGCATAAAATTATAAAAAAAGAAATCCATTAATGGAAAAAGAGACAAAGTTATTTGTTTGTATACTTGCTCCTCTCCATTTTTGCCCCCCTGCCCCCTAAAGGGGGGTAAATTCTCAGCCTTTCAGTAAATTCATTAGGGATACCGAATTGGTTCCCCTTTTAGGGGGACAGCCGCGAAACGGCAGGGGGTGTGTTCTAATGTCACCGAATTAGCCCCCCTTTAGGGGGGTAGGTGGCCGGCAGAACAGTGCGACAGATCGTTTAAGCTCATAACGTCCTATAAATATTCCCTGGCGAACATTTTACCAGTCCCTTGAATTCCATCTGCAGGAGAATAGATGATAATTTATAAACAGGAATATCGAGTTTCCTGCAAATTGTATCTATTGTTAATTCCCCTTGTTTTGAAAGCAATTCAAAAATGTTTTTCTCTGATGCATCGAGTTCAGAAAAGAGAGTTCTCTGTATGGCAGGTTTTGTCTTTTCGGGTTTCCAGCTCAGGAAATATTCAATATCATCAGAACATTCAGAAAGAAAGGCTTTATTATTTTTAATCAGGCTGTTGCAACCGGTTGACCATTGATCATCCGGTCGTCCTGGTACTGCAAAGACATCGCGATTATATGAATTGGCAATGTCAGCAGTTACCAGGGCACCACCCTTTATTCCCGACTCCACAACAAGAGTAGCATCTGCAAGTCCGGCAATTATCCGATTTCTCTTAAGAAAATTATTTTTTTCAGGGAGAGCATCTGAAAGGAAATCGGTGATCAGACCTCCCTTATTCACCATAGCTTTGGCAATTGATGCGTGAATAGCAGGATAGGTGGTTTTAAAACCGTGGGCGAGTACACCGATTGTCTGAAGGTTATTTGCCAGGGCAGCCTTATGTGAAGCGATGTCAATCCCATATGCCAGCCCGCTTACAATGATCAGATCGGGATGACCAGCGGCCAATCCACCAATAATTTTCTCACACAATTCCCTGCCCCTTTGTGTTGCATTGCGTGTGCCTACTACACTAAGTATCTTGGCCGCGTCCAGATCACACGATCCTTTAAAGAAAAAAACCACAGGAGAATCATCACACTGGCGGAGCCTGAAAGGATAATCATTATCGAGGTAAAAATATGTCCTGATGTTGTTCTTTGTGACATATTCTGCTTCCTTCTCAGCTGTCTCAAGATAAGATCTGTCACTTATATACTTCGCCAGTCCTGACCCTATCCCCGGTATCCTGATGAGACTTCCATACGGTTCATTAAATATTGCTTCAACATTGCCGAAATGCGAAACGAGTTTCCGGGCATTAATATCTCCTATACGCGGAATCTGACCTAATGCAATTTTATGCTTAAGGGACACCTCTGACATAGCACAAGAAATTGAGACATAACAAATATAAAAAAAAGGCAGGAAATAAAAAAATCGACCCCCAAACTCCCCTAATGGGGGCTAAAACTTTATATTTGAGATTGTTTTATTAAAGTCTCAGATTTTGTCCCCCTATATTTGTGCCATTTGGCAATATAGGATAGGACAAGAGTTCTTTGACATAATTATTAAGTTTGTAGATATGTTTTGTGGGATGAAGCGGAGGCGTAGCCGAAGCGTAATCCCACAAAACGGTGCTTTAAATTTACTACTTATGATCAACAATTCCTCACTTCAGAAATGGGATCGTTTAAAGCAGAAGCAATTAGACACCCAGTTTGTTAATAGTCTCATTCAAGGAATGAACTGTTCTCAGTTTGAAGCCAAAGCCATCCTGAATGCTGTCTATGAGACCTATCAACCGTTCTTTGATAACTCCGGGGCAATGAAGCCCGGTCAAGTTCTGTTTGAAGTGGTATCGATAGATAACGGCTCTCAGAAGAAGCTTTCTGAATGCAAGATGGTCAGCGTGGTTCTTACCCTCGATGCAGGGGAAGAAGATCTTGTGTTAAAAGAACATCAAGGAGTCCAGGGCTTACGACGGCATCGACTGCAACGGATAGTAAATGAGGCATTCCAACAAGGAGGTCTTCTAACTGTCGAGGACATTGCCAACCGGTTGCTTAATTGCGGTGAACGAACCTTATGTCGTGACATCAAAGCATTCAAAGAACAGGATGTTGTCCTTCCCCTTCGTTCTACGATACGTGACATGGGAAAGTCTGTTACACATCGGGCGTTGATCGTTAAGCAGTGGCTATCGGGCAAAGAATATTCAGAGATAGCCAGGGCAACTCATCACAGCATTGAAGCAGTTGCAAACTACGTTGACAAGTTCAAGCGTGTTGTATGTTTGGCTAAGAATAACTATGAAATTAAAACCATAGCCTTTTTAGTCAAACTATCTCCAAGTTTAACACAGGAGTATTATGACCTGTATCATGCAATAGATGCGGTACCACATCGGATGGAAGAGTTGGATGATCTGATAAAAAAAAGTCGACAGAACGGTTAAATCAACAAACAGACATGATACCAAAAATATCATCAGTAAAACACTACAGTTCAGCACATGACAGGTTCTTACAGCCTGCTATTGTAAACTTCTTTGAGCGTGAGTTTTGTGGTATGTTTGGTCCTGTTGTGAGAGAAAATATTGCTGAAGCTCTTATCGATCTTTTTAACTCCCTTTGCCCTGAGTCATCCAGGTTAAAACCAGGCCAGATAGTCTGGAACGCTCTGGATAAAAGAACCAGGGCAGATAGTGAAAAGCGCCGGTATAAACCAGTAATACTATCTCTGGTAACTGATGATGAAGTCTCAATGTTCGAGAAGGGAAGCTCAATGGCAACGATACGAAAAAATGTTATGGCCAGAATAATAAAAGAAGCCTTTCACCAAGGAGCTGTCTTATCTACAAGGGATTTAAGCCTGATACTGGTATCAAGCGCACCTCATCTCTCTCGGCTAAGGATCGAATATGAGAAAGAACATAAAACTATACTTCCTCATTCCGGAGTCATTCATGACATGGGAACTACCTTAACTCATAAACGCATTATTGTATATAAGCATGTCGTTGAAAAGAAAGATCCAGCTGTTGTTGCAAGAGAGACAAATCACTCTCAACTGCTGTTGATAGGTACCTTAAAGACTTTAACAGAGTAAAAACCCTGGTAAATGACAATAAGGATATAAACTTCATTCATCATACTACCAACATTGCCAGACCCGTGATAAAACAATATCTGCAAATCATTAACAACTATGTCAAAGAACGATAACTATATTTATGCACCCCTTGTAATGTCAAATGACATTACCTCTAGGGGGACGGCCGCGAAGCGGCAGGGGTCATAAGGTGAGCAGGACCACAAGAAAAGAGACGTCCAGGGGATAAAAATAAGAGACGCCCAATTTGGGCGTCTCTGCAATTATTTTTTATACTGAATTAACCCCCCTTTAGGGGGCAGGGGGGCCAAAGCTATGGCTTAGATCACCCCCATATCGAGCATTGAATTTGCAACCTTCAGGAATCCTGCAATATTGGCACCTTTTACATAATCAACATATCCATCTTCTCTTTTGCCATGTTTTACACACTGTTCGTGAATATTACGCATGATTTCATGAAGACGATCGTCAACTTCCTGTCTGTTCCAGCGTAGTTTCATAGAGTTTTGAGTCATTTCCAAACCTGAAGTGGCAACACCACCGGCGTTTGATGCTTTTCCGGGAGAAAATAGCAAACCATTTTTCTGAATAATCTCAACAGCTTCAGGAGTGCAGGGCATGTTAGCACCTTCACATATACAGATACAACCGTTATTGATCAGTTTCTGAGCATCTTCGCCCGTAAGCTCATTCTGAGTTGCACAAGGGAGAGCGATATCGACTTTTACTTCCCATGGATGTTTTCCTTCATGAAATTCAACACCTTCAAAAGCATATGAATATGGTTTTACTATGTCTTCATTTGATGCACGAAGCTCAAGCATATATTCGATTTTCTTGCCTGAAATTCCATCAGTATCATAGATATAACCATCAGGGCCAGAGATTGTAACAACTTTTCCGCCCAGTTCTGTAGCTTTAAGAGCGGCTCCCCATGCGACATTGCCAAAACCGCTTATAGCAACTCTTTTACCCTGAAATGATTCACCTTTTGTGGCAAGCATTTCTTTTGCAAAATAAACACAACCATAACCTGTAGCTTCGGGACGAACTAAGGAACCTCCCCAGTTACTGCCTTTCCCGGTAAGAACTCCGGTATGTTCACCTGCGAGTCTTTTGTACATCCCATACAAGAAACCGATTTCACGGCCACCAACACCTATATCACCGGCAGGTACATCAGTTTCGGGACCAATGTATTTCCAGAGTTCGAGCATAAATGACTGACAGAATCTCATTACCTCAGCATTCGATTTCCCTTTCGGATCAAAATCAGAACCGCCTTTTGCCCCTCCCATAGGAAGTGTGGTGAGTGCGTTTTTAAAGATCTGTTCGAATCCCAGGAATTTCAGTATAGAAAGGTTTACACTCGGGTGAAAACGCAATCCGCCTTTATATGGGCCAATAGCATTGTTAAACTGAATCCGGTAACCGAGATTCACCTTTACATTACCTTCATCATCCACCCATGGTACTTTAAATGTAACTGCCCGGTCAGGCTCAATTATCCGATCGATGATATTGGCGGATTCGAACTGCGGGTTTTCATTATAAACCTCTTCGATTGATTCGAGTACTTCTTTTACTGCCTGCAGATATTCAACTTCCCCGGGATGTTTTTTCTCGAGGTTGTTCATGATTTTATCGACATTCATTATTTTAAGTTTTAGTTATTTTATTCAATAAAATGGAGGATCAAAATTGAGATTGTTTAAAATGATTAAAAATGATAAATCTCATGTTATCAGATGATAACCTTCACACCTGTGGGGAGTACTGATTAAGCGATCTGATGAGTTTGGTCTTTTCTTCACTTGTCAGGGCACTGATATGAACCGGAGGATATTTGGCTATGCCTTGTTGAAGCCTTTGGAAAAGTATTATGCTTTGTATCAGACCGAAAAACCTGGATTCAATCTTATAACCTGAAAAAGATGCTTTATTAATCTGAACTGAATTCTTCTTCCCGCCTACAATACCGGATGTAAAATATCTGAACACAATTTGATCACCTTCGTCAGAATAGCTGATATACTGATAATTAAGGATCATTGGCATTAAAGCAAGAACGAGCCAGATCCCAACAAAAATGGTTGTCCAGCCGGTGTCGCTGATTCCAAGAAGAGGAAATTTTATCAATTTAATCACAAATGCAAGAGCAAGATAGGCAAGCAAAAGAATTGTTGCTGTAAAGAGTTTGATTCTGAGACTGATAATTGTCTTGCTGTTATCAAATGTCATGGTAATTATTTTAGATAAAAGTAGTGTTTTTTATTGGGTTTAGCAGGGTCATGCCATGGCATGACCCTGCATTTACATGCATTATTAAGTAGGGCCACGCCATGGCGTGGCCCTACAGATTATCTCTTCCCCTTAAAAAACCTCGTCAACAATTCTTTGCATTCCTTTTCAAGTACTCCTGATTCTACTTTGGTTTTGGGATGTAGTAATGAACCGGAAATTGTAGTATAGCCCTTTTTCTCATCACTGGCGCCATAAATAAGGGTAGCGGCCTGACTCCACCCCAGGGCGCCGGCACACATGGCACAAGGCTCGAGAGTGACATAAATTGTGCAATCTGTCAGATACTTACCTCCCAGCCAGCCGGCAGCAGCTGTTATTGCCTGCATTTCGGCATGAGCTGTCGGATCTCTGAGAGTTTCAGTAAGGTTATGTGCCCTTGCTATTATAATATCATTACATACAACTACTGCTCCCACAGGAACTTCCTGTTTGTCAAAAGCTTTTTTCGCTTCAGCGAGAGCCGCTCTCATATATTGTTCCTTTGCCTGTTGATCCATTCTTAGCTATTTGATCACTAAAAGTATAAAGATAATTGAGATTTTTGCCAGTCTCTTCAATATGATAATTTTCTTACTTTTGCTGAACTAAAACTAAAAGGATGTACAGGACAAATACATGTGGCGAATTAAGTATGACCAATGCCGGACAGGAAGTAATAATATGTGGTTGGGTTCAGAAATCAAGAGATCTTGGCGGAATGACATTTGTTGATCTTCGCGACAGGTATGGAATAACACAACTGGTTTTTAATATGGAAACCAATAAAGAGCTTTGTGAAAAAGCACGTAAGCTTGGCCGTGAATTTGTAATTCAGGCTAAAGGAAAAGTACGTGAAAGGAGCAACAAGAATCTCAAGATGCCAACCGGTGAAATTGAGATAGAGGTTGGTGAGCTTAATATTCTTAACAAAAGTGAGATCCCTCCATTTACCATAGAAGATGAAACTGACGGGGGTGAAGAATTAAGGATGAAATACCGGTACCTCGATCTACGGAGAAATCCTGTAAAAAACAATATTTTACTTCGTCACAGAGTGTCTCAGGAAGTTCGCAAATACATGGACTCCATTGGTTTCGTTGAGGTTGAAACTCCTGTACTTATTAAATCAACCCCCGAAGGAGCACGTGACTTCGTAGTACCATCGAGGATGCAGCCCGGCACATTCTATGCCCTCCCGCAGTCACCACAGACTTTAAAACAATTGCTTATGGTGGCGGGTTTTGACAAGTATTTTCAGATTGTCAAATGTTTCAGGGATGAAGACCTGCGTGCCGACAGACAACCTGAGTTTTCACAGATCGACTGTGAGATGTCATTTGTTGAGCGAAAGGATATTCTCGATACATTTGAAGGTCTTGCAAAATTCCTTTTCAGACAAATAAAGGGCATTGATTTCAAAGATCCATTCCTGAAACTTCCTTATAAGGATGCCATGGAATTTTATGGTTCGGATAAACCTGACCTGCGTTTTGGAATGAAAATCATCGATCTGACACACACTCTGAAGGGTCATGAATTTGCAGCATTTGAAACCTCAGAATATATAGGCGGAATATGTGCTGAAAAATGCTCAGAATTTACAAGGAAACAGCTAGATGAACTTACTGAGTTTGTTAAAAGACCTCAGATAGGAGCAAAGGGACTTATTTATTTAAGATATAACACAGATGGTACTTTAAAATCGTCGGTGGATAAGTTTTATTCCCAGGAGGATCTCAGGAAATGGGTTGATATTACGGATGCAAAACCCGGCGACCTGATACTGGTAATGGCCGGAGATAAGAAAAAAACATTGCCTGCTCTCTCAGAACTAAGGCTTGAGATGGGAAACAGACTTGGTTTAAGGACAAAAGACACATATTTCCCGTTATGGGTTGTCGATTTTCCGCTCCTTGAATGGGATGTTGAGACAAACAGGTTTTATGCCATGCATCACCCGTTTACATCTCCTGTGCGTGAAGACCTGGCATTGATGGAGACAGATCCCGGAAAGGTAAGGGCTGATGCATATGACCTTGTGATTAACGGCACAGAGATCGGAGGAGGGTCAATAAGGATTCACGATGCTTCAGTTCAGAAACTGATGTTCAAAGTTCTGGGATTCAGTGAGGATGAGGCAAATGAACAATTTGGTTTTCTGCTGAATGCATTCAAATTTGGAGCTCCTCCTCATGGCGGGATTGCTTTCGGATTTGACAGATGGGTGGCAATGTTTGGCGGGCAGGACTCTATCCGCGATTTTATAGCATTCCCAAAAAACAACTCCGGGCGCGATGTTATGCTCGATACACCAGCACAAATATCTTCTAAGCAGTTAGAAGAACTCCAACTGACGCACATGAAGAAATAATCTGTGATTACGAGGCTCTCGTTTTGATAGATTTATTCTGCCTTTAGTGTGGCTCTGATATTTACCGCTCCAACGTATCCTCGCGATCAGTACATTGAAGCAGCAGTGCCTTTAAGAACTACAAAGAATTAAGAAAAATATTCCTATTTTCAATGTCGGGTCTACATTGAATTATCATTATTCACTTTTTTCTGTACCATTTTTAAGGGTTATGGTAATGACCCCGTTCGAGCCATTTACCCCATAGATTGCTGCAGCACTTCCTTTAAGCAATCCAATGGACTTTACTTCAATAGGATTGATGTTGTCAATAGACTGAACGATTACCCCATTAACAACAAATAGCGGTGTACTGCTGCCAAAGAACGAATGACCCTGTTGGATTGTGATACTTCTTCCACTCACCGTTACTCCGGGAACTTCAGTACGGATCATTTGATATATATCATTGTAAGTATTCATTTTTCTGGCCCTGGATTTATGCGAAATATTGGAAGATTGTCCGGCGATTCCAGAGTTAGTGGTATCACTCTTTTTAGCTACTTCTCCTCCCTGACCATTAAGTACAAAATTTATTGTAGTCTGTCCGTTTATTGCAACACTGCTGCTGCCTGAATTCTGTGAGTAGACATCAAGAGTTACTGCTGACGGGCTTACCTTAATTTTGTAGCTGCCATTGCTTTTAGCTTTTAATTTGGTTTTGATATTGTCAACAGAAAAAACTGCATCTGAAACCGGTTTATTATTCTGGTCTGTCACCTTACCTGTTATAGTAATAAGTTTATCAGATTTTTTACCTGCATCCTGTCCGAAAATTAACTGCGACAGACAAAGTGCAATAATCAATGCGATAGAGTTATTCCATTTCATTTTAGCAAGTTTAGGATTAATACGCAAGTTACTAACTTATAAAGTGAGAATCAATAATATACCAGAATATTAACAGACTTTAACATTAGCAGGTCTTCCAATCAGGGTTGCTGCAGTACACTTTTCTATTAAAACATTAACATAATCGCCTTTCCTGTAATCACCGACAGGAAAAACAACGACTTTATTTTGGGTAGTGCGTCCCGAAAAGAAATCAACAGACCTTTTTGAAAATCCTTCAATAAGAACCTCATAGATCATGCCGATATCGTTCTTTTTTGATTTTACAGAGAGACGGTTCTGAAGGCTTATCATTTCACTCAACCTTGAGGATTTAATTAATTCGGGTACATCGTCTTTCAATTTTCTGGCAGCTTTCGTCCCCGGCCTTTCACTGTATTTAAACATATATGCAAAATCAAAGCCAACCCATTCCATGAGTGAAAGAGACTCCTTATGATCTTCTTCCGTCTCGGTACAGAACCCTGTTATCATATCCGTCGATAAGGAACAATCGGGTATTATTCTGTGTATTGCATTTACCCTGTCCATGTACCACTCCCTGGTATATTCCCTGTTCATAAGTTTGAGAATCCGGCTGCTTCCGCTCTGAGAAGGTAAATGAATATGCCTGCATATATTTTTATTTCTGGCAATAGTATATAGAAGTTCATCTGAAATATCTTTAGGATGTGATGTTGAAAATCTTACCCTGAGCAAAGGATCAATCAATGCCACTTTTTCAAGAAGTTCAGGGAACCGTAAAATCTTCTCATCAGCGTTCCATGTATATGAATCTACATTTTGCCCGAGAAGTGTGACTTCTTTGTATCCCTTCTGAAACAGTTCACCAGCTTCCCTTATTATTGACTCCGGATCCCTGCTTCTTTCAGCCCCCCGTACATAAGGAACGACACAATATGAACACATGTTATTGCAGCCCCTCATTATGGAGACAAACGAAGTGATGCCATTTTTATCCATTCTTACCGGGGAAATGTCGGCATAAGTCTCTTCACGTGATAAGAGTACATTTACACCTTTGTGCCCTGACTCAGCTTCGGTTACAAGGTTTGGCAATTCTCTGTAGCTGTCGGGCCCGACAACAATATCAACAAGCTGATCGGTCTCGATTAATTTCTCTTTCAGTCTTTCGGCCATACATCCTATAATTCCGACCTTCAGATCATTATTCTTCTTTTTCAGATGACTTATCGCTTTCAGACGACCCCATATCCTCTGTTCGGCATTGTCGCGGATCGAACATGTATTAATCAATATCAGACCTGCTTCTTTAATATTTTCAGTCGGTTCATAACCGGAACCTGAAAGTATCGACACAACAACCTCACTGTCAGCTACATTCATCTGGCACCCATATGTTTCAATAAATACTTTCTTGTTCATTACTTCTTAATTAGTGGCTTAGCGGCTTAACGGCTTAATGGCTCAACGGTTCTTGCGCCTTTACGCCTTTATGCTTTTATGCCTTTTAATTCCGCCACAAATCTATAAAGTATGACCGAGGTTTGAAAGAATTATTTAATTTTGCATTCTGTTAAATAAAAATTCAAAATATGTCAGGACATAGCAAATGGTCGACCATAAAGCGTAAGAAAGGGGCAATAGATGCTAAAAAGGGTAAGAAATTCACTAAAATCATAAAAGAGATCATTATTGCGGCAAAAGAAGGCGGAGGTGATGCAGAATCGAATGCGCGGTTACGACTCGCGATTCAGAATGCAAAAGGAGCCAATATGCCAAAAGACAATATCGACAGGGCAATAAAGAAAGCTACTGGTGCCGATGCTGAAAGTTTTATTGAAACATCATTTGAAGGTTATGGTCCTTGCGGTGTTGCCGTATTTGTTGAATGTCTGACAGATAATAATAACAGAACAGTTGCGTCGGTGCGATCGGCATTTAATAAACATGGTGGGAATCTTGGAACCAACGGCTCACTTACATTTCTATTTGAAAGAAAAGGTATATTCTCTATAAAAAATGACGGGCTTAATCTTGAGGAAACAGAGCTTGAAATGATTGATGCAGGAGCAGAAGATTTTGATGTGGATGGAGATATGATAACCGTTACCTGTGCCAAAGAAGATTTCGGTAGTGTGAACAAAAAGATTAATGAGCTGGGCATTGAACCTGAAGAAGCCGGATTGAAAAGAATCCCGCATGATACTAAAAAACTTGATCTTGATTCAGCAAGAAAAGTACTTCGTTTGATAGATGTACTGGAAGATGACGATGATATCCAGTTTGTATATCATAATCTTGAAATGACTGACGAACTTGCTGCTGAATTGGGATAGAAATTTTTGCTACCTTTGCGGCATGTTCAGAAAATTATTTTTCATAGTATTAATTTCCTGTTTTACCGTTGTAATTGTCAGATCACAAACGGGGATCAAAACCGCGGACCTGTTTAAGAGAACAGACAGTAACTCACAAACCGGAAAGCTTAATATTATACAGGATCCGGCTATAGATACTCTTATTAGCAGGTATATCCTCCGGTATGAAATTCTCGAGGCAGCTAATAGGCATCCCGGGATGATAGGAGTGAGGATTCAAATATATAACAGCTCAGCCAGGAATGCCAGGGAAGAATCAGCTAAAGTTCAGGCTGAATTTATGACCAGGTTTCCAGACATTAAGTCTTATGTAATATTCGAAAACCCGGGGTATTTTAAGATAAGGGTAGGCGACTTCAGATCTAACACTGAGGCACTTGGCACATTTTTATTGATTAGTAAAGTCTTTCCCGATTCCTACATAATCCCGAATTGCTTTATAAATTTTCCTGAGCAGAATACCAAATAATTATGAGCGATAATATCAAACACGAATGCGGCATTGCAATGTTAAGATTGCGTAAGCCGATGGACTATTATATTAAAAAATACGGCACCTGGAATTATGGTCTGCAGAAAATGTACCTGATGATGGAAAAGCAGCATAACAGGGGCCAGGATGGGGCAGGTATTGCAGGAATAAAGCTTGATGTCGCCCCGGGGAACAGATATATTTTCAGACAGAGATCAAATAAAGCAAACCCTATTAAAGAAATTTTCGGTCTTATCTATGCAGATATTGATGCCTTAACAGTTTCCCATCCTGATTCTTTTAAAAATGCTGATTTTATCAAAGAAAATGTACCTTTTGCATGCGATATCTATCTTGGTCACCTGAGATATGGTACCTATGGAAACTATAATATAGATTATGTGCATCCTGTGAGCCGGGAAAATAACTGGAGATCGAAGAATCTTGTTATGGCCGGTAATTTTAACCTCACAAATGTCGGTGAAGTTTTCAGCAGCCTGATCGAATTGGGACAAAATCCTGTCGATTTCTCTGATACTGTTACAATACTCGAAAATATTGGTCACCGGCTCGATGAGGAAAACGAGAGACTGTTCCGCAAATTCAAAGAGGAGGGGTATTCAAAAAAAGAAATTTCTCCGATGATAGAGAAAAGCCTCGATGTAACATCAATTCTGAAAAAAGCCAGCCGCAACTGGGATGGCGGTTATGCGATGGCCGGAATGGTAGGTCATGGCGATGCTTTCGTTATGCGCGATCCTGCAGGTATCAGGCCTGCCTATTATTATATTGACGATGAGGTTGTTGTGGTAGCTTCTGAAAGACCGGTGATCCAGACGATTTTTAATGTAAGAACTGACAATGTCATGGAACTTCCGCCCGCGAGTGCAATTATAATTAAAGCTTCCGGAGAAACCTCTATAGAAAAGATCAGGGAAGAAACAGAACCAAGAAAATGCTCATTTGAAAGGATTTATTTTTCAAGAGGTACTGATAAAGCGATATACAGAGAAAGAAAAAAACTTGGAGAACTCCTTGCTGACAGGGTACTGAAGGTTGTGGATTATGACCTTGACCATACAGTATTTTCTTATATCCCCAATACTGCTGAAAGTGCATTCTATGGTCTTATAAAAGGCGTGGAGAATTATCTCAACCAGGTAAAAACAGATCATATCCTTAGCAGGGGAAATTATCTTTCAAGGGAAGAACTTGAAAAGATTATCAACCAGAGGCCAAGGGTTGAAAAGATTGCAGTAAAGGATGCAAAACTAAGGACATTCATTACCGAGGATACCAGCCGTGATGACCTCGTAGGACATATCTATGATGTAACTTACGGAGTGATTAAGCGGGGTGTCGACAATCTTGTGGTAATCGACGACTCAATAGTCAGGGGAACAACTCTGAAAAAAAGTATCATAAGAATTCTCGATAAACTTGATCCAAAAATGATAGTTGTCGTATCATCGTCTCCCCAGTTAAGATACCCCGATTGTTATGGAATTGACATGGCAAAACTCGGCGATTTTATAGCTTTTAAAGCTGCCATTGAGCTGTTAAAAGATACAGGAAGAGAGTCGATAATTAAAAAAGTGTACAAAGACGCATTGATCGAACTCGGGAAACCTGTGGACGAAATGAAAAACATTGTCAGGGAAATATATAAACCTTTCACTACTGAGGAAATTTCCTCAAAAATTTCCTCAATGCTCAAATCGGATGAAATAAAAGCAGAAGTAAGTATTGTCTTTCAGTCAATTGAAGGCTTGCATGAGGCTTGCCCCGGGCACCTTGGCGACTGGTATTTTACAGGTAATTATCCAACTCCGGGAGGAAACAAAGTAGTTAACCAGTCATATGTTAACTATATGGAAGGAAGGAATGTAAGGGCTTATTGATTCTCGTGTGAAAACCAGGTTATTTCGAAATCTTTTTTGTACGAAGCCAGATGCCTGTTTATCTTTTCTACGTAAATGTCTCTTAATGTTATCATGATTCCGGTTTCTTCCACATCACCAAACTTGTGATTTATGAAAGTCCCGAAGGTCCTCATTGTCGGAGACAAATTCATGTAGGCATTAATAAGAGGAGGTATATTCTCACCGAGGCTTCTGACCTCTCTCGACAGAATCTTATAGTTTTCTTTATATCTTCTCCAACCCCATCTCCTGAAGATCTTTTTCATCTCCTCGGTATGCAGATCAATGTTTGCAGGATCAATCGGAATAACAAGACCATCAGGATCGTTGAAATGCTTTTTCAGAAAATACAGGATCATGTTTCTGGCTTTCGGATTGAAATGAGGATACATGGTCACCTTTCCGAACAGGTATTTGAGATGGTGATTATCTATGATTACTGCACCAAGTCCATCCCAGAGATTATCAAGGGCAAAAAGACTTTTTCTCCCCATGGAACGTGATTGATAATCAGGATGAACAAACGAACGTCCCAGTTCCATCATATGAGGATAATATTTTGTATGAAATTTCTCTGAGAAATAGAAATAGGATGATGAAGCCAGTTTTGTAATATCACAGTTATTACAGCCTTTTTCAGGAAAATAGAAACGATAGCCTCCAATGATCTCCTTGTTTTCAGGATCCCATACAATAAGTTGCTTCTGCGGATCGGTTTTTGCAGTATCAAACTCATCTATGTCAATCTCTTTTCCGGTTCCTCCTCCGGCATGTCTGAATGTAAGTTCCCGCACTCTTCCCACTTCGTGCATAAGCGAAGGAGAATTATTATTATCGAATACATAAACTTCATTGTTGCCGTTGTTGGTCTTACGCAGAAGCTTATCGCTGGTTAACTCTGCAATTATCTGATCCTTTGGTAATTGGTCAACAATTGGTTTCATTGAAATAACAAAAATGGGGATTGTGTATCTGAATATTAGCGTTATATAAACATCTGCAATTTAACCTTTTTTTTTGTTTAACAATTAGAAGGCAATAAATGATTCAAGGCCATATGATTTTGATTTAACCCATTCAGCCCATTCCAGGTAAGTCTTTGTTTTATCAAAAGTTTCCCAGGAGATTTTCTTCCCGAAAACCAGATTGATCGCTTTGTCTTTCTGCCGGAACATTTCGTCAGCAAGATATAACATCTCTATATTAGCTTTAACACCCAGCAACTTCCTTATGTTTGCCAGATTATAAAAGAAATCGGAATTTCGTCCTGAAAAAAATGCCGGCACAATATCTCTTTTATGCTGAACTGATTTGGTAATAAAGCTTTTTTGCCATTGCAGATCTTTGATAATATTGCCTTTTTTTCGCGAGCAAAGTCCGGCAGGGAAATATAGAATCTGGCAATCAGATGCATAAGCTTCTTCAATCCTCCTGGCAACTTCCTTTGCCTGTGGCCCATGTTTATTTATGGCAAGAAAGATCCCCGAGAGGTTTTTTATGTTGGTAAGTATGTCATTCACAGGGAATTTTATTTCCTTGAAATGTTTAGATAGCTCATTTATGAAAACGAGTCCATCGAGTCCACCAAGAGGATGATTAGAGACAAAAATGTACCTTCCCGATTCAGGGATATTTTCGCTTCCGAAAACCCTGTATTTAATTTCAAAATGCATTAAGCCTGCAGCAATTAATTCGGTGTCCTTTAAATGACCCCATTTCCCCAGGAAAACATTCAATTCATCCTGATGAACGATTTTTTTAATATAATTAATTACAAAGCCCGGAATCGCTTTTGAAAGAGCCGGATTTTTAGAATGGATGACATTTTTGACATCAATTTTCTGATTTTCATTTTTTTCTGATGTGCTCTCCATCTCCCGGAAGGTTTTATAGCGAATAATGGAATCAAAATTACCAAAAAAATATTATGGCAGTCAATCTTCCTGAAATCTTAAGAGATGTAGCCAACAATAAAGTACTTTTTTAACCGCAAAGTACGCAAAGTAGGCGCAAAGCACGCAAAGTTAAAAGAATGTTAATCAATTCTTTGCGACCTTTGCGTAATCCCGAATACTCGGGATTGCGACCTCTGCGGTTAATGGATTTTAATTTATTCAAAAGATCGGGTTATAAAATTCTATAATTATCAGTTAAAATACTTCACCGCAATACTTCAGAAAGTTATTAACACCGTTGAAAAAATGTGGGGTAATGTGGAGCAAAGTGGATATTTATTTCTTAATTTAGCCGTTTAATCGGAAAAAGCAGGATGGCCACATTTATTGGTGATTATACATGCAAAGTGGATGTCAAAGGAAGGATAATTCTTCCAATGGCATTTAAAAAGCAGATGCCTGCCGATGCCCAGGATCATTTTGTAGTCCGTAAAGATATCTTCGAGAATTGTCTTGTGCTATATGCAATTGAAGACTGGAACAGGCAACTCGATAAGATCAGAAAAAAGATAAATCCCTTTAACCGTGAGCAAAACATGTTTCTGAGGAATTTTTTTATGGGAACAGCTGAGCTCTCGCTTGATAATAATAACCGTATTCTGATACCAAAGAGATTAATGGATCTGATAGGAGCGGAAAGGGATGTTGTTCTTGCAGGACAGGATGGGAGAATAGAAATCTGGCCGGCAGATGTTTATAGCAAGCTTGCAATGCCTGCAGATGATCTGGCCAACCTGGGTGAAAAATTATTGGGTGGAAGTAATAATGAGTTTTAAGAATAATGGCTTACCATATACCCGCATTGCTCAGTGAGAGTATTGACGGACTGAAAATACAGCCTGAAGGGATATATGTCGATGTGACTTTCGGAGGAGGAGGGCATTCAATGGAAATTCTTAAACATCTTACGACGGGAAAACTGATTGCATTTGATCAGGATGAAGATGCCGGACTAAATATTCCTTCCGATGAAAAGCTTATCTTTCTTAATCAGAATTTCAGATTTCTTAAAAACAATCTAAAGTTCAATAATATCAACTCTATTGACGGACTGATTGCTGATCTTGGAGTTTCGTTTCACCAGTTTGATGAAGCGGAAAGAGGCTTTACTTTCCGTCAGGATGCTCCACTTGATATGCGAATGAATAAAAATGGCACCGTAACTGCAGCCTGGCTTCTTAATACACTTGATGAATCTTCCCTGGCCGATATTTTTTACAAATATGGTGAACTTACGAATTCCAGAAGAATAGCAAGGGAAATTGTTGTTGCCAGGAATACAAGACCCTATTCAACTGTGAACGATATATTTAATTCAATCGGTAAACTTGCTCCCTTCAGGCAGGAGCATAAATTCTACGCAAAGCTGTTTCAGGCTTTAAGAATTGCAGTTAATCATGAAATTGAATATCTCGGTGAAATGCTTGAACAGGCGCTTTTACTGCTGAAATCAGGAGGTAGACTTGTTGTAATAAGTTACCATTCACTGGAAGACAGGGTAGTAAAAAATTTTATGAAGACAGGCAACTTGAAGGAGAGGAAAAAAAAGATTTTTACGGAAACGTGGAAACTCCTTTCAGAATTATAAACAGAAAGGGTACAACACCCGGAGACGAAGAGATAGCAATAAACAACAGGGCAAGAAGTGCAAGGCTGAGAATAGCTGAAAAGATCTGAACAATGGAAGAGGCGAAGGAAGAAAGTAAAGAAACCGGGAAACAGATAAAACCGGGAAGTATCATCAAGGAACTGCTGAGCGGGAGCATGGTTTCTGAAAAGATCATTCTTAAAAATCTTGGTTATATTCTCAATCCTGGTCTTCCTGGCTGCAATATATATAGGGAACAGGTTTCATGCTGAAAAAATAACCAGGGAATCAACAAAGCTTCAGAGGGAGGTTAAAGACCTGAGATCTGAATCGCTTTCAACTTCAGCTGACCTGATGTATATCAGCAAGCAGTCGGAAGTATTCAGCCTTGTAAAGGAAAAAGGACTTAATCTTGAAGAACTGAAAACACCACCTTATAAACTTATGGTTGATAAGAAATAAGATAATGGCAGCAAGGGATGAGATAGTATGGCGTGGCGGGACTGGTTTATATTGCCATTGCACTGTTGGCAGTTGCCTTGCTGATCACGTATTATTATCCTTCAATATGTTCAGCGTGGCAAATGGACCGATATGAGCGAAAAATATGTATATAAGACCGCAGAGGTACAGGCAAACAGGGGTGATATACTTGACAAATGACGGCCGTCTGCTTGCAAGTTCAGTGCCATACTATACAATTTACATGGATACCCGGAGCACCGGAATGTCATCGGCAACCTGGTCAGACGGAATCAGCGGTTTATCTGCTGGTCTTGCTCAGATTGATTGGCGAAAGATCGGCATCGGGATGGAGATCAGCGATAACTGAGGCAAGAAAAAAAGGAGACAGGTATTTTCTGATTCAGCGAAAGTAGATTATGAGACTCTGAAGAAGCTGAAAGAGTTACCGATTTCCAGGGAAGGACAGTATAAAGGAGGAATGGTGGCTCAGGCTGAGAACAGGAGAATACTTCCCAACAGCGATCTGGCGGCACGTACAATTGGTTATCTGAATCTGGGAAGTGAAGGGAATGAAGTTGGAGTTGAAGGTGCATTTGACAAAGATCTTGCAGGTAAAAATGGTGTTGCCGTAAAACAACGTCTTACAGGAGGCGACTGGATCACAGTTGAGGGTCCAAACAGTGTCGAGTCGCGAGACGGAAATGATGTTGTTACAACACTTGATATTGATCTGCAGGATGTTGCATCAACTGCTCTTCTTAATCAGCTCCGGAAAAACAATGCCGATCATGGATGTGCAGTGCTTATGGAGGTAGCTACAGGAGATATTAAGGCAATTGCAAATCTGGAACTCGGAAGTGATGGTGATTATCATGAATCATACAACTATGCAGTAGGTGAAAGCACAGAACCCGGCTCAACATTTAAGCTTGCATCTCTTATGGCTGCAATTGAAGATGGTGTCATCGATACAGGAGATATTGTCGATACCGGTGACGGAACTGTAAAGTTTTATAACAAGATAATAAGAGACACAAAAGGCGGCATGGAAAAATTACTGTCAAACAGGTATTTGAGAAATCATCCAACGTGGGAACTTCAAAGCTTATATATGAGCATTATAAGGATAATCCCAAAGATTTTGTCAACCGTCTTTATGCAATGAGACTGAATCAAACGCTTGAATCTTCAGATAAAAGGTGAAGGTGAGCCGCTTGATCCGGTATCCAGGAGATAAACTATGGTCGGGACTTTCATTGCCGATGATGTCGCATGGATACGAAGTGCAGCTGACTCCTTTGCAGATACTCACATTCTATAATGCCGTTGCGAATGACGGAAGAATGATGCGGCCCGCGTTTGTAGTCAGCAATAATGAGAAACGGAAGCGTCATTAAGAGTTATGATCCCGAAGTAATAATCAATTCAATTGCATCACGTTCGACAATCAGAAAAGCAAAAAAAATGATGGAAGGTGTGGTCGAAAACGGGACTGCAACCAATCTCAAAAACCCTAATTATAAAATTGCCGGAAAAACCGGAACTGCACAGATTGCTAAAGACAAATATGGTTACAGAACAGGAGATCACATATCCTATTCCGGCCTCTTTTGTAGGATATTTTCCGGCAGAGAACCCTCTTTACTCTTGCATTGTTGTTGTTAATTCCCCTTCGAACGGAGTTTATTACGGAAATCTGGTAGCCGGAACAGTATTCAAGGAAATTTCCGATAAGGTATATGCAACAAGATTTTTCAAGGATTATAAACCTGAAAAAAAGGATAATGTGAAACCATCAGCACCTGATGCCGGTAACGGTTACAGGGCTGATATTAATGAAGTGCTAAAAAACCTTGATGTGACGTACAGGCGCACTGCTGATGATGACTGGGTTGCCACCCGTGAAAGCGGCGACACTGTCAGCCTGGCAAGTGTTAAGATACAAAAGGGTCTTGTGCCCGATGTGAGAGGAATGAGTCTGCGCGATGCAATATATCTTCTCGAGAATTCCGGGATACATGTCAGGTACAGTGGTAAAGGCAGAGTGCTTAGGCAATCTCCCGAACATGGAGCAAGATATAATGATGCAACAGTTGTTTCCCTGGAAATGAATATGTAGAAATATGAAAATTGAAGATATATTAAATGGAATTCCGGTTATTTCGGTAAGCGGTAAAAAAAGCGGAGACATTTCCGACATTGCATTTGATTCACGGAAAGTGAAAAAAAATTCATTGTTTGTTGCTGTTAAAGGATATAAGACCGACGGACATGAATTTATCAATTCTGCAATAGCTTCCGGTGCCTCAGCAATTATCTGTGAAACACTTCCTGAAAATCGGGATGAGAATATTTACTGGATAAAGACGGCTGATTCGGCGAAAGCGCTTGGTATGGCAGCTTCAAATTTTTTCGGAAATCCTACTTCCTCGCTTAAGCTTGTGGGCGTTACCGGAACCAATGGCAAAACAACAATTGCCACTCTTTTATACCGGATGTTTCTTAGGCTTGGATATAAATGCGGCTTATTCTCAACCGTGTGTAACTACATTAACGAAAAAGAATACGAAGCGACTCATACAACCCCTGATCCGATTCAACTCAACTCTCTCCTGGCAATTATGGTTGCTGAAGGATGCGATTTCGCGTTTATGGAAGTCAGTTCTCATTCCGCTGACCAGAAACGAATTGCAGGACTGAAATTTGCGGGAGGTATATTTACGAACCTTACACATGATCATCTTGACTACCATAAGACATTTGATAATTACCTGGCTGCAAAAAAAAGCTTCTTCGACACACTTCCTTCTGACTCATTTGCACTTGTAAACGCTGATGACCGAAACGGAAGAGTAATGCTTCAGAATACTGCGGCCCGGCACTATACATTCTCAGTCAGAGGAATGGCCGATTACCGGTGCAATATTATTGAACAGGGCTTCGAAGGTATGTCACTTAAGATCCAGGGAGAAGAAATCTGGACGAGATTAATAGGCGATTTCAATGCTTCCAACCTTCTTGCGGTTTATGCCGCATCAGAACTTCTGGGTGCTGACAAAAAAGAAATACTTCCAATTCTCAGCGATCTTCATCCGGTTACCGGACGGCTTGAAATAATAAAATCGACCGGAGGTATTTCAGGTATAGTTGATTATGCTCATACACCTGATGCTCTTTTAAACGTGATAGGTACCATTAATAAGATCCGTGAAGGAGGAGTTCAGCTGATTACCGTGGTTGGAGCGGGCGGTGACCGCGACCGTACCAAGCGTCCAAAGATGGCTGCAATTTCCGCAGAAGGGAGCACGAAGGTAATTCTTACTTCGGATAATCCCAGGACCGAGGACCCTGAAAAAATTCTTGATGATATGGAAAGCGGAATAACGCCTGATCTTAAAAGAAAAACACTAAGAATATCCGACAGACGTGAAGCTATTAAAGCAGCGGTCATGTTCGCTAATAAAGGCGATGTAATACTTATTGCCGGGAAAGGTCATGAAACCTACCAGGACGTAATGGGCATAAAGCATCATTTTGATGACAGGGAAGAATTAAGGATTGCATTTTTACTTAAATAGGACAGAAAATGCTTTACTATATATTTAATTATTTGGATTCGTTTAATTTCCCGGGAGCCAGGTTATTTACATTTATATCCTTCAGGTCAGCGGCTGCAATTATTACTTCCCTTATCATTTCACTCCTTATCGGCAAAAAAATCATTCAATACCTTCAGAAGAAGCAGGTAGGCGAAGTTGTTCGAAACCTGGGCCTTGAAGGACAATATAAGAAGCAGGGCACTCCTTCAATGGGAGGCATAATAATCCTTGCTTCGATTATAATACCGACGTTATTATTCGCTAAACTCGGTAATGTTTATATCATCCTGATGCTTGTCACAACAGTTTGGCTGGGACTTTTAGGCTTTCTTGATGATTATATAAAAATATTCAAAAAGAATAAAGAAGGACTTGCCGGCCGATTTAAAATTGCCGGACAGATTTGTCTGGGAATAATTGTAGGTCTGACATTATTCTTCAGTAATGAAGTCAGAATTGTCGAAAAAGTAAATGTTAATGATCTCACATTAAGGGAAAGAAGTGAGTTGCCCGATCCGGGAGTTGGGATTCCGTCAAGTGGAACGGTTACTTTGGGGAGAAAATCAACAAAAACAACTATCCCTTTTGTCAAAAATAATGAATTCAATTACGCCTGGCTGGTCTCATTTATCAACCCGCAATACAGGCGGCCATTTACATGGATTGTCTTTGTAGTAATTGTAATTTTCATTGTTACCTCGGTATCAAACGGGGCAAATCTGACTGATGGCCTCGACGGTCTGGCAACAGGAACGTCGGCAATTATTGGAACCGCCCTGGCAATACTTGCTTATGTTTCAAGTAACGTCATCTATGCGAGGTATCTTCAGATAATGTATATTCCCGGAACAGAAGAACTGGTAGTTTATGCAAGTGCTTTTATCGGGGCCACAATAGGATTCTTATGGTACAACTCTTACCCCGCACAGGTTTTCATGGGCGACACCGGGAGCCTGGCCTTGGGAGGAATCATAGCAGTGTTTGCAGTTATAATAAGGAAAGAACTTTTGATCCCTCTTCTTTGCGGAATTTTCCTGATTGAAACCTTCTCTGTTTTACTTCAGGTAAGCTGGTTTAAAATGACCAGGAAAAAATACGGTGAAGGAAGAAGGATCTTCCTGATGGCGCCCTTGCATCATCATTATCAGAAAAAGGGATATCCGGAACCAAAGATTGTAATAAGGTTCTGGATAGTAGCAATAATTCTGGCAGTTTTAAGCATTGTAACGCTAAAAATTCGATAACAACATGAAGAGGATCGTAATTCTGGGAGCGGGTGAAAGTGGTGCAGGATCAGCAATTCTGGCACAGAAAAATGGATTTGATGTTTTTGTTTCTGATAAGGGTCAGATAAAAGATGTCTATAAAGAAATTCTTGAAAAAAACAATATTAAATGGGAACAGGGAAACCATACTGAATCAGCAATACTTTCAGCAGATGAGATTATCAAGAGCCCTGGGATTCCTGAGGATGCTCCCATAATAATGAAGATCAGGGAAAAAGGAATTCCTGTTATTTCTGAGATAGAATTTGCTGGGAGATATGCAAAGGGTATTAAAATATGTATTACAGGGAGTAACGGCAAGACAACAGTTACAAATCTCATCACCCACATCCTTCAAAAAGCCGGGAAAAAGGTTGCAATGACAGGCAATGTAGGCAATAGTTTTGCAATGGCTGTTTCCGAAGGATCATATGATTATTATGTTATTGAATTAAGCAGTTTTCAGCTTGACGGAATGTATGACTTCAAAGCGGATATAGCTGTATTGATGAACATTACTCCCGATCATCTCGACAGATATGATCACAAACTACAGAATTACATTGATTCCAAATTCAGAGTAATTCAAAATCAGGGAAAAAATGAGTTCCTGATTTTCTGGGCAGGAGACCCAATTATTAAAAAAGAATTATCCGAAAGGAAACCTGAAGTGACATTACTGCCTTTTTCTGATGAGATCATCGAAGGCATGACTGCATATATAGAAAATGATGAACTAATTATTGATTACCAAAATAAAACTAAAATTATGACCATTCACGAATTTGCGCTTAAAGGTCGACACAACACCTACAACTCAATGGCCGCCGCTGTTGCAGGTAAAATTCTAAATATCCGGAAGGAGGTAATCAGAGAAAGTCTGGCTGATTTTCAGGGTGTGGAACACCGTCTGGAACCCGTCATAACCGTCTGTGGCATCGATTTCATTAATGATTCAAAAGCCACAAATGTCAATTCAACCTGGTATGCCATAGAGTGTATGGAGAACAATATTATCTGGATTGTTGGAGGAGTTGATAAAGGGAATGATTACTCGGAATTATTTCAGGTAGTCAAAAAGAAGGTTAAAGCGATAGTATGTCTTGGAAAGGATAACAGGAAAATAATTGAAGCTTTCAAAGATAAGGTAGCCACTATTGTTGAAACAAATTCAATGGAAGAGGCAGTGAGATCATCATATTACCTTGCAAAAAAAGGTGAAACAGTGCTTTTATCACCTGCATGTGCGAGTTTTGATCTCTTCAAAAATTATGAAGACAGAGGCCGTCAGTTCAAACAGGCTGTAAGAAACTTATAATAACGATAATGCAAAAGGGCTGGCTGACTAAAACATTTAAGGGCGACAAGGCAATATGGGGTCTTGTGGCTCTCTTTATGTTCTATTCGCTTCTGGCAGTTTACAGTTCTTCTGTAGGCGTGGCTTTTATGAAGTATGGCGGGAATACCACATATTTTCTTAAGAGCCAGTTTTTTATGCTCGTTCTTGGCCTCTCAATAATTGTAATTGTTCACTACCTGCCTTATCGGATATACTTCTCCATGGCCGGATTGATTCTTCTCGTTTCCATTGGTTTGTTAGCTCTGACTTTAGTTATTGGGTCGAGGGTTAATGAAGCCATGAGATCAATAACTATTCCCGGAACCGGATTCAGGCTTCAGACATCAGATGTTGCAAAGGTTGCACTCGTTCTGTATCTGGCCCGATCACTCGCCAAATATCAAAAGGAACTTAATGATTTTTTGCTGGTTACTAAATATTTTATTGTTCCCATTGGGATTGTCTGCGGTTTAATAATGCCGGAAAACCTATCAACGGCACTTATGATATTCGGAATGTCAATGGTAATAATGTTTATCGGTCGGGTGCCGCTTAAATTCCTTCTTGCTTATGTGGGTATTGGTGTGGTTCTGGTTCTTATTTTTGCCATGGTTCTCACAACGATTAAAAAAGATAACAGAGTACAAGTCTGGAAGAACAGGATCGAACATTTTGTTTCTGGCAAGGGTGACGCGGATGGCGATTACCAGAGTAACCAGGCGAAAATTGCAATTTCTACGGGAGGATTATTTGGTAAAGCACCCGGCAAAAGCACACAGAGGAACATGCTTCCCCAGTCCAATTCGGATTTTATTTTCGCAATCATTATTGAAGAATATGGTTTGCTGTTTGGGGCAATCCCTCTTATACTGGCATACATGATACTGTTATTCAGAGGAATAACTATTGCAAAAAAATGTGAGACTGCCTTTCCGGCTTTTCTCGTTCTGGGTCTCATTGTGATGATAGTTATCCAGGCGATGCTGAATATGATGGTTGCAGTAGGTCTGTTTCCTGTAACCGGTCAGACTCTTCCAATGGTTAGCTGGGGGAGGACATCTGTGCTTGTAATGAGTTTTTCAATAGGAGCCATTCTGAGCGTAAGCCGGGTAGTAAACGCCAGGATCAAAAATGAAGAGCTACCTGAAGAAGAAGTAACTGACGAAGGAGAAAAAATTTATGAGCCTGCAAAAACATAAAAGGATAATAATAAGCGGTGGCGGGACAGGAGGACATATCTTCCCTGCTTTATCCATTGCCAATGCTCTCCGGAAGATAGATCCTGAGACTGTGATCCTTTTTGTCGGCGCAGAAGGCAGAATGGAAATGGAAAAAATCCCGGCCGCAGGTTATGAGATAATAGGGTTGCCTGTTGCCGGGTTATACAGAAGTCTGTCGTTAAAAAATTTCTCAGTACTTATTAAACTATTAAAAAGCTTAAGGAAAGCGAGGAAGGTTATTAAGGATTTTTCACCCGATGTGGTAGTCGGAGTAGGAGGATATGCAAGCGGTCCGGTGCTGAGACAGGCAGGAAAAATGGGAATCCCCACCCTGATACAGGAACAGAACAGTTATGCCGGTGTGACAAATAAGCTTCTGGCTAAAAAAGCATCCGCTATCTGTGTTGCATATGATGGAATGGAGAAATACTTTCCACATGAAAAAATAATAAAAACAGGAAATCCTGTACGTCATAATTTTGATAATCTGAAGAGTATAGAGGATGAAGCCCTGACTTTTTTCAACCTCAAAAAAGAATTTCCCGTCATACTTGTTCTGGGTGGATCTCTCGGGGCTGGTTCTATAAATAACTGCCTTTCCGAAAACATAAACATTCTCCGCGACTCAGACTGTCAGTGGTTATGGCAAACAGGAAAATACTATTTTGAAAATGTAAAAGCATTGGTCTCATTGTCATTCAGTGGAAATATATCGGTACATGGATTTATCAACAGGATGGATTATGCCTTTGCCGCAGCAGATATAATTGTCTCAAGGGCCGGTGCAGGAACAATCTCCGAACTGTGCCTTGTTGGTAAACCTGCAATTCTGATCCCTTCTCCAAATGTTGCAGAAGATCACCAGACAAAGAATGCCGAAGCATTGTCAAAGAGAGATGCAGCCATGTTAATTCCTGACAACAAGGCTGGTAAAGTTCTTGTTGATGAGGCTATTAAATTGATTTCAGATAAAAACAGACGGGATAAATATTCCGAAAATATATTGAAAATGGCTGACCGGGATGCTGACGTCAGAATAGCAGAAGAAATATTTAAGCTTTCAGAAAGATGATCGCATTTAAAAACATAGAGGGATTGTACTTTGTAGGAATCGGAGGTATAGGCATGAGTGCACTTGCTCTTTATTTCGCTAAAGGAGGATACAGTATTGCCGGATACGATAGATCAGAAAGCAGAATAACCCGGTCCTTAACTGAAAATGGATGTTCAATAAGCTATAAGGATGATGTCGGAATTCTGCCCGATCTTTTCAGGAACAGTTCAACAAAAAATAAAGTATTAATAGTTTATACACCTGCAATCCCTTCTGAGAGCAACATCCTTACTTTTTTCAGAAACAATGGATATTCAATCTATAAACGATCGGAGATTCTGGGTGAAATATCATCAAATACTGATACTCTGGCAGTAGCCGGGACGCATGGTAAAACAACCGTATCGACTATGATTGCCCATTTGCTGAAACAGTCAAAAATCGATTGTTCCGCGTTTCTTGGGGGTATATCGAAGAACTACGATTCAAATCTCCTGCTTGGCGATAGCAGGTATACTGTTATGGAAGCTGATGAATTTGACCGTTCCTTTCACCGGCTTTCACCTCTTATGGCAGTCGTGACATCACTTGATGCAGATCATCTTGATATTTATGGTGACCAGAAAACGATGATTAAGGCTTATAATGAATTTTGCGCGAAAATAAGAAAAGGCGGCAATCTTATTGTAAACAAAAGTATAAGAAAAGAAATAGTCGTTCCGGAAGGTGTAAACTGTTTTACTTATGGCCTTGAGGCGAATTGCGATTTTTGGTCTGATGATATTAAACACAACAAAGATTATTACAGTTTCAATTTTCATTCACCCTCAACAACAATTAAGGATTTGCATTTTGCTTTTCCCGGCATAATCAATATTGAAAATTTTACTGCGGCAATTGCCATCGCCCTTCTGTGCGGCGTGACAGAACAAGAAATAAGGAAAGCTGTTTTGTTGTTCCAGGGTGTCAGGCGCAGGTTTGATATAAGATTGAATATTCCGGGGCTTGCTTTTGTTGATGATTACGCTCATCACCCTGAGGAAATTAAGGCATGCATTAAATGCATGAAAGAGTATTTTACAGGACGTAAGATTACCGGGATCTTTCAGCCGCATCTTTTCTCCCGCACACGCGATCATGCCGAAGGTTTCGCGAAGATACTGGATGAGCTTGATGAAATAATTCTGCTCCCCATTTATCCGGCGCGTGAAAAACCAATCGAAGGAGTTTCCTCGGAAATGATCTTCAAGAGAATGAATTCTACCAGGAAAAGAATGATGGCTAAAGAAGATATTCCTGGCAAATTAAATACTGCTGACCTGGATGTTCTTCTTACAATAGGTGCAGGAGATATTGATAGTCTGGTTGAACCAATAGAAGAAAAGCTAAAAAGAGAAAGAGCTAAATGAGGAAAGTACTGAAAATACTATTTATTCTTCCTGCATTATATATTGTAATAGCACCGGTATTCTTTGCCAGATCAACAAATTCAAGACCATGCGGCGGAATAAACATAGACATAAGCGACTCTTCTGATTATCATTTTGTTACAAGGAAGCAATTATTAAATCTGGCATATGGAAATGGAGCCAGAATTGCAGGCAAGCCAATAAAGGAGATACATGTTTCTGAAATTGAAAACAGGATAAATGTGCTTCGGGAACTAAAGAAAGCAGAAGTGTATATGACTATTGACGGAATGGTTCATGTATATGTCGAACAACGAAATCCTATTATGAGAGTGATGCCTGATAGCGGGGGTGACTTTTTTGTAGATGAAGAAGGGGTGGTTGTCAGAAGAAGGAATCTTTATAATCCGCGTCTTCACATCGTTGAAGGAAATATTAATATCAGCAGCGCCATGTTAAATGGTGTCAGTGTTCTGGATACGAGCATTAAAAATTCAATTCTGAAAGATATTTACTACCTGGTGAATTATATAAATGATGATAGATTCTGGTCTGCCCAGATTGATCAGATCTACGTTGACGGAAGGAATGAGATTGATCTTATACCCCGGGCCGGCAATCAGCAGATTCACCTTGGGACAACTGAAAATTTCGAAGGGAAGCTCAGGAAACTTGAAGCTTTTTATGACAAAGTTTTACCTGAAGTCGGATGGAATAAATATTCAATGATAAACCTTGAATTTAAAGATCAGATAGTTTGTAAAAAAAGAGATAATCAGAAATAACCAACATTATGAATAAAAAGGAACAGTATGTAGCAGCCATCGACATTGGAACCACAAAAATTGTGGCAATTGTCGGAAAGAAAAATGAGAACGGGAAAATTGAGATTCTCGGACTAAGTAAAGCTTTGTCAAAAGGGGTGAAAAGAGGTGTTGTTCTTAATATCGAAGAGACAGTAAATGCTATACAAACTACCGTAGATGACGTACAGAAAAGGTCTGGAGTACTATTTTCTGAGGTCTTTGTTGGTATTGCCGGCCAGCATATAAAAAGCATGAAAAACCGCGGTTATATTATCCGTGAGGCATATGATGATGAGATTCAGAAGGAGGAGGTCTTCAGGCTTATTGATGACATGCATAAGATCCACATTGACATTGGTGAGGAGATCATTCATGTTATTCCCCAGAATTTCATTGTAGATAATGAGACCGGGGTAAAGAGCCCGATAGGCATGTGCGGCAGAAGACTTGAGGCAAATTTTCATATCGTAATCGGGCAGGTTGCCGCTGCAAAAAACATCGAAAAGTGTATCAGGAAGGCAAATCTTACAGTAAAGGATATGATTCTCGAGCCTCTGGCCTCTTCTGATGCGGTTCTTACAGACGATGAAAAGGAGGCAGGAGTTGTCCTTGTCGATATTGGAGGTGGAACGACCGACGTAGCCGTTTATTATGATAATATTATACGTCATACTGCAGTTATCCCCTTTGGCGGCAATGTAGTGACAAAAGATATTAAGGAAGGCTGCGCAATTCTTCAGCGTCATGCAGAACAGCTTAAGATACAATACGGTTCAGCACTTGGTGATATAGCTCCGGAAGACAAAGTAGTCTCTATCCCGGGAATCAGCGGGCGTGAGCCGAAAGAGATATCATTCAAGAGCCTGGCATATATAATACAGTCGAGAATGGAAGAGATTATCGATGCTGTAAACTTTGAAATACAGAATTCAGGTTACGCCGATAAGCTGGCTGCAGGAGTCGTAATAACAGGAGGAGGAGCAATGCTGAAACACCTTCCGCAACTTATGAAGTTCAAGACTGCAATGGATGTAAGAATTGGTCTTCCAAATGAACATCTGGCCGGAACCGCAAAAAATGAAATCAACCAGCCAATGTATGCGACAAGTGTTGGTCTGATAATGCGAGGCTTCGAGTATCTCGATACTTACAAAAAAACATTCAATGCAGGCAGCATGGATGAGTTTGTCAGACCAAAAACTATAGTCGTCGATAAGCATCAGGATATAGAAGAGGAAGAGACTTTTACAGCTCCGGTTCCTGAAGAAGAAAAAATACCTCTCTCAGAAAAAATTAAAAGTATGCTTTCAAGAATGTTTGAGGTTGAAGATCAGCCAATTAAATAATAGGATTCAGTGTAACTATATACTTTTCATAATAAATTAAATAATTAGCTATGTCAGACGATATAATGAACTTCGATCTTCCAGTTGAGAGGTCGTCGATTATAAAAGTGCTCGGAATAGGCGGTGGCGGCAATAATGCAGTCAACCATATGTATGAAAAGGGTATTACTGATGTCAATTTTGTTATATGTAATACTGACCACCAGGCTCTTTTAAAAAGCCAGGTGCCTATAAAAGTCCAGATAGGAGAATCTCTTACTGAGGGACGCGGGGCTGGGAGTAAACCTGAAATTGGCAAACAGGCTGCCATTGAGAATCTCAAAGATGTGATGGATGCACTCTCGGGAAATACAAAGATGGTTTTCATAACTACCGGTATGGGGGGCGGTACCGGCACCGGGGCGACACCTGTCATTGCAAAAGCCTGTAAAGATGCGGGACTCCTGACAATTGCAGTTGTTACAATTCCATTTAAGTCTGAGGGGAAAGTGCGGATAAGACAGGCTATTGACGGGGTTACCGAACTCAAAGATTATGCTGATTCTTTACTTGTCATAAACAATGAAAAGCTAAGGGAGATCTATGGAAATCAACCTGTTTCCACAGCATTTGCTAAAGCCGATGATATACTTACCACCGCCGTAAAAGGCATTGCTGAGATTATTACCGTAACAGGTTATATCAACGTTGATTTTGCCGATGTTGAAACTGTGATGAGAAACTCGGGAGTTGCAATTATGGGCATGGGTAAAGCATCAGGGGAAGACCGGGCCAGAAAAGCTATTGAGAATGCACTAGCCTCTCCATTATTAAATTCAAATGATATCACAGGGGCAAAAAGCGTCCTTATAAATATCTCTTCCGGAAATGGAGACCATGAGATTACAATGGATGAACTGGGAGAGATTACCGATTACATGTATGATGCTGCATCAGAAGATGCCCTGATCATCAGGGGATTATCAAAGGATGAGAATCTGACTGAAGAAATATGTGTGACCATCATTGCCACCGGATTTGAATCAAACAGCATTTTCCAACCCTATAAACCAAATAAGAAGAAGATTGAACTACTGGCAAGCAAAAATGCAATCCCACCTGCAATATCGCATGGAACCGGCGATGATGTTTTCTCTGTTCATGATAAAGGTAAAAAACATATAATTACCGATTTTGAAGAGGAATCTCAGGGAATCATTGATTTCAGTCTGGAACATAGCCAGGAAATGAGTGAGATAAGGAGCAGGAGAACAAAAGAGAATGATGAAAACAATGAAAAACCGGAAGCTACTTTGAGAAAAGTGAAACATATGCAGAACCTCCTCAAAAGGGAAGGTCTCTCGAATAAAACAATGAAGGATAATATCGACACTTTTGAAGATGTGCCCGCCTATGTAAGACGGAATCTCACATTAGGAACACCTGATAGTGCGAGTGAAAGTAAATTGTCAAAGTTCACACTCAGTTCTGATGAAAACGATGAACCTGTTTTGAGGGAGAATAATGCCTATCTGAATGATAACGTAGATTAGAAGATTTCGGACTGCGAAATTTTGATTTCGGATTGTGGGTGGATTTCGGATCTTAACCTTAATCTCACATCACTCCTCAAGCCTTTTCTCTGTGGCTCTCCGTGCTTTTCTGTGCATCTCTGTGTAAGTTCTTGTTTTCACCTTATCACAAGAATTCATCTGATATATCGTTTGTTATGATGACGACAGCAATTCTTTAAGAGCTTTGAGCAAAGTTTGCGGTTAATTTTTATTCATATTGTCTATATTTGCACCTGACAATGAGATTTATTTCTATTATACTGCTTCTAATCATATCTTCAGGTCTGTGTGCCCAGAATAATGATGTCATTCCACCCAAGCCAAATTCGCAAAAGCAAGATCTCATTTCTACCAAGGCGGTTCCTCAAAGACTCGATACTATTAAAATTCCAGTAACGAAGCATACTCATAAACAGGATTCCATAAAGAAACCAAGGATTTTAAGGGAATGGACTCTTTCCCCTGATTATTCTGAGGAAATAAACAAACCCATTGATACTGTTTTTTCATTATCCCACCGCTTCAAGAAAGCTGACAGTTACTCACCGGTCAATGCGGGTCTGGGAAATTACGGGCTTCCTTTTTATCAGCTCAGCTTCTTTGATAGGATAACTGACCCCGACAGATACCTGTATAAATATCTTTACCCACTAATGCACACCCAATACAACCCTGTATTTATGAATACTCAGACTCCATATACGGAACTCGACTGGTCATTTGCTGGTCCGACAGAGACATCTGAGCAGACTTTCAGGGTAAGGCATTCCCAAAACGTGAACAGGTTTTTAAATTTCGGAGCCATATATGATATTATATTCAGTCTTGGACAATATAATTTCCAGAGATCAGCAGATAAAACATTTACTTTTTACTCTTCATATACGGGCGATAAATACAAACTTTATCTCTCGTTAGGGATAAATAATATGCATACTTTTGACAACGGGGGGATAGCTGATTTGAGCAAACTTACTGAACCGAATGCTGTCAATCGGTCTATACTCACAAACCTGGGTACTCTTGAGAAGGCAAATAATTTTTTGAAGAACAGGAATTTTTTATTAATACAGCGTTATACTTTTGGTAATACCACTCAAGCAAAAAATGACAGCACTTCCCGGAAAAAGACAGGCATTCTCGGATTAAGCGGTACTTTTTCTCATATTCTTACTGTTGAAAAGGATATATTCAGATACCAGGATCTAACGCCAACATCAGGATTTTACCGTAATATTCTTGTAACACCTGATTTAACTTATGATTCGATTTATTCCAGAACTATAAAAAATACGATAAGGTTCGATTTTTCAACTGATGAAACCCGAAAAGTAGCTCTTGGAGGCGGAGTCGGTATAAGAAATGAACTTTCAAGGTACAGTTATATAAATCCGGTGCCATATACTTTTAAGGCAAGTATGCCTCAGTTAAATGAAAACAGTAACATTCTGGTAGGACGACTCTATAATAGATTAGGTGAAAAGTTCAGCTGGTTAGCAACGGGGGAATTGTATTTAATTGGGTACAGAACAGGCGATTTCAACCTGAACGGTGATCTGGAAAAGACATTTGACTTGAAAAAAGGCAGGGCAACATGGTTGATTACAGGAGATATAATCAATTCCCAACCATCCATCTGGTATAATCACTGGGGCAGCAATAACTTTGAGTGGAATAATAGTTTTAAGAAAGAATTCAGAATTGATTTGAGTACTTCATTCAAATATCCCGCAAGGCATACCGAATTAAAATTCAACTACGCCTTAATAAAAAATTATACTGATTTTGATACAACTGCTTATCCTTCTCAATTTTCAGGCGGACTATCTGTATTAGCTGCAACCTTAAAAAATGAAATAAGGTTCTGGAAATTTCATCTTGCCTCGGATTTGATCATACAAAAAAGTTCAAATTCGGAAATTCTTGATCTGCCATTGGTTACCTTGCGGGCTGCGGGTTATTTTGAACATTTGTTCAGATTCAGGAATACCGGAGGAAAGTTGAATGCCCAGCTTGGTGCAGATGTGACCTATAATTCCTTGTATTATCCATATTCCTTTATGCCCGCAACGGAAGTATATTACCGTCAGGCTTTAGTGACAGCAGGTAATTATCCTTACATAAATCTTTTCGTGAATTTCAAGGTAAAGAGGACAAGGATCTATGTTATGTTCGATCATTTCAATTCAGGATTTATGGGTCAAAGCATAAGATACAATTACTATTACGTACCTAATTATCCTATGAATATCAGGATGTTAAGGTATGGTTTTTCATGGACATTTTACGATTAAAAAAATTGTTGTATCTTTGCGAAAATTTTTAAAACAAAAAGTTTGGTAAAGAACACAATATTTTTATTCATCATCTGGGTGACGGTATTCACTGCCTGTTCACCTCATCGAACCACAAAAAATCCAGATAGCGGTATTGTTTCATGCGACCTCGATTCCATCAGGGGAAGAGGCAAGTTAGTCGCAGTAACTGATTTTAACTCAACTGATTATTTTATTTACAGGGGTGACCCAATGGGATTTAACTATGAACTTCTGAAATCATTTTCGGATGAAATAGGAATAGACCTTGAGATCATTCCGGAAAATCAGCCTGATAAAGCTTTGCGGATGTTGAAAACCGGTGAAGCTGATCTGCTTGCGTTTAATCTCTCCCTGGATTCTTCAGGAAGAAAAGATATCCGTTACACTGTACCAATTGGAGAAACAAAACAAGTATTAATTCAGCGCAAACCACGGAACTGGAGATCCTTATCTGAAGATATAGTCGATACAAAGCTTATAAGAAGCCAATCAGGACTGGCCGGAAAAACGATTTATGTACCCGCAGGATCATCTTACGCGGCACAACTTATTTCTTTGGGTAAAGAAACCGGTACCCGGATAAACATTATAGAGGTCCCTTTTGAGTCGGAAAAGCTTATTCAGAATGTTGCACGGGGAGTAATTGATTATACAATCTGTGACGAGAATCTTGCACTTGTGAATTCAACATATTTCCCTGTTATTGATGTTAATACACCTGTCAGTCTGCCTCATAAAATTAGCTGGGGTGTCAGGAAAATTAATTCGGACAAACTTCTGACTGCCTTAAACCGCTGGATGACAACATATAAGTTGACCGGTTCTTATGCACTTTTATATGCGAAATATTTTAAAAATGCCCGTTCCATAGCAATTGTCAACAGCGATTTTTACGCCATAAATACAGGAAAAGTATCACAGTATGATGATCTTATAAAAAAATTCAGTTCAAGCATTAACTGGGACTGGAGATTGCTGGCTTCTCTTATATGCCAGGAGTCACACTTCGACCCTAATGTGGAATCCTATGCAGGAGCCTTTGGATTGATGCAGATCATGCCTGATACGGGAAAGAATTTCGGAATTGATATTACCTCATCACCCGAAAATAATCTGAAAGCCGGAATCAGATATATCAAATGGCTTTCATCAATATTCAGTCCGAAGATTGCGGACGAAAGAGAACGGATATATTTTATCCTGGCAGCTTATAATGCCGGTCCGGGGCATGTCCTGGATGCAATGAAGCTTGCTGAGAAAAACGGTATGGATCCTGAGAAATGGAATGGGAATGTTGCTTTATGGCTCTTGAAAAAATCGCAGCCTCAATATTACAATGATGCTGTAGTTAAAAGTGGATATTTCAGGGGAATTGAATCTGTAAGATTTGTAAGTCAGATACTTGAAAGGTATGAGAATTATAAGAATATCATTCCTGATGAATAAGACCGCCCCTTCTGATCAGTACCAGTAATTCCTCAAGTATCATAGCAGTTGCACCCCATATGGTGTTACCCTCATAATCAAAATATTTAATTGTGACCATTTCTCCGCGTATTTCAAGTGGTTTTGATTTTACTATGGAGGTATCGAGAAATAATTTTAGTTCAGCATTTATCAGATACGAAACTTCCTCAGTCCGGTAATCAAACGAAGGCTTCTCATCTATCCATCCGACAACGGGTGTAACAAGCATATTACTCACTGGAATGAACAGAGGTGTCAGCGTACCAATGATAGTTATTTTCGACGGATCTACTCCCGTTTCTTCCCATGTTTCGCGCAGAGCAGTCTTAATAATACTATCATCTTCCGGCTCTTTCTTACCCCCCGGAAAGCTTATTTGTCCTCCATGAATACCTTCATATTGCGGTCGTTGCATAAAGACTGTATGCACAGAGCCCTTATCCGGGTATAAAAGTATCAGGACAGCAGCAACACGGGCATCTTCTCCCGGGAATAACGGGATTTTTTTTAGTATAGGATTCCTGGAAGACATCTGCCATTGAACATCTGTTCCCGGAAGACCTTTTAGAATTTCATCTTTTAAACTTGAAGCAAAAGCATTCATACTAAATTAACCAATATCCGCCCTATTTGTTTGTCAACTATTCAACTCGTGAATTTTATAAATATATTGTGTTTCACCCCTAAATCCCCCAAGGGGGACTTTAATTTCATAACTTAACCCCAGGTTCGTTTATTCCAAAGTTTCACCCCTAAACCCAAGGTGGACTTTCAAGACGTTTTTTCACCCTTTCAGTTATCCTATTAATAACTTTGTCTATGTTTTTTTCAATCTCATAGTTTTTAAAACGAATAACTTCAATATAAAACTTTTCCATTTCAGCCGTTCTTCCATCATCATATTCTAATTGTTGATTATGAATTTCTCCATCTACTTCAACAACTAGCCGTGCTTCATGGCAATAAAAATCTACAATAAAAATAAAAATAGGATGTTGTCGGCGAAATCGAAGACCAAGAATCTGTTTTCCTTTAAGTCTTTCCCATAGAAGTTTTTCAGGTGGTGTCATGGTTTCACGAAGCATCCTGGCATTATTCAAGGTTTCAGGTGATGCTCTGAAATACATCGTTTTATTAAGTTCCACCATGTTCAAAAGTTAACTAATTGTTGGTTCTCCAATTTGGGGAGTCAGCAATGTAAATCAAAGGAGGGCAGTAATTTACATATTCAAAAATAATAATTAATTGAATATAACAAAACTTAAGCCCCCCTTGGGGGGGTTGGGGGTGAAACCCAGGTAAAATAAGTAAATTCACGGAGTATGACAATCTTAAGCCCCCCAAATGGGGGGTTGGGGGGTTGAATCTTTGTGGAGTCAGAGACCCGGGTAAGGGAAATAAATTAATGATATAACAAAACTTAAGCCCCCCTTGGGGGGTTTGGGGGTGAAACCCAGGTAAAATAAGTAAATTCACGGAGCATGACAATCTTAAGCCCCCCAAATGGGGGGTTGGGGGGTTGAATCTTTGTGGAGTCAGAGACCCGGGTAAGGGAAATAAATTAATGATATAACAAAACTTAAGCCCCCCTTGGGGGGTTTGGGGGTGAAACCCAGGTAAAATAAGTAAATTCACGGAGTATGACAATCTTAAGCCCCCCAAATGGGGGGTTGGGGGGTTATTCCTTATAAAACAGCATCTCCTTCGGGAGCGGTACCGCCTGAACTTCTTTCTTCCCGGTCACCCATCCCAGGATGATTGATTCACCGCCTGTTCTCTCAAAATAATCTATCCTTACAGGGTAATATCCGGGATTGAGAGGAAGGACTTTTACAATCGGATTATCAGCAGAATGAAGACCGTCATTGTCGAATATTAATTCATTATTCATATATACTTTTGAACCGTCATCGGAGACTTCCCACAGGTCATAAAGACCTTTTTTTGTGATGTGAATATATCCTTCAAACCTTACAGCGAAACTATCTTTTTTAAGTGCAAAGTTAAGGTCAAGAGTATTTGTGGTACCTTGTTTTTTCGGTGTCAGTTTTGACAAATCAGGAACTGAATCCCATACTCCTTCATAATATGAATATTTGAGGCCCGGTTTAATGTCAGCCGTTGCTTCTTCACCTTTCATATAGTCTCCCGAGGCAAAAATTCTTGTAACTGCCGGAACATTTTTATAATTTGTTGAGACACTTTTCACCTTTAAAGTGCAGGGTTTTGTTATCTCTATCTTCTGTTTACAAACCCGGGAATTAATTGTTGGTTCAGTTCCGTCGAGTGTATATCTGAGATTTGGATTTATGTTTTGAATAAAGGCAAAGGTTTTGGCTCCTTTTGGTAATATTCCACTAAGTGGAAATACAGTAAAGTTACCTCCGGAATCAAAAATATAACGCAAACCGTCATATGCACTTTTAAACGGTACTGAACCATGATCTTCATCTGCATAGGCAACCAGTTTCCATTTTAAGCCAACAGGGGCAGAACTCTTAAGAACTTTTTCCATAGCTGTAATTCCCATGCCTTTCATTCCTTCTCCTTCACGTCCCGCAATGAAAATGGGTTTATTCCAGTTTTTTGTTTTACCGAATTCAATCTGTGCTGCCTTTACCTGCATCTGGTCCTTATACCAGAAACTGGGGTCAATTGCTATGTACGCATTAAAAAGATCCGGATCATTCAGAAGCGCATGCATAACGAAGACTCCTCCGAATGAATGACCGATCAAAACATTGAATGGTTCGGTCTTAAAGTTTTTATTAATATATGGAATAAGCTCTGTCTTGAAGAATTGTAAAAACTTATCTGCACCACCACCTGTTGGTGCAGCCTGACTTGAATCAGGTAGAAAATCATGATTTCTGTCAATATTAAATACTCCAACTACAATGGCTTTTGGCATTTTGCCATTCACAAAAAGGAATCTTGCTGTTGGTACGATGTGTTGATCGCGGCCCTCAGCATCAAGAACATACAATACCGGAAATTTTGCGTCTTTGGCATCATAACCCTCGGGCAAATAGATATTTAATTTACGGGTCTGGCTTAAAATGTCAGATTTAAGAGAATCGTTCTTTACTGTATATCCATCCTGCGATGAGACTTTAACGGAAATACAGAATAACACTGTAAGGATGATAATTCTGGTTTTCATATAAACTGGATAATATTAATGATATAAATATATAGAAGTTCTTTTATTTTACTTCAGATTAAGGCTATGAACTAAAGACGATAAGTCTTGAGGAAAGCTGCATGGCCCCAGGTTATTCATACCTGAGCGCTTCCACCGGATTTTTTGTTGCTGCTCTCCAGCTTTGCCAGCTTACTGTTAATAAAGCAATACCAAGAACAATAACTCCTGCTATTACAAATATCCACCAGCTGAGTTCTGTTTTATACGCAAAGTTCCGAAGCCATTTGTTCATTGCATACCAGGCAACTGGAAAAGCAATAACAATTGCAATGACTACCCATTTTGCGAGGTTGGTGTTGAGCATAATAAGTAAATCTGTCACTCTTGCGCCGTTTACCCGGCGGATACCCAGTTCTTTTGTTCGGGTTTCTGCGATATATGATGTCAGACAAATTAAGCCAATACAGGCAATTAGTAAACCGATTATAGAAAACAGGTTGATAATCCTGCTTTGAGTTATTTCCTTTGAATATGCCTGATTATATAAATCGTCAAGATAAATATAATCGAAAGGGTAATCGGGATAAACTTTTTTCCACGACTCATTTATAAGTGGTAATGCCTGAGCCTTATTCTTAGGATTAAATTTTACCATAAATGTCCAGTACCACACAGGTTGCTGAAACATAACAAGTGGCCTTATCTCATTGTGTAATGTAGCATAATGAAAGTCTTTAACAACACCTACAATCTTTCCTCCAAACAGAATACTGTCAACATCAAAATTAAAACTCAGTCGTTTTCCAATTGCGTCATTTGGATTGTCAAAACCAAGATATTTTGTTGCTTCTTCATTGAGAATATAGCTTTCAAAGGTTTGTTTTGGAATATATTTTGGAAAATTTTCGCCTGCAATTATTTTAAGATTTAAGAAGTTGACCAGGTTATCGTCACCAACCAGCATATGTAATGCTAATTTCTTTTTCTCGGGTTTTAAATCTCCGTCTTTGATAGTAAAAACATCTTTATCATCAGATGTTGGTTCAGTCATAGCTGCTGAGACATCTGTAATAACTGAATTTCGCAGAAGCTCTTCTTTGAACTTGGGATATAATGGCTTTATTTCCCAGTTCAGACCTCTGAAAATGATTATGTTTTTATAGTCTTGCGTAACACGATTTGAAAGTGCTAACTGGTTTTGCTTTTTGATTGTGAGAGCTGCAATGATTAAAGTTATTGATAAAGAGAATTGGACAATTAACATAAGCTTACTGAAATACAATTTTTTCGAAAATACATCATTGCCTATATTCAAATTGTACCTTTTTCTTTGAAAAGAGGAATTGAAGAACAATGCCGGGTAGGTGCCGGCAATTATCAGAATCACAAGCAAAAAGAGGCTTGTCATAAATGTAAATGAAATAGTTGTATCTCTTTGAATATTAATGCTATCAATTCCACTCAACAGGGTTATAACAGGACTGTGAAGCAAGAGTGAAATAGAAACCACAGAGAATCCGACAATTGAACTTTCGATTAGAAATTGAAGAACTATATCAGATCCCTGTGCCCCGAAATATCGCGTAACAATGAAATCATCAGAGTGTTTCAGGTACGAAGCAATATTCAGATTAGTATAATTTATAATAGCAATGACCAATATTACCAAACCAATTAGCATGAAGAGCCAGACGGTCTTAATATCCCCGTTCATCTCAATCTCCCGGTCCTTATTTGAGAATAAATGGATCTTTGTAATTGGTTGAAGATTAAATGTGAAATGCGGTGCATCTTCTTTCTTAATATGGATTGTTTTGAAACTATCGAATTTATTGACTATGCTCTTATAATCTGAACCTTTTTTTAACAAAACATAATAATAGGATGTAAAAAGGAAGCCCTTATCTGAACTGTTTACCAGAATATCTGCGTGGAAATGAGAATTATATGGTAATGGCTGCATCACACCTACTACCTGATAATCGTGCATTTTTTCTTCAAATTCACCGGATAATTTAATCATACTTCCTATTGGTGATTTATCATGAAAAAGTTTCTCAGCAATTGTCTGACTTATGACTACAGAATTTATCGTTTTTATAAAATTGTTGCTTGAACCCTGTGTAAAAACAATATCGAATACATCAAAAAAAGCAGAATCAGCGACAAAGACATTCTTTGTAAAAAACTTATTCTCATTAAACTTGACAGCTGTTTTACGCATAGGGGCAATGCGTGCGATTTTTTCAATTTCCGGGAAAAATGGTTCAATTTGTTTGTTCCAATCGTGGGCAAACATCCAGGCATAGTGTGCTTTATATCCGTTTGGCCAGTCCTCTTTGGCAGTTAACCGATAAATCCGGTCAGCTTTGCTGTGAAACCTGTCGAAGCTAAGCTCATTTTTAATCCAGATGGTTATTACATAAATGCTTAAACATGCAATTATTAAACCCAGGCTATTGAATAATGTGTATTTTTTCTGAGTCCACAGGTTGCGAAGTGCTAACTTCAGATAATATTGGAACATTTATACTGAGCTTCGTATCAAAATCTAATTGGAGAAAGGTTTAAAGTTAAAACATTATGTTATACCAGACACACCTCACACCTCATTACTCATACCTAAGGGCTTCCACAGGGTTTCTTGTTGCCGCCCGCCAGCTCTGCCAGCTTACGGTCAAAAGAGAAACACCAAGGGTAATAGTACCGGCCAAAATAATTACCCACCATCTGATTTCTGTTTTATATGCATAGTTCTCAAGCCATTTATTCATGATATACCATGCCACAGGTGAAGCGAAAAGAATTGCCAGAATTATCCATCTGCCAAGATCCCGGGTTATAATAGCCAGTATTTGTATAATATTTGCACCATTAATCTTACGGATACCAATTTCTTTAGTCCTTGCCCGGGTTCTTTGAGATGAGATGGCAAAAAGGCCTATCATCGAAAGGAAGAGACTTATCATAGAACAGGCGACAATCAATTTTAAATAATTCTTATTCTCCCTGTGAAACCATTCATAGCGATCTCCAACAGATTCAATATTGATGGGGTAATCAGGAATTAATTCCTGCCATATCTTATAGATAATTTTTCTGGCCTCCGGAGCCTGGTTTTCTGATGGTTTAACCAGCAAGTGAGATCCTTTATTACTGTATGAAATAAATGCTGGTTCCACCAATGATTTTAGATCGGAATAGTTAAAATCGCTTACAATACCTGTTATTATCACGTCATCCATTCCAGGCATGCTTTTCCCAACCAGGTCCTGCCCTGGGAAAAGCTTTGCAAATGACTGATTAATAAGACATTTCCTGGTATTTCCTGATATAAGATCTGAAAGACCATCTCCTTCAATAAGGTTTATCCCCAGAACTTTAAGATAGTTTTCATCACCAATGAAGCCCGCAGGTGAATATTGTTTTTCAACCCCATCCTGAAGATATTTCAAGGATACCAGAAAATGTTCCAATACAGGGGAGGCGCCAACGACAGATATGCAATTTATTGATCTATCCTTCATTAACTCATTTTTGAAGATCGTAGCTTTATCAGAATATTGTCCGGGCAATTTAACCTCAATTACGTTCTTGTCAAGACCTATCGGCTTTGTGCTGATGAAATTCATTTGTCGGATAATAATGATAGCGCAGATGATAAGAGCAACTGAACCGGCGAGTTGCAAAATATTGAGCGCGGGAATCTGGACACTTTTGATACGGAAATTCTTTTCTTCTTTGAATTTGTCAGATGCTTCCTGATAAATGAGGAACGATACAAAAAATAGTGTTATAACCCAGATAATCATTATTACACTCAGAAGAATCCCTAATTTTTCGGGTTGGATGATAAATTGTTCCGTGATATGACTACCAGTTAGTCCATTGAAAAAGGGTGAAAATTCATACATCAGATAGATGCTTACCAGGAAAGAAAAACCTATTAATATTGAATTTTCAATCATAAAACCGAAAATAACGCTGACCCGGGAGCCCCCGTTTATCCTGCGGATCTTAAATTCTTTGACCTTTACCATGAATTTGTTAGACAGAACACCGAGATAATTAAATATTGCAATACCTATTATCATTATACCAATAGCCAAAGCGATCCATATATCTCTCTTGTCCCTGCTGACTTCAACAGCTGATCCTCGTTTTGTGTCGAAATAAGCATCGTGGAGAGGCTCAAGATAATAAGGCCCCGGGGTACCTACATTAATAATCGGAATGGATTCTTTTTTATCAGCGAAGAGCTTTTCCACCTGATCCTGTCTGGCATCTTTTGCCAGTCTGACATAACAACGACTGTCTGATTCTCCAATTTGTCTTACAACATCAAATCTCAGCTGTGTATTCTCAACCGGTTTTTCAAATACTCCGGTAACGATCATCGTTTTAGTTTTTCCACCATTCACAAATTCAATGACCTTTCCTATTGCATCATTTTCCCCAAAGTATTTTTTAGCAAGCTCATCTGAAATAACAATGTTATTATTTGATTCTAATGCTGTTGCAGGGTTGCTGGTTAGCAGTTTGTAGGAAAAAAAACTGAAAAAATTTGGTGAAGCAGCCAATATGGAAGGCGTGTCGAAGTAATTCTCATTATTAACAACAATCTTCTGTGAACCTGAATTGCTTATGCGGCAATAATCTTCCACCTGCGGGAATTTTTTTTTCATAAATTCTGCAGAACCAAACTTACAGTAATAAATTTTCTGACCCGGGAACCAGGGATCATCACATTTCAATGCATAGATCCGGTCGCTTTGCTTTTGGAAACTATCTGTGCTTAACTCACGGATAATGAACATTAGAACCATGTTGAAACTTGCCATGCCGATAGATAGACTGATAATTACAACCAGTGTATTCAATCTGTCTCTGTAAAGGCTTCTCAAAATCTGGGATATCTTCATATTAGAATTTAATTCATTTTAAAAATTCCCAACTACCTCATTCCGCTCACTCCTTACACCTTATTCATTTCGCCTTTTATTCATACCTCAGGGCTTCGACAGGGTTCATCGTTGCAGCCCGCCAGCTCCGCCAGGTTACAGTTAATAATGCTATTATAAGAGCTAAAAATCCTGACAATAAGAATATCCACCAACTCAATCCGGTTTTATAGGCAAAATTCTCCAGCCATTTGTGCATTATAAACCAGGCAAACGGGATAGCAATAACGAATGCGATGGCAACCCATTTTACAAAATCTTTATTAAGGAGCACGATCACTTCTGAGATATTTGCTCCATTTACTTTTCGAAGACCTATCTCTTTGGTTCTTCTCTCATTCATGCTTAAAGAGAGGCCTAATATTCCCAGAAAACATAAAAATATGGTAATTGCTGCGAACAATATGAAGAGATTAAGTGCTTTGTGTTCTGATTTATAGAAATCGGCTATGGTATCGTTGAGAAACCTGTATTCAAAAACCTGGTCAGGAAAAATTTTCTTCCATTTTTCACTCAGATTTTCAATATCCACTGATGTTTTTCCTAATTTAGCTTTTATTTTACTCCCCGTTGTCATCATCTTAATATTCACAGTATTAAATGATCGCGGGTCATTATAAAAAAGACACGGCCTGATTTTATCATGCAGAGAACCGGAGTGAAAGTCTCTGACAACTCCTTTTATATTAGCGCCGTTTTTTCCGATCCCCTCAATATTTAAACTGAGTGCTTTATTAGGGTCTGTGATTCCCAGCTCAGCAAGGAATTCCATATTTACGATTATAGAATTAACCGTGTCACCTGCATTTAAATTTTGTCCGGCTGCAAAATCAAATAAATATAATTTAAGATAAGAGCTGTCGATAGATTTCAATTCAGCGTCTATACTTTTCTTTTCGTTATTAATGAATAAGCTGAAATTGCTCCACGATCGTGATTCTGCAGGTAGTACTGAACTGAAACTAACTTGTTTTACAGAAGGAACTGAAAGTAATTCTGTTGAAAGAGCGGCTAATTTTGGGACAGCATTTTCGGGCAACCTTGCGTATATAATATTTTCCGTATTGTACCCAAGGTTGCTGTGTTTGATAAAATATATCTGTTTGACAATGATCAGAGTGGCGATAATAACTGTCTGGGCTACAACAAACTGAAGAATCACACTCACTTTTCCAAAATTGTTACCTTTTCCCTTATTTACCGAATCGGCTCTTTTTAATAAGGCTGATAATGACTTGAGTTTTAAATTGAATACTGAGAAAATTACCGAAAGAAAGCTACCTGCAAACAGAAGAAGCAATACAAAAAGTAGAGCTGATAATCCAAAATGAGGTATGTATCCCTTAGGAATATCAATAAAAGAATAGAAATTTTTGATAATTGGTAAGGTAAACTGAAGACTTACGAGTAATGCTAAGAAAATGACCAGAAATGATTCCGTAAGAAACTGCAGGAAAATAGAAACCGGCTTGCTGCCAAGTATTAATTTTAGGGCTATCTGTTTTTTCTGTTTTATAGTTTCAGCCAGGAAAAAATTGCTGTAATTAAATGAAGCTATCAGAAAAATAAATGTACCTATAAGAGTCAGTGCTAAGAGCAGCCCGGAACTTACAGTGCGATTATTGTAATTACCATATTGACTTTCTTTATGAACCCTGGAAAGGGGCTGTAGTTTGAATTGCCTGCCTTCCAGTTTTTCACTTCCGGCACTTGATGTATAGATCTGCTTGAATTTTTGCTCCACTGAATTTACATCGCTTCTGTTATTCAGAACTACATAACATTGGAAGTTGTCGGAAAGACTACCCCAATCAGAAATAGAACGCGGGTAAAGTTTTTCTGTAAATGTTCTGAGAGACAATATTACTTTGAAGGGGAGATCAGTATTTTCAGGAAGATCCTGAATAACCCCTTCAATTGTGAATTTTGTCTTCATAATTATCAGGTCGCGGCCAACCGGATCCTCATCTCCAAAGAGTTTATGAGAGGTCTTTTCTGTGATAACTGCAGTGAATGGTTTATCCAGAACCTGCTTACCTTCACCTCTTAACCATTTAATTCCGGATTTCCCGAAATCAAAAATATTGAAAAAAGAAGGTTCGGTCATAACTATGCCATCATCAAGAACAAATGACTTTTCAACTGTACTGTCCCTGTTCGGAATGTCTATTTTCTGTCCATACAGGTAAAACATAGCTACTACATCCTTTAACTCCGGGATTGATTTTTTAAAAGCAGCAGGAAGTGGAAAATGCACACCGGTACGATATTCCAATCCTCCATTAGTATACTCCAGTCTGGAGGTTACCCTTACAACCCTGTAGATATTTCTGCTTTGGGTATGATAGCTGTCAAAACTTAATTCATAATTTATTTTTGTATATATAACCAGGCAGCTTGTAAATCCAACTACAAGTCCTGTAAAAATCATAAGATTTGACCTGTAGTTTCTCGAGATCCTTCTTATCGCTATTTTAAAATACTGTCCGTTCATAGTTTCTCGTTTCTTGTTTCTCGTTTCCAAGCTATATGGTTTTAAGTCCCTCCCCCTTGGGGGAGGGATTTAGGGAGAGGTTAAAAAGTGTTATTCATACCTCAGTGCCTGAACAGGGTTCCTCATAGCAGCCATCAGGCTTTCCCAAAACACAGTCACCATGGCGATCCCTACAGTAATTAACCCCGCAAATATAAAAATCCATATGTTCAGCTGAATCCTGTAAGTGTAGTTCTGAAGCCAATGACTCATAATATACCATGTTACCGGTATGGCGATTGCAGCAGCAATTATTCCTGAAACAAGGAATGGTCTGATTAATTTGAGGATGATTGACATTACATTTTCTCCTAAGCATTTTCTTACGCCGATTTCCTTCGTTTTTTGTTCGATAAGGAACATTACCATTCCAAGCATTCCAAGGCACAGGACGACAATGGCAAAAATTGAAAAGATACCTACCAATTTTCTAAGATTTATTTCTGATGCCAGAAGAAGTTTGTATTTTTCATTAAAGAATGCATAGTCCACCGGATAGGCGGGTTCGATGGTCTGACATGTTTTTGTTATAAAACTGAGTGTGTTGCTTATATCACCTGTACTAACTTTTATAACCAGGTAATTGGCTTCAGGATTACTCAGGAACTCAATAGCCATTGGTTTTGTAGCGGCTGATAATGAATTAAAATGTATATCTTTTATAACACCCAGGATCCTGTATTGTGAATCTCCATTTTTTAAGGTTTTTCCAGTGTAACTATTCCAGCCTATCAGATCAGCAAATGTTTTATTGATTACAATTCCATCCTGATTTTTATTGAGAAAATCCCCATCTGTCATTTTTGCTCCGAATGTTTTTACAAGATCCTCGTCTGTCTGCCATTCAGTTACAAGCGGCTTGAAATTCGGATCTTTTCCTTCCCAATTCCATTGTTCTCCATTATTGCCAATCATCATTGGCAACATTGAAACAGCTGAAGAAGAAACCACCCCTGATGAGTGACCTAATTCCTGCTTAAGTGCCTGCACCTGGGTCTGCAGCTTTCCTTTGAGACTGACGTACATCAGCTGATCTTTTTCGAAGCCCAGATCCATTTTTTGCATGAAATTAGTTTGCTTCGATATAAGTATGGTTGATGTAAGCAATATTATTGAAATAACAAACATTACAATTACCAGAGTATTCCGGAAAATGCCTCGGCTTTTAACTGTCTGGAAATTAGAACTCAGTATCTGTCCCGGCGTAAATGATGAGAGAAAAAAGGCCGGATAACTACCTGCTAAAAAGACTGTAAACAGATATAAGACAATCAGTATAATCAGTGGAGCAGGAGAAAACAGTATTTTAAAATTTATTCCTTTGCCTATTATCTTGTTAATCAGTGGTAATCCTGTATAGTCCAGGATAATTGCGAGTGCAAAGGCGAGGAAGCAAATCAATGCAACTTCAGAATAAATCAATCTTACTACGTTTGTCCTGGTTGCACCGAATGTCTTTCTCAACCCGGTTTCTTTTGCCTGCTTTGCTGAACGTGCGGTATTGAGATTAATAAAATTCAGAGTTGCTGCTAAGAGAACAAGCAGAGCAATAAGGCTGAATATCCGAACAGTCTGAATATGTTTTTGCTCATATAAATACCCGTCTTTAAATTTGTATGCTTTCAGATAATTAGTTGATTCGGGTATTTCTTTCTGAATCCGCCGTGTAATTGTTGACGCTACTTTTTCATAGCCCACAGGACTGGTCAGCAGTCCATAAGTTGTAAAAGAATTGTTATACCAGGATGTCAGATAGTCGGTCCTTGAATAATAGACTCCAATGTTTTCCAGAGGGATAAGGGCGTCGAAGCTAATAGAAGAGTTCTCAGGAATATCCTTAATTACTCCTGCAACAACCATATCAATCCGGTTATCCATCCGCACAATTTTTCCTACCGGATTAGAAGTACCGAAATACCTTTCGGAAGCTGATTTGGTCAGGATAATCCTGTTCGGAACATTAGATTCTCCTTTACCGCCATAAACAAATGGAAATGAAAAAATGTCAAATATCGTGAAGTCAGCCATGGCGGTCCGTTCCGTAAATTTATTTTCACCAGATGAAACCAGATACTGAAAATAAGGAGGAATGTACCGGCAAGTTGTTTCAACCTCAGGATATTCGGCTTTTAAGGCAGTACTGACTGCAGGAGGACAGCCAGGGAAATCAACTTTTTCAGTTCCTCCTTCAAGGTATGCATGAACGACAAAAATCCTGTCGATTTTTTTGTGAAAACGGTCGAAACTGATTTCATCGGTTACCAGGAGAAAAATGTACATAACACACATCATTCCAATAACCAGTCCGGCTATTCCCAGAGAAGTTGCCGTTTTGTTCTTTTTTAATTTTCTGAAAATCAATAAAAAATTCTTCATGGATTAATATTTAATATCTATTCTATTACCTACTGTCATTCTTGCTTTGCGCTCTGTCCTGGGTTTTTTGCCAACTTCCGCACAACTCACGACTTAATGTCTCTCTCAACGCTACCCCCCAACCCCCTGTAAGGGGGGCTATTAGTTTTGCTAAGTCCCCCATTTGGGGGATTTAGGGAGTTGAAATTTTATTCATATCTCAGCGCTTCTACCGGGTTCCTGGATGACGCCCTCCAGCTTTGCCAGCTGACTGTAAGCAACGCTATCACTAAAGCTATTAACCCCGCCAGTGCAAAAATCCACCAGCTCATCGCTGTTTTGTAAGCAAAATTATTCAGCCATCTATGCATTGCAAACCAGGCAACAGGACAGGCTATAATAAACGCTATGCCAACCCATTTTACGAAATCTTTATTTAACATCAGTAATATTTCGTAGATTTTTGCCCCGTTTACTTTGCGGATCCCTATTTCCTTTATACGCCTCTGCGATGCAAGAATTGACATTGCCAGAATGCCCAGGCAGCATATTACTATTGCTGATATCGCAAATAAAGAAAATGTCCGGCGAAACCTTAGTTCCGACAGATACATATTTTGTATTGCCTGATCGAAAAAAGTGACTTCTACGGGAAAGGAAGGTGAAAGGTCAGATACTGCTTTTTTTATGTTTTTTACAACAGAATGTAATGACTTTAAATCATTTGTCTGCAGTGTTATAAGACAATATGCAGGGCTCGACTCATTTCTTATTGCGAGAGAGGCAATAGACTTATTAACAGGTTTATAATGAAAATCTTTTATAACTCCGGTAATTTCGTAATTACTACCCATAACGACAGTTCCTCCCAACGGATCAGATATTTTATTCTCTCGAAGGAAAGTTTCATTAACTACCATTTTGTTTTTATCAGATAAAAGATCTGTTGTATATAGCTGCCCTGAAACCAGCTGAATTCCTAACATCTTAAAGAATTCAGGATCAGCACTGAACAGGTCAAAACTAACCGGGTTTTTCTCGCCGTTAAGAGTTAACTCAGCATCTCTGTATTGAGTCATACTACCCGGATAAAATGAAGAAAATGAAATCTTCTTTATGGCAGAAATATCCTTAAATATATTTTTAAGAACCTCTTTTTTCTTGTTAAGCTGTTCAGTCAGCTTTATACTGATAATATTTTTCTGGTTAAACCCAAGGTTACTGCTTCCGAATCTGACCTGTTTCTGTACCAGAATGGTGAAGGATATAAGTACTATGGCAATTGTAAATTGAAGTATTACAAGTGATCCTCTGAGTGAAAAGCCGGATTTATTTGAGCTCATTGATTTTTTCAGATTATCAACCGCTTTTGAAGAAGAAATACGTAAAGCCGGCAGAATACTGAAAGCAATGCTTAGTACAATTATAATGGCAATGGAGGCGATTATAAAACCTGCAGAACCAGTCAATTTCTGACTGTAGTGAATTCCGGTATAATTTTTAATAAAAGGACTCACTCCATTAACGAGTTCGATTGCTACAATCAAAGCTGCCAGAAAAAAGAGGAGCGACTCGGCTAATGTGTTAAGAAGAATCGACAACTTCATTGCACCCATTATCTTCATAACGCCTGTCTGCCTAATCTTTTCCTGCCACTGAGAGGATGATATATTAATAAAATTGATAAGGGCAATCAGCAGCACAAGTGTAGCAACAAGAAGCAGGATCTTGATTTTCTTCTTATCACCATTTATAAGATAGGTGCTGCCAAAAAGTGAAAAATTTGAAAAGTAGATTTTTTTTAACGGAGTCATCTTTGCATTCAAATAGTCTTTTTGATTCTCTTCTGGGAACAGTGACAGAATTGTTTTCCCTGTATTGTAGGGATCAGTACCCTTCTTTAACAGAAGAAATGTCTGAAAATCACACCATCCCCATTCGGTATACTCACCATCGTTCTTCTGAACTATTTTTCTCGTAGCCATATTTGTAACTGCACTGAAGCTAATACAGGAATTTGCGTCGGGCTCAATAATAACTGCACTTACAGTAAGGTTTTTGTCGTTATTCAGTTTTATTGTTCTTCCCAGGGCACTCTCACTACCGAAAAGCTTTTGCGATAACGATTTTGTAATGACTGCTGACATTGGTTCCTTAAGTGAAGTTTCAGGATTCCCTTCAATAAATTTATATGTAAAAAGCTTGAAGAAATCTTCATCTGCAAAAATCAGATCGGATGTTACAGGTTCTTTGTTTTCAGCCTGTAAGACTGGCGCTTCCCATGTTCCGCTAATTCGGACTGTAGATTCTACACCCGGAACCTTTGCATCTATATGTTCTTTAAGAATACCTGGAGTATAAACATGGTCGTCCAGCCCATACAGATAGATCAGGTCTCTATTTTTATGAAAGTAATCTGTGGTAAGCTCACTGTAACAGTAAACAGATAAGATGATTACAAGTGTCAGACTGACAGATAATCCCAGCAAATTTATGAGGTTAGTAGCTGGTTTACGTCTGAAATTACGGATAATTGTTTTAAAAAGATATTTCATTGCCTTAAAATTTGTTCATTGCCAGTTAGCTTCTCCTTTATTAGTTTATACTCCCAAATCCCCACACTTCAATTCTCATATCTCCAACCTCAATGTCTCACCCAACTCTACCCCCCAACACCCCATACGGGGGGCTATTAGATCTACTAAGTCCCCCAACCAGGGGATGGGCTTGAAATTATTCATATCTCAAAGCCTCCACCGGGTTTCTTGCAGCCGCTTTCCAGCTTTGTCCGCTCACTGTTATCAGGGCTATAAGAATTGCCGAAAGACCCGCGAGAATAAAGACCCAGCTTACTATGCCTGTTTTGTAAGCGAACCTGGCTTGCCAGGAAACAGCTATGTAATATGAAGCTGGAATTCCTATCAAAATTGAAATAAGCACCCACTTGATGAATCCCTTATTTACAAGATATAGAATTTCAAATACCGTGGCTCCATTCACTTTTCGTAAACCTATCTCTTTGGTCTTTCTTGAAATGGATATCAAAGCTATTCCGAATAACCCCATTACTGCAAGGACGGCGGCCAGGAAAGAAAAAGCCTCAATTATTTTTGCTTCGTTTTTATCTTCCGAGTAAAAATCGTTTATCAAATCCGTGAGCTTCACTACTTCAAATATCTCATTAGGATCAATCTGATTATATAATTCACCCAGTTTTTTAATTATTACTTCATCGTTCGTTCCATTGGTTTTAATAGCAAGTTGTCTCATCTTCGATGGATTCTGCTGAACAAGAACCATAGGTTGAATCAGGTTGTGGAAAGAATGCGCATTAAAGTCTCTTACAATGCCTTGTACCTGAAGTCCCTGAACCATATCACCTGCTTTGATATTATATTTTTTAGCAGCTGATTCATTAAAAAGCAATCGTGGGGCGGAATTCCAGGTACTGAGAGAAGTACCTTCAATCACTTCCATATTAAGAACGTCAGTTAATCCTTCACCTATCATTACCCCGTCAAATTTCATCGGCTTTTCATCTCCCGGCATAGCAGCTAAACTGATCGGGATGAAATAATCCATTGGTGGAATATCTGAAGCACCTGCAACTTTTTCAACTCCCGGAACTTTCTCCATCTCAGCACAAATAGATTGGAAACTTGATTTCAGTCTGCTTGAATTAAGTTGACTGATGAGGACGTTCTTTGGATTCAAGCCCTTATTATTTGTCAGGGAGTAATTGATTTGTTTAGTTATTATAAGTACGCTGACAACCAATATTATATAAAGAGAGAAATGGAATACCAGAAAAGAGTAGTCCCAAATTCTTTTTCTCATTTTCTCTGAAGTTTTACCCTTGAGCAACATTGTTGACGGGATCCTGGCAACTCTATAACCAATTGAGAGACCCGATATAATTCCTATAAAAAGCACCACGGATATTAATATCAGCCACATTACTGGATTGAAAAACACTTCTCTGTTAAGGTTTCTGCTGAGGGTAGTATTAATAAAGGATATGCCGGGATCAATAAAAAAGGAGGCAGGAATAAGACTCAGGAGTGTAATAAGCGTTGATTCAAGTATTATTTGCCTTCTTATATCCTGATGTGAGGCACCAAGTACTTTTCTTGCTCCGATCTCCCGGAGTCTGTCGGTAGTTGTTGCCCGTGTCAGGAAAATGTAATTGGTAACAGATATTAAAAGGATCAGCAGGGAGATTGACCAGTAGTACTTAATCTGACTGTTATTTCCAATCCTTGTAAACTCATAACCTGAAAGAACACCACCATAGTTTAAGTAGATATCACTGACAGGCTGGAGACTGAATTGTATTTTCTTAGTTTCATCATGTTTTAAAAGCTCAGTATATTTCTGCATTTCAGAGATCAGCGCTTTTTTGTCAGCATTTTTATCCAGAACTATATAGGTATAAAATGACGGGTTGTTCCAGCTTAAATAGTCGGTGATATAATTACCATATTCACCCCATCGGTTCAGCATTACCTCAGTGAACATTTTTTGAGTCAATTTGATGTCTGTAATAAATTCCGGAAAAAGAGTTGAATTAGATGGAAAATCCTTGTAAACGCCTGTTACTGTAAGAGGAGTGAATTCGCTGACAAATTTTATTTTCAGAATAGTCCCCAGCGGAGAGGTTTTACCGAAATATTTTTTTGCCATGCTTTCCGATATTGCTACTTCACTTATTGAGTTGGCAGGAGTTCCTTCAATCATTTTAATTCCAAGGATTTTAAAGATTGATGGATCGGCAAGTGCTAAAAATCTCTCTTTTACCAATTCATCTTTAGCATTACGTAATTCAAAATCACTTAACTGGTTTATCCTGAAATAATCTTTAACTTCAGGATAATCTTTCTTCATCGCCTCACCTAATGGATATGGAGTATAACTGCGCTGATCTAAAGTCGCCCTATATACATTTTGATAGTCAGGGATAAACTTATCAAATGATGTTTCAAAAATAATTAGTGCTAACAACAGAATCATGGAAGCAAGTCCAATCCCCAGACCAAGTATGCTTATTAATGAAGTTACTTTATTACGTGTAATATTTCTGAGGGCAATTTTTAAATCGGTGTTCATCATAGTTTTAGGAATATTTATTAATCATTACTATAATGATGCCATAATCATAACTAATTGATATATAGGTAATATGTATTAACTGTCAATTCAGATCGTAAAATTACTTTACGATTAAGCGTAAAATTATTTTACAGACTTTTGATATTCAAAATAGAATTAAATACATTTATACTTCTTGTTTCACATTTTGAAGTTTAATCAGATGAATCAAAAAGGCAACATTCTTGTAATTGATGACAACAAAAGTATTCTCAGTGCCCTTGAGATATTGCTTATTCCTGAATTTCATGAAGTTACTCTGCTTTCAAATCCGAACCAGATTTTAAGTGAGTTATCTAAAAAGGATTACAACCTTGTGATCCTGGATATGAATTTTAAAGCCGGGGTGAATACAGGCAATGAGGGAATTTACTGGCTTGAGAGAATAAAGGAATCAAAACCTGAAATTTCAGTGGTTATGATTACAGCGTATGGCGATATTAATACAGCCGTAAAAGCTCTCAAATCGGGAGCTTCTGATTTTGTACTTAAACCATGGGACAATGAAAAATTGCTGGCAACATTAAAACTTGCAATCCAGCTCAATGTTTCAAAAACTGAGGTGCTTCAGCTTAAGGAAAGGGAAAGTGGTCTGAAAAAAGAAATAAATCGTGATGAAAGAAATATTATTGGTTCCTCACCACAGCTTACCAACGTCCTGAATCTTGTAAAAAAAGTTGCAAAAACTGATGCCAATGTGTTGATAACAGGCGAAAACGGATCAGGCAAGGAACTGATTGCCCAGGAAATCCATCGTTTGTCGAACAGAGCGAAGGAAGTGCTTGTGAGTGTGGATATGGGTGCATTGAGTGAGACTTTATTTGAAAGTGAGTTGTTCGGGCATATGAAGGGTTCTTTCACAGATGCACGGGAGACACGTCAGGGTAAATTTGAAATCGCAAATAAGGGAACCCTTTTCCTTGATGAAATAGGGAATCTCTCTTTTCATCTTCAGGCAAAACTGCTGGCCGTAATTGAAAACAGGCAATTTTCGCGTATCGGATCAAATCAGCAAGTTCCTATTGATATACGTCTTATCTGTGCTACAAACAGGAATCTCGAAAATATGGTTCATGAAGGACTTTTTCGTGAAGACCTGCTGTACAGGATAAATACAATCCAGGTTGAATTACCGCCGCTCAGGCATAGGGGTAATGATATTTTCGTTCTGGCTGAATTCTTTCTGAAGAAATACTCGCATAAATACAATAAACCTAACCTGAAAATTAACCAGCAGGCACATGAGAAATTGTTAAAATACTCCTGGCCGGGCAATATCCGTGAACTTCAGCACTCCATAGAAAAAGCCGTGATATTAAGCGAATCATCCGTAATTAAGCCCGACGATTTCTTATTGCGCCATCCGGGATCATTAAGTAATAGTAGCAGTTTCACTACTCTTGAGGAAATGGAAAAACAGATGATCCAACAGGCTCTTGAGAAAAATAATGGTAATTTCACAGCTGCGGCTGAACAACTTGGGATAACCAGACAGACTCTTTATAACAGATTTAAAAAATCGGATGATGTTCAGTAAAAATCTATATTTAAGTATTGTACTAAGGGTATTCTTCATCGTATTAATGTCTTGTCTGCTGGCGTATTTTATAGTTGTTGACAAGTCATTTCGTTTTTCGATCATTTGTATCATGATAATCGTGGCCCTCACGATCAATCTTATTTCATATCTGAACAGTACTAACAAAAAAATCAGGTTTTTCTTTGATTCTGTCAGGAATGATGATTCAAACCTGTTTTTTCCTTTCGAAATCATGAGTACCTCTTTGAGTAATCTGTATCAGAGTATGAATAGGGTTAACAACCAGATACAGCAATTGAAGATTGAGAACAGACAGCAGGAACAATATTTCGGGACATTGCTCGAACATCTTGCTACCGGAATAATTACTTACAATGATAAGGGATTCATTCTCCATACCAATTCATCAGCAAGGAAATTACTTTCACTTGACGTTCTTACTCATCTGACCCAGATCGAACGCAAAGACAAGAAGCTTTATAATGCAATAAAGAGTATTAAGCCTTTTGAACGTCGTCTTATTGCTATTTCGTCAGAGGATGGTGAAATACAACTTTCGCTGAAAGCCACTTCAATTAAAACAAATGAAAATGAACTTGTTATTCTCTCAATTCAGGATATAAAAAATGAACTGGACGAAAAAGAAGTCGAATCGTGGATGAAACTCATTAGAGTTTTAATGCATGAAATAATGAATTCAATCACTCCTATTACCTCTCTCTCTGAGAGTCTCTCAGGTATATATAGCGAGGGAGGAAAGCCAGTGTCGCCCGAACAGGTAAATGTCAAAACTATTGCAACAACCTTACAGGGTTTGAATGTAATTAAAGAACAGGGAAAGGGACTGATGTCGTTTGTTGAATCTTACAGAAAATTAACAAGAGTACCGGAGCCGGAAAAAAAATTATTTAAGGTGACTGATCTGATGAGTCGTGTACAGATACTCTATAATTCGCTTGCAAAGAGCGACAAGATAAAATTATCCGTATCTCTTAAAAGCCCTGATCTTGAAATTTTCGCTGATCAGAATCTTATCTCACAGGTTTTGATAAACCTTGTGAAAAATGCCCTCGAGGCTAACGAAAACAATGACAACGGTAAGATAAGGATCGCTGCATCAGGAGGATCCAACAATCATCCGGAGATATGCGTAATAGATAATGGCCCTGGTATTTCTGAAGAAAATATAGATGAAATCTTTGTCCCTTTTTTTACTACCCGGCAAAATGGTTCAGGAATCGGGTTAAGTATTTCAAGGCAGATAATGAGGGCTCATGGAGGAAACCTGAAAGTAAAATCCCAACCTGGCAAAGAAACAGTATTCTGTCTGAGTTTTTAATCATACTTAATTGCTTTTACAGGAGTAATCCGGCTTATTAATTGTGAAGGAACGAGAAGCATTAATATTATAGCCGCCATACTTCCCGCATTCAATAACAAAATGTGAGATAATTGTAGATTTATCGGGACCGTTTTTAAATAATAAGAGGAGGGATCGAGTGTAATTAACCCCGTTTTCAATTGAAGAAAAGCTAAACCGATACCGACGAGATTACCCCAGAATAATCCTTTCCCAATCAGGTATGCTGCCTGGTAAAGAAAAACTCTTCGAATTGTAATATCTTCAGCGCCAAGTGATTTTAAAACTCCAATCATGTTTGTCTTTTCTAATATCAGGATAAGAAGCCCTGATATCATATTGAATCCCGCTACAATAATCATCAGAAGGATGATAATGACGACATTGAGATCCTGAAAATTAAGCCAGTCAAAAATCTGGGGGTAGCGGATTCTGATATTGGTTACCTTAAACTTGGTATCATCTTCAGTAAGCTTATATCCAATAGCATCCCTAATGGCTTCTGTCATTTCATCAAGCTTATTAAAGTCTTTGATAAATATTTCAAAACCGCTTACCTGATCATCTCTCCACCCGTTTAGTTTCCTTATATGTCCGATGTCGCAGAAAACATACATCTTGTCAAATTCTTCAAGACTCGTCTCATAGATGCCGCTGATAGTAAATTTTCTCATACGGGGAGGATCCTGTATAAAGAGCATTGAGAATGAATCACCTGTCTTCAGCCTCAGCATATCTGCAATCTTTTTTGAGATGATAACTTTATCGGTCCGCCCTGTATCTGTTACAGTAAATACAGACCCATCAACCATATTGCTTTTGAAATAGCTCCAGTCAAAGTCACTTCCTATACCTTTCAGCACTACTCCCTGTATATCCTCATCTGTTCTTATAATCCCCGCCTTGGTTGCAAATACTTCAACGTGAGCTACCCCCGGCAATTGTTTAATTTTGGGAATAAAGCTCTGATTATCACTTATTGGGGTTGTTTCAAAGGAAATGTTTGAATCGAAATTCATAATCTGAATATGTGAACCAAACCCAACGACCTTTTCCCTGATCTGCTGCTTGAATCCGGTGAGTATTGCAACCGCAAGAATCATAACTCCAATGCCCATAGCAATTCCTGTTATTGCAATGATATTAATAGGGCGGGAAAATGAAGTTCCTTCCCGTCTTCCTTTTATGAGCCTGCTTGCTATGAAATATGGTAAATTCATCTTTTCTGAATCAGCAAAATTAAGAAAATTGATCTATCTTTTTGTTTTAGTTGATTTAAATGAAGAATTAACCACAAAGGTCACAAAGGTTTGCGCAAAGGGCGCAAAGAATATTTGATCATAATCATAACTTTGTGTTCTTTGTGCCTGCTTCGTGTACTTTGTGGTTAAAAAGAAAAATGTATAGTAAATAAGGAATATAATGGATTATACACAAATGAATTGAAAACAGATGGGAAAACTTTTTTTTACAATAATCGCATTGATTTTGCCTGCAACATTTTCAACATGTAACAACGCTTTGCAATCTCCGGTACCCGGCGCTAATCAGATTGAATTATACAAGAACCTTATCGAAGGGAAATCTGTTGCAATAGTTGCAAATCAGACATCCATGGTCGGCAAAACTTATCTTGTCGATACTCTCCTGTCGATTGGGATAAATATTAAAGAAATATTTGCTCCTGAACATGGATTCAGAGATATGGCTGATGCCGGCGAAACTATCGAAAACGGAAAAGATACTCAGACAGGTATCCCGGTAATAAGTCTGTATGGCAGGCATCTGAAACCGACCAGCGCAGATCTTGCTGGTATTGATGTTATAATATTTGATATTCAGGATGTAGGCACCCGTTTCTATACTTATATTTCAACACTTCATTACATCCTTGAATCATGTGCTGAGAATCATATTAAATGTCTGATACTCGACCGTCCCAATCCGAATGGGTTTTATTTTGATGGAAACGTATTGGATACTGTATATAAATCATTTGTTGGCTTAGATCCGGTCCCGGTTGTTCATGGCATGACTGTAGGAGAATATGCAGGTATGCTAAATGGCGAAGGATGGCTTAAAAGAAAGGTAAAATGCGATCTTACAGTTATCCCTTGCAAAAACTACACTCATGAGACGTTATATGATCTTCCGGTAAAGCCGTCGCCAAATCTGCCAAACCAGACTTCGGTTTATTTATACCCTTCCTTATGTTTTTTTGAGGGAACATCTGTCTCATTGGGTCGAGGCACTAAATTTCCTTTCCAGGTTTTCGGAAGTCCTGATTTGCCTGACAGAGGATTTAGTTTTACTCCGGAGAGTGTCCCTGGCGCCAGTAATCCTGTGCTTCTTGGTGTTAAGTGTTTTGGGACTGATCTTCGCGACGCAATACAAAAAAAACTTGTGCCAAAATCAGAAGTTAATCTTGATTGGCTGATTAGTGCTTACAATGATTTCCCGCAAAAGGATAAATTTTTTACTTCCTATTTTGATGTTCTTGCCGGTGGTCCTGTTTTAAGAGAACAGATTCAGAAGGGAATGACTTCAAGGCAGATACATGAAACCTGGAAAGACGGACTTGAAAAATTCGGGAAGATAAGGGAGAAGTATCTGCTGTATAAGTAGGGATTATTTTCATTTGCCGTTGGTTTAAACCAACGGCAAATGAAAATAATTACACCCTCCCCGGATAAACCTTCAGAGCTTCAGCAAGGATCATCATCGCATTCTTAAGATCTTCAATCTTCAGCACATACGCTATGCGAACCTCATTTTTACCGTAACCTGGTGTAGAATAGAACCCCGATGCAGGGGCGACCATAACAGTCTGATTATTATATTCAAACTCTTCGAGCAGCCATTGTGCGAATTTATCAGTGTCATCAACAGGTAACCTTACAACAGTGTAAAATGCACCCTTCGGTTTTGGACAATAAACACCCGGCATTTTATTAAGAGCTTCGACCATGAAGTTCCGGCGTAGTGTATATTCCTTATTGACTTCTTTAAAATAATTATCAGGAGTGTCAATTGATGCCTCCCCTACAATCTGCCCAAGTCCGGGAGGAGAAAGTCGTGCCTGCCCGAATTTCAGAGCAGTGCTAATGATATCCTTATTTCTGGTAACTATCGCACCAATTCTAACGCCACATGCACTGTAACGTTTTGAAATGGAATCGAGCATTATAACATTATTCTCAATCCCTTTAAGACTCATAGCCGAAAAATGTTCTGCCCCGTCATAGCAAAACTCACGATATGCCTCATCAGAGAAAAGGTAGAGATCGTATTTTTTTACTATTTCCTTCAGATGTTCGAGCTCCTCTTTTGAATAGAGATATCCGGTAGGATTATTCGGATTGCAGATGATTATCCCCTTTGTTTTTGATGTTATTTTTTTTTCAATATCAGCTATGGGAGGAAGGGAGAAATCCTCCTTTATATACGAAGTAACAGGAATAATTTTGATACCGGCTGTGGTTGCAAACCCATTATAGTTAGCATAGAATGGTTCGGGTGTAATCACTTCTTCCCCGGGGTTAAGGCACGCAAGCATTGAGAAGAGGATAGCTTCAGAACCACCTGTGGTGATCATCAATTCGGTAAAATCGATGTTAATGCCGATTTTCCGGTAAAATGCAGCGAGTTTCCTGCGATATGATTCATTGCCGGCAGAATGACTGTATTCAATCACCTTCAGATTAATATTTCTTAAGGCATTCAGGGCTACTTCAGGTGTGGGGATATCAGGTTGTCCTATATTCAGATGATACACTTTTCTCCCTTTACGTTTTGCTTCCTCAGCATAAGGAACCAGTCTTCTTATTGGTGAGGCCGGAATTGCTTTACCTCTTTCTGATATTGATGGCATAAAATATTGTTTATGTAAGTTAAAGAGACACAAAAGTAAGAAAAATCGATTAGAATGAATTGTTAACTTTGGTTTTAGAAAGATTTAGTTTCCCGCAGATTGCGCTGATTTTCGCTGATCTTTCTGCGCCAATCTGCGAGATCAGCGGGAAAAAATTCTATTTTTGCAAATTGTAAATTGAAAACATTTTATATTAACAACAATGGACATTCCTTCAAAATACGAACCCGGGAAAGCAGAGAACAGATGGTACAAGTACTGGATGGATAATGGTTTATTCAAGAGTACTCCGGACGAGAGAGAGCCATATACAATTGTAATACCACCGCCAAACGTAACAGGAGTATTGCATATGGGTCATATGCTGAATAATACAATTCAGGATGTCCTTATCCGGAGGGCCAGAATGCTTGGGAAAAATGCCTGCTGGGTTCCCGGGACGGACCATGCATCAATAGCCACTGAAGCGAAAGTAGTTGCAAAGCTTAAAGCTGAAGGAATCGAAAAACGTGATCTGACAAGGGAAAAATTTCTTGAGTATGCATGGGAATGGACTCATAAGCATGGCGGCATAATTCTTGAGCAGCTGAAACGTCTTGGTGCTTCATGCGATTGGGATCGCACACTTTTCACAATGGATGAAAAGCGTTATGATTCCGTAATAAAAGTATTTGTTGATCTGTACAATAAAGGCCTTATATATAGAGGAGTACGGATGGTAAACTGGGATCCCGAAGCTATGACAGCCGTTTCGGATGAAGAAGTAAATTACACTGAAGAAAAATCAAAACTCTATTATGTCCGGTATAAAATTGTAGGAGAAGAAGGATATGTGATGGTTGCTACCACCCGTCCTGAGACGATCCTTGGAGACACAGCAGTTTGTGCCCATCCCGACGATGAAAGATATAAACACCTGAAAGGGAAAATGGTAATTGTGCCAATGGTAAACCGCGAAGTGCCGTTTATCTTTGACACCTATGTCGACCCCGAATTTGGGACAGGATGTCTTAAGATAACCCCTGCTCATGATATAAATGACTATGAAATTGGTCTCAGGCATAAATTGCCTACGATAGATGTGTTCAACCCCGATGGTACAATAAGCTCCCGGGCAGGCTTATTTATAGGGGTTGACAGGTTTAAAGCCAGGGATCTTGCAGAAACAGAACTCAGGAAGAGTGGGAACCTTTTAAAAGTTGAAAATTATGACAATAAGATAGGCCGTTCAGAACGGACAAATGCTGTAATTGAGCCAAGACTTTCTCAGCAATGGTTTCTGAAGATGAAGGAGATCTCTAAACCAGCTTTGGATGCGGTAATGAACGGAGACGTCCATCTTCATCCTGCAAAGTTTAAAAACCTTTACCGTTATTGGATGGAGAATGTTCATGACTGGTGTATAAGCCGGCAACTCTGGTGGGGGCATCGGATCCCCGCATGGTACTATAATAATAATGATTTTGTTGTCGCCGAAAATGTTACCCAGGCACTTGAACTCGCAAAAATAAAAAGTGGAAATCCTGAACTGAGTGAAAATGACCTTCATGAGGATGAGGACGTTCTGGATACCTGGTTCTCTTCATGGCTCTGGCCTATTACCTCATTTGATGGGATTAATAATCCGGATAATGAGGATATTAAGTATTATTATCCTACAAACGATCTCATCACAGCACCGGAAATAATATTTTTCTGGGTTGCCAGGATGATAATAGCAGGATATGAATACCGTGGCAAAAAGCCATTTGAAAATGTGTACTTTACCGGATTGGTGCGCGACCAGCAAAGAAGGAAAATGTCGAAATCGCTTGGAAATTCACCTGATCCTATAGAATTGATTGAAAAATACGGCGCTGACGGTGTGAGGGTCGGAATGCTATTGTGCTCACCTGCCGGGAATGATTTATTGTATGAAGATAGTCTGCCGGAACAGGGACGGAATTTTGCAAATAAGATCTGGAACGCCTTCAGGCTTGTTAAAAGCTGGACAATTGAAGAATCGATAGATCAGCCGGTTTCATCTGAACTGGCAGTAAAATGGATGGATACAATTCTGCAAAAATCAATAAATGAGATTGATGCTAACTTCAAAAAATTCAGGATATCGGAGGCCTTGATGTCGACTTATAAATTATTCTGGGACGAATTTTCGGGTTGGTATCTGGAGATCATCAAACCAGAATACCAGAAACCGATTGACAGGAAAACTTTTGAAGCAACGCTCATTATTTTTGATAGACTTCTGAGGATTATACATCCTTTTATGCCTTTCATTACAGAGGAGATCTGGCATCTTATCTCTGAAAGGAAGGATGGGGAGAGTATTATGGTAACCCGGATGCCTGAGATTAAAAAATTCAATAAAGACCTGGTAACAGCATTTGAATCTGTAAAAGAGGTGATCAGCGCCATCAGAACAGTAAGAAAAAACAAAGAGATACCCCAGAAAGAGAAGGTAGATCTTCTTATTCTATCCGATAAAAAGAATTATGATAATGAGTTGCTTCCGGTTATAAGCAAACTTTGTAACATTGAAGAAGTAAAATTTGTATCTGAAAAACAGGATGGATCAACATCATTTATGGTTGGAACGATGGAATATTTTATTCCACTTACAGGTAAGATCGATATCGAAAGTGAGATTGCTAAACTTCAGGAGGATCTGAAATATAACAAGGGCTTCCTGATTAATGTTATGAAAAAACTCGATAACGAACGTTTTGTAAACAACGCACCCGCCGTTGTTCTAGATCTGGAAAGGAAGAAGAAGAGTGATGCGGAATCGAAGATAAAATCGATTGAAGAGGCACTTAAAGCGTTGAGGAAATAGATTTTCAACCCTCCCTTGTAAAATCATTTCCCACATTTGTTTTACCCTTCTTTACCCTGGGTTTCACCCCCAAACCCCCCAAGGGACATAGGCGTAAACTTAAGGAGTTGAATATAGTAAAATAGAGAGAGTTTAGTACAAACCAGAATGTAATATATTGAATTTAAGCCTGATACATTTCCCCTCCTTTTGAAGCTAATCTTTATATACATCTTTGGCAATTCTGTTTTCTAAGCCACGAAGTGGCTTAATATGAATAACCCCTGGCGCCAGGGGTTATTCATATTTGGCTTTTTCAGAGCCAGCTGGAATAATAATTGAAGAGTATGTTATCAGGACTTAAAATGACGGAGTAAATTTGAAATTTTAAAAGATGTGTATAAAGATTAGCTTCAAAAGGAGGGGAAACTTTTTTATGCATTATCTCATTCATTACCAAAGCTTAAGTTTACGCTTATGCCTCCAGTGGGGGCTTAAAGAAATCAGAAAAAAGAACATTTGAATCATAATTCAGACCTATGATTTATTTCTGAATTCATTGTTCATTTGTTCTTCATTCTTTATTTATTTGTTAAAAAGTCCCCCTATATTGGGGGATTTAGGGGGTAAAACATTACAGTATCAGCCTCCTTACGTAATAATTCTGATCAACAGGAACCAGTTCCCAGTCATTATTGAGAATCATATGCCAGCCGTCGCCTGAGATACGGTTTTTTTCAATCTTGAAGGATTTTGCTGTAATACGTATAAATTTTAGATTATTTGACACCAGACATCCGCCTTTTTCCACAGTAAGTTTTCCCCAGTTGTCAGATATCCTAATGGAAGTATACAGTGTCCCCAGAGAATCGAGTGAATGAATGTCTTCCGGTTCGAAATCAAAATAAGGACTTTCAAGTTCAAGAAAAACGACAGGTTTTTGAGTAAAAATATTTGCCTGGTTGAGAATGCTTTCCTTTATCTGGGTATCCCTGACCGCCTCTTCTTTAAGAATGGCTTCCAGATTATAATTTACGGCAAGACTACCTCCGACATCCCTGCATATTGTTGGTAATTCAATGTTATACAGGTCTTTAACAGCAGCTCCAAAATCAAAATTATCTGTTTTTATTTTCTTTATATCGAAGCCTTTTTCATAAAGGAGGGTGGTATATAATGCACCTTCAATTGATCCATATGATCTTGAATAGGAATCCATTGAGTATATGCGATCAAGATTTTCAAAAAGTCGCGTTTTAAATTCCTCCGGTGAACTCGTGCAAAGCATAGTGTATGTAAAAGTTGCAAGACCTTCGAATGTCTCAAACCTATTTTCATCATTGGCATATTTACGGTATTGTTCCCGGTTGGATCCTCTGAAGATCAGTGCATCTCTGATTGCCAGCTGACGTTCCTCGCCGTTAGAATTAATTGCCTTGCGCAAAGCTTTCCATTCAAGTTTGATCCAAAGGCGTGCTTCTTTTTCATCCATATCATTAACATTGAAAACAGAGGCAGTTATTCCTTCATTTGCCTGGAACCTATGGAAAAGACTATGGATTGCCCTTGTCTCTATCCTGTATTTATCATCTTCCGAAGGAAGAGTTGTCATTGCAAATTGCTTTCCTCCGAATATCACAGGACCATTACTTAGAATAAGCTCTTTTGGATAGATGCCTGTATAAACACCATCATTGGATTTAAGAATACCCTCATTATCAGGCTGATTAGCCACGATTCTTCGTGTGCCCCTTTCGATAAACATAATAGGACCATAGAGATTTTGTCCCCAAAGTTTACCACTATCCCGATTACATATTTGCTCAATATCCCTGAAGTATACCGACGCTTTTTCCGGAGTAAAGAAAGTTACACTTTTTTCCCCTTTACAACTTGATAGTATAAGAATAATAGCTATAAATATCCATTTCTTCATTACAAGTAATTAGAGGCTTCGAAAGTACTGTAAATATTATAGAAAGTCAAACACCTATTTCGCAATCTGTCTTAAATATATTAATAACTTTGAAAGAATTCAATATAAAGTTAATTACGATTATATCTGATCTTTTTAATGAAGAAGGAACTTTATTATTAATAATTATAATTTTTACGGTGATAATAAAAGCCTTTTTATAATTTGATGATTTCTGCTTAGAATAATTTCCAATATTCCGATATGATGGATCATTCAGACAATTTATCTCTTCTTTTTCAGGTAAGTGAAGTTGTTGCAAAAAGTTCTGACCTAGAGGAGGCAATTCTCGAGGTTATGGATGAACTGGCTGGCAAATTTGGGATACTTCAGGCTTTTCTCACTGTTCTTAACCGTAATTCTTCAAAAATTTATATTGAAGTGGCTTACGGGCTTACCCAGGAACAAAAAGTCAGAGGTGAGTATAAAATTGGAGAAGGTATAGTCGGGGAAGTTGTCAAAACAGGTGAGCCTGTGATAATCAGGCACATATCTGATGAACCGCGTTATCTGAATAAAACACGATCAACGAGTAAACCCGATGATGAAGATTCCTTTATCTGTGTACCTATTAAGGCAAAAAACCAGATAATAGGAACTCTGAGTGTAAAGCTGAAGTATTATTCAAACCGTTCCTTTCAGAATGAGCTGCAATTCCTTACAATAATGGCATCAATGTTCGCCAGGCTGGTAAGATCGAGGCAGGATAAGATTGAGGAACTTGAAAAGCTTCATTACCGTAAACTGAGGGAACAGGGTTTATACAGCTACAATGACCGTATAACATCGCTCGTAGGAGAAACAGGAAAGATGCAGGAGGTTTATGACCTGATTTCGAAAGTTGCAATGACAAATGCAACCATACTCATAAGAGGTGAAAGCGGTGTTGGTAAAGAGCTGGTTGCCAGGGCTATTCATGATCAAAGCCCCCGTAATAAACAGCAAATGATTAGCATCAACTGTGCGGCTATCCCTGAGAACCTGATAGAAAGTGAACTCTTCGGATATGAGAAAGGAGCTTTTACAGGAGCTGATAAATTAAATAAAGGCCGCTTCGAACTGGCTGAGAAAAGTACAATTTTCCTTGATGAAATAGGTGATCTTCCACCAAATCTGCAAGTCAAATTATTAAGAGTTTTACAGGAAAAAGAATTTCAGAGACTGGGTGGACATGAGACCATCAAGGCAGATGTCAGAATCATTACTGCCACAAACAGAGATCTTGAAGAACTAATGCTAAAGAACGAGTTCCGTGAAGATTTATACTACCGGCTGAATGTTTTTCCGGTATTCATTCCACCACTGAGGGAACGAAGGGCAGACATCCCCTTGCTTGTAAATCATTTTATCGAAAAGTATAACAACATTCATGGCCTGGAAATAAAGCGGATAAGCTCAACTGCTATTGACCTGCTTATGACTTATCACTGGCCGGGAAATATTAGGGAACTTGAGAATTGCATTGAACGGGCTGCTATTCTCAGCACCGATAAGGTCATAAGGTCGCACAACCTGCCTCCTACACTTCAGAGTGCCGCTTCAACACATTCCCGTGTTGACGGAAGCCTCGAAGCAATTCTCGAAAATGTGGAAAAACAAATGCTTATTGATGCACTTAACATGTCTAAAGGTAATATCTCAAAAGCAGCTGACCAGTTAAAACTCACTGAGCGGATGATGGGCCTGAGAATAAAAAAATATGAGATAGATCCTGCAATATTCAAGAAGTTCAAAAGAACTTAAGATTCTTATCCGAACCTTATAAATCAGTTTCTTCAGGGCAATCACTCTTTGTTTAAGATAAATCCTACAATTATGTAGGATTTTTTATTGATTCTTACGTGAATGTAGTCTTTTCCTGATCTGATATAAAACCGTAATTTATTTTTAACTTATTCATAGGCACTGTAAATCAATACTATACACGGCTATGTTTTCTATTGTTTAATTATCAGTTTGAATTATGGCACACTATTGGCCTTATAGTATGACTGATATAAAATAGTACAACTATGTATTTTTTCTAATTATTAGGTGATGTAATCAATAACTAACAATCAGAATGTATGAAAAAAATTGAAGCAATTATCAGGACCTCTAAATTTGAAACTGTCAAGGCTCAGCTAAAAGAAATTGGCATTGACTTCTTTTCCTACTGGGACGCATCGGGGGTAGGAAATGAGCATATGCGCGGACATCATAGTTACAGGGGAACAGTTTATGACACACAATACATCCCCAGGATCTTTATCACTCTTGTGCTACGCGACATTAACGTTCAGAAAACAATTGAATGCATTGAGAAAGCAGCCTATACCGGTGAGATCGGAGACGGAATGATCTTCAGCTACGATATTGAAGAATCGGTCAGAATCAGTAATGGTGCCAGGGGAGAAGCCTCAACAGCCGGCCCTGGTGATGAGAAATTAACTAAATAATAATTATTTAAAACTTATAAAGATGACTAAAAAACTTATTCTGTTCGTTGCTGCGTTAATCATGACCATAGGATCTGTATGTTATGCAGACGGAACACGCAAACCTGACCCCAGTGGTGTCCGTACCGGAAATGTATCGGATATTTCTGCGGCTAAGCCCGGTGAACCGGTAATAGCCGAGATATCTGATACTGTCGGCCACAACAAAGTAGCAATCAATATGATGTGGGTATTGGTAACCGGATTTCTTGTAATGTTTATGCAGGCAGGATTTGCCATGGTTGAAACAGGTCTTACACGTGCCAAAAATGTTGCTCATACTATTTCAATGAACTTTCTTATTTACCCGCTCGGGATGCTGGGATTTTACATGACCGGCTTTGCATTGATGTTTGGGGGAGTAGGAGCTCTCGGTACGCTTGGTGGTTTTGACGGACTTAACAGTGAATTCAGCATCAGTCTGGCCGGCCATTCTTTTGGACTGTTCGGGATGAAAGGTTTTTTTCTGAACTTCAGTGTTTACGACGTTGGTGTTCTCGCAATGTTCCTTTTCCAAATGGTATTCATGGATACAACTGCAACGATCCCTACAGGTTCAATGGCTGAAAGATGGAAATTCTCCTCATTCTTTATATATGGGATATTTGTAGGTACAATTATATATCCTATTTTTGGAAACTGGGTATGGGGCGGTGGATGGCTGGCAAGCCTTGGAAAAGAGTTTGGATTAGGTCATGGGCATGTTGACTTTGCAGGTTCCTCGGTCGTTCATATGACAGGTGGAGTATTAGCTTTTGTTGGAGCCGCAATCTTAGGACCCAGAATTGGAAAATATAACAAAGACGGATCGGCGAATGCAATTCCCGGGCACAATATTCCGATGGCTGTGATAGGAACTTTCATCCTCGCATTTGGATGGTTCGGTTTTAACCCCGGTTCCACACTTGCAGGCGGCGATCTTAGGATATCAGTAGTTGCAGTAAATACCATGATTGCTTCCGGAACGGGTGCCATGGCTTCTGTGCTCTGGATGTGGCTTTATAAAACGAAAAAACCTGACCCGACCATGATGCTTAATGGCATGCTTGCAGGACTTGTAGCAATCACAGCCTCTTGTGCATTTGTGAGTGTGGGAGGTGCTGCGATTATCGGACTGATATCCGGTGTACTGGTTGTTGAAGCAGCTATTTTCATTGATAAAAAGCTTCGGATTGACGATCCTGTTGGTGCAATTGCCGTTCATGGTGTGAATGGCGCATGGGGATGTCTCGCTTTGGGTCTGTTTGCTGATGGCACCTATGGTGAAGGATGGAATGGTGTTGCCGGAACAGTTAAGGGCCTGTTTTATGGAGGCGGATTCAGCCAGGAATTAGCTCAGATGATTGGTGTGACGACAAATATTGTTTATGTGGCAGGTATTGGATGGATCATGTTTAAACTGATTGATAAGCTTGTTGGAAACCGTGTGAAACCTGAAGATGAACTCGTTGGACTTGATCTTCCTGAAATGGGAGTGGAAGGCTATTCAGGTATGAAGATGGATAAAAACTCAGAGACTCCCTTATCAAGATAAAGCTTGTCAGATGACTGTAAGGAGCCGGATCCCAGATTCAGGATATCCGCTCCCGACGGTCAGAGGTCATTACTTAATAAATTTTAAATTAATTAATAGGATAATCATGAAAAATAAAATAATCTCACTTCTGGCAGGCTTATTAATTTTCTGTACATCAGCTTTTAGCCGGACCCCTCCAACTGCAGATTCTACAAGTGGATCGAAGGTAAATTTCAAGGTGACAACTGACCTTGTAAGCACTTATATCTGGCGCGGTACGGTAGGAAGCTCCAATCCTAATATACAGCCGACATTTGCGATAGTTTCAGGCGGATTTGAAGCTGGGGTATGGGGCTCAACAGATTTCAGGGGTAGCTATAAAGAACTTGATCCTTACCTGGCCTATACCATCAAAACCTTTAAAATCGGGATCACAGATTACGACTGGATTTTCACCAACCCTTCTTATTTTGATTATAAGAACAAAACCACCGATCATATTCTCGAGGCAAACCTCTCCTTCCTTGGAACAGAGGCGATTCCATTAAGCATTAGCGTAAACACTATGTTTTATGGTGCTGATAAAAAGTGGGATAAAAACACTGCAAGCTTCTCAACAAAGCAGAACTATTCAACTTATATTGAACTTGGATGGGCATTTAAAAGCTTCAGTGCATTGTTGGGAGTAACTCCGTCTAACGGATATTATGGAGCGGGTTATGGAAAGGTTGACGGATTTGCAGTTTGCAATATTGGACTTTCATCGGTACGGAACATCAAAATTTCTCAGGACTTCACTTTACCGCTTAAAGGATCGATATTCGTCAATCCTCAGGCTGAAAGTATTCATTTTGTAATAGGTATTACTTTATAATTTTTTTTGCATTTTGTTAGTTAGTTATTTAGTTAAAAGGGCTGTCTCAGTTGAGGCAGCTTTTTTTCATAGCTGAAAATACAAAAGATTGAATCTGACCGATTTAATTGCCAGTGCAGCTATATGACTATCAGAAACTTTTAATGCTATTGTTCTCCACTGTTTTGATTCCACCGGATGTTTGAGTAAAGTCATCTTTTCGTAACTTCCTGATGGATCAATATCAACACAGAATGATTTTAACGGGAAATAGATACCCATGCCCACAGCCTTTACGAATGCCTCTTTCCTTGTCCATATATTTAAAAAAGCAGTTGTTTTATCCAATTTACTGTTGAAGTATTCTAACTCCTGCTCTGAAAAGTTTTCAAGACCAATCTGCTCAAGATTGCCTGTTTCGCGTATTTTTTCAATGTCGATGCCAATGTCGTCTTTCTTACACAGACCTATTAACATTAAGTCGCCTGAAGACGACATATTGAATTTAAGTTCTTTGAATTCCGGGATATTAATGAACGGCTTATTATAGCTATTGTATCCGAATCTTAGTTCATGTAGCTGGCAATCACAATATTTACAAAGAATTAATCTTAACAGGTAATGCCTGAGAAGAAAATGTTCCCTGTCATTTGGAAATTTAAATTTAGCAGCCCTCTCATGTTCAATTGGTGATAAGTAATCACGAAGATCTTTTGGAAGTCCGTTCCGGCTATTCAAATTTACCTGCCAGACATGAACCTGGTAATCATCAATTACATTACGCATTAGTATTTAATTTTGAAGCTGGCACGGTGATCCCTGCCAATGTGTATTTTCAGGTAGAGATTCACCTTTCATAATCAGGGAAAGTCCGCGTAATAGAGAGTTGTCATGCATTGTTGTGTCGTATAAAATTACAGATAATGAGCCAATAGTGCATGCTTTACCAATAACAACATCCGACATTTTCATTACCCGGTCCTCAAACAGATGCGTTTGAATTGTGCAACCAAAATTCAAAGCAGTTTCATTACCAATTTTAACTAAATCAAATTCTGTGATCTCAGTTGTTTCCATGAATACTCTTTTCCCGATCTTGCAGCCCATCATTCTGAAATAAATCGGAGCAAAAGGTGTCCCGAGAAGCATTGATTCAAAAAAGGGATAAACAAGATTTTCCGATATGGAGTTAATAAACTCATTTCGCCATACAAATGTGCTCCAGAGTGGTTTTGCACCGGGATGGTATCTGCCAATTAAAATAGTTTTGAAAAACCAGCCAATAAAGAATGTGGAAAAGCTCAGGATAATAAGCACAAGTGGGGCTTCGTAAATGAACTTAAGGTAATTGCCTGATTTAAACAGGACATAAGCATAATTGTAAAATAATAACATTAAGACAGATGCAATCGCAAACGGCAATGATATCTTGAAAAATTCGATGATTCCTCTGATCAGATATAATGAAAATGTGGGTTTGAAAGTATATTTTTCAGGAAACTCGGGACTTTTCTGACGATTAGGCAGAAACATGGGAGGGGAGCCAAGCCATGAAGCATCTTCCATTTGTGCATCCTCAGCAAGAGATGGGATTATCGACAGGACGCCAATCAGGCAACCGCTTGCAACCTTGCTTCCTGAAGGGAGTACCGCACTGTTCCCAAGAAACGATCTTGTCCCCAGTTCTGTGGTACGAATGATCATATAACCATTAATTACTACCGGAGGACCCACATTTACAGAATCGGACAGGAAGCTTTCATCGCCTATTTTTAGTAAATCGGTCGAGATGTAGTTAACTGTTGAAATTTCGGCACGTCTACCTATTTTCGCTCCCGTAAGTCTCAGCCATAGAGGAAGATATAATGTTGCATATAATGATTTTGTCAGCAGAAGACTCAAGGTTATCAAAGAATCAACAAACCATTTTCGAATGTACAAAACACTGTTAAGTGGAATATCTCCGGGTTTAAGTTTCCCTATTACGATCCATTTCAAAGCTGCAGTACAAAGACAAAATGTTGCTATGTACATTGCCGATAACGGGATTATCATAAGCACCGTCAGCCATATACCCTTAAGACTATTTAAAAAATAGAGGGCCAATGAGTAAGGAATTAACAATATCCAGGGTAACAGAAGTACAAATAAGAGAGCAAATGAATGTACAATGATCAATCCGGTTTTCTTAAGAAGGCTTGTGGAATAAGGCGCCTTCTTTTTAGCTGCAACGAGCAAATCATAATCGTATTTATATAGTTTTGCAGGGGAGCCGCGCCATACCTGACCAGTTGGAATTGTACAATTCTCAGGGATCATAGAGAGTTCAAGAAGTGCAGAATCATCTTCCATGCCGGAGTTTTGGTGAATAAGACTGCGGGCTCCAATAAAACAATTATTGCCGACTGAAATCCTGCCAAGTTTTAACATCCCTTCTTCAACAATGTAACCCATTAAATTCGCTTCCTTGGAAACGCTGGAATTATTCCCGAGTGACACAAGGTCAAATACCCTTATTCTATCGGAACCTAAATAAACATTTTTACCTGTTTTCATTCCCATCAGCCTGTAGTAGATGGCTAAAAATGGAGTCCCCGAGAGCAAAACAACCGGAGTAATATCGACACATTTCTTTACCAGCCAAAACCTGAAATAATAAAATCCCCACAGTGGATATACGCCTTCTTTGAATTTTCCTATCACAAGCCATTTAAAAAGAATTGAAATCAGCAATAACAACGGATAGCTGACGAGAACGCTTTCGAGACACATCACTGCCAGACTGTTGTAGCTTAATTCAGGAAAAAAATGCTTAATTATAAATGGTGATACGGCAAACAGGGTCGCTATACTATAGAAAAAGAATAACGATAAAACCTGTAATAACGCAACAGAATAATATACAACAGGCTTGACCTTATTTTTTGCAATGTTCTCTTCTTCTGTAGGAACAGCATTTAGATTTGCTGCATCTATATGACCGGCTAATTCTCTTATTGTCGGATAATCATAAATATCACGCACCGACAACATATTCATATGCAGGTCTTTTCGCAACTCAGAAATCATTTGTGATGCAAACAGGGAATGTCCTCCAAGGTCAAAGAAGTTGTCCTCTACACCAAACTGGTCAGATGAAAATAGCTTTTGCCATAAATGAAGTATTTTCAGTTCATTGGGGGAACAATCTGTAAGGTCAATTGGATGATGTCCCTCAATTAAAGATTGAGGGTCTTTTAGTTTAGTCCTGTCGACCTTTCCGCTTGGCAACGTTGGCAGATCGGTGACAACTTCAAAGATGTTTGGGATCATGAAAGGTGCTAACTTCGATTTTAACTGGCCTTTGACAGCTTTGGAATCGAAGGTTTCAAAGCTTGCTGGAATGATATAAGCGACAAGTAACTGAATCCCGTTAAAACCATTTTTTACAGTTACTGCGGCACTCTGAACTCCTTTGCAAAGCATTAGTTGTGATTCGATTTCAGTTAACTCGATCCGGAATCCCCTCAGTTTGATTTGTGAGTCAATGCGGCCCAGAAATTCAATTTCTCCTGATTCACTAAACCGGCAACGATCACCTGTCCTATATAAACGGTGCGGAAAATCAGGATTGGTTTTGAATTCAGGAATAATAAAATGTTTGTTGGTTAATTCCGGCTGATCTATGTAGCCATCAGATAGTCCAAGACCTCCGATGAACAATTCGCCAGCCATGCATACTGGTACCTTCTGTAAATCCTGATCAAGAATATAGGCTGAATAGTTAGGTATAGGCTTTCCGATGTTAACATTTTTTCCCTGGGTGCATTCGCTGTAAGTTGCAATAACCGTTGTTTCCGTAGGTCCGTAAGTATTAACCATTCGTCTGCCCGGGATTGCCCATCGTTTTGCGAGTTCGGTGGTGCAAACCTCTCCTCCAAGAATCAGAAGACGGAGAAGTGGCATCTCTTCATTAAGCATCGATAAAAGAGTAGGAACCGTTGAAAAAACAGTAATTCTGTTTTCACTGAGGATTTTTGAGAGGTTCGGACCACTTTGCATCATACTTTCGGTGCCGACAAAAAGAGTTGCACCTGAATAAAATGCCAGCCAAATTTCTTCAACAGATGCATCGAATGCAATTGAGAAGCCCTGAAATACTTTATCATCCTGTGTTACACCAAATATTTTTCCTTCGGACCTTACAAGATTGCAAACAGCCCGATGGGAAATTCTGACGCCTTTCGGAGTTCCGGTTGTTCCGGAAGTGTATATGGCGTAAGCAGTATCACCTGAATCTGGCTCGATCTGATATTCTGCACTCTTTAACGAAGCAAGAAGATCGATTTTACCCTGATCCTTATCTAACTGAATTTTTAAACAGGTCAGATCTCCGATCGTCTCTAAAATAGCCGAGGTTGAAATTATTGCTTTTGCCCTGCAGTTCGAAAGTATAAAAAGTACTCTTTCTGCAGGATATTTCGTGTCAATTGGTATATATGCCGCTCCGGCTTTCAATATTCCGAGCATAGCAATGTACATGTCAGGAGTGCGGGGCAAACAAATTCCGGCAAAATCATTTGCTCCGACACCCTGGGACTTTAAATAACCGGCAAGGTTGTTTGCCCTGTTGTTTAAATCTGCGTAGGTTATTTTTTCATCATAATACTGAACTGCTATGCGTTCGGGATATTTTTTTACAGTGTTTTCGAATATTTGATGCAAATAGCCACCGGCAGCTAATAAGTGATCATAATCTCCGTCATAACAAAAAGATAAATCGTTCTTGTTTTTTTTTGAAGAGAATTCAACAGATTGATAATTTTCGGCGATATTATTTTTCATTGAGTTTTTACATGATAGCTTTATTGTCCAAAGTCATAATCACTTTGATCTTTACTATGCAACAGACAAAATCAGGAGCACTTTTATTCCTGAATAAATAAAGCATTCAAGTCGAAAAAAATTGACTATGAGTTTTGTGCTCATTTTAACATCCTCTTTTATTATACTTCCGGAAAACAGCTTTTTGTCATGATTCATTTTGAGTTAAATATATATTTTTGACCTCTCATTTAAACTTTCAACAGATGGCGAAAAACAATGATATTCTCATGAACCAGAATGAACTGGTACAGTTTCTTAAGAAACCCGCAAAGGATTTTACACACGATGATATAATAAAGTTTATCGAAGCTAAGGGTATAACGATGCTGAATTTCAGATATGTGGCAGATGACGGGAAACTTAAATCCCTCAATTTTGTACCTTTTAACAGGGATCATCTTGAATCAATCCTTATTGCCGGAGAAAGAGTTGATGGATCCAGCTTATTTTCATGCATAGAATCAGGATCAAGCGATTTATATATAATTCCCAGATACAGAACTGCTTTCGTCAATCCTTTTACAGAAATACCCACACTCGAAATACTTTGTTCGTTCTATAATAATGAAGGAAAGCCATTTGAGAGTGCTCCTGAGCAAATTCTCAGAAAAGCGTATACCAGGTTTAAGAAAAATACGGGTTACATAATGAAAGTATTTGGCGAGCTGGAATATTATATTAAATCGTTCCACGACGACCTGTATCCTCTTGTTGATCAGAAAGGATACCACCAGGCGAGACCTTTTGCCAAATTTGAAGAATTGAGGATTGAAGCTCTCGAACTCTGTGCAAAGGCTGGATGCAGGATCAAATATGGTCATTCCGAAGTGGGAAGTTTTTCAAAAGATGGTGAAGATTTTGAACAGCATGAGATAGAATTTATGCCCGTGGAAATTGATGAAGCAGTCGATCAGCTTCTGATTGCAAAATGGATAATACGGATTCTTGGTTATGAATATGGTGTTGAGGTCAGTTTTGCACCAAAGATAACTGTAGGCAAAGCCGGATCGGGTATGCATATTCATATGATGCTTGAAAAGAATGGTGTGAATATGATGGTTGAGAATGGAAAACTGAGTAATGCTGCAAAAAGAATGATTGCAGGAATACTTGAACTTTCTAAATCTCTCACCGCGTTTGGCAATACTATTCCGACCTCATATCTGCGTCTTGTGCCTCATCAGGAAGCGCCAACAAATATTTGCTGGGGAGACAGAAACCGGTCTGTTCTGATGCGTGTTCCCCTTGGATGGAATGGTGCAACTGATATGATCAGAGATGCAAATCCTGCCGACATCACTGACTTCGCCGGTCTGCCGTCGAAGCAAACAGTTGAATTAAGATCACCTGATGGTTCCGCTGATATATATAAACTTTTTGCAGGTCTGGTAGTGGCTACTGAACATGGTCTTGAGATGAAAAATGCTCTGTCAAAGGCCCAGAACCTTTATGTTGATTACAATATCTTTCATGATAAGAACAGTGGCAAAAAGAAAAATCTGGAATCTTTGCCATCATCTTGCTGGGAATCAGCCGAATGCCTTCTGGCACAACGAGGTTTTTACGAAAAAGACGAAATATTTCCCGCCTATGTTATTGATAATGTAGTATCTAAGCTCCAGTCATTTGATGACAAGGGACTCAGCGAAAAACTTTATAATAAAAATGAGGAAATAAGTAAGCTTGTCAGGAAGTACCTTCATTGCGGTTAATGGCTTGATTTCCTTCCGGATTTTCAGCTCTTGCTTCAATAATACTGACATTGAGTTCAAAGCCGATCAGTATAGCTATTGAATTCAGATACAACCAAAGAAGGATTACCATTAATGTTCCTATTGAACCATACAGTTTATTATACTGTCCAAAATTATTTACATATGCCGAAAATCCCAGGGACGTAATAATGAACAGCATTGTTGCAAGAGTTGATCCCGGAGAGAAGAATTTAAAACCGGTTTTTTTAGCAGGAGCAAAATAATACAGGAACGATATAGCCAGAAAAAGCAGTACAATAACAACTGCCCACTTAAGAAAAATCAGGGTATAAATTACAAAGTGCCTTTTAATAATGTGCATGGCTACGAGCCTGTTGAGAGTTGTCTTTCCGAATATTACAAGGAATCCGGCTGTAGCGATCATAAAGATAATTATCAGAAGTAAAACGACAGATATTTTCCTCTGGTTAACCCATGACCTTGATTTAAAAGAATGAGCTGAAACGACAAAGGCATGAATTACAGCATGTATGCCATTTGTAGAGAAGATCACTGTGGCAATAAACATAAATAGCAGAAGACCTCCGCTTTTGTGTGTCACAATATCTATGATGGTTGTCTCTAAAAAATTAAAGGCGTTAGAGGGCATGATATTCTCAAATAGCCTGAGCAATTCCTGCTGGAAATTTGGGATGGGAATAAACGGTATAAGGGTAAATAGAAAAATTGAAGCCGGAAGTAAGGCCATAAGCAGGTTAAAGGCGATAGATGAGGCCCTTGTAACAAGGACACCTTTACGAAAGCCTTTGATTACGAATGTTATAACATGATTAATTGGAATCCCGTCAAACCCTGGCAGGACCAGTTTTTTAATTCTCTCACTGTTCCCAATATACTGGATTGCCCTGAGGTTCATTGCTGGACGGCTTTAAGACTCATATCCAGACTTTTAACATGATGTGTCAAAGCACCTGCCGAGATGAAATCAACTCCGCATTCTGCATATGCTCTGATGTTTGTCATATCAATTCCGCCGGAAGATTCGGTTTCAAATCTCCCTGATATTTCCTTAACAGCCTTAATCGTATCCTCGATGCTAAAATTGTCAAGCATTATACGATTAACTCCACCTGTAGAAATTATAGTCCTCACATCCTGAATTGACCTTGCTTCAATTTCCACTTCCAGATTAAGTTTATTTATCCTGAGATATTCCCTGGTTTTAAGGATTGAGTTCTCTATTCCGCCGGCATAGTCGATATGATTGTCTTTTATAAGAATCATGTCGTACAAACCCATCCTGTGGTTTATCCCGCCACCTATTCTCACAGCTTCTTTTTCGAGAAACCTGAAACCGGGAGTCGTTTTTCTTGTGTCGAGGATCCGTGTCTTTAGTCCCCTGAGCAGTTTAACATATTCATGAGTGCTGGTGGCTATTCCGCTCATTCTTTGCATGATATTAAGAACCAGCCGTTCGGCTTTAAGGATTGACTGCTGTTTGCCGGAAACATAAAAAGCGATCTCTCCGGGGGTTACCAGTGTCCCGTCTTCAATTATGAGCTCAAACTGTAAATCCTGGTCAACTGTTGAGAAAAGCTTAGATGCTACCCTTATGCCCGCGAGTATTCCTTTTTCTTTTATAAGAAGTTTTGCTTTGCCCTTTGCTTCAGCTGGTATACAAGCCTGAGAAGTGTGATCTCCATCACCTAAATCCTCAGCAAGGCTTTTTAAAATGAATTCACGCAGAATTCTATCTTCCGTTGTCAGATTCAATCCGTATCTGATGTATTAATAACTCCTGATCAACTTTCTTTAACAGAAAATAAACACGAAAATCTCCTTTTTCTGTCTTAAGGTTTCCGATAGCATATTGAGCATCATTTTTTGCTCCCTCATGACGAATTGTAAAATCTTTAGTCTGGTATTCTGTAAAAAAATCCTTTAGTATTGTCTCAGCAACATTTTTCTTGTAAAAATCCTCTTTATCAAGGAGAAGTAGTTCAATTGTAGAATTCATATACTTCGATAATTCAGTCGCATTTCCGGCTTTAAATGCAATTGATATCCCTGCAGGTATTTTCGTCTGATCCTGAGCGCCAGCAGGTAGAACACTAAAGGCAATTAATACTAACAGAATAATATTCGTCGGTTTCATATCAATTCAGTTTAATCATTGCGGACAAAAAATCACTGCTTTACAAATTTAACAATATTTTGATTACTACAGCGATTAAGGAGGACCATTAAAATTATCAACCAAAGCAACCAGCATGAACTCATTCGTCGGTTTTATACCCCACACCGCGAAGCGGGAGGGGGTATAAAGGAAGTTTAAACTAAATTCTTCTGTAATTATCATTCTATTAAATACTATTTTTGTAAAAACAGAGGTCCTAAGTATGAAGATTGCATTATTGCAAACCGGGAAAACAACAGACAGAAATATTTCAGAGCTGGTTGATCTTTATTCCAAACGGATAAAAAAATATATTTCTTTTGAAGTAATCACTATTCCGGAGCTAAAGAATACCAAAAACATGCCGGTTCCGGAACAACAGATGAAAGAGGCAATCAAAATTATTCAGTCGGTTTCAGATGATGATTATATTGTTTTGCTGGATGAGAAGGGGAAAGAATACAGAACAATTGAATTTTCATCTTTTTTGGAAAAAGCGTTTCTTCTGCCTAAAAAACGTATCATTTTCATAATTGGAGGTCCATGGGGATTCTCTGACGCAGTTTATGCAAAGGCAAATCAAAAAATTTCCTTGTCAAAAATGACCTTTTCTCATCAGATGGTACGATTGTTGTTTCTTGAACAGCTTTACAGGGTATTTACAATTATTAAGGGAGAGCCCTATCATCATGAATAAGACATAATCTTTTGAATAATGAAAGTTCATAGATATCCCATTTTCCTTACATGTCTGACAGGAGTGTTTATCTTACTGGCAATTGCAGCAGAATCAGTCTATTTCAGTGATTTTGAATACCATTTCAGGACAAAGATGTTCAACAAAACGCTGATTGAGGAAGAGGCATCTATGGAGAATTGTCTTGATTCAATTAAACCTATTCTTGCCAATGTAAATCACGCCGGTAAAATTTCAGAAGATAATTTTATTAAAGCTGAACAGAATAATATCAGCCTGCTTGAGTATGTTGATAATAAACTTGTCTATTGGTCAGATAATGAATTCGATGTACCCTCTGATTATGTTGATTCGCTTTTTAATAAACCTCTTATATTTTTACAGAATGGATGGTTTCTTACTAAATCTATTCAAGCCAGGAACGAGAAAATTATTGCCTTGCTTAGATTACGGACAGATTATAGCTTTGAAAATAGTTTTATTAAAAGTGGGTTTGAAAAAGAGTTCAGAATACCGGATAATGTTGGTTTGAGTTTAGATAAAAAAGCTTCGGAGTATCACATTTTCAATAAAGAAGGCACTTTTCTGTTTTCACTTTCTTTTCCGGAAGTAAAAGGTAGTACCTATTTTATTCTTTTACCATTATGTTTGTGGACAGGAGCATTTTTCCTGATCATTTTGCTTGTCTTCAGGCTGGTTAAGTTGCTTGATAACAGAGATAAAAGCCTGCTTGGAATTGGTATTTCATTCATAGTCTTTAGTTTTATTTACTCTTTCATTGTTGTAACAGGGAAACCTCCTGTTATTTTTCAGACAGAGCTTTTTTCACCTTACAGGTTTACACTTAATGGCGTCATTCCATCCCTCGGGCATCTGCTGATTTTAAGTGTCCTTAGCGCCGCTTTCTTTTATATACTTTATCGTTATCTCCCGCTTAAAGAGATTAAAGAAGGACCATCCGGTAGAAATTACCTGATCCTTTCAATTATGCTAATGATTGGAACTTTAATACTTTTCTTTTATCAATGGATTTTCGGACAACTGATTTCAACATCCAATATAAATTTTGAAACCTACAAAGTATTGGAAATGAGCAAGTATACTCTTGCAGGTTATGTTGCCTTATTTGTGCTTATCCTGATTCCGGTGTTCTATTTTTTAAAAATATTTAAGATTGCCAGGTTACTAAGTACCAAAATAGTTATCCTATCAATAATATCTTCTGTTATTGCATTGGTTCTCCTTTTCTATAATTCACACGGTATCCTTGGTCCTGTTATAGTTGTTTATCTGGTAATGACCATAGGATTGTGGAATTTGTCAGGCAGAAACATCAGACTGTTCAATCTTACAGTAATATTTTCTCTAATTTGTGGAATCTACTTCCTTTATTTCATCACGATTCTGTCAGAGAAGAAAATTACTGAAAACCTTAAGGTCCAGGCAGTATCTTTATCTACTGAGCATGACCCGGAAGCTGAACATCTTCTTCTTGATCTATGGCCTGTAATTGAGAAAGACTCCTTGTTGAGCGAGATGATGAAAGCCGATTATTTTGATAAAGATAATTTTGACAGAATATCGAACTACCTGCAGGAAACTTATTTTACAGGTTTCTGGAAGGATTATCATTTCAGTCTTGTTTTGTGTCAGAAAGATCAGCCATTGATTATTGAAACTGAAAAGTATCAGAATTGTTTCAGTTTCTTTAATGAACGAATAATGAGAAATGGGCGTAAATTGACAGGCACTAATTTTTATTTTATTGATAATCAGGGCGGAAGGTCTGATTACCTGGGAGTTGTATATTATACTTCCTTGAATTTTAAAACAAATGGCCTTTTCATTGAACTGTACAACGATGTAAATATATTCCAGCCTGGTTATTCTGAATTGCTTGTTGATAAAAAATACCATGGGTACACTGAATTAAAGGACTATTCCTTTGCCAAGTATATAAACGGGGAACTTGTGCTGATTGCTGGTGATTTTCCGTTTGACAAAACTGATGTTGAATATGTTGACAAATTTTCAGATTTCAGGATTTTCAGAACGGATGGGTTTAAACATGTGCTTTTTAAAAACGGGAATACAACTGTTATAATTACCAGGCCGGATCTTACAATCGGCGATATTATTATATCTTTTGCCTATATTTTTGCCTTCATTCTGATCGCTTCCAATATTGTTGTTCTGTTGATCAGAAGACCGGTTATGAGAAGAGGGAATCTTTTCAACCTTCGTCAAAAACTTCAATTTTCTTATATTGGAATCCTATTATTTTCATTTATACTCATTGGCATTGTTGTCGCATATATAACAATCTCACAATACAGAGCAAAGCACTATGAAAATATTAAGGAAAAGCTTAGTTCAGTTTACATCGATCTGGACAATAAGCTTTCAATGGAAAAGTACCTTTCGAATGATTGGAAAGGTGCCGGATATTCATCGCTAAATGATCTGCTGATAAAACTTTCAAATGTTTTTAATACTGATATCAACCTCTATAATGTCAATGGATTTCTTATTGCAACATCACGCCAGGAAATTTTTGACCGGGATCTTATGAGTCCACGTATTAACAATAATGCTCTTACGCATCTTAAATTGTCAAAAACTGAATATTATCAAAAGGAAAAAATAGGCACACTTGAATACTTATCAGCGTATGTCCCTTTTTATAATATTGATAATAAAGTAATAGCTTATCTGAATCTGCCTTATTTCAGGATGCAGAGTGTTCTGGCAAAAGAGATTTCAAATCTGATCGTTGCAGTTACTAATTTTACCTTACTTCTGATCCTTATTACAATGAGTCTTGCTGTATTCATCAGCGGACGGCTCACATCACCTCTCGCAATGCTGGGTAAGGGTCTTGCCACCGTCGGTGTTGGCAAGAAAAGCGAGCATCTTACTTATAAAGGAAACGATGAGATAGGGGAATTGGTGAAGCAATATAACAGGATGGTGGATGAAATAGAGGAGAGCAGTCATAAGCTTGCTGACTCTGAAAGAGAATATGCCTGGCGGGAAATGGCCAAACAAATTGCACATGAGATAAAGAATCCGCTTACTCCTATGAAACTCAATGTTCAACAGTTACTTAAATCGTGGAATGATAAAGTTCCGGGGTTCGAAAAGACAATTGAACGCTTTACAAAGAATCAGATTGAGTATATTGATAATCTCTCCTCAATTGCTTCAGCTTTCTCATCATTTGCAAAGATGCCGGTCACAAACCCTGTAGAAGTTGATATCCTCGACCAGATCAGAATAACTCTTGAACTGTTTAAAAATACAGTTAATGTAGCTTTCCGGGTTCACTGGCCTCATGAAACCAAAATTGTTATCTATGCTGATAAAGAGCAGCTTAATGGTGTATTCTCAAATCTGATCAAAAACGGAATTCAATCTATACCTCAGGAACGTGAAGGGATCATTACCTTAAGCCTTGAAGTAAAGGGTGATAAAGTGCTGATCTCGATATCTGATAACGGTTCAGGAATACCGTCTGCTCTAAGGAAGAATCTGTTTACCCCTAATTTTACAACCAAGAGCTCGGGAATGGGATTAGGATTATCAATTGCCAGGAAATATATTGAGAGTGCCAATGGCAGAATATGGTTTGAATCGGAGGTTGATAAAGGATCAGTGTTTTATTTTGAACTACCTGTGAAATATACTGTTGAAAAACCCGGCTGATTCAGAGAATTTTAACCCTTGTATCTTTATAAATCAGATTGTTTTGAGACCGCGATTATAATTGACTTTCAGTTGATTCTGCCGGTTTAATTCATTTTAACCGGATCTCTGCAGAAATGTACAAGATAATAGTTATATTAGCAGACCTGATATTTGAATGATGACTGGCAATTTTTTGCAACATTGCAAGAGACTTATTATCATTTTGCTGTTACTTTTTTTTAGCAGTAGCTTGTCATTTTCCCAAACTATACTTTCAGGTAATCTTAACCAGCCAAGTTCACATGTAAGCGCGATAGGTACCGGTACTGTTACAGTAGATGATGTGTCAGGATTTGCCGCAAACGATTTTGTCCTCCTGATTCAGATGCAAGGGGTTGAAATATATACGAATTTAGCCAATTATGGTGTTTTGGTTAGGAAGAAAGGGGAACCCGGTCTGCATGAATTTATGAAGGTTCTGGCAGTAGATACAGATCTAAAAACGATAACATTTTGGAGTGACTTCAAGAACACTTACAATATCCTTGGAAATTTGCAGGTAGTAAGAGTACCTTATTACAACAGTGCCACAGTTACAGGAACTCTTACTTCCAATCCATGGAATCCGGTTTCAAAATCAGGAGGTGTGCTCTCAATGATTGTTGGACGCTCCATAAAGCTCCTGGCAAATATAGATATGTCAGGGAAAGGTTTTTCAGGTGGAAGCAATTCAACAGGAACCGGAATCTGCCAATCAACAGATCCCGTTGCCTATAAAAAGGATTTCTATGATATGAGCGATGCAAATTCGGGTTACAAAGGAGAGGGAGCTTCAAATTATGCGTTATCCATAGTTTCATTAGATGATCCTGTTTCTCCTGGTTATATGAAAGGACAGGGACCAAGTTTCAACGGCGGCGGAGGAGGCAATGGAAGGTATTCCGGAGGAGGAGGTGGAGCTAATATAGGTATTGGGGGAAAGGGGGGCAAAGAAGATCTGTCATGTTCTTCTCAAGGATTTGGAGGCTCGGGCGGGCAAACTATTGATCCCTTAAGCTTGCCAAACACGATTTTTCCGGGAGGGGGTGGCGGTTCATCTACCTCTGCTCTTGCTGGTGGCTCAGGCTCAGGGGGAAACGGAGGCGGAATAGTAATTATTGTAACTGACACAATAATCGGCAAAGGCGGAAATATTATATCAAATGGAAGCAATGGGGGCAATGCTACAGGATTAGCTGGAGCAGGTGGCGGCGGGGGAGGTGGAACTATCGCTTTATCTACGAACAGTTATGGTCCCGTTTCCGATCCAATAAAATTTTACGTAAAAGGAGGTAACGGAGGAAACAGTGATGCAGCAACCGGAGGTGAAGGTGGTGGAGGCGGCGGTGGCCTTGTATGGGTAAGCACAGCTTTTACCTCAAATGCTGTAGCTGTTTCTACCGAAGGTTTAAGAGGTACCCCTGGGTCACCGCTTAATAATCCGGCTTTCCCGGGCAATAATAAACCCGGGTTCATAGCGGTTCTAAATGGATTTTTGTATAATTCGATATGGTCTTCAGTGACAGGTGAATCTATTGATTCAATATGCTCTAACATTACAGCACCAAAATTAACCGGAACAAATCCGTTTGGAGGGACACCTGATTATACCATTAAATGGCAGCATAGCACAACCTCTGAGTCTACTGGGTTTACCGATATTTTGGGTGAAACTTCTCTTGATTATAATCCCGGGTTATTAGTACAAACCACATGGTTCAAAAGAATTGTTACTGACAATAGCACCACACCAATAGTTGATCAGAGTAAACCTGTCAAAATTATTGTGCATACTAAAATTTCAGGTAATCTTTTTGGTTCAGACCCAAACCAGATAATCTGCTGGAATCAGAATCCGGCTATTTTGATTCCTGATTTGGGCCTTTTGAATGGTAGTTATATGTCAGATGGCATCACCCATTACTACTTATATAAATGGCATCAGAATACTACTGATGCTGGTTGGGATTCTTCACCTGTTGCAGATGGAAATGCTACACAGCCAACTTATGATCCTCCGGCTCTTACAAGTCCAACATTTTATAAACGTGTTGTCACGTCTGGCAGATGTATCGATTACGGTCCTACTGTTAAAATTACAGTTCTTGATACTATAGAAAATAACAAAATACTCAATTCACCACCCGATATCTGCTTTGGATCAACTTTTGATGATCTGACAGCAACAACTGCACCGGCTCTTGCAGGAGGTGATAACATCTATCTTTTCAGATGGGAACAAAAAATAAATGATGCCATAGACTGGACTTTAGCAACCGGGGTAAACGATGGGCCAGATTATACCCCAACAATGTTACCTCAACGGATTCCATCTAACCAATATATTTTCAGACGTATCGTTTATTCGGGTTCTAACAACGTCTGTCAATCTGTAAGTAATTCAGTGCTTCTGAAAGATTTTCCTGTTATCACTAACAACACCATTTCACCTGTTCCGGCTATCTGTTCCGGTTCTAAACCGGCAGATATAATCGGATCCCCCGGTCTTTCAGGAGGAGATACAAATTATACATATAGCTGGGAAGATAGCACGAAATTTCATCAATGGACACCTATTCCGGGTGTATCATCTGCTGAATTTCCCGGTATAAATCTGACAGATACAACAAGTTACAGACGCATTGTATATGCTGTTTGTTCAAACAAGAGTAAGTCGATACAAGTGATTGTTCATGAGCCAATTCTGAATAATATCATTGCGCTGCCTACCGGTGGGGTAACACAAACTATTTGCAATAACCAGGTGCCGATCTCATTTCTGGGAACCCCCGCGACAGGCGGAACAAATATACCCGGAGATTATGCGTATATGTGGAAATATTCAACTGATAATTCAGTGTTTACTTCTATCCCATCGGGAGGTACCGGGATAAATTATTCTCCTCCCGCACTTACATCAACAACATACTATAAACGGGAAGTTACTTCCGGGAAATGCACTGTCATCAGTGATCCGTTAACAGTTACTGTTCTTCCCGATATAACAAACAATACAATATCGGGCATTCCGATGGTTTGCTATAGCCTGATTCCCGGCAGCATAACAGGTGCCACATTGTCCGGAGGTTCAGGAGTATATAAGTATTTATGGGAACAGAGCACTGACAGGGGCGTTAACTGGTCACCTGCTGCATCGACAAATAATTCATCTGATTATCAACCTCCTGCCTTGACAATTGCGACTACATACAGGAGAAATGTGTCATCCGGTTTGAGTGACTGTTGTAAGAGTGTTTCGAATAATTTTGATATTGGCATAAACCCTTTACCCGTGAGCCCTATAAATGCGGGTCGCGATACTACTATCTATTCTGTAGAGAAATTGTATCACATGAAAGCAATTGATCCTGCACTTTCAGGTACCGGAGAAACAGGAACCTGGGCGCTGATTGATGGCAATACCAGCACAGTTGACGACACAAGTAAATTTAACACTGTTGTCAGGAATCTTTCAGTAGGGCCAAATTCTTTTTTATGGACAGTACACCGTGGTCCATGTAAACTTCAGGATTCTGTAGATATTTACCTCAATCAAGATTTCATTCCCCAGGGTTTCTCTCCCAATGGTGATAAAAAGAATGATACATTTGTTATCGAGGGTTTAAGTCCCGATGATCAGCATGTTGATGTAAGATTTGTCAATGGAGCAGGCTCTGAAGTATATTCCTTCAGCGGCGAAGGGGAAAACCTCAGAGAATGGAAAGGATGGGACGGTAAGAATTCTGCCGGCCTTGATCTGCCTGAGGGGACATATTATTATATGCTTAAAATAACCGGAAAATCGGGTCAGGTATTCAAGAGAAGCGGATTTGTTGTTCTTAAAAGATATTGATGTCAGGGTTATTAAACTTTATTGGTGATCTTCAGCGCATGAATAAAAGCAGAATAATATTCTTCTTTTGCTTTTTATGTCTAATAAAAAGTGCTCCCGTGCGGGCAATTCCAGATTCTACCAGGATTGGGTCTACGGCTATTAGTTTGGGATATCCCGTTTACAGTCAATATCTTCAGAATGGTCTTCTGATAAATCCTGCCTATGCAGGTTCACGTGGCTCTTTGAGTACTTTTTTATCATACAGGATGCAATGGATGGGAATATCAGGCGCTCCTGTATTTCAGACGGTTTCACTTAATGCTCCGATGAAAAACGATAAAGTAGGATTAGGACTGATGGCTCAGTTCATGCAGTTCGGATTTACAAAGTCACAAAGTGTTTATGCAAGCTATGCCTATCGCATAAAACTTGGAAAAGGAAAACTTTCATTTGGGCTGAAAGGAGGATTTGACAGATCCAATACTGATTACTCCGGGATACTTACCACTGTCAGTGGAGATCAGGTATTTATGTCGTCTGACAAACCTTATTTTCTTCCAAATGTCGGAGCAGGAATATATTACTTCAGAGAAAAATTGTTTGCAGGAGTATCTGTACCTTCTTTTCTCAGCTATAGGAAAAATACTTCAACAGGTTCTGTTGAAGCCTATCACAGTTTTAGTAATTATGATCTGATTTTTTCCGGAGGAGGTCTTATTACTATTTCAGAAGGTTTCAAATTTAAACCCTCTGTTCTTATTGATTACTCACTTGAAAAGACCAAGAAGCTTACACAGCTCGACATAAATGGGAATTTTATAATTGAAGATCTGATATGGGTTGGTGGGTCATGGAGGACATCTGAGCAGGTAGCGGTCGGTATTCTTCAGGTTCAGCTTAACCCGCAGTTAATGTTCGGATTTTCTTACGACTATCCTGTAGGGAAGATGAATTCCTATTCCAAAGGGTCGAGTGAATTTATTTTGCGTTATGAATTCGGATATAAGGTAAGTGCTGCTAATCCGAGATACTTCTGACAATGTTAAAACGGACTTTATATATTATCATATTATTGCTTGCAGGCGTCGTTACTGAAAGGGCAAAGGCACAACAACCTTCCGTTTATAAAGTCGAGAAAATGACTTTTAATACTGGCGGTTTCAGCAATATATCCCCTGTTATTGTCAGAGACGGAATATTGTTTTGCTCTGACAGGCGGTTCAGCGCATTTAAGGATCGTACATCCTTTGATGGCAGACGGTTATATAATATTTATTTGGCCGAAAGAAAAGATACGTCATTCGAGAAACCAGTGGAAATAACGAGTGAAAGGAGTAATAAATTTAATAATGGCCCGTTTTGTATTGCTCCTGACGGAAAAACAATCTATTTAACCAGCGAGACCGAAACAGGCAAAATAGCCTCCAACAGAAAGTTCAAAAATCATAGTGGTATTTTTATTGGTGAACTTTCTGGTTCTGAAGTGGGGTCATTGAACCCTTTTAAATACAATGATCCTGATTATGACGTTGGTCAGCCGTCAATAAGCAAAGACGGCAAGTATCTGTTTTTCGCCTCAGATAAACCAGGTGGAAATGGTGGATCCGACTTGTACTACTGTGAGTTTATAAACGGGGATTGGTCTGAACCTGTAAATCTCGGACCAAAAGTTAACTCTTCAGGATCTGAGAATTATCCATTTATGCATCAATCGGGTAAATTATATTTTACTTCTGACAGACCCGGAGGATTTGGCAAACTGGATCTTTATTTTACCACTTTGAGTAATGGGGCATGGAGTGTTCCGGTTCATTTGCCTGAACCTATCAATTCCCGGTGGGATGATTTTGCTTTTGTTGCGTCAAGTGATCTTCAGACAGGTTACTTTACTTCAAACCGGGGAAATGAAGATGATATATACAAATTCACCTCAACAATAATCAGAAAAGCAGTTTGTGATACGCTTGAAGAAAATAATTACTGCTACCGTTTCTTTGAAGAGAATGCGGTTAAATATGATACGGTACCTTTCCGGTATGAATGGAAGTTCGGCGACGGAGATATAGCTACCGGTGCTGTTGTGGAACATTGTTTTAAGATCCCGGGAACATATACTGTTTCGCTTGATGTTGTGAATCTTGTTACAAAGGAGGTGACTTACAATGAAAAAACCGAAACTGTTGTTGTGACAGAAATTGAGCAACCATATATTTCTGTTCCTGACAAGGTTGAAGTCAATAAAAATATATCGCTGAGTGCTGACAGCACAAACCTTCCGGGCTGGAAGATATCACGTTATTACTGGAATTTTGGAGATGAAACTATTGCGGTCGGGAAGGATGTAACAAAGAGTTACGATAAACCAGGAATATATAATATTCAACTCATTGTAACAGATGAACCTCAACCAGGTTTAAGTTCAAAAGAGGAATGTATATCGAAAAATATAATTGTTTTACATTAACCTTGATGTTGAAAATAACTAATTTTAGCATTAATGAAATTTAAAAAATCAAAATATAAAATTCTCTTTATACTTTTTTTCGGGTTGTCTTTTTTTGCAGGATTATCCGGACAGCCTGTTCCAGGGAAGGATGAAAATATTCCGTTCCTTGTAACTTTCGGGAAAGAAGGCTTAACTTCATGGGGGGATGCTGATTTTTTCCAGATATTTTTCTTTAGCGTGCCAAAAGATTATACAAAAGCCTTTTATATAAGAGTGTTTGACCCCGATTGTGGTGGAGAGAATGATGAGATACAGGGTGATTTTAATACCAAAACCAAATTCACTGTTTATGGAGGCAATGGAGTCGATCCCGAAAAAAATGAAGAATCAAGGGGAATTTCTAAAGGAGAAAATTTTAAGAAAGGCAATCTGCTGGCATCTAAAATATTCGGAAATGATGCGAAGTATGATAACAAGTACTTTTCCTTTGGACCCTTCAATCCTTCAGAAGGAGATTTTAATGCAAAATGGAATAGTAATATGTTCAAAATCATCTGCGAGGGAATAAGTGGAGATGATGGTAACCTTTACAGGTATTTTCTGAGCAGTGATCCTGACAATAATGTTCCTATTGAAGGAGCCAATGCTTTTACATATTCTTATCATTTCAGGATGTGGAATGATTTTAAGAGTGTATCTCATATCTATCCTTATATTGATACTGGCGTTGTTTCTATAAAACAAGGTAACTTTGACTGGGATAATGATGGCAGCATTTTAGTGGTCTCAAAATATAAACAGGGAATATCGGTACCCATTTCAGGTGAAAATAACTGGGTCTACTTTACAATTCCCATTGAACCTGATGAAGTGGGGTCTTCTCTTGACTTTCAGTTTCATAAGAGACAAGGCGAACTGGTTAAAAATAATAATGTCGTTATTACTCTGCAAAACCAAAGAGGCGACGCAATGAAATTCTTCAGTTCTCCAATTGGAGGGGTGCCAATTTATCAGCCTAAAATGGTAATAGAGAAAGTGAAGCCCAAGAAATAACTGAACCTGATATGAGATTTTGTAACAAGTGTAAAATATTAATCTGTACAATTGGGTTCATATTTGTATATTGTTCATTATCAGTAGGTCAGACATTCAGTTTCGTAAACTATGGGTCTGAAAAGAATAATATTAATGGTTTCGTCTATACAATTGTTCAATCAAATGATGGCTTTTTGTGGGTGGGGACCGCTAATGGATTAAGCCGGTTCGATGGGTATGATTTTTTCCCGGTGCAATATCCCGATTCAGCATCCGGAAGATATCCCACCAAAAGTCTTAAAGATAAAAACGGAGTTCTCTGGTTTGGCTGCAGCGATGGATCAGTCTGGTATGCAAAGGAAAATAAACTAATCGCGGTACCACTCTCAAATACAAAGAGTATAAGTGAACTATTAGAAGGACCTGACGGTCTGATCTATGTAATTCCTCAAGCCAAAGGTATCTATTCAATTAATCCACAAAAACCTGAAGATATTCATAAATATCCTATCTCATCAGATCCTGCCTTGTATTCCGGTTGTTTCACAAGTATAGGTAATTTGCTTATTGGCACCCAGGAGAATCTTCTTGTTTGTAAGATCGAGAAAGATTCAGTAGCGATAATTAAAGTGATAAATGGATCTGACTCTTACGGGATTACCTCAATACACTCCACCGGCGACAAATCACGATTCATCGTGGGAACTGACGGGAATGGATTTTTTCAATTGAAAATTTCCGGTAATAGCGAGGAATTGATTCGTCTACCCGATTCTGAGAGATTCAATTCACTTAATATTCAATCTATCACTGAAGACTCCGAAAAGTCATTCTGGGTTTCAACAACCGGAGCGGGAGTCGTCCAGTTTGAGCTGACCGGGAATTTTGAAAAAATGAAATCAGCAAGATTGTACGATGTAAACTCAGGCTTAAATGGCAATAATGTAAAAACTGTTTACCAGGATTTCGAGGGTAATTATTGGTTTGGTTTATTTGGTGAAGGTATCTCTATGCTGACCTCTTATGCAATCGCTTATTATTTGCCGGGTAAAAGTTCGCAGGAGAATAATATATTATTTGTTAAGGATTTCGGGGATAATTATATTCTTGGTACGCCAACAGGTTTCCATTTATTTAATTCTCTTACAGGAAAATCAATCTCATTCACTGATCTCAGCAATCAGGTTGGCCATTCAGAAATTAAATCATATTTCCTCGATCATGATGATAATCTGTGGATCGGAACAAACGGGAATGGACTTTTTATCAGGAATAGTAAAGGATCCGTCAGGAGATTTTACAGGTCAGGAGATACAGGAACGGATGACATTCGGGATATACAGATAGATAATAACAATATCTGGCTCGCTACAACGAATGGTGTTATCGTTCTTGATAAAGAGGGGAAAGTCAGGAAAAGATTTGATATCAACAATGGATTGCCCCACAATAGCATTAATAAAATTCTGCTGACAGATGATGGAGCGGCCTATATCGGCACCGAAACCGATAAGTTATATAAAATTGATTCTGATTTTCACATATCAACCAGCAAACCGGTAATGGCAGGAAGCACACGGAACAGGATACTTTCCTTATCCCTATCCGGAGATGGCGCAATATGGGCAGCAACTGAAGGGAATGGGATATTCAAATTTCTTGGTGATTCTATTTCTTCAATTTCACGTTCAAATGATTTGATGTCAAATTATTGTTACAGTATTCTGTCAGATGCTGATAACGATATCTGGGTGGGTCATAATAAGGGGATTTCCAATTTTAATTCCGCTACAGGGACTGTTAAAATTTTAGGAAGTGATTTTGCAAAAATAGGCATTTGTAATGCAGAAGGTATGTTCGAGTCTGCTGACAAGAAAATCTTTATAGGGACAACCGAAGGTTTAATAATTTATGACAAGATGAAAGAACGGAAGAATGAAATACCTCCGTTTAATAATATTAATACAATAGAGATTAACGATGTACCATATCCTTATCAGCCATCATTTGTGCTTCCATATATGAAGTATAAAATCAAAATCTATTATTCAGGCATAAATTTCAGTTCCCCTGATAAGGTTTATTATAGTTCTTACCTCGAGAACTTTGATCTTGACTGGAGTAAAATGACTACCTCTCGTGAGGCATTATATAGTCTTAGCGATGGCAAGTACCAATTTAGTCTTATCTCTTTAAATCAGGATGGATTATCACAAGGAGTTCCGGTCTCATTCTCCATTTTAATTAAAAAGCCTTTTTACAGAACATGGTGGTTCATTCTCTGCTGTATTGCAGCTTTGACAGGTATTATTATGCTGATAATCAGGGAAAGGGATAAATCGCAGAAGAAAATACAGGAATATCTTGAAAATGAACTTGATGCGAGGACAAGTGTTGTGATGAAGCAAAAAGGAGAAATCGAGCTTCAGAACATCGAAATCACCGACAGTATAAACTATGCCAAGCGGATTCAATCATCTATCCTGCCTGATATCAGCAAGCTGAAGGATTCATTTAAGGATGCATTTATCCTTTTTCATCCGCGTGATATTGTCAGCGGTGATTTTTACTGGTTTGATAAACTTGAAGAAGATAAGTTCATCCTGGTGTGTGCTGATTCAACGGGACATGGAGTACCAGGAGCGTTTATGTCGATGATTGGCTCCACTCTTTTACAGGATATTGTTACCAGGAAACGTATTTCAAAGCCATCAGAAATCCTGAGCCTGCTTGATAAGCAAATTTTTTCTACACTAAATCAAAATGTGGAATTGGGAGTTTCAAATGATGGCATGGATATGGTTGTCTGTGAATTCAGCATCTCAACCCGTCATATCAGATTCGCATCCGCCATGCGTCCGGTTATTCTTGTTCTCGATGGGGAACCGTTCTATATAAAAGGTAACCGCTCATCAGTTGGAGGTGAATCTGTGGTGGAAAAGTACTTCGATGATCAGGAATATTATCTTAAAGAGGGAGATACAATCTATCTTTTTTCTGACGGTTTGCCTGACCAGTTTGGGGGAGCGGATGGTAAAAAACTAAAGATTGCCAGATTGAAGCGATTTATCGAACAGATATCAAAACTTTCCATGGAAGAACAAAAGGAAGCAATGACGAAATTCTACTTCGACTGGAAAGGTGATTATGACCAGGTTGACGATGTTCTGCTTATGGGAGTTAGGGTCTGAGAGAACTAATTATAAATCTTATTTTGCGAGAGTACAATATCCGTAGTGGATGCCATATTGCTTTGGTTAAGAGCTCTGTCGGTAATATAAAAATCATAAGCTATTGTATCTCCGGGAGAATAAAATAAATAAAGGAAAGTCACGGAGATAGTTCCCTTAAGTATTTTGTTTCTTCCTAATCTTTCCATATACGGAATTCTGTATGAGGATGGGTAAAGAGGATCATTTGAGGGTGCCGGAACAAGAACACCTCCTTTTCTCCTGTAAAGAGTTAAGAACAGATTTGTGGAATCAGTCTGACCGGCAGTGGGAGAATTCAATCCTACATCGCCATCACCATCTTCAAAATAGAACCTCAACCTTCCTCCCTTGGAGTGGTTTCCAAGAATATCGGTAGTGTCAAAAATTGCAAAATTCGTAAATTCAATATGAGGAACATTTGACAATTGTTCAATTTTTTTACATGAACCAAAGACAGTGATTATAATAAATAAGAGGAGGAGATATTTAATTTTTTTCATGGTTTTAAATTAAATATACATTTCAAACAAAATCTACTCCAAATGTGATCATTTTTTTCGGAAAAATATCCTAATTGGCACTCCGGTGAATTCGAATTTCTCTCTCATCCTGTTCTCAAGATATCTTTTATACGGATCTTTCACATATTGAGGCAGGTTACAAAAGAACGCAAAAGCAGGAGTATATATCGGAAGCTGGGTCACGTACTTAATTTTAACATACTTTCCCTTCAATGCCGGGGGTGGATTGTTTTTTACGACCTGTAACATTACCTCATTTAATTCAGAGGTACTTATCTTTCTGTTCCTGTTCTCATTTACCTTTTCTACCAGTTCAAGTACTTTGTGTATCCTTTGCTTATTTATAGCTGATATAAAAAGGATTGGATAATCTGTGAAAGGTGCAGTTTTCTCCCTGATATCATTTTCAAAAATAACTGTAGTGTTATTTTCTTTTTCAATAAGGTCCCATTTATTGACGAGCACTATCATGCCCTTATTGTTTTTTTGAATGAGCGACATTATATTAAGGTCCTGTGCTTCGATTCCCCTCGTTGCATCAATTAACAAAAGACATATATCTGAGTTTTCAATTGTCTTAACCGCCCTCATTACAGAATAAAACTCTATATCTTCGCTAACCTTTCCTTTTTTACGTAATCCGGCAGTATCAACGAGCAAAAAGTCGTGCTGAAATTTATTGTATCGGGTATATATTGAATCACGGGTTGTACCGGCAACCGGCGTAACGATGTTTCTTTCTTCTCCGAGTAATGAATTTACCAGAGATGACTTGCCAACATTTGGCCTCCCTACTATAGCAATTCTTGGTAATTCCGGGATGAGAGCTGGTTCTTCTTCCGGAAGATTTTTTACTACTTCATCAAGAAGTTCCCCTGTTCCGCTGCCATTCATAGAGCTTAAAGGAAAATAATCACCAAGACCAAGATTGTAGAATTCACTGGCATCCAGAAGTCTTTGGCCATTATCTACCTTATTTACAACAAGTAAAACTTTTTTGTCAACCCTGCGCAGAAACGATGCTACTGAACTATCCAGTTCATGTATGCCGCATGTAACATCAACCATAAATAGTATCAGATCTGACTCTTCAATTGCAAGCAGAACCTGTTTATTTATTTCTTCCTCAAAAATGTCATCCGAATTCTGAACATATCCGCCGGTATCTATAACTGAGAAATCCATACCATTCCAGTGCGATACTCCATAGTTGCGATCGCGGGTAACTCCGCTTACTTCATCAACTATAGCTTCCCTCGAATCGGTAAGCCTGTTGAAAAGTGTCGATTTCCCAACATTTGGTCTTCCTACTATTGCAACTATTCTGCTCATAAAATGTGAAATATTATTAATCTATTGATAACCAAAACGTTTAAGGATCACTGATTTGTCTCTCCAGTCCTTTGTCACTTTTACGTATAATTCAAGGAAGACTTTTTTTCTGAAAAAATCCTCCATATCATGTCGGGCTTCAGTTCCAACCCTTTTCAGCATTGATCCTTTATGACCTATTATTATTCCTTTCTGGCTGTCGCGCACGACATGTATCAATGCCCTTATTTTAATTATAGCCTTCTCATCTTTAAATTCTTCGATCTCAACTTCAACAGAATAAGGGATCTCTTTTTTATAATTCACCAGGATTTTTTCCCGAATGATCTCCGATGCAAAAAAGCGTTCATACTTATCTGTAAGCTGATCTTTAGGGAAATAAGGAGGGCCTTCAGGAAGCTTCGCGAGAATTGCATTCAGAAGCGAATCCAGATTAAATTTTTTAAGACCTGATACAGGTATTATGGGTGAATCAGGAAATGCTGAATGCCAGGGTTCAACAATTTTTTCAAGATCTTCCTGGGTTGTCAGATCCACTTTGTTCAGGGCAATAATAACAGGAATGCCCGATTCTTTAATCTTGTCAATATACTCTCCTTCATTTGCTGAACGTTCACCAACATCAGTAACATACAGAATCATATCTGCATCGGTTAAAGCTGAATTTACAGAATTCATCATGGTCTCCTGTAGCTTGTACTGTGGTCTTAGTATCCCGGGTGTGTCTGAATAAACAATCTGAAAATCTTCTCCGTTTACTATTCCCATTATCCTATGGCGCGTTGTTTGCGCTTTTGCAGTAATAATGGAAAGTTTTTCCCCCACAAGAGCATTCATGATAGTCGACTTCCCGACATTAGGATTTCCCAATATATTAACAAAACCGGATCTGTGATTCATTTGAAAAGATTAAAAGATTCCACGCTTGAGCATGCTTATTTCTTTATCATTAAGGTAACGCCACTTTCCGCGTTGAACATTCTTTTTTGTTAGTCCTGCAAAATATACGCGATCGAGTTTCTTAACTTTATAGCCTAAGGACTCAAACATACGTCTTACGACCCTGTTCTGTCCCGAATGAAGTTCTATTCCTATCTGGCTCTTATCATCGGGATCAGCATAGGATACAGCGTCAGCAATAATTGTCATTCCATCAAGCTCTATGCCTTCGGTCAGTTTGAAAAGATCATTCCTGGTAACAGGGTTATCGAGAAAGACATGATATATTTTTCTTCTTTTATACTTAGGATGTGTAAGCTTTCCTGCCAGATCTCCATCATTTGTGAGCAGAAGCACTCCGGTAGTCGCCTTATCAAGACGTCCGACAGGGTAAACTCTTTCAGGACAACTGTCACCGATAAGCTCAAGGACTGTATGTTCGGCATGCGGGTCCTCAACTGTGGTGACATAATCTTTCGGTTTATTCATTAATATATACACCTTTTTTTCAGCTGAGAGCTTTTTATTTTTAAACCTGACATCATCATCATAGCTGACTTTGGTTCCCATGTCTGTCACAACATTTCCGTTAACAGAGATAAATCCGTTCTTTATATGTTCATCAGCATCCCTTCTCGAACAGACGCCGCTGTTGGCAATGAATCTGTTCAGTCTGATCAGCGTGATCTGGCTCTCACCAGTCTTTCGATCAGAATTTCCTTTTCTCACCGGTTTTCCGGTAGCTTTACGGCTTCTTGAATCATTTGCTTCAGGTTTTACATATTTCCCCGACCTTCCTGCAGCCTTTTGGTTCTCCATATCAATAATTTATCAGGGTGCAAAGGTACAATTATTTGCTGATATTAATCTGATGATTTTTTTGCACCTTTGCAGAGAAGAAAACCTTATAAAAATGGCCTTAATAAAATCAATTTCAGGTATTCGCGGAACAATTGGTGGAAAGCCCGGAGAAAGCTTGTCGCCCTTAGATATAGTGAAATTTTCTGCTTCTTTCGGAACATGGTTGCAACTGCGACATAAGAAGATCAGTTTAAAAGTAATCGTTGGCCGTGATGCCCGCAAATCGGGAAGCATGGTAAATAGCCTGGTTATTACTACATTACGAAGTCTCGGGATAAATGTGATCGATCTGGGGCTGGCAACTACGCCAACTGTGGAAATTGCAGTAACAGGGAACAAAGCTGACGGAGGAATCATTATTACGGCAAGTCATAATCCTGCAGAATGGAATGCCCTGAAGCTTCTTAACGAGAAGGGTGAGTTTCTTAATGGTCCTGAGGGGTTGAAAGTTCTTGAAATAGCTGACAAAGAAGATTTTAATTTTATATCGAATGATCTTTCCGGTACCATTATAATCGATGAATCGTGGGGAGAAAGACATATTGAGCAGATTCTGGGGCTAAAGCTTGTTGATATAAAAGCGATAAAAAAAGCAGATTTTACGGTCGCAATAGATTGCGTAAACTCTGTAGGAGGAATTATATTACCCAAACTACTTACTGCTCTGGGAGTGAATAAAATACATGAACTCAACACTGTTCCTGACGGTAATTTCGCACATAATCCGGAACCAATTCCTGAAAATCTTAAAGATATTTCAGCTTTTGTTGTAAAATCAAAAGCTGATATCGGATTCGTAGTTGATCCCGATGTAGACCGACTGGCAATCGTATGTGAAGACGGATCAATGTTTGGAGAAGAATATACTCTTGTTTCGGTCTCAGATTATGTTTTGAAAAACACTCCCGGAAATACTGTATCGAATCTATCTTCGACGAAAGCACTTAAAGATATAACCTCAGGATATGGATGCCATCACTTCTCAGCATCTGTTGGTGAAGTAAATGTGGTAGAGGAAATGAAAAAAAGTAATGCTGTAATAGGAGGCGAAGGTAATGGCGGGGTAATATATCCCGAATTGCACTATGGACGGGATGCTCTCGTAGGAATAGCACTTTTCCTTTCACATATTGCAAAATCCGGAATGAAATGTTCTTCATTACGGAAAATATATCCGCAATACATTATTGCCAAGAAGAAACTTACCCTCGATCCTGGTGTAGAATTCAGTAAGATAACAGGAAGAGTGAAAGAAACATTTTCATAATCATTTAACTGATGAGCGGGATGGATTATGGATTGATGATAAAAATGGCTGGGTTCAGATAAGAAAATCCAATACCGAACCGATAATGCGTATTTATGCCGAAGGAAGAACAAATCAGGAGGCAGAAGAACTGGCAAATACCGTTATTGAGATTGTTAAAAAAGTCTGATTCATTATATTATCTGGTATTTCTGCAGGAAATAGTCTGACAGGGTGGTCTTAATCTTATAATCTGCAAAGTATTCTTGTTAAAAATTGTTAATGAATGAAAAGGGAGAACCCTTTTTAATACTTTTGTCGCAGAGTGCTGATTTTTGAATCTAAAAATATTAAAAACTTCAGATGAACCTGACACGTTTTGCGTCGAATAGCTTTTATGTAATATATTTCTAAACATGAGAGTTTACTACAAACTGTTAATATTAATTATTTTATAATGAAAAGAACCGGAATTATTGCAGGCATTATTGTTATTGTTGCAATCATTATTTTGATTGTGATCAGCAAAGTGACCTCTAAAAAAGATATTGCCAAATCTCTATGCTGAATCTGAAAAAGGGCAGTTCGATATTGTAGTTACCACTACCGGCGAATTTCAGGCAAAAAAATCTACCGACATAACGGGTCCTGAATTTTCCCAGAGCAGAAATATAAGGGCAATGGATATTAAAATTACTGATTTAATACCGGAAGGTTCCGAGGTAAAAAGATGGAGACTATGTAGCTACTCTCGACAGGACAGCATTTGACAACAGTCTGAAGGATGAACTTGAGAGGCTAACTACTTATGAAACAAATCTCGAGATGAAAATCCTGGATACTGCTGTTACTCTTAGCAATTTAAGGGACAATATAAAAAATCTAAGATTTACAGTTGAAGAGGCTGCAATAACTCTTCAGCAGTCAAAATATGAGCCACCAACAACTATCCGTCAGGCAGAGATTTCTCTCGATAAAGCAAACCGTTCTTAGATCAGAATATCAGAGGCTATTCGTTAAGGGTCGAACAGGCAAAATCGGATATGCGTACCAACAAAAACCAATCTCTCAGAACAAAAAGTCAGAGTCGGCGATTTGCAGACAGTCCTGTCAAAATTTATTATTAATGCTCCATCATCAGGTATGATCATTTATAAACGAGACAGGATGGGAATCAAGGGAAAGTAGGTTCCTCAATCAGTCCATGGGATAATGTGGTTGCTACTCTTCCTGATATGTCATCGATGATATCAAAGACTTATGTCAATGAAATTGATGTAAGCAAAGTAAAGCCGGAACAGCATGTTGAAATTATGGTAGATGCATTTCCTGAAAAATCCTATACCGGAACTGTAACAAGTGTTGCAAACATAGGGGAACAGCTTCCCAACGCCGATGCAAAAGTTTTTGAAGTCCTCATTGAAGTGGACGGATCTGATCCTATATTGAGACCCTCAATGACAACAGGGAACAAGATTATAACAAAAACTATTAGTGACGTAACTTTCATTCCTCTTGAAAGCGTCCAGACAGGTCCTGATAGCATACCTTTTGTCTATCTGAAAAACGGAACAAGACAGGTCGTTGTTCTGGGCGAATCAAATGAAAACAATGTTGTTGTTGAAAAAGGACTGACACCAGGAGTTCAGATATATCTGAGCACTCCTGAAAAACCTGAAAAGTACAAACTTGTTGGTCAGGAACTGATATCGGTAATACATGAACGTGAAAACATTAAAAAGGCTGAAGAACTTAAGGCAAGACAGGATGCAGAAAAAGCCAAATTAATGGAAGGGGAGATGGGAGGAACTGGAATGGGGCGCCCGGGAATGAATATCACACCTGAGATGATGCAACGATTTCAGAAGACGCGGTCAGAAAATAGCCGGCAAAGCTCTGTAAAGGATACAATTACGCGAAGGAGAACAAACAGGCAATCTGCAGAAGGTCAGGGTCAGAACGGGCAGGTATCTTCACAGACAACTATCCAGAAATAATTAATTTAATAGGAGATTAAAATGTTCAAATTTATACTTCGGTATTTCCACGATATTGAAATTGCAGTCGAATCTATTGTGTCGAATAAGCTGAAATCAATGTTGACTGCCCTCGGGATAATTTTTGGCGTAGCCGCTGTCATAGCAATGCTGGCAATTGGGAAAGGTGCCAAACAGGAAATAATGGAACAAATGAAAATGGTAGGAGTCAATAATATAGTTATTAATCCTGTTATCCCCGATAAAACTTCATCGACAACCGAAGGAGAAAAACAGCAAAAGAAATTCTCAAGAGGATTAAACCTTCTTGATGTTGATGCAATTAAGAGTGTACTCCCTTCTGTAAAAAGAATAAGTCCTGAAATTTCATTTAACTCAACAGCAATGCTTAACGGTGTTAAGTATACGGCCAAGCTGGTTGGGGTGTCAAATGATTATTTTCATTTGTATAACCTGCCACTGGTAGGCGGTGCCTTCTTTAATTCTTTTCAGGAAGCTAATGGTATCCAGGTTTGCATTATCGGTGCAAATATCAGGGCAAAGTTTTTCAGTAAGATTGATCCGCTAAACCAGTACATCAAATTTAATGGTATATGGCTTAAGGTAATTGGTGTCCTGCAGAAAACAAACGTGAGTCTGACAGGATTTGAAGAAAAAGGTGTAAACGTTTATAATGACAATATTTATATCCCGATCCAAACTATGCTATTGAGGTACCAGAACAGGGCTCTTCTCAATACAAAACTCGTTTCTGAGGCATCTTCAATGCAGTTTTTTGGGGGAGGCCCCGGAATGTCTCGTGTTGTAGTTAATAGTTCGGACGCATCAAGTGACGCAGAAACCAATTATAATCAACTCGACAGAATTGTTGTTCAGGTAAATGAAACAGAACAGCTTAAGCCTACAACTGAAATTCTCAGCCGTATGCTTACAAGACGTCATACCGGAGTTAAGGACTTTGAGATAACTGTCCCGGAATTACTTCTTAAACAGCAACAAAGGACAAAGGACATCTTTAATATCGTCCTTGGAGCTATTGCCAGTATTTCTCTTATTGTCGGGGGGATCGGTATTATGAATATAATGTTTGCCTCGGTTATGGAAAGGATAAAAGAAATTGGTACCAGGATGGCCATTGGAGCAAAGAAAATGGATATTGTGGTTCAGTTTCTGTCTGAAGCCGTATTGATAAGTGTATCAGGTGGTTTTATTGGTGTATTCTTTGGAGTAATCATGGCTAAACTCATTGAGCAGGTGGCAGGGATCATGACTATCGTTTCGTTCTTTTCGGTATTTATTGCCTTTGGGGTATCAGCGGCCGTTGGAGTAATCTTTGGCTACTCACCTGCAAAAAGAGCATCAGAAAAAGATCCTATTGAATCATTGAGACATGAATAACCGCTTCTGCCTCACAAGCCCGGCTTCCCGCCTGACGGGGGGATATCATATTAATTTTTATAAAATAATAATGAAGAAATTATTTGCATTCTCCATAATTGCGTCATTTCTGTTTTCAGCTTTGAAAATTGATGCACAGGATATTAAAAAACTTACTTTCGATGAAGTAATAAAGCTTGCTGAAGAACAGTCTCCAAACGCGCTTATGGCCAAGCATCGTTTTCGTGCAAGTTACTGGGAATTCAGATCATACCAGGCTCAATACCTTCCGTCACTTACCCTTTCAGGCACAACACCTGCATTTAGCAATGGTCTTGAAAAAGTCTATGATTATGCCACTAACACGTATTCCTATCAACGTACCAATACAATCAGCAATATGGGGATCTTATCGCTTGCTCAGAATATCGGCCCGACTGGTACTGTCATTTCACTTCAGTCTGATATGACCCTTTTCAGGGATATCGAAAAAAATTCGTCCATAAACTATATTACCGATCCTATAAGTATCAATGTCACTCAACCCATAAGAAAATACAATACTCTTAAATGGCAGAAGAAGATTGAACCGGTAAAATTTAATGCAGCGAGGAAAACATATCTTGCAAATATTGAAGGTGTGCATTCCAGTGCTGTTCAGTACTTTTTTTCACTCGCCCTGGCTCAGATTAATAAGCAGATATCCGAGATGAACTATTCAAATGCTGATACTTTATATAGAATTGCCAGAGGAAGATATCAGCTCGGGACAATTGCAGAAGATGAACTTTTACAGATGCAACTGTCATGGCTAAATGCCGAAACAGCCAGGAAGCAGGCAGATATGAATTTACGCGACAGGGAGATCAGGCTCAGATCATTCCTGGGATATAATGAAAATATCAGGCTTGAACTGGTAATACCGAATGAAATACCTGATTTACAGGTTGATATGAAGGAAGTGCTTGACCTGGCCCTTCAGAATAATCCGGATCTGATACAGCAAGAGATTAATGTCCTGAATGCTCAGAGTAATGAGGCACAGGCCAGGGCTTCAAAAGGGCTGAATGCGAGTCTTAATGCATCTCTTGGATTATCCCAGCAGTCGACTGTTCTTAAGTCAGCTTATGAAAACCTGAGTAATTCACAAATGGTGCAGGTTGGATTTGTTTTACCCATATTAGACTGGGGGCTTAGCAAAGGGAAATACCAGATGGCAAAATCGAGTCTGGAGCTTGCACAGGTTACGGCGAAACAGGCTATTACTGACTTTCAGCAGAATTTGTTCCTCGATGTTGAACAGTTTAATTTACAAAAGAGCCAGGTGGCAATTGCTGCAAAATCTGATACAGTTGCCATGAAAAGATACGAAGTGACAAAACAGCGTTTCCTGATCGGTAAGATTGCAGTCCTCGACCTCAATGATGCCGACAGCAGGAAAGACCAGAATAAGAGAGCGTATATACAGTCATTACAGGATTACTGGAACTTCTTCTATAATATCCGAGCTCTAACACTTTTTGACTTTATAAACAGAAAACCGCTTGATACTGATTATGATAAGCTGATAAAGTAAGACCCCCTCACCCTTCGGGCACTCCCCCAAAAAGGGGGGTAGAAATTTCTGGATTAAAGATAATTCTTCTAAAAAGACGAGTATTTTCGCCCATTCAGGGGATATGTCGCAAAGCGACAGAGGGGTTTATTACTCATAGCGGAAAGACTTTTAATTGATATCTTATTAATTTGAATGTTTTTATAAAATTTTAATATCTTTGCGCCTCATTGTAGAAGAATAAAGAAAAACTCATAATAATCCCAAAAGAAAAGACAAATGCAGAATAAAGCAGCTATTATCTTTCTGGCAATTGCCCTGGCGTTGGTATCAATATACCAGCTTTCGTTTACAGGCGCAACTTATATGGTTAAGAAGCAAGCAAAGGCATATGCAAAAGGAAGCCTTGAGAAAGAGACACAATATCTTGATTCAATCTCCACCTTGCCTAAAGATAAATGGAGCTTCCTTGGAAACACTTTCAAAGAGTGTCAAAGGAAAGAACTTAATCTTGGTCTCGACCTTAAAGGTGGAATGAACGTTATACTGGAAGTATCCGTTGAAGATATTTTAAAAGCTCTTTCCAATTATAATCCAGACAAAACATTCAATGCAGCTCTGGCACGTGCAAAAGAACTTCAAAAGCAAAGTCAGTCTGATTATCTTACTCTTTTCGGAAGAGCGTTCCAGGAAGTTGATCCCAATGCTAAGCTCGCATCTATTTTCGGAACGGTTGAGCTTAAAGACAAGATCAATTTCAATTCAACAAATGAAGATGTATTAAAAGTTCTTGATACTGAAGTTGATGGTGCAATTAATAATGCATTCAATATTCTTAGTACAAGGATCGACCGATTTGGCGTTGTTCAGCCACAAATTTCGAAAATGTCTACAAAAGGACGGATACTGATTAATCTTCCGGGTCAGACTAATCCAAAACGTGTACGTGAACTGCTTCAGGGAACAGCAAATCTCGAGTTTTGGGAAACATATGAGAACAGCGAAATACTGCCTTATTTGTCTCAGGCCAATAATCTTTTGAAGGTAATTGAGGCTAGTACTGAAAAAACTATTACTTCAACAGAATCAGGCAAAAAAAATGAAGCAGCTGATACAACAAAAAAAGATCAGTCACTTCTTGATATTATAAATAAAGATACTTCCAAAGTTGAAGCTGGAGCAAATACAAGGGAAGACTTTACCCAGCAGAATCCATTATTTGGGATACTTATACCAAGAGTGACACAGCAGGGACAACCATTGCCATCTTCGATGATCGGAATTTCAAGTTCAAAGGATACAGCTAAGGTTGACTCTTATCTGAAAATGCCACGGATTAAAGCTCTGTTTCCACGTGATCTTAAGCTTGCCTGGAGCCAGAACCCTTATCCGGAAGATCCTACCAAAACAATGTATGAGCTTCATGCAATAAAAATTACGACACGTGACGGCCGGCCACCTCTTGGAGGAGATGCTATTACTTCAGCCAGAACATCAACTGATGCGTCAGGAAATGTTAAAGTTGATATGACAATGAACTCAGAAGGCTCAAAAATATGGGCCCGCATGACTCGCGAAAACATTGGTCGCTGTATTGCCGTTGTGCTTGACGGATATGTACGTTCTTATCCCAGGGTTCAGAATGAAATCACAGGTGGAAGCACTGAAATAACAGGGAGTTTCACAATTGAAGAAGCTGATGACCTTGCTAATATTTTGAAATCCGGTAAACTCCCCGCACCAACACATATCATTTCTGATACCATTGTTGGGCCTACACTTGGAGCAGAAGCAATAAATTCCGGATTTGTTTCATTTGTAATAGCATTCGCCTTTGTATTGGTGTTTATGGTTTTCTATTACAGCAAGAGTGCCGGAACAATCGCAAATATTGCCCTGATTGCCAACGTATTCCTTCTCTTTGGAGTGCTTGCCTCGCTTAATGCGGTTCTTACCTTGCCAGGTATTGCGGGTATAGTTCTTACGATGGGTATGGCCGTTGATGCCAACGTACTTATATATGAACGAATAAGAGAGGAATTAAGAGCCGGAAAGGGGATGAAACTTGCCATTGCTGATGGATACCGGCATGCCTATTCAGCTATTATAGACTCGAACGTTACTACAATTCTTACAGGTATAGTACTGTATATATTTGGAACCGGTCCCATAAAAGGATTTGCTACAACACTTGTGATCGGTATTCTTACTTCATTATTCACAGCAATATTTATTACAAGAATAATCTATGAAGGGCTTCTGAAGAGAGACAAACATCTTACATTCTCAATAAAGATTACTGCAAACGTGTTCAAAAACACCAAGATCGACTTTATCGGAATGAGGAAATACTTTTATTTTGTTTCAGGAGGCATCCTGCTCGCTGGTGTTGTTTCTTTATTTGTAAAGGGACTTAATCCGGGTATCGACTTTACAGGAGGAAGAACATTTGTTATAAGATTTGATAAACCGGTTAGAACAGAAGACATTGCTTCTAAACTGAGCGTCGAATTCGGTTCACTTCCACAGGTAGTTACCTTCGGAAATACAAAAAATGTTAAGATAACAACGAGTTACAGGATAAATGAAACAGGAGTTGATGATGCGGTTGATACAAAGTTATATGAAGGATTAAAAAGTTATTTACCCGCAAATGTCACCAAAGATGAATTTCTGAGTAAGTACAGAGTAAGTTCAGAAACAGTAGGACCAGTTGTCGCAGCAGACCTTAAGATAAATGCTATCTACGCAGTAGGTATTGCTCTTGTTCTGATATTCTTCTATATTTTCATGAGATTTAAATACTGGCAATATGGTTTCGGTGCTGTAATGTCGTTGTTCCATGATGTACTTCTTGTAATAGGTGTATACTCAATATTCTGGGGAATAATGCCATTTTCTATGGAGATTGACCAATCATTTATAGCGGCTATCCTTACTGTTATAGGATTCTCTGTAAACGACACTGTTATCGTTTTTGACCGACTGCGGGAATACATCCCAATGTATCGTAAACGTCCGATGAAAGAGGTTCTTAACATGGCAATAAATTCAACTCTTAGCCGGACAATAAATACTACTCTTACTGTTATACTCACTATAGTAGCTATGTTCATCTTTGGAGGAGCAGTAATACGCGGATTTATGTTCGCTTTGTTAGTTGGTATAGGTACAGGTGTTTACTCCTCGGTTTTTGTGGCAACAGCACTTATGTATGATACCACTCCAAAGACAAAAGAGGGAGTGACCGAAGAACCTAAAGCTAAAATTAAAGCTTGATCTGAAAATTTAAAATATATTAAAGGGTGTCAGAAGTGACACCCTTTTTTTTGTTTCAAGTATAGTTCAGAGTATTTCATCACTGTTGTATTAATTACCTTACCCTAAGGGGCTGTTGAAAAAGTTGAAATCCATTAACCGCAGAGTTCGCAAAGATTTTTCGCAAAGAACGCAAAGGATTGATTTATAATATTTTGCCTTTGCGCACTTTGCGCCTTCTTAGCGTGCTTTGCGGTTAAAAAGGACTTATTCAACACTTCCATAGTAATCTGATTACCAAGGTGATAACTCTCCCCTTCTCCTCAAGGAGAAGGGGATGGGGATGAGGTAAAGTGAAGTGTCATTAGTTGCGGAGCGAAGGATCTCCTATGTTAAAACTGAGTTACAGTTTCATATTTCACTTTAACATTTATTGAGATTTTAATGTTTATGAATATCATTAAACTTTCCTAACTTTGCCAATTCATTTGGGAGAAAACATTTTATCAGAAATTGTTATGAGCGGACCGGAAATATTTGTTATCATCATTGTTGCACTTCTTCTGTTTGGCGCCGAGAAACTACCCGAGATAGCAAAAACTATCGGCAAGGGGATGCGCGATTTTAAGAAAGCAACAGATGATATAAGACAGGAAATTGAAACAAGCACAAGCGATTTTCGTAAAGATCTTACTGACGTATCCGATACTATAAAAAAAGATGTTACTACCTATTCTGAAAAACTTAAAAACGACATGAATGACGTTTCCTCATCAATCAAAAATGATATGAATGACGTCACATCAGATGTTCGTCAGAGCATGAATGATATGAATACCCAGATTCATAATGACGCCACTGAAATAAAAGAGAATATCCAGAATATGGGAGAACAAACAAACACAACTAAAGAGGAACAAAAAGATACTGTAAAAGAAGTAACTCCTGATTTATCGAATGAATATTATAAAGAGGTAAAAGATTAATTAAGGAAAAATTTTCGATTCCTTCCTGATACTATGATCACAACTACCGGAATCACCAAAGCTTATGGAAACCTGAAGGTTCTTAAAGGGATAGATATCCGGATATCTGACAGGGAAGTAGTATCTATAGTAGGTGCCAGCGGTGCCGGAAAGACAACTCTTTTACAGATTATTGGAACACTTGACCGTCCTGATGGAGGTACTGTTTGCTATAATGATTCAGACATAAGCCGTCTTAAGGGTAAATCTCTGGCGGCATTCAGAAACAGTAATATTGGATTTGTTTTTCAGTTTCATCAGCTCCTTCCTGAGTTCACTGCTCTCGAAAATGTCTGTATACCTGCATATATAGCTGGCAAAAGTAAAAGTGAGGCAGAGAAACGGGCTTCCGAATTACTCGGATTTCTTAATCTGGAAGACAGGCTCGATCACAAACCTTCTGAGTTGAGCGGTGGCGAACAGCAAAGAGTAGCTGTGGCACGTGCCCTCGTAAATAATCCATCTGTTATCCTGGCGGACGAACCATCAGGAAATCTCGATACCGAGAATAAAAATGAACTGCATAAACTTTTCTTTAAGCTCAGGGATACATTCGGCCAGACAATCATAATAGTGACACACGACCGACAATTAGCCTCTATGTCGGACAGAATTCTTCAGATTAAAGACGGACTTATTGTAAATGAGTCTTAATAAGTCATATAACGGTATTCCTGCATCTGAAATTAAGGCATTCCTGGAAGAAAAATATCTTCAATATAATAAACCCTCTTTCATTGAATGTGACCCAATATCCATTCCTCATAACTTTACTGAGCTGCATGACCGGGAAATTTCAGGTTTTCTTACAGCTGCAATTGCCTGGGGCAGAAGAGATCTTATCCTTAGAAGCAGCAGATTAATGCTGGAACTTATGGACAATTCCCCATATGAATTTATTGTGTCGGCAAGTGAGAATGACCTTCAGAGATTTTCCAGATTTGTGCACAGAACCTTTAATGAATCAGATATAACTTATTTCATAAAGGGACTCAGGAATATCTATTCAAACTTTCAAAGCATGGAAGATGTAATATTGAAGGGAATGGAAAACAACGGTTCATTGCGAGACGGAATAGCTAATTTACGCTTAATCTTTTTCTCTCTTCCCCATGCGGTAAGAAATGAAAAACATTTTGCTGACATCAACGGAGGGGCAGCAGGCAAAAGGCTGAATATGTTCCTAAGATGGATGGTACGCAAGGATAATTTTGGAGTAGATTTTGGTATCTGGAAAAGAATCGACCCTTCGAAACTATACATCCCACTTGATCTTCATTCGGGTAATACTGCACGAAGACTTGGCCTTCTGACAAGGAAGATGAATGACTGGAAAGCCGTTGAAGAACTTACCACTATATTGAGAGATTTTGATCCGGCCGATCCGGTGAAATATGATTTTGCTCTGTTTGGTCTTGGCGTGAATGAAAAATTCTGAAAATGGCCAATAATTATTTCAGCTTTAAACATTTTACAATTTACCAGGATAAATCAGCTTTTAAAGTTGGAACCGACGGGGTTTTGCTTGGCGCTTATGCCGATATTACAGGAGTCACAAATATCCTCGATATTGGTTCAGGCACAGGTCTTTTATCCATTATGCTGGCCCAGAGATGTGAGGCAATGATAACAGCTATTGAACCTGATCATGATTCATTCACTCAGAGTTGTGAGAATGTCAACCTTGTTGAATGGCAGAAAAGGATAAAAATTGTAAATTCTGATCTGCAGAATTTCAATTCAGACAACGAAAAATTCGATTTGATTGTAACGAATCCTCCATATTTCTGTGATTCACTTAAAAGTCCTGATCCGAGGAAATCAGCCGCACGTCATAACGATTCACTGACCTCTGTGGAAATACTGACAGGAGTTAATAGATTATTGAAAGATGATGGCCGTCTTCAGTTAATTCTGCCTTATGTTGAGGGTAACGTGTTTATTGCTGATGCCAGCAGATATGGGTTTTATTGTAGTAATATACTGAAGATAAGACCTTTGCCGGAAAGCGAAATAAGAAGGTTAATACTGACCTTCACCAGGACAAAGAAAATTCCTGTCGAAAAATTTCTCACAATCGAGCATGGCAGGCATCAGTTTACTGATGATTATATAAATTTGACAAAGGATTTCTATCTGAAGTTCTGAAATTTTTTATACCTCATCCCCCTTACCCCTTCTCCTTAAGGAGAAGGGGAGTATGTAGCAGATTATGTGATTAATAACCCCTCTCCTTAAGGAGAGGGGCTGGGGTGAGGTAATCTTATATCATTTCACTCTCCGGCAGCCCATATTCTTCCTTCATTTCAATTCCCATTGATTTCAGTTCATCCAGAACAGGATTGTAAATCTCAGGAATAACAGGTCTGCATACGCCTTTTGCCTTTATCCTGTTATCAAGAATCATCCTGACGGCGATTGCTGCGGGCAGGGCAACTGTACGTGAAATTGATGTGTTTGTTGAAGGAGATCCGTAATCAAGCATTGATGATTTTATGACTTCTCTTTTTCCATCAGGATAAGACGCCAGAACAATATGCTGTAAAATTACCATGTCGCGTTCGTTATCAGCAAGAGGCATCTTTTTAATCATTCTGTCAGAGGTTATATCAAAAGGTGATGTGTTGCGATAGTTAAGTTTTTCATCACTGAAAAAGCCAAGAAATTCGAGTGATTTGATCGCAGTTGTTTTTTCAGTTGTCCCCAGTAATTTTGCTAAATTGGGTTTGAGATCAGTAATTTCCAATCCGGCCCTTTCTCCCATGAATTCCGCGTAACTTTTGTTCTGATAGTTTTTTATAGTATCGTCCAGCATCCTCAGACTCTTCATCGTATCCAGTGTTTCGCACCAGCCTTTGTACCTGAAAGTACCACGATACATAGTTTTTGTTTCAGCTATCCCATAAATATCAATATAACTTACAGAATCCCGGTTAGGATAGACCTCAAGATCGCCAATTCCGGGAAAGTTATAGATAAATGTGTCCTTAAAGAGATTGGAAGTTTCAATATTGACTTTCCTGCCTTTCTTAAGATATAGTGCATTGTTCCTGCTTGCCAGTATGACGCCTTTGGGACTCCAGGTAAACTTATATTTTAACGGATTATCAGCTGTCTCAGGAGCGGGAAGCGCTCCGCACATAGAATAGAATTCTTCTACCTTTCCACCCTTGCTGTGAATATGATCTATAATTCTCATAGCAGTCATATGATCTACACCCGGATCAAGACCAATCTCATTCAAGAACAGTAAGCCTGATTTTTCAACAGCTGTGCTAAGTTCCTTCATTTCTGGCTGAATATATGAAGTTGTAACCAGTGGTTTCCCGTGGATGAGGCATAATTTTGCAACTTCAGAATGATATTTATAAGGAAGCAGGCTCACCGTGATATCATAATCAATGATCAGCTTTTCAAGCATGCCAGGGTCATCCATCGACCAATCGATGGAAGTTCCGAGCGGATTCCCCTTTATCATTTCATCGGCACGGTCTTTCATCGGGGATGCAATCATTAACCCAATTTTGTTGCCAAGCAGGTATTCAACCATCGGTTTGACTACAAGTCCTGCTCCAAGAATTAAAACTTTTTTCATATCTACTGATTTATCAATCATCAGCAAGTTATATAAACACTCCGAATGTTTTTATGAGATTTGTTATTATCTCCGATTGTTTATTTTTTGCTAGCCCGGATTTGTAATCCGGGCTGAAAAAAGACATGGTTGCAACCTGAAAATAGGCGCTGATTACAAATCCGCGCCATCTTCTTGCGAGCTCGACGAAGTCAAATCCGCGCCAGCTAAGGCGCAAAGGCACAAAGATACACCAAGCTCAAACCTCTCTGGTGTTTCTTAGTGTCTGGGTGTCTTTGTGGCGATTCTTTTCATTATTTTATTTACATAAATCAGGATATGTCCGAAAAAATTTGCGCTGTGGAAGGCTTATAATTAATTTGGGTCGTTGCTTCTTTGCCCCGGAAAAAATTATCTTTGTCAGTAATAAAAATACCCTTAGAAAACCATATTAATCCGCTACCTGGAATGTCTGATTTTCCGAAGTATGCAGAAACACCGCTGATGAAGCAGTATGATAATATCAAGACCAAACATCCTGATGCCATTTTGCTATTCAGAGTAGGAGATTTTTATGAGACCTTTGGTGAAGATGCGATCAGGACTTCTGAAATACTTGGTATCACATTAACACGACGGGCTAACGGTTCAAAAACTTTTATTGAACTCGCCGGATTTCCATATCATGCTCTGGATACATATCTGCCCCGACTTGTAAGAGCCGGACAGCGGGTTGCAATCTGCGAACAACTTGAAGATCCAAAGCTTACAAAAAAAATAGTAAAGAGGGGTATCATCGAACTTGTGACACCTGGTGTTTCACTTAATGAAAACGTATTAAATCATAAAGAGAACAACTTCCTGGCATCAGTTCATATCGATAAAAAAATAGCCGGAGTGGCATTTTTAGATATATCGACCGGAGAATTCCTTACTTCGGAAGGTACTATAGAATATGTGGATCAGATGCTTAATAATTTCCAGCCGAAAGAGGTTTTATTTGAAAAGGGCAAGAAGGAATTGTTTCTTGAATATTTTGGCCCTAAATTCTATACTTTTAAATTAGATGACTGGATTTTTACTCAGGAAGCAGCAAATGACAGGTTGCTTAAGCAATTTGAAACCAGTTCTTTAAAGGGGTTTGGAGTCCAGAATCTGAATTTTGGCATTATAGCAGCGGGGGCAATATTATACTATCTCGATATAACGCAGCATGATCAGCTTGGACATATTACAAATCTTACAAGAATTGAAGAGAACAGGTATGTGTGGCTCGATAAGTTTACAATAAAAAACCTTGAGTTATTTCACTCGCCTTATGAAGGAGCAAGAACTCTCATTGATGTAATGGACCGTACTATATCTCCTATGGGAGGTAGATTACTTAAAAGATGGATTTCACTTCCGCTTAAAGATATTCAGCCCGTGAATGAGCGGCTCGATGTGGTACAGTATTTTGTTGAAAATAGTGCGATAAGAGATGAAATTGCCGGATTAACCCGTCAGATCGGTGACCTTGAACGACTTATCTCCAAGGTTGCCGTAAACAGGATTAATCCACGGGAGGTTGTTCAGCTAAAAAGAGCATTGAAAGCAATTGAACCACTTAAGGAAATATGCAATCAAAGCGGCTGCATACCTCTTGTTAAAATTGCTGAGCAACTGAACCCATGCAAATTGATTGCTGACAAAATCGAAAATGAGCTGAATAATGATCCTCCTGTTCAGCTGAACAAAGGAAATGCGATTGCTTCAGGGATATCTGCTGAACTCGATGAACTCCGCAGGATACTATATAATGGGAAAGACTATCTTTCTGAACTTCAGACTCGCGAAAGTGAACGTACAGGTATAACATCACTAAAGGTTAGCTTTAATAATGTGTTTGGATACTATATTGAAGTCCGGAATACTCATAAAGATAAAGTTCCCGCCGGGTGGATAAGAAAACAAACCCTGGTGAGCGCAGAGCGTTATATAACGGAGGAACTTAAGGAATATGAAAGTAAGATACTGGGGGCAGAAGAAAAGATCATTTCACTTGAAAATAAGCTTTTTTCAGATCTGGTACTGGCCATCCTGGAGTATATACCTCCTATACAGTTAAACTCAACACTTATAGCAAAACTTGATTGCATGCAGTCATTCGCTGTTATTTCAACTGAAAATAATTACACCAGACCTGAACTTAATGAATCGATGGTACTCGATATAACTGAAGGCAGGCATCCGGTTATCGAAAAACAATTACCCACAGGTGAGTCATATGTCCCCAATGATATAATTCTTGATGATGAGGATCAACAGATCATTATACTTACCGGACCTAACATGTCAGGAAAATCAGCCCTTTTACGCCAGACAGCTCTTATTGTTCTAATGGCTCAGACTGGTTGCTTTGTTCCGGCAAAGTCAGCAAAAATAGGCATGGTCGACAAGATATTTACAAGAGTTGGTGCATCGGATAACATCAGCCTTGGCGAATCTACCTTTATGGTTGAAATGAATGAGACGGCAAGTATCCTGAATAATTTATCTGACCGGAGTCTGGTATTGCTCGATGAAATCGGGAGAGGTACAAGCACGTATGATGGCATTTCAATTGCATGGGCTATGGTTGAATATCTTCATGAGAATAAGTTTAAAGCTAAAACATTGTTTGCAACTCATTATCATGAACTTAACGAAATGGAAAATTCATTCTCGAGAGTAAAAAACTATAACGTATCAATAAAGGAACTGAATAATAAAGTAATATTTCTCAGAAAGCTGAAACGGGGAGGGAGCGAGCATAGTTTTGGTATACATGTTGCCAGGATGGCTGGTATGCCAAAGAGTGTTGTAACCCGTGCAGATGAAATACTCAAGGAACTTGAACAGAGTCACGATAAAAAGGAGTTATCAAAACCAATTGCCGGCCTGGCAGATCACAGGGAAGGAATGCAACTTAGCATCTTCCAGCTCGATGATCCGGTTTTGAAACAAATACGTGATGAAATTCTTGAAATTGATATAGATAATCTTACTCCTGTTGAAGCGCTGAACAAACTATATAATATTAAGAAAGTGCTTAAATGAGTGACTGTCATCTATATTAAATTCACATTTACAATTAATAATAAAACATATCTATGATTTTTAGATTGATTGGAAACGTATACTTAATACTTAACTTTTTTGTCATTTATTTCCTTTCGGTTGGGGTTGCATCGGGCCAGGAATATAATGCTGAAGGTTTAAACTTGTTACCAAAGATTTTCTCTCTTAAACAGGATACAGCAAAAGAAAAAAAAGTGTTTACTGCTGCTCCTGATACCAATTTTACCTGGCAGAAATACGAGTCCTTCCTGAAGAAAATTTCAGATACCAGCAAATATATTGTACTTCCTCTCAACGAATTCAGACAGACCTTCAATAGCAAAAAGATAGTGATCGGATTACGGCATGATGTTGATATTGACCTGAATGTGGCTTACGAATTTTCTAAAATTGAGTCAAATCTTGGTTTCCGATCGACCTACTTCATATTGCATACTGCTCCATATTATCTTGCAGATCAAAATAATATGGCTGTTCATTCCGAGAAGATCATCCCCATTCTGAAGAAAATGCAGGATGAAAAGCACTTTGAAATCGGATGGCATAATGATTTAGTAACACTACAGGTGATCTACAATATTGATCCCGTAGTTTTTTTGCATAATGAACTTAGCTGGTTGCGTGCAAATGGATTGAAGATATATGGGACAGCTGCTCACGGATCGGGTTACTGCAAGACATACCATTACATGAATTTCTATTTCTTCCAGGAATGCAGTTATCCTATACTTGTCGGAAGGGAAAATAATGTTACAGTACCAAAAGATGGAAAGCTGATCACAATAAAGAAAGGTCATCTCAGTGATTTTAAACTTGAATATGAAGCATATTTTCTTAATAATAACAAGGCATATTCAGATGCCGTAATAAATGATGGAGTCCGATGGAATATTGGAATGCTTGACCTCAGTCTTCTCAAACCAGGAGACAGGATTATCATTCTCCTTCATCCTATTCACTGGCACAAAGGTTCTGAGAATGCAAAAATTGAAAAATTCAGTATAATTGGACAAAAGTTGAGTTATATTGACAGCACCAACTGCCGGATTTCGGTAGAAATGCCTGCAGGAACAGATTTAAGTTCACTTAAATCCTCATTTCAACTCTCTTTGGGTGCGTATGCGAAAGTTTCAGGTAAACATCAGACAAGTGATATTTCAATAAATAACTTTAATAATCCGATAATATACACGGTTTTTGCTGAAAACAGGGACATAAAGAAGGAATGGACTGTTGAAGTATTTAATGGAAAACCTTATCCGGATATTGTCTCAAGCGACTTACCAGGTCTGATAGAACGGGCGAAGCCTCAGACACCTGACAAAGTAACATTAAAGTAAATGTAGCCATCGATTAACATTCTTTATTAGCATTTTTCAACATTATTATAATTTATTTGTCATATTATTTTAATCTTCCTCTCATGAAAAAATATTGTTATTCGCATTTTTCTTTTTTATTATGCTTACTTTCTTTTTCCATGCCGGTAAGTTCTCAGACTGGTACAGTAAAACAGGAAAAGCTGACGAAATTTGAATTGCAATCCTCTGTATTAATTAATTCATCAGGAGCTGAAATCTCAACCGCCGCTTATAAATCGAAGGTCTATTGGTTTCCTGTAAGCGTTCCATCTACAGTTCTTACAGGGCTGGTCGCTAATAAAATCTATCCTGATCCTTACGCCGGGTTAAACAATATGTTGATTCCCGATGCTTCAGATGAATTCAACAAAAAATACAATCTTGAGCAATATAGTTTTCTGCCGGATAATCCCAATCCATGGAAAAAGCCATACTGGTATCGTTCCGCTTTTAATGTTCCCGAAAAAGATAAAGGAAGATGCTTTCAGTTAATATTCAAGGGTATCAATTATCGTGCTGCAGTATGGCTGAATGGCAAACAGATAACTGACTCAACAGAGATGGCGGGAATGTTTGCTGAGTACAGTCTCGATGTAAGTAACCAGATAAAGCCAGGTGAAGAAAATGTACTTGCTGTAAAAATTTATCCTCTTGATTTTCCCGGATTACCTGCGACAGAACAACTGAAGGCATTGGGTGATTTTTTTGAAAATGGAGGCCCTACAGGGGATATAGGAAAGAATGTCACAATGCTTTGCTCTGTGGGCTGGGATTGGATACCCCCGGTCAGAGATCGTAATATGGGAATCTGGCTTCCTGTATATCTGCGTACTTCCGGTGGTGTAACTATTACTGATCCGAAAATTGTAACGTCTTTGCCAAAACTTCCTGATACAACAATCGCCTCAATATCAGTGAATCTTAAATTAAAAAACCATTTTAAAACAGAAGAAAAAGGAAAATTAACGATATCAATTTCACCTGAAAACTTTAAGGGAAAACTTATTCAGTTCTCGAAAAATGTATCAATTACAAAAAATGGTCCGGCTGTTATTGATCTGAATGGTGATAATACAAAAGAATTAAATATCAGCAACCCGATGTTATGGTGGCCTAATGGTTATGGCAGACCTAATCTTTACAGGATCAGATTTCAGTATGCTAACAGCTCGGGAATTTCAGATGATACTACCTTCATTTTTGGTATCCGTACGGTAAGTACAAAAGCAACAGATGTTAAGGGTTCGTACCGGCGTGATTTCTACGTTAATGATAAACGTATTCATATTACAGGAGGAGCCTGGGTTCCTGACATGATGCTTAACCGCGATTCTGTCAGATATGATTATGAATTACATCTATGCAGGAATTCAAATATTAATCTGGTAAGAATCTGGGGAGGTGGCGTTACTCCCTGTGATGAGTTTTTTGAAGCCGCCGACAGATACGGATTGCTGGTATGGTCGGATTTCTGGATTACAGGAGATACTCAGGGTGAATTCAAAGGTTCATCTGACTGGCCTCTGGAAGCAAATGTTTTTACTAAAAATGTTATAAGTACAATCCTCAGGATCAGGAATCATCCCAGTCTTCTGGTCTGGACAGGTGGAAATGAAGGTCATGCCCGTAAGGAATTATATGATGTTATGAGAGAAAGTATTATAACTCTTGACGGTACAAGGCCTTTTATTCCCAGCTCATCGGGTTTTGCTAAGCTTCCTGCAGGATGGGATGGGGCATGGCCCGATAATCTGCCATCCGGAGTTTATAGTGGCGGTCCTTATAGCTGGCAGGATCCAAAAGTCTACTTTTCAAAGGCAATTGCCGGCGGGGATTGGGTTTTTAAAGACGAAACAGGTATTCCTTCCCAGCCGCCATATAATATTATGCCGAAAATAATCCCTGATCTGGTGTGGGACAAAAAATTACCTTTCCCTCTCAATAATACATGGGGTTATCACGACGCTGCAACAGGAAATGGCAGATATGATCTTTATTACAAAGAGATGATAAAAAGATACGGCGAACCTTCGAGCATGGAAGATTTTTGCAATAAGATGCAATTGATGAATGCGATTGGTTATCAGGGTATTTTCGAAGCAGCAGGTTCCAAACTGAATGATATTGGTGGCGTAATGTTATGGAAGGTCAATGCAGCATTCCCGAGTGTGATATGGCAGGTTTATGATTGGTTCCTGATGCCAAACGCTGGTTATTATTCAATGCAAAATGCCTGCGAGCCTGTTCATATACAATTGAATCCGATTGATCTCAAAGTTTCGGCAATTAACAGATCCTACAAGAAATCCTTAGGGTTGACAGCAACTGTAGATATCTTTGGAATAGATTCAAAATCTATATTTCATGAAGAAAAAAATATAGATCTGGCTGAAACCGATGTAAAAGAGACAAATTCATTAGCAGCTGTTTTATCAACTGCTAATGGTGTGAACTTTGTAGTTTTAAATCTTAAAAACAGCTCGGGTAAAATAATCTCTCATAATGTCTACTGGTTATCTAAAGGCGATTACAAATCTTTAAATGACATGCCTGCAACCAGCGTAGTTGCAAAAGTACTTTCGACAAACAAGGGGAAAAGCGAAACCAGCTGGACTATTCAGATCGAGAATAAAACCGGCAAATTGGCATTTTTTATCCGTCCTCAGCTTATAAGCGGGGAGGATGAAGTATTGCCCAGTTACTGGACTGCAAATTACATATCGCTGGCACCTTCTGAATCAGCTACAATTATGGTTAGCTGCCCGAATGCCAGGTTGAATGGCAAAGAAATCAGTATAAAGATATCCGGATGGAACGTCACTCTTCAAAACCTTAAAATTAATTAGCTAGTTCTATACTTTACCGGGTTCCCTCATCTTTGCGACATCTTTAGCTGTCACTGGCGGAGCTTTATTTACCCAGGATCAGCGGATCAAAACATTAGTTTACCTTATCGTAAAAGTATGATCCGGTAGTTTCATTACCCGACATCTTGTTAGTGAATTCAAGTGTCAGAAATTTACCTTCATTATCTAATTTCCAGGTTTCCCTGGCAACCATATCTTCCATGCCATTATTGCCGTTGAAGGTAGTGGTAGATGCTATCAATATAGAACCATCTGAATCGGAATGAGTTGCAGTTGATGTTCTGGGCATGTCATAAATAACAATTTTATTGTCCTTTCCATCCAAAGATATTTTTTCATCAAAAGGGTATTCCTGACCATCACCATTTTCGTAAACACGTGTAGTAATTATACTATCTGATTTAAGCTGAATCGTTATTTTAGAAAGCAATAATTGATTATCTGCAATTACACTTTTCTCCCTGTTTATTTTCCATTCTCCAGTAATATCGGCTTTCTGTGCAGAAGCGTTAAAAATAGAAACCAGTAACAGAAATAAAATGGTTGTAAAAATTGTTTGTTTTTTCATAATTACAGTTTTAAGTAAGTAATTCACAATTCCCAAAATTACTTCTTAAAATATGATTATCAAAAATACTTCCTGAATTTATCCCCGATTTTGAAATAGGTATATCTCCCGGCATCCTCTCCTTCAATATGCAATGAGTCACCATCAGTTTCAAAAGTGCTGTGTTCCCCTACAATGCGTGAAAAAAAAACGTTATGAAACTGTTCTTTTTCATCCTGAAGAATAACATGTACAAGATTTTTATCAATATCCGATATAAGCGAAGCGTTGCATAAAGGACAGTAAAACTCGAGCAATTCTCCAGTCTTGATTTCGAAAGAACGATGCTTATGACTTGTATAATTTCCTATCTGAGGGCTGAGAAGCATCAGGCAAGACTGTTTTTTACTGTTCTTCACTTTGAAAATAACATTCTCACCTACCCTTAGATATTCATTGCATTCCGGACATAAAAAATCATTCATTTTTGCTTCCTTTTAGCGCAATATGTAAACAAAAAAAATACGGGTTTTGTTGCAATAAAATAACATTGATCCAGCGATTTTCAGAATTTCGTCATTAAATACTCAAGGACATGCATAACTATTATATTAAGATAAAATTTCAAATATTGTAACTATTAGTGTAACAAAAAACTCCATTGGTCGTTTAAAAAAACATATTGGTCACCGAAAACCTGTCATTCGTCAAAAATAGCTAAATACACGAGATTATGAGGAATTTGCTTATACTGCTATTTCTATGCCCATATCTTGCCTTGTCTGGAGCTACACATTACGTAGCGCCAAACGGGAGTGATTCAAACCCGGGCACACTCACTCAGCCGTTTTTCACTCTGAATAAAGCATGGACCGTTGTCGCAGCAGGCGATATTATATATATGCGTGGCGGAACTTATAATTATGGTACTGTTATGAACTCTCTTTCGGGTAAAAGCGGTACTTCGGGAAATACAATCAAAGTGTGGGCTTATCCAGGGGAATTTCCTGTCATTGATTACGCCGGGGTAAATTTAACCGGGCAAAAAATAGCACTGAGGCTTAATAGTATCAGCTATGTACATTTTAAAGGTTTTCGTATAGCCAATATGGCCCAGGAAAACACCAGTAACGCGTGGCCTCATTATGGAATAATACTCTTCGATGATGTCAGCAATTGTATTTTTGAACAAATAGAAGTCGACCACATCGGGGGAACAGGTTTCACTATTGCTGACAGATGCAATAATAATCTCTTTCTCAACTGCGATAGTCATCATCACGCCGATCCTTATTCAGCAGAACCCTATGGTATGTCTGATGGATTTGAATCAGGAAGCCATGGAGCCAATACAAGCACAAACAATACATTCAGGGGCTGCAGGGCCTGGTCAAATTCGGATGATGGATGGGATTTCAGACAGGCAGATGGTGTATATACTATAGATGGTTGCTGGTCATTCCGCAACGGTTTTATTCCGGGAACTTCCACAACAGCTGGCAATGGTGACGGATATAAACTTGGAGGGAAAACTTCTCCACCCACGAATAATATACTGAGGACAATTAAAAACTCACTGGCTTTTGAAAACAGGGCAACAGGTATAACTCCTGAACCCGATGCGACAGATAATATATTTGGTCTGGATGTAATGAATTGCACCTCTTATAAAAATGCAAGAGATTTAGGCGAAGGTATAAATACAGGTAATTACAATAATTATGTCAGATTACGGAATTGTATTGCATATGGTAATTACAGGACAAATGCATGGATGCAGGGCGGCGCTGTAAATGATCATAACAGCTGGGATATACCAAAAACCGTAACAGACGCTGATTTTCAAAGTGTAAATTCATCAGGTACTGATGGACCCAGACAGGCAGACGGCAGCTTACCTATAACAACTTTCTTACATCTGGCAGCCGGGTCTTCATTAATTGACGTTGGTGTAAATGTTGGTCTTGCATACGCAGGTAACGCACCTGATCTTGGAGCATTTGAATATCTGACAGGATCACCGCCTCCAAATCCTGTTTATGTCATTTCAGCAGTTCAGAATGCAACGCCATCCCTTTTGGAAATGACATACAATTTGTCTCTGGCAAATATTGTTCCGGCGGCCTCTGCCTTTTCCGTTCTGGTAAATTCAACCGCCAGAACAGTTAGCACAGTATTCATTTCAGGTACGAAGGTCCAGCTGTCACTGGCAAGTTCTGTGGTATATGGAGATGTGGTAACAGTCGCTTACATGAAACCATCATCCAATCCGATTCAGACAGCTGCAGGTGGTCAGGCAATAAGCATAGGAGCTCAGACGGTTACAAATAATGTGAATGCTGTAAATACAGGTTATATTTACGTTTCACCTGATGGAAGTGATTCTAATCCAGGGACTATCACTCAACCGTTCTTCACTTTAAATAAAGCATGGAGTGTTGTCACCGCCGGAAACACAATTTATATGCGTGGCGGATCTTATCACTATGGTACCACAATGAGTGTGCTTTCAGATAAAAGCGGAACTTCTTCAAATACAATTAAAATATGGGCTTATCCGGGTGAATATCCGGTAATAGATTATACCGGAGTAAATTTAACGGGACAAAAAATAGGATTAAGGCTGAATAATATTAATTATGTACATATCAAAGGAATCCGTATTTGTAATATGGCACAGGAAAATATCAGTAACGCCTGGACTCATTACGGAATAATACTCTACGATGATGTAAGTAATTGTATATTTGAACAATTGGAAGTAGATCATATAGGTGGTGCCGGATTCACAATTGCTGACAGATGCAATAATAATTTATTTCTTAATTGCGACAGTCATAACCATCAGGATCCTTACACATCTACGCCTTTTGGAATGTCAGACGGATATGAATCAGGAAGTCATGGTTCCAATGCGAGTACTAATAATACTTTCAGAAATTGCAGGGCATGGGCAAACTCTAATAATGGCTGGAATTTAAACCAGGCAGATGGCGTATATATAATTGATAATTGCTGGTCATTCAGGAATGGTTTTATTCCCGGTACGACCAATTCTGCCGGTAGTGGTGCAGGATATAAACTTGGAGGTAAAACAACTCCAGGGACAAATTCTATTTTGAGGACTATTAAAAACTCTTTGGCATTTGAAAACCGTGGAACTGGTATTACGCCGGAACCTGATGGAATTGATAATATTCTTGGTCTCGATATAATTAACTGTACCTCATATAAGAATGCCAGAAATATGGGTGAAGGAATTAATACAGGTAATTATAATAATTATACAAGGGTCAGAAATTGTATTTCGTATGCCAACATACATAGCAATGTATGGATGCAAGGCGGTGCTATAAATGATCACAACAACTGGGATATTCCCAAAACTGTAACTGATGGTGATTTTGTAAGTGTCAGTTCAACAGGTGTTGATGGTCCAAGACAGGCAGATGGGAGCTTACCAGTCACAAGTTTCTTACATCTTGCAGCCGGATCGGGTTTAATTGACGCAGGAGTAGATGTGGGTCAGCCTTATATTGGAACTGCTCCTGATCTTGGTGCATTTGAGGTTCCGACAAGCACTCCGACGATTCCGGTACTTGTCTCTGCTTCTGTTGAAAATGCAGCACCAGCAATTCTGGTATTAACTTATAATCTGACTCTTGCCAATATAGTTCCAATATCCTCTACTTTTTCAGTTTTTGTAAATTCAGTTGCAAGGTCGGTCAATACTGTAGTCATTTCAGGGGTAAAAGTCCAGTTAACTCTTGCGAGTCGTATTAATGCGGCTGATATTGTTATTTTATCGTACAATATACCTTCAAACAATCCGCTTCAAACTCCAGTGGTTGGAATAGCTGCAGGTATTACCAATCAACCTGTCAAAAATAACTGTCTGAATCTTGCTCCGGTTGCATCAATAACCTCACCTTCTGCAAATGCCACATTTACAGCTCCTTCTAATATAACAATCAAAGCTGATGCAACTGATTCTGATGGTTCGGTAAGACTGGTGGAGTTTTATAACGGGAGTATAAAACTTGGCTCAACTTCTGTGGCTCCTTATTCATTTACCTGGAATAATGTTGCTGCCGGAAACTACTATTTAACTGTTATTGCTACTGACAATCTTAGTGCGAAGACCACTTCTGCTTCAATTTATATTTCTGTAAGGAATCGATCTAACAAGCGCCCTTTTGTACAGATTTTAAATCCTGTAAAAGGGAAAAGTTATGAAAGCCTCTCTTCAATTCCGATTGAAGCTCTTGTCACTGATAGTTCAGGTATAGTGACCAAGGTTGAATTTTTCAATGGTTCAGAGAAACTTATCGAATTAACCTCAGCTCCTTATATATACACATGGAAAGACGTGCCTTCAGGAAATTATTCAATAACTGCAGTTGCCACTGATAATTCAAATGATACCACGGCATCAGTTCCGGTTGAATTTGAGGTTGCTGCTTCATTAAATAACAATCCAAATTCAAGATCTGATCTCATAACCTTGTTTCCAAATCCTAATAACGGAAAGTTTTCAATTGAATTTAATAGCCTTTTGCAGGATGACAGAAGTGAGATAATAATTACGGATCTAACTGGTAAACAAGTGTATAATGCTTTTATATCAAAAGAAGAAATTGTGAAACAATTTGATCTGTCATCAATAAACAAAGGGATGTATGTTTTGATGGTAAGAGATAAACAAATATTAGTCACTAAAAAATTTATTAAGAAATAACCAAAACCCTTCACTTATAACCTATTTTCTGAAATCTCTCCACTCAATTCACGAGTCCCTTGCATTACCAGCATGCAGGGGACTTTCCTTTTTCGTTCGGAAGGTTAGGGGAGCATATAAACCCGGGAGCATTTTTATGCAATAAAAATGCTCATTCTCTTAAAATACTTAATAAAAAATTCTGGTAATATCCCCGCAAATAGTATCTTCCGGCGGTATAATAATGATATGAACCTCAGAATTACACAGGAATGCAGGATAAATTTTAAGCTGATCATCCTTATCATGATTTTCGGATCTTTTCTGTTTCCGGGGTTTTCACAGGGTCCGAAGATAAACATAGATGATATTCCGCAGCGAAAAATCCGAAACTACATTGTATCGAATTCGATTGATAAAATGGATAATTTTTCTTCAATACGTGCAAGCTGGAAGAAGGATATCCGTGAATCTGATTTTAACGTTATTGAAAAGACGTTTTTCCTGAATTATAGCCTTTCCGATTCATGGGAATTCTACAGACATGCCAATACTCTTAATATGTGGAATGGCAAAACGGTACGCTTCGGCTTACTGTTATCAAAGTGTACTAACTCAGCAATAAATGTTATTAATTCTTCATTTCATGAAATTGATACAGGCGATGTATATTTTCTAAATTTAAAACTGTTTAAAGGATTATTCAATGTCGAGGTTGCCTTCGAAATTACCAGAATAGACTCAAAACAAAGAATAATGGAGTTTAGTTACATTGATAATAATAAATCACTTGGAAAACAAACCATAGAGTTTTTTGAAAATGGACCGGGAAAGACAAAAATTGTTCATAGAAGTTATTTTAAAAGTGATTCCAATATACGCGATAAATTATTTTACCCCTATTTCCACAAAAAATTCTTAAATGAATTCCATCGGAATATGTGCAAGCTTATAAAAAGCAGGAATCTTCCTTTTACGATTATTAATTAATTCTTAATGGGAAAACAAGGAAATCTGGTCAGGGTTCTGGGAATGGGGTATGTGGTTATTTTTGTTGTAGCTAATATCATCGGATCAGGAGTATATAAAAAAATTGCTCCGATGGCAGCAGAACTCCATTCCTCTGTATGGATTCTTGTCGCATGGATTGTCGGTGGGATTATCACTCTTTTCGGTGCGCTGAGTAATGCTGAAGTAGCTGGACTGCTTGCTGACACCGGAGGTGATTTTATTTATTTGAAAAAAATTTACAACCGGTTTTTTGCATTTATGTACGGGTGGTCACTTTTCACAGTCATTCAAACAGCTACAATTTCCTCCCTGGCTTATGTATTTGCCCAATCACTGAATAGTATTATTCATATTCCTGGTGTATTTAGCTCTCTTCAGCATTTTACCATTGGTGGTGTTTTCTTTCCATTCGAGGATTTTGGAATAAAACTAACAGCAATCTTTCTGATTTTAATTTTAACAGGACTGAATATCTCAGGTCTGAAAAGCGGTGCAGGAGTCAGCAGAGTAATAATGATGCTTGTATTCACCGGCCTTCTTACAATTGTTATTTTTGGATTAAGCAGTGTCAAAACCAGACCTGCCGATTTTATGAATCTTAAAGAATTAACTGCCGGAACTATTACAATATCTGCCTTTTATACTTCAATGCTCGCCGCATTCTGGGCTTACCAGGGATGGGTTTCCGTTGGATTTATAGGGGGAGAGGTTAAAGATCCGACAAGAAATATACCGAGGGGAATCGTTACAGGTGTTTTTATTGTTATATTCATTTACCTGCTTGTTAATGTGACCTACCTTACTCTTTTATCCATTCCGCAACTTGTACAAATTAATGAATCGGGAAATCAGATAGCAGCTGTTGAAGCTGTAAGAACATTCTGGGGAAGAGGAGGTGTGATGTTTATTTCGGTCTTGATACTTGTCACTACCATGGGATGTACAAACGCCAGCATTCTTACAGGTGCCAGGCCCTACTATGCAATGGCCAGAGACGGACTCTTTTTCAGGAATATCGCTAAGATCAGCAAAGCAAATGTACCATCAAACTCTCTTTTATGGCAGGGAATATGGGCATCGATATTGGTTCTTTCAGGAACCTTCGATCAGCTGACCGATATGATAATTTTTTCAGTATTTATTTTTTACGGAGCTACCACTCTTGGAGTATTTATCTTACGACGCAGGATGCCTGATGCCCACAGACCTTACAAAGTATGGGGATATCCATATGTACCAGCGATATTTATCATTTTTTGTATTGGTCTGTTTTTTAATACTATAATAACCAGGCCACGTGAAGCTTCAATCGGTTTAATCCTGATTTTTTCCGGTATCCCTGTTTATTTTTTGCTAAAGAGATTAAACAAGGCTTCGTAAGGTCATGTAGGCGGATGCAACCTCTTATTAAACCAGTTCCTAACCGATTTCATCTTTTCAAGTTGGGATGCGGGAGCATGACGGCGGCAGGAAGCCCTTTCACTGCTGTTTTCCGGTGCTCCCCAGCGGATTTCCACCCCATCGTTAGGATTATAAGCCATCTCAAAAGCATCTCTTCTTTTAAGAATTTCGTTTACTGTGAGTTTTTGTAGAGAACCGTCTGTATGTGTGTAGCTAACTGAAAGTTCTGAACCTTTTTCATTGAGAATTGACTGAAGTTTTTTCCGTATCTGCTCAGGTGATACATGTCCTGATAGACTGAAATCTTCAGGTGAGCGTGCGACCAGATCAGGGAAGTCGAGCACTGCATCCATTGCAATCAACAGCCTCAGGTCGCGGTTAGGAGTTGAAAAGTCTTCCCACTGACCTCCTGCCAGAAATATCCCGGCAGCACTGGAAGGCATTGGGATCACTGAACCAGGATGTGATTTGAAATATGCTTCACCATTTGCTACTGAAGTTATTCGTACAAGCAGTTGTTCATGGAGCGCCTGCATCAGGTCGATAAGCGCAGCCTCAGGATCAAGTGGTTTGGGATTGATTATTCGCTCCATCGTGTGATAGAATACATCGGTTCCCATTTTTTTCTGCTGAATCGAAAAGGGTACAAATCCCGCAGCTTCTGTCAGATCTTTATTTTTTAAGGGAGTGAGGATTCCTTTTTTAAATGAAATGGGACGAAATGCTTTAAACCCCGGTTCCCCAATCACTCCGGATGTATTAAATAGGAAATTCCCTTTCCAAAAACGTTTTATGCCGACGGTTCCGTCGGGTTGCGCATCAACGGAGAGTAATAATCCGGGATGTCCGTTTGTTTGTGGCACTTGCCCTACGAGGATTAATGTATGTCCGTAAGGGTCAGCAAATACAATACCCGGTCGCAAGGCTTCCGCATTTAGCGGAACAGGGTAGTAATCGGAATTTTCATCCTCTAAAGCAGTCCGTGCCGTGCCTGATTGAACTCCGTTCATAATCATCCTGAGAAATGAGTTGAATGCCATAACAGGATCTGTTTTTGACCTGGGTATTTCATTTGTGATCCACTGCCCGGTTCTGGGACTTCTTTCGAGGGTTCCCCTGTCACACACGTGATATCCAAAAGGGAGACCCAGCTTCCACGAAAAATATGCTCTCAGAAAAAAAGGATTATCGGCACAATCAGGTTGCATGATCAGCACGTTTTTACCGATTGAATCATCTTCACCAAGTGAGAGGTAATTGTAAAGGAAATTCTGATCTTTATTCCGGGTAACTTCGTGTAGTGCGGTCCACGAAACTTGTTCACTGCAGTCCTTAAACAAAGCGTTTATCCAGGCAGAATAGACCTCTTCCATGCTGCTGTCCCATCCCCTGAGAGTTTTCCATACCATACCTGTTTGGTTAATCGCATGGACAGGAGAAATTGAAAATTCCAGATTGCTGATCTCCTTTTTATCCTCAATTAAGCTGACTTTATATTTACCTGTGGTAACTCCGGTAAAATCATCAATCCGCCAAAAAGGGAATTCGTCTCCTGCTTTACTTTTCACTGATTCTGTTGTGCCGGAGGAACCGGTAATAATGATCTTCGATTTCAGGATCTTTTTCCCACCAGTAACCAGAATACGGAATGCTTTGCCGGGCTCAGGATTTTTAGGCAGAACTAACAAAGCAGCGACTGACTGAGATTCTTCATGATTCCCAATTTCTTTGGTTACGTCTGATGTGCTGGCTGAAACTTTGGATGAGCGATCTCCCTGGCATGCCAGACAATTGAGCATTATAGTAATAATAAAGCCGGTTATACCTGAATGAATCCTTCCGGCTCTGTTTTTTATAATTGACATTTTATATGACTAATGCAGGATCAGAGCCTTCTGAATAGCTTCTGTAACAAGAGGTTCCATTATTTTATATCCTGCCAGGGTAGGATGCACGCCATCAAGAGTGTACTCTGCTTTCAGAGCGTGCTTCTCGTCGGACATGGGAGAAAAGTAATCGAGGTATATGCATTTGTGAGACATTGCATAGTTTTTAATCCAGTTATTCAGCTTAACAACTTTTTCTGCAGGTTCAAGTCCGGGATGCCATGGAAAATCGTAGGCCGGCAGGACGGATGACAAAACCACCTCTACGCCATTAGCCTTTGCAATCTCTGCCATCGATGACAGATTATCCTCGATCATTTCGAGAGTGCTGGGTCCGGTATTGCCTGCAATATCATTGATCCCGGCCAGGATGACAACTACCGATGGTTTAAGATTTATTACATCAGGTTTGAACCTGACAAGCATCTGGGGAGTCGTCTGGCCGCTTATACCTCTGTTTATATAAGGTTTTCCTGAAAAGAATCCAGGATCTATCCTGATCCATCCTTCGGTGATTGAGTTTCCCATGAAAACTACCCTCTTTTCTCCTTCTGCCGGCATAGTAATTAGTTTATTTTCCTCACGAAATCGTCCAAGGTTCGCCCAGTCGTTATGCAGCTGTTCTTCCTGCGCTTTTCTCAAAGCCTCTTTTTGTTCATTTGTAGGTTCCGTTGTATTTTTCTGAGCAAAGAGAACAGAACTTCCTGTAAATACCAGGAATAACAGCATTGATAAAAAATTACCTTTTTTCATATATATAATTTTTTGTTAAACTTAGTTTTATTTTGCTCTGAGGTATTGTACAGGCCATTGTATCTCGTTATTGGTCTCGCGTGCGGCAAGCAGCGGGAAATAAGGATTTCTCAATAACTCCCTTGCAAAAAACACAAGATCAGCTTTTCCTTCCTGAAGGATTTCTTCTGCTTGTCTGGCAGTTGTTATCAACCCTACGGCTCCCGTCAAGATTCCTGTTGATCTGACTGCTTCTGAGAGTGGAACCTGGTATCCCGGGACCTGAGGAATTTTAACATTGAGGGCATTACCACCTGAGGAGCAATCTATAAGATCGACACCTTTGCCTTTTAGTAAATCAGCGAGTTTTACACTATCTTCTATTGTCCAGCCTCCTTCAGTCCAGTCAGTTGCAGAGATGCGTACAAAAAGAGGATTTTCATCGGGCCACTCGGATTTGACAGCATCTATGACCTCCGACAGGAGCCTGATTCTATTCTCAAAGGAACCCCCATATTCGTCAGTTCGCTGATTGGAGAGTGGAGACAGAAACTCATGTAACAGATAGCCATGTGCACTGTGAATTTCAATTATATCAAAACCGGCAAGGCGGGCGCGCTCTGCTGCTGCCCTGAAATCCGAAACAACTTTACTGATGCCTTCGTTATTCAAGGATCGCGGCGCTCTATCACCAACAATAAAAGGAATATTACCAAGACCTGCTGTTTCCCATCCCCCATGTTTTTCATCGAGCTGTTTCCCGCCTTCATGCGGTACTGCACAGGATGCTTTTCTTCCTGCATGAGCAAGTTGTATTCCAGCAACTGCATGATGCATATGTATAAATTCTACAATCGTGCTTAATCCATGGATGTGTTCATTCTTCCAAAGTCCAAGATCGCCCGGACTAATCCTTCCTTCAGGTGAAACAGCTGTTGCCTCGGTAAAAATTAGTCCCGTACCGCCAACAGCCCTTGTTCCCAGATGAACCAGATGCCAGTCATTGCTGAATCCGTCTTCTGACGAATACTGGCACATTGGCGACATTACTATCCTGTTTTTTAAGGTGATGTTCTTTATTGTCAGATTTGAAAAAAGTTTTGACATAAGCTTAATTTTTTACATCAACCTTCAAAATAATTAAGATATTCCTTCATTTCATATGTATTACATAATCCCCTGAATTCTTCCATTAGTTCTTTATTAAATGGAACACCTTTATCTTTTCTTTCCATCCAGATATCATATTCTTTTTCGCCGGCAGTATAAATCCGGTTCTGACCCGGCATTTTCTTTGAGGCCCTGAGTTCACGTAAAATATCACCCGTGGTCTTTTTAAAATCATCAGGTTCAGTAAATGCACCGATATCAATTACAATGAAGAAATGACCTACAGAATATGGTATTTTCTTCCCGTCTTTGAAACCATTAAGCATCTTCATGAAGGAGCCTTGCTGTAGTGCTGCTGAAAGGATCTCCACAACTGTGGCATAACCGTAACCCTTATAACCGCCTGTTTCTTCGCCTAAGCCCCCAAGTGGTGTAAGAGCAGCCTTCCCTGCTATAATATCATCAAGCACTTCTGACGAATTGGTTTTGCTTTCGCCGTTCTCATCTATTACCCATCCTTTATGCAGTTCTTTTCCCTCGCGGGCATAGAGCTCCACTTTTCCTCTTTGAGTAATTGAAGTCGCGCAATCAAGTAAAAAAGGAAATGCCTCATCGCTGGGAATACCGAACGTCATAGGATTAGTACCAAGAATGTTTTCCACTCCGAAAGTCGGAGCAACCGAAGGACGTGCATTGGTTCCGGTAATACCAATCATATTTTCTTTTACGGCCATCAGAGGATAATATCCGGCAAAACCATAATGGCTTGAATTACGGACTGTTACCATGCCCATGCCATATTTTTTAGCTTTATCAATGGCCATTCTCATTGCATTATAAGATATAACATGGCCCATTCCGTTCTGGCCGTCTATCACTGCTGTTGTGGGTCCTTCTTTTACTATTTTAAAATTTGTAACCGGATTTACTATACCTGTTTTAATACGGTCAAGGTAGATGCTCTTCAGTCGGTTCACTCCATGGGAGTCGAATCCAAGTTTGTCGGCCTGTATCAATACATCGCCCACTATCTTTGCATCTTTTTCGGGAATGCCTGCCTTTACCATAACATTCACCATAAATTTCTCTACGACTTCAAAGGGAATGGATTTTTTCACTTGTGGCTAATATTTTTGTTTGTCTTTACCTGTATTATTCGAAAGCATAAAATTAGGAAAGATTGTTTAACTTTTCAGTAAGTTATCTTTTCATTATGAATTGAGAGGGTCTCAGAGCGAACTTTCAGGTCGAATTACTATAGAAAAAGCCTCATTATGTTAATGAGGCTTCCCGATATGGTAAAAATTAAAATATTTTTATTTATTATCCGGAACGAAATCGAGGGCAATAGAATTCATACAGTATCTCTTTCCTGTTGGTGCAGGTCCATCATCAAATATATGTCCTAAATGTCCGCCACATCTTCCGCAAAGGACTTCAGTTCTCTCCATGCCCAGGGTGGTATCTTGCCTGAATACAGTGCTTTTCGGATTGTCTTGCTCAAAAAAGCTTGGCCAGCCACAAGTGCTGGCAAATTTAGCTTCAGAGCGGAATAGTTCATTGCCACAGGCAGCACAATAATAAGTACCCTTTACAAAGGCATTCCAATATGTGCCGGTAAATGGTCTTTCAGTTGCTGCATGTCTCGACACTTCATATAGATCTTTAGGAAGTACCTTTTTCCACTCAGCATCGGTAAGATTTAGTTTGGTTGTATCGGTGCGAGAATAGTAGGGGTTTACTGGTTTACTGGTATTCATTTTTAAAGACGATTGGTTTACATTTCTATTTTGACCGCATGCACTTAAGGTAAAGGATATTACCATGAATAATAATATTATGATCCTGATAGAAATTGACTCATGTATTTTCATAATAATTCATTTAGAGTATGTGTTCAGCAGGGACGTTGCAGTCTGAGTCCATACAATCCCAACTTATTTCTTTAAATGGTCTTTGAATATTTTTTCAAATTTCTCCAATTTAGGTTGGATAACCAATTTGCAATAAGGGGCTTCTTTGTTCTGGTTATAATAATCCTGATGATAATCCTCTGCTTTATAAAAAGTTGTGAAAGGAACCAATTGAGTAACAACAGGTGTTGCATATACATGTTCGTTGTTTAAATCATCAATTATGTTTTTTGCTATTTCACGCTGATTATTATTTCTGTAAAAAATTACTGACCGGTACTGAGTTCCGACATCAGCACCCTGTCTGTTTAAAGATGTTGGATCATGAACAGTAAAAAACACCTTAAGAATTTCTTCAAGAGAAGTCTTTGACTTGTCAAAGGTAATCTGTGCAACCTCTGCATGTCCTGTTAACCCGGTGCAAACTTCCTTATAAGTCGGATTTTTAACTGTACCGCCTGAATAGCCTGATTCTACCTTAACTACACCATCCAGCATTTCATAAACTGCTTCCACGCACCAGAAGCAGCCACCACCAAGGGTAATGGTATCATATGAAGATGGATTACCAGCCTGATCTGTCTCAGAATTTAATGAAGTAAATTTGCTTTTATTTTCCATCTGCTTTTTTTTATTAGTTGTCGCACCACATGCACTTAACAGCATTGTGGATATTGCAATTATTTGAAATATGATTAAAAGGAAAGTTATTTTGTTTGTCTTTATAATTTTCATTCCCTCATTGTTTGATAGTTTAGTTAAACAAGAATTAGCCTCTAATGTTTAAAGAGCGTGTTATTAAGGTCGGAAATGACCTCTTCCATTTTCAGGCACCTGAAGACATTCTTTCAAAAGAACCTTAACTTCCTGAAAAAGTTTGATTAATATTGGAAATAGAATATTTTCTGACCAGAATTATGAAAATGACATTGAAACGTTTCAGAGTAAGTATTTTAATATTGCCAGTCTTGATTTTTGGAGCAACATCTCTTCTGCTGGTAAATTGCAACAGACCTTTGGGAGGAAATGGCAAACAACTGGAAGAGGGGTTTCTTAACCCTCCACAGAGCGCCAAACCACGTGTATGGTGGCACTGGATGAATGGCAATATCACTAAGAAAGGCATCCGCACCGGGATTGCTTGGCCCGGTGCAGATAATAAGTCTGGAGAATTGATGAATTGTATACATTGAGAATGGAAAAGAGTCGCATCAGATTAGCAGTAGCAATGGTTTATTTCAGCATGGGGCTTTGTTTCGCCTCCTGGGCAAGCAGAATTCCGGATATCAAGACCAAACTTCAATTAAATGATGGTATGCTTGGCAGTATACTGTTCGCACTGCCGGTTGGTCAGTTTCTTATGATGCCATTTTCTGGAAAGCTGGTAACTCACTTCGGAAGCCGCAGGGTTATCCTGTTTGCACTTCCTATATACACGATTTGCCTTAGTAATATTGGTCTGGTAAATGAGGGATGGCAACTGGCGATCGCCCTGTTTTTGTTCGGACTGGCCGGGAACCTTTGTAATATTTCGATCAATACTCAGGGCGTTACCACCGAAAAGCTGTATCAGCGTCCAATCATGTCATCATTTCATGGAGGATGGAGCCTTGCAGGGTTTACCGGTGCACTCATCGGATTGCTTATGATCAACCTTAAAGTTGCACCTTACTGGCATTTTTTAGCTGTCATATTTATTGTATGGGTAATAGTGTGGATAAATCATCCTTTCCTGGTTAAAGGGAAATCGGATTTCAGCACAGATGAGCCTAAGCGCAAATTTTTCTCCAAACCAGATGGTATACTTCTTCAACTCGGAATTATTGGTTTTTGCAGTATGGCCAGTGAGGGCGCAATGTTTGACTGGAGTGGCGTTTATTTTAAGGATGTTGTAAAAGCCCCTTCGTCTCTTGTCATTTTAGGTTATACATCCTTTATGATTATGATGGCTACGGGTCGTTTTTTAGCTGATTATGTGACCACTAAGATAGGGCGTAAAAAGCTGCTACAGATCTGTGGCGTAATGATTTCTACAGGCTTGTTTACCTCCGTTCTGTTCCCTAATCTGATAACATGTACTTTTGCTTTTATGCTTGTCGGACTGGGTGTTTCAAGTATTGTACCCACTGTTTACAGTGCGGCCGGAAAGCATACCAAAGTGCCGGCTGGTATTGCCCTGGCAACAGTTTCAAGTGTCAGTTTTCTCGGCTTTTTAATGGGTCCCCCTCTTATCGGGCATATTGCCCAGATTGCCGGTCTGCGATATTCATTTGCTGTAATTGGCATTTTTGGCATAGGTATTTCACTTTTAGTCTCCCGGATTAAGGCATTACAGGATATTAAACCTGTTGCGCTGGAGCAGGAGACAGACTCAGAACTTATTGCTCCGCTTTAAGAGACCGGGAGTTTTTGAAACACCCTTTAACGATGGTCGGGAATGTCATAAGTTGACTGCACAATATTTACCTTTAATGGATGTGTTGCACAGCATAATTCTTTTCTTTACTCAGAAGAACCGGTAATCCCTTAATATAATAAATTTGTATACATTATATTAGTAATTAAATCGATTGGGAAATAATTTATATACTTACTAAACGTTCCTTTAAACCAATAATTTTTATGAAAAAGTTTTCATGTTTTTGTGTAGTGTCGGTTATGGCACTTTTTGTTACATCGTCAGCTTTGTTCGGAGCAACAAGTCCGAAAAAGCATATGGGGGTACAAGTTTATTCTGTAAAAGGCTTTGAAACTGATGTTCCGGGCTCGCTCAAGGCCCTTGCTGACGACGGTTATGTTGAATTGGAACTTGCTAATTACAATGCTGAAACAGGATTGGTTGCTGGTTACAAACCTGCTGAGTTTGCAGCGCTTGTAAAGAAATACGGTATGGAAGTTCTTTCGAGCCATGCTCGCGCAAAATTTGATGTCAAAGATGAGGCAGGAACGCTTGCAGCCTGGGGTAAATTATTTGACGACCATAAATTAATGGGTTGCAAATATGTTGTTTTCCCAATGAACATGTGGGCAGGCACGGTCGAAGGTTTGAAGGCGGAGTGTGATCTGATGAACAAAATCGGTGATGAGGCTAATAAAAGAGGAATAAAATTCGGTTACCACAACCACAATATGGAGTTTGCTACAGTAGCTAATACAAACCAACTCTATGAAGATTTTCTTATCGCCAACACTGATCCAAAAAAAGTATTCTTTGAATTGGATGTATATTGGATTACAATAGGCGGCCAGGATCCGGTTGCTTATCTGAAGAAATATCCGACACGTTACCAGGCTCTGCATATCAAGGACGAATATGTCGTTGGCGCAACCGGTAAAATCAACTACCAGGCAATTTTCAATCAATTCTACAAAAATGGTCACCATGTCTGGTTTGTGGAAATGGAAGGCAAAATGAATAAAGAGGAGAGAGAAAAATCGTTGGCCAGGATGGAAGCAATGAAAAATGTTCAGGCTAAAGGTGGTAGCATGCAGGACATGAGAGCCGGGATGTCTAAAAATCAACCAAAGGATAAAGATAGTAAACCTGCTCCTCCGGCCGCTTTCGGTCCAAAAGATCCAAAAGTAGTTGCAGAAGAGCTTAAGACATCTCTCGATGGTCTTAAGGAAAGCGCAGATTATCTTTTGAAATCAGATTTCGTGAAATAATATCAGGAAGGAAGATATATTCAGGAGATAAACTCAAAAAAGAGCCATCAGGTAAATCATTGTTTGCCAGATGGCTCTTTTAATTTTTTAAATAAAAAAAATGTCTTCCGGCTTTGAATAATATCTGTGGAAATATTTTCCAGACGGGATTCACTTATTCACAAATGATGCAGATATTGTTCCAATAATTCAGAAGTTTGATACATTTATTACAACCGTAGGCTACTTTAATTGTTACTTAGGATGAATTAAATAACATGAACCAGCATGAAAAAAATAGTACTTATTGGAGCAAGCGGTTTTGTCGGATCTGCTATACTTAAAGAGGCAATTGACAGGGGTCACAAAGTTACAGCGGTTGTCCGCCATCCCGAAAAAATAACCATGGTGAACAAAAACCTGGCAGTAATACAAAGTGATGTCTCGTCCAGCGCCGCAGTAACTGAAGTGAGTAAAGGTGCTGACGCAGTTATAAGCGCCTACAATCCTGGATGGAAGAATCCGGATATTGCAAAGGAAACTACACTGGTTTACAAGGCAATAATTGAAGGCGTAAAGAAGTCAGGCGTTAAACGGTTCCTGGTAGTTGGCGGAGCGGCATCTCTTTTTATTTCACCAGGCAAAAAGCTGATGGATGCAGGAATAATTCCGGAATCATTCCAGCCTGCAGTAAGGGCCCTCGCTGATGTTTATCGGGTTGATCTGATGGCTGAAAAAAGTCTAGACTGGGTGTTTTTCTCTCCAGCAGGGATTATCGAACAAGGTTTACGAACCGGAAAGTTTCGTCTTGGAAAGGATGATCTGATCGTTAATAAAACAGGAGAGAGCAAAATATCAGTGCAGGATTATGCTGTGGCGATGATAGATGAACTTGAAAAACCCATTCACCACTATGAAAGATTTACAATCGGGTATTAGCCCCCTTTATTAATTGATGGGACTCCATGACCGCAAGACCCAAGGAGACCGAGGAGCAGAGCGACAAAGTTCCGCTAAGGGGAATCAAGACAAAAAGACAAAGTCGATCAATATCATTTTTCGTTGGCCAAAAAGAGTGGTTTAAAGGTAAACCATGACAACGCAGGGAAGAAAATCATTGGGACTGCAAGCCCGGGGAAGAGCTCAGGACTCTTAATTGATAGGGGGAGAGATATCGATATTGGAATAATAACAGCCGCGAAGGAAAGAAGGGAAACCAGTAGATGAAAAATTATGACTGTATTCTTTTTGGGCTTACCGGTGAAGAAAAAATAGGCGATACTTATAATTAAACAGACAATCAGATTCAGACTTATCATGGTCCCCTGATTAATGATTTTTGAAAAATCTGCTTCCGTGGCAAAATAATGGATCCTGCTATAAATAATGGCTGCAAGTGCAGCCATTATTCCGGAAATCAGTCCATGATAAAAGTGTTTCTTAAACATTTGTGTTTATTTTGTTACCGGCACATTCAGAGAGACTTTTAAGACCTGTGCTCCATGATTTGGTTCTGCTGTGTTTATAGCATAATCCATACGATTAACCTCAAATGTTCCTGCAAATACATTATTAACAAAGGTAAAAGGTAAGATAATTTCTTTCTGTACTCCATGAAAATCGAGAATTCCTTTTGCTTCGAAGCCTGCAGGAGTTTTGTTAATGGATTTTGAAGTAAAACGAATAACCGGATATTTAGTCGCATCGAGCCATTTATCGCTTTTGGCATGTGTGTTTTTCATCCCATTGCCTGTATTAATTGATTCAACATCGACGGTGCAGTCAAATTTGGATGCAGCGAGATTTTTCTCGTCAAATTGAATAGTGCCTTTAAGACCCGTGAATACTCCAGAAGGATCTCCACCATCGAATTTTACGGAATAATTGTCACCGATTTTCCAATCAAGTGACTGAAAGAAGGTAAAGGCTGATGCAACAAGAACAAACAATGCGATAGCCGGAAAAATTGATTTTTTCATTTGGATTGATTTAATATTGAGATTTTTAATTTTGTTTATCTACAGTTGACAGTTTAACAATCAAAAGTCGGCTTTGTTTTAATCTTTCGGTTTTTTTGACAGTTGCGTACATGAACCCTTCAGATTCGTAAAAACGTCACTTTCTTAGATACGGGACGCATAAAAAGTTTAAATGTACTTTTTGATAGTTCAGTACCTGAAATTTCAGCTTCACTGTATTTTATCAGAAAGATGGCTATCCATTGAATAGTTTTGAGAGTATTCCGGGAATTTCATTAATAGAATGTTAGTAATATTTATAATTATGAAAAAGTTGACTGTTTTAAGTTTGTTGTTCGTATTTAGCATCCTGGCAATTGCTCAGAAGGCACCAACACGTGAATATAAAATAAAGGGTTTTGTAATCGACAGTAAGGGCATTTCTGTGCCATTTGCAAATGTGTTATTATACAACATGCCTGATTCTGTAACTATAAAGGGTACTACAACTGACGGGGAAGGAAGTTTTGAAATTCAGGCAGAACAGGGAAATTATTACCTGAAAATTTCCTTTTTATCCTATCTGACAAGCGTAATTTCAGATATCAAAATCATCAACAGCGGGATAGCTTTGGATAAGATCGTACTCTCAGAAGATTCTCAGTTGCTTAACGAGGTTGTTATAACAGGACAAAAAAGTCAGCTGCAGCTAAATCTTGATAAAAAGGTATTCAATGTTGGTACAGATATCACAAATTTAGGCGGCAGTGCAGCCGATGTTTTAAATAACGTACCATCAGTGTCTGTTGAGATGGACGGTTCAGTTTCTTTACGCGGCAGCCAGAATGTCAGAATTTTGATTGACGGAAAACCTTCCGGATTGGTTGCCAGTTCCAATGCTCTCCGTCTTCTTCAAGGTGATATTATAGAAAAAATTGAAGTAATAACAAATCCCTCAGCACGTTACGATGCTGCAGGCGAAGTTGGTATCATAAATATTGTTTTAAAGAAAAACAAAAACAAAGGATTGAATGGAGCCTTTACTGCAAACACAGGTTACCCCTTATACTATGGAGGATCATACAGTATCAATTACCGCAAAAACAAATTGAATATCTTTTCAAATTACGGAATGTCATACAGGACTGATCCAGGGAAGGAGAACACTTACCAAAGATATTCCGGTGTGGACACTTCATTCATATTCAATGAAAATGCTACAAGCTTACGTTCAGGTTTGTCTAACAACATTACGTTAGGATCAGATTATTATTTCTCTGAGAAAAGTATTCTGACCGCTTCCTTTTTATATGAAAATGCAAGAGAAAAGAATTCCAGGAAAATCGTCTATACAGATTATGCAGGCGACAATACTTATATTCAATCTACCAGGAGAGAGGAAACGGAAAAAGCATCTGAAAATAATTTCGAAGCGGCTCTGAGTTATAAGAAAAAGTTTGAAAGAAAAGACCAGGAACTTACAATGGATTTCAAATGGATGCAAACTACAGAGCCTAATAAAGCTGATATAAAACAATATAACGCAATTGGTCTGAACGATCTCAACGAGCGCTCAGGAAGATCTGAGGATGAGTATAATTATTTACTTCAGGCTGATTATATACATCCATTCTTAAATAATATTAAGCTGGAAACAGGTGTTAAAGGCAATCTGCGTATTGTAAACAGCAATTATTTCTTCGAGCGGCAGGATAATTCATTAAATTGGATATCCCTGCCTGCCTATGTAAACAACCTGGTCTATAATGAGAAAATATATGCAGCGTATTTAATGTCAAGTTATGAATTTAAAAGTATCTCAGTCCAGGCAGGATTAAGAGGGGAATACTCAGATATAACAACAGAGCTTACTAAAACAGTTGAGACAAATCACAGGACTTATCTTGACTTGTTTCCAAGTGCAAATATCTCGTATAAATTAAATGAGGACAATACAATGCAGATCAGTTACAGCCGTCGTCTTAATCGTCCGGATTTCCGTGAACTAATGCCTTACGAAGGTTTTGGAGATTCCCGTATTCTTGAGCAGGGAAATCCTGATCTGAACCCTGAATATACGAACTCATATGAAGTCGGCTATTTCATGGATCGGGAAAAATTAAATTTTCTTTCGACTATATATTATCGTCATCGTACGGGAGTGATTCAGGAATTTTCTTCAGTGGATTCAGTTGGTATAACACATATAATGCCAATTAATCTGTCTGTTCAAAATGCTTATGGTTTAGAACTTAATGTCTCGTATGAACCAGGCAGAAATTTAAGATTAAATTCGAGTTTCAATTTTTACAAAGCATTGACCGAAGGCAGTTTCAATCAAAAAGATTTTTCTAGTAAAACCTACTCCTGGACAAATCGTTCATCTTTAGCCTTAAAGTTGTTTGATAATGATTTTCAAACGACATTGAATTATCGTGCACCACGAGTTACTCCTCAAGGTAAAAATTTATCAACCTGGTTTGTTGATTTTGGAATAACCCGTGAGGTTTTTAAAGGTAAAGGCAGTCTTGCCTTTAATGTCCGTGATGTTTTTAACAGCCGCAAAAGAAGATCAATTATTGACAGCGAAGGTTTATATTCAAGAAGCGAAAATCAGTTCAGGTCGAGACAATTTGTATTAACTCTTACTTTCCGTCTTAATAAGGAAGCAAAGGGTAAAGAAGATGACTTACGCGAGGATAACGGGTATGAGCCGGAGATTTAGAGTCACTTCGCAACTTTCACACAGATTAACCGGCTTTGATCCCTGATAATTAGCTTGCCCTCGGCAAGTGCCAATGGTGCCCAGTTTTGATTAGAAGGTTTTTTATCACCAGGTACTGGTTTGAGCAGATCTGATGTTGCAATTGGCTTAAAGGCTGTCGGATCGGGTTCAATGAGATATAGCTTACTGCTGCCATCGGTGGCTAGCAGCAAACCATCTGCGAGAATCAAACCACCTTTATCAAATAGAGGAGACCTCCCAGTTTTCCATTTAATCTTGCCGTCCATACTCATACAAACCAGACCGTCTTTTCTTTCATTTGTTGAATATTGAGCATAAAAATAGCCCTTAGCCAGAACCGGAGGTTGTGTATGAGCTCCAAAGTTTGGATTTTTATAAAGTTCTGTAACACTGTAGCTGCCATCTGCCTTCTTTTCAACTTTTATCATTGCGGCACCGGCCTCATACCCACCTGTTATCAGTACTCTGCCTTCACCGGCATCAACAGCACCGGGCACAGGAATTCCACATTGCCAGTTTGTATATTGCCAAAGTATTTTTCCGGTAAGCGGGTCAATTCCAACGACTTTACCGCCACTGGCGCTTTCTCCACGACCAGCTGAAGCGGTTATCATAACAACGTGGCTCTCTTTTCCGACTTTTACAATTGCCGGACTAACATATCCGACTTCTCCAAGAGACGGCGTTGTCCATTTAACCTTCCCGGTGAGCTTTTCATAAGCCACAACTCCTGCCTTAGGCGCCTGTGAAGCCACGATAAGCAAATCACCGTAAACTAACGGACATTGTGTTATGGCCCATCTGGGAATTTCACCACCGCCGAAGTCCGTCCAGACGTTCTTATTCCAGACGGGCTTGTGAGTATTGATATCTATGCAATACAGGTTTCCATAAGGGCCGCATGAATAAATACGGTTGCCGTCTAAAGCAGGTACACTTCGTGAACCTGGAAACATGACTGATCCGGGAGCTTCATAACCAAAATTCCAGAGTTCTTTCCCGCTGGAAAGATCAAAACACCTCATTTTATCGCCAACCTTATCATCTCTGTCCAGTAAATAGACCTTACCGTCTCTGACTACCGGTCCGCCATAACCTATGCCCACATTCGTAGTCCAAAGAACTTCCGGTCCTGCCGGAGGCCAGGAACGTAAAATATTTTTCTGGGTTGACGAACTATTTCCTTCGGGGCCAAGATACTGGGGCCAATCCTGTGCATAGATATTAGTTATGAAAAACAATAACACAATCACCGGAAAAAACATATTTCTTTGTTTCATTTTTATTGTTCCTTTTATTTATAGTAAGTAAATTATTAGCAAATAATTATATAATTTATTAGCAATGGAGCACCGTAGAGACAACTAACTTATATTTATAATTATCAAGCTTCTAATATATAAACTATTATGCAACTTTTGATTTGATCTTCTTCATTAAGGGTTGGATTTTATTGTTTTTTAACAAATTGTTACTATGATTTTATGATGATATCTAGCGATTAATCAATTTTGCACTACCACCCGAATATCTATCACCTTTAACCTTGATTTTTGAAGACGCTGTGTTGATTTCCTGAAGTTCGCCGGAAGTTAGTTCTACAGCTGCAGCTCCAAGATTCTCGATTAAACGATGCATTTTGGTAGTGCCTGGAATTGGAACTATCCACGGCTTTTGTGCCAGTAACCATGCGAGTGCAATCTGAGCAGGTGTAACATTTTTGCGTTTCGCAACTTGTGCCAGCAAATCTACAAATGACATATTTGCCTTGAGGTTTTCAGGTGATAAGCGTGGGACAGTGCTGCGGAAGTCTTTACTGTCGAAAGTTGTGTTCTGGTCCATTTTTCCTGTAAGGAAGCCCTTGCCAAGCGGACTAAACGGTACAAATCCTATTCCAAGTTCTTCAAGTGTCGGGATTATTTCTTCTTCAGGTTCCCGCCACCACAATGAGTATTCGCTTTGCAAAGCAGTTACCGGTTGCTCCGCATGTGCACGACGAATAATTTTTACTCCGGCTTCGGAAAGACCAAAGTGTTTTACTTTTCCTTCTTTAATAAGGTCTTTTACTGCTCCGGCAACATCTTCAATTGGCACATTGGGGTCAACACGGTGCTGGTAGAACAAATCAATAACTTCTACCCTGAGCCTCTTAAGTGAAGCCTCAGCAACTTGTTTTATATGGGCTGGGCGGCTGTCAAGTGCAGAAGCTCCGGTTGTGTCGAATCCAAATTTTGTAGCAATAACAACTTTCCCCCGAAAAGGAGCCAGAGCCTCACCAACAAGTTCTTCATTTATAAATGGTCCGTAGACTTCAGCAGTATCAAAAAAAGTAACTCCGCTTTCTACTGCTTTATGGATAAGTGTAATCATCTCCTTCTTATCAGCAATGGTTCCGTAACCAAAACTCATTCCCATGCACCCAAGCCCCAGGGCTGAAACTTCAAGGTTGCTTTTTCCTAGTTTGCGTTTTTGAATTTTTGTTTCCATAATTTATATTCTTTTTACTTTAAAAAATTAATAATGAAACATGCCTAATAATAACTAAAACAAAACAATAAGTTACGAAAATCAAACAACGATAGCATTAGACAAAATATTAATACGTGGGTGTTGTTGAAATGTAGGAAATCCTGAAACACAGAGTTACAGCGGAAAAATTATAAGGTGAAGACTTTACGACCCTTACGATAAGTGAATTAAATATAACCCTATCAGACAGAAGATACTTATGCTTCAATCATTAACATTATAATCAAAGTCTTTATTCCTTTGATCATTTAGTCTGCTGTCAAGATTCAAGGCTGCGCTTATTAATCCAAGATGTGTGAAGGCTTGTGGAAAATTTCCAAGGTGTTCTCCCTGGAAGCTGAGTTGTTCCGCATATAGTCCTAAATGATTCGCATAGCCAATCATTTTTTCAAAATAAAGTCTTGCCTTTTGCAATTGACCTGAGCGCGAAAGACATTCAATGTACCAGAAAGTGCACATTGAGAAAGTGCCTTCTCCGCTTTTTAATCCATCTGCAGCTGATTCCTTATTACGATATCGGTAAACGAGGGAATCTGATACGAGTTCTTTCTCTATTAATTTCAAAGTGGATAGCCACATCGGATCGTTTGAGCTTATAAACCTCATTAGTGGCATCAGCAAAGCCGATGCATCAACGGTTTCTGCACCCTGATACTGGACGAAAGCGTTAAGTTTTTCATTCCAGAAATCTTTGAATATTGTATTGAAAATATTATTCCGTTCCAGAATCCATCTGTCGGGAAAAGGAAATGAACGCGCTTGTGCAAGTTTGATCCCTCTGTCGATTGCAACCCAACACATTAGCCGAGAATAAAGGAAATGCCGTTTACCTCCTCTGACTTCCCAGATCCCTTCATCGGTCTGTGACCAGTTTTCAGATAGCCAGGTAATCTGTTTCTCAAGGTCGCGCCAGAATCCGTAAGAAATTGGTTCTCCATATTTATTATAAAGATAAACTGAATCCATAAGCTCGCCATATATATCGAGCTGTATCTGGTCTTTTGCGTTATTACCGATCCTTACCGGAGAAGAATTCTTATAACCTGCAAGATTTCCCAATACCCGTTCATCAGGCGTATTGCTTCCGTCAATTGTCCGCATAAGCCCCAGATAACCATCGCCGATATTTTGACATGCCTTTTCAATCCATTTCATAAACGAGCCTGCCTCCTTTGTGTAACCAAGATTTATCAAAGCATAGATTGAAAATGACGCATCTCTTATCCATGTATAACGGTAATCCCAATTGTGGTCCCCTCCAATGATTTCGGGTAAACTGAAAGTTGGAGAGGCAATAAGAGATCCATATTTACTCGATGTCATCAGCTTCAATACAAGTGATGATCTGTTGATAATCTCAGCCCATCGTCCATGATATCTTGAAAGTGAAACCCATTGTTTCCAGTAATTCATTGTTTCAAACATACTATCGGAAACAAAATTTTCAAGGTTCGATCTTGAAGGCTTTTCCTCATTTACCTGTTCGAGTATAAAATCAACAGTCTCACCCTCATCAAGATTGAATTCCGCAAAACCATCACCCTCGATAATCTTCAAAGTTTTTGTACTCTTTAGCCTCAAAGTTATCTTGTCATCGCCAAGACTTTTGAATGTGATTTCATTTTCCCTGAGTTCAGCTTCATGTTTGGATCGCCCATAATTAAAACGAGGACGGCAGTACATCCTGTACGTCAAATTGCCTCTTACATTGATTACCCTTCTGATTAGAATATTACCACCTATACTTTCCTCAACGGGCATTAAATCTGTAATCTCGCCAACGCCATCCTTTGAAAGAAACCTTGTCAGCAGGACATTCGTATCAGGGATATACAATTGTTTGTTTTTCATATTATCAAGAACAGGCGAAATCTGAAAATAGCCTCCGTGTTTGTCATCAAGTAATGATGCAAAGATTGAAGGAGAATCAAAATCAGGGAAGCACATGAAGTCAATTGATCCATTAAGCCCCACCAGAGCTACTGTGTTCAGATCACCGATGATTCCATAGTTTTCAATTGGCTGGTAACTCATATTATCTCTATTACAATTAAATACATTCCATCATTTCAATAACATAAAATGCTTTCAATAGTTTAAAAAAATCCCTCGCTATAATGCAAGAGATTTCGGAATACTCTGGTAAATAGGAGTTTGCGGTTAAATAAAGATCAGTATCAAGATGTTCCCATTTGTAAGATATCTGAGGATTGGAAAATGATAATGCCTGTTTTTTAACTTAAACAACTTTACCTGCATAATGCACCTTACTGTTACCGATCACAAGCATGATCTTATAAAAATCACGTCGTTTATATGGCACTCGTTGAGCCTTTTCCCCAACAAACGGCTCAAGGCTGAACACATTGAAAGTCACATTCCTGGGGTCTTTGCTACTTTGATTGAATTTGTCAGCATTTATTTCTCTGTTAATCCACGATCTTCCAGCATAGGTTGTATGTCAGGTTTATGTCCGCGGAAATCAAAAAACATTTTGTTGTAGTCTTCTGTGTTTCCGCGTGAAAGATCATATCACGGAAACGTTGTCCGTTTGCACGAGTCATCCCGCCATTTTCTTTAAACCAGTTGAAGGCATCGTCATCCAGCATTTCTGTCCATAAATAGGCATAATAACCTGCGGCATATCCATTGCCCCAAATGTGCAGGAAGTAGCTGGAGCGATAGCGTGGCGGCACCTGCGGAAGATCAAGATTAGTGCGTTTCAATGCGGCTAGATTCAAAGTCGTCGACAGATTTTATCTGAATCGCCAGCCGGAATGGTATGCCATTCCATATCAAGGTCAGGCAGCTGCCAGATATCTCTGTCAATGCGTATCCCTGATTAAATTTCTGTGATTTCTTGATCTTATCAACCAGTACCTGAGGCATCGGTTCCCCCGTTTTGTAATGCACGGCATAATGATGGAATACTTTTGGCTCAATAGCCCAATGCTCATTAAACTGTGAAGGCAGTTCCACAAAATCGCGGGCCACGTTGGTGCCCGATAAACTGGGGTAGGTTTGGTTGGCAAAGAGACCATGCAAGCCATGTCCAAATTCATGGAACATGGTGGTCACATCATCATAACTGATTAATGCAGGTTCACCGGGAGCCGGTTTGGTGAAGTTGCAAACATTGTAGATCACAGGTTTTGTGCCCAGCAATTTTGATTGATCAACTACATTGCTCATCCAGGCGCCGCCTGATTTGTTGTCGCGCTTGAAATAGTCACAATAAAATAAACCGAGTTCACTGCTGTCTTTATCATAAACTGTATAAACGCGCATGTCGTCCTGGTAAACCGGGATATCTGTTCTGTGTTTGAATGTTAATCCATACAACTGGTTGGCGGCATAAAACACACCGTTCTCCAATACATTGAATAATTCAAAGTAAGGTTTTACCTGATTCTCATCCAGATCATACCTGGCTTTACGAACTTTTTCAGCATAATAATTCCAGTCCCAGGGTTGCAGTTGGAATCCGCCTTTTTCTTTATCAATTACAGCCTGAAGATCGGCAGCTTCTTTACGTGCTTTAGCCGTAGCTGCGGGTATTAGTTTATTCAGAAAGGTTTGACAGCTTCAGGTGTCTTGGCCATTTGATCCTGCAGGTTCCATGCTGCATAATTTGGAAATCCCAATAAGACCGGCTTTTTCAGCCCGAATTTCGGCTAATCGTTTAATGGTTGCACGGGTATCGTTTTTGTCCCCTTTTTCAGCCCTGTTCCATGAGGCTTCAAATAATTGTTGACGTGTGTCCCGGTTTTCCAATGATTGCAGTGCAGGTTGCTGGGTGGTATTTTGCAAAGGCAGCAGCCATTTTCCTTTTTCCCCGGCAGCAGTCAGCATCCTGTGCAGCCGAGTTTAATAGCTCCATCTGAAAGACCTTTCAGAGCTTCTTTGTTGTCTCACGACAAGCCACCGGCTTTAGCGGCTGCCAGCAATTGGTTGGTAAATTTGGCGCCAAGACCTGCTTCTTCTTCATTCAGCTTTTTTAATTTGGTTTTGTTATCATGCGGAAAGGTTTGCACCTGCACGTATAAATTGAATATGATAATATTCAAGCAATCGTGCTGATTCCTTATCCAGTTTGAGCTCATCTTTCTTTTGGAAGAGGGTTTTGATTCTTTCGTAAAGTTTTTGTTCAGATAAATTGCATCTTGCTGCGCTGCCAGTTTTGGTGCAATATCCTCACTCAACTTCTGCAAAACCGAATCGGTATTGGCTCCGGAAAGCATGTTGAAAACTCCATTGACCCGGCGAAGAAGTTCGCCACTCTTTTCCATGGCCACAAGCGTGTTTTCAAAAGTGGGTGCTTCCGGATTGTTGGCAATTGTATCAATTTCTGCTAAATGTTCTTTTGAAGCCTTCTTCAAAGGCGGGTGCAAAATCACTGTTCTTGATTTTTGTAAAATCAGGTGCCTGAAATGGCAAGGTGCTGGCATGCATAAATGGATTTGATGCCAGGTCTTTCGCGTACTTTCCATGGATTTCTTTTGTTCTGAATTTGAGTTGCATGCTGCCAAAAATAACAGTAGCATGCCAGTTGCTGGAATTGATAACTTTTTCATCATTTTCAATTTTAATGCGTATCAGTAAATATAAAAAGTTGTAGTAATTTTCTTTAACTCAGCCCGAATCCTAACGTGTAAGCGGATTTTCAGAATCGTAAGGCATATTTTCCTTCTGCTTATAAACTACTTCCATCGAAGAAGGCATCTCAATGGGAAGTCTGCCAGCCCGTCGATATATTCACTTATTGGAAAACGCTAAGGACCAGACCAGTTATGGAAATGATAGTGTAATCGATTATTCTTCTAGCTTTTTTCATATCGTTGAAGTCTAAATATTTCCGCTGATAATTCGATTTTATTACTTTTTCTTTTTGGGCGGGAGTTATTTAAAGATCGTATTCTGATTGCATCGCCAGTCAGATTGCTTAATTATAGCCTCTGGGGATTAATCTTTACCATTTTCCTGGCAGCATTGCAAAAATCACCACCTGACTGAAATCTTTCCATTCTCATTTTTGAAGGAGACTATTTGTACTGATCTGTTTCCCGCTGTTTTTTCTGACTGACCGTTTACTGTGAAATTTGAACCAGCAGGAAATCCATGTAAGATCAACTCAACAGAATGGAATCTGGTATCATAATCGCCCTTCACATTATTCATTGTAATTTCATGATTATGCGGGTTAAAGCTGACAACCCTCTCATAATAATTTCCCTGTCTGTAACGATAGGTTAGACCGTCGTCTTCATAATAATTGAAATTGTTGGAATTATCGCCATACCAAATATTCAGATGCAGAACACCATCTCCTTTGTCTGCTGTGCTTTGGATTACATTTTGCATTGGAATTATTGCACCAGCTTTTATGAAAACAGGCAGGTCGTTTAAGGGTGATCCTGCCCAGATGACCTTGTTCCCTTCAAATTTTTCATCATTACCGAAACGGTACCATGTACCAGTTGGAAGGTAAACCTGTTCTGCTTTATCGCTGCTGGCAACAGGAGCTACCAACATAGAGGGTCCAAACAGAAATTCGTTTTCAAATCTGGTATTATACACTTCATTGTCATGTGTATAATCTATGGCTAAAGTACGGTTAATTGGAATGCCGGTAATGGAAGCTTCATAAAATGAGGAATAAAGATATGGCAACAAACGGTAGCGTGTCTGGATAGAACTTCGTATCAGTTTCTCGTTACCCTCGCCCCAGGTCCAGGGTTCGTGTGATGTATTTCCTTTTGCGGTATGACTGCGGAACAAGGGAGTGTAAACACCCAGCGACATCCAGCGAACCATCAGCTCTGGTGTGGGGTTTCCTGTGAAGCCTCCTATATCCACGCCGTCAAAGGCAACTCCAGTAAGTCCCATGCTGTTAATCATCCGGTATGCCAGTAACATGTGATCATCGGTAGAATTATTATCACCTGTCCACATAGCTGAATATCGCTGAATACCCGAGTATGCGGCACGGGTCAACACAAATGGACGGGTACCATTCAGTAAGGACATGGTGCCTTCAAATGTTGAACGGGCCATTTGCATTCCATATATATTACGAGCTTCCTTCAGTGTAACTGTACTTTTACCTTCACCAAATTCCACCAGAGGGGGAATATCCTGTCCCCAGGCAGCAGGTTCATTCATGTCATTCCAAAAACCGGTTACACCCTTATCGGTCAGTGTCTTGAAATTCCCGCCCCACCATTTTCTTACGGCATCTTTTGTAAAGTCGGGGAAGTGACTTCTTCCTGCCCATACACTTCCTGTATAAGGTTTTCCACCAGGGTAGTGAACGAAATAATGGTTTTTCAGACCGGTAATATAAGGTTGGTAGCCATTGGAATCAATTTTAATCCCCGGATCGATTATTGTTACGAGATGCATACCCATTTTTTTCAAGGAATCGGTCAATGCCTTCGGATGAGAGTAATTGTCAGGATTCCAGGTAAATACTCTGTACCCATTCATATAATCAATGTCGCAATACATGACATCGCAGGGCAGGCTGTCCTGTCTCATTCTATCGGCAACACCGAGTAATTGCTGCTGACTCATATAACTGTAGCGGCATTGCTGATATCCCAGACTCCATAACGGAGGTATTTCCATCCTGCCGGTAAGCCAGGTATAATCTCTGATTTGTCCTGCTACCGAAGAAGCCCCGAAAAAATAGTAATTCATGGCACCTCCCTCAGCGCCAAAAAAATACATGGTACCATCAGTTGAACCTCCAAAATTGAAAAATGATTTATAACTGTTATCAAAGAAGATACCGAAGACATTGTTTGAATGGATACCGATGAAATAGGGAAGGGTGGAATATAGAGGATCTGCATTTAGTCCATAACCAGCATCATCTGTATTCCAGTTCACATAAGATTGCTCACGACGGTTCAACGGTCCCGTCTTTTCTCCAAGGCCGATAAATCTTTCATCATCGGTCAGTTTACGGAAGCTGGTAATTTCCTTTCCCTGATATGAAAAACCGAGTGAAGGCGCATCACCATCCAGCCATTCTCCCTTTGAGTTAAAAAAATCAATGTGCAGAGGGTTCTTCTGAACCACAATTTTCAAGGAATCAGTGAAGAGTGTTATTTCCTTTTCACCGTTAATCATTTTGTTAAAATCCAATATGCTATTCTGAACAACAGCATAGGATGGACTAACGGGCATTTCAGGCGAAGTAACTTGTACTCTTATAATTGCAGGGGCAAGGACACTTACCTGAACATCCTCATTATCTATGGTTGCAAAGTGGACTACGTGATTAACTTTGCGTACATCCTTCACTGCACCTATCTGGTGACTTATCAGATCATCCTGAGCGATACTTTTTAAAGGAAGGAACAGAATCAGAATGGGATAGATTGCGGCAATGTATTTCATAGTTATGAGATTTTTTTACCAGCAGTTGGACCTGGTTTAAGCGAATGTATTTCAGTGATATGTATTACTACCACCGCCAGCGGAGCGGGCATCCCTATTTTTTCTGACATGGCAACTGCCTGTTCGTAAAGCTCACCGCTATCGTGGACTGATGGATTACCAATAAATCTGAACCCATTTAATATCTCCCTGTTTACGACCGCAACAGCCACTTTTGAACCTCTCAGTATATTTGTATAGGTAGTTCCACCGGTTCCTTCAGAAAATATAAGAGAATCATCTGTTAATACACGGGTGGATCGCTTTGGGGCAACATTAGGTGCCCCATTTGTATCTACAGTCCCAATAAAACATTGCTGTGTAGCAATCATGTCTTTCATTTCCTGCGTAAGCTTTGCCATTATATGATATAATTTAAGTCAACAATGAAACAAGATTTCCAAGGTATTGTTTAAAGATCAATAATTGATTTTCTTGTCAGGACAAGGCCCGGCATATAGCAGTGTATATAAAAAGTACAGGATTTTGGGTACTCAGCTATTTAAATTTCTTTCTTTTTTAATTCAATTACAGTAATCTCTGGCAAGATTCCAACTCTACCCGGATAACCTATAAATCCCAACCCTCTGTTTACATATAAATACTGATTCTTTTCCTGGTACATGCCAGCCCATTCCTTATATATATACTGGATCGGGCTCCATTTGAACCCGGGTATTTCTACTCCAAATTGCATTCCATGTGTGTGCCCCGATAAAGTAAGGTCAATATTGGGATAATTTTTATTTACCTCTTCGTCCCAATGTGAAGGATCATGTGACAATAAAATGTTAACAGGGCTATAGTTGATATTTTCTGTTGCCTTTGCCAGACTGCCATAATTGGAAAAGCCATGGCTGCTGCAATTCTGAACACCGATTATAGTAAGTTTTTCTCCATTTTGTTCAATATAGCGGTGTTCATCCCAAAGCAAATTCCATCCCATCCGGCCATGAATTTTTCTTAGTTCATTAATATCATTCTCTTTAGCTTCTATGTTTTTCCATTTAGTATAATCACCATAATCATGATTTCCGAAAATGGAAAATACTCCATGTACAGCACTTATTTCTTTCAGAATGTCTATATAGTTCAACGCTTCCTCATGCCTGTAATTAACAAGATCACCTGTAAAAAATACTACATCTGGGTTTTGCTGGTTAATGATTCTGACAGCCCGGGCAAGCGGTTCAGTACTTAAAAAACTACCCGTGTGAATATCGGAAACCTGAACTATTCTGAAACCATCAAATGAATCAGGTAGGGCGGGTAAAATGAGTCTCAGCTTTCTTACCTTGTAATTGTATGGATTGAAGGCCATTCCATATATCATGCTGAAGAATGGAATTGAACCAATAAGTAACCCCGTCCTGATAATAAATTCAGACCGGCTCAGGTATTTCCCTTTCCTGATAGTTTCTTTGGGTTCCCGCTTTTTAACCAGGGCAGATATCTTACTAAACAGCCAGCGAAAAAATCGGACAACATCATCAATAAATACAAAAAGGTCCAGAACAATTTTTGAAGTAATAAGGATAATAAGAAAACCGATACTATATGTTCTGAAATATATATTCCAGCTATGCCAGTCTGTAAATTGGGTAAGAATAATTAATGCATAAAAAAAACATGAAACAAACCAATAAAGAATATTTATCCAACGAATGGCAGTATGGGACAAGCCTTTGGTTACAAATCGGAATGCCTGAAAAGCGTAAAAATCTATCAGTAATAAAATAAAAATGAAGATTATGATATGAGCATTGATATATAGCATGAATATTGTTATTAAAATTTCTCCGTAAGTTAAGCTTAAACTTACAAAATAAAAAAAATGAAACCAGGATAGTTCTTGTCAGATCCTGGAGAATTTACGGATGCTTTTGCCCGTGCATGGTTTAAGATGCCTCATTCAATTACTCTCACATTCGATCACAATCTTTTATGACGGGCGGTGCAGCAATAATGTCTTTTCCCAGTCATTAGAAAGATATTTTCAGAAATTAATATCTTAATGAAAAGGACCGGCGTTTTTAAATCCAATAAGTTATTTCGAAGGTTTAATGGATTAGTATTACTTAATATTTCAGGGTTGGCACTTGGATTAACGAGTGTAATTTTTATTTCTATTTGGATCAGTCATGAGCTTAGCTATGATAAGTTTTTTAAGAATGCAGACAGGATCTTCAGGGTCGAATCACTTATCAATTTTTCCGGTGATCCAAGTGTCTGGTCAATCACACCTGCACCTGTCGCTAAAGCTTTGCTTAATGATTTTCCGGAAGTTCAGGATGCCGTGGTACTCCAGGAAGGCTATCAAAGAGTAATAAAAGCTGATGATAAGTTGTTTACCGCTGATAATCTTTATTATACGAATCATTCCTACTTCAATATTTTCTCAACAAATGTTATTTCAGGTGACCGTTCCCAATTGCTTACAAGTCCCGGTGAGATAGTAGTATCCAGAAAAATGGCAGGTGTCCTTTTTGGAGACAAAGATCCGATTGGAAAATCGGTTTTGTTTAACAATACTGATTTACTTACAGTTACAGGTGTTATAGAAGACTCCCCAACAAATACCCATCTGAAAGTTGATTATCTTGTATCTTTTTCATTACTTCAAAAGGAAGGAAATGATGTGGAGAGTTGGGGTAGAATTGACTTTATCACATACGTTTTGCTGAAAGAACAGACTGATCCTACTCAGTTTAACAATAAATTGTCTGGTTATTGGCAGACGAAAATCACGGGTTTATCCGGAACACTTTTCATTAATCCGCTTACCAGACTTTATCTGTACAGAGATCCGGGATTTAAATCAATAAAGTATCCATATACTGATAGAGGACCAATAACCAGGGTTATAATTTTTTCTATTATAGGTTTCGTTTTACTTATGATAGCTTGTATCAATTTTATCAACCTGTCCACTGCATTCGCATCCCAGAGAGCAAAAGAAATTGGAATAAGAAAGGTTAATGGAGCCAGCAGGACTAATCTGGTTTTTCAGTTATTCGGAGAATCACTTTTTCAAACATTTCTGGCAACTTCAGCTGCTATAGCTATGGTTATTCTCTTCCTACCTGTATTTGTTAGGGTCAGCGGCGTGGAATTCAATGTTTCAAGATTATTTTCGTTGAGAAATATATCGATCTATCTTATATTGACATTGTTTACAGGATTGATCTCTGGATTATATCCTGCGCTTATACTATCCTCCTTTAACCCATCTAAAGTGATCAAACCGATGCCTGAGGATGGGGTGCAAGGCTCCGGGCTAAGGAAAATACTTGTCGTTATTCAATTTGGTCTTGCCATTATTTTTATTTTCTGCATCCTTGTCATTAACAGGCAGATAAGTTTTATGCAGAAAAGCAACCTTGGCTTTGATAAAGATCGGGTTATGACCATATATCCTCATGTCAAACCTGAAACTGCAGATGTAATTGCCGAACAGATCGAAAGGATCCCCGGTGTAAGTAAAGTCGCACTTGGAGGAAATGTTCCTGTGAATATGGGTAACTTCAATACAATAAAAAAATGGGATGGTAATATATCAGAAAAACCTTTAATGTTTTTTATGATGCAGGTAGATGACAAATATCTGGATCTCCTTGATATCAAGATCTCTGAAGGCAGACAATTTTTTAAAGGTACAAATGGCAGGGAGGTGATTATTAATGAAACAGCTGTGAGAAAAATGGAAATGGAAAGACCTATTGGAAAAGCAATATGGTTGGGTGACGTAAAATATACCATTATTGGAATTGTTAGAGATTTCCATTTCCACAAGCTGAAAGATGAGATTAAACCGGTATTCATTTTTAAAAATAAAGACTGGTGGGCTAAAAGGATATTTGTCAAGCTGGAACCAGGAAATCATTTTCAGGTAGTCGGGAAAATTGTTGAACTCGTTGAAAAGAACGCTCCTGGTTTTCCGGCAAATTATCTGTTTCTTGATCAGGAAACTGACAAGTATTATGACAATGAAAGAAAATTAAGCATTCTGATAAATGCAGCTACGATTTTATCAATTGTAATTTCATGTATAGGCTTGTTCAGCCTTACTGCCTTTACAATACGTAAAAAACGGAAGGAAATAGGTGTAAGGAAAGCATATGGAGCAACTATCCCGGCTGTACTTATTATGCTTCAAAAGGATTTTGGTAAGCTAGTTCTGTTATCTTCAATAATTGCCTTACCAGTAGGATGCTATATTATTAAATTATGGTTGAACTCCTATTCAATTCATGTCAGGCTAACCCCATTTTATTTTCTGACAGCAATTCTGATTATTGTTATGATTTCAGCACTAACGTTAGTTTTTCATACTATAAAAGCTGCTAATCTGAATCCGGTTGATGCCCTTAGGAATGAGTAGCCGGATGGTTTTTGTAATTGCAGGTTCTGTTTAATTAAGCCTGATTTTTTATTAATCCTTTCGGAAACTTTTGGCAATTCACTAGGATTTGTGACCGGGTAATTCAATTTCCGTGAGATCATCCGCGTTCTCTGCCATAAACCATTCATTATTTATAAACGTATCATTTGTTATTTGATCAATGGTCACCTTCATATATTTTCCCTCAGCAGAAACTGCTATTTCCCCGTTTGGGAGAACAATTTCTGCGGTACCTTCAAAAGAACGGTTTCCTTCACTTGTAACCCGACCCACGATTTTTAACTCTTGACTAAGCGGTACGGGTTTCCTGAATTTGGTTTTCAATTCCAGCGTCACTCCCCATATTTGTTCTGTTTTTCCGGCGCAAATTGACCTGGCAATTGTTTCATCCAGAATGGTTGCTGCAATACCTCCATGCATTCGACCCGGGTAACCCTGGTGCTGTTCGGATGGATTTATTAAAGCAACCAGCTCTTTGGCATCTGTTTCGTAGAATTTAGCCTGCAACCCGAAATCATTCTCTGCACCACATACAAAACACATCTTTGAGATGTACTGTTTTCTTAGGACTCTATGTTTCATCATATTCAAATTTTATTTAAAAATAGTGATTCAGAATTTAGAAGCAATATTGTCAATAAAATAGAATAATGTATTCACATCAATTTTATAATTTTTGCCTTCCGATCTGCAGTTTGACCTTAATTTTACCATATATAACTATTCAGGTTTATCTCAGACAAAGGATAGATGAATTTTTAATTTAACTTTGCGGCCAAAATTAAATTATTATGATTTATTTAGTAGATACCGCAAATTGTGAAGAGATTAAAGATCTGATTAACTACTATCCAGTTGAAGGAGTAACCACAAATCCATCTCTGCTTGCGCGCGAAGGGAAACCACTCTCCAAAATTATTCCTGAAATACTTAGTTGTATTGGAAACAGAATGATTCATATACAAACAATCAGTGAAAATTCTCAGGATATTTTAAAGGAAGCAAAACTGTACCGTGATGTTTTTAGTTTAGGGAATAATTATTATGCAAAAATACCTGTTACCAGAGAGGGATACCGTGCTATAAGAATGGTAAAGGAATCAGGTATCAATGTTACGGCAACAGCTATTTTTACACAGCAACAGGCCATGATGGCATCAAATGCCGGTGCTGACTTTGTAGCGCCTTATGTTAACCGCCTCGACAACATTGTTTCACATGGTATTGAAGTTGTATCTGATATTGTGAGGGGGATAGAAATGTATAACCTTCCTACAAAGGTATTGGCTGCAAGTTTTAAGAACGTTGACCAGGTATACCGGGTAAGTTTGACAGGATGTCATTCTGTTACATTAAACTATGAAGTTTTCCTTTCACTCATGAGTCACCCTATGACCGAAAGAGGAGTATCCGATTTTGAAAAAGACGGATCTCAATTCTATGATTTAAAAATTTAATCTGAAAAAGGGAGATGAAAAGAGTGAAGTGCCTGCACTCGCTCACACTCTCACTCTTTTTTTGTACCCGGAGCGGACCAAAGTTGCAGCCGGTTTAGCAACTTTCTTTTTTCCTTATTACTCAAAGCACATTATTTTTTGCACCTGCTTACTGTGGTCAATTTATTTTGACTAAAGATGGACAGGTCCTCTGGCATTCCACTTATCGGTCTTGAAATGTGAGAATAGTATAACTTATTTCTAAAATAATGTAACACAATATAGAGTGGAAAGAGATTACTTCGTATCTCAAATTTGAGGCAATTTAGAACCATATAAATGAACAGAACAGAAATAAATGGAAACTGGAATGAACAGAAAGGCAGGCTCAAAAAGTAATTTGCAGTTTTAACGGATAATAACTCAATGTTTGAAAGAGGAAAGAAAGAGGAGATGTTCGGAAAACTTCAAATCAAACTTGTCAAATCTAAAGAAGAATTTATTTTTTTAATACTAATACTAAAATTTATAAAAACGCCATGGGAAATTTACTTTACATCGTAGCAGTAATTTTAATTATTGCCTGGGCAATTGGATTTTTTGCCTTTAGTGCCGGGAGTATTATACATGTCCTTCTTGTTATTGCCATTATCGCAATAGTTGTTAAACTCATCCAAGGCAGGAGAGTATTATAATTAAATGTTCATTCAGGGTTTTCCCATTCAGGTTATCGGCAAATTCAGTAACCTGTATATCTCCATTGCAGTTTTTCTGACGATAACTGACAAAAAGATTGTTATAGCAGACATATGCAATTTTTTTTACACTTTGTAATATAATTCTTTGACCTTGAAAACCTTTTATTAACAGATGGAAGCCATTCTAATAATAAATCCTTCTTCAGGGAAGATGAAAAGGGAAATGCCCCCAGTGCTAAGATGGACTTTAAAAAAATTAGAAAGGAGATTATCTGGGTTTTTTAAGCCTAAAATAACAGAAGATGATGTTATAGCAGAAGTAAAAAATAAGTGTGATGAAGCGAAGATAAAATTAGATATAGAATTCACGAAATATCCAAAGCATGCTACAAAACTGGCTGAAGCTGCAAAGGATAAATATGATTTAATTATTGCAGCAGGTGGAGATGGAACAATAAATGAAGTAATAAATGGTATGGCGAAATCAAAAGCCACCCTGGTGATTATTCCATTTGGCAGTACGAATGTTTTAGCTTGTGAACTAGGTGTACCTAATGATCCAAAAAAGGCAGCAGAATTAATTACAAAAGGCAAAAAGATAAAAATGGATTTAGGTTACGCAAAAACAAGTAAAGAGTCAAGATATTTTTCAATGATGTTGGATGTGGGTCCTTTTGCTCAGGTTATAAAAGAGACGACTCCGGAATTTAAGAAAAGATGGGGCAGATTTGCATATCCGCTTAGGCTGATTAAACTTCTTTTCAGATATAAATGGCATAAGATTTATGTCAAACATAAGATAGAATCGACTGGATATTTTGTAATCATGGCAAACATTAAATATTATGGTGGGGAATATGAGATAGCTGATAAAGCAAACATAAGAGATGGCCTTCTGGATCTGGTGATAATAAATAGAAAAAATCCATTGGATATAATTATGTTAATCTTCTCATTTACAACTGGTAAATTAAACAAATTTTTAAAAAGGGAATATTATCAAACAAAAGAAGCAGATATTTACTCTAATAATAATATGCAGATTCAGGTTGATGGCGAAGTATTAGGTATGGCGCCGGTAAGAGTTGAAATTATACCAAAAGCATTGAATGTAATTGCCGCTTCTAAAAATGTTATCTGATGAAAAAAGCGATAAAAGCGTTTTTCCAAATTGCAGGTTCTGCTTTCAGTCGTTGGTGGGGAAAGGATCCCTTTATGCAAAGTGCTGTCATTGCTTACTATGCTATTTTCAGTATGCCTGGTTTACTGGTAATAGTAATTTCTGTTGGCTCGCTTTTTTTTAAGCGAGATGTCATAACAGGGCAATTATATACACAGATATCTTCAATAATGGGTGTTGAAACAGCGAGGCAGATTCAGGATATGATCATCACCATCAGCCAGACAAATAAATCAGTGCTTGCAACCATCATCGGTCTGATCGCGGTACTTCTTGGTGCCACAGGCGTGTTTGTCGAATTACAGAAAGCGTTAAATGTAATCTGGGAAGTAAAAGCGAAACCACGCAGAGCCGTTTTTACAGTAATCCGTACACGGCTATTTTCATTCGGCATGATTTTATCTGTTGGGTTTTTATTGCTTATCTCGCTTACAATCACTACTATCATTGCAGTCATGGGCGATTGGGTGATGAATCATTGGCCAAACATTGTGCTCATAATATTTTATGTGCTTAATTTTATTATTTCGTTTTTAGTGGTAATGCTCCTGTTTGCACTTTTGTTCAAAATACTGCCTGACATAAAAATTCAATGGAAATATTTATGGTGGGGTTCAATTTTAACTTCATTCCATTTTATACTTGGAAAAACTGCAATTGGATTTTATTTAAGTAAAACAAATCCTGGTTCAGCATATGGTGCAGCAGGTTCCATTGTATTAATTCTTCTATGGGTAAGTTATTCTTCTATGATATTATTTTATGGTGCAGAATTTACCCGTGCTTATGCCGATTATTTTAATGGAAAAGTTTTGCCAACAGAAGTTGCTGTAAAAACTACAGACAAAGAAGATACTAAACATTAAAGACGCAATCAGCACAGAAGTTCTACTTTACTTTAATTAGCATGTAGATTAAAATGACAGCAGCCAGACTCATCAGAATTAATGCCAGAAACCCAAGAATATTGGAAGTTAGTCCATTTGTTTTTTTGCCCATTATTTTTTTGTTGTTTGAAATGTGAAGGATGATTGCTATTAAAACAGGAGCAGTTAAACCATAAAGAATAGCTGAATAGATCAGCGCTTTTATCGGTGAAATGCCAATGTAATTGAGTGATAACCCCATAATCAGAGAAATAAAAATGATGAGATAAAATGCTTTTGCCTTAAAAAACTTTTTATCCAATCCTTCTTTCCATCCAAATGATTCTGTGATGATATAAGAAAGAGACCCGCTTAAAACTGGAATTGCTAAAAGTCCGGTACCGATTATTCCGACTGCAAAAAGTAAATATGCTGCATTCCCAGCTAATGGTTTCAGAGCCTGAGCCGCCTGTTCAACAGTATCAATCTTATGAATATTACCCTTGAATAAAACAGAACCAGCTGTAAGAATAATAAAGAACATTACAAAATTGGAAAATAACATTCCAAAATTGACATCCTGTCGCATTTCTCGGATAATTCTTTTATTTACAATCAATACTTTTTTCTTGTTTTTGGTCTTTTGGCCTTCCACCTCCATTGTTGCCTGCCAAAAGAAAAGATAAGGTGAAATAGTGGTTCCAAGAATTGCAACCAGAATGCTTAAAAAATCTTTGTCAAACTTTATAGTTGGAATAAAAGTCGATTTCAAAACTTCAACCCACTCTTGTTTATATAAAAAAGGAACAATCAAATAAACTAAAAGTATCAGGCAAAGATATTTCAGAACCATAGCAAATTTTTGATAAGGCAGATAGACAATTAATACCAATAGCAATATGGTGAAACCAATAGAGAAATAGGTTGCCTTTATTGAATGAAACATCATATTACCAACTGCACCCATTCCAGCAATGTCTGCTCCAATGTTCATCACGATAGCCGGAAAACTAAATAACAACATCAGATATAAAACAGGTTTGGAATAATGGGATTTAAGCGTTCCTGCCAGACCTTGTGAAGTAACCAGCCCAATTCTGGCACACATTTCCTGAATTGAAGCCATTAGCGGGAATGTGATAAGCGCAGTCCAGAGAGTCGAAAGGCCGTATGCAGCACCTGCCTGAGAGTAGGTTGCAATACCTGAAGGATCATCATCGCTTGCTCCTGTGACCAGACCGGGCCCAAGTATCTTCCAGAAACGAATAAGTTTATTTGAAGTATTTTTCATTTGTCAGTTTGTTAGAGCGATGCTAAAATTTCTTAAGATCCCTAAAATATCGGCAATCAAAATTAACAACAATCCTGATAGAAAGTAAATAAATACCTGGTAACAACAAGTAATTCAATTAATAATTAAAAATCTTTGATTTAAATAAATATTTTTAAAAGTAGAGTAACATTTTCCGGCATTAACATACTTAAATCCTTTACATGACATACTCTTCTGTTTGTGCCATTCTGCCTGGCTTGTTTAAATTTCATATTTCAGCAATCTGACGAATCATATCAGGCAACTCAAAAATGCGTGAATGATATAATTTGTTCATAGAGTTTTGTAACAATTAAACGGATAAAGAGAATGACCTTTGGAAAGTTTTTAAAATACTTCATGCCCAATAGTAAATAAGCACAATTAAGATTATCAGATTTATTATTTCAATAACTAATAACAACAACTATGAATAATATTAGAAAACTGGGGATATGGATGGACCATTCAAATGCCTATTTGATGGAATTAGCAAATGACATAATTGTTCAAAGGCTTGTATCAGAATTAGTAAATCCTGATGCAGAATTTAATTTTTACAAGGGTGAAAAACTTACTCACAAAAAAGAACAGCATCTTCAATTAAGTTATTACAAAAAAATCGGTGAAATAATAAAAAAGTATCAGGATGTAGTACTATTCGGACCAACAGATGCCAAAAATGAATTATTAAACCAGATAAAAACTGACCATCTTTTTGAGGATATTAAAATTGAGGTAAAAAATTCCGATAAAATGACGGAAGACCAAATGAAGACTTTTGTCAGAGAATATTTTAAATAGTTGATTATTCAGCGAAAAACATAGCGTCTTAACCACATTTGGCCGGACAGAGAAGATAAAATATACCTCACCAGACTACAAGTATTTCAATACAGGTTTTGGTGGTCAGTTTATTCAGGCCAATTATGGTATAGGTCCTTTACGATTTGGCTGCGCCGAGTTAGTCACGATACATCGTGACTAACTTCTGCTCTAGTCGTACCATCTTCTTCTTCTTGAGTAACTTCCGCCGCCCCCGCCAAGAAGCAGAACTATACCCAGGATAAATCCCACCCAATATAACGAACCTGTATTATGTTCAGCATACAAGCCTATTTTCGCTCCCAATAGTTTTGCTATCAATACGAAAGGGGAAATGAACCCGTGAACAATACCGTATAAAAAACCATATGTCTCATTGGTCATGCCAACAGGAGCACAAGAAGTAACAAAAAACAGAACCAGCAATAATAATAATCCAATAATTATCCTTTTTGTTTTCATGTAAATTAATTTTGAAATGTTATTTCTCGTTAGGTGATTTAAAGTTGAGGTATATTAAAAATGTCAAAATCTTTCAAACTCATTAATCACAAAAACTTTTCCAAATCATATCACCTCACTCAAATGTTTATAGTTGGACGAAATAATATTAAATATCTCATCCATCCGACCACCTAACATCATTTTCTCCATATATAATGCCATACCTTTCATCTGATCAAATTCCAATTTAGGAGGCATTGCAAGAGCATTAGGATCAGTCTGAATCGTAACCAATACAGAGCCTTCCAGTAGAAAAGCCTTTTCTAATCCTGATTTCACTTCATCAGGCTCACTAATGGTAATGCTCTTCATTCCCATTGCTTCTGCTATTTTTGTAAAGTCAGGGTTCATCATCTCCGTCTCCCGGTCAGGAATCCCCGCTACTTCCATTTCCAGTTTCACCATTCCAAGAGTTCGGTTGTTAAAAACAATAATCTTTACAGGTAATTTATATTGGACAATTGTCATCAGGTCTCCTAACAGCATAGACAGGCCTCCATCACCGCAGAATGCAATCACTTGTTTGCCGGGACATGCAAATGCTGCACCAATGGCTTGAGGCATTGCGTTTGCCATTGAACCGTGATTGAATGAACCTAGCATCTTACGCTCGCCTGTTCCTTCAATATACCGGGCAGCCCATACACAACACATTCCAGTGTCGACAGTGAAAATAGCATCCCTGGCGGCAAGCTCATTAATCACGGCGGTTACAAATTCAGGATGAATTGCATTTGATTTCCCGGTATCCTTAACATAGATCAGCAATTTCTTCTTTACTTCATTATAAAACTCCAATTGCGAATCAAGGAAAGTGGTATCTGTTTTCATCTCAACCATAGACATAAGTGCCTGCAGGGTATCTCTCACGTCGCCACATAGCCCCAGATCGAGTTTGGCCCTTCTACCGAGATTTTCAGGTTTTATATCAATTTGAACTATTTTATTTTTAAGTGGCATAAATGGAGTGTATGGGAAATCAGTACCCAATAATACAAGCAATTCACACTCATGCATGCTATGATAAGCTGATGGAATCCCCAGTAATCCAGTGAGCCCAACCTCATAAGGATTATTATACTGGATCGCCATCTTTGCTTTATATGAATAGGCTACGGGAGCCTTTAGTCTTTCTGCAAGCTGAATAATTTCTGTATGAGCCTCTGCAGCGCCCAATCCGCAGTAAATAGTTACTTTTTTGTGCGAGTTTAACAATGATGCCAGTTGTAACAGCTCGTCTTCGGATGGTCTGACAACAGGCTTGTTCCTGAAAAGTAAGGTAGTAGTTTCGACTTCTGCTGCAGGAAGGTCAGTAATATCACCTGGTAAACCAAGGACAGCTACACCTTTATTATGCACGGCATGTTGAAGGGCGGCCTGTAACATGCGTGGCAATTGTGCTGGTGTGGCAGCAACCTGATTGTAGCAACTGCAATCGTCAAAAAGTCTTATTGTGTTTGTCTCCTGAAAATAACCTGTCCCAAATTCTTTTGTTGGAAGTGTAGAGGCAATGGCCAGCACTGAAGCTGATGAACGGTGGGCATCATATAATCCGTTTATCAGGTGGACATGACCTGGTCCACTGCTGCCAGCACAACATGCCAGCCCGGTAAGTTGGGCTTCTGCACTGGCAGCGAACGCCCCAGTCTCTTCATGCCGCACATGGATCCATTTGATTTTACCATTACGGTGCACGGCTGCATTAACGTGATTGAGACTATCTCCTGTTACTGCGTAGATCCTTTGGATACCTGCATCAACTAATGCTTCCACCAGTTGGTCCGAAATATTTTTACTCATAGTTTAGTTTTATACCCGATTTATTATTGCTATTTCTAAAAACGTCTTAAGAAATCATTTTAAGAAAAGAAATTCCGTCTGGTTTTTGTCTTTTTATGAAGAACTGATTAACGGGTATCACGCTCGGGTACCTTTTCGTTGGTTATGGAAAGAAGGTTGGAAAATTTCCATATTCCTGATGCCGTTTTGCCAACCTGACAAACCAGTACAGACTAAACCAAACAGAATTTTACTGTTTTTACATTACCCGGATATCATTTTGCAGTTTTTTTTGCAGTTTTTTTTGTAGTTTTTTTTGCGGGCACTTTTAACCCAGCTTCTTTGGCTTCACTTATACCAATAGCAATGGCTTGTTTCCTGTTTGTTACTTTACCATTATCGCCATTTCTGCCTGATTTTAAAGTTCCTTCCTTAAACTCATGCATTACGACTTCAATTTTATTTTGAGCTTTTTTTGAATATTTTGCCATATGGTCTTGTTTTATATGAAAATAGACTGAAATTCATTTTCGTTAACTCATTCATCTGCAAATTTGATCACGACTTCTTTCTTCATTTCTAATTACTTTATAAGTCGGTAATTTACTCCTTTGTGCAAAGGACGTTTTAAATATTTATCCAGAGTCTAATCCACTACTTGTTCTGATTAGAAGTCTATGAGTCAACTTGAATTATAACCTACCGGAAAATTTTTCTCTGAACAGCTTACTTCATCTTCTTGATCATTTTTTCTACTTCTTCTGCCCCTTTCGCATAAATTTTTTCTTCATCGGGAGCAAGCTCCCTGAGTAATCTCAAAAACTCGCCAACGTGTACCCGTTCCTCATTCGCTATGTCTATGAGTACCGCTTTAGCGAGACGGTTGTCGGTTGACTCGGCAAGCTGCATGTACAACTGAGTTGCTTCATACTCTGCCGCTACCATAAAACGTATTGCTCTGATTAGCTCAGCATCCGTGAGCTTCCTATCTTTTGCTAATCACGAAAAGGGTGATCCAAATACTGGCATATTTATACTCCTTTCCTTTTTATTTACTTCCACCTGACACTAACTTATTGTTTCTGTACCATTATCTTCTTTTGCAAATGCCTCCAATAAATTGTTTACAGAATTAATAAATTTTTCGTTTCCATTTTATTAATATTTAATCCCAAAAACTGCCAGTAAAGTTGTGTCTGAATTTTTGTTGCATAAAAGTAAGCCTGTTAATTATGGAAAATGTTACATGATTTTGAAAAAATATTACATTATTCCTATGATCGGATTTATCAAAAAAGGAAGTGCAAGAGAGACTTGAAACCTCTAAATTCAACCAACTAACAAAAGTTGCAACCAGTTAAGTGACCTTTATACTTTAAAACCTTGTATTATATCTATACCAATCGGGTTGAGATGTCTGGACCCGATGACATTCTGAAAACTTTAACCTGAAATTTCTTAAAGTATTTCCCATACTTCAATTTCCCCATCAATTATTTTAAAAATAGGATGGGGCTTAATGTTAGTTTCGTTTAATAATCTATGATATCTCTCTATATCGCGGGTTTTCAATTTCTTTAACAGATGCTGCATCTCATATTCTATTTGCCTCCTGGTAACAGTTAAAGTCAACGGTTCATTATAAATCTTAATTTTATCTTTATTAAAATGATATCCGCGTGTTTGAGATTCCTTGTAAACTGCTTCCAAATATTGATTAATACCCTGGAGCGGATTGGCAGAATTTTTAAAACGTATTAATTGAGGATGGTTTTTATACCCACTGGTCTTTTCCTCCAATACATTTTTCGCAAGAATAGTTTCTCGCCAAAGTGCAACAAGACCTTTCGCATCCAGATATTTAGGATGTATTGACCAGATCCTCATAATGGAAATATATTTTCAAGTACTTTTGTCCGGTAATCAAATATTTCTGTTAATGTATTTTTAATGAATAGAGTATTGGCAATACGACCCAATAAACCAAATGGCGGTCTATAACTAACGATATCTTTCATTAAAACCCCATTTTCTAAAAGTAAAATAATGTGTTGATGATGCCATATACTGTAGGGTCCAATTCTTTGTTCATCAACAAAATAGGATTTATCCCTGACATGAGTAATTTCAGTAACCCAGTTAGTGGGGATACCCCATAGTGGCCTGACCTTATAACTGATAATCATTCCTTCATATATTTTGTCAGGCAGATTTGGAGTACGAATGTCAAAATCCATCTTTTCCGGAGTGATCTTTTTTAAATTCTGTGGCGAACTAATAAAGTCCCATACCTCGTCGATGGAGGCCTTAATGAATTGTTCCTTTTGAAATTGATAGAATGCCATAAGACAAACATATTTAGAACGCAATTAACTATTAATGTAGATCGTTGCCAATATTGATTCGGCAAGCTATTTTCGGGGAGAATTAGTTTGTAAATAACAGGGAAATGGCTATTGCACCATTTCCGGCATGCATACCGATTACAGGAGAAATATTGACAACAGAAACAGTTTTTTTCCCTGTTATTTGTATCATTTTTTCTTCTGCTTTTTGAGCACCCTCAAGGTTATGTGCATGCAGGATTATATAGTTCCAGACTGTCTTTCCACGACCAATTTTTAAAATATGATCGTATATTTTGTTCAAACTTGCCTCCTGACTGAATGTTTTGCCAAAAAGCAGCGATTTCCCATTTTCATCAATGGAAATAACCGGAATTAAACCAAGTGCACGAGCTATCAATCCTTTGGGTCTGGAAACTCTTCCACCCTTAATCATATATTTTAAATTTCTGACACTGACAAATATTTTTGTTTGAATCACATCATTTTTAAGGGACCTAACAATTGATTCCATAGACTCATTGGCTTCAATGTTCTGAGCAGTTTTCAGCACAAGTAATCCCAGGGCCCCGGATATATTTTTAGAGTCAATTACATAAACAGGTTTATTAAACTCTTTGGAAATCCGTTCGCCTGCCTTAACGCTGTTTGCAAAAGTACCGCTAAACTGACTGGTAAGATGTACTGCAATTATGGCATCGTAATACGAAGCCAAATGTGAGTACAAGTTGGTAAAAGTCTGTTCGTTTATCTGAGATGATTTTGGGAATTCAGCATGTGTTTTAAGCAAATCATAAAACTGATCGGGCTGGATGGTTACTTTATCCAGATAATGATTATCGCCAAAATTTAAATTAATCGGAACAACATTAATCTGATAAAAATCAATCAACTCCTGCGATAGATCACATGTCGAATCAGTAACAAGCGCAATATTCCATTTTCTTTTAATGACTGCTTCCTGCTGCCTGATCATATCGTCCACTTTTTGATAAGTGAAGGTTCCCATATCTTTAAGCTGATGAAAAAGATCTGCCGGATTATTTGTATGAACATGAATGCGACAGATGCTTTCCGACCCGGCAACAATAACCGAATTTCCACTTTGGCTTAAAATGTTCTGAAGTTCAGTTTTACCAATGATGACATTCTTCATAATCGCTTCTGTGCAATAACGATTAATAATTTCTTCGCTGATTAGTTCCTCTGAATGAATTAGCGATATGCTTTCCTGCGAGTCAACCTCCAGGTTACGGATATTTCTGTTTTTTATAAAATCAATAATGCCTTTAATAAATAAAACAAAACCTTTTGCGCCGGCATCAACAAAACCCGATTTGTTTAATGCTTTCAACTTTAAAGTAGTCTCTGACAATGATTTTTCCAAAACCGCAAAAGAATCAATTATTACATTTTCAAAATCGCGAATGGCTTCTTTTTTACTATAAATAAAGTCGGACCACTCTTTAATAACCGTTAACATTGTCCCTTCAACAGGGTCAGCAACGGCTTCATACATGAAAAGAATTGATTTTTTTAAACTTTCGGCAAATTCCGGAAGGGTAATAACTGGTTTGCTTAAGGTTTCACGACTCAAGCCGTACAAAAACTGAGCAAAAATGACACCTGAATTACCTCTGGCTCCTATTAATGCTGCATCTGCAATATTATTTATAGTCGTTTTGTAAGATTTATGAGGTTTGACATTGTCGATTACAGAACGAATTGTGGAAGCCAGGTTTGTACCCGTGTCTTTATCATTTACAGGGAAAATATTTATTCTGTTTATTTCTGCCTGATTTTGTAGTATTTGATTTCCTCCGGCAATAAAAGCATAGTAAAGAAACTTTCCGTTGATAAAAGGGGCTTCACTTTTATACATTTTAACTATTAATTAAGCCATTTAACTATGTGAAAACCAGAAAAACTAACTATTGCAGAGAGGAACGCTCCCCAGAAAATATCAATAAAAACGATCGGCAATGGCCAGCCTTTTAATGTCGCTAAATTTGTTAAATCGTAGGTGGCGTAAGTAAATATACCAAATAAAGCCCCCATCAAAATTGCATTAAAGGCAGAACCTTTGTTCACTGCCGGATAAATCGCAAAAATTGAAATACCCACAACTTAAATGAGGTAAAAGATCAGGGCTGCGGTCCAGTTAACCTTATCTGTTAAAAATCCTCCCAGGTATTTTTGATACAGGTTTTTAGCTATAATGCCGAGCCAAAACATATCTACAATCAAAAAAACGATGAGAGTGAGAAGGTAACTAATAATTGTATTTTTAATATTCATTGTGATTAATTTTTAAACTATTTTATCGAAGTTCCTTCCAAAGCCTCAATGCTTCATCTAAGGCAAACCCCATAATATGAATAATATAAGCCAGATATTTTTGAGTAAAAACATAATTTCAAGAATTAATTATTTTGCCTCTCCCCATTCGACTGAAACAATAATTTCGTTTCTTCTGCCAATAAATTGGTAAGGAGGGTTATATCCCAGAAATCTATAATTTCCGAAAGAGGTAATACCATTTTCTTTCAAAAGATTTTGAAGTTTTTCCGAATAGAATTTAAGATCTTTATCAGAGGCATATCCGCCAAATCTTATTACTGCAACATATTCATCAGCTGTGTTTTTTATTTGAACATTTGGGTCATTAGGTTTTGGCAGGTTTTCTTTTTTATATGCAGAAGGCATAACGAAGCTCATTGTAGAAACAGAATCATTGATATCCATCTGCACGGGAGCGGTCATCGGTATTTTTGTATTAGCCTCATTGCCGCCAAAGATATAGCCTGCAAGTTTCCGAAAACCGGGGCCCGAAAGATCCCTGTAAGTTTTTGCATTCGAATTAATTGTTGCAATAGTGGCAGATGGATAAAATCTGATTTCAAAATCCTTGTACCGCTGAATGATGTTATACTTTTGTTCTTCAGTTTTATTTGTTGACATAATTGTAAAAGATTGAAGTAATATGATCAATAAAATAATTAGAGCTAGAATTATGATAAACATTTTCATATTTACTTGATTAAAAGTTCATTTAATTGCAATATTCCTTATCAATCCCCTGAAGATGAGTCCATGAAAAGGCAGAACGCTATACCAGTATAACCTGCCCCATAATCCTAAAGGTCTGAAAGTTGCAGTCTGATGCAATATATTCTGATAGTCAATTCTGAATTCCAGCCAGGCCTCGCCGGGAAGTTTCATTTCAGCAAAAAGAAGCAATCTTTTTTCTGTTTTGTCGGCTATCAGAACACGCCAGAAATCAAGGGACTCACCGGGAGAGATTTCAGTCTGATTTTTTCTGCCCCTTCTTAATCCTACACCGCCGAATAGTTTATCGATAAAACCACGGATTCCCCAGAGCCAGTCGGCGTAATACCATCCGTTTTTTCCTCCTATTGACCATATCTTTTTCAGTGATTCTTCACTGTTACTGACATGAAGTTTCCTAATATCAAAAAAACACCCATTTACCGGTACTTGTGCATATTTTGACATTCCATCATTCAACGTATTGGATGTAAGTGCATCTTTCCAGCTTGATTGCACTTGATTCATCTCAATCTTTTCGAATGCCTCCAAAATAGCTTTCTCATAATTCAGAGGGACTATTCCCAGAATCTCTTTCAGATTGTTTTCTTTGCAAATTACCTCAACTTTCATGCTGTCGACAAGGTTTTGTGCAAGCGAATATGAAGTTGAAGTAATAAAATATAACCAGTATGATGATAATTTCGGAGTCATGACTGGCACGATTCCTATCCATCGTTTAAGTCCCCTGATCTTTGCAAAACTTAACAGCATCTGCTTATAAGTCAGAATATCAGGTCCACCGATATCGTAACTATGTTTGTATGTCTTTTCATTTAGTAATACACCGAATAGGAATTCAATAACATCTCGTATTGCAATAGGTTGAGAATGGGTATTCAACCATCGGGGTGCAATCATCAGAGGCAACTTTTCTACTATATCTCTGATAATTTCGAATGAGGCACTTCCGGAACCAATTATTATCCCGGCCCTGAGTGTTGTTAATGAGTAAAATCCTGAACCTAGTATCCTCTCAACATTCCTTCGACTGGCAAGATGCTTTGATAGTACTTCTTTGTTGACTATTCCGCTAAGATAAATAACCTGCCTGGCTTTGGTTTTTTGAATGCAATCTTTAAAATTGATGGCAGCGATCTCCTCCATTTTTTCAAAATCGCCTGTTGAAGTTGACATAGAGTGAATAAGGTAATAGGCCGCATCAATATCAAGAGGAATACTTTGAAGAGTCTCTGGTTTTAAAAAATCAACTTCAAGTATTGATAATGAAGGTGACAGGTACTTGTCAGAATTAAACCTGGCTTTGTCACGGACACAACAAATTACCTCATGTCCATTGTTTAGTAAAATGGGTAATAATCTTTGTGCAATATAACCTGTTGCCCCTGTGAGTAATATTCGCATTTAATGCTTATTAGAATAATAACAAGATTAGGGCAGGAAAGGTTCTGATTCACTTCCGTGTTTCCTGATAAAAGAAGTCAGATTTTTATAAAGGTATGGGTTTTGCAGATCAAAAGGCATTATTAATTTGTCTATCTTAGATTTATCAAATATTGAAAAATGGAAAATATTAAAAACTTACGGCCACTGGGACGAACAGGTATCATGGTAACCCCTATAGGCCTTGGTTGCTGGCAGTTCAGTAAACAAAGTAACATGGCAGGAAAATTCTGGCCCGCCCTTGATGACAACCTGATTGAAAGGATTGTCTCCCTTTCCCTTGAAGGAGGAATTAACTGGTTTGATACAGCCGAAGTCTATGGAGGCGGTGTGTCTGAGAAATCTCTTTCAAAGGCACTTAAGGCAGCGGGTAAAAAACCCGGGGAAGTTATAGTGGCAACAAAATGGTGGCCTATGTTTCGTTTCGCTTCGAATATCAGAAAGACCATCAACATACGTATCACTGAACTTGACCCTTATCCTATTGACCTCTACCAGGTTCATCAACCGTGGAGCTTCTCCGGCGAAAACAGTGAAATGACAGTAATGGCTGAACTGTATAACAGGGAACTTATAAAAGCAGTAGGGGTTAGCAATTTTTCTGCACATAAAATGAAAAATTCATGGGAGAAACTCCAAAAATATGGGATACCGCTTGCAACTAACCAGGTGAGGTATAACCTCCTGGATCGAAGGATAGAATCCAATGGGGTGATGGATCTTGCAAAAAAGCTGGGTATTACCATAATTGCATATTCACCCCTGGCACAAGGTATCGTAACCGGTAAATTTCACGACAATCCCGAGCTGTTGAAAAATATTGGATTCAGAAGATACAGTTCACAATTCAAGCCCGCAGGACTTGAGAAAAGCCAACCAGTAATTAATTTGTTGAAGGAACTTGCCATTAAGTACAATGTTACACCCTCTCAGGTGGCTCTCAACTGGCTGATTCAAAATAATGGGGATACAGTTGTGGCAATCCCGGGTGCAACAAAAGAGATCCATGTAAAGGAGAACTGCGGAGCCATGTCATTCAGTCTTTCTGATAAGGATATGGCAACGCTGGATAATGAGAGTGCGATATTTAAATAACTGGTTACGGTTTATTGAGACTTATCATAAACGTCTGTGAATGATGAAATTGAAAGTAGATCATAAGATTGCCATGTTTGCATCTTTGCTGAAAACTCATTTTGGAGACAAGGTGGAAAAGCCAGAGAGCCATTGACCACTCTTCACCGGAATTAATTGACCGTGAAAGATCGCAGTTAAAATTTTGATTTTTAGAAAAATAACATTACGATAATCATACCGGCTAAATGTGGTTAACACTACCGGCTTTTACACTTTACATCGTAGCAGTAATTTTAATTATTGCCTTGGCAATCGGATTTTTTGCTTTTCATGTCGGTTGGTTTATACATTTACTGCTTGTTATTGCAATTATCGCAATAGTTGTTAAACTCATTCAAGGCAGGAGAGTACTATAATTAAATGTTCATTCAGGGTTCCCTAACAGGTTATCGACAAATTCAGTAACCTATATGTCTCTGTTGCAGTTTTTCTGAAGATAACTGACAAAAAGATCGTTATAGAAGACAGGTGCCATATTTTATACAGCTATCCTTGTGTTCCATTACGGTTTCTAATTATAGCAATTAAATGGTCAATCAAAATTTAATAAGCAACCATAAGCCATTTATTCATTACTTGTCGAATGGTCAAATGAAACAGTAATGGATAACTATAATACGCATACGGCATCGGTTTTTTATTAAGCAACAATAAAGATTTGGTGAATCATAATCCCAAAATCCCTCAGCATTGCGTAAATTAGCTGTTCATTTAAGAGACGGCATCATGCAACTAAAACAAGCGGTAAAAAATGCAGGGAATCTCCTCAAGGAAACTTTTAGGAAATTTATTGCCGTTAGTGGCCTCCGTTTAAGTGCGGCCTTGTCTTGTTATATTCTCTTTTCTTTAATTCCTCTGCTCTTCATCATCATTTCTTTATGTGGACTTTTTTTTGGCGAGAAGGCGGTACGAGGTGAGGTTTTTGGGCAGATTAATGAACTTATTGGCTCACGCGCGGCCACGGGAATTCAGCAAATAATAAAAACCGTGAAGCCATCAAAGGATGCTTCTGTAGCCAGTGTAATCGGTATTATCTTTTTGGTGATAACCGCATCGGGTGTGTTTGCTGAAATTAAGACTTCCATCAATATTATTTGGGGCATCAAGTCAAAACCCAAACGAAGCTTAATGAAATTCATCACTCGCTATCTCGTGGCATTTACCGCGATAGGGTTGAGCGGACTTTTGCTATTGATAGGTCTGGTAATCAATTCACTGATGGATGTTCTCGACAATCGTTTAATCCTCTATTTACCCGGTTTTGATATTAATTTCTATTATATGGTCAACCTTGTCATCCTGTTCGTCCTCCTGATTATTTTATTCATTGCCGTTTTTAGGATACTGAATGATGGAAAAGCAGCACTGCGAGATTGTTTAACGGGCGCAATTTTTACGGCTGTTCTTTTTATGATTGGCAAATTTACCATTGGTACTTACTTCGGTCATATGGCGGGTTCTTCCATTTATGGTGCTGTTGGAACGCTTATGGTAATACTTACCTGGATTTATTATTCGTCCATCATCTTCTATCTGGGTGTAGCCTTCACCGGTGTGTATGCACACACCTATGGGAATGGAATAAAACCTGACGTGCATTATCTGAAATGATTATAGGCTGTGATCAAGTAATAAGTGCAACTTTTAATTTTTGTAAAAATACAGCATTTGGGGTTTGGTAGTTAAATTTTCGTACCGGTCTTTCATTGAACATTTTTTCTGCCTGACTTACCCGTTTAGCTGTCACCTGTATAAAATCCGTTTTCTTTGGGAAGAACCTTCGTTAACGGTTGATTCATCCTATTCGCTTGTGTCCGGGAATCCAATATTTCTGCTCTTTTGTAAAATAAATCCATGATAAGGCAGAACACTAAACCAGTATAACCTTTCCAAAAGACCAGGTGGTATTTGGAGGGGGTCACCATAAAAACCCGTTAAGACAAGCGATATAACTGACATTATTATAACGATCTTAAGTCTCACACGATCCATTCATTCTAAACCGGGTATTAAAATTCCACAATTATACCCACAGTTGGAAGAACAGTTCCGGAAGTTCCACTAATATATTTCATGATATACCTGGCGGGATCGGATGGATCTGTTACTGGAATACCGTTGCTGTCAGTCTCCCTTATCAGAATAGGTGGCTGAGCAGCTTTAGAATTAAGAACATTCTGAATATCAACATAAAGCATTAAGGACCAGTTTCTGTAAAAATATCTTTTATCGACCCTTATGTCGAGCTGGCTAAAACCTTTCAACCTTAGACTATTAAACTTTGTATAGTCAAGATACCCCTGTCCCTGCAGATCCCATGCTTCTTTAAGAGAAGACTTTTCAACGTCATAAGGAGTATAAGGAGCTCCTCCCACATATCTGAACTTCAACCCTGCATCCCAGTTCTTATTGAATTTCTTAGTACCGGTCAGACTTAATAGCTGCCTGTTATCCCATGCAGTTGGAATATATATTCCATAATAGTTTTTGAATTCACTTCTTACAAATGTATAAGCAAAAACAAGGTTGAGTCCCATAAATTCTTTCACTCTTCCCAGAAACTCAACTCCATATGCCTTTCCCTGAGAAAATGATTTGAGCTCTTCATTGCCGAAGATCCCATAATCGGCACCTTTGCTGGATATCGGTACCGAATCCCTAACTGAAAACGGATAATCAGTGTAGTGTTTATGAAATCCTTCAATGGAAATCTGAATATTTTCAATAGGAATGTATTCAATACCTGCAACCAGATGATCAGCCCTGATATACTTAAGATTGTTTGACTTATTGACCAGTGTCCCTGAATTATCGGCGTAACCGAGAGCAGTATATGGTGGAAGCTCGTAGTATCTTCCAAGATTCATGTTAAGATTCAGTTTGCCCGTGATGGCATATGAAGCTGAGAATCTGGGCGATATTTGGCTGACAGGATTGGCCATTGAAGATGAGTAATTGTTTGCATCCGTTCTTATCCCAAACGAAAGTGTAAGTTTTTCGCCGAAGAGCGATTGGCTAATCTGTCCGAATATCCCGTATTTACCGAATTTAAGATTTGTAGTGTAATCTATAACCTCGGTTGCGTTATTTGTAAATATCTTATTATAAGTTGAATTCCTATAATGCGCATACTCCAGTCCTGCACCGAAATTTAATCTGAATCCATTATCACCTATGACGGTTCTCTCATACCTTGCTTTTATTTCACCCTCCCCGGAAAGATAATCAAGCAATTTATTGGAATCAATCTCGACATTGTTCATGTATTTGTACTGGGTATTGTTAAGATAATTCCTGCTAAGGACCCATGTGTCATAGCCTTTTTCTGTGAAATGTTTCAGTACTGCTCCTAAAACATAGCTGTATTGAGTCTGAACCGGAATATAGTCGAGAATATATTTCTGAAAGTCTGTCTGATCTGCCTTAAGGTTAAGCTTGAAGTCATCCTTCGCACCCAACCCCAATACAGTAAGTTCATTCTTGTCATTAAGTCTCCATTTATATTTGAACTGGAAATCAGTATATGTAGGTAAAAATGGAAGTTTAAGGGCGCTGAACAGGAACTGAAGATAGGATCTCCTGACTGACATTATAATAGAGCTGTTTTTCCCGGTCGGACCATCAAGTGTCAATCCAATGTCAGATGCTCCGAGTGTTGCTTTGTATTTCATTTTTTCCCTGTTCCCATCTTTAAGATTAAAGCTAAGCACAGAACTCAGTGCATTCCCGCGTGAAGCCGGAAAAGCTCCTGAAATAAAGTCAACCGAGCGGACAAAGTCAACATTTATAATACCCACAGGTCCGTCTGAGGCACCCTGGGTTGAGAAATGATTAAGATATGGTATCTCAATGTTGTCGAGATAGAACCTGTTTTCATTTGGGCCACCACCTCTTACAATTACATCATTTCTGAAGGCGGGTGTTGAGGCAACTCCGGGAAATGACTCTATTACCTTAGAAATATCCCTGTTTCCGCCGGGGTTCTGTTCAATTTCATCGATCCCTATGATACGTGCAGAAACAGGACTTTCAGCAGTCTTCCTGAAAGGGGACGCCTTTATAACAACCTCACTTATCTGAAGCGATGACTCCTCAAGAAGTATATTGATATTTACAGTCTTGCTGTTTGTCACCATTATCCCTTCTGAAACATAGGGTTTGAAGCCGATACATGAGGCACGGAGCACAATGAATCCGGGCTTTAGTCCAGAAAAAGTGAAATTTCCATCCTGGTCGGCTATAACACCGGTTGTGGTTTCCCATACAGCAATACTTGCAAAAGGGACTCCCTGGTTGGTTTTTGAATCGATTACCTTTCCGATTATTGTTCCATTGTTAGTCTGGCTGAATAGAATTGATGATAAATTAATTAAGAGCAGGAGCAGAAATATTTTCTTCATCAATAGCTAGTTTGTAGTAATAACGATAAACGAAAATGAATGCTCAAAAAGAATAATGGCACAGTGCTCCATCCTTAGCAGAGCTCAACGTCAGCGTGAGGCAGACAAAAGCTGCAACCAGATGACCGATCAATTTATTTTCAATTTTTTAATATCACTTCCTTTGAGTAATCATTAAATCAACGGATTAATCTGAATCAGTTAATAGAAAATACTACTAATTACAATGATACTAATGTTTATTTGAATAAAAAGGCTCAATTAAAACTTTGAGTTGGATTCACTTTAGGTATTAAAAATAGATGAATTAACAGACAAGCTGAAAACAGGAATAATTGTGGTATTGTTGCATATTATCCACATAAAGGTTATATTTGTAGATAATATACAACATTTAGTATGAAATCGAAAAGGCAGGTGCTTTTCCCAAAACATCAGAAAATCCTTGAAAAAGTAGGAGAGAACATAAAACTGGCAAGAAAGAGAAGGAACTTAACTACTATTCTGGTTTCTGAAAGAGCTGGAATTGACCGTTCAACCCTTGTCAGAATTGAAAAAGGAGATAGCAGGGTCTCATTGGGTGCATACTTTAATGTACTACGGGTACTACGACTACAGGACGATTTTTTGAAGATAGCTACTGATGACGAGTTTGGGAGAAGGCTTCAGGATCTTAAGCTATTGAGTGAAAAGTAATATGGATAAATCGAAGATTGATTTATGGGTTTATGCTCATTGGGTAGGGATGAAGGATCCAAAACCTATAGGTATCCTTTCAGCTCATTTTGGAAAAGGGCGAAAAACTTTCAGTATTGAATATGACAAGGACTGGATCTCCTCACGTGAACAAATGCTACTCGATCCGGATATCGGATGGTATTCCGGACCGCAATATCCCAACAATAAGGACAATTTCGGTATATTCCTTGATTCAATGCCTGATTCATGGGGTAGGACTCTAATGCAAAGGCGAGAGCCAATAAGAGCAAGAGAAGAAGGAAGAGAACCAAGAAAATTGCATGATATTGATTTCCTGCTTGGAGTTTATGATGAAAGCAGAATGGGAGCCTTGAGATTTAAGTTAAATCCCAATGGTCCGTTTTTAGAAACAGGATCAAGTACAACAAAACCTCCCTGGACTACCCTTGGCGAACTTCAAGAAGCGGTAAGAATAATTGAATCAGATGAAGACGATGAGCATATAAGTAAATGGATATTGATGCTAATTGCCCCTGGGTCATCATTAGGTGGAGCTCGACCAAAAGCAAATTTTACTGACAGTTCAAAAAATTTATGGATTGCAAAATTTCCCTCTAAGAATGATAAAACTGATAAAGCAGCATGGGAGTTATTGGCATATAGGTTAGCGCTTAAGGCTGGTATAAGAATGTCAGAATCACGTATAACTAAACTTTCAGGAGCTTATAATACTTTTCTTACGAAAAGGTTTGACCGGATTCTGAATGAAAGGATACATTTTGCATCTGCAATGACAATGACTGGTAATTATGAAGGGACATTAAGAGACAAAAATGCCAGTTACCTTGAGATAGCTGAATTTATTAAGTATTCAGGTGCGGGAAATATGGAAGATTTGCACCAATTATGGCGACGGATAGTTTTTAATATTTCAATCTCGAATACTGATGACCACTTAAGAAACCATGGATTTCTTTTATCAAACAAGGGCTGGAGATTATCACCAGCCTATGATATCAATCCTTCTATTGATAAAGATGGTCTTGCCCTCAATATTGATATGAACAATAATGCCCTGAATTTTGATCTGGCAAAAAGTGTTGGAGAATATTTTATGCTAAATACAAAGCAAATGGAAGAAATTTTGACCCAAATCATTTCTGTTGTAGCGAAATGGCGAATCCATGCAAATGCAATTGGGATATTAAAAAAAGAACAGGAGATGATGCAGCCTGCATTTAATTTCTGATCAACCTATTATGGGATCTTAATTTACACGAAGTCGTATGGTGCAACAAAGGAGAAGATCAGAGGTTGCATCTTTGTCTCTCATTTGCGAAAGCATCGGAGGATAAAAGAAGAGTTGCAATCGATAACCAAAAGTAATCAAGTTGGGTACTATGCTAAGATTAACAGAGTACTTTCAAAATTCCTGCATTGGGCAGAAGAACCTAATTACTATCAAGAGAAGATTTAAGATAAACATAAAGTTGAATGGAATGTTCTTAGTTTAAATCTTGTACTCAAAAAAAGTATTTCTCAGAACTAGTCTTTCGTTACTTTTTTTCTCACAAGCAGAATCAAATTCTGAATTATTAATATGACAAATAAAGCGATGGTTGTAGCGCAATTAGAAAATCGGGAAATTAAAAGCATTATTGGCAGTCCTGAAAAAAGTGCACAAGCCGTGAATCTTATTTACGTGCACGATAGCGAGAAAGGAATAAAAAGAATCAAAAAGGGGAAACAATTTACTTATATCATAGAAGAAACAAAGGTCAAAGATAAAGTTGTTTTAAACAGAATTAAAAGTTTGGTTATTCCCCCAGCCTGGGAAAATGTCTGGATTTGTATTTTAGAAAACGGACATTTACAAGCAACAGGAATTGATGTAAAAAAAAGAAAACAATATAAATATCATGCTCTATGGAACTCTCTCCGCAATCACACTAAGTATTACCATATGATACAATTTGGAAAAGTACTTCCGGCAATAAGATTACAAGTAGAAAAAGATTTGGCGAAATACGGTTTACCGGTTGAAAAAGTATTGGCACTGGCAGTGAGTTTAATGGAGCTTACAAATATCAGGGTGGGTAACGATGCTTATGAAAAACTATATGGCTCATTTGGTTTAACTACTTTAAAAGATAAGCATGTTAGTATTGAAGGAAATAATATTACATTTTCTTTCAAAGGAAAGAAAGGGGTGCATCATGATCTTAATCTTAAAAATAAAAGATTAGCAAAAATTGTAAAAGCATGTCGTGATATTCCAGGGAAGGAACTCTTTCAATATTATACCTCTGAAGGTGAAAAAAAATCCATTGACTCAGGGTAAGCATCCGATAAAACACATATTGTAAGTATTGTTTAGGCTCAATAATTTTGTTTTAAAATTAAAAGCCATGACAATTGAGGAATATACACTCCTGGAGCAAGAGTTCTCCACATCAGAGACAGACATAAAGACCTTTCTTGGTTCAAAAGGGATCAGCATTCATAAATATTACTACTGGAAGCGTAAGTCCAAAGACCTTCAGGAGGCCTCATCACAGTCAGAAGGACAGTTCCTTCCTATCAATGTCCTCTGCGGTGGATCAATCAAACCGGGGAAACGGGGTAAAAACTTAAAACAACCTTTTATATCCCAGGGGGAGATTGAAATAGAACTTCGGACACCATCTGGAGCTGAACTTCGTATCCGGGGGCTCATGGACTCGTTAATGGTTAGCACAATTATTGCTTCATCCGGAGGCCGACGCAATGTTTAGTCTCAATGACAGCATGCGCTACCTGCTCTATAGTGAGCCAACCGACATGCGGAAGAGTTATCATACTCTAAGCGGTCTTGTGACAAATAATCTGAGACTTAATGTACTCGATGGTGATGTCTTTATTTTCATTAACAAGTCTCGCAACCGTATCAAGCTTCTTCATATGGAGCCGGGAGGGCTTGTCATCTACTCAAAACTTCTGGAAGAGGGTCGTTTTCGTCTTCCCTCAAAGGATCTGTATATATTAATTGAAAAGTATACCACCTTCTCGTTGAAAAGTATACCACTTATCAAAAGTAACCAGTTGCTTTGGTCCCGATCAAGCAACACAAAACAGGATGATAAGTATGGATTCGAAACAAGAGATTACAAGGCGTTATTTACGAGAGGGTGACAGCGAACGTAAAATTGCTCGTGATTTACAGATTAACAGAAAAACTGTCAAGAAGTATTTGTTGGAACATCTGAAAATCCAGCAGAAATCTGAGGAAGAAGGCGATACCGAGAGCTTGCAGGAATACGCAGGTAGTGCACCGGTTTTCAATAGTACAGGCCGGTATAAACGTAAGTTGACCGATGAAATAAAGATGCTGATCCAGCAGCAGGTTTTGGAAAATGATCATAAGAAGCGGAATGGACTTCGTAAGCAGATCAAGCGTAAGATTGATATACACGAGTACCTTCTTTCGAAGGGACATAAAATTGGATACACCACAGTATGCAACTATATCTGTGAGCATGAAATCATGTTACGTGAGGCGTATATCCGACAGGTTCATTTGCCTGGGGAGGAATGTGAGTTTGACTGGGGTGAAGTGAAGTTGATAATAGGAGGAGAACAGAAGCGTTTAAATATGTCGGCGTTTACTGCTTCTTGCAGCAACTACCGCTATGGTGACCTATACAAAAGGCAAGACACTTTGGCCTATATGGAGTCGCATAATGACTTCTTCGCACATGCTGGGGGTATCTATCACGAGATGGTATACGACAACATGCGGGTAGCAGTAGCTGAGTTTGTAGGTCGCCATGAGAAGCAGCCAACCAGGGCTTTAACCAATCTCTCAGGCTGGTATCAATTTCGCTGGAGGTTCTGCAACGTACGCAGAGGTAACGAGAAGGGTCATGTGGAACGCTCTGTGGAGGTGATCCGGCGAAAGGCTTTCTGTGACCGGGATACCTTTGATACTTTTGAAGAAGCCCGCATCCATCTGGCATCCACCCTTGAGAGACTCAATAACATACCCTCCCCTCAAAATGGAAAAAGTCCAAAACAGATGCTTGAGGAAGAACGTGTCATGCTTTGGAAATATCCCGGGCCAATGGAATGCTATATGGTAGAATGCCTGAAGGTAGACAAATATGCCACTTTTTCATACGGAACGAACCGCTACTCTGTTCCGGACTATCTTGTAGGGCGCATGGTTGAAGTTAAAATCTATGCCAACCACCTTAAGGTTTATTATAATAACCTTGCTGTATGCTCTCAGGAGCGTCAATACGGGATGTTCCAGTGGCAGATCGATCTTGAGCATTATCTCAGGACGCTTGCCTTTAAGCCCGGAGCCTTACACGGTTCTGTAGCATTAGAGCAGGCTCCGCCTGAAATAAAGAGTCTTTACGAGCAGTTCTTTCGCAGTAATGCCCGCGGTTTTATCGACATCCTGCAATACTGTCAAAACAAGAATATGCCACACCAGAAACTGGTTAAAACAATCCAGGAACTCACTCGCCTTTGTCCAAAGGACGTATCTGCCGATAAGGTTCTAGCCATGCTTGGCAACCAACCTTCGGAGAATGTTCCTGTAATACCATCGGGGAGGAAAGATGAAATCGAGACCTGTTCCAGAGAGCAGCTAATGGAAATCACATTGATGGCAAACAACCCAAACTAAAACAAGATGAACACAAAAGATATTAAACAACAAATAGATGAACTGAGCAGAATCCTTCATCTGCCGGCTTTCCGGCGTGAGTACGAGCAACAAGCCAGTCAGGCTGTGTCAGAAAACCTCTCTTATGCAACTTTTTTGCTGCGTTTGATGGAGCTTGAATCTCAGACCCGTGAGGAGAACCGTCGCAAGTCTCAGATACGGCAAGCTGGTTTTGTGCAGTACAAATACTTGCATGACCTCTCTCGTGAAGATCTGCCGGTGGATGCTGCCGTAAAACTTCCACAACTTGAACAGCTTGATTTTATAAGAAGCGGTCAGAACCTTATCCTCTCAGGAAATCCAGGAACAGGCAAGACCCATCTGGCAACAGCTTTGGGCATAAAGGCTTGTCAGGAAGGTTATAAGGTGCTGTTTACCTCAGTGTCTCGTCTGCTTACCCAAATACGCGAAAGCAGATCCCAAAAAACGCTTCGTACTCTTGAAAACCGGTTCGAGAAGTTCGATCTGGTTATCTGCGATGAGTTCGGATATGTCTCCTTCGACAAAGAAGGTGCTGAGATGCTTTTTAGTCATCTTTCACTGCGTTGCGGACGTAAATCAACTATCATTACCACCAACCTCTCTTTTGAGCGCTGGAGCGAAATATTTGGTGATACAGTGCTTACGGCGGCGATGGTTGATAGATTAACTCATAGGGCACTTATGCTCAATATGAGTGGGAAATCCTTCAGAGTAAAAGAAACCAAACTTATGATAGAAAAATGAGCAAAAGGCATCCCAAAAAACCGCCTTAGCTTCATTGAAGAAAGGAAGGTACCTTCCTTTCTTCAATGAAGCTAACAACAAACAACAATAATCTTTTTATCTTTATGAAGTGATATGTTCTTTAACTGAAATGGTGGTATATAATTGAATTGAAATTTACAAGGATCCCGGTCAGGGATCGCTCAGGATCGAATGGCTGGACCTGGTGATGATGGTTGATGGAGTTATGGACGATCCGTCAACAAGGTTAAGAAGATTAAAAAGAGTAAAATTTTAATATAAAATGTTGTAAATTATTTGGTTATCTAAACAATGTTACTATCTTTGTATCAGATAATTACAATGTTTTTATGGCATCCGGATACACCCAGCATGAGGTTGAAAAAATGGCAGAAGAGATAGAGTCTCTTCGCAATCAGCTATCTGCTAAGGAGGATGCAATATCCAAGCTCACACAAGTGATAGAGAACTTACGCAAACTGATATTTGGTAAGAAAAGCGAGCGTTTTATATCACCAGACCCGGATGCCAGACAACTGGATATCTTCGGTGAACAGCTGAGTGACAATGAGATAGAGCAATTAGAAAAGACTGCCAAACAGGAAGAGGAGCTTATAACCAACATCGTAACAGCAAAGAAGGCTCGCACTCCCCGTAAGGATATCTCCCTTGAGAACCTACGTGTTGAGGAGACGATTATTGATCCTGAAGGGATAAATTTTGAGGAGTATGTTTGCATTGGATCTGAAGTGACAGACAAACTAGCCTACAAGCCTGCTGAGTTTTATATAAGGAGGACCACCCGCAGGAAATTTGCTCTTAAAAACCAGCCTCAGGAGCTCAACCAGCAGCAGAAAGAGAGATCAACAGTAGTGATAGCACCTCTTCCTCAGAGCCCAATACACAAATTCATGGCGGATACGACGCTCCTGACAGAGATAATCATCCAAAAATACCTTTATCACATACCTTTTCACCGGCAGATAGCCAGATTTACGGATCTTGGGGTGCGGATAAGCTCTTCCACTGTGGGAGACTGGTTCTCCCAGAGCTGCGAGTTGCTCAAACCACTCTATGACCATCTTCGACGACGGGTCTTGTCCACCGATTACATTCAGGTTGACGAGAGCACCATACCAGTGATAGACAATGAGAAGAAACGGGCTGTGAAGGGTTATCTGTGGGTTGTTCGCAGTCCGGACAATGGCGAGGTCTTCTTCCACTATGACAGAGGTTCCCGATCCGAGAAGACGGCTATGGTTCTGCTGCATGACTTTAAGGGAGCAATACAGAGTGACGGTTATCAGGTTTACAAGCGCTTTGAGACCCTTGATGGGAAATTGATGCTTGGTTGCTGGGCTCACGCCAGGCGTAAGTTCGATGAAGCTCTTCAGGAGAATGAGAAACTGGCAAAGGAGGCTATGTTACAGATACAATCTCTCTATGCCTTAGAGAGAGAGGCTGATGAGATGGGGGCTACACCTGATCAGAGAAGAGAGTTACGATGCACAAAGGCATATCCCATAATGGTGACCTTTGAGAAGTGGCTTTACGACAACTACAATACTTTGCTTCCTCAGAGCAGAACAGCAAAAGCAATATCTTATACGTACTCCCTCTTTCCAAAACTTTCGAGGTATCATCTAGATGGTAGATATAGAATAGATAACAACCTTGTTGAGAACGCAATCCGTCCGCTGGCTATCGGAAGAAGAACTATCTCTTCTGCGGTAATGCAGAAGCTGCAATCAGAGCTGCTATTGTCTACTCTCTGATTGGATCCTGCAAGGCAGCTGGTGTTAATCCTACAGAATGGCTTGAGGATGTTCTTTCAAAGATATACTCCTATAGCAATGGGAAAGGCAACATGGAGGATCTGCTTCCGCATCAGTGGAGGAAGAGTCAAACTTGTGTCAAGTAGGGAAATTATCGTGCAACTAGTGTCAACTCTGCCCGAATTGGGATCAAATCAATCAAAATTTACCCAACTTTAATCAAGATCGCACAACTTGTACTAAAATTGGTACAATTGCATCCAAATCAGATCAAATTTTAATCAAAGCGAACAAGAATAGTGGCCGATTATTCACCGTAATCCATAAATTAGATGTGATTTATCGGATGCTTACGACTCAGGAATGGTAAACGAATATATTAAAAAAATAAGTGGTGGTGATTTTACCGCAAAAGATTTTAGAACATGGGCAGGCACTATTCATGCATTTTTAGCCTTTAAACAATTAGGGGGTTTTGAAACTGATGCAGAGGCAAAGAAAAAAGTTACGGAAGCATTGGATATTGTTTCAAAGCAATTGGGCAACACAAGAAATGTTTGCAAAAAATATTATGTGCATCCCATCATTTTATCACTTTATGAAAATAGATCCTTAGAAAAATATTTAGGAGAGTTGGATGAAATCAGTGTTAACGATAGTAAAACTGATTTAACTTCAGAGGAAAAAATAGTAATAAGAATATTAGAAAACAATTAAATATAAGATTATGAGATCAATTTGGACAGGTGCAATCAAAATAAAAGTTGCAACCCTATTCTGAAAACTACTGTACGTCTCATCCTTTGAATTAGTAGGGGTCTCAGGATGTCATAAAAAGAAACAAGAGGTCGATTCTGACCTCTTGTGCCTTTGGGTACCCGGAGCGGGACTTCAATCTATTTTATTGCATTTGACTTCATTAGATTAATATAATTGATATACAGCATATTAATACCTTATGCTTTGTTTATTAGACTTCATTTTATTACATTTGAGTAATTATTAGCACCTAATTAGCACCTACTTTATGTTTACGTAAAGAGGTATAAAACACTCAAATATGACACAAATCGTATTTTATCTTAAATCAGAAAAGCTTGATAAGCAAGGTAAAATTTCTCTCCTGGCTCAAATCACAAGCGAGTATAAGGTCTATAGAATGAAGCTCGGGAAAAGTTAGATTGCGCGACTGGAATAAAAAAAATCAGAGATTAAAGCTTTCATCGTCAAATGCAAAGGAGTATGATGAAAACTCAAAAATGAACGCATTTATCGATGACGTTGAATCCCAGGCCAGATTACTATTTAATAAGGTTACAAAGGAAAGAAGGAAGCCTTCGGAATTTGAGTTGACAAATCTTCTCAATACTCCCGAAGTATCCACTGTGCTTAAATCAACCTCAGTAATGGAAGTTTTCAGCGATTTTATTGAATCTAACAAATCAGATAAAGCTGAGCGCACAATAAAGGGATATACTACTGTTAAAAACTATATAACCCGATTTCAGGAATCTACAAAGTATACTTTAACATGGGACAATATTGATGTAAAGTTTATTGATAAACTTAAGAAGTATACATTCATAACTGAGAGGAAGCAAGTTGGGTACTATGCCAAGATTACCAGAGTACTCTCAACATTCCTGCATTGGGCCGAAGAACGAAATTATTATCAGGGTAAGATCTATGATAAACTTAAAGTTGAAGAACCTGAAAGAGAGGTTGTATTCTTAAGTATGGATGAGCTTCTGGTATTCATGGATTATAACTTTGAAAGTCACCGATTAAATAAAGTGAAAGATTTATACTGTTTTGCGTCCTTTACAGGACTCCGGTATAGTGATGTCATTTCTCTTAAAGCGAGAGCATATAAATAATAAGCTATTAACTAAAACACAAGTAAAAACAGGGTATGTTAAAACTCTCCCTCTTAATGATTTCGCTCTTAAAATACTTAAAAAGTATGAAGAGTGATGAAGATCCCCTTCCGAAAATGTCGATTCAGAATATTAACGAATATTTGAAAGAAGGCTGTGGAATTATTGCTTCGAAACAGCTTCCAAAAACAGGATTTAACCGGCTGGTGATAAAAAAAAGTGTTATAGGCAGTGAAACAACAGAGGTATCACTGCCTCTCCATGAATCTATTACTTTTCATACCGCCAGAAAGACTTTTATTACCAATAGCATAATGCTTGGGGTAAACATAAAAGCGTTACAGGATATGGGTGCTCCAAAAAAAGAGAAAGATTTGAAAAAATATCTGAAGATTACGGATGCATTTAAGAGCCAGGTCATGGACAATACCTGGAATGTTTTGAGTTTAAACCATATACCAAAAGAGCTTATTTCTCAAAATTAGTCTTTCGTTACGTTTTTTTTATCACCAGCAAATCTTTCTTCAAAAAAACATACCTTTATTTGCTAGGCATAAGTTGGGTCTGTCACCTTAGATTAAATTAGACGAGAATGGAAAATGAAATAACTTATAAAATTTCAGATTTTCTCGAGAGAGTCTTTTCTTTGACAAAAGAAGAGTTATTAAGACCCAGTAGTCGAGTAATATGGATGGATCACATTGAAAGATTAAAGAAAGATGAAGGAGTATATTGGTTATTATCATTAAATAAGGAATTTGTATTTGACCTTGCCACACAAAATGGATTGTTTTACCTTATCAGAAATTATAAGTCGACAGATAACAACATAGTATCCATTGATTTATCTAAAGTTCCAAATGTTCCTTGTATTGTTGAAGTTGCTTGGGATGTAGATTTCATTGAGCTTACAATTAATGTAAAGAAAAATATACTACCTGAAAATAAAGTCGGCTTTAAATCAAGATTAAAAACCGAATCATGGAATCCGCCTATAGAATTGTTTCATTGGATAGATCAACAGAATGGAATCGAAAATCAATGCTTCCAATCTGAGGAAGATTTTCGAAGAAGGCTAATTGAAATCATTAAAGGATTACAAAGAAATATAAATACTTATTCAACACTAAAGGAGTTTTGGGACACTAGCGTAATTAATCCGATAAATAAAAACCCTTTACCAAAATCAGTAGGAGATATTCTACCGATAATTTTGGAAAATATCTCAAAGGAGTTGAGACTTGCAGGAATAAAATATTCTTATGAGAAAACTCCTATTTCCGATTTAGCCTTAATGAGTTTTTCATCTCAAATTGAAAATAAAGAGATTTCAAATATAGAGATTGAAATAATAAGTGCCCATTCTGGTAATATCTTAAATGAAATAAGTAGAAAATTTCCATATTACCTAAAGACAAAGAGATCTAAATACGGTATTTTCTTAGTTTTATGGTTCAGAGGAGATTGGTTTAGGCAACCCACTCATGACTCTGAGGTCTCTTTGCAATACGATATGCAAAATTCACTTTATAGAGCCAATCACGATAAATCCATCTATAATAATAATGTAACCATTTCAATTTTAGATTTATCAGTAGATACTAAACCACTAGGACACTTAAATATTGCAAATTGTAGTTCTTTGAGATTTGAAAAAATAGCTAACAAGCTGATTGCAGTATACAATAACAAAAAAACAATTTTTGGCACTTCCTTAATGATCTTAAAAAGAAATAAAGATTTGACGGCAAAAGAAAAATTAAGACTCGGACAAGATAATATAAGAGAATACTGTAAACAAAATAAACTCCCTATTCCAATATTCAAGAATACAAATCCTGTTTATTCAAAGGACTTTGTCAACGATTATACTCCTTTTTACAAATATGTTGAGCCTTATATTTCAGAAAAATATAAAAATGGATCCTGGCAACTTGGTACGATTCAACAATATAGGACTATCGAAAATAAAAAGCAAAGAGACGAATTTGAAGGTTACTCCTTCTTATATTTAAATATTAATAATAGAATGATTGGTTCAAACTTTATCTCAGGATTCAATTATTTAGTATTATGTGGGACAAGGTCTTCAAACTCAGATTATCATAAGAAAAATTTTGGAGAGAAAATTATGTTTTTCTCTGATATAAAATCGATGGCAGAAAATATATGCAATGAAATTAAAGCAAAGAAATATTATATTCAAAACGTAGAATACAACTCTTTAAAATTTTATATTTCAAACGAAAATATTTTTAATAAATATCTTCAATTAGAAAATATATTAAGTCCTCCTTTCTTCGACATTGTTCATGAGCATTGCTTTTATCCTAGTATTTTTGTTAAACCTGAGAGTTTCAAACCAGAAAACGAAGTTAGATTGGTATTCGAAATGGACAAAGATTTTGATCATCCTCACAGTTTTTGCAATAAAGACCTAGCTAAGTATATTGAGTTTCTATAATTCAAATTTAAAAATACCTAACCTAAGCCTAACACGGCAATGGACAAGTTGTTTGTCACACTTTTTGCTTTTGCTCATGCACTCAAGAAAAATTCGTAATGGCTCTTGCACCTGAACATGCGCATCTGAACGCAATTTAAATCCTGCACCGTGATAAATTTCTACCTTCGAGATAGTTTATTCTGAGACACTGTGCCAGTGGCAGTAACAAACTATGTAACCGGGGATAATTCCGTGACTCTAATCAAGCAAGTACTCCGTCGCATCAGTACTTACAAATAAAATGCATAATTACCTCTCCTTTACCTTAGAAAGAAATAAAGAAGTCTTTAAGGGAAAAAACATTGATTAAGAATTTTTTCAATACAAAAAAGGTGTTAGTCACTACCATTTCGGCACAACTGCCCAACCGAAATGATTGTTTATACATTTTTGCTCCCGTGCAAAAATGATAAAGGCAAAATTTCGATATTTTTTAGCTGGTCCCGGAACGATCCCCGGCAGATCCAGAATTGATATCAATTGGATAAGCATGGAAGGTTCTAATTTACATAAATAGCAAACAACAAATACTTAACTCCGGCTTTAGGTGATCAATATTGTCCGGCCAATTATGGACAAACTCAATGATTTTTCTATAAACCCATTAAGCCTCTATAAAACTACAGAGGAAGCTTTGTCAATGTCTATGATACCATATATTATTATAAATTGTAGAACGACTACTTAAATTAAATTGTATTTTATTTGCTTATCAATAATAAAATATCTACTTTTGTAGAGTAATTACTTAAGTAAATAATTTGAAAACAGCATTAAAGCATATTACAAATATTCAAACCGGAGTCTTTGCAAAACCATTGAAAGAGGGTGAAATTGTTTATTTGCAAGCAAAGCATTTTGATGAAAATGGTCAGCTTATAAGCTTTTTACATCCTGATTTATTGGCTGAAAGTATTTCTGGTCATCATTTATTACAAGCCGGTGACGTATTATTTGCTGCGAAAGGAACAAAAAATTTTGCAGCATTGTATGAAAGCAAAAATCTTCCTGCAGTTGCTTCAACATTCTTTCTTTGTAATTCGGTTGAAAGAAAACACTATTAATAAAATTTTGCCGGAGTTTCTCGCCTGGTATATAAATCAACCAGTTTCACAAAGATTCCTGAAAGGTCACGCAATGGGGACTTCTATGGTTTCAATCTCAAAAGCTGCTTTGGAAGAATTGGAGATTTCAATTCCAGATCTGCAAACTCAAAAGGCAATTTTAATTATTTCACATCTTAGAAACTCAGAAAGAAAATTGCAACAGCAAATTGAAATGTTCAGGGAGAAACAAATTCAGCAACAAATATTCAACACTTTAAAATAAGAAACATGACAAAAAAAATTACACAAAAAGATATCAATGATGCAGTCTGGAAAGCATGCGACACATTTCGTGGAAGCATTGATCCAAGTGTATATAAGGACTATGTGCTTACTATGCTTTTTGTGAAATATCTTAGCGATGTGCACGATGATAAATATGATACACATCTAAAAAAATATAGTGGTGATAAGGAACGGGCTGACAGGGCGATGAAACATGAACGGTTTGTTGTTCCTGAACAAAGTCATTTCAATTATTTGTTTGAGCACCGCAATGAACTCAATATAGGTGAGTTGATAGATATTGCACTTGAAGATCTGGTGGAAGCCAACCGTGACAAACTTTATAGTGAAGATGGCGCCGGAATATTCCAAAATATCAATTTCAACAGCAGTGTATTAGGTGATACAAAAGATAAAAATACCCGGCTGAAAAACCTGCTCCTCGATTTTAATAAAGAAACATTAAACCTAAAACCTTCACATCTTGAAGGTGCAGATATTATTGGAGGTGCTTACATGTTCCTGATTGAAAATTTTGCAAGCGATGCAGGGAAAAAAGCCGGTGAGTTTTTTACACCCAGGGAAGTTTCAACCCTTATTGCTAAACTCACAAAATCAAAACCCGGTTCGCGAATTTGCGATCCGACCTGCGGATCAGCATCATTACTGATTAAAGCCGGAGAAGAAGTCGGTTCAGATAATTTTTCACTTTATGGTCAGGAAGCTAATGGAAGCACATGGGCTCTGGCGGTTATGAATATGTTTCTACATGGCTTTGATAACGCCACAATTCGTTGGGGAGATACAATCCGAAACCCGAAACTTAAAGAAGGCGATGCTCTGATGAAGTTTGATACAGTGGTTGCTAATCCTCCTTTCTCGTTAGACAAGTGGGGAAAGAGTGATGATAAAGAGGAAAATAAAGCCAGTGATAGCTTTGACCCGGATACCGATAAGTATAATCGCTTTTGGAGAGGTACACCACCAAAGAGCAAAGGCGATTGGGCATTTATCAGCCACATGATCGAGACTACTTACGAAGGCAAAGGAAAAGTCGGGGTTGTAGTTCCTCACGGAGTTTTGTTCCGTGGAGCCAGTGAGGGAAAAATACGTCAGAAAACAATTGAAGAAAATATTCTTGAAGCAGTTATAGGTCTACCCGCTAATTTGTTTTTCGGAACAGGTATTCCGGCAGCTATTCTGATTTTTAACAAGGGGAAAGGTGATAACAAAAATGTATTATTCATTGATTCCAGCAAACATTATGAATCAGCTAAGAATCAAAATAAACTTCGTGTTACTGATATTGAACATATTGTAGATACTTACCGTAAATTCAATGAAGGGAAGCTACAAGCAGGAGTTGGAGAAGACAAATTCAGCTATATAGCCACATTTGAAGAAATAAAAGAAAACGAATTCAATCTGAATATTCCACGATATGTGGACACTTTTGAGGAAGAAGAAGAAGTTGATATTGCTGCAGTGCAGATTGAGATTGAGAAACTTGAAGGGGAATTGAAAACCGTTCAGGCCGAAATGAGTAAGTACTTAAAGGAATTGGGAGTTTAATATGAAATTACAGTATGCCTCCGACTTACACCTCGAATTTCCGGAAAATAAGGAGTTCTTAAAGAGGAATCCTTTGCAACCAGGGGGCGATGTCTTATTACTGGCGGGTGATATTGTCCCATTTGTCATATTGGATAAGCATGCTGACTTTTTCGATTACATTTCAGATACTTTTGAAACCACATACTGGATTCCGGGTAACCATGAGTATTACTATTCTGATATCTCCGAAAAATCCGGGTCACTTAATGAGACAATAAGAAGTAATGTTTTTCTGGTTAACAACACTTCAGTAATTCTCGATAACGTTAAAATTATTTTCTCAACACTATGGTCAGAGATAGGGAAATTGAATCAGGGGATCATCCAACAACGGATATCTGATTTTCATGTAATAAAATATAAAAACAAAAGGTTCTTACCTGAGCATTTCAATGAACTTCATCGCGAAAGTCTTAAATTTCTTATAAGTGAAATTAAAATGACGTTCCCAGGGAAAATAGTAGTTGTAACTCATCATGTTCCTGTTTTACTGAATTATCCCAAACAATACAAAAGTGATGTTCTTAATGAAGTATTTGCAGTTAATCTTTACGATTTGATTGATGACAATAATATTGATTTCTGGATTTATGGGCACCATCATGTTAATGTTGAAGAGTTTAGCATCGGAGAAACGAAAATGCTTACAAACCAGCTTGGATATTTAAGATATGATGAAAATAAGTATTTCACAAATGGCAAAATTATTAATATATAACTCAATGATATTGACTATCTGTATATTATCATTATATTTGCACGATAACATCATTAATGATAGTGTGCAAATGTGATGCTATTATATTAATATACAGTAGTATAATGTAATATTTTTAAAATGAATGAAGTAGTCAATTATATTAATGAGGTGCTTGGTACCAGGGTAACCTATAAAAAAATAGCACCTGAAAAGCTTAAGAATTTGCCATTCTTCCTGGCTAAAGGCTACGATTTTGGTGAAATCAGACTGTACAACCTGAAGATAGTTCTTTTAAGCGTGAAAGATGACTTCACAACTGAAGTTCTCAGGACTCATCTTACTAAAGTACAAAGCATTTTAGATGCAGTCGTGGTAGCAGTTATTCCTCAAGTTGATGCATATAAAAGGTTGAGACTGATAGAAAAAAGAGTACCGTTTATTGTTCCCGGAAAACAAATGTACATGCCTGACCTTATGATTTCTTTAAAAGAATACGGCAATACCCGGATAGAGGACCAGCAACCAGCAAATATGCAACCGGCTGCGCAACTTATTCTATTATATCATTTACAGGTTGAACCTTTGGAAGGATTGAACCTGGGTACAATAGCTCAAAAGCTTGGCTATAACCCTATGACTGTTACCAGGGCAGCATTTTACTTTCATAACACTGGTTTGTGTAAAATTGAAGGCACAAAAGAAAAGTTTCTGAATTTCGAGAAAACCAAACGTGAATTATGGGATATTGCTGAACCTAAGATGACAAATCCAATAAACAAGACACAGTTTTATACAGGTAATACTTTGGATCAGAACCTTAAGAAAGCAAATATTAATGCACTTGCTCATTATACAGAACTTAATGATGAACAAGTAGAGTTTTTTGCCATGCCCCCCGGTTATGGAAGGTTTATCGGCGGGGTGAATCTTAAACCGATTGATCCTATGGAAGGGAATATATGTATTGAAGAGTGGAGATACGATCCGGCATTGCTCACAAAGACAGAATATATTGATCCTCTGTCACTTTACTTATGTTTCAGAGAAAACAAAAATGAACGTATTGAAATGGCACTTGAAAAATTATTAGAACAAATACAATGGTAAGAGGACTTGAAAAATTCCATGAGTATTTCAGGAATTATAACGGAAGTTATGTGATTATAGGTGGAACGGCCTGTGATATTGCAATAAGTGACGCAGGACTAAGGCCACGGGCTACTAAAGATATAGATATAATTCTAATTGTGGAAGCAATTATTCCAGCATTTGTGTGGAAGTTCTGGGAATTTGTAAAAGAAGGTGGCTATGAAATAAAAGAAAAGGGTGATAAGGATAGAAAATATTACCGTTTTATCAAACCTTCAAATGTTGAATATCCATATCAAATTGAAATTTTCTCGAAAAATCCGGATCTTCTTGATCTTAAGGAAGGAACGTATCTGACACCTATCCCTGTTTCAGATGGGATTCCAAGTCTTTCTGCAATTTTATTGGACGATGATTATTATAAGTATACAATTGATCGTAGTACATATAACGAGGGACTTAGAATTGCGAATCCCGAATCGCTTATATGTCTTAAGGCAAAAGCTTTTTTAGACCTTCAGAAAAGAAAAGAAAATGGCGAGGATATACCCGAAAAGGAAATCCGTAAGCACAAGCTTGATATTTTCAGAATGGCAGCATTACTTACGGCTGATGCTAGTTATACTCTACCAGATAGCTTAAAAGCAGATATGCAAGAATTTACTGATCTGATAAGTTGGGAATTACCGGATAATTCCATTTTTAGAGAAATGGGGTTAGGAACGATTGATGTTGAAAAACTTTTTGAACAGATGATTAAGAATTTTAACCTGAAGGCACATGCTTGAAACTGAAACAATACCTAAGGGTTTTAAACAAACTGCTTTGGGGCAAATACCAAGCGATTGGGAGGTGAAACATTTTGAAGATGTTGCGGAGATTGATAAAGAAAGTTTGAATGGCAACACATCTAAAGATTATGAGTTTGATTATATCTCTTTGTCAGATGTTGATAGTGATGATATTACTATTGAAACAACAAAACAGGTTTTTATATCTGCTCCTTCAAGAGCTCGGAGAATTGTACATAAGGGTGATGTTCTAATGTCAACAGTTCGTCCGAATCTCCAGGGTTTTTCTTTTATAAGAGAGGATGTTAAGAATCTAATTGCTTCAACAGGGTTTGCTGTAATTATAGCAAAAAAATGCAATGATGAATATCTATTCCAATATCTATTTAGTTCAGGAGTTTCAAAACAGTTTTATCAATTATTAGTAGGTTCAAACTATCCTGCAATAAATTCATCTGATGTAAGAAAACTTAAACTTCCAGTACCTTCTCTTCCCGAACAAAAAGCCATAGCCCATGTACTTGGTCTGATGGACTCAGCCATCAACACCAACAACCGGCTTATTTCTAAAAAAGAATTACAGAAAAAATGGCTGATGCAGAATTTATTGACAGGGAAGAAAAGGGTGAAAGGATTTAGTGCTAAGTGGAATAAATTAGGTGCTGGAGAAATATTTAAAAGTGTATCAGTAAAAGGATTTGAGAATGAAGAATTGCTATCAGCAACACAAGACAGAGGTATTATTCCAAGAACCCTGTTAGAAGGAAGAGTAACCATGCCAACAAACGGAACCGAATCATACAAACTTGTTGAACCAGGTGATTTTGTAGTCAGTTTACGTTCATTTCAGGGTGGTTTAGAGTATTCTTATTATAGAGGAATTGTAAGTCCAGCGTATACAATCCTTAAACCAAAAAAATATATCAACGATGAATTCTTTAAACAATACTTCAAGTCAAATGATTTCATAGGTCATTTAGCTATAGCAGTTATAGGTATCCGTGATGGAAAACAAATAAGCTACGATGATTTTTGTACTGTAAGGATTCCATTTCCATCTACTGATGAACAAACTACCATTGCAAAAGTATTGCAAGTTGCCGACAAAGAAATACAGCTACTAAAAAGTAAAACAGAAAAACTAAGGGAGCAGAAAAAGGGGTTAATGCAGGTGTTACTGACAGGTAAGAAACGATTGAAAATGGAAACCAATGATTGTTGATACTATGGAAGAAAAACCTTTTAAAATATTATCAATAGATGGAGGTGGAATAAGAGGTGTATTCCCAGCACATCTCTTATGCGAAATGGAGGATGAATTATTGCGTGAAGGAGTTGAAGATCCACACCTATGTGACTACTTTGATTTGATATGCGGTACATCTACTGGTGGCATAATTGCAATTGGAATTGCCTTAGGAATGAAAGCAAAAGATATTCTAAATATTTACAAACAACATGGGAAGAGCATTTTTAAGAAAAGAAATAAATTCGATATTGTCCTCAGGAATAAAGCCTTTTATGATTCAAAGTACTTGCATGATATTCTGGAAAAAACGTATAAACCTTTTTCTGTAAATGGTGATACACGAATAGGTCATGCAAAAACACGGTTATGCATTCCAACATTTAATGCATTTTCCGGATCAATAAATGTATACAAAACGCCGCATCATAAGGATTTGAATAGAGATTATTTAATCCCTGCTCATCATGCTGCGATGTCAACAGCATCGGCTCCTTTTTATTTTTCTCCACACACATTCAAATATAAATGCCCTATTACTAATTCTGAAAATGAAATTATAAATAATATAGATGGTGGAATATTTGCAAACAATCCCACCTTGATAGGTATCATTGAAGCAACGCAATCACTTTTAATTCCCTTTAATGAGATTCAAGTATTATCAATTGGTACGGGGATAATGCAATATAAAGAGACTTCAATTAATGTAAATTTTGGCCCATTGTATTGGCTTAATGGGGGAGTTCGAATAATGGAACTTATGTTTAATACTCAGTCTGAACATACAGATAACATGATAAAATTCCTGAATGAAGGAATTGGACAAAGTGAAAATAAAAAGTTTATTTATAAAAGAATGCAATTCAAATTTCCTCATGGAGAAAATATTGGATTAGCTGAAACAAACCCTGCAAAAATAAGTAAATTAGAGGTTTATGCACATAACCTATTTAAAGAAGAGGGAAGCTTTATTTGTAATAATTTTTTAAAAGAAAAGAAAAGAGAATATAAACCGTTTAAAAATATTTGATAATATGGCGAACTGTAATAAACTATTTCTCGATTTTGACAAGGAGTTGAATGTGCTTTCAACTAAAAAGAACAAGTTGTTTCAATCAGCAAAAAATGTTCGCAAGGTAATTAGGAAACACTTCAAAGAGAATCATCCTGATTATATCCCAAAATTTGCATACCAAGGTTCAAACGAATTAGGAACAATGATTCGCACAAAGGAGGATACCTGCGATCTTGATCAGGGTGTATATTTCTTCCGACAACCAGATGTGGAGGCCAATACTTTGCAGAAATGGATTTTTGATGCAGTTGAAAATATTACTGATACTCCCTCCGTACATAAAAATAAGTGTATCAGAGTTATTTATGCTGGTGATTACCATATTGACTTACCGACATACTATAAGTTAAAAAAGGACGATGATTCAGACCATCCGCAATTAGCAATTAAGGAAGAAGGATTCAAAGAAAGTGATCCGTTGGATTTTATTAAATGGTTTCGCAAAAGTTCAAAACATACACCACAATTATTAAGGATCATAAAAGATCTTAAATCCTGGTGCGATCATGTTCGTAACAAAATGCCTAGTGGATTGGCAATGACCATCCTTGCTGAGAAGTATATCCAGCCTTATGACAGGGATGATGTAACATTAAGGGATACCCTTAAAAACATATATGAAGAATTGAATAAAAAATGGGCATGTGAAATGCCTTCCACTCCTTTTGATGATTTGTTTAAAGATTTTGATGCTAACAGGAAAAAGAATTTTCTTGATCATTTGAAAGCGTTTATTGATGATGCTGATATCGCGCTTGATAAGGAAAAAAATCAATTAGCAGCAAGTAAACTGTGGAAAAAACATCTGGGTTTTCGCTTCCCTGAAGGTGTTGACGAAGATATTGACGCAAAAGAAGCTGCACTTCGTGCAATGAAAGTTTCTATTTTAGGAGGTGTTGCTAAAACGGATTCAGCAGGTAAAATTCAGGAGAGCTCTGGTGTTTCGCATATTAAGCATAGTAACTACGGTGGCAAATAAGTTTCAACCAAAACATAAAGTAAACTATCATGCGATTATTGGCAGGGAAAGATCTCTGCTCCAAAATCACTATGGCTTTTTAAAATGTGAGGTCCAATGTGGTATTCTCTATTGCTATGGTGAATATCAACCAACAGAATATTCAATCACATATAAGTACAGAGTAAAATACGACCCCGTATCAGCACCTAAAGTCACAGTAAAATATCCTGTTATTGAATACAACGATGATATACACATGTATCCTAAAAGTAATTCACTCTGTCTTTACCACAAATCAGATCTCGTTTGGAGCATTGATTGTAATTTATACAATACCATAATTCCCTGGACTCATGAATGGTTTGTCTTTTATGAATTGTATAAAATATCAGGCATATGGGAACATCCCTTTGTGTCACATAAAAATGGCGAAAAAATAGAATAATGGATACTCCAAGTTTCAAAGAAGACCATATTAGCCAGATCCCAGCTTTGCAAATGCTGCAAAAGCTGGGGTATATTTATCTTAGCCCTACCGAATCCGAAAATCTACGCGGAGGTAAAACTAGTAATGTTTTGCTTGATGATATTCTGCGTAAACAGCTAAAGGAGATCAACTCAGATAAAAGGATAAGTTCAACGAAGACTACTTATATAAGTGACGCCAATATTGAAAACGGAATTCGGGCATTAAAAGAATTACCGATGAACGAGGGATACATTGCTGCCTGTGAAGCACTGTATAACCTTATAACGTTGGGAAGAACATTTGAACAGAATTTTGACGGTGATAAAAAAAGTATTACTCTTCATTATATCGATTGGAATCCGGAAACCTTTTTAACAAATAATGTTTTTCATGTAACAGAGGAATACAGTGTAATGCGAACCGCCAGCAAAGAGCATTATCGTCCCGATCTGGTTTTGTTTGTAAATGGAATTCCTATCTGTGTGATTGAATGCAAACGGCCTGACATGAAAGAACCTCTGGCACAAGCTATCAGTCAGCATCTGCGAAGCCAGCAGGAAGATGGAATCCGTAATCTGTATGTTTATGCTCAGGTGATAATGAGTGTCGCATGCCAGCAAGCAGCTTACGCTACCAACGCTACTACCTGAGAAATTCTGGTCTAGGTGGGAAGAAAAATTTATCACGGATGAGGAAGAAGAAAAAGTACCAGAGCGATTTACTGGAATTAAAAAGCAAACCATTAAGTATTGCACAGAAAGATAAATTGTTTAGCGAGCGATTTAAATATGTGAGACAATACTTTGATGATCTTGAAACTGAAAATATTCTTCCGACTGTTCAGGATAAATATCTGTTCGGGTTATGTCGTCCAGAAAGGTTGATGGATATTATTTTCAACTTCATTCTGTTCGATAATGGCGAAAAAAAGATTGCACGGTATCAGCAGTTTTTTGCTATTAAGAAATCAATGAAACGCATACTTCAGTTTAAAGAAGGACGGACGGCAGGGAGGGGTTATATGGCACACTCAGGGCAGTGGAAAATCACTGACGATGGTAATGCTTGCTCAGGCAATTGCGATGGAAAAATCAATCCGTAACCCGAAAATAGTTCTGGTTACGGACCGGACAGATCTGGATAATCAGATAACAGGCACATTCAGGAAGTGCGGAAAGTTTGTTGAGAATGCCACAACCGGTCAAAGATTGGTTGAATTGTTAGAAAGTAAAAGTGATGCAGTCGTTACCACGATCATAAACAAGTTTGTTGCGGCTATGAAAAAAATAACTAGGCCGTTGGAAAGTACCGATATTTTTGTTCTGGTAGATGAAGGTCACCGGACACAATACGGAACTTTCAATATTGAGATGCAAAAAACATTACCTAACGCATGTTTTATTGCAATGACAGGAACGCCTCTCTTCAAAAGAGATAAAAGCACAGCTGCAAAATTCGGAGGCATTATTGATGCTTATACAGTCGATCAGGCAGTTAATGATAAAGCAGTTGTACCATTGTTATATGAAGGTAGATTGCCCAGACAAGTTGTAAATGCAAGTCCTCTGGACACTTTCTTTGAGATGGTTTCAGAACCATTAACTGAATATCAGAAAGCAGATTTTAAGAAGAAATTCAGCCGTGCTGATCAGCTGAATGGAGCCGAACAAAAGATATATGCCACTGCCTGGAATATCAGCAGACATTTTCGTGATAACTGGCAGGGAACTCCATTCAAAGCCCAATTGGTTTGTGATAAAAAAATAAATGCCATCCGTTACAAGGAATTTCTTGATGAAATAGGGCTTGTATCTTCCGAGGTCCTGATTTCTGCATTGGATGAAAGAGAGGGAGAGGAGAGTGCTTATGAAAA
>CAWGJX010000002.1:0-15348 GCA_963823065.1 uncultured Bacteroidales bacterium
CTTCAACAAGTAACCAGGGACTCTTTGATAACATTCTTCGCAATAAAGAAACTTACAGCTTTAAGTTTACATCAGCCGGAACATATACCTATTATAACAGGATGCATCCTTACATGAGTGGGACAGTTGTTGTAAATTAATAATAACCTCGCTTGTTTATTAATGAGGGTTACTGAATAGTGTATAATAAGGTATAATTCTCATTATCAGTCAGTCTGTTAAACTTTTGATATCGATTATTGTTAATCATAGGTAGCTTTTATCCGGTGTAACAACTATTTAAACACTGACATGAAGAGGTTGTTTTTGTGTTAGTATTGTTTTCAGTAATATTCTCCGTCTTTAGTCAGGATGCTGAAATTAATTATGATCGTCTTTCCGTACGACTTGGGATGGCGGATGATACAGTAAATTGCATTTTATGGAAGATACAGGCTTTATCTGGATTGGCGGGAATAATGGAATATATAAATATGACGGTTATGATTTTACAATAGTAAAAGACCTGTTTGGATACAGGGACTCTCCTATATACAAAAAGGTCTTTTCTATGTGTGAGGACAACTTAGGATTGCTCTGGATTTTGTCTGATATCGGGCTAACACTTTATAATCCTGAAAATGGAAAGGCAATGTTGATTTATCAGATCTTATGGAACAATCCCCTCATGGAATCAAATTTAAGAAAAAGTCTATTGAGAGATTCACACGGTAATATATGGGCTTCAAATCACAGGGCTTATAAAAATATCTTATAAGAAAAATTTTAATGGTGGTGGGCGTAGATTCCGTATTTATGTATAGTGTAAAATATCTTTTCAAAGTTGAATCATTACAACTCTCTAAAAATAAATATGGACCTGAAAATAGCGTTCTATCAGTGTATGAAGATCAGCAGGAAACATCTGGGCGGGCTGTATGGAAGGTATATATATAATGAAAAAAGGATCTAAGAAATTCTCCCGACTCGATTCCCATACAATGCAAAATTCGGGTGAAGTATTCACTGATGTAAAGGATATTTTACAGTTTAACGAAAATGCCTGCTTGATCATATCTCATAATGACCTTTGTTTAATAGAAAATGTTAGTAGTATATTACCTGATAGTATTCCTGACATATCGTTACTTCATTTTACAAGAGAGAAGTTAAAAGATGGCCAACCGGCTATTTCATTATCTGTCGACCATAAAAGAAATTATCTGGTCGCAACAAAGGATAATTTCTATAAAATAAATAGAGATGAAAAGAGCGGCGTTATTCATTTTGAACCATTCAATTTTAACCAGTCACGTTTCACCTCATATAAGAACCTGGTAACCAATAATTTTACTGATGATGATATTGACCTTATTTATAAAGACACTCAGGATAATCTTTGGATTAGTACTTTTAACGGAGGATTTTATAAAATCCAACCGGGGAATAATAAGAAGGTAAGGCATTACAATTTAACTTCACCTAAAGACCGCATTATAAGTATGCATGAAGTATCACCCGGATATTTCCTCTTAGGATTAAATAATGGGATCCTCAAATTCAATTCTGAAGCGGAAAATTCAGTGATCCGCTAGCAGATACAAAAATTGCAGATAATTTACGGTTCACCGGTGTTGCTGATATGCTAAAAGCCGGAGATCAGTTTTATATTGGAACTATCAGTGGATTATACATATACAATATCTTAAACAATAAGCTTTTCCAATTTACTTTTAATAATAATGATTCCGTTATGGATTATAGTAATGCGATTTTATCTGTAATCAGATTAAAGAGTGGCGAGGTTTTGACGAGTTCCTGTTACCATGGGATCAATAGAATTGATTTCAACCCCGAGACTGGTGCAATATCAGTAACACCGGTCGTTTCTGATAATTTTCTGAAAGAAAAAGGTATTATTGATATTGAACGTCATAAACTTTATGAAGACAAAAAAGGGAACATATGGATAGTGAACTATTCTGGTCTTCATCGTATTAAACTTAAAAATCAGGATGTAAAAAGCTACAAATTATTTGAAAATATAGATTTCACGCAGGCATGTTCAATTCTTGAAGATGAACATAACAATCTCTGGATAGGTACGCACAATGGTTTGTGCCGTTTTAATACAGCCACTGAAAGGGTAAAGATATTTGATAAGTAATGGATTGCCTGTTTCCAAACATAGTTTTAACTCGGCATATAAAATGAAGGAGATCTTATTCTTTGGAGGTAATGGAGGTTTTTATAGTTTCCATCCCGATAGTCTCAAAACGAGCGATTCCATCCCTCATGTTGTGATTACAGATTTCAGATTATTCAATAAATCGATGAAGGCTGATACAACAAGAGGTTCAATATTAAAGAAAAATATTTCATATACGAAATTAATTGAACTTCGTTATAACCAGAATGACCTTTCCTTTCAGTTTGCAGCACTGGATTATAGTCAGCCCTCAAAAAATCAATATGCTTATAAATTGGAAGGATATCAGAAAGATTGGATTGAAACTGATGCAAGCAACAGAATTGCTGCTTATACTAATCTTGATACGGGAACTTATACCTTCCGGGTGAAGGGTTCAGATAGTAATGGGGTTTGGAATGAAAATGGCGCCTCTCTTGTAATTATAATCAAAAAACCATGGTGGGGAACAATTCTGGCCTGGATAATTTATGTGGTTGTTATTGTTGGCGTAACCGTTGCATTTATTTACGGGCGACTATGGAAACTAAAAAAGGAAAAACGGGTTCTTGAGAATCAGGTGAATGAACGAACTCAGCAAATTGAGGAACAGAAAAGGAAGATTCTCATTCAACGGGATAAGCTTGAGGAACAGAATCAAAGGATTACAGAACTTGATGAGCTCAAAAGCCGTTTTTTTACAAATATTTCCCATGAATTCCGAACGCCCTTATCACTCATACAGAGCCCCGTTGAAGAATTACTCGACGATCCTCGCAGAAATGACAAGGAACGGCTTAAACTGAATCTGGTCCACCGGAATACTAAAAGATTACTTAATCTTGTAAATCAATTGCTTGACATTTCAAAAATTGATGGCAGCAAAATGAAACTTGATCTCGTTGAAGCAGATGTGATGAAGCATCTTAGTGTTGTTGCAGGAAGTTTCTCATCACTTGCGGAGACCAAAAATAGTCAAGTATCATTTGAATTTTCCCCGTGAAGAATTAAGAACATGGTTTGATCCTGACAAACTCGATAAAATTGCATTAAACCTGCTTTCAAACGCATTCAAATTTACACCTGAAGGAGGCGAAGTAACTTTTCAAGCATTATATAAAACCAGCCATGATCCGAAGTTTTTTCAAATCCTCGAATTTTCAGTAACAGATACAGGACCAGGAATTCCTGCAGAATGTCTTGAAAAAGTATTTGATCGTTTTTACCAGGTTGAATCCTCGTTAAAAAAAGAAGGTGGCGGCACAGGAATAGGTCTTTCACTTTCAAGGGAATTGGCTCGATCTATTGCATGGAGATATCACAATTAAAAGTGAACCTTGCAAGGGCAGTACTTTCGTTTTTGATTGTCCTCTTGGCAAAAACCACCTTGAAGAATCTGAATTCACTTTATTAACCTATTATCGTGAGTCATTCTCCATGGTACCCGAATTATACGGGAAAGTGGATATTGAACCGGACCAAAACACAAAATCTCCTGATAAAAATCCAATTCTTCTTATTGTGGAGGATAATAGGGATATCCGCATGCACCTCGTTGACAATTTAAATATGGAATTCGTTGTTTATCAGGCTATCGATGGTGCTTCGGGTTTGAAAAAGGCAATTGAATTGATTCCCGATCTTATCATCACAGACCTCATGATGCCCAAATTGGATGGGATAGAATTATGTGAGAAACTAAAGAACGACGAACGCACGAGCCATATTCCAATCATTATGCTTACCGCCAAAGTTTCAACCGAAGATAAGATATCCGGATTACAGACAGGAGCTGATGATTATATTTCGAAACCATTTAATATGGTTGAGTTGAAAGTCAGGGTAAAAAACCTTATTGAACAGAGAAAGAAATTAAGAGAACGGTTTAGCAGGGAAATTACTCTTGAACCAATGGACATTTCGATAACTTCTGTGGATGAGAGATTCCTGAAGCGCGCAATCGAATTAGTTGAAAAACATATCACCGAAGAGAAATTTGATCTGCCAGAATTCAGGAAAGAAATGAATATGAGCAGGAGCACGCTATTCCGTAAACTCCAGGCACTTACCGGACAATCACCTACTGAATTCATACGAACAATACGACTGAAAAGAGCTGCCAGTTTATTAAAACAAAATTTCGGGAATGTAACCCAGGTTTCTCTGGAAGTTGGATTTAACAACCTGTCATATTTCAACAGGACATTCAAGAAACTTTTTGGTGTATCTCCGGTTGAGTACACAAAAACTAAATGAATTGGTATGTTGATGAGTTGTAGGGACATTGCATGCAACGTCCCTACCATTCATCTGTCACTCCAAAGTTTTCATCCCTAAAACCGGCTTTGCATCTGTCTGTTGAAGATCAAAAATCATAATTTCGTTCATGCCTTCCCGCATCCAGGGAGCCGGACAATAAAGTCTTTTTTGAGGACCAATGTTCCAATAGCGGCCAAGATTATGACCATTTATCCATACAATTCCTTTTGTGTAGTTTGACAAATCTATGTAAGTATCGCATCCTGTATTACCCTCAGCACTTGTCAGGAAGAAATTGCCTCTGAAAAAGACCCCGGCTTTTTTATCGATTTTCCTGAAGATCTGAGGTCCCATATATATTTTTTGTCCATCGGCAGTTGATATATTTGCCAGTTCAGCAGTGTTTTTCCATCAATAGTCACACTGTCTGTTATCCCTTTTCTATCTTCAAAATTTTTTCCATAGTTTATTCTTCCCATTGCTTCAACTAATATTTCAATTACAGGGGCATTCTAATTACTTACAGGGATGTCAATTGAATTAATGCCCTTCCCTCCTGTCAAGTTTTCCAATGTAACTTCCATTAAGAAAGACAGTTGCATAATCATGAATATCGGTGACGATAAGCTTTCCGCTTTTTGGCCCTGCAAGAACGGTTTTATATAAAATGAAACCATGATCCTGCCCGTAGGATTCAAAAGTCTGTGGTTTAACAGAGCTTACAGGTTGAGGAAGGTTATCCCATACTGCCGTGAAAGGTTGCATCTCAATAGTGGTCAGAATCAGCTGTCGGCACCGCGGCAGGAATCGGAAAAAGACTCTTACCTTTAGGAAGATAGGAGCCAATAAGTTTTCTTAATGACATATATTTTGGTGTTGCCGCTCCCTGTTCATTCACAGGAGCGTCATAATCATAACTTGTAATATCAGGTTCATAACCTTTTCCACCGGAATTTGCACCTGCAGTGTATGCAAAATTCGTTCCTCCGTGGATTACATAAAAATTAAATGATTTCTTGTTATCCATCAGAAACTTCACCTCTTTCAATAAAGTTGCGGAATCAACTTTTGCCCATTTTTCCCCCAGTGGGTTAGCCACCCGGGGTAAGTTTCACTGCTGAAAACAGGAACTCCCGTATTTATTTTCTCTGCAAGATCAAAATCAGCCTGGGAAGTTCCCGAATCTAATCCTACAGCGCTCCCCGGCAATGTACCCGCTTGCAGCATATTCAGTTGAAGGACCATCAGCCTGTAAAAGTTGGTATATTAATTCCCAGGGATGTCCAGATATCTTTCAGTTTTTGAATATAGTTCTTGTCATTGCCAAAACTTCCATACTCATTTTCGATCTGTAACATCACAATCGGGCCTCCTTTTGTTACCAGGAATGGCTTAATTACTTCAGCAAGTTTTGACATATATCGCTCAGCAGCTTGCATATACCGCGGATCCAAAGTCCTCAGTTTAATATCAGGTATATTTCAAGAGATAAGATGGTATTCCGCCCAGATCCCATTCTGCACAGACATATGGTCCGGGTCTGAGAATTAACAACATACCCTCTTCCTGCACAATTTGAAAGAATTCAGCCAGATTATGATTTTCAGACGTGAAGTCGAAAACGCCTTCTTCTGTTTCATGATAATTCCAGAATACATAAGCTGATATGGTATTACAGCCCATGGCTTTAGCCATCTCGATCCTATGACGCCAATATGCTTCAGGAATTCTGGCGGGATGCAATTCACCGCTTATTATCTGGAAAGGTTGTCCGTCAAGAAGAAAATCCTTGAGCCCTAATTTGAAAGTGTGTTTCCTTTCTGTGCCTGAGCTACTGACATATAACATCAACAAAATAATAAAGCATTTTTTATTCATAAGTCCATCTTGCAATTAACATGAATATCAACCATTTCGATTGAACCTGTTTTTCTTCAATGCCTCGTTCACCTCAGTCTCAATTTAATATTTATAGATAGCCTGAAAGCTATGCAGTTTTCTGATAAAATCCTTCTGATCTCGCCATAAGCTCAGAATGAGTTCCCGTTTCAACAATTCTTCCCTCATCCAGTACTACTATCATATCAGCATGCTGAATAGTTGAAAGACGATGAGCAATTACAATCGAAGTCCTGTTTTTCATCAGCTTAAGTATGGCATCCTGAACAAGCCTCTCCGATTCAGTATCAAGAGCTGAAGTTGCTTCATCGAGTATCAATATTGGCGGATTTGCCATAATTGCCCTCGCTATGCTGATCCTTTGTCTCTGACCGCCGCTAAGCTTATTGCCTGATTCCCCGACCAGATTCTCATATCCCATCTTCTGTTTCAATAATAAATTCATGTGCATTTGCAATCCGTGCTGCATTTTCAACCTTATCCATCTCGGCAGTCTTTAACACCAAAGGCTATATTTTCTTTAAAAGAGGTATTAAACAAAATTGGATGCTGGCTTACAATTCCCATAAGATATCTCAGATCTTTAATTTTCAGATCACGGATATCAATTCCATCAATCAAGGATGCTGCCCTTATTACAATCCATGAACCGGGGAAGCAGATCGGCAAGAGTTGATTTCCCTGCTCCTGATTTACCGACAATGGCAACTGTCTGACCCTTTTTATATCTTAAGGTTAATATCCTTAAGAACAGGTTCATTATTATAGGCATACCATACACCTCTGAATTCTATAGATTCATTAAACCCATTGACTGGTAGTGGCATCAGGCTTTTCTGTTATTGTTTCTTCAGCATTCAGAATCTGGTCAATCCTGTCAATCGAAGCCATTCCTTTCTGAATTGCGAAATATGCAGTTGTAATGTTTTTTGCAGGCTGAATTATCTGTGAAAAGACAACGAGAAAAACAATAAGATCTTCAGGATGTCATTCTCCCTGTTCCCGTCAAGAACAAGATTACCCTCCGACATACAGAATAATCATTACTACAATTGTTGAAAGAAATTCACTTATCGGAGAAGCCAGGTATGCTTTTCTGATTACCCTTTTAAATACTTTTGAGTATCTTTCATTTGAGTCTGGAAAATTGGGCTTTCATTTTTTCTTCGGCATTGAATCCCTTAACAATCCTCAATCCTGTAAGAGTTTCTTCCACAACCGAAAGCAGACTTCCAAGATTCTGCTGGCCAGACAGTGAAGAAGATCTTAAGGTACGGCTTGCACGTCCCTATGAGCCAGCCGCTTATAGGCAGAAGGACAAGTGCAAAAAGTGTCAATTCGTAACTTGAAATAAAAAGATAAACAACAAAAACAAGGATTGTAATCGGATCTCTGAACATCATGGTAAGTGATGACATGACAGAAATCTCAATTTCCTGAACATCATTAGAAATTCTGGTCATAACATCTCCTTTTCTTGCATCTGTAAAGAAAGAGAGGGGTAATCTGAGTATCTTATCATATAGTTTTTTCCTGAGATCACTTACAGTACTAGACTCTGATATATGCCATACAGTTATTTGCAAGAAAAATAAAACCATTTTTAAAGAGGCTTGCGACAATGACTACAAGAACTGCCAGCAGCAAGCGCCTTGGCCTGACCGTATTTGTCGATAAATGTGGAAAGATAATAATTTTGAAATTTGCCAATATAGTCGGAATTAAACTGAAATGACCGGGATCGACTACAATATTCTGAAATCGGTTAAACAGGATCTTAAAAAAGGTTTTATAAGCGTAAAAGTAAACAATGCAAATAGTGCAGCTCAGATACATTATAAAGAATATTTCTTAATTGCCGACCATTTATAAGGTGCAAAATATTTAAGCACAACCGGATATTATTCATCTATATTTTTGATTAAAAACCTGTGTAATTGAAAGGTGTAATTGCCTTTAGTTCTGCTTTCAATTTTCATTCAGATCAAGGTTTTCAATAAAATTCGTAATTGATTCGGAGTAATTTTCTGATTTGTGCGTGTAAGATCGAGAAGAGCTTCATACGGATTAGGATAACCTTCTCTTCGTAGAATTGTCTGGATAGCTTCCGACACAACAGCCCAGTTATTATCAAGATCATTTTTTAGTTTATCAGCATTCACAATCAGTTTATTAAGACCTTTCAAAAGAGAATTGAAAGCTATCAGTGAATGACCAATAGGAACGCCAATATTTCTTAAAACAGTAGAATCGGACAAATCGCGCTGAAGCCGTGAAACCGGTAATTTCATGGAAAAATGTTCAAAAATAGCATTGGCATATCCAAGATTTCCTTCCCCATTTTCAAAATCAATAGGATTTACTTTATGAGGCATTGTTGAAGACCCTATCTCTCCTTTTTTGATCTTTTGCCTGAAATAATCCATTGAGATATATGTCCAGAAATCACGGGCCATATCAATCAGGATAACATTTATTCTGCGCATATTATCAAATAATGCTGCAAGGTTATCATAATGTTCAATCTGTGTTGTAGGATGCGATCGCAGCAAACCAAGTTCTTCATTGACAAAATTATTTGCAAATGAGATCCAGTCAATTTCGGGAAAAGCAACTTTATGTGCATTAAAATTACCTGTTGCCCCTCCAAATTTGGCTGAGAAACGGAATTTGACCGAAATATTTGGTCTGTCCGTCTATCCTGGCTATAAATACTTCAATTTCTTTTCCGAGCCTGGTGGGTGATGCAGGCTGTCCATGTGTTCTGGCAAGCATCGGAATGTCTTTCCAATCATCAGCAAAGTTAGCCAGTGTCTCTCTCAGCTCATAAAGAGTAGGAAAATAGAGATTGATCATGGCATCCTTTATAGATAAAGGTATTGCAGTATTATTTATATCCTGAGATGTTAGTCCAAAATGGATAAATTCACTCCATTTTCCCCAACCTGATTGAAAAAACCTTTCTTTCAGAAAGTATTCAATAGCTTTAACATCATGATTCGTGATTTTCTCTCTTTCTTTTATTTTCTCAGCATCGCTTAAGTCAAAATCCTCATAGATTGACCTCAGAACTTTAAAATTATCTTTCTTAAAATCAACTAATTGTGGAAGTGGAATACCGCAAAGTGCAATAAAATATTCAATTTCCACCATTAAACGATATCTGATCAGCCCGAATTCAGAGAAATACAGATCGAGTTCATCAACTTTGTTTCTGTACCGTCCGTCAATTGGTGAGATGGCAGTTAGAAAATTTAATTCCATTATTTGTCAGATTGGGGTTTCACTTGTTATAAGTATTATCTACAAAAATACTATTTTAGACGTTGTAAAAAAACGGGCATGAGTAAAATCAAAATATCCGCAGTCAAATATGCAAATACCTATCCATTTATTTATGGGTTGAATGAAAGCGGATTCGTAAATAAAGTTGATCTTGAAACCGACCATCCGGCCGACTGCGCACAAAACTCATAACCGGTAAAGTTGATATTGGCCTTGATACCCGTGGCCTCCCTCCTCTTAATAAAGAATTATCAGATAATAAGCGATTTTTGCATTGGCGCAAATGGAAATGTGAGAACCGTCCTCCTTTTAAGCAATGTTCCCTTTGAAAATGTAAGAAATATTTACCTTGATTATCGGTCACGGTCTTCAATAAATCTGACCAAAGTACTTGCAAGGAATTTCTGGAAGAGAGAATTTAAGTGGATTAACACTGCAAAAGGATTCGATTTCCTGAATATTGGTCTTAATGAAGCTGTAGTTTTGATTGGTGACCAGTGTTTTGAATTTGAGAACAGATACAGATATAAAATTGATCTTGCCAGGGAATGGGTGAAATATCACCGGGCTTCCGTTTGTATTTGCATGCTGGGCGTCTAATAAGATACTTGAAAGCAGTTTTATAAAAGAATTTAATGACGCTCTGCGATCAGGAGTGAATAATATTAATGGAGTTGTAGAAAAATTCGGACAAACGGGAATAATAACCGGTATCGTTCTGAAAAATTACCTGACTCAAAATATCGATTTCAATTTTGATGACAATAAGAAGAAAGGACTTAAAGTTGTTTCTTGAATTAATGGGAAGACTTTGAAACCTTTAACCACACCCATAGATGAAAAAGTCTAAGTTTTTAATCCAACGGTCACGCAAAGTTGTGCGCAAAGTACGCAAGTCAAATACATTATTATATCATCCCGATAACTGATCGGGACTAGTTGGGACTTTGCGTAATTTACTTTGCGAACCTTTACGAGTTAATGGAATTTCATATTTAAAATATTTGAATGATGACTTATCAATTAAAAATTTCTAATGATCTGTTGTAATACGTGATTACAAGGAGGAAGACTTTATCCAAGTCTCTGAATTATGGATTCAAACAGATTTAGGTAATCCGGAAAGAGGAGATAACGCAGAAACAATAAAGAGGACACTCACTTTTGGCGGAAAATTGATTGTTATAGCTTCCAAAAATTCTGACAAAATCATCGGCACGTCATGGATGACATCCGACGGAAGAAGATTACTTCTGCATCATTTTGGAATATTGCCTGAATTTCAGGGAAAAGGACTTTCAAAAATTCTTTTAAAAGAGTCTTTGCAGTTTGCGAAAAAAACAGGACTGCAGGTAAAATTAGAAGTTCATTCTTCAAACGTTAGAGCCATAAATCTTTACAATAAATTTGGTTTTACATTGTTAAAAGATTACTGCATATATATCATAAGGGATATATCAAAAATGTAAAATTGTTATCCGATTATCTATTTAATTTTTACCTTTGATTTTTGATGTACTTTGATGTTCGTTAAGTATTAACAAACTAAGCAAAAATATCATGGCTAAAACAATCACCTTTAATGAGCTCCGGAAGATAAAAGACCAGTTACCCTCCGGTAGTATGAGACAGATTGCAGAAAAACTGGATCTGAATGAGGAAACTGTCAGAAACTACTTCGGAGGGAGAAATTTTGACAAGGGACAGAGTGTAGGAATTCATTATGAACAGGGACCAGGCGGTGGTATTGTTACAATTGATGATACAACTATTCTTGATTTAGCACAGAAAATGATTAATTTCTAATTTACTCTGATAGCCTGTTCAAAAAGCAAAAGGCTACGTCTTTTGCTTTTTTTATTTTTTATGAATCTCAATAGAATTATAGAATCTGCAGAAAAACAGTATAAACAGATCCTGGAAGATTATTTCGTATCTGTTTATAATGAAAGATCGGCGCCTTCACACGGAATTGATCATCACAGGAGAGTATGGAAATACTCAGGGGAATTATTGAAAGTAATTCCTTATAAAGAAAAAACTATATCCTGTAACTCACATCAGAGCTGATAATTGCCTGCTATCTGCACGACATTGGTATGTCAGTCGATCCCGGAATCAAGCATGGAAAATATAGCAAAGATCTTTGCGCAAGGTTTCTTGCTATCAATAACATGCGTGTTAATGATTATACTTGGAGTACTGGAAGCTATTGAGAATCATGACAATAAAGAATACATCGACATATACAGGAATGATCTCCTTACAGTTCTTTCTGTTGCTGACGATCTCGATGCTTTTGGATTTATCGGAATATACCGTTATATGGAAATATATCTCATAAGGGAAACTGATCGGAATAACCTCGGTCTCCTGATAAATACAAACGCCGGTAAAAGATTTGGTAACTTTGTAAAGACAGTTGGAAAGTCGAAAAAACTAATCGAAAAGCATAAACAAAGATATCTGATCCTTGATAATTTCTTTAACAAATATACTGAACAGCTTCACTCCTATCAATTCGGAACATCAAAACCTTATGGCTATTGCGGTGTTATTGAGTTGTTTGGAAATATGATTAATAACAAAATGGAACTTAATGAATTAATTAATTCAGAGAAGCAGAATAATGATCCGATAATTAATTGGTTCTTTTCCGGACTTAGCATCTGAATTGCTCGTAGAGCATAAAGTATTGTAGAACTGAAATATTAAATATTAAAAATTGCCACTAAGGCTTTAAGGCATAAAGGTTCACCAAGGAATAACATTAACATATAAATCTTTGTGTAATTTGTGACTAAATGTCTTAGGTGGCAAAAAATAATTATGACAAAACAGAATCGAATATCCCATCCCCTTTCAACCCTGAGAAATTCAGAAAAGAAGGACATAATCTTGTAGATCAATTATCGGATTATCTTGACGATACATTATCGGGAAAAGAAATGGCTGTTTTGCCATGGAATGATCCTGATAAATTAGCAGAATATTTTTCTTTTGATTCAGCGGGAGGTGAAGACGAATCACTTGATGCTTTCATTAAAAGAATCATAGATCAGTCAATTCATATACACCATCCGCATTATATCGGACACCAGGTAACTTCTCCCCTTCCTGCAACCGTACTTGTTCAATTCTGCACATCACTTCTTAACAATGGTGCAGCTATTTACGAAATGGGACCGGTTAATATGGCAATGGAACGAAATGTGATAAAAAAGTTTGGATCACTTATTGGATTTAAACCTGGTTTCGATGGAATATTTACTCACGGGGGAACTGCAGGAAATCTTACTGCAATGCTTGCTGCCAGACAGTCTAAAAACAGATTACAATATCTGGGAAGAAGGAATAAAAGAGAAAGAGGGCCCGGTTACATTATATCTGAACAATCGCATTACAGTGTTGGCAGAAATGCTAAACATAATGGGACTTGGAAACTCATCGATTATTAAAGTTCCCGTTGATAATAATTTCAGGATGCAGAACCGACTTGCTTGAAAAAATGAAATCGGGAGCAGAGGAAAAAGGGATTAAAATTATTTCTGTCGTTGCAAGTTCATGTTCAACTGCAACAGGTTCATATGATAATCTGGAAGCAATTGCTGATTTCTGTGAAAAATGGAATTTGTGGATGCATGTCGATGGAGCCCATGGAATGGGAGTTCTTTTTTCTGAAAAATATAAAGACAGGGTAAAAGGCATTGAAAGAGCCGATTCAATTGTAATCGATTTCCATAAAATGTTTCTGGTCCCTGCTCTTAAATACCCTTGTAATGTTCAGAAACGGTGAAAAATCATTTGAGACTTTTGCCCAGAAAGCCTCATATTTATTTCAGAAATCGCAGAAAAATGTATGGTATAACAGCGCCATAAGGACAATCGAATGCACAAAAAGTGCTTTGGGTATAATCGCTTATACTGCAATGAAATATTATGGAAATAGTTATTATAAGGAGTATATTGACAGCAGATATGACCTGGCAGCTTCCTTTTCACAATTGGTGGAATCTCATCCAACCTGCAACTGGCAACCGAACCCGAAAGCAATATAGTATGTTTCAGATATGCTCATATAGATGTTAATGATCATCATTCTGAATAAAATAAATTCTGAAATAAGGGATAAGATCATTAAAGAAGGTTCATTTTATATAGTTACAAGCGGAACTTAATGGAAATATTTGGTTAAGGCTTACAATAATCAATCCAGTGACTACTGATAGATGATCTTGAAATTCTTCTAAGCGAGTCAGGAAATCGGATCAAGCATAAAATAAAGTCGTTAAGATTACTGTTAATAGAATAACAATAACTTATAGACAGAAACAGAAAAGATTCAGAATGAAACAAACCATTTTAATAGCGTGTTATAAAATGAATCTGTTATTCGTATCACTAACACCAATAGATGCTAGACATACAGATATCTAATTTAATGCTGACCATTGATCAGTGATTTTCCTGGAATTATTTCAACTTCCGATTATAACGGCAAAAATAGGAGTTATTTGCATATAGGCATATATGTATAAATACTCATGCAAGTTTCGCAATATTTGCCACTTGTTCCTTAATTCAGACTTCTTACATTTGAATTAAACAGATATTAATTTCATATGCTAGATGTACTATTAAAACAACCCGAGAAAAATCCAGGTTCAAAAGATGGTCATTAAGGTCAGCGACAGAGTTGATAAGCCGATTAAAAGTTTCTTGAAATCGGTTTCATGGAGAATCGTAGGAACCCTCGATACTATGATAATCAGCTATTTTATTACAGGAAAAGTCACAATCGCCATTATCAATCGGAAGCGTTGAGGTTATAACAAAGACAATATTTATACTATTTCCATGAAAGACTGTGGGCTCATATTCACAAGATAAGACTAAAAATTTTTAAAATCGAAGGAGAAAAATATGAAGTTAAAAGAGTTGAGCAATCAGCTATCAGACAAATCAATTGAAGAAAACTTATCAGAAGCTTGCTGTCGTCTTTAACGGGCAGCAACAATATTCACAACCAGTCTTCGGAATAGAAGATCAGGTTATAACCCATAAAATATTCAGAAACAATCTGAATATAAAAGTAGCCACGCTTGATACAGGAAGATTATTCCCTCAGACCTACGATGTATTTTCAAACACAATCATCAGATACAACAAAAAAATTAATGTCTATTTCCCTGAATATAAAGCTGTTGAAAAGATGGTTACAGAAAAAGGACCCTTTAGTTTTTATGAATCAGTGGAAAACAGGAAAGAATGCTGCAGGATCAGAAAAGTAGTTCCCCTGAACAGGGCCTTACAGGTATGGAGTGCTGGATATCAGGTATTAGAGCAGAACAGTCTGAAAACAGAAACAAAATGGAATGGCTGGAATATGACGAACGGAAAGGCTTTTTAGATTTTATCCCCTCTTCAACTGGTCAATGGACGAAGTAAGAGTTTATAAAAGAAAATAATGTGCCTTATAATTCTTGCACGACAAGGGATATGTAAGCATAGGATGCGAACCATGCACAAAAGCTGTAAAACCAGGTGAGGATTTCCGGTCAGGCAGATGGTGGTGGGAAAATGACGGGGCTAAAGAGTGCGGCTTGCACACCCATGGCGACCCCCCACCCCCCCTAAAGGGGGGCTAAGACTATTACGAAATTGGGGAAGCCTAACCGCGAGCCGCACGCCGCATGCCGCATACCATAAAATATAAAAATAAATATGAAGAATTCACT
>CAWGJX010000003.1:0-12333 GCA_963823065.1 uncultured Bacteroidales bacterium
GAAACACATTTTTATCTGATCGTTAAATCAATAATGAAATTTATGATTTTGGAAGAGAGAATAAGAATTCTATTCCACCCGATTTGATATTTCTGACAGATATCTCACCTTTATGCAGGATTATTGCATTTTTTACTATCGAAAGCCCGAGTCCGGTTCCTCCCTGTTTTCTTGATCTTCCGGCATCCACCCTGTAGAATCGTTCAAATACCCTGGAAAGGTGTTCCTCAGGTATGCCGTTTCCATTATCAGAAAATGATAAATGATAATATTGTTCATCTTCATGGGAAAGACCTACAATGACCTTTGAACCTTCTCCTGCATAGTTAATTGAGTTTTCAAGCAGATTTTGAAATACGGAAAGTAGTAATGATTTGTTTCCGTTTACATAAATATCGTCACTGAGATTGCATTCCACACTCATTTTTTTCTGATCGATTGCCGATTTAAAATTATTTTTCACCTCATAGAATATGTCGTTGATTTTTATTTTCTCGAATTTAAAGCTCGATCCTGCCTCCTCTATTTTGTTCAACACAGCAATATCATTAATTAATTGTGCGAGCCTGTCTGATTGAGCAAGAGCCTTCATAAGAAAATATTTTTGTTTTTCAGGCTTAATATTTTCATCCGTCATCAGCGTTTCAATATAACCTTTTATTGAGGAAACCGGGGTTTTAAGTTCATGCGCTATATTAGAGGTTACCTGTTGTTTAAAAATCCTGCTGGTCTCAATATTCGTAATATCGCTAAGGATTATCTCAAAACTCTCATCGTGAAACAGAATGCATTGAACGCGGAAATATTTGCCATACTTGTAAATTTGATATTCCAGTCGGGGCAGTTCATTGGGCTTTATTTCCTGAGTTCTTTTCTTGTCAATGAATTCAAGGATAGGGTTAAAATCGGGTATCTTAAAAAAATTAGCAGAAGATATTGTAAGCTCACCCGAGATCAAATTCATGTACTGTATAAAATGATTGTTCGTAAGTATTTTATCATTGTCCCTGGTAAAAAAGGCTACACCTTCATTCAGAATGTTCAGATGGTTAAAAATCCTTTCTTTTTCCACAGCCAGGTCATCCTTTGTCTTACGAAGTTTTGTGTAAATACTTACAATTTCTTCACTTATCGTCCCAAGTTCATTTTTAGGAAATGAAAGGTTCTGGTCAAAAGTCTCGTTCCTGCTGACTCTGACTGCGAAATCCTTAAGTTTTGTAATTGATTCACTGAATTTATTTGTAACAACTAACAGAACTATCCAAATAACAAAAAATGATAAGAATATTATCACTAAAAACATTTTTTCAGCCGTGAGGAAATTTATGATATTTACATCATAAATTACTGCAGCCCTGATGTAATACTTATTAAAGAATTTTGCATAATAATAATACTCAGTTCCGGTAGTGGCGGATCGTCTGATTATGGTGCCAAAATCAGAAAAAGTTGACTGCATAATTTCAGGTCTTGTTTTATGGTTAGCCATTGACGACCAGTTCTTTACTGAGCTGTCGTAGAGCACTGTGCCATCGGGAGCAACAACTGTCAGACGTAATTCAGGCTGCGGAAGGATCTTAACCAGGGAATCAACAAGATGATAATTTCCTGTTGCATCTATATTATAACTTTTTATATAATTATTCGTGATTTTGGTGACATTATCGAGCTCATCATTCAACGTTCCAATCCTGTATCTGTGTTCACGCTCATACAGGTACGCTATTATTACAAGTGTGAAAATTATGAAAACGCTGAAATAATAAATAAAAAGCTTGTTTCTGAATTTGCTCCGTACGATCATAATAATCTTAATTTGTTGGTTCAGAACTCAAAAAAATATCCATAGCCTGTTTTATTTTTAAGATTTGAGCCATATTTTCCTATTTTACTTCTTATACGGGCAATATTTACATCAACGGTCCGGTCGGTCACAACCACGCTGCCTCCCCAGATTCTGTGAAGTATATCTTCTCTTGAAAAGACTTTGCCCTGATTTTCGAACAGTAGTTTCAGAATTTCAAATTCCTTCTTGGTCAGATCAATTCTGTCTTTGTCAATCAGAACCCTTTTTTTGACATTGTCGAGTTCAATATCTCCGAACATTAATAAATCGTTATTCTTTTTAGCTTCTGATTCAGATCTTTTCAATACAGCCCTGACCCTTGCAGTCAGTTCATTAATTGAAAATGGTTTCGCTATATAGTCATCTGCTCCAAGACTAAAACCGGTGAGCACATCATTCTCTGTATCCTTAGCTGTAAGAAAAATCACAGGAGCAAGAATTTTATATTCCTTCCGCAATTTTTCCGTGAGCCTGAACCCTGACATGGCTCCCATCATAACATCAAGGATGAAGAGATCATATTCATACAGAGATTTTTTTAATGATTCTTCGGATGAGTGGGCAATATCAGCTATAAATCCTGCATTCTCAAGATTATATTGAAGTATTTCACACAGATCATCTTCATCATCCACAATCAGAATTTTTTTCTTTTCACTATCCATCGCTATCATTTTGTATCGTGTGAAGTCTTATCCATTCCTGAATGCCTTACATCTGTTCCCTGCAGAGAATATATTGTTGCTTCCGCAATATTTGTGGCATGATCAGCAATCCTCTCAATATTCGTTATTAAATTCTTAAGGTCTGCATAACTTAAAAGCATATCTTTTATCTTCTTGTCGACTTTTGCCTTCGAGATGCTGTTTATCAAAAGTTTTTGATTCATTTCGTCAACAACTGCGTCATTCTTTATAGTCCATATGGCATAATCAACATCATTATTGACAAATGAAAGCAGTGATTTTTCCACCATCATTTTCCCAGATAGGAGCATGTTCAGTATAACTTCGGACATGCCTTTATATTCCGGAGTATCTTTAAGTGTTTCAATTATAAACGCAATATTCATTACCCGGTCACCAATACGTTCAAGATTGATCGACATCCTGGAAACAGCTACAAGGCGCCGGATGTCAGAAGCAACGGGCTGGTAAAGAACTATTGCATTAATGAATTTGTCGCTTACAGAGATTTCATATTTATCAATTTCCAGTTCATTTATCCTTATTTTCTTTATCAGATCCTCCTGAATGACTGCGTCATATTCCGTCATCAGCTTTTCAATGAGACTGAGTTGTGCCAGCACAAGGTCAGCCATTTCATTGAAACTATTCATGATATCCTGTATCGATTGTTCTTTTTTTGAGCTCATTTAATTAATAATTATTTACAAGATAAATATTTTAGTTGTTATAATTCTTATCCGAATTTCCCGGTAAGATATCCCTCTGTGCGCGGATCCCTCGGATTAGTAAACATTGTATCTGTTCTTTCATATTCTACAAGTTCTCCCAGATACATAAACATAGCATTATCACTTATTCTTGCCGCCTGAGACATATTATGTGTGACAAGCAAAATTGTGTAGTCTTTTTTGAAATTAACAAGAAGATCCTCTATTCGTGCAGTGGACACAGGATCGAGTGCAGAAGTGGGCTCATCAAGCAAAAGAACCTCAGGATTGAATGCAATGGCTCTTGCAATGCAAAGGCGCTGTTGCTGACCTCCTGAAAGAAATGTTCCCTTTTTGAACAATGAATCTTTAACTTCATCCCAAAGAGTAACATCAGTTAAAGCTTTTTCAACTATATCATCCCGCTCGCTTCTCTTCAGTTTAATGCCGTTAAGTTTATATCCGGCAATTACATTTTCATATATAGTCATTGTTGGAAATGGATTCGGGCGCTGAAACACCATTCCTACCTTACGACGTAATTCGATAGTTGACATTTTCTGGATGTCTGTATCATCAAGAAGAATTGTTCCGTTGGTGGATATATTCGGATAGAGTTCATGCATCCTGTTAAACGCCCTGAGAAGAGTACTTTTTCCGCAACCTGAAGGCCCCATGATTGCAGTGATTGCTTTACTCTCGATGTCTGCATTTATGTCTTTTATCGCATATTTGCCTGCTTCATATGCAATTGTCAGGTTCCTTACTTTTAAAACCGGATTATCGGTACTGATCAATGTTTCTGTCATTTTCTTTTTATGCTCTTACGTTTTGTAGACAATTGTCCCGATAATATATTTAAGACTTAATACGAACATCATCAGAAACAGCGCTGAACTCCAGACCAGTTTTACCATATTCGGGTCGTTATAAAATTCCCAGATGAGTAACGGAACTGCACTTGTTGGTTGGGTCACATTAAAATTAATGGCAGAACTGCCGAGTGCAGTCATCATCAGAGGAGCTGTTTCACCAAGTATCCTCGAAATTGATAGTAAGATACCAGTTGAGAGTCCACTGAATCCGGTAGGAATAAGTACCCTGAGAATAACCTTGTGATAAGGTGCTCCCATTGCAAAAGCGGCCTCCCTTATCTCTTTAGGAATCATTTTCATCGTTTCTTCAGTTGACCTGATAATCATTGGCAGCATCATAACTGAGAGTGCTACACTACCTGCAAATGCTGAAAAACCATGTGTAATATTCCTGACAATCCACAGGTAAGAAATAATCCCAAGGACAATAGACGGAACACCCTGGAGCATTTCTGTGGTACTTCGGAGAAAATCAGAATACCGGCCTTTATTCTCATATAAATAGATGCCTATCATGATGCCAGCAGGGATTGCCATAATTGAAGAAACAATTACAATGAGAAATGTTCCTAGTATTCCGTTTGCAATGCCCCCCGGGATTGTCTGATGGTTCTCTATTGCAGTCATTGCCTGGAGAGAATCAGGAGACGTTTGTACAAAGAAATTAAAATTTATTTGACCGATACCGCTAATAATGATTTTCCCGACTATCAGAATTATCGGTATGACAGTCAAGATTGACATAGAAACTACAAAAGCAAGGAATAGTTTATTTTTTTTATTCCTTCCTTTTATATTATCAGTAAAGACCGGCGCCTTATTTGCTGTCATTATGTGTCAGTGTTTTACGAAAACCTTCTTATAATGTATTTGCCGATGCTGTTTACAATTCCGGTAATTGCAAATAATATCAGTCCGATTGCAATCAGTGAACTGAGTTTTAGTCCGGAAGCTTCTCCAAACTGGTTCGCAATTATGCTCGCCATCGTGTTTCCGGTAGAGAAAAGTCCTGAAGGCATTGTATTTGAATTTCCAATCAGCATGGTAACAGCCATTGTTTCTCCAAGCGCTCTTCCTAGTGCAAGAATATAACTTGCTATGATACCTGAGCTTGCATTAGGAATAATGACCCTGAATATAACTTCCATACGGGTGGCGCCAAGCGAATATGCAGCTTCCTTAAGTTCATCAGGGACCATTGCAATAATTTCGGAACTCAGAGAGGTCGCATATGGAATTATCATTATTGCCAGAATAAGAGAAGAAGTAAGTATTCCGAAGCCCTGATTACTACCTCCGAGGCTAGCTATTAATGGTCTCAGCGTATAGAACCCCCATAAACCATAAACAATAGAAGGTATGCCGGCAAGAAGATCGACAAGTGAACTGAGGATATTCGCTACCCTTGTATTTCTGAAATATTCAGCAATGAACAGAGAGGTGGAAAACGCAAGTGGGAGGCAGATTATAAGGGCAAGTACGGATGTTATTAAAGTCCCGGTTATAAATGGCAGAGCGCCATAAACTTCTCTGCCGGAAGTCGGATTCCACTCATTCGAAATAATGAATTTGAGTCCGAACTCTCTGAATGCAGGTATAGATCCCCTCACAAGAGAGAATACTATACCTGCTGATATTATCAATACTAAGAGTGATGCGGAAAACAGAACCGTTTTTGTAACCTTGTCGCTACTCATTCATAATAATCTAATTTAAAACCGGTTTTCCGTTATATGTTACGGTCTTCAGAATATTTTTGGCGGAAGCCGAAACTTCCGGCGGGAGAGAAGCATAGTTGACACTTACCGCTATTGACTGGGCATCAGGACTCACGAGCCAATCGAGAAATTTCACAACTGCTTCAGCCTGCTGGGCTGTCCGTCCATTATATGCCTGTTCTTTATAAAGAATGATCCAGGTAAAACCGCTTATTGGATAAGCATCAGGATCAGGTGAATTTGTAACCATTACTCTTGTATCGGCAGGCATCGGGCCTTTCGCTGCATATGTCACTGATTTAATGTCAGGGTTAATAAATTTCCCGGAACTGTTTTTTACCAGCGCATACTGAATTTTTTGAGCAAATGCATATTCTGATCCGATATATCCTATTGACCCAACCGATTGACTGATAGTCCCGGCAACACCCGGATTTCCTTTTGCGCCTATCCCGGCAGGCCAGTTAAGTGATTTGCCTGCTCCGATTTTTTCGCGCCAGGCTTGACTTACCTTTGTCATGTAATCACTGAAAATATTTGTTGTTCCGCTTCCGTCCGAACGGTAAACAACAGTAATTTTAGTATCGGGAAATTTAATATCGGGATTTACACTTTTAAGCAATGGGTCACTCCATTTTGTAATACTCCCCATAAAGATTTTTTCAAGAAGTTCAGGGGTCATTTTCAGGCTGTCGACACCCGGAAGATTATAAGCTATTACCACAGCTCCCATGCAGGTTGGGATGTGAATGACTTCGGCCGGCATTTCAGATTTCTCTTTATCCGAAAGGAATGCATCGGTTGCTCCAAAATCGACTACTTTGTCGCTTAGACTTCTTATTCCTCCTCCTGAACCTATTCCTCCATAAGTCATTTGAACTCCGGTATTCTCGCCATACTTTTTAAATGCAAGATTGTAGAAGGGCATCGGGAATGTTGCTCCCGCAGCAGTAATTGATATTTGTTTGCTGCCGCCTGTTGATTTCTTACCGCCGCTGTTACACGATACAAGTACTGTCGCAAAAGCAGCTATTAGCAATAATTTTTTCATGCTCATAAATTTACGTTAATTATTTAAAATATTTATTTCTAAAACTTTAATTCAAGGAAAAGGCCAATTGTTGAAGTGTATGATAATGTCTTATCACGAGGCGACCAACCAATATATGTCGGGGCAAGTTTAACCCCCTTAACAGGGGAGTAATCAAATCCGGCAATAAATGCCTGCCCGTCCTTAGTGTTATTCCAGGGATTAATAGCATCTCCGATAGTTTTTGATTTGAGGTCATCATATCTTAAGAAAATGCTGTATTTGTCTGCAAGTCTTTGAGAAGCGTAAAGAGAAATCCCTGAAAAATCATGGCCATTCAACATACCATTGTTATTCTGGATGTTATATTCGGCGCCAGCTTTGAATCCTTTATTTGTATAGCCAGCGAAGAATGAATATGTAGATTGGGCATAATTATGCTTCATAATATCGTAATAGCCTCTTAACAATAATCCTTTCATTGGCTTCAGGGTGAGTCCGAAAGTCGCTTTAAAGGTACTGTCAGACTGAAGTCTTTTATACCCTTCCCCATTTAAAACCGAGACATCAAATGAGATGAATTCAGCCGGTGAATACTCAAGTGCAGCTCCAAGGTCAGCGCTTGCTCCAAAATTGTAAGCGTCCTGGAATGATTTATATAAATACCGGTATCCCCATTGTTTTTCCTCCAGATTATATGCATCGGTAGCAATCATTCCGAACCTGGCTGTTAATCCATCCTTTTTGTACTGAAGAAATGCATTTTTGATATAGGCTGTCATCTGAAGCTTTCCGACTCCCGGATCTCCTATATCTATGTTTAACCTTGAAGAAAGATACTTGCTGAAAGAATATTCGTAACCCAGATATGCCCTGGTGATTTCAAAAGCTCTGGAGTTGCCATTCTTGTTAAATGTTGAATTCACATCAGTGAAAATAAGCGCCAACGGTTTTCCGGAAGGAGCAAACGCATTGTCAGTCTGTGCATTGACTTTCATTGCTGGTTTTGCAATAAGCAGGATCAGGATCAAAAACAGGTAAGGTTTCTTCATTTTCATATTGGTTTTTTTGATATTACAAAACTGAATCTTAATCATTACAAGCGTGTTAATTAAAAATTACATAATTGTTACAATTTGGCCGCGGAGATCTGAATGTACTTTTGATTTTTTTCATTTTTAAATTCTTTTAATTACTACTTGTCTGTCAGTACAAAATTCAGTTGATAATATTACAACACGGTTAAGCAATGATTAATAATATATTACAAAAGCAAATGTGATAATGTTTTGTTGGAGCAAGCATAGAACAAGAGAAGGTTTTTGTGAATTAAGTGAAGGGATTTATCAATGTAAGAAACTAGTATCAAACTCTTTGTCTGAAAATATTTTCATTTTGACTAAACATTTTAGTGTTTGTTACTGATGGGCAAAAGCCTGACAGCACATCTAATAAAGACTATGTTGAGCGGTGATAAGATAATGACTCTTGAGGAAGTGGCGGAATATCTCAGATTGACACCACAAACAATATATACCTGGGCACAGGAGAAAAAGATCCCTGCGGTAAAACTGGGTAAGGAATGGCGATTCAGAAGATCATTAATCGATAAATGGTTCAATGAGCATCTTGACGAGAAATTCAGAAATTATCTGGATGACGATTAAGCCTGTTAAATCAAAAATATCGTAAAAGAAATCCACAATGAAAATAGTAACACTGATCTGCAATTTTTTATTACTGGGATTTGCTTGTCTGGGCATCCTGACCAGAAGCAGATCTTATGAAGCCAGTTCCATTATCCTGGTATTGTTAATGCTGGCAGTTCCCATAATGAATATTGTAATGATTTCCGGAAGCCGTGTCGGCTTAAATTGGTTGACTTTTAATACGAAAAGTAAACCGGCAGTTGAGAAAAGTGCTAATAATCGGTTTGCCTATCGGATAATGAAAATCTTTGCAGCTTTTTTAAACATAATGCTGATAGGATTTGTATACTGGGCTTTACAACGCGAATTCCCCCGTGAATCGGGGTACCTGGTTAAGATCATCACAACGTTCGTAATAGTGACACCGATACTAAGTATTATTATGATTTTAATAAGCAGATGGAATATGTTTAAAGGATTCAGACGCACTGTCTTTCTAACAGGGATGAGCCTTGTTGTTCTGTTTTTGGGCTTCTTTTTTACGATGCGTATACTGATTGGACACGAAATAAAGGAAAATATCAATATTGCCAGGAAACAATACCCCGGTAAAGCAGAGGATGCATTAATTGCATATCTTTCCGATTCAACGAATTCTCCCCGTGAAAGAACAGAAATAGCAATCTGGACATTAGGTCAGATAAGATCAGAGAAGGCATTCCCTGTTCTCAAAGAACTATATAAGAATGATCCCGAAGGTCAGACATGCAGAGGCAGACACAATTCAGAACTTTGCCAGTATGAAATTCATAAAGCAATAGTTTCGATCGAAAATAACTGGTTAGGCGCAAAAGAGAAGAATTGGTTTGGTTCGTGGGCAAGACTCAAAAAATATTAATTATACCTCATAAAGCCGGGGCTGAATGAGCCTGCAAAGCCAAAAAGGAAATTATTTGTACCTTGCGTTGGATAAAATCAATAAATTGGAAATGAAAAAAACCGGATTAATTATTTGTGCAACAGTATTATACGCCACATCTATTCATGCCCAGTCCATTACCCGGCCTAATTATGGTCTTAAAAGTCATGAAACGCTTGAGATTTCCAAAATTGAATTGAGCTCTCAGAAGACAGCGGTTTATCTTAGTATTGAAAACAGGATAAAAGATGGATTCTTCTGCGCTGATAAAAATATCGTTATAATTTACCAGGATGGGACCAGAAGTAAAATGATATCTTCAAAAGGTATTCCTAATTGTCCAGATACATACAAATTCAAGTCAATAGGGGAGAAACTTAATTTCGAGCTGACCTTTCCTCCTCTAAAGCCTGGCACACAAACAATTGATATAGTAGAAGAATGTACAGACAATTGCTTTTCTTTTTATGGCGTTTGCCTGAACAACAATCTCAACAAACAAATTGATAATGCTTCAGTGCTTGCAGAAAACAAGGAACCTGCAAATGCATTAATAAGTTTTATAAACATTGCTAATTCTTCTGAAAGTAAAAATTCAGGTATTGAAGGTCTTCTCTACCTGAATATTATCAGTCTTGCAAAGGAAACAGGGAACAACCTTAAAGCTGCAGACTGGTATGGCAAGCTAAAAGCATCAGATATTCCACGAAAGGATGCATATATTAAGAATCTGAATTCTCAGGGTATTGTTTATTAATGAAAGAGGCCGCATCATACGATACGACCTCTGATAAGGTAATAAGGTCTGAAGACATTTTGTGTAATTTTCTCTACTAAGGTCAGAGAAGGGAAATAAGGTTTTTTCAATTTTGGAAAATAGTGAATCTTGTTATGTATTGGAAAGAGACCGTATTCTTTACCATATTCCTTAATTTGATTTTTTTTAACCTTATTTGTACCTTTAAACCTTAGTAGAGAAAAATCATTTCTAAAAAAGTACAACCTTATTACCTTATTAATTAAGCAATAAAGTAATGAAAGTTGAATATAATAATTTATATACTCATTTTGTTTTTACAACTTTCCTTCGAGAGGCATTGATTCTGAATATCAATAGGGAGCGAATTGAAAAGTACATAACGGGAATAGTAAATAACAATGGCTGTCAATTATACGCTATCTACGCAAATCCGGAACATGTTCATTTTCTCGTTTCTCGTTCACCTTGTATCGACGAAGAGAGTTTAGCAAGTATTGTAGCAAATAGTTCAGCAAATTTTATAAACAAAAACAAACTTTGTAAATACAATTTTCAATGGCAAATGTCATGTTCTGCATTTTCTGTTTCAAAAAAGGAAGTCGATCATGTCTGCAAATACATTTTGAACCAACCAGAACACCATAAGAAACATTCATTTAAGGATGAATATGATTCATATATAAAATTTTACCAGAAAACAATAAAGCCCAAATAAGGTGATAAGGTCTGAAGATATTTTGTATTATTTTGCTACTAAGGTCAGGAAATAAAATAATAAGGTTTTTTACACCTTCATTCTAATTATTGAGTTGCATTAATTTAACCTTATCTGTTTCTTGGACCTTAGTAGATCTGGGGAGAAAATAAGCCTTTTTCAATATTTCATACACAATGAAAGAGGCCGCATCATACGATACGGCCTCAGATAGTTGTGATTAGATTAGCGGGTTTTATTTTTTTCCGAAAGAGAAATCAAGTCCTGCGGCAATCATCCATGTTGATTTATTATATGTTTCTGTATATGTAGTAATATCATTAAAAGGTTTTGAACCTTCAGCATAGAATGCTCTCTGGAATCCTAAATTAAGATCAATCATCGGGGTGATACGGTAGCCGAAACCACCACCGAAAGAGTTGGTATTTGTGCTGAAGCTCATGGAATTCTGATAATTGAGGTTTACCCCTGTTGTCGTATGTGACCAGCCAGCGCTGATACGGAGTTTTTCGGTAAGAGCATATTCAACTCCAAGACCATATTCTAGAAAGTTCTTATCGATCTCGTTTGTCTGACCGTCATAGTTAACATTTTTATCAAAATATTCATTAAAGCTTGCAGTCAACATCAACTTTTCTGAAGGTCTGAATGTTGCTCCCAGTGAAAGTGCAGCAGGCATATCCCCTACACCTATACTATCGTTAATGAAAAGTCCACCACCCATGTTGGGAGCAACTTTTGTTTTAAGATCAATTTTTGTCTTGAATTCATACCTGGCTGATATGTTTAGTTGATCTGTAGGTGAATAGTTTACACTGATTATCGGTGTAATTCCTGTTCCCGACATTGTTGCATCAACACTAACATTCTGAGTAGCGGCAGCATTGCCTCCCATTACAGCAGCGTTCCCAGCATAACCAGCTGAATTGGCAGAGATAAATCCTTGAGTCTGAGCAATTGTCATGCCTGTTGGATTGCCGCCTAAAGCAACGACGGTTCCTTGAAGAGTTGCTACCTGAGTAGCAGTTAATCCGACAGCAGTTCCACTCGACAGAGGAACACTACCTCCACCGCCTGTAATAATTGGTTGTAATGCTGTGGCGGTATTTGCCAATTGAGATGAAACAGCTGTCAGGTATGTTTGACCATCAGTAAAGAACTGGCTGGCAAGAACCATGCTTCCATTATATGCCGTGCCAAAAGCAGGATAGGTTGGATTAATACTTATATTATTTATATGTCCTTTATATTTATTAGATGCTGATACAAACCGCATTCCTACTGCCACAGAGATCTTGTCATTGATCTTGTATCCGACATTTCCCTGATATCCCATATAAGCTGATGAACCCTTAAAATAAATGTCTGCAGAGTACTGGGTTGTCGGAATGCCTTCAGAGGCTAAAAGGGGAGGAATGGCAGAAA